>NZ_LFLU01000001.1 GCF_001189965.1 Herbaspirillum rhizosphaerae
CAGGGTCGTCCGAAGAAAGACCAGCATCGGTAACAACAAACGCCAAGTCGGAACAAAACAAACAAAGACCATAAAAAAAGCCGCCAAAACAGGCGGCTTTTTCATCATCCCAAGCAACAAGCGCTCGCAACGCTCACTGCATAAACCACCCATGGCTAACCACCACCGACTGCCCCGTAAGCGCATTCGTCGGAAACGCCGCCAAAAACACCGCCGTCTGCGCCACATCCGCAGTCGTGGTGAATTCGCCGTCAACCGTATCCTTCAGCATGACTTTCTTGATCACGTCGTCTTCGCTGATGTTCAGTTCCTTGGCCTGCTCAGGAATCTGCTTCTCCACCAGCGGCGTGCGAACAAAGCCCGGACAGATCACGTTCGAGCGGATCTTGTCCTTCGCGCCTTCCTTGGCGACCACCTTGGCCAGGCCGATCAGGCCGTGCTTGGCGGTGACGTAGGGCGCCTTCAGCGGCGAGGCTTCGTGCGAGTGCACCGAACCCATGTAGATGATGGAGCCGCCGTTGCCGGCCTTGATCATCGCACGCATTGCCGCGCGTGTGGTCAGGTAGGCGCCGTCGAGGTGGATCGCCAGCATCTTGCGCCAGTTGTCCAGCGTGCTGTCGACGATCGGGGCGATGATCTGGATGCCGGCGTTGCTGATCAGGACGTCGAGCTTGCCGTAGGCGGCGACGGCGTCGGCGATGCCCTTGTCGACTTGCGCTTCGTCGACCACGTTCATGGCGACGGCCATGGCGGTGCCGCCGCTCTTGGTGATCTCTTCTGCAGTTGCTTTGGCGGCGTCGAGAGCGAGGTCGGCGATGACGACCTTGGCGCCGGCCTTGGCGTATTCGATGGCGATTTCCTTGCCGATACCGCTGGCTGCACCTGTGATCAGGGCGACTTTATCTTTGAGTTGCATGACGTTCCTTTATTTAGCAAGATAATCATAAGCGACCGTGCCCAGGGGCAAGGTCAGGTCAGACAAAATGTGTACGGCAGATATCACTTCCAGCACGGGCAGGTCGGCGATGGGCGCCAGCGCGTGCGGATGCAGATCCAATGCCCCGGGGCCGGTCCAGGCGCCCTTGATGGTGATGTCGGACAGACTGTACTGTACCAGTTCGCAGATGCGCGGTGTACCGTCGACGTGGGGAATGATTTTCAGTAGGAAGCTGGGCGTCGACAGCGACTTCCTGACGGCTTCCGCGTCGAGCGCGCGATGCTTGAATCCCATGGTGCCGGTGGCAATGCGAAAGTCGCTGTAGTCGAGCGTGCCGACCAGAGTGTCGGTGTGCACGCGCAGTTCCGGATTGCCGAGTTTCTTGGGGAATCCCCACAGCTCGCGACCGCCCGCAATCGGGGGATGATCGTTGAGATACATGCTGTGCACATAGCCGCCGGCGACGCCGTTGAGCGTGACCGGGATCACCTGTCCCGATTCGCAGTAATGGCCGAAGCCGGTCGAGTCCGGCATGTTGATGAATTCGAACTTGACGATGGGCTCGACGAATTGCAGCGGGGCGGGAATGATTTTTCTGAGCGCTTCCGGATCGGTGCGATACGTAATGATCAGAAACTCGCGGTCGACGAAGCGGTACGGACCGGGTGGAAATGCCGGATTGTGAATCGGCATGGCGAAAGCATTGCGACGGATTTCATCTTCAGTCATATCTTCTTTCTTCCTTTTTGCAGGCCGGGGAAATCGGCCGTCCGGGTTCGACGGAGACGCGTGTTATAAAGTTCACATCGTTTTCTTGCAAAACCCTGACAACATCAGCGTTGATGCGGCTGCAGCGCCAGTGTTGCAGCTTAGCCATGCGATGGCCATGTGTCATTTCCCTGAAATAATCGACAGTTACGCTCTGCATCGTTGTCAACTGAAAAAGGACGATGCATGAGACTGCTCACCACTCCAGCAGATGCTAACCTGAGTTCTTCCAAACTGTCACTGAGCCTTGCCAGCACGCCTGAAGAAGTGCGTGAAGTCCAACGACTGCGCTACA
Organism: Herbaspirillum rhizosphaerae; assembly: GCF_001189965.1. GTDB lineage: Bacteria > Pseudomonadota > Gammaproteobacteria > Burkholderiales > Burkholderiaceae_D > Herbaspirillum > Herbaspirillum rhizosphaerae. Next base: position 2,001 of record NZ_LFLU01000001.1, read on the forward strand.
AAGTCTTCATCGAATCGATGAACCTGTCTGCCCTGGCCAATGCCGAAGGCCTGGACAAGGATGAGTTCGACGACTACTGCGACCACCTGATCGTACGCGACAACAAGACCCTGAGCGTGGTCGGCACCTACCGCGTCATGAGCCCGCATGCTGCACGCCGCATGGGCAAATTCTACTCGGAACAGGAATTCGACCTGAGCCGCCTCGACAATATCCGCAACGCCATCTGCGAAGCCGGCCGCGCCTGCATCCATCCGGATTACCGCAGCGGCGCCGTCATCATGCTGCTGTGGGCCGGCATTGCCGACTTCATGCGCAAGGAACGTTGCGACTACCTGATGGGTTGCGCCAGCGTCAGCCTGGCCGACGGCGGCCACAACGCAGCGGCGCTGTACCATGCCTTCCGCGAAAACAACATGGCGCCGCAGGAATACAGCGTCACGCCGCATACGGCATTTCCGATCGAAGAACGCGAAGCCGGCCACCAGCCGCAAGTGCCGCCGCTGCTGCGCGGCTACCTGCGCAGCGGCGCATGGGTCTGCGGCGAACCGGCCTGGGATCCTGATTTCCACTCTGCCGATTTCTTCCTGCTGCTGCCGCTGGCCAAGCTCGACGGCCGGTATGCCAAACACTACCTGAAAGAAACGAGAGCCGCATGAAACCACGCGATCAGTTTCTGGATGACGACGGCGTCGAAGCCGCTCTGGGAATGAAACGCGATCCCCTCCGTTTCAGGACGATCTGGATCTCCGACGTGCATCTCGGCACGACGGGGTGCCAGGCGCAAAGACTGCTTGAGTTTCTGCGCGCGACCGAATCGGAGACGCTCTATCTGGTGGGCGACATCATCGACGGCTGGCAGTTGAAGCGTCGCTGGTATTGGGAACAAAGCCACAACAACGTCGTGCAGACGGTGCTCAAGAAAGCCAAGAAGGGCACCAACGTCATCTTCGTGCCGGGCAACCACGACGAAGTCATCCGTCAGTTCATCGACCTCGACTTCGGCGGCATCAAGATCCGCGACGAACTGATCCATACCACCGCCAACGGCAAGCGCATGCTGGTGATCCATGGCGACCGTTTCGACGGCGTCATCGCCTGCGCCAAGTGGCTGGCCTATGTCGGCGACAACCTGTACACCATGATCCTCAAGTTCAACCAGTGGTTCAACAGCTGGCGTGCGCGTGCAGGATTGCCTTACTGGTCCTTGTCGCAATACCTCAAGGGCAAGGTCAAGAACGCGGTCAATTACATCACCTCGTTCGAAGACGCACTGGCCGCCGAAGCCCACAAAAAGGGACTCGACGGCGTGATCTGCGGACATATCCACAAACCGGAAATCCGCGACATCAACGGTATCAAGTATTGCAACGACGGCGATTGGGTGGAAAGCCTTTCGGCCCTGGTCGAAGATCCTTCGGGCGAATTGCGCCTGGTGACCTGGGGCGAAATCATGCAGTTGAAGAAAAGCTCGAAATTAGCCGGAGTAGAAGATTTATGCGCATTGCCATCGTAAGCGACGCGGGCGAGCCCCAAGTCAATGGCGTAGTCAACACCCTGCGGGCGACGCGTAAGTGCCTGCAAAATAAAGGACACGAAGTACTGATGCTGGCGCCGCGCGATTTCCGCACGTTCGCCTGCCCGACTTACCCCGAAATACGGCTGGCCTACAAGCCGTATGCCAAGATTGCCGCCGCGCTGGATGCCTTCAAGCCCGATTGCATCCACATCTCGACTGAAGGCCCGATGGGCCTCGCGGCGCGCCGTTACTGCCTCAGGAACAAGCTGGATTTCACCACCGCTTATCACACGCGTTTTCCGGAATACCTGAGCGCGCGCAAGCTGCTGCCCAAGGCGCTGACCTATCGCCTGATGCGCTGGTTCCACGGACCGTCCAAGGCCATCATGGTGCCGACGCCGAAGATGAAGGAAGCGCTGGAAGAACACGGCTTCCGCAACGTGGCGCTGTGGGGCCGCGGTGTCGACACCGAACACTTCAAGCCGGCCGCGGAGGATCACGCCTGCATCGTGCGCCCGCTGTTCCTGTACGTCGGTCGTGTGGCGGTGGAAAAGAACATCGAAGCCTTCCTCAAGCTGGAATTGCCCGGTTCCAAATGGGTCATCGGCGACGGCCCGCAACGCGAAGAACTGGAACAGCGCTATCCGCATGTCCGCTTCCTCGGCGCCAAGGGCCATGACGAATTGCCAGCGTATTACAACTGCGCCGACGTGTTCGTCTTCCCGAGCCGCACCGATACCTTCGGCCTGGTGCTGGCCGAGGCCATGGCGTGCGGGGTGCCGGTTGCAGCCTATCCGGTCGAGGGGCCGATCGACGTGGTCTCCAACGGTTTTTCCGGCGCCTTGCACGACGATCTGGACGTGGCCTGCATGGATGCCTTGCATCTGTCGCGCGACGACGTGCGGGCCCATGCCATGACCTACTCGTGGGACGCCGCCACCCAGCAATTCCTGCAGCATCTGCATTACGCCCGCAGTGCCGCGCCGGCAGGTCTTGCGGATGTGGTGGATGCGGCCTGATATCGGGGTGCTCACGGTGTTGTAAGCCGGATCCTTATTTCTCCGGGGACAGTATTGCGAGTGCAATACTGTCCTTTTTTCTGTGTTGTTTTACCAACGGCGGGAAAACTTCCAATTCCCCCGTCAACACCGTTTTTCTCCTCCTGTTTCCCTCTTGCGTTTCCTTGTCAAACCGCACGCCCCTGTCCGTATGCATCGGTATGGTTCTTGCGTCTTTTTACCCTGAGCAAATTTATTTGCAATAACGCCGTTCCGGTATAAAACATGATGAGGGTTCGCCAATGCGCATGCGGTGCGCTGGCGCCTTGAGTTGCCGGCGCGGTGCCTTGGGGAAATGAAAAGGGGGAAGAAATGAGAAACCTGTTTGCCAGTCTCCAACTGTGGAAAAAATTCGCCCTGCTGGGCGTGATCGGCATCGTGTTGTTCGGGGTGCCGACGGCGCTCTACATCAGCAGCGCAGAAGGCATCATTGCGCACAAGCAATTGGAAATCAAAGGCGTCAATCCGGCGCGCGCATTGTTGCGCACCATGCAGCTCATGCAACAGCACCGCGGCATGTCCGCCGTGCTGATCGGCGGCAATGCCGGCGTCGCCCCTCAACGCCAGGCCAAGGCGCAGGAGGTGGATAAAGCCTGGCAGGTCTTGTTTGACGAACTCAGGAAAAACGGCGTGCGCGATCCGGCGATCGAAAAGGGATTGACGGCGGTGCAGACTGCCTGGAACGGATTGCGCGACGGCGTCGCCGGCGGGCAAGTGACGGGACCGCAGAGCTTCAATACGCACAGCGACCAGATCGCCAGGCTGTTCGAGATCAACGATCTGATACTGGACGATTTCAAACTCAGCCTGGATGCCGATCTGGACAGCTCCAAGCTGATCACGGGGGCGTTTGTCGCGTTCCCCTTGCTGACCGAAGAGCTTGGCAAGATGCGTGCGCGCGGCTCCGCAATGCTCGCCAAAAAGGCGGTTACGCCGGACGACAAGCTGGCGATCATCCGCCCCAGTCAACGCGGGCAGGAACGATTGAGGCAGGCCGACAAACTGTTCCAGCAAGCCTTCCTGATCAACGCCTCGCTCAGGGACAGCCTGGGCGGTACGGTGGACAATGCGCGCAAACTGGCGCTCGGCGCGATCGCGCTGGCGGATGAAAAAGTGCTGAAGCCGGAGGCATTGGAGTTTCCGCCGCAAGAGTATTTCGCCCGATTCACCGAAGCCATCGATGCGCAATTCAAAGTCGTCGATGTCGTGATCGGCAGCCTGGAAAGCACCCTCGGCCAGCAGACTGCGCAGATGCGCCGCAATGAAATCTGGGTGCTGGGCTGCATCAGTGCGCTGGCCTTGTTTGCCGCGTGGATCGGCACCATGCTGTCGCGCTCGATCACGGTGCCGATGTCGGAATCGGTGAGCATGGCGCAACGCGTCGCCTCCTGCGACCTGACGTCGCGCGCCGTCGTGGTCGGCAGCGACGAATCGGCGCAGCTGTTGCACGCGCTCAACGACATGACCGGCAGCCTGGTGCATATCGTCGGCGATGTGCGCACCAGCATCGACGTGATTCACGTGGCGTCGAAAGAAATCGCCATGGGCAATGCCGACTTGTCCAATCGCACCGAGTCGCAGGCGTCGAGCCTGGAACAAACCGCCAGCTCGATGGAAGAGCTGACTTCCACTGTACGGCAAAATGCCGACAACGCGCGCCAGGCCAACTCCCTGGTCACGACGGCATCGGAACTGGCGGTCAAGGGCGGCGAGGTCGTCGGCAATGTGGTGCACACCATGGGCTCCATTAAAGAGAGTTCCAGCAAGATCGTCGACATCATCAGCGTGATCGACGGTATCGCGTTCCAGACCAATATCCTCGCGCTCAATGCTGCAGTGGAAGCGGCGCGTGCGGGTGAGCAGGGCAGAGGTTTCGCAGTCGTCGCCAGCGAGGTGCGCAGCCTGGCGCAACGCTCGGCATCGGCCGCCAAGGAGATCAAGGAACTCATCAGCGATTCGGTCGGCAAGGTCGATGCCGGCGGCAAGCTGGTCGACGAAGCCGGCGCGACCATGGGCGAAATCGTGACCTCGGTCAAGCACGTGGCCGACATCATGAGCGAGATCACCGCCGCCAGTCAGGAGCAAAGCGTCGGCATCGAAGAAGTCAATCGCGCCATCACGCACATGGATGAAATCACGCAACAAAATGCGGCTTTGGTGGAGCAGGCCGCCGCCGCTGCCGAGAGCTTGCAGGAGCAGGCCGACATCCTTGCGCAGACGGTCAGCGTGTTCAAGATCACGCCGGCCGAGCGCCATGCAGCGACGCCGGGTATGCCTCTCCCACCGGTTCAAGCCGCCAGGCGCCTGAGCGTCGTCGGCAAACCGGCGACGCAGAAAAAGGCCGCTGCGCCGGCCTTGAAAGTCTTGTCCAAGCCTGCCGCGAAAACCACCGTCAAGCCGGCGGAAAGCGCGGGCAATGCGAATGACTGGGAAGAGTTCTGAGCGATCTCCGGTGTTGTTCGGCAACGGCATGCGCGAGGGAAGAATGATGTTGTTTCATCATCTTTCCTTGCGCTGTAATTGAGCGCCACACGGGCGTTTCGGAAGATTATGCGAAAACGGTATAGTTGCATGCGCACAAAGCATTAGCCTAGTGTTAGTCCCTTATCTAAGATTCGCCCACGGGTCATTATTGAATGAAATGGTCAGTGGGCATTTGCCGCGAGCGGAGGTACGATCGCGCAATGTATATCCTCTCCAGCCATCCCAAAGAAGAGACGTGAGCGCATCGGCTGCCGCGTCTTTTTTCATTTCTTCAATCGATTTTAATTGCCCTGCAACAAGAAAAATAAGTGCGGAACACGTACAATCAAACGTATTGCGCGCAGGCACGAATCCTGCTGAGAATCACGTAACAGGGCATCCGCCGACGATGTGGATGGTCTGACAAGTTGCACCTTCAGGGACGGCAGTTTTTTATCAGGGGAAGTTGAGTGGTTATGATCTCGAATATCAAAATTGGTGCGCGCCTTGCACTAGGATTCTGTCTCGTCTTGTTCTGTGCTGCGGCGATTTTGTTCAATGGTCTGTGGCGCATGAGCGAAATGGGCGCCAGCAGCGAGTACATCATCAACCAGAAGGTCGCCAGCATGACGGCGGCGATGAGCATGCGCGAATCGGGCAGTGCTCTGGCGCTCGCGTTGCGCAAGGTGGTCACGCCGACCGACGCTGCTGAAGGCCAGCAGGAAAATCAACGCCTGACCAAGATCCTGCAAGCCTATGCCGGTTTCGAAGGACAACTCACCAAGCTGACATCGACGGACAAGGGCAAGGCCTTGCTCGCATCTTCGACGGCCGAGCGCAAGGTGCTGTTTCCCATCGTCGAGAAGATTCGCGAGATGGTCGGCGGCGGCAACTACTTCGATGCGGCGCAATTGCTTAAGAGCGATTTCCTGCCGGCCTATGATAAATGGATGGCCAGCGTCGGCGCGCTGGCGAGCTATCAGCAGGACGACATGTCGACCGCTTACGTTGCCTTTCAGGCAAGTTACCACACCGGTCAGGTCAGCATGGTCATCATCGGTATCGTGACCCTGGCGCTGGGCGCTTTCTTCACCTGGTCGATTACCCGCGCCATCACTGCACCATTGCAACGCGCCGGCAGAATCACCGAGACCATCGCCAGCGGCGACCTCACCACAACAGTGGAAGAGAAGAGCCACGATGAAGCAGGCCAACTGGTGCATTCGCTCAATGCCATGCAGACCAAGCTGGCCTCGACTGTGAACGAGATCAAGCAAAGCGCTGCGATCATCGCGGTGGCGTCGCAAGAGATCGCCACCGGCAACGCCGACTTGTCCAACCGCACCGAATCGCAGGCCTCCAGCCTGGAAGAAACCGCCAGCTCGATGGAACAACTGACATCGACCGTGAAGCAGAATGCCGAGAACGCGCATCAGGCCAATCAACTGGTCATGTCGGCGTCCGACTATGCGGTCAAGGGCGGCAAGGTGGTCGGCGACGTGGTGGCAACCATGGGTTCGATCAAGGCCAGTTCCAGCAAGATCGTCGACATCATCGGCGTGATCGATGGTATCGCCTTCCAGACCAACATCCTGGCGCTGAACGCCGCTGTCGAAGCAGCACGCGCTGGTGAACAAGGCCGCGGCTTTGCCGTGGTGGCGTCCGAAGTGCGCAGCCTGGCGCAGCGTTCCGCTTCCGCCGCCAAGGAAATCAAGATCCTCATCGGCGACTCCGTCAGCAAGGTTGATGCCGGCGGCAAGCTGGTCGACGAAGCCGGCGTGACCATGAGCGAAATCGTGACCTCGGTCAAGCACGTGGCCGATATCATGGGCGAGATCACCGCCGCCAGCAAAGAGCAGAGCGCCGGCATCGCCGAAGTCAACAACGCCATTTCGCAGATTGACGAAATCACGCAGCAGAACGCCGCGCTGGTGGAGCAGGCTGCCGCTGCCGCCGAAAGCCTGCAGGAGCAAGCCGATCTGCTGGCGCGCGCGGTTGCAGTGTTCAAGGTCGATGGCGCGGTAATCGCTGCGCAGGGCGCCCCGGCAACGGTAGTGCCGTCGATGCTGAAGACGGTCAATCCTCCGCTGGAGTTGCAGGCCGAGCCTGCGGCCAGGCCGGTTGCGGCGCGCAAGAAGATTGCGCCTGTCGCGCCGAAGAAAATGACCGCATCGCAAGACGAAGGAAGCTGGGAAGAATTCTGATGCCCGTCCTCGCGTAACGGCGAGGTCACAATCCTCATTTAATCTGCGTTTGTCGTCACTGTCATGGCGACGCAGGCAAAGCCCGCAGGCCTCCCGGCCTGCGGGCTTTTTAACAAATTGCGCCGGTAATGTCCCATGGGCAATACCTCTGCACCGGATTCACCACATACAAGCCATAACTTTCTTCAAAGGTAGAAACATGTTCTTTTCCACTTTGCGTATGCGTCTGATCGCCCTGTGCGTATCGGTTGTCGTGCTGGCGATGCTTGCCATCATCGGCGCCAATTTCCTGACGAGCAAATCGCGCATGATGGACTCGCTCGACAGCCAGACGCGCCAGCTGTCGGACAGCCACGCCGCCACCATTGCAGAATGGGTGGCGTCGAAGAAATCGGTGGTGACGTCCATCAAGCTGGCGGTCGATGCGCCCGAGCCGCTGGCGTTCGTCAAGGCGGCGGAACAGGCCGGCGGCTTTGATCTGGCCTACATCGGTTATGCCGACAAGCACACTGTCTTCTCGCAGGAACGCACGCGTGCGCCGGATTATGATCCGACCAAGCGCTCCTGGTATACGCTGGCCTCGCAGGTGGCCGGTCCGGTGGTGACTTCGCCTTACACCAGCGCCAGCACCGGCCGGCTGCTGGTGACCTTTGCCGAAGCCATCGGCGCGACCGGGCAGACCACAGCCGTGGCGGCAGCGGACGTGTTGCTCGACACCGTGGTGCGCACCATCGTGGCGATCAAGCCGACGCCGGCGAGCTACGCCTTTCTGGTCGACAGCAAGGGCAAGATCATCGCCCATCCCGACACCAAGCTGACCCTCAAGCCGATCGCCGATCTGGACAAGGACCTGTCGGTGCAGACGCTGGCGGAAATCGAAAGCACGCGTCAGAGCAAGCAAATCCGCCTGAACGACCGCGACGGCATGCTCTATGTTTCCAAAGTTGCCGGCACCGACTGGCTGCTGGTGGTGGTGCTCGATCGCGCCGACGCCACCTCGCCGCTCAAGGCCATGCTGGGATCCTCGGCCGCGACCGCACTGGTGGTGACGGCGCTGGTCTGCCTGCTGCTGAGCGTGCTGATCGCCAAGGCCTTGCAGCGCCTGGCGCTGGTGCGCAATGCGCTGGGTGAAATCGCGGTCGGCGACGGCGACCTGACGCGGCGCCTGGATGCCAATGGCAAGGATGAACTGGCGCAGATCGGCCTGGCGTTCAATCAGTTCGTCGACAAGATCTCGGCGGTGCTGCTCGACATCCGCAAGGCCAGCGACACCATCAAGGACGCGTCGCGCGAGATCGCCGACGGCAACAGCGACTTGTCCGCGCGCACCGAAGCGCAAGCCGGCTCGCTGGAAGAAACCGCCTCCGCCATGGAAGAGCTGACTGCCGGCGTCAAGAACAATGCCGACAATGCGCACGAAGCCAATCTGCTGGTTGCCTCCGCCTCCGACATTGCGGTCCGCGGCGGCGACATGGTCGGCCAGGTGGTCGACACCATGGGTGCGATCAACGAGTCGTCGAAGAAGATTGTCGACATCATCAGCGTGATCGACGGCATCGCTTTCCAGACCAATATCCTCGCCCTGAATGCGGCTGTGGAAGCGGCGCGCGCCGGTGAGCAGGGCCGCGGCTTTGCCGTGGTGGCGTCGGAAGTGCGCAGCCTGGCGCAGCGTTCGGCCACGGCCGCCAAGGAGATCAAGGTGCTGATCGGCGACTCGGTGGTGCAAGTCGAGCAGGGCAGCCAACTGGTGGAGCAGGCCGGTGCGACGATTCGCGAAGTGGTCGACAGCGTCAAGCGCGTGAGCGAAGTCGTGGCGGAAATCAGCGCCGCCAGCCGCGAGCAAAGCCAGGGCATCAACCAGACTAACCAGGCAATCACGCAGATGGATGAAACCACGCAGCAGAACGCGGCGCTGGTGGAGCAAGCGGCAGCAGGTGCGCAATCCCTGCAGGAGCAGGCGATCCGCCTGGCCGGTGCGGTGAGTTCGTTCAGATTGAACTGATGTCGTACGGATCCCGGTGCCGCCATGGTATGGCGGCATCGGCACAGGAGTAAAAAAAACGCCGGGCTGCTGAGAACATCAGCAGCCCGGCGTCTTTTTATCGTTCTCTCGCAGCTTACTTGGCGATCAGATCCGGCGCCATCACTGCGCGCAGATAGTTGGTGGTGATGTCGCCACGCTCGCGTTGGGCAATCCACCAGACGTTGGCTTTGCGGATCGACCATTCTTGCGGCATGCCGCCGATGAGTTGCGCCGCGACCAGCCCCAGCGTCGGCTGATGGCCGATGACCAGCACCGGCTCGCGGCTGTCGGGCCAGTTGGCGGCGGCGAGCAGGTCTTCCGGCGATTTGTCCGGCGCCAGGTCGGCGTGGATCTTGAACTTGCGTCCCAGCGCTTCGGCCGTCTGCACGGTGCGGGTGGCCGGACTGACCAGGATGCGGCAGCTTTCCGGCAGGTTGCGATCGAGCCAGTCGGCCATCTTCCACGCCTGCTTGTGTCCCTTGCCGGTCAGGGCGCGACCTTCATCCGGCTCGCCCAACTCCGCTTCTGCATGACGCCATAAAATCAGTTCCATGGGGAATCGCCTCTGGTTGATTGGTGGATTCTGCTCAATTGGGACCGTCATTCCTCGACCAGCGGCGCGGCGATGCCGAGCGTATTCATCAGATAGGCCTGGGCGCTGAATGCGGCCTGGCGCGAGCTTGCCTTTTTGAGTACGTAAACGCCGTCGCAGTTCAAATGCCATGCATTGGTGTTGTCTTTCAGGTAAGGATCGAGTCCTTCGCTGATGATGCGCTTCTTGAGCGCCTTGTCCAGGATCGGGAAGGCGACTTCAATGCGGCGGAACAGATTGCGGTTCATCCAGTCGGCGCTCGACAGATAGACGTCGTGGGCCAGGTCGTTGCGGAAATAATAGATGCGCGAGTGTTCCAGATAGCGGCCGATCACCGAGCGCACGCGGATATTTTCCGACAGGCCTGCCACGCCGGGACGCAGCGCGCAGGCGCCGCGCACGATCAGGTCGATCTTCACGCCGTCGGCCGAAGCGGCATACAGCGCGCGGATCACCGACTCGTCCAGCAGCGCGTTCATCTTGGCGATGATGCGGGCCGGGCGGCCTTCGCGCGCGATCAGCGCCTCGTTGCGGATGGCGCGGATGATTTCCTTTTGCAGCGAGAACGGCGCCAGCCACAGATGGTTCAGGGTGCGCGGCTTGGTCAGCGTGGTCAGGTGGATGAAGACCTCGTTGACTTCGGCGGTCAGTTCGCGGTGCGAGGTCAGCAGGCCGAAATCGGTATAGAACTTGGTCGTCGTCGGGTGATAGTTGCCGGTGCCGAGGTGGGCATAGAAGTGCAGGGCGTCGTCTTCGCGGCGGATCACCAGTGCGATCTTGGCGTGGGTCTTGAGGCCGACCACGCCGTACACGACTTGCGCGCCGGCCTGCTCCAGCTTCACGGCCCAGTTGATGTTGGCTTCTTCGTCGAAGCGCGCCATCAGTTCGACGATGACGGTGACTTCCTTGCCGCGCTGGGCGGCATGGATCAGCGCTTCCATCAGGTCGGAGTTCATGCCGGTGCGGTAAATCGTTTGCTTGATCGCCACCACGTTCGGGTCGTGCGCTGCGGTGCGGATGAAATCCACCACCGGCTGGAACGACTGGAACGGATGATGCAGCAGCACGTCGCGCTTTTTCAGCACGGCGAAGATGTTTTCGTTCTGCAGGTTCGGCGGCAACGTCGGCGAAAACGGCGGGAAGCGCAGCGCCGGCACCGACGCCAGGTCGACCAGCTCGGACAGGCGCACCAGATTCACCGGACCCTTGACCGCATACAGGCGGTTGCGCTCGATGAAGAACTGATTCAGCAGGAACTGCGCCAGATGCTCCGGGCAGTTGCTGGCCACTTCCAGACGCACGCCGACGCCGAACTGGCGGCTTTGCAATTCGGTCTGCAAGGCCTGGCGCAGGTTCTTGACTTCTTCTTCATCCACCCACAGGTCGCTGTTGCGCGTGACACGGAACTGCGAATAGGCGACGATCTCGCGGCCTGTAAATAATTCCGCAATATGCGCGTGGATCACCGACGACAGCAGGCAGAACGACACGCCTTTCTGGTCCGACAGGCCGTCAGGCAGGCGGATCACGCGCGGCAGCACACGCGGCGCCTTGACGATGGCGATCGCCGTGCCGCGGCCGAAGGCGTCCTTGCCGGACAGCTCGATGATGAAGTTCAGACTCTTGTTCAGCACCTGCGGGAAAGGGTGGGCCGGATCGAGGCCGATCGGCGTCAGCAGCGGGCGCACGTTCTGTTCGAAATACTGCTTGACCCAGGCGCGCTGGGCGTCGTTGCGGTCTTCGTGACGCAGCAGGTGGATGCCTTTGTTGGCCAACTGCGGCAGGATTTCCTTGTTCAGCAATTCGTACTGACGCGCCACGATCTGGTGACATTCGATGCTGGTGCGTTCCAGCGCGGCGCTCAGTTCGGGCGGGTCGATGTGCTCGCCTTCGATGCGGTTGGCCAGCAGGCTGGCGATGCGGACTTCAAAGAATTCGTCGAGGTTGCTGCTGCAGATGCACAAATAGCGCAGGCGCTCGAGCAAGGGAATCTGCTTGTTTTCCGCCTGGGCCAGAACGCGGCGGTTGAACGCCAATTGTGACAGTTCGCGGTTGAGATAAATGGCGGTCGGATTGATTTCTGTGTGAGCGCTATCTTCCGGCTTTGTTTTTCTGGTCATGCGTTATTCCTGTATCCCTGGCAATTTTTTCGCAGTGTAGGGTGGCTGTATGACAAGTTAATGACAAACCGGCCGGGCCTTGTCATAAACGCGCGCACCCTTGATGCGACTGCATTTCCATGCGGAAATTAATCTTCCGCATTCGATTCTACTGCAGGGCTGTGCACTCCGGCGGACGTTGTCAAAAAGAAATCGAATCCTTTTCCTCCATGACAAGTGTGGGTCATAAACTCGTCACAATTGCTGGTTAAAGTTCACCCCGTCCCTGGAACTCATTCCATAAGTACGTCACCCGGCTGGTCTGGCAAGTAAGACGACGATTTATGAAATGGGTTCTTCGACAAACAATCTCGTCAAACATAGGAGCAAGACATGGGGTTTAATCACATTCTTAAATCTGTTGCGGTAGCAGTGTGCGGCACGGTCGCGTTTTCTGCAGCAGCACATGCAGCAGAAATCACCGGCGCTGGCGCATCGTTCCCGTATCCGATTTACGCCAAATGGGCAGAATCGTACAAGGCTGCTACCGGTAACAGCCTGAACTACCAATCCATCGGTTCCGGTGGCGGCATCAAGCAAATCAAGGCAAAGACTGTTGACTTCGGCGCCTCCGATGCTCCGCTGTCGCAAGCTGAGCTCGACGCTGACGGCTTGACACAATTCCCGGCAGTGGTCGGCGGCGTTGTGCCAGTCATCAACCTCGACGGTACTACTCCAGGCCAGGTCAAGCTGTCCGGTCAAGTGCTGGGCGACATCTACTCGGGCAAGATCACCAAGTGGAATGCTCCTGAAATCGCAGCGCTGAACGCAGGCGTCAAGCTGCCGGCAGAAGACATCACCGTGGTCTACCGTTCCGACGGTTCGGGCACATCGTTCGTGTTCACCAGCTACCTGTCGAAGGCTAACGCCGACTTCAAGTCCAAGATCGGCGCAGGCACAGCAGTCAAGTGGCCGGTCGGCGTGGGCGGCAAGGGTAACGAAGGCGTTGCAGCCAACGTGCAAAAGGTCAAGGGCGCAATCGGCTACGTCGAATACGCTTACGTCAAGAAGAACAAGCTGAACTACACCCAGCTGAAGAACAAGGACGGCACTTTCGTGTCGCCTGACGACGCGACATTCAAGGCAGCGACTGCTGCTGCCGACTGGGCCAAGACGCCAGGTTTCGCAGTTGACTTCACTGATGCAGCCGGCAAGAACAGCTGGCCTATCAGCAGCGCAACCTTCATCCTGCTGCACAAGGCGCAAGCTGCCGACGGCGCCAAGGGCAAGGAAGTCCTGAAGTTCTTCGACTGGGCCTACAAGAACGGCGGCGCTGCTGCTGCCGATCTGGACTACGTGCCACTGCCAGCATCGGTCACCAAGCTGGTTGAAGATTCCTGGAAAGCCAATGTCAAGGACAGCTCCGGCAAGGCAATCTGGTAATCAGTATTCAGTACTGCCCCGGGTACGCCCAAGCGGCGTACCAAATGTGCAATAACTGAAACAAGGCAGGGCTGCGGCAGACCATCCGGTCTTCGCAGCCCGCTACTAAATGGTGAAAACAATGAGCTCAAACATCTCTGCCACGACCATGTCGAACACCGATCTAGGTAAGCCTCCCGTAGATACGTCTGCGCAGCAAGCTCACGAAGAGCTGTTGGCAACGATGCGCAAGCAACGCATTCAAGATTTCCTCTTTCATAAAGTCACGCTGATCTTCGCATTGTCGGTATTGCTGATGCTCGGCGGGATTATTGTCTCCCTCTTTATCGGCGCCTGGCCGGCCTTCCACGAATTTGGCCCCGGCTTCATCACGCGCGTGGAGTGGGATCCGGTCAATGACCAATACGGCGCAGCGATCGCCATCGTCGGTACGCTGTCCACTTCGCTGATCGCGCTGCTGATCGCTTTCCCGGTCAGCTTCGGCATCGCACTGTTCCTCACTGAAATCTGCCCGAGCCGCCTGCGTCGTCCGCTCGGCACCGCAGTCGAACTGCTGGCCGGCGTGCCCAGCATCATCTACGGTATGTGGGGTTTGTTCGTGTTCGCGCCGCTGTTTGCGGAATACGGCCAGCCCCTCCTGAAAGCCACCATCGGCCAGCTGCCGGTGATCGGCGCCTTGTTCCAGGGCCCGACCATGGGTATCGGCATCATGACCGCCGGCCTGATTCTGTCGGTCATGATCATCCCGTTCATCGCGTCCGTGATGCGCGACGTGTTCGAAGTCGTGCCGGCCGTGTTGAAAGAATCCGCTTACGGCCTCGGCTGTACCCGTTGGGAAGTGGTGCGCAAGGTGGTGCTGCCTTACACCAAGACCGGCGTGGTCGGCGGCGTCATGCTCGGCCTCGGTCGCGCACTCGGTGAAACGATGGCGGTCACTTTCGTGATCGGCAACTCGCACCGTCTGTCGTGGTCGCTGTTCGCCGCCGGCAACAGTATCGCTTCCACACTCGCCAATGAAATCGCCGAAGCCTCGTCGAAGCTGCACGTTTCGTCGCTCTTCGCACTCGGTCTGATCCTGTTCGTGATCACCTTCATCGTGCTGTCCGCGGCGAAGATCATGTTGATGGGCATGACACGCAAGGAAGGTGCAAAATAATGAATCAACCTGTCAATCAAAATGCCGCGCCGGCCCAGGCAACACAAGCAGCACACGCCAAGCCGGAAATCAATTCGCCGATGAACCCGGTGTATCGCCGCCGCCTGCTGCAACATCGCATCGGCATGCTGTTCTCTTTCCTGGCGATGGCAGCCGGCCTGGTGGTTCTGGCCTGGATTCTGCTGACGCTGGTGATCAAGGGTTTCAGCGCGATCAACATCGGCATGCTCACGCAAAACACCCCATCGCCAGGCGGCGACGGCGGCGGCCTGCTCAACCCTATCATCGGCAGTCTGATGATGGTCGGCGTCGGTACCCTGATCAGCACGCCGATCGGCATCCTGGCCGGCATCTACCTGGCTGAGTACGGCGAAGAGAGCAAGCTGGCGCAGACCACGCGTTTCGTTACCGACATCATGCTGTCGGCGCCATCGATCGTCATCGGTCTGTTCGTCTACGCGATCTACGTCGCCAACGTCGGCCACTTCTCCGGCTGGGCCGGCACCTTCGCGATCTCGCTGATTGCGATCCCGGTGGTGGTGCGTACGACCGACAACATGTTGAAGCTGGTGCCGAGCAGCCTGCGCGAAGCGGCATTCTCGCTCGGCGCGCCGCGCTGGAAGGTCGCCATGCTGGTGCGTCTGCGCGCGGTCAAGGCCGGCGTCGTGACCGGCGTGCTGCTGGCGGTGGCGCGTATTTCCGGTGAAACGGCGCCGCTGCTGTTCACTGCGCTCAACAACCAGTTCTTCAGCACCAACATGAATCAGCCGATCGCCAACTTGCCGGTGGTGATCAATCAGTTCGCCATGAGTCCTTACGACAACTGGGTCGCACTTGCATGGGGCGGCGCCTTGCTGATTACCTTCAGCGTGCTTGCCCTGAACATCCTGTCCCGAACCATGTTTAGCCAGCGCGTTCCAGGCTAAGAAACAAGCGATCCCAGCGAATCCAGATAAGTGAATCGACAAGAGAACACTATGACTACTCAGACATCCGCAACTGCAGACAAGAAATCGACCATTGAAATTTCTCAGCTGAATTTCTACTACGGCGGTTTTCACGGCCTGAAGAACATCAACATGAACATCTTCGAAGGCAAGGTCACCGCCTTCATCGGCCCGTCGGGCTGCGGCAAATCGACGCTGCTGCGCACCTTCAATCGCATGTATGACCTGTATCCGGGCCAGCGCGCCGAAGGCAAGATCATGTACGCCGGCAAGAACATCCTCGAGCCGGGCCAGGACTTGAACATGCTGCGCGCCAAGGTCGGCATGGTGTTCCAGAAGCCGACACCGTTTCCGATGTCGGTCTACGACAATATCGCCTTCGGTATCCGTCTGTATGAAAACCTGCCCAAGGGCGAAATGGACGAGCGCGTCGAATGGGCGCTCAACAAGGCGGCATTGTGGGGCGAAGTCAAGGACAAGCTGAACAAGAGCGGCCTGTCCCTCTCGGGCGGTCAGCAACAACGCCTGTGCATCGCCCGCGGCGTCGCGGTCAAGCCGGAAGTGCTGCTGCTGGACGAGCCGACATCGGCGCTGGATCCGATCTCGACCGCCAAGGTGGAAGAGCTGATCGGCGAGCTGAAGAACGACTACACCATCGCCATCGTCACGCACAACATGCAACAAGCGGCGCGCTGCTCGGATTACACCGCCTATATGTACCTGGGCGAATTGATGGAATTCGGCGAGACCGACCAGATTTTCATGAATCCGGCGCGCAAGGAAACCCAAGACTACATTACCGGTCGTTTCGGCTAATTGAATCATTGTCTCGGCTACTGCGCGACGCGATTTTGCGTCTGCGATGCTCACCGTACCTCCGTACGGCTGCGCTTCTCGACGCAAACTCACGCCGCTCGCTACGCCGATACAACGATTCAAGGGCAGTTGATGAGTTCTCCTGCCACGGCTTTTGAAGTCATTTAATTTACAAAATTTTTTAAGGACGTGACATGACAGGCGATCACTCTTCCAAGCAATACGATGCTGATCTGGAAACCATCCGTTCCAACGTGCTGGCCATGGGCGGCATGGTGGAGCGTCAGTTCCAGGATGCGATTTCGGCTTTCCGCAACGGTAATCTGGAATTGGCGGCACGCGTGATGAAGGATGACGAGAGCGTCAATCGCCTCGAAGTCGAACTCGACGACGCCTGCAGCCACCTGATCGTGCGTCGCCAGCCGACCGCCAACGACCTGCGCACCGTGATGGCAACCATCAAGATCATCACCGATCTGGAACGCGTCGGCGACGAAGCGACCAAGATTGCGCGCAATGCGATCCATCTGCACAAGCGCGGCGTCGGTCCGATCAATCATTACGAAACCGTGCGCGTCATCGCCGAAGAAGCATCGGAAATGCTGCGCAGCGCGCTGGATTCTTTCGCCCGTCTGGATACCGAGCAAGCGACTGCGCTGATTGCGCAGGACGCCAGCATCGACCATGGCTTCCGTTCGATCACACGCAGCCTGGCGACGTTCATGATGGAAGATCCGCGCACGATCTCGGCGTCGATCGACACGCTGTGGGTGGCCAAGGCCATCGAGCGTATCGGCGACCACGCCAAGAACATCGGCGAATACGTGATCTACGTCGTCGGCGGCAAGGATATCCGCCACACCGATTTCGGTTCGGCCCAGATCGCCGCAACGGACGAAGACTGAGCCGGCGTTTCCTTGACAAATCCAGATAGCGCGACTCCATGACTACCATCCTGATCGTTGAAGACGAACCGTCGATTGCCGAACTGATTGCCTTCACGCTCAAAGAGGCAGGCTGGTCCAGCTTCGTGGTGTCGAACACGGCGGCGGCGTGGGAGTTCGTCCAGCGTCGTGCACCGCAACTGGTGCTGCTGGACTGGATGTTGCCGGATCGCAGCGGGCTGCATCTGCTGTCGCGCATACGCGGCGACCGCCAGTTGCAGCAGCTGTCGGTGATCATGCTGACCGCCAAGAGCATGGAAGAAGACAAGATCGCCGGCCTCGACAACGGCGCCGACGATTACATCACCAAGCCATTCTCGCCACGCGAGCTGACCGCGCGCATCAAGGCGCTGCTGCGCCGCAAGAGCCCGGAATTCGCGCAGGAAGAAATGGTTGTCGGTCCGGTCACGCTGGATCCGGCCAGCTGTTCTGTCGCCTTGAATGGCGACAAGATCGACATCGGCCATGCCGAGTACAAGTTGTTGAAGTTCTTCATGGCGCATCCCGACCGGGTGTTTTCGCGCAGCCAGCTGCTCGACCGCGTCTGGGGCGACCACGTCGTCATCGAAGAACGTACCGTCGACGTGCACGTGCTGCGCCTGCGCAAAGCCTTGCGCGACGCGGAGCATCTGATCAAGACCGTGCGCAGCGTCGGCTACATGCTGTCTGCAAAATAACAAAAAAGATACACGCAGGCAGGCGCGACCCCTCTGGAGACATTGGGAACCCCGAAAGACCTCTATACTGGATGCTCAATTGTCGTCGCGACAATCGGGTCAACCTGATTCTGAATAATGAGTTTTACATGAGTCCACAGCTGCTGTTTTGGGTTCCGGCTGCCTTGCGCTTTCTGATTTGCCTGGCCGGCGTCGGTATTGTCTGGTTTTTCTTCGGCGCCACCGCCGGGCTGATCATCGCCCTGATCGGCATGGGGGCGTTGGCGTTTACCCAGCTGCACTATCTGTTCCGCCTCGGCAGCTGGCTCGACAATCCGCATCAATCCAAGCTGCCGGACGGCTGGGGCGCCTGGACCGACATCTTCGCCCGCCTGTACCGCATGCGCCGCGACGACGAAAAGAATCAGATCGAACTGGCGGAATGGCTGGCGCGTTTCCGTCAGGCCATGAGCCTGCTGCCGGACGGCGTGGTCATCATGGACGACGTGCTGTTCCTCGAATGGTGCAACCCGGCGGCGCAGGCCCATCTGGGCCTGAAGCTGGAGCGCGACAAGGGCATGCGCGTCACCAACCTGATCCGCAATCCGGCTTTCATCGACTACATCATCCTCGGCCGCTACGAGCAGCCGCTGATCCTGAGCGTGCAGGAGCGCAAGCTGATCGTGCAGATCATCCCGTTCGAAAACCGTCGCCAGATCCTGGTCACGCACGACGCCACGGAATCCGAACGCATCGACATGATGCGCCGCGACTTCATCGCCAACGCCTCGCACGAACTGCGCACGCCGCTGACGGTGATCAACGGCTTCCTCGAAATCGCACTGGCGCAACCCAACCTCGATCCGGATGTCCGCACCTCGCATCTCAAGCTCATGACCGAGCAGGGGCAGCGCATGCAAAACCTGATCGGCGACATGCTCACGCTGACGCGGCTGGAATCGGTCGACTACCCATTGCGTTCCGAGCGCGTGCATGTGCGTCCGCTGCTGGAAGGCATCCTGGAGGAAGCCAAGGCGCTCTCGTCAGGCAAGCACAAGATCACGCTGGAAGCCGACGGCCCGGATCTGCAAGGCAATGTCGACGAACTGCGCAGCGCCTTCAGCAATCTGGTGTCCAACGCGGTCCGCTACACCCCGCAAGACGGCGCCATCAAATTGGTCTGGGAGCGCAAGCCCGGCGGCGTGCAATTCATCGTCAAGGACAACGGCATCGGCATCAGCCAGGAACATATTTCGCGTCTGACCGAACGTTTCTACCGCGTCGACAAGAGCCGTTCCCGCGAAACCCAGGGCACCGGCCTCGGCCTAGCCATCGTCCGCCACGTCCTGCTGCGCCACCGCGCCACGCTGGGGGTGGAATCGGTGCCGGACAAGGGCAGCACCTTCACGGTCTGCTTCCCGGCGAATCTGATCATTGAAGAGTTTGTGCCGGTGGAGAGTAATTGAGTTTGTCGGCGGCAGAATTGCTGTTTATTTGGCTAAACCCATTGAAGGCCGGAACTCAGTGTCGTGACAACCGCCGATACGACGCTGGGTCCTGACTTTCGTCAGGACGACGGGCTTACATGCCTGGCGACAAGCAAGAATGTTTCGCGCTGACGGAGCAGCATGCCATCCATGATGAATCTTGCAGTTGGAAAATGTCATCATCAGCGCTCATCTGCATAAACTTGCGTTCCGCACTATTGTCGTTCGCGCATATGAGGCGACGGAGCTCAGCGCAACCAAGGCAGGTCTGTCCAACTGGCTGGTCCAGGCCCGATAAGTTCGATCTGCAATCATGCGCAATGCCGCGATGCGATCATGCAATTCTTTCAGAATTTGCGTCTCGCTTTGAACGGCCGGTCCCTGTGCCAGAAGAAGTTCGGCTCGCCCGGCGGCACACCAGTTCCTGATGCTTTCCTCGGTGACTTCCAGATGACCTTGGAATGCCCAGTGGCGACCGCGGCTGAATCCCTTGTTCAGGCAATGGCTGCCGTACATCGTGCGGATCGCGCCCGCGGGAATTTCAAACGTGTCGTAATGCCAGTTGAAGATCGTCGCTTGTGCGGGCAGCGCCATCAGCTGTTGCGCAGGAGGAGTGACCCATATCTGGCTCCAGCCGATATTCGGACAACTGTTGCGGCTGACTTTCGCTCCCATGGCGCGTGCAAGCATCTGCGCGCCGAAACAATGCCCGAGCACCGGAATGTCGCGCCGTATGGCATCTTCCAGTAATTTCCGCTCATCCTCGATCCACGGCGAGGTTTCATTCGCACAGTGATCGCTGCCCAACACGACAATGCCGCCGAACTTGCTTGCATCGACGGGAGCTTTCCCATCCGATGCAGGAGAAATGATCCGGTAGGGGATGTCGTTTTCATCCAGATGATCGCGCAGTACTCCCGGCCCTTGCGTTGATTCGTGTTGAAGAATGGCGACGGGTCTCATAGAGTCAGGGCCTGCATCGGCAAGCCTGTAGTGATGGAGACCTCAATGTAGAAGCTTCGGCATAAAAACCGGATTCCATTTGATGCGATTTACGTAAAAAACGCGTAAAAAATATCCCTATCTGTCATCAGACAGGTGACCGTCTGTTGATTTTCTCGCAGAATTCACCCGCTCATAAGCTGACGCTCGCAGCTCCAGGTAGCGTTGCGTTAAGCTTCGACGCTATGTCCCAACCATGTTAACGGCGTCCGGTTGAAGATCGGCGCCACCCGTCGCCGGCTCGTCGAATCGGCGTCGTGCGGGCGGCGGCACAGTTTCTGTAGCCATTGCGACGGTAACTTGTTACAGTCTTTCGTACAAAAAAATAAATCTTCATCGGGGGAAGTCCATGAAACATCTCGCTGCCTTATGCAGTGCACCTGTCGTCTTGCTGATTTCGTCGATCGCCTGTGCGGCCGCACCCAGCGCGATGTTGCGCGTTGTCTGCGAAGACGGCGACAAGGGCGCGGAGGTCATGGTCGACGGTAAATTCAAGGGTGAATGCCCGGTCGACATCATGCTCACCGAAGGATCGCATAAGTTGCGCGTGAGCAAGCCTGCAGGTGCAACGCAGGAGCAATTGTTCGAACAGGACGTTCGTCTTGGCGGCGGCACCAGCAAACGCATCGATGTCGTGCTGTCCGCGCCGCAGATGAATGCCGCCGCGCGACGTGCTGCGGATGCCGCAGTCAAGGAACGTCAGCGGAAGGCCGAAGCGGCGCTGGTGAAACTGATTCAGTCAGCGCCTGCGGATCCCAAGGCGGCAAAGGATCTTGCCAGGTTTTATTTTCGCGACGCCAGATCCTGTTACCTGTTCATGCCTATCCCCAGCGATTCCGTCTCCTGGACCGGACCGTGCCGCGACGGCATCGCCTCAGGCAGCGGTGAACTCAAGTTCGAGACCAACGGCGTGGTCACCATGCGCTATGTAGGCATGCTGGCTGCAGGCTGGGCGGATGGACAGGGCACGGCTTATTTCAAAGATGGCGAGCAATACGCGGGCGATTTTGCCGAGGGTTTCCGGCATGGACATGGCAAGCAATTGCTTGCTAACGGCACTTTCGAGGGCGAGTTCGTCAAAGGTCTGCGCAACGGCAGAGGCGTCTACGTCTGGAACACCGGCGACCGTTACGACGGCAACTGGGTCGACGGCAAGCGCGAAGGCAAGGGCGATGTGCTGACCAAAGATGGTTATCGCTACATCGGTGACTTCGCCAATAACATGCGGCATGGCAACGGTGTGGTGATTGCTCCTGACGGTACACGTGTGGAAGGCCGGTTTGAAAACGACGAAAGGGTCGGCGCGCCTCGATGAGCGAACGGCGTAGCCGGAAATTCCAGGGCGCGTGGTAGCGGGCTACAGCATGAGAATAAAAAGGGGAAAGTTTTGAATGCAAAGAAAACGGCCGTGGGGACGGTCCGCATCGTTCATGTTCTGTGCGTGCTGATGCTGTCATGCGCCGGCCTGGCGATGACATCTGCGCAGGCTGGGCCACAAGACCTGCTGCGCATGAGCGAACAACTGGATCGCGTCGACAAAGGTGATTTTGACGAAGCGTTGTCCAAGGCATCGCAGTGCACGCGCGTGCGCGATTACACTTGCGCCGAGGCGCAGCTGAAAAACGCCAGGAAATTTTCTACCGATGCGAAATCGAAAAGCGCCCTGAAGCGAGCGGAAGAGGATTTGCTCGCCGAACGTGCCCGCGAAAAAGAAGAACAACGTCTGGCTGCACAGCGTCAGCGTGAACAGGAAAAACGGGAGACCGAGCTGCGCCAGGCCGAACAGCGTGCGCGCGATGCCGAACGGCAAGCGCAGGCAGAGGCTGAGGAGCGAGAGAATCTCAATAACCGCATCGCCGCCGCCGGCAACGCGTATTCGCAAACTATTCGTGCACAGGCCAATTCCAGAGCGGCGGAACAGGCGCGCAATCAGCAGTTCGCGCAGCAGCAGGCCGAGGCTGCCCGCAACGCGGCGAACGAACAGCGGCGGCAGGCGCAGGATCGCGCGCAACTTGATGCGCAACGTCTGCAACAGCAACGCCAGGCCGACGCACAGCGCATCCAACTGGCGCAAGCCCAGCAAGACAGCCAGCGTGCGCAAGCCGCTGCAGCGGCGGCAAAGAGCGCGCCTGTGAGCCAGCCGGCTCGCGACGTCGCACCTGCTGCCGCAACCGTGGCGCCAGCCAGGAAATCCAATTCGATCAATACCGGGCGTGAGGCGATGCGCTGTGTCTCCGTCAGTCGCGAGAAAGAAGACCTGGGTTTCACCAACACCTGCAACATACAGATCTTCGTCGTCTGGTGCGGCGATCTGAAATACAGCAAGAAGCAATGCGGAGACGGTCCTGCGGGCAACAGCTTTTACACGCACTCGGTCAACGTCGGTCCGGGCGACAAACAATACGCGCGCGGCATCGGCGATTATCACTACGCAGCCTGCGAAGGCGGTATCGCCTTCGGCAAGGATGAAATTCAGGATCGTCCTGACGGCACGTTTACCTGCGTTCCGAAGTGAATTGCCATGAGCGCAACCACAGGCTTCGACGTGAATCTGCTGAAGTCACAACATGATCTGTATACCGTTAAGAGAAAAAAAGATGAAGAAAATGCCTGATCGCCGCGATTTTTCGGTTGCCTTGTTGATCGCATTGTTGCCTGTCTGCGGTATGGCCAGCGGCGCTGAGACCTCGGCTTCCACGAAGGTTAAAGGAAACGGCGCATCGAAGCAGGCGCCGGTGGACATGGCCGTGATGCGAGTCATGTGCGAAGGGAAAACTGCAGATGCGCAGGTGAGCGTGAACGGCGTGCTGAAGGGCGAGTGTCCGCTGGACATGGAGGTCAAGGCCGGCCCGATCCAGATCAGAGCAACGAAAAAACGCGATGAATACTACGATCAGGTATTCGAGCAAAGTTTCACGCTGGGTTCCGGTGTCGCCAAACGTGTTGAAGTTGTTTCCAACAAGCGGGCTCAGTTCCGGCCGGAGGCTATTGCGCGCATCGACAAGCTGGTTGACGCCAGCGAGAGCGCGATCGAAGCGAAGCGGCGCAATGAGATCCCGTCTCTGGAAACGGCAGCTGCGGCGGGGGATGGGGCGGCCATGGCGCGTCTCGGCCTGTTCTACAAGTACGGACTTGCCGGGGCGTCCGACGTCAAGAAGTCAGTTGACTGGTACAGGAAAGGCGCCGAGGCCGGCAATGCCGACGCCATGTATGAATACGCCCGGCTCCTGGAACGGGGCAATCTCGTTCCCAAAAACATGGGGCAGGCGATTGAGTTGTATCAAAAAAGCGCAGCATCGGGACAGCCGGAAGCGCTGCAGAGAATGGGACGATTCCTTGAAAAAGACGGCGACGGATTTCAGAAAAATCCCCGGCTGGCGGCAACGTACTACATGAAATCGGCGGAGGCCGGCAGCAAGCTGTCTTCGCTTTTGTATTGGGGAGTGCTGCCTGAGGCCGAGAAGGATGCCGGTCTGGCGACCGAGGAAAAGCTGAGTGCGACGGCGACCGCGATCCAGCTTCGCAAAGCAGAAGCCGGCGAGGATTTCGAGGCGCTGACCGATGCCGCGGCAACCTATACCTTCGGCACCTACGGCAATGCCGTCAATCACGAGCGCGCCCTGACCTATTATCGGATGGGCGTGCGGCAAAAGAAGAAGCTGGCCGCGGCCGGAGACGCCGATGCTAATTATCAGCTCGGTTACTGGTATCAGGAAGGCGGTTTGGGTTTGCTGGTGGACAAGAAAGAAGCTGCGCGTTATTACAAACAGGCGCAACAACTCGGTTATCCGGAGGCAGCAGAGGCGTTGAGAAAATTGCAGGCGCAGTAGGCAGGACCGGCGCGCGCAATCAATCGTCTATCTTCCCTGAATCGAAATCACCCGCGCCGCCGACATCACCAGGTCGGCATGGCGGCGTTCATCCGCATCGCCCGACCAGCGCGCCGTGGTGATCGCCAGGTTGACGGCACCGACGGCGCGTCCAATGCGCGAGTCGGTAATCACGGCGGCGGTGGAGATGTCGCCGAAGAAATATTCTTCCCGGATGTGCGCATAACCCTGCTCGCGGAACTTCGCCAGGCGCTGCTTGATCTTGTCGCGGTCGGCGATGGTGAAGGGCGTGTACATCTTGAGGTCGGTATGGTCGAGGATGTCGTCGACCTCGGCTTCGCTCAGGGTCGACATGATGGCCAGTCCCGATGCCGTGCAATAGGCGGGCAGGCGGGTGCCGGTGACGACGTTGGGATTGAGCACGTTGCGGCTGACGATACGCTGGACGAACACCACGTCGGGGCCGTCGAGGATGGTCAGGTTGGTGGTTTCCTCGGTTTCCTGGCTGAGCTGCTGCAGGTAGGGCGTCGCGCGGCGCACCAGTTCGCTGGAGGTCAGGTAGTGATAGGCGAAGTTGAGAACCTTGGGCGCCAGCTCGTACTTGCGGACTTCTTCGTCCTTGGTGAGATAGCCCAGCGTCATCAGCGTGTAGGTGAAGCGCTGCGCGGTGCTCAGGTCGAAGCCGGTCAGCGCGGCGATCTGCGACAGCGACAACTGGCGCTGCTGGCCGTCGAAGGCCATCAGCACGCGCATGGATTTCTCGACGGAGTTGACGTACAGCGGCGAGTCGACGCCGGTGTTGTCCGGTCGGGCAGGTTCGGCTGCGGTCGTTGTCGCTTCCGTCTTGACGGCCTTGGCTGTCTTGGAGGTGGTCGATGGCGCTTTTGCGCCTGCGCTGTCAGTGGTTTTTCTCATCATGGGTGGTTTTTGATCTGCCTGTTCTGGCTGTGCGGCGTATGCGATTGTAAACCTTCCTGGCGCTTATTCCCGCATATCGCCCGGGATGGGCGATCCGGGCGATATGCAGAGCTCGTCTCCCCTCAGCTTCCGGTTTTGAGTGCGCGCCCGCCGGTGCGCTGCCGGTCCCACGCCGCGCCGATGTCGCGCTGGAGCAGATGCTTCTTGATGCGTTCGCTGAGCGTGGTTTCAAAACTGTCCGCCTGCAGGTAATAGCGCGGCGCCTGGTAACTGGCGAGTTTCGATTTCGCCCATTCCGCCAGTTCTGCGAAGCTGCTGCTCTGGCCTTCCTTGAACTGGACGTAGAGCAGGATTTCCTGTTCGCCGACTTCGCTTTCCACGCCGACTGCCGCGGCGGCGGCAATGGCGGGATGCATCACGAACACGCGCTCGATTTCCCAGGCGGAGACATTCTCGCCGCGTACGCGCATGCTGTCGGTCTTGCGGCCGACGAAGTAGAGGTCGCCGTCGGCATCCCTGCGCGCCAGGTCGCCGGTGTGGAGCTTGCCGTTTTGCAGCGCTTCCGCCGTCGCTTTCGGATTGTCGAGATAGCCGGGCAGGAAGCAGCCGTCGATGTCGCTCGACACCACGATCTGGCCGATCTCGCCGGTCGGCACGGCCGCGCCGCTGTCGTCCAGCAGTTCCACCTTCAGCCAGGGCAGGGCGCGGCCGATGGAGCCGCGCTTTCCGGTGGCGTTGACGGTGGCGAAGCTGGAGCCTTCGGTCATGCCGTAGCATTCGCGCAGCGTCAGTTGCAGGCGCTCCAGGATGCCGTCCCATGCCTTGGCTGAAACGCCTGCGCCCCAGGCCACGCGGATGCTGTGCCGGGCCGGCTGCACCTGCGGCGGCAGTTGCGCGAGGATGTCGAGGATGCCGCCCAGATAATGAAGATGCGTCGCCTGCGCGGTCTCGATCTGCTGCCAGAACTTGCTGGACGAGAAGCGTTCGACGATATGCAGTTCGGTCTGTTCTAGGAAGGGCACCAGCAGCATCTGCGCGCCGCCGATATGGCACAGCGGTTCCCACACGAACATGCGGTTGCCTGCCTTGACGTCGGAGACGATGCGCGTGGCTTCGCTGGCGATGCGCATCATGCGATGGGTGAACACCACGCCCTTGGGCGCGCCGGTGGTGCCGGAGGTGTAGATCAGGCAGAGCGGATGATCGGTGGCGACGGCGGCAGCCTGAGGCAGTCCTTGCACCGGGGATGTTTGCGTCGCCTCAATGAGGTCGTCCAGCCAGGCCAGCTTGCCGTCGAGATCGGCGAGTTCGCCCAGCGGTTCGGCAAACGTGCGCTGCGCGATGAACAGGTCGGGCCTGCAGTGCCCCAGCAGATAGCTGATGCCTGGCGCCTTCAGCCGCGTATTGACCGGCACCCACACCACGCCGGTCAGCATCAGCGCATAGATCAGCGCCATGTGGTCGAGGCCGTTTTCCAGCATCAGCGCAACGCGGTCGCCCTGTTTGACGTCGCGGCCGGCGAGCCAGCCTTGCATGGACGCCACGCGCGCGGCCATGTCGCTGAACGAGGTTTTGACGCCGTTGAATTCGAGTAGCGTGCGCTCGCCGTTGCCGAGCAAGCCTTCATGCAGCAGCGGCACGACATCGAGCGCATCGTGTGCGGATCGGACGGGAAAGTAGTTGGTATAGCTGTGCATAGTCATCTGAAGTAAAAAATTGGCGCCCGATCAGCGGCGGCGGAAAGTTTTGTAGAGCGAAGGCGCCAGCACCAGCAGCGCGATCACGATTACCATCACCAGCGATACCGCGGCCAGCGTCGGATTGACTTGCAGGATCATGTCGTCCCACATCTGCTTGGGCAGGGTGTTTTTCATGCCGCCGCTGACGAAGATGGCGATGGTCAGTTCGTCGAAGGAAATAATGAAGGCCATCTGCAAGGCCGCTGCGACGCTGCCGATCATCATCGGCAACTGGATGGTGCGCAGCCGTGCGAAGGCCGACGCGCCGAGGATCTTGGCCGCATCGTCGAGCCGCCAGTCGAAGCGCTTGAGCGCCGCCGCCATGGTCACCACCACATACGGGATCGCCAGCACGGTGTGGCCGATGGTCAGGCCGAGATCGGTGCCGACCAGTCCCATCCGCGAGAACAGATAGAACAAGCCGACCGCCACCACGATGCGCGGCACGATCAGCGGCGCCAGCAGGAAGGCGAACACCGGTTTGGTCCAGCGTCCAGGCAGGCGCGTCAGCGCCAATGCCGCGCCGACGCCCAGCGCGGTCGAGGCCAGCGCCGTCATGATCGCCACGCCGAACGAACGCAGGAAAGACGACTGCCATACCGGCGAGAACAGGAAGGCTTCAAACCAGCGCAGGCTGAAACCCTGCGGCGGAAACGACAGGAAGGGCGAATTGGTGAAGGCGATCGGAAACACCACGATGATCGGCAGCGACAGCAGCGCCACCGTCAGCACGCTGTACAGTTTCAACCCCTTCACCCGCGTCAGTACAGGCCCGCCCGCGCCATAGCCGGCGCCGCACACTCTGCCGATGGCGATCAGCGCGGTGGTCACGAAGGTGGAACTGTTACGTTTTGGCGCCGAACGGGTTTCGCCGCTGAGCGAGGACAGGCCGACCAGTTTGTCGTAGAGCATGAAGACCGCCACGGCGAAGATCAGCAAGACGGTCGACAGGGCGGCGGCATACGGCAGGTTGAACAGATCGTTGATCGCCGAGATGACCAGTTGCGCCACCATGGTTTCCTTCGGCGTGCCCAGCAGCGCCGGCAGGATGAAGAATCCCAGGCTGGTGATGAACACCAGCAGGCCCGCCGCCGCAATGCCCGGCCCAGCCATCGGCAGGAAGATCGAGAAGAAGGCGATGGAGCGATTGGCGCCCAGGGTTTCCGCCGCCTGCAGCAACTGCGCGTTGACGCCGCGCATGATCGGCAACATGTTGATCACCGCCAGCGGCAGCATCGCATGCACCATGCCGATCATCACGCCCAGCATGGACGGCGCCAGCGCCGACGGATCCTCGACCAGGCCGAGGCTGACCGCCAGCGTCAGCAGGATGCCGGTCTTGGACAGCACCAGGATCCAGGCAAAGGTTTTCACCAGATAGCTGGTCCAGAACGGCACCATGATCCAGATCATCCAGCGTTCGCGAAACTTGTCGCTCAGCTGGCTCAGGAAATACGCGATGGGAAAGCCCAGCGCCACCGACAGCAGCGCTGTCAGACCGGAGATCAGGAAGGTATTGCCCAGCACCTTGGCGAACACCAGATCGTTGGTCATGCGGCGGAACTGGTCCAGCGTGACGTGGCCGTCGGCGTTGACCATGCCGGTCTGCAGGATCTCGACTACCGGCACGCAGAAGAAGGCGATCAGGAACACGAAGCAAGGTATGGCGGGAAGCCAGGCGCGCAAAGACTTGCCGAACGTCGACGTGCGACGGACCGCAAGGGCGGGGACGGAAATCCGGAGAGAGGAAGTCGACATGGCGTGTCTCCGGTTGCTCAGCAGGTCACCACGGCGGTATGCGCCGGGTTCCACGTGACGCCGACGGTGTCGCCGGGCATCGGGGCGTCGCGGCGTCCGCAGCGCAACAGGAAGGGCTGGCTTTCGCCGATGTCGACCAGCACGCGGAAGTCCGATCCGGCGAAGACCACTTCGCGTACCGTTCCTTTGACGTAGGCATCGTCGGCGGACGCCAGGCGCGCTTCCTCCGGACGGATCACCAGCGAGATGTCGTCGCTCCCGCCGGTCTTGCCGACGGGCAGCAGCGAGTGCACCGGCACATGCGCGGGGACATGAATCGGCACGCTGAAGCGCGCATTGCAGAGGCGGATATTGTCGTCGCCGGCATGTTTTTCCACGCGGCCCGACAACAGATTGGAGTAGCCGATGAACTGTGCCGAGAAGGCCGTCGCCGGACGGTCGTACAAGTCCTGCGGGGTGCCGATCTGCTCGATCTTCGACTGGTTCATCAGGCAGATGCGGTCGGACAGGTTGAGCGCTTCTTCCTGATCGTGGGTGACGTAGATGAAGGTTGCGCCGAGATCCTTGTGCAGGCTGCGGATCTCGGACTGCATGTGTTCGCGCAGCTTCTTGTCCAGCGCACCCAGCGGTTCGTCCAGCAAGATCACCGAGGGTTTGTAGACGAAGCAGCGCGCCAGGGCGATGCGCTGTTGCTGGCCGCCGGACAGCTCGCGCGGCAAGCGATGCGCATAGCTTCCCATCTGCACCATCTCCAGCGCATCCTTCACCGCCGCCGCCATGGCCGCCTTGTCCATCTTGCGCATGCGCAGCGGGTAGGCGATGTTTTCCCACACCGACAAATGCGGGAACAGGGCGTAGCTCTGGAACACCATGCCGATGCCGCGCTCGCCGGCGGCGGCATGGGTTGCATCCTTGCCGTTGATGAGCAACTGGCCGCCGCTGGGCTCGACCAGCCCGGCCAGGATTTGCAGCAGCGTGGTCTTGCCGGAACCGGACGGCCCCAGCAAGGTGAGGAACTCCCCGTCCCGCACTTCAAGATCGGTCGGGGAGAGCGCGGTGACGCTGTCGTAGTGCTTGCTGATCGCTATGGTTTGCAGTCTGGCAGTCATGATGTCTTCGCGATTGAGAGTAACTTAAGAGGACAATGCAAACGCGCAACTCAGGACAGCAGCCAGGCGTTGAAGCGGTCCGACACGGCGTTGCGGTTCTTGTGCCACCACGGGCCGCTGGGCGGACGCATCAGCGCGATGTTGGCGGGCGCGGTCGGCAGGATTGCGGCGCGTGCCGCCGGGATGTCCTTGTAGGCTTCCAGCGCCGTCGGGCCGTAGGCCAGCGTGTCGGTGAAGCCGCTCTGGCGCTTGGCGTCGGCGCAGAACTTGACGAAGTCCTTGGCGATGGCCGCCCTGGGATTGCCCTTCGGTACGCCCCAGCCTTCCACCGAATAGAGACCCTGGTTCCAGTTGATGGCAACCGGCGCGCCGCCTTCGATGGCGGTCTGCGCGCGCGCGTTCCAGGTCGAGATCATGTCGACTTCGCCCGACTGGATCAGCTGCATCGCCTGCGCGCCGCTGGTCCACCAGACCGAGATGTGTTTCTTGATGCGGTCCAGGCTCTTGAAGGCGCGGTCCAGGTCGAGCGGATAGAGTTTGTCCGCCGGTACGCCGTCGGCCATGAGCGCCTGCTCCAGCGTGTCGATGGCGTTGCGGCGCAGCGAGCGGCGGCCCGGGAATTTTTCCACGTTCCAGAAATCGGCCCAGGTCTTCGGCGGATTCTTGCCCAGCTTGTCGGTGCGGTAAGCGAGGATGGTGGCGTACACGTCGACGCCGACGAAGGTGGACGTGATCGACCCCGGCAGCATGTTCTTGAAGTCGGTCGGCGCGATGCCCAGCGGTTCCAGCATGCCGGTTTCTTCCAGGATAGGCACGTCTTGCTGCAGCGTCAGCGTGGTCACGTCCCACACGAAATTCTTGGTCTGCACCATGGCGGTCAGCTGCGCCAGCGGTTGCGCTTCGCGCGCGACGTTGACGATCTTGACGCCGGTGGCTTTTTCAAACGGGTCGTAGAACGCCTTGCGATAGGCCGCAGTGTAAGGACCGCCCGGATCGGCGACCACCAGTTGCTTGGTTTGTGCGAACACCGCGGGCGCGGCGCCGACGCCGGCCGCTGCCGCCAGCCCGCCTGCCATCTTCAATACGGTGCGGCGTTGTTGATTGATTTGCTTAGTCATACTTACTCCCTTGAATAGTGAATTAGAGAACCATCAGACCTGCCATTGCTGAAACTGAAACCCGACATGCAAACACTGTGAAACCGGCGCCGCCGCAGGATCCGGCGACGCGCCGTCAGCCGGCGATGGTGCGACCGCGCTTCTTGAAGAACTCTTCCATCATGCGAGCCGGTTCGCCGGTGGCGTAGGCTTCGGACTGAATGCGGCGGCCGGCGGCGATGGCGTCGACGAAACCGGCTTCGGTCATTTCGTAGAAGCGTTGCTTGTCCAGGCGCATGGCGACCGGCGGCTTGTTGGCGAGATCGCGCGCGATCGCCAGCGATTTGCTCATGACTTCCGCCTGCGGGACGAGGTGGTGGAGCAGGCCGAGGCGGTGCGTTTCTTCCGCTTCCATCAGGCGGCCGGTCAGGGTCAGTTCAATGGTGCGCGACAGGCCCAGCATCTGGGTCATGATCCACGGGCCGGTCACGCTCGGGATGCCCGAATTGATTTCCGGCTGGCCCATGCGCGAACCTGCGTGGCCGACGCGGATGTCTCCCAGCAAGGCCACCTGGAACGCCGAGCCGGCGGCGGTGCCGTTGAGCGCCATGACCAGCGGCTTTTTCAAGGCGCGCAGCGTGCG
Organism: Herbaspirillum rhizosphaerae; assembly: GCF_001189965.1. Classification (GTDB taxonomy): domain Bacteria; phylum Pseudomonadota; class Gammaproteobacteria; order Burkholderiales; family Burkholderiaceae_D; genus Herbaspirillum; species Herbaspirillum rhizosphaerae. Next base: position 33,504 of record NZ_LFLU01000001.1, read on the forward strand.
GTAATAGTTTTCCCATTCCGTCATCCACTCGTCGGCGCGTGTTTCATCGAAGCCGTGCGCTTCTTCCAGATCCTGGCCGGCACAGAAAGCACGGTCGCCGGCGCCGGTCATGATGATGGCGCCGATCGCCGCTTCCTGATCGAAGCGCTTGAGCGCAGCGATGATCTCGTTGCGCATTTCCGTATTCCAGGCGTTGAGCTTTTCAGGGCGATTGAGCGTGATGATTGCAACGTTTCCATCGATTGCCAGTTTGATAAACTTTTCCATAATTATTCCTATGTAATAACTAATGTTTTATAACGCTAGTAAGTGTTGCAGCAATAAATATGCCTGTCTATATGCAATGCAAAATGGCTGGTTAAGCTCTGTGGTGGTGCATTGAGGGATGCGATTACATTGCGTTGCACTACAAAAGTTCGGCAGGATGGAAGGGCTTGGTGCGGGGAGAAGACGACTGTAGCGGTGTCATCGGAGGGGAAATGGGAGGGGAAGTCGGGGAAATGTCGTCGCACATCGATCGTGAGGCGTGCGGAAAAGAGAAGAGCCCCGAGAGGGGCTCTATATAGTCCGGTGAAAGATCTTGCTACCTTTGCTGTCGGTCCGGCAAATGCTGGGCCTCAGTGCCGTGATCACGGCCGATACGACGCTGGGTCCTGACTTTCGTCAGGACGACGGCCCTGGTTATTAACAGAGGTGCGCACTCAATGAACGCACCGGCCGCCTACTTCTTCGCTGCCAGCCTGTCCTTGTGCGCTTTCACCATCGCGCCCAGCATCTGGTCGCCGAAGCCTTCTGTCACGCTTTGCTGCAAGGTTGCAGCGACATGCGTGCCGATCATGGCCGGATTGGCGAATTGCGCCGTCATGTTGTTGTAATAGCCGAGATCCTTGCCGGCGTTGGCGATGCTGAACTTCATGCCGTCGGAGCGGCCTTCGAGGATGCCGCCGGCGATCATCTGGAAGATGCCGCTGTTGGCGCCGCCTTTGCTGATCACTTCAAAGAACTTGCGCTGGTCGACGCCGACCGCGTCGCACATGGCCAGCGCTTCGGTAGCCAGCGTGGCGATGCCGATGGCGATGAAGTTGTTGAGCAGCTTCAGTTTTTGCGCGCTGGTGGTGTCGCCGATGTGGAAGATGTTTTCGCAGAAGGCTTCCAGCACCGGCTTCACTTTTTCAAACGTCGCGGCGTCCGCGCCGACCATGGTGTTGAGGCGGCCCTGCATGGCTTCCACCGGCGTGCGCGCCAGCGGCGCGTCGACGAACTTGACGCCCTTGGTCGCCAGTTGTTCGGCAATGCGGGCGCTCGACATCGGTTCGCTGGTGGAGCAGTCGATGATGATCTGGCCGCTGCGGCAATTTTCCAGAATGCCGCCGGCGCGGAACATCAGGTCTTCCACCTGCGGCGAACCGGTGACGCACAGGATGATGGCGTCGCTGCTTGCGACCAGGTCTTGCAGGCCGCCGGCTTCGCGCGCGCCTTCCGCGACCAGTTCTTCCACCGGCTTGCGATTGCGGTTGCCCATCACGGTGACGTTGAAACCCTTGATGACGAGGTTGTGCGCCATGCCCTGGCCCATCATGCCGACGCCTATGAATCCGATATTTTTCATGACTGGTGAATTGCTTTCTCTGAAGTGGAAAAGCCGGCGCATTTTAAATCGCGCCTTGGCGGGGTTGCTATCGAAACCTGCTTACGATCTGTAGCGAGAGGCCATCAGCCGGTGGCGGGCGGAGCGGAGGAACCGGAATGTACTTGAGTACATGAGGATTCCGAGCACCGCCCAGCACTTGCCAATTCGCGGATCATGGCCTCGCAGTAAGATCGTGAGCAGGTTTTTACTTGGGCATGTATTGCGAAAGATCAGGAAGCGGCGCGCCGGCTGCTGCTTCATACGATTTGGCCAGATTGCCGTTCTTCATGTTGACGACCACCCAGTTGTTGATCCAGGCCAGCAGCGTAGTGTCTTCCTTGCGCACGCCGATGCCGTGCGGCACGACCTTGACCGAGAATTTGGTTTCGATGTTGCGGCCCGGGTTCTTGCGCGCCGTTGTCGTCACCAGTTCCTTGGCGGTGCCGATGGCGTCGACCTGACCCGACAGCAGTGCGGCGGCATTGGTGGAGTCGTCGTCGTAGCGCACCAGCGTCGTGCCCTTGGGGACGATGGGCGTCAGCAGGGTGTCCTGCAGGTTGCCGCGCACCACGCCGACGCGTTTGCCGGCCAGGTCGGCGAGGCTCTTGATCTGCATCGAGTGCTCGGCGCCGACCACCGATTCCGACGCGCTGTAGGGCACGCTGAAGTTGATTACCTTGGCGCGCTCCGGCGTGATGCTGAAGGAGGCGATCACGATGTCGGCCTTGTTGGTCAGCAGGAAAGGCACGCGATTGGGACCGGTGACCTGGATGATTTCCATCTCGACGCCGAGGTCCTTTGCCAGCATCTTGGCGGCGCTGACGTCGGAACCGTAGGGTTGCAGCTTGTCGTCGGTCATGCCGAAGGGCGGCGAACCGAGGTCGATGGCGATGACGATCTTCTTGCGCTGGCGGATGTCGCTGAGCGTATCGGCGCTGACCGACTGGGCGAGGCAGACCAGGCCGAGGAAGGCGGCGGCCAGATATTTGATGTTGGTAAGTTTCATGCAATCTCCTGGATATAAGAATTGTTGTGGTTTCACTGCTGGCGTTGCGATTACTGTACGTATTGCACTTGCTGCGTTTGCTGTGGCTGCGGAAAACGATTCTGTGTTTCGGACGACGATTGCGAAAAACCGGGGAGGGAAGAAACGGCAGGCGCGCGTTCTCACTGCCATGGCTGCAGGCGTAGTTGCGCCGCCGGCAATGGCATGTTCTTGTCGCGTGAAAAATCCTGGTGTTGTCTCCGCCAATAGCGTGGCATGGCCCGCCGGCTTTTATGATTTGATTCTGTTGCGGCCCTGTTCTGCATGGAGCCCTCATGTGGGAAAGGACAGTACGCCCGGCCTCCGGCACTGTCCAATGAAAGTAATTCATCGCGTGATAACCGGCGGTGATGCCGCGATTTTTCTGATACATCGCCTGCATCGTCTGCGTGCCGGCGATTGAGACGGTCTATGTCCTCGGCTTCAAGGCAGGTCGCAATGCCGGCCGGCCATGCGCGGCATATTGGCTCGGCGTCTTGCCCAGCACTTTGCGAAACATGCTGGTGAAGGCGCTGGCGCTCTTGTAGCCGAGCTTTTCTGCGATACGTTCCACCGCGTCTCCCTGCGCCAGCCGCAGCAGCGCCTCGGTGATGTGCACTTGCTGCACCCAATGACGGAACTGCAAGCCGGTCTCTTTGGGAAACAGGCGGATCACGGTGCGCGCGCTGGCGCCGCCGAGCTCGGCCCATTGTTCCAGCGAATTCAGGCTGCCGGGATTGCCGAGGATGGCTTCGCAGATCGCTATCAGCCGGCGATCCGTCGGCCAGGGAATAGCGACGGGGATCGAGGTCGCGCCATGAATCTCGGACAGGATCAGTTGCGCCAGATGGCCGCCGCGCGCCTGGATGTCGTAGTCGGCGCTTTCCTTGAGCAGCGCGAGGATCAGCTCGCGCAAGAGCGGGCTGACTTCCAGCAGGCGGCAGGCGTCGCCGATCTGCTGCGATTGCTCCCGCCGGATGTAGAGCGTGCGCAGATGCACTTCACTGAGCATGCGGATTTCGTGTTCCAGTTCCGACGGCACCCACAGCGCGCGTTGCGGCGGAATGACCCACAAGCCGTGCGGCGTGCGCACCTGCATCACGCCCTCGGCCGCGTACAGCAATTGCCCGCGCGGATGCGAATGCGGCGCCAGCAGCTGGCCGTTGTCGAAGTCGCGGCTGAAGGCGACGACGGCTTGCGGCAGTTGTTGGAGTTTGGCGGCCTTGGCGCTGGAATGGACGATTTTCATGATGCGGGCGTGTTGTCACTTAATCGATGGAAAATGGCATTACGGTTTTTAAATGCCAATATACCATTGACGTGTTCCTTGCAGGTTTCCTCTCCATTTCGCGTTCATTCATTTTTATCCATGACAATCAACAGCTCATCTACGCTCGGTGCTGCGCTGGCCGATAAAGCTCCCGCGCCATCGGCCGCATCCGGCAACAACGGCTCCACGCCCCTGGTCTTGCGCATCGTCCTCGCAGTCGGCTTCGCGCACATGATCAACGACCTGATCCAGGCTTTGCTGCCGTCGATCTATCCGATGCTCAAGCAAAACTACGGCCTGACTTTTACGCAGGTCGGACTGATCACTCTCACGTTCCAGGTAACGGCGTCGCTGATACAGCCGTGGATAGGCATGTACACCGACAAGCATCCCAAGCCTTTGCTGCTTCCTTGCGGCGCGGTGTTCACGCTGATCGGCGTGGTGCTGCTGTCGATGGCCGGCAGCTTCGGCTGGTTTTTGTTCGCGGCGGCGCTGATCGGTATCGGTTCTTCAACCTTTCACCCGGAAGCGTCGCGCATTGCGCGCATGGCGTCCGGCGGCCGCTTCGGCCTGGCGCAGTCGACGTTTCAAGTCGGCGGCAACGCGGGCTCTGCGCTGGGTCCCTTGCTGGCGGCGGCGATCGTGGTGCCGTTCGGCCAGCCTAACATCGCGTGGTTCTGCATCATCGCCGTGGTGGCCATCGTCACGCTGTCGCGCGTGAGCAATTGGTATCGCCATCATCTGGCCGCCGGCGCGAAGAAGGGCAAGACGGTCGCGCATCACGACCTGGCTCCCGCAGCGGTGAAAAAGGCGCTGGTCGTGCTGGCCTTGCTGGTGTTTTCCAAGTACTTCTACATGGCGAGCTTCACCAGTTATTTCACTTTCTACCTGATCGACAAGTTTCATCTGGCGGTCGGCGATTCGCAGATCCTGCTGTTCCTGTTTCTCGGGGCGGTGGCGTTGGGTACCTTCTTCGGCGGTCCCATCGGCGACAAGATCGGACGCAAGCGCGTGATCTGGTTCTCCATCCTCGGCGCGGCGCCGTTTGCGCTGGCGCTGCCGCATGCCAACTTGTTCTGGACCGGTGTGCTGTGCGTGTGCGTCGGCTTTATCCTGGCGTCGGCGTTCTCGGCCATCGTGGTGTATGCGCAGGAGCTGGTGCCGGGCAAGGTGGGACTGGTGGCGGGTGTGTTCTTCGGATTGATGTTCGGCTTCGGCGGCATCGGCGCCGCGCTGCTGGGACATCTGGCGGACTTGTATGGCATCGCTGCGGTGTATGCCGTCTGTGCCTGGCTGCCGCTGGCCGGCGTGCTGACGGTGTTCCTGCCGAATCTGAAGCATTGATCCCGACATAAGGGCTGACGACAATATCCGCTGCGGCGGATATTGTCGTTGATGCCGGAATTACAGTTTGGTCACTGCCAGCACCGCGTCGGCGAATGCCTGCGGCGCTTCCTGCGGCAGGTTGTGGCCGATGCCGCCGCTGAGGTTGCGGTGTTCATATTTCCCCGAGAACTTGTTGCGATACAAGGCCGGCGGCAGGAAGGGCGCGCCGTTGGCGTCGCCTTCCATGGTGATGGTCGGGATGCCGATCACGGGGAGGTCGGCGAGGCGGCGTTCCAGTGCGTCGTACTTGCGTTCGCCGTCAGCCAGGCCGAGACGCCAGCGGTAGTTGTGGACGACGATGGCGACGTAGTCCGGGTTGTCGAAGGACGCGGCGCTGCGATTGAAGGTGGCGGCGTCGAACTGCCATTTCGGCGAGGCGGTCTTCCAGATCAGTTCGGCGAACTCGCGGCGGTATTGCGTGTAGCCCGTCACGCCGCGCTCGGTGGTGAAGTAGAACTGATACCACCAGTCGAACTCCGCCTTGGGCGGCAGCGGCTTCTTGGCCGCGGCCAGGTTGGTCATCAGATAGCCGCTCACCGATACCAGCGCCTTGCAACGCTCGGGCCACAAGGCCGCCATGATGCACGCGGTGCGCGCACCCCAGTCGAAACCGGCGATGACCGCCGAAGGAATCCGCAAGGCATCCATCAGCGCGATGATGTCCTGCGCCACTGCCGATTGCTGGGCGTTGCGTAGCGCGTCCGCAGACAGGAAGCGCGTGCTGCCGTGGCCGCGCAGATGCGGGATGATCACGCGATGGCCGGCGGCCGCCAGCAAGGGCGCAACGTCGACGAAGCTGTGAATGTCGTAGGGCCAGCCGTGCAGCAGGATGACCGGTTGGCCATTGGCCGGGCCGACTTCCGCGTAGCCGATGTTGAGCACGCCGGCGTCGATTTGCCTGATGCCGGTAAAGCCTGCTGCGCTTGCCGACGAGGCGCCGGCGATCACGCTTTGTGCATGGGCAAGTGTGCTGAAGCTCAGCTGCGCGGTGGCGACGGTGGCTGCGGCGGCGCCGAAGAAACGGCGGCGGCGTTGGTTGATCTGATCGGACATGTTTTTCTCCTTGGATGTGATGGCAGTGAGCCGGGTTTGTTTTGTTGCGTGACGGAATGGCGTTACTGTGGCTGCGCCAACAAATTCTTGATGGCCGCTTCGGTCTGCGCGTACTGGCCTTCGCCGAAGTGCGTGTAGACCACTTGTCCCTTTTTGTCGATCAGGTAGAAGGCCGGCCAGTACTGGTTGTTGTAGGAAGTCCAGGTGGCGTAGTGGTTGTCCTGCGCCACCGGGTAGCTCAGGCCGAAGCGCTTGATAGCGGTCTTGACGTTGTCGGTGTTGCGCTCGAAGGGATACTCGGGCGTGTGCACGCCGACCACCACCAGGCCCTGGTCCTTGTACTTCTGGTACCAGGATTTGACGTAGGGCAGGGTGTTGATGCAGTTGATGCAGGTGTAGGTCCAGAAGTCGACCAGCACCACCTTGCCACGCAGTTGCTGCATGGTCAGCGGTTCGCTGTTGAGCCACTTGTCGATGCCGCTGAATTCCGGCGCGGCGACGCTTTTGCTGAGTGCGCCGGCGGAGGCGGTGGAGGTTGCAGCGGCCAGCACGGTCAGGGCGGCGAAAGTCTTGAGTCGGGAAAGCATGATGGATTCCTTTCAGAGGTCAGATGGAAGAAGAAAACAGGGAAGACAGTGCGGCGGTAATAAGCACGTCGTATTGCAGATAGATGGCCAGCGCGGTCAGCACCACCAGCACGCCGAACAGCTGCTGCAGGCGTTGCGTGTGACGCGACACCACACGCACATGGCGGGTGATGTATTGGCCGCCGTAGAGGATGGCGAGCATGGGGAGCGCTGCGCCGATGGCGTACATCAGCAGCAGCAAGGCCGACCAGCCGAGGTCCTGGGCCTTGACCACCAGCACCAGGATCGAGGCCAGCACCGGCCCTGCGCATGGCGTCCAGACCGCGCCCAGCGACATGCCCAGTACAAAGCCGCCGGTGTTGCCGGCATGCACTTTGGGTTTGCTTGGCGCCGCGTGCATGCGTTGCAGCGGGGCTTGCAACTGCGCCACCAGCCATTCATAAGGACGCGGCCACAGGCGCAGCAGGCCGGACAGCGCCAGCAGGGCGATGGCGGTATTGCGCAAGACCTCCTGCGCCACGTGGACGGTGCTGGAGACGGCGCCCAGCAGCATGGCGAAGGCGGAAAAGCTCAGGATGAAGCCGGCGATGATGAACAGCGGGCGGGTGCGGTCGGGTACTGTTTCTCCGGCGCCGGCGGTGCCGGAAGCGCTGACCGAGCTGCCGAGCAGAATCGGCAACACGGGCAACACGCAAGGCGAGGCGATGGTCAGCAGGCCGGCCAGCAGGGCGAATGGCGTTTCGAGGAAGCTGTGCATGGTAGCGATTTCCAATGTTGGTTGCGATGACCGTATTGGAACGCCTGGACGTATCTGGCTTGTGTCCGCAAAGCCGCCCGGGTGCAATGTTTTGTGTATGTGTACGAGCCAGATACATTGAGACACAAATCGTTTGCGGACTTGTTTTCGCATTGATTTATAAATGCAGTCATTGCCAACCACCTGACATCGGGGAGAAGAAAATGACCACAGAAACTTTCCAAGGATCCTGCCATTGCGGCGCCGTCCATTTTGAAGTCCGCACCGCGCTGACGCCGGCCGGACGTTGCAATTGCAGTTTGTGCCGCCGCAAGGGCGCGCTGATGACGCCGTTGTTTCCGGCGGAAGAACTCAAGATCCTGAGCGGCGAAGATGCACTCACGCTGTATCAGTTCAACACACGTACCGCGAAGCACTATTTCTGCAAGCACTGCGGCATCTATCCTTTTCATCAGACCCGCAAGGATCCGCTGCTCTGGCGCGTCAATATCGGTTGCCTGGAAGGCGTCGATCCGTACGCGCTGGAAGCAGGCGTGGCCGACGGCGCCAGCCTGTCCGTGCTGGAGGACGCATGAGGCAGCTGAGGCGAGTGCTGGCGATCTTCGCTTTCGTGGCGGGCGGTTTCGCGACCGAGATGGCCAGGCCGGTGTATTGCTCGCTGCTGAACGTGGCAAGTACGGAACCGACGCGCCGCCGCAAACGAGCTAAGGTATGATCGCCGCATGGAAAACCAAGACCACATCCTGATCGTCGACGACGACCGCGGCATCCGTGAATTGCTGGCTGCCTATCTTGAAAAGAACGGCATGCGCGTATCGCTGGCGGCCAACGGGCGCCAGATGCGCGCCGTGCTGGAGCAGGGCGCGCCGGACCTGATCGTGCTCGATCTGATGCTGCCCGGCGAAGACGGCCTGGTGCTGTGCCGCGAATTGCGCGTCGGCAAATTCAAGGCCGTGCCGGTGCTGATGCTCACCGCGCGCAGCGAAGAAACCGACCGTATCGTCGGCCTGGAAATGGGCGCCGACGACTATCTCACCAAACCGTTCGCCGTGCGCGAGCTGATGGCGCGCATCCGCTCGGTGCTGCGGCGCGCGCGTATGCTGCCGCCCAACATGCAGGTGAGCGAAGCGGTGCAGTTGCTCGGCTTCGGCGACTGGCGTCTCGACACCACGGCGCGCCACCTGCTCGATCAGGACGGCACCATGGTGGCGCTGAGCGGCGCCGAATACCGCCTGTTGCGCGTGTTCCTCGATCATCCCCAGCGCGTGCTCACGCGCGACCAGCTGCTCAACCTGACGCAGGGACGGGCGGCGGATCCCTTCGACCGTTCCATCGATCTGCTGGTCAGCCGCCTGCGCCAGCGCTTGCAGGACGGCGCGCGCGAACCGCGCTATATCAAGACGCTGCGCAACGAGGGCTATGTATTTTCAGCGGCCGTCACCTTGATGGAAGGCGAACAATGAAATTGCCCTTCCTGCACTGGCCGCGCACGCTGTTCGCCCGGCTGGCGCTGATCCTCTGCGTCGGGCTGGTGCTGGCGCAGACCTTGTCGTTCTGGCTCACGCTGACCGAGCGCGATCAGGCCACCACCAATGTCATGATGGGGTATATCGAGCGCGAAGCGGCCAGCTCGGTGGCGCTGCTCGACCACCTGCCTCCCGCTGAACGCCCGCAATGGCTGCCGCGCCTGGCGCGCCGCAGCTATGAATTCATTCTCGGCCCCGGCATCACCGGCACGCCTCCCGATGCGCGCCTGTCGAAGATGGTGGCGAAATCGATCGCCGACGGCATCGGCACCGACTATGCACTGACCGTCAACGCCGTGCCCGGCGACAAGGAGCGCATGCAGGTGCATCTGAAGCTGACCGACGGCACCCCGCTGACCATCGACATGCGGCCGATGTCGGGCGTGCCGCTGTCGCCGTGGCTGCCGCTGGTGCTGGCGTTGCAACTAATCGTGCTGGCCGCCTGCTGCTGGCTGGCGGTGCGGCTGGCGACGCGTCCGCTGCACGCGCTGGCGACCGCGGCCGACGCGCTCGGCCCCGATCTCAAGGCGGCGCGCTTGCCGGAAGACGGCCCCTCGGAAGTGGCGCGCGCATCCAAAGCCTTCAACGCCATGCAGGACCGTATCGCCACTTACATGACCGAACGCATGCAAATCCTCGCCTCGATTTCGCACGACCTGCAGACGCCGATCACGCGCATGCGTTTGCGCGTCGACGTGATGGACGAGGACCCGCAGCACGCCAGACTGCAACAGGATTTGCAGGAGATGGAAAACCTCGTCAAGGAAGGCGTGGCCTATGCGCGCACCTTGCACGGCGCCGCCGAGGCGCCCATCCGCATCGACCCGGATGCCTTGCTCGACAGCATGGTGTTGGACTATGTCGATGGCGGCAGCGAGGTGTCCCTGGAGGGAAGCGTCGGCGCGACGCTGGTGACGCGTCCGCAGGCCTTGCGGCGCATCCTCGGCAACCTGGTCGACAATGCATTGAAGTACGGCGGCAGCGCACGTATCGGGGTGGCTGCAATCGCGCCCGATGGTCCGGTGACGATCTCGGTGCGCGACGGCGGGCCGGGGATTCCGCCCGAGTTGCTGGAGGCGGTATTCCAGCCTTTCTACCGGGTGGAAGAATCGCGCAACCGGCAGACCGGCGGCACCGGATTGGGGCTGGCCATTGCGCGGCAACTGGCGTTGGCGATGGACGCCTCGCTGTCCTTGCACAACCTGCCGCAAGGCGGGCTGGAGGCGCGGCTGACGTTGCCCAGGAGGCGCTGAACGTTTTGCGCCGGTTGTGTATTGCATAGGAAAGGCCTGCCGTTATCGATGAGATAAGGGCAGGCCTTTTTCATTCCAGCACAGGCAGATCAGTTTCAGACCAGATTGATTTCCACGCCGATGTTGCCGCGTGTGGCCTTGGAGTAGGGGCAGGTTGCATGGGCGGCATCGACCAGCGCCTGAGCGACCTCACGCTCCACGCCCGGCAGACTGACATTGAGCCGCGCCTGCAGGAAGTAGGCGCCGTCGGTGGTGCCCAGATCGACTTCCGCATCCACGGCGAGGTCGGACGGCAGCGCGACTTTCATCTTGCCCGCAGCCAGGCCCATGGCGCCGATGAAGCAGGCCGACCAGCCGGCGGCGAACAATTGTTCCGGATTGGTGCCGGCGCCTGTGCTGCCGGGAGATGACAGTTGAATGTCGAGACGGCCGTCCGAGCTGCGCGCAAAGCCGTCGCGGCCGCCCGAAGAGGTATGGGTTTTGCCTGTGTACAGTACTTTTTCCAGTTGGGTCATGATGAAATGCTCTCTGAGTAATAGGGGTGCCGGGACATTTTTCACGTACGGCAAGGGTTTTAAGTAATTTAAATCGCATTCGATTTAATCGAATGCGTTGAATTATATCGACAAATTTAAAGATGTCAACGCATTCGATTAAATCGTGTCCGATATATAATGGAGAGCGTAAAACACGCCTTTGTGTTCCGAGGAGCTATAGCGCCATGCCAAAAACCACCGATACCGCCGATCAAGCCAACCCGAAGCTTTCGGAATTCCTGTGCTTCGCCATCTACTCGGCCAATCTCGCCTTCGGCAAGGCGTACAAACCTATCCTGGAAGAACTGGGCCTGACCTACACCCAGTACATCGCCATCATCGCCTTGTGGGAGCAGGACAACCAGACCGTCGGCAGCCTCGGTGAAAAACTGTTTCTGGAATCGAACACGCTCACGCCCATCCTCAAGAAACTGGAGGCGATGGGATATCTGGTCCGCCAGCGCGATCCCGGCGACGAACGTCAGGTGCTGATCAGCCTGACCGATGCCGGCCGGCGTTTGCGCGAAAAGGGAATGGGTATGGATCTGGTGGACGCCTGCGGTCTGACGTCGGCGGAGTTTTCGCGCGTCCAGGAATCGGTCGCCGCGTTGCGCGACAACCTGATCAAATCCACGCAGGCCAGGAACTGAGCTGCGTGGATTCGTGTTTCAAGCTTACTGCGGCCAAGACAATACCCTGACCAGCAAACCGACAATTGCGCACGCGATGATGACGTGAATCACATTGCGTTTGAAGCGGAGCAAGGCCACCACCGCGGCCAATGCAATGAGCGCTGCGATCCAGTCAAAACCTTGCATCCAACCTTTCGGCCACAACACATGCAAGCCGAAAAACGTCGCCAGATTCAGGATGACGCCTACGACTGCGGCTGTAATGGCCGTGAGCGGCGCGGTGAAATTGATATCTTGATGGGTCGACTCCACGAGCGGTCCGCCGGCAAGAATAAACAGAAAAGACGGCAGGAAGGTAAACCAGGTCACCAATGCTGCTGCAATCGCGCCGGCCAGAAACAGATGATCCGGCCCCAATATGGCTTTCGCATAGCCGCCGACGAAACCGACGAAGGCCACTACCATGATGAGCGGCCCGGGCGTCGTTTCCCCTAACGCCAGTCCGTCTATCATCTGGGTCGGCGTCAGCCAGGAAAAATGAGCGACCGCGCCCTGGTAGACATACGGCAAGACGGCATAGGCGCCGCCGAAGGTCATGAGCGCCGCCTTGGTGAAGAACCATGCCATTTGCGTATAGGTGTGATCCCAGCCATACCATGCGGTGAGCGCCCCCATCGGAATGATCCACAACAGCGCGCCTGTGAGGATGATCTTCAGCAATCCGGTCCAGCGAAATAAAGCATGCGAAGGCGTTGGCGTATCGTCGTCAATCAGCGCTTTTCCGAACGACTGCTTTGCCGCAGCATGTCCGCCGCCGACGGCGAATTTTGATGGCGCCACTTTTCCGCCTGCATAGCCGATCAGCGCCGCCAGCGCGACAATCGCGGGAAACGGCACATTGAGCGCGAAAATGGCGACGAATGAAGCCGCCGCAATTGACCAGAGCACGCCGTTTTTGAGCGCCCGCGAACCGATCCGATACGCTGCCTGCAAGACGATCGCAGTCACAGCGGGTTTGATGCCGTAGAACAGGCCTTCGACTACCGGCAGATTGCCGAATGCGATGTACAGCCATGACAAGACGATCAGGATCAGCAGCGAGGGCAGCACAAACAGCACACCGGCGACAACGCCTCCCGCCGTCCTGTGCATGAGCCAGCCGATATAGGTCGCCAGTTGTTGCGCTTCGGGGCCCGGCAATAGCATGCAATAGTTCAATGCATGCAAGAATCTCCGCTCCGATATCCAGCGGCGGTTTTCAACCAGCTCCTGATGCATGATAGCGATTTGCCCGGCGGGACCGCCGAAGCTGATGAACCCCAATTTCAGCCAGAACAGAAAAGCTTCTTTAAAGCTTGCTGATGGCGGAGCTTCCGCTTCGACGTTCGGGGCAGCGTCGGTCTTGCTCATTGACAGAATCCTCGATGGCGCTTGATAAAAAGCCAATTTTGCCTGCAAACCGACGCGCCGCGTGAGGTATTTGCTACTCGACGATTTCCGCCTTGCCGTCCGGATAAGGATGCAGGCAATACACCTTGCCCGATTTTCCCTTCATGTGTTTTTGCGGCCAGATGCCGCCGATGCGATAGAGCACCCGGTTGGAAAAAATGATCGGGCCTTCCAAGACTTTCGCTTGCTTGAATCCGCTCTGGCTCAGGCATGCCGCACGCGTCTCGGCTTTCAATTTCGCCCATTCATCCGCACTGGATGCATGGACGCTTGCGGCCGGCATCAACGACATTGTGACAACCGCCATCTTCAAGGTGGAAATTCCGGTCAGTTGTAATGTGCGTTTCCAACTTTGCTGCATATTGTTTCCTTTTTCATTTGCCCGATCGACAACATTGTCTGATCGTCAAAGCGTTGTGCGGTTCGGGCCGAAAAAAATCATCGTTCATCAAGGCGACATTTTCGAATGTTATCAATAGCGGTTAGCCTTTAAAACGAGAAATAGGTAGTAATACTTATATCTCTGAAACGGCCTTATTACCGACAATACGGGCGGTTTCGGGGCAGCAGCAATATGTTTTTATTTGCCGGAAGGGGTGCTTCCCGGATCGACATTCAAATAAGGATAACAATGAATTTTTTCGCCAACATGAATATCGGCAAACGCCTGAATCTCGGCTTTGCCATCATCCTTTTTTCCGCCATCGGCGTCATCGCCGTGAGCATCTGGCGCCTGCATACCGTCGCCGAAACCACGCAGGCCATGATGGAAAAACCGCTGGCGAAAGAACGCCTGGTCTCCGACTGGTATCGCACCATTCATACCAGCGTGCGGCGCACGACTGCGATTGCCAAGAGTTCCGATCCCAGCCTCGGCGCTTTCTTCGCAGAGGATGCAGCGACCTCCACCAAATTGTCCAACGAGCAGCAGAAGGCGCTGGAAGCGCTGCTCACCAGCGATCGGGAAAAAGAACTGTTCGCGCAATTGAGCGCGGTGCGCAAGCGCTACGTCGCGGCGCGCGACGCCATCACCAAAGCCAAGACCGATGGTCAGGTTGAAGAGGCTAATCGCATCCTCGAAAAAGTCTTCCCGGTGGAAGCCAAAGGCTATCTCGATTCGCTGCAACAGCTGCTCGATTTGCAGCGCTCCAGCATCGACCAGATCGCCGCCAGCATTCATGAACTCTACATGACGAGCCGCAATCTCCTGATCGCGTTCGGCGTGCTGCTGTTTGTCGCCGGCTGGATGTTTGCCTGGCGTCTGGCGCTCAGTATCACACGTCCGCTCAACCAGGCCGTCGGCATCGCCGAGACCGTGGCGGCAGGCGATCTCACCTCGCGTATCGACACCAGCCGCAAGGATGAAACCGGCAAGCTGCTGCTGGCGCTGAAAACCATGAACGACAATCTGCAGCGCATCGTCGGCCAGGTGCGCAGCGGCACCGACACCATCGCTACGGCATCGAGCGAAATCGCGACCGGCAATCTAGACCTGTCGTCGCGCACTGAACAGCAAGCCGGCTCGCTGGAAGAAACTGCCTCGGCGATGGAAGAACTCACTTCGACCGTCAAGCAGAACGCCGACAACGCACGCCAGGCCAACCAGCTGGCGGTCTCGGCGTCCGACGTGGCGGTCCAGGGCGGCAGCGTGGTCGCTCAGGTAATCGATACCATGGGCGCCATCAACGAGTCGTCGAAGAAGATTGTCGACATCATCAGCGTGATCGACGGCATCGCTTTCCAGACCAATATCCTGGCGTTGAATGCTGCGGTGGAAGCTGCGCGCGCCGGCGAACAGGGCCGCGGCTTTGCGGTGGTCGCGTCGGAAGTGCGCAGCCTGGCGCAACGATCCGCCAGCGCCGCCAAGGAGATCAAGGAACTCATCGACAACTCGGTGCAGAAGGTCGACTCCGGCAGCAAGCTGGTTGAGCAGGCAGGCGCGACGATGACCGAAGTGGTCGCCAGCGTGCGCCGCGTGACCGACATCGTCGGCGAGATCAGTTCCGCCAGCCAGGAGCAGAGCGACGGCATCGAGCAAGTCAATCGCGCCATCGCACAGATGGACGAATCGACGCAGCAGAACGCGGCGCTGGTGGAGCAGGCCGCGGCCGCTGCGCAATCCTTGCAGGATCAGGCGCATACCCTGACCGAGGTGGTCAGCATTTTCAAGCTCGATGGCGCGGGCGGCGGTGCTTCGCTGCGCCATGCGGCAAGCCCGATGGCCGCGTCGGCAACGGCTGCTGCTCCTGCGATGAAGAGTCAACCGGTTGCAATGAGCGCAGCGCGCAAGCCTGCAGCGAAGCTGCCGGCGACGCCCGCCGTCGTCACGCAATCCAGACAGCCCAAGCTGCCGGCAGCATCCTCGGACGACGATTGGGAACAGTTCTAAGCCGAGGCGTATTCACAACGCCGGCGGCGACAGGAAGGTGTTGCACAGCCAGCTGCCGGCTTGTCCCAGTCCGCGATCGCGCGACCAGATCAGATGCACCTGGATATTTTTGGGCCAGCCGTTGACCTGCAGTTCCTTGAGGTCGGCGGCGCCGAAACGTTTGACTATCCAGCGCGGCAGCTCGGCCCAGCCGAATCCCAGTTCGGTCATTTCCAGCAAGATCAGATAGCTCGACGACGACCAGTGGAACCCCGAGCGCGGCGGTTTGACTTCGTCGCGATAGGTGTTCAGGCGCAGTTCGCGCACCTCGCGCAGCATGTCGCCGGTGACTTGTGCGGCGCGCGCCAGCGGGTGTCTGGTGCTGACGTAGAGGCCGATTTCGGACTGATCGGCAATGGTCTCGAAACCGATGTCGGGGGGATAGGAAGTCTGCGCCGCCACCAGCGCCATCTGCACGCGGCCGGACTGCACCAGGTCGACCGCATCTTCGTCTTCCGCGATCAGGCATTCCAGGCGCAGGTCGGGATAGCGTTGCTCCAGCTGCGACAAACTCTTTTCAAAGACGTCGGATTGATAGGTGTCGGACAGCGCAAAACTCAGCTGCGCTTCCAGGCCGCCGGCCAGGCGTTGCGCGGCGCGGCTCAGGCGATCGTTGGCGTCGAGCATCTGCTGTGCATGGGCCAGCAGGGCGTGCCCGTGTTCGGTCAGCGTCGGTTTGCGTGTGCTGCGGTCAAACAGCGTGACGCCGAGATCGATTTCCAGGTTGGCGATGGCCTCGCTGACGGTGGACTGCTGCTTGTCGAGCTTGCGCGCCGCCGCCGAAAAGGAGCCGAGGTTGGCGGATTCGATGAACATCAGCAGGGCGTCGACGGAATGGAGCATGGATGCAGACCTCTTTATATCGGTTTTTCCGATGGTTAATGATTTTATCCTATCAGATTAAATGGGGATAATCTCCTTCATCAATTGGAAGGAGAGCACCGTGACTCTGGAAAAAACCTTGTATGAACGCTTTTTGCACGCCGTCCTGTTCGAAGTGGTGGCGCTGTTGCTGTGCGCGCCGGTGATGTCCTGGCTGCTGGGCGTGTCGTTTGCCCACGCAGGTTTGCTGACGCTGATGATTTCGCTGGTGGCGATGGCGTGGAACGTGATCTTCAACAGCATCTTCGATCGCCTGGAGCGCCGCTGGAAGACCAAGGCGGCGCAGCCGCGCGGCTTTCCGGTCCGCATCGCGCACGCCGTGATCTTCGAAGCCGGTCTGATCCTCGCCGTGGTGCCGATGGCGGCATGGTGGCTGGGGATCGGTCTGATGGAAGCGTTCGTGCTGGATATCGGGCTGGTGTTGTTTTTTCTTCCTTACACCCTGGTGTTCAACTGGTGCTACGACAAGGTGCGCGCCGGCATGCTCAAGAATGCCGCTTGCTGATTGCACTTGTTAATGTGATTTACAGCCCGCACTCCTGATCCGGGGGGATTGCGGGCCTTCTTCCCTCATCCACGCCGGCGCATCGGCGATTGCAGAGAGCGATCGACTAGCGTAGATTCCTCGGCACACCCGGCTGCACAACGGTGCAGCTCATGCCGACAGGAACAAGCACATGAAAATCATCAATCGCGTACGCAAGGCAAATGCCGGGCGCGATCCGGAACGGCTGGCCATGAAATATGCGGCGCTGCGCAGCGATCCTTTCGTCTTCCTGCGCGGAACCTGCCATCTTTTCTACGACCGCCTGCCCAAGAGCGGTATGTTCGCTTCATCGCCGCCGGTCTGGTGCTGCGGCGATCTGCATCTGGAAAATTTCGGCAGCTACAAAGGTGATAACCGGCTGGCCTATTTCGACGTCAACGATTTTGACGAAGCGGCCATGGCGCCGGCGACATGGGAATTGTCGCGCTTCATCGTCAGTATTCTGGTGGGGGCGCCTGCGCTGGGTTTGCCGTACGCCGACGCCGCAATGCTGGCCGAACATTTCATCGACGCCTACATTGCGGCTCTCGCGCTGGGCAAGGCGCGCTGGGTTGAACGCGAGACCAGTTCCGGCATGGTCGGCGCATTGCTGGAGCAGGTGAGACTGCGCTCGCGCATCGAGTTTCTCGACAAGCGCACGCAGCAAAAAGGCCGCCGGCGCCGCCTTCGCATCGACGGCAAAAAACTGCTGCCGGTATCCGACGCGCAGCGCCACAAGATCCATACCTTCCTCGACACCTTCGCATGCACCCAGACGCAGCCAGCGTTTTACCAGATCCTCGACGTGGCGCGCCGGGTGGCCGGCACCGGCAGCCTGGGCGTGGAGCGTTACGCCATTCTGGTCGAGGGCAAAGGCTCGCCCGATCAAAACTATCTGCTGGATCTGAAGCAGGCTTTGCCGTCTTCGATTGCCGGCCATCTCGGACATCTTCAGCCGCACTGGCGCACTGAGGCAGAACGTGTGGTCGCTCTGCAGCGGCGCATGCAGGCGGTGTCGATCGCGTTCTTGCACGCCGTTGAAATCGGCGGGCAGTCCTATGTGCTGCGCGCCTTGCAGCCGATTGAGGATCGCGTGCCGCTGGCCGGCCAGAAGCACCATATCGATCATCTGATCGGCGTGATCAAGGTCATGGGCCAATGCGTCGCCTGGTCGCAATTGCGCAGCGGAGGCCGCGACGGTTCGGCCATTGCGGATGAACTCATCGCGTTTGCAGCACGCGGGAAATGGCGCAGCAAACTGCTGCCGGCCTGCGCCGAACTGGCAGCCGAGGTGCAACAGGATTGGCGGACGTATTGCGAGGCTTACGACGACGGCGTGTTCCGGCCGGATCAGCCGGATTGACTCATGCAAGCTTGAATCCGGCAAGCTCGATTCATGCGAGATCGATACCTGTGATATACACGGAGATTATTCCGATTGCCTGAGCACTCTTCCATTCACATCCTCTGACAAGCCATGACTTCATTCGATCATCTTTTTTCCCTGTACTGGTCCGGTCCGGCGCTTGATGCCAGCCTGCGGCTGGTGGGTGATCTGCTGGGGGCGCTGCTGCTGGGCGCACTGGTCGGGTATGAGCGCTTCTATCACGGGCACGCGGCGGGCATGCGTACCTATGGCGTCGTTTGCATGGCGTCTGCGGCGCTGGTCGCCATCGTCGGCCATCCCGATGTCTGGTTCGGCGGCCATGCCGGCCTGGCGACGGCAGTGCCCGATCCTACGCGCGTCATACAGGGCATCGTTACCGGCATCGGCTTTCTCGGCGCCGGCGTGATCGTGCACGAGCAATACTCGACCCATGGACTGACCACCGCGGCTTCCATCTGGGCGTCGTCGGCGATCGGCATCCTGGTTGGCCTTCAGCTCTATCCGGCGGCGATCGGCCTCGCCTTGTTGTCGAGCGCGTGCATGGCGCTGGGCGGCAAGATCGAGAATCGCCTGCCTTCGCAGGAAGGCATCGCGGTCATGCTGGAGTTCGACAAGGATGCGGTGCCGGACGCCGCCATGCTGGAACCGCTGGCCCGGGAGCAGGGATGCCGTATCGGCCGGCGTTCGTTCTCGGTGGTCAGGCGCGAGCAAAAGATCGAATGGCATTTCATCGCGGTCATCGTCAATCGCGCCGTCGAAGAACCGATTGTCGGTTTTTCCGAAAAACTCCAGTCTATGCCCGGCGTCACCGGGTTTCAGCTGACGCATGCGCGCGGCTAGGTCCAGGCAGGGGATCGCCTTTTCACGACTGCTTCGGCTCGTTCTCGACTAGCGCAAAGAGCGCAATGATGGCATCGGCGACAGCACGGACGCGTGCAGTACGCCGGACATCTTCATGCAAGACTATCCACAGTTTTCGTTTGACCGGGCAAGCCGGCGAGGCAATGCGGACCAGGCCGGAGGTGCGGCGCTCAAAATAATCCGGCAGGACGGCCACGCCTTCACCGGCATTGGCCGCTTCGAACAGCACGCTGAGGTCGTTGCTGCGCAGCCGGTATCGCCGGTCTCCTTTGATGTCGTCGAGCCATTTTTGCTGCGGCGTATCCAGCAATCCGTCGTTGTAGCCCAGGAATTCCCATGCGTCCGGCGACCGGTTCTTCAGATAACGGCGATGGGCGTACAAGCCGTAATTGATGGCCGCGACTGTTCGAATCGCCAGACCCGGCGAGCTTGGCCGCTGGAATCTCAGGGCGATGTCGGCTTCCCGGCGCGTCAGGTCGACCAGGCGGGATTGCGCCAGCAGTTCGATCTCTATCTCCGGCAGGTGCCTGAGGGCTTTTTGCAGATGCGGCGCCAGCAGATACGTTGTGATCGCCGGCGGGGCCGATACGCGAACCACGCCTTGCAGGGCAACCGAGCCGGTCGTCGCGCGCATTAACGCGTGCATGTCCGCTTCCAGCTGGCGCGCATGGGGAACCATGCTTTCGCCGTCTGAAGTCAGCGCCCAGCCTTTCGGAAAACGATCGAAAAGCCGGACATTCAAGGCGCTTTCCAGCGTGTCGATGCGACGGGCGACGGTGGTGTGTTCCACGCCCAGTGCCCGCGCCGCGCCCGTGAGCGTAGCGGCGTCAACCAGCGCAAGAAAAAAACGGAAGTGGTCCCAGTCAGGCGATTTCATCGTGCAATTATGCACTGATGATGTGCGACAGTCTCCAATTTCGCTCCGACAGGAAGATCGGTATCGTTGGCCGTCCTGCATGGCCGTCTCTCAAGACCAAGCTCATGCAGGGATGAAACCAACTTATCTTTCCGAGGAGTGCGAAGTGAAAACGAATATCAAACTCATGCTGGCCAGCGTCGCCGTCAGCCTGTATCCGCTCGGCGCCGTTGCCGGACAACTGATGGCGGCAGAGTTCGAGGGTGTCTGGTCCATGGCGTCCGCCTATGAAATCAAGGCCGACGGCACGCGCACCACCAACTATGGCGAGCATCCCGAGGGTTTGCTGATGATCGACAAAAGCGGTCGCTATTCGCTGCAGATATTTCGGCCGGGTCGTCCGAAGTTTGCCACCGGCGACAAGACGCGCGGCACGCCGGAGGAATATCGCGAAGCGGTGCTGGGCTCCAGCACGCATACGGGCTGGATTGCCATCGACGCCGCCAGGCAACAACTGACGTTCAAGATTGAGGCGGCTTCCTATCCGAATTGGGAAGGCGCACAGCAAGTGCGGGACTATGTCTTCAAAGACGGTCTGCTTACTTATAGCGTGCCGGCCAGCGCTTCCGGCAACGGCACGGTCGCCTATTCAGTCTGGCGGCGCCTGCCGCGTTAGCTGCGATCCGGGCGGTTTTTTGCTGCCCGGCAGCGGCTATCAAGCAGCAGATGATGCGGCGTTGGTTCCGTGCAGCAATCTAAGTCCTTGATTGTGTTGAAAAAAAGATACGCGAAATCATTTTGTTATTCTTTTAACAAGTTATCTCGATATAATTGCACTATTGATAACAAAATGTTTTAGATAAAAACAAACAATGCTTTATTTCAGTCTAGAAATAATTCATCCTAGTGCTCGGGGCAGGTAAGGGGAATAAGGGGGGAAACCTTCATTCGCCGTCAAACGCAGGGAGTCGAAAACTCCCCGGAATTTGCCCGGTACGCTGCCGCTTTGTCATGGATGGCGTGTTTCCAGATGTTCGGATTGTTTGTCACATCACTCGTCAACGATGCCTGAGAACAAGATCGGAAACCTGAATGCTTTGAAGCGGCTCGGCGTATTCGCCGCCTGGGCCGTTGTGGTCGCCATCGTACTGGCGCTGGTTTCCGTGCGCGTCGACCTCTATGCGCAGTGCATTCTTGCCGGCGGCATCATCGTGCTGATGCAGGGCTTGCGCAAGTTCGGCTACGTCACGCGCTTCCGCGTGTTCTTCCTCATGTTGTCGGCGTTCCTGCTGCTGCGCTATATCTGGTGGCGCACCTTCTACACGTTGGGCTACAACGGACTGCCCGATTTCATCTTCATGGTGCTGCTGTACGCGGCGGAAATTTACGGCGTCGTGATCGCGCTGCTGAGCTATTTCGTCAACGTGCATCCGCTGGACCGCGAGACGCTGCCGCTCGACATGAGCCCGGACAAGCTGCCGCACGTCGACGTGTTGATCCCGACCTATAACGAACCCACCGACCTGCTCGAAGTCACGCTGCGAGCGGCGCTCGACATGCGCTATCCCGGATCGCATCTCAAGGTGTATCTGCTCGATGACGGCGGCACGCTGCAAAAACGCACGCAGGCTTCGCCCGAAAAAGCCGCCGAAGCGCGGCACCGCCATGAAGAGTTGCAGGCGCTGGCGGCGCGCCACGGCGGCATCTACCTGACGCGCGAAAAGAACCAGCACGCCAAGGCCGGCAACGTCAACGAAGCGTTGGCGCATTGCCATGGCGACCTGGTGCTGATTCTTGACGCCGACCACGTGCCGACGGTGGACTTTCTCGAAAAGACGGTCGGCTTCTTCCAGCAGGACGAGAAGCTGTATCTGGTGCAGACGCCGCACTTTTTCATCAACCCTGATCCGGTGGAAAAGAATCTCAACATGTTCGGCCGCATGCCGCCCGAAAACGAGATGTTCTACGCCGTCATCCAGCGCGGCCTGGATTTCTGGGACGGCGCCTACTTCTGCGGGTCGGCGGCAGTGCTGCGGCGCTCGCATCTGGATGAAGTCGGCGGCATCGGCGGCGTGTCGATCACCGAGGACGCCGAGACCGCCATGAAGCTGCATGCCTGCGGCTACCGCAGCGCCTATCTCAACGAGCCGCTGATTTCGGGCTTGCAGCCGGAGACCTTCTCCAGCTTCATCGTGCAGCGGCTGCGCTGGGCGCAGGGCATGGTGCAGCTGTTCCTGCTCAAGAACGTGTTCCGCCTCAAGGGCCTGAGCATTCCACAAAAGCTGTGCTATTTCTCGAATACCTTTTACTGGTTCTTCAGCTATGCGCGCGTGATGCTGCTGCTGGCGCCGATGGCTTACCTGGTGTTCGGGCTACGCTTCTACAACGCCAATATTTCGGAGTTCTTCGCCTACGGCCTGCCGGCCATGCTGGGGGCGATTCTGACTTCCGATTACCTGTTCGGGCGCTATCGCTGGACCCTGATCTCCGAGCTGTACGAGATGCTGCAATCCCTGTTTTCGCTGCAGGCGATCTTGCTGGTAATCCGCAGTCCGCGTGCGCCGAGTTTCAACGTGACGCCCAAGGGCGAACACATGGAAGAAGACACCATCTCGCAACTGGCGGGACCGTTCTATGTGGTGTACACGCTGGTGGTGGCGACGCTGATCATCGGCATCTGGAAATTCTTTCACGCCGACGAGCATCGCGACGTCATCCTGTCGGCCATCGGCTGGGACGTGCTCAACCTGATCATTCTCAATGCCTGCATCGGCGTGCTGTACGAGCGCCGCCAGCGCCGCGCGACGCCGCGCGTGCCGACCGACATGGTGGGAGAGGTGGGCTTGAATGCGGACGGCGCTATGCCGGCGATCACTGAAGCCGTCGCGCCGGAAGACCATTCCCTGATAGAGGAAAAACTGAGCGACCGCGTGCCGTGCCGGGTGATCGATATTTCCTCCGGCGGTGCGCAGCTGTCCTTCGACGCCGGACTAGCGCCGCGCATCCACAAGGAACTGAATTGCCTGCACGTCTTCAACCGTGCGCTCAATCACGACAGCGCGGTGCCGATTGCGGTGCGCAATACCTTTCCTTCAGCAGACAGGAAATCGATTGTGGTGGGTGTGCAATTCATCGATCGCAGCGTCGCCGGTCTGTCGGAAACGGTGGCCCTGTCGTCAGGCGACAGCCGCCGCTGGGCCGACTATCGCGCGCATCGCAACCGCAGTCGCGGCATCGCCAGGAGCGTGCTGCTGATCATCCAGCTCGGTACAGTGCATGCCGGCGGCCAATACGCTTTGTTTTTCAAGGGACTGGGCTCTTACGTGAAGCGCCGCCTGGTCGATCCTGTTGTGTCTTCTCGTTTCGTCGCATCTTTTCCCTACAAGATTAAAAAAATCTATGCCTACATCATCTCGTGAACTCGCTTTCCCCGGCAGCCGGATGAAGCTCGCCGCCATCGTCGCCGGTCTGTCGCTCATGTTCGGTTGGGCGCAGGCGCAACCGGTGTCTTCGCAGGCGCCGGTGAAAGCGCCTGCATCCGCCGTAGCAACACCTGCAACGCCTGCAGCGTCCGTCACCAAGGAAGCCCCCGGCAAGATCGTGCCGCTTTCCAATCTGAGCAGCCGCGTCGGACCGATCCGCCTGACGCGTGTGGAAAGCAGCGCCATGCTGAGCATTCCCGCCTCGCGCCGCGAGACCGTCAAGTCGGCTGTGCTGCATCTGGTGACGACCAATTCGATTTCCATCAACGACCGCTCGCAGCTGGTGGTGCGGGTCAACAACCGCACCGTCGCGCAATTGCAGTTGTCGGCCAGACAGCCGGAAATCACCGCCGACATTCGCCTGCCGGCCGAGCTGCTGCAACCTGGCTACAACCAGATGACTTTCCGCGTGGCGCAGCATAGCCAGGACAGTCAGTGCGAAGATCCGAATGCGCCGGAACTGTGGACCGAAATCGACACCACGGCCTCGGTGCTGAAGCTGCAGACCGAGATGAAGCCGCTGACGCCGCAGACCTTGCAATTGTCCGATCTGAACGACATCTTCGATCCCAAGGTGCAGACGCTGCCAAAGATCAACATCGTCACCGCCGCCCATCCCGGCACCGATGCTGCGCTGAGTGCGGGCGGCATGCTGGCGCAAGGCATCGGCCTGAAGATGCGCTATCTGATGCCGGCCATCCGCCAGCTTGATGCGCAAGCGAGCAGCGGCGGCAACGGCGGTGGCGCCACGCCTGGCCTGGCATTGACCTCGCTGGCGGGCGCCGACAATCTGCTGGTGGGCACGGCGGCATCGCTCAAGCCTTTCCTCGATCCGAAGATCGCTGAACAGATCAAGGGCAGCTTCCTCGCGGTATATCCGATGCCGGACGGGCAGCACGTCATGCTGATCGTCTCCGGCCGCGACGACAAGGAAGTGCAGCGCGCGGCGGAAGTGTTCGCCTGGCAGCGTCTGGAGTTCCCGTCGCAGAGCCAGTGGAACATCGACAGCTTCACGCCGCCCAGGATGCCGGCCTATCTGCCGCAAGCCAACATCGCTGCGCAGGGCACCTACAACTTCAAGCAACTCGGATTCAACACCGGCGCTTTCAGCGGCAATGCGCCGGCCGAAGTCAACGTCAACCTGCCGCCGGACGTCTATGCGCAGGAAGATGCGCAGATGGAGTTCCGTCTGAATTTCTCGCAGGGCGCGAAGATCAATTCGGAGTCGATGGTCAATCTGTATCTGAACGACGTATTCCAGCGTTCGATCACGATCGATGAGCGTCAGGGCGGCTACTACGAAAACTATCGCCTGAGCCTGCCGCTGCGCAATTTCCGTCCGGGCGCCAATGTGCTGTCCTTCCGCCCGGTGGTGTTGCCGGACCGCCTGTGCTCGCAGACCGGTCCCCTGCTGATGACCCTGTTCGACAGTTCGTCGGTGAAGGTTCCCTACATCTATCGCTTCGCCGAATTGCCCGACCTGGCGCGCTTCTCCAGCAACGCCTTTCCGTATGTGACGCAAAGCGACGGCAGTCATCTGAGCCTGCAAGTCGCGGACAAGGACAGCGCCACCATCGGTGCGGCCTGGACCTTGCTCGCCAAGCTGGCGCAGAAACAGACCGTTCCGATGAGCGCCGCCCAAGTGACCTTCGGTGCGCCGGCGGCGGACCGCAGTGTGCTGGTGGTGGGCAATGCCGCTACGCTGCCGCGCGATGTGCTGGCCGATGCGCCGTGGAAGCTGGACGGCAATCTGACGTTCGCCGGCGCCTCGATCCCGATGGCGACGCCGTCGCAGGAGTCGGGCTGGTTCCGCCAGCAGTTCCAGACCCTGGCCGGCACCAATCGCAGCAACACCGACGCCGATTACCTCAACACGGTGGTCAGCGGCGACGCCAGGCTGGCGCATCAGTTGCTGGTGATGCAGTTCCGCTCGCAGAAACTGGGCGGCGCCACGACGACCGTATTCGCCTCGGCCAATCCGGCACAATTGCAAGAGGGCATGAGCCAGCTGGTGGCGTCGAACTACTGGAACAACATGGCCGGCGATGTGACGCTGCTGACGCTGGGCAAGCCGGACGTCGCGACCCAGCGTATCGGTGCGACCTATGAAGAAGGGCATATCGGCAAGGCCGAATATCTCGGCTACATCGGCTCCAAATATCCGTGGACGCTGTACGGCGTGAGCGTGGTTGCCCTGGCGATCCTGGCTTTGCTGTGCTGGCGTTTGCTGCGTGCGCATCTGCGTCGCCGCCGCAATCTCGACGGCGTATAAGGGAAGACGAGCGATGCCGTTGAAGACGACTTCGGGCCGCTCCGCCGCAATCGTGCTGCTTGGCATGGGCGGCCTGATGCTGACGACGCCGGACAGCATGGCGCAGCAGGGCAATGTCGCCGCCGTTCAGCGCGCGCCGCAAAACCTTGTCCAGCAGCGCAGCGGCAGCGATGTCGTGGTCAGTCAGGGCAATGGCGCGCAGGTGCAGCGACGGACGCAACAGCAAGTACGGCAGGATGTGCAGCGACGCGAGCGCGATGCGCGATCGACGGCGCAGACCACGCGCCGGCAGGTGCAGCAAGCCCTGCAACGCGACGCGCAGGAACAGGCCAGGCCCGCCGCCGCGCCGGAAACCGCCAGCGGCGTCGACGACCGGCCCTTGTGGAACCTGTTGCGCGCCCGGCGCCTGATGCAGTTCGATCAGAACCTCGCTGCGCTGCGCAAACAACATCCCGACTGGACGCCGTCCGCTGCCTTGCTGGCGGAACGCGGCCGCCAGCAGCAGGATGCCGATATCGAGTCGGCGTTTTCCCGTGCGGATGCCGACGACATCGGACAGGCGCTGCAAAAATATCCCGAACAATTTTCCTGCGCCCGCATCGATCGCTTGTGGCGCGCAGCGGAAGTACTGGCCCGGGCGGATCGCAAGGAACAGGCGCTGGCGCTGTACCGTTCCGTCTTCCCAGATTGCACGCCGGCCGCAAATCGCATCGTCACCCTGTACATGGCGCAGCAGAACCTGGGCGCGGACAGCGACGGCGTGACGCAATTGATTGCCGTCGAAGCGCAATCCGGCAAGCGGGACCCCGACAGCGACAGCAAATTCACCCGGCTGCAATACGACCGCGACCTGACACGCCTGGCCGCATTGGCGCCGGAGAGCGACGACGGCCTGCAACTGGCGCAACAGATGGCGCCGCAAATCGACGCTTATCGCGACAGTGCAGCGGCCACGCTGAGCGGCTGGATCATGCTGGCGCATCAGCGCAGCGAGGATGCCGAATCCTGGTTCCTGCGCGCACGCGACTGGTCGCCGAACAGCGTCGATGCGCAACTGGGTTTGCTGCAGATCCGTCTTGATAAAAAAGATCTTGCCGCTTCTGAAGCCATCCTGAAGCAAGTGCTGGTCGCCGCCGATCCGCGCGCCAAACCGCAGAGTGCGCGCTTGAGCATGTTGCGTGCCGATGCCCTGAATCAACAGAAGGATTTCGCCGCGAGCCTGCGCGCGCTGGATGATGCCGAACGGCTCGGTGCGAGCGCACAGCAGACTGCACAACTGCGGGGCTGGAATCTCTACGGCCTCGGCAAGTACGAACAATCGTCGGCGCTGTTCGCCGCGCAATACCGCAGCAAGCATGACGCCGCCAGCGCCGAAGGCTGGGCGCTCAGCGAAGGTGCACGCGGCCGCCTGGTGGAATTGAGCAGCGCGCCGGAAGCGCAGGAGTCGCCGTTGCAGGACTACCTCACGGCGCTGCAAAGCCAGCAACTGTATTACCGCAAACAATTTGTCGACGCCTACGTCTTGCAGCGCAAAACTGAACAAAGCGTGCAGCAACTGGAGAGCGGCAATCCCGCCATGGCAATCGATCTGAAGAAGAGTCTGCCGTCTTATCTGCCGCAGAATCTCAAGGGGATTGACGCGGCCTCGGTCACGAGCGGTTTCACTTTCTCGAATCACGCCGGCGCCGACGGTCAGGGACATCTGGAGACTTTCGCGCCATCGATACGCGGCGAGTGGATAGACGGCACGCGTCAATACAATCTGCGCTTCCGCAAGCTGATGCTGGATGCGGGAACGGTCGGCGCGCCACCGGTGGCGCAGGCGATCGGCGTGCCGGCGAACTATCGTGCGTCAGGTAAGGTCAGCGCACAGGATCTGTGGTTCGCTATCGATGACAGCATCTGGCTGACCAGCCTCGGTCGCCTGAGCTGGCAGGCGGCGCTGGGCGCGACGGATGGCGGCGCAGGCGGCACCGATGTGCACGGCCAGTTCAGCATCGCGCAGCAAACCGCATGGGGCAGCTGGTCAACTTACGCCGGCAGCAATCCGGTGCGCGACTCCTTGTTGTCATGGCGCGGCATGCGCTTGCCCGGCAGCGATCAGTGGTGGGGCGACGTGCGTCGCAACGCCATCGGCGCGCGCGCCTTGTGGCAGGCGACGCCGGATTGGAGCATCTCGGCCGGCGCCGAGCTGGCGCAGTTCAACGGCCGCAATGTGCAGAACAACAAGGCGGCGTCGCTCGACCTCGGCGCGGGCTACAACCTCAAGTGGCAAGGCTTCGACTACTTCAATGTCGGCCCGGCGCTGCATTACCTGCACTACGACAATAACCAGAACCACTACGACTGGGGGCTGGGCGGCTACTATAGCCCGCAGCGTTCAGTCAGCGCGGGTATCGCCTCGCAGTTCCTGACGCTGGAAGGACGCGATCGCCAATGGTCGGGCAATCTGGAACTCGGCTGGAACAGTTCGAGCGAATCGGCCTCATCGTGTTTGCCGCTTGCCTTGTCCACACCGTATGCGTCCGTCAACCGCAGCGCCATCAATTGCGGCTACAGCGGCAGCAGCGACAGCGGCATGTACGCACATCTGCAGCTGGCCGTGGTAAAACAGATCGGGACGCGCTGGCAGATCGGCGCACAGGGCGATCTCAACGTGACGCCGGGGCGCGATCGCCAATACGCGGCGATGCTGTTCCTGCGTTATTTCTTCTCGGATCGAGGCGCCGTGTTCAGCCGCGACTTGCCGAAGAACACGCGCGACTTTTACGGGCAACTGGATGACGGACGGTAATGATGTTGCGACGTGATTTTCTGGCGGCATCGGCTGCGCTGGCTTTATCGGCCACAGCCGGTCCGGCAATGGCGCAGAGTTGCAAGGCGTGGCCGCAATGGCAGGCGTTTGTGCAACATCACATCCAGAGCGACGGACGTGTCGTCGACCAGTCGGTAGCGAATCAGCAGAGCACTTCCGAAGGGCAGTCTTACGGCATGTTCTTTGCGCTGGTCGCCAACGACCGCGAGCAGTTCGCCCGGCTGTGGCGCTGGAGCCGCGACAACCTCGGCGCGGGAAGCGACAGGTTGCCGGCCTGGCAATGGGGCAAACGAGACAATGGCAGCTACGGCGTGCTCGATCCGAATTCCGCTTCCGACGCCGATCTGTGGTTCGCCTATGCCTTGCTGGAAGCCGGACGTCTGTGGCGCATGCTCGATTATCAGAAAGCCGGCATGGCCTTGCTGGCGCAAATCAAGGACAAGGAAATCACCGATTTGCCGAAGCTGGGAGCGATGCTGTTGCCGGGGCCGGAAGGCTTCGCCCTTGCCAACGAGACGTGGCGCCTGAATCCGAGTTATCTGCCGTTACCTCTGTTGCGCAAGCTGGCGCGCGTCGATGCGGCGGGGCCGTGGAATGCCTTGATCGGTACGGCGCAGCAATTGATCCGATCATCGTCGCCGCAAGGCTATGTTCCCGACTGGGCTGCCTATCAGGCGGTGCAAGGTTTCATGCCGGATGAGCAGACCAGAGGCATCGGCAGCTACGACGCCATTCGCACTTATCTGTGGGCCGGCATGACGGATGACGGCGATCCGCTGGCGCAGGCATGGCGCAACAGTTTGCAGGGTATGGCGCGTCACGTGGCGGCCAACGGTGCGCCGCCGGAAAAGGTCGACACCGTCAGCGGCGCGGCCGAGGGCAAGGGGCCGGTCGGTTTCTCGGCCGGCCTGCTGCCGTATCTGCGCAGCCTGAAACTGGATGCGGCGCTCAAGGGCCAGCAGCAGCTGGTGCAGGAGCAGTGGAGCAAGAGCAGCGACCAGGGCTATTACAACAGCGTGCTGATGCTGTTCGGCTGGGGCTGGGAGCAAGGACAGTATCGCTTCGCTGCGGATGGTGATCTGCAGCCGTCATGGTTGTCATGCATGAAATAAAACACGTGAAGAGAAAACCAGACAAGCCGGCGGCCCTGCCGGCTTTTTCTTTTCTGCCGCCAATTTCCCTCGTTGATCAAAGGAATGATGCAGTTGCGCCAAAGCTATACTGGCCCGCCATTTGCCGGGTATATCCATCAATCGGCAATCCATGTTGTCAATCTGGCTATCCGCTTTATTGTCAATCCATCATCTTATAAAAATAGAGACGTTCATGAACATCATCGCC
Organism: Herbaspirillum rhizosphaerae; assembly: GCF_001189965.1. Taxonomy (GTDB): domain Bacteria; phylum Pseudomonadota; class Gammaproteobacteria; order Burkholderiales; family Burkholderiaceae_D; genus Herbaspirillum; species Herbaspirillum rhizosphaerae. The sequence goes on from NZ_LFLU01000001.1 coordinate 63,457, forward strand.
AATCTGAAAATCGGCAAACGGCTTGCGCTGGGATTCTCCGTTATTTTGCTGCTGGCCATCACCATCATCTGCATCGGCATCTGGCGCCTGCAAAGCGTGACCGATGCGACCAAGGCCATGATGCAGCGGCCGCTGGAAAAAGAACGCCTGATCAGCGACTGGTTTCCGATCGTGCAAACCTCCATCACGCGCGTGACTGCGATCGCCAAGAGCAGCGACCCGGCGTTGGCGCCGTTCTTCGCCAAGGAAGATGCGGCGTCGTCGAAGATCTCGACCGAGTTGCTCAAGAAGCTGCAACCGATCCTGGAAAGCGAGCAGGAGCTGACGCTGTTCAAGAAGATCGAGACGCAGCGTTCGCTGTACGTCGTGGCGCGCGACCAGATGCGCAAGGCCAAGGCCGCCGGCGATCTGGAAGAAGCGAACCGCCTGCTGGAAAACGCCTTCATGCCGCGCGCCAATGACCTGAAGGATGCCTTGCAAAACCTGCTGACGATGCAGCGCAAGAGCATCGACGACACCGCCGCCGATATCGAACGCATGGCGCAGACCGGCCGCAGCTTGCTGATCGTGCTCGGCGTGCTGATCCTGCTGTTCGGCATCTGTAGCGCCTGGTATCTGACCGTCAACATCACCGGCCCGCTGACGGTGGCGGTGGGTGTGGCGCGCGGGATTGCCGACGGCGATCTGACGGCGCGCATCGTCGTCAGGAGCAAGGATGAAGTCGGCATGCTGCTGAGCGCGCTGAAGGATATGAACGGCAGTCTGCTGCGCATCGTCGGCGACGTGCGCGGAGGCACCGACGCGATTGCCACCGCCTCCGGCGAGATCGCCAGCGGCAACCTGGATTTGTCATCACGCACCGAAGAACAGGCCAGCTCGCTGGAACAGACCGCCGCCGCGATGGAGCAATTGTCGGCGACGGTGAAACAGAATTCCGAGAACGCCGTGCAGGCGAATGCGCTGGCTAGTTCGGCCTCGACCGTGGCGGCAGAAGGCGGCGACGTGGTCGGCGAAGTGATTTCCACCATGCGCTCCATCGACGCGTCGTCGAAGAAGATTGTCGACATCATCAGCGTAATTGACGGCATCGCCTTTCAGACCAATATCCTTGCGCTGAATGCCGCAGTGGAAGCTGCGCGCGCCGGCGAACAAGGCCGCGGTTTTGCAGTGGTGGCATCCGAGGTACGCAGCCTGGCGCAGCGCAGCGCTGCCGCCGCGAAGGAAATCAAGACGCTGATCGGCGACTCGGTAGAGAAAGTCGGCGCCGGCACGCGCCTGGTGGAAAAAGCCGGGGTCACCATGAACGACGTGGTGGCGAGCGTGAAGCGCGTCACGGACGTGGTCAGCGAGATCTCGTCGGCCAGCCGCGAGCAGAGCGAAGGCATCGATCAGGTCAAGCATGCCGTCACGCAAATGGATAGCGTGACGCAGCAAAATGCCGCCCTGGTGGAAGAAGCTGCCGCCGCTGCGCAATCGCTGCAACAGCAGGCCGACAATCTGGCGCGTATCGTCAGCGTGTTCAAGCTCACTCATGACGCCGTGCAGGTGGGGCATGCGCCACGCCGCATGAAAGACATTCCCGCTGATCCGGTGCGACTGACGTAACTGCGCAAACTCAGCAGGCAAAAAAACACCCCTTCTAGAGGGGTGTTTTTTTTCGTCTGTGAAGAACGCTTGCCAGGATGCTTATTTCTCTGCCGGTTCGCGGAAGTAGATGCGCTTCGGCAGCGCCCACAGCAACAGCGCTGCGCCGAGCAGACATTCCAGCGCGACGACGTACAGACCGAGCGATGCGCTGCCGGTCATGTCGCGGATCTTGCCGACCATGTAGGGCGTGATGATGCCGCCCAGCTGGCCGACCGAGTTGATCAGCGCGATACCGCCTGCAGCAGCGGCGCCGGTCAGCACGCGCGGCGGCAGGATCCAGAACAGGCCGATGCCGGCGATGATACCGGTGGCGGCAAACGACAGGCCGACCACCAGCACCAGCGTGTTGTTGCCGAAGTAGGCGCTGACGGCATAGCCCAGCGCGCCGGCCAGTGCGCAGCCGGCCAGATGCCAGCGGCGTTCGCCGGTGCGGTCCGAGCTGCGGCCGATCAGGATCATGCCGATGGCGGCGCACAGGTAAGGGATCACAGTGATCAGGCCGATGATGAAGGTGTCGTCGGTGCCGGCGGTCTTGATCAGTTGCGGCATCCAGAACACCAGGCCGTAGATGCCGGAAGCCAGCACCAGATAGATCAGCGACATGGTGATGGTCGACGGCTGCTTCAGGGCGTCGCGGAAGGAATGCACCGCTTCGCTCTTCGGCTCTGCGGCGAGACGCGCCAGCAGCAGTTTCTTTTCATCGTCCTTCAGCCAGCGTGCATCTTCGATCTTGTTGTCGATGACGATCCAGCAGATCACGCCGAGCACGATCGATGGAATCCCTTCCAGCAGGAACAGCCATTGCCAGCCGTGCAGTGAGCTCACGCCGTGGGTGAACTTCATGATGCCGCCCGAGATCGGGCCGCCGATCATGCCGCACACGGCGATCGCCGCCATGAACAGCGAGTTGATGCGGCCGCGGCGTTGCGACGGGAACCAGTTGGTGAAGAAGTACAGCGCACCGGGAACGAAGCCGGCTTCCAGGCTGCCGATGAGGAAGCGCAGGATGTAGAACCCGGTTTCATTGGTGACGAACATCATCGCCGCCGAGGCGATGCCCCAGGTGACCATGATGCGGGCGATCCAGCGCTTCGGACCGACCTTGTGCAAGATCATGTTGCTCGGAATCTCGAACAGGAAGTAGCCGACGAAAAAAATACTCGCACCAAGGCCGTAGACGGCGTCGGAAAAGCCGAGGTCTTGCTGCATCTGCAGCTTGGCGAAGCTGATGTTGACGCGATCAAGGTAAGCGAACACAAAGCAGATCACCAGCAGCGGCACGAAGCGCAGGGTGATGCGGCGGTAAAGACTGGATTCCTGGATATCCAGCGCGGTGGCCGGATAGGGGACTGCTGCCATTTCTCTCTCCTCTGAAACATTAAAAAAGGCGCAGCATGACCACCGGCGGTGCTTGTGGCGGCGCCGGGAGACAGGCTGGAAATATTGTTATTTTTTTGGGATAGCGCGGCGCATGTTCGATATGGCGATGCACCGCTGGTGCTATCCGTACTGCAGGTGCTACTTTTCGGCAGGATCAGTAAGTCGCGCGGCCGCCCGACAGGTCGAAGACCGAGCCGGTGGTGAACGAGTTTTCTTCCGAGACCAGCCAGGTCACCATCGCCGCGATTTCTTCCACTTTGACGAAGCGTCCGCGCGGGATCTTCGACAGCATGTAGTCGATGTGCGCCTGGGTGCATTGCTCCAGGATGCGGGTTTGTGCAGCCGCAGGCGTGATCGCGTTGACGGAAATGTTCTTGGTCGCGGTTTCTTTGCCGAGGCTCTTGGTCAGGGCGATCAGGCCGGCTTTGGCGGCGCTGTAGGCCGATGCGGTCGGGTTGCCTTCTTTGCCGGCGATCGACGCAACGTTGACGATACGGCCGTAGTTTTGCGCGATCATGCGTTGCACGACCACCTGGTTGACGTAGAACGCGCCGTTCAGATCGATGTCGATGACGCGGCGCCATTCTTCCGGCGAGTACTCCGCAACCAGACCGTTCTGGCCGGCGATGCCGGCGCTGTGCACCAGCACGTCGATCGATTGGGTGACTTTTTCAGTGGCTTCGATGGCGCGTTGTACGGCAGCCTGGTCGCCGATGTTGACGACCACGGTTTCGACGTTGCCCAGCGGTTCCAGCTTGACGCGCGCTTCCTGCAATACCTTCTCGTCCATATCCCACAGGACGACTTTGGCCTTGCCTTGCAGCAGACGTTCAGCGATGGCAAAGCCGATGCCCTGCGCGCCGCCGGTGATGATCGCGCTGCGACCCTGGAAATCGTAGTGATTCATGTTGACTCCGTTCTCTTTACTCTTGAGGAAACCCGTGTATTTTTTCCGCCTTCTGTGGACGGCTAATTAGTGCAAACCTGTTTCTGCGCCGTAGCGAGAGGCCATCAGCCGTTGACGGCCGGAGCGCAAGGACCGGAACGTACTTAAAGTACGTGAGGATCCTGAGCACCGCCCGGCAGCGGATCATGGTCTCGCAGTAGGCGCAGGAACAGGTTTTAGGCGTTGATGGTTTTTTGTTGTTGCTCGCCCAGCCCTTCAATGCTCAGACGCATCGTCTGACCGGCAACCAGATACACCGGATTAGGCTTGACGCCCATGCCGACGCCTGGAGGCGTGCCTGTCGAGATCACGTCGCCAGGCTGCAGGCTCATGAACTTGCTCAGGTAGGAAATGATGAACGGCACATTGAAAATCATCGTGTTGGTGTTGCCGTTCTGGTAGCGCTTGCCGTCGACTTCCAGCCACAGTTGCAGGTTGTTCGGGTTGGCGATTTCATCGCGCGTCACCAGCCATGGACCGATAGGACCGAAGGTGTCGCAACCCTTGCCCTTGTCCCAGGTGCCGCCGCGTTCTGTCTGGAATTCGCGCTCGGACACGTCGTTGACGACGCAATAGCCGGCGATGTGCGACAGTGCATCTTTCTCTTCGATGTAGGCGCCGCCCTTGCCGATGACCACGCCCAGTTCGACTTCCCAGTCGGTCTTCTTGGAGCCGCGTGGAATCTTGACGTCGTCGTTGGGACCGACCACGGCCGAAGTCCACTTGTTGAACACGACCGGCTCAGCAGGGATAGGCAGGTTGGATTCAGCGGCGTGGTCGGCGTAGTTCAGGCCGATGCAGATGAACTTGCCGATGTTGCCGACGCAGGCGCCGATACGCGGATTACCGTCCACCACCGGCAGGGTTTGCAGATCCAGCGCGCGGATCTTGGCGATCGTCGCGTCGTCCAATGCTGCGCCGTTGATGTCCTTGACGTGCGCCGACAGATCGCGAATCTTGCCAGCCTGATCCAGGATGCCTGGCTTTTCTTGGCCGACAGGGCCGTAACGGAGTAATTTCATTGCTCTTCCTTTGGTGGTTGATCTAAAGAATAAAGCGCCATCTTGGCAAATGTGCGGCGCGTAGTCCTGCTTGGGAATCGAGATAGTACCAATTAATTGGTAAGACCATCAAACAACTTTGCCGGAATGTAGATGAAAATATCTAACGTCGGCGATGTGCAATTTAATCGAGTCTGGGGAGTTTTTAGCCGACTTTTTATTTCTGTCCTTATAAATCAAAGGCTTAGAAGAGGGCGCTTGATAAGCCGGGATGTCCGGGGCGCATGTTGAGGCGCGCGTCGGAGTGTTCCTGTCTACATGCTCGTTATCAATCGACGTATTTTTAAAAATAACATTGCGCGCTAATTAATTGTGCGATATATTTCTATCCGTGCTGTCGCCGGACTCCTTTTAAAGGAGTTTTTAAATCTCAATCACTTAGCGTGCTAAGTAATTTATTCCTTGAAAGAATCATCATGAAACTGACCTCCATCGCCAACGCCGTTCTCGTTTCCACCTTGTTGTCTGCCGCTGCAATCAGTGTGCAGGCTGCGCCCGTCGCTTCCGACGCCACCACCGTCGTCCTGGTTCACGGGGCGTTTGCCGACGGATCGAGCTGGGAGAAGGTGATTCCGCTGTTGCAAGCCAAAGGCTTGAAAGTCGTCGCGGTACAGAATCCGCTGACTTCGCTGGCCGACGACGTCGCCGCCACCCAGCGCGTGGTCGATGCGCAGACGGGCAAAGTCGTGCTGGTCGGCCACTCCTGGGGCGGCACGGTAATCACGCAAGCCGGCACCAGCGACAAGATCAAGGCGCTGGTCTATGTCGCAGCATTTGCACCTTCGGAAGGCGAGGCCGCCGGCGCGCTCGGCAAGGAATATGCCGTTCCTCCAGGTATCGCCACACTGCAGATGGATGCCGCGGGTTACCTGTGGTTGCCGGCTGACTCGGTCGCCAAGAATTTCGCACAGGATGTCTCGCCTGCCACGGCTGCGCTGATCGCTGCAACCCAAGGTCCGATCAGCGCCAAGGCGTTCGGCGAACCAACCACCGTCGCTGCCTGGAGAAACAAGCCGAATTACTACATCGTGTCGAAGCAGGACCGCATGATCGCGCCGGAACTGGAGCAGGCATTCGCGAAGAAAATCAACGCCACCACCACGGTCTTGAACACCAGCCACGTGCCGATGGTGTCGCAACCGGAAAAAGTCGCTGAAGTAATCTTTGCGGCTTCACAGCGTTAATCTGCAGCGTTCGCTTATCTTCGGAGTTGATGGGGGCCGGCCTTGCCGGTCGCCCGTCTGTTCCCATTTGTCGCAAGCATTGCAACCCTTGCGACGCGTAACAGCAATCGCAATTTGCTTTGCCGGGGCGGAGCCGTTAGGCTAGGGGATTCCGACTTTCGCAGCATCTTTGTCATGGCCAAATTTGTACCGCCCACACTTGAGCAGCATCTGTGCTTCTCGCTCTACAGCACGTCGCTGAAAATGACCCAGCTCTACAAGTCCTTGCTGGCGCCGCTGAACCTGACGTATCCGCAATACCTGGTGATGGTGGTGCTCTGGCAGCAGCAGGAGCTGGGTGTGAAAGACGTGGCGCAGCGCCTGCAGCAGGATTCGGGATCGGTCACGCCATTGATCAAGCGCCTGGAAGGGGAAGGCCTCATCAGCCGCACGCGCGACCCGCGCGACGAGCGCAACCTGATCCTCAATCTGACGCCTGCAGGCGAAGCCATGCGCGAAGCCGGCGTGCGTGTCAGCGAGGCGATCGCCCACGGATGTTCGGTCAGCAAGCCCGAATATGAGCGCATGATGGCCGATCTGGAAAAGCTTAATAAAACGCTGTCTTAGTTCCGAGTTCCACCTGAAGGATTCTCTCCGGCGTCTTACGGTATCGCCGTCGCTTTCGAGCGGTAGATCACCACCAGTGCGCGCGATTCTCCGCTGAGGCTGCGTCCGCGATGGGGCGTGCGCGAATCAAAATAAACACTGTCGCCCGGGGCCAGAATCCAGGTCTTGTTGCGACCGTCGATGGTGGCTTCGAACTCGACTTCGCCGTCGAGGATGAACATGAATTCTTCGCCCTCGTGTTCGAAGCGGATGTCGCGATCCACCTTCGACGGGAACACCATGATGAAGGGTTCCATCTGCTTGTGATGGCGCTTGTGCGCCAGCGCGGCATAGTCGTAGCCGAACGAGCTGCCGCCCTTGATGACGGCTTCGCGCTGCCATGAACGGACCACGCAGATGGCGTCGTTCTGGTCGGGCGCGTCTTCCGGCTCGAGCAGATCGGCGACGTCGGTATCGAGCACCTGGGCGATCTTGACCAGCGTGCCGATCGGCGGGATCACTTTGGAGTTTTCAATCTTCGACAGATATCCTTTGGTGAAGCCGGTGGCAGCCGCCAGCTGATCCTGCGTGCGGCCGCGCGCTGCGCGCAGTTTGGAGATCCGTTTTCCCAGTTGCAGCTCAATGGCTGTCGGCGCATCTTCTTTGTTTGAATCTATCTCGTCCGTCATTCGCTGAGTCGTTGATGATTGAAGGAAACTGCTCGCTGTTGGCCGTGCGCGCCCGTGAGTATTCCATGATCCGGGCGGTTTCCGCTGCGACTTGCGGCCCCAGGCATGCTTCCAGAATATACAAGGTGGCGTCGATGCACAGCGTCACGCCGCCGCCCGTAATGATACTTCCATTGTCGACCAGCATGGCGTTCTGCACATCGATCGCCGGATAGTCTGCGCGCATTGCCTCGATCGGCGGATGTTCGGGCGGTACGACTTCGCGCTTGGTGGTCGCCGTCTTGCCGTCGAGGACGCCGGCGGCGGCGAGGATCATGCCGCCCGTGCAGACCGACGCCAGCAAGGTATCGGCTGCGCGCCGGCGCAGGAATGCCAGCGTCGCCTCATCCCGAGTCTGCGCCTGCCATCCGGGGCCGCCGGTGACGATCAGCACATCCACCGCCGGCGCATCGGCAATCCCGAAATCGGCCAGCACCGTCAGTCCGTTGGACAGGCGCACCGCGCCGGCCTGCGGAGCGATGGTGCAAAACCGGATCTCCGGGGCGATACGCCGCGCCATGGACAGCACACCCACGGTCGCCAGGTCGATCGGCTCGACGCCTTCATATAAATAGACTCCAAAAAACATTTCCCCTCCGGTAATAAGTTGAATTTGCATGAAACATTTCATATAAATGTTTCATGGCATGAAATATGCTCAATCTGCTGATATCGACCTGAAAGCGCCATAATATAGGAATATTGGCGTGCAATGGTGATGGTGCAAGTTGAATTTATGTGCCAATATTGGGCGGAAGTTTCCTAATATGATCACTTTTGGTGTGTCGGTGCAACCCAAGGAGTTACACGAAAACTGCAGCGAAATCTGCAGCGAAAACTGCTTTCTAAAGGACACCAGCATGACTACCAGTTATGGCGCCCGCACCGTCGGGCAAACGATCGAACAGCCGAAAAGCATCCGATCCGTCGTTTTTGCAAGCTCGATCGGCACCATCATCGAGTGGTATGACTTTTTGATTTACGGCATGGCCGCGGCACTTGTTTTCAACAAACTGTTTTTCCCCAACATCGATCCTTTGCTGGGCACGCTCGCGGCGCTGGGCAGTTACGCCGTCGGTTTTCTGGCGCGGCCGCTGGGCGGCGCCATTTTCGGCCACTACGGCGACCGACTTGGCCGTAAATCCATCCTGATGCTGACGCTGGTGCTGATGGGGCTGGGCACCTTCCTCATCGGCGTGTTGCCGACCTACAGCCAGATCGGCATCTGGGCGCCGGTCATGCTGGTGAGCTTGCGCTTCATCCAGGGCATCGGCCTGGGCGGGGAGTGGGGCGGCGCAGCCGTGATGGTGCTGGAGCATGCGCCCAGGAATCGTCGCGGCTTGTACGGCAGCTTCGTCCAGGTCGGCTTTCCGCTGGGGCTGGTGATCGCCACGCTGGTGTTCGGTGCAGTGTCCAAAATGCCGGAAGCCGACATCCTGAGCTGGGGCTGGCGCGTACCGTTTCTGGTGAGTGCGGTACTGATCGTGTTGGGCATGTTCATTCGCGCCAATGTGACCGAGTCGCCGGTGTTCGAGCGCATGAAAGCGCGCCAGGAGATCGTCAAAAATCCGGTGTGGCAAGCCATCGTGCGTCATCCACGCAGCTTTCTGGTCGCCATCGGCCTGAAGATTTCGGAGGTGTCGTGGGTCTACATGCTGACCGTGTTCATCGTGGTCTACGCCACCGGCACGCTCAAGCTGCCCAAGTCGCTGATCCTCGACGCCATCCTGATTGCCGCGCTGGTCGAGCTGATCACGATTCCGCTGTTCGGCTGGCTGTCGGACGTCGTGGGTCGCCGTCCGCTGTATTTCATCGGCGCGATCTTCACCATTGCCTTCGCCTATCCCTTGTTCTGGCTGCTCGACCTGAAGACGCCTGAAGCGGTGATCCTGACCGTCGTGGTCGCCATGAGCATGGGCCACGGTCTGATGTTCGCGCCGGAAGCGACCTACTTCCCCGAGCTGTTCGGCGCCAACGTGCGCTATAGCGGCGCCTCGTTCGGCTTCCAGGTGGCGGCGGCCATCGGCGGCGGCTTTTCGCCGGTGCTGGCCACTGCGCTGGCGGGCTACATGGGCGGCACGGCGGGCGTCTCGATCATGCTGATCGTGCTGGCGCTGATTACCTTGCTGGCGGCGTTCTTTGCCCGCGAAACCAAAAATGAATCTTTGATTAACTGAAACCCAACCCGACGACAGAGGAGACTTATGTTGGAAAAGAAACTCGCCGAAATGAAACTGGTGCTGCCTGAACTCCCCGTCAGCAGCGCCAGCTTTGTCGGCTACAAACGCAGCGGCAACCTGGTGTATGTCTCCGGGCAATTGCCCTTGAAAGACGGCAAACCGACCTTGATCGGCTGCCTCGGAGACGACGTTTCCATCGACGACGCCTACGTCGCCGCACAGCAGTGCGCGCTCAATGTACTGGCGCAGCTCAAGCTGGCCGTCGACGGCAACTGGGAACGCGTGACGCAGATCGTGCGCGTGGGCGGTTTCGTCCGCTGCACAGGCGATTTTGCCGATGCCGCCAAGGTCGTCAACGGCGCCTCGGATCTGTTCGTGCGCCTGTTCGGCGTGAGCGGCAGCCATGCGCGCGCGGCGATCGGCGTCAGTTCTTTGCCGCTCAACGTCGCGGTGGAAATCGAAGCAATCATTGAAATCAGCTAATACCAGGTAAGGATCATCATGAGCACAATGTCATCAAAACCTTCAATATCTTCTAAATCGGCCAAACTGAAATACTTCGGCTGGTCCAGCATCTCGCTGGAAACCGCCGACGGCGCTTTGTTCTTCGACCCGTTCTATCGCCCGTATTGCGGCGCTGAATGGTTTCATCTGGACGACTTCAAAACGGCGCGCTACATCTGCGTCACGCACGGCCACGAAGAGCACTTCCTCGACGTGCCGGAAGTGGCGAAGAAGACCGGCGCACTGGTCATCGGCGCACCATCGCTGTGCCGCTTCATGCAGCGCCGCCACAAGTTCGGCGTCGACAAACTGCGCCCGATTAATCCCGCCACGTTTGAAAAAACCAGCGTGCCGGGATTCAAGATCACGGCCTTGCCATGGCAGCACCGCGACATCAACCTGTACAAGGCGCTGACCAAGGCGGTATTTCAGGGCAACACCACGCAACTGGCCTGGGCCTGGAGCAGCGCCACCAACGCGCCGTTTTATTCGCCTTACACCGGTTTCCATGTCGAGCTGCCGGACGGCACCACCATCCTCAATTACAACGAGGGATTCAACAGCAAGATGACCGATCAGGAAATCGTTGCGCTGGGCCGCCGCTTCAAGACCGACATCCTGCTGGCCGGCATGCAGCTCAACTTCATCGACGACGTCGTGCGCGGCGTGGCGGCGCTCAATCCCAAGATGGTGGTGCTGTATCCGCCGCACGAAAAATTCCACGAAATGATGGGCGTCACTTCCGAACCGTGGGCGGACTTCGCCAAAGCGGTGCGCGAGCGCTTCCCGCATGTCGTGGTGCATGTTGCCGAGCCGGGCTTCGAACTGGATCTGCAGAGCGGCGTTGCTGCTGCAGACCTGCATCAGGCCGCGTAGTTATTCCTTCATCATTTTTGTCAGGCCGTACCCGGCGCGTGCACCAAGTCAGGCGCGCCGGCTTTTCAAGGAGTCGTCATGAGTGAAGTCATCGATAAAGCTTTCAGCGAAAGACTGAAAGACAATCTGCAACCAACCGAGCAAGGTTCCACCTATCTGAAACCGCAGGACATGGAATGGAAACCGTCCCAATTTGAAGGTATCGAAATCAAGGTCTTGTACGAGAACAAGCAGCTCGGTGAAATGACCTGCCTGCTGCGCTGGCAGCCCGGCACCACGCTGCCGTTTCACAAGCATCCCGAGATCGAGCAGAGCTATGTCATCTCCGGTTCGTTCTCGGACCACGACGGCATCTGCCGCGCCGGCGAATTCGTCTGGAGAAAGCCCGAGTCGCAACACGAAACGCACAGCGCCGAAGGTTGCACCATTCTCGCCATCTATCGCAAGCCGAACATCTTCAAGAACAGCGCCGGATTCGATGCCGAGAACAAAAAACAGATCAAGACAAACCGACCGCCGGCGAGCGCGCAGGGCTATTAGCGGGCCGACGTGCGGCGCACGTTGCGACTTTCGCATCCCGTGATATCGTTTGCCCGATAGACCTCTTCGCCAGCGGATCAGGCGGCCTCCAATGCGATTTCAGCGTGGACGCCTTCGCCGGACTCGCCCGGATGGCATTAAAAATGCTTGCAGGAGGTGAATTCTTGGCGGGAGGAAAGCATGCTGGATAGCGACGTAGTGTTCAATGCGCAAGACAACTATCGCAATGGCGCACATGCCCATCTCGACGATATGTTGTTCATTCCCCTGTCCGGGCAGTATGCAGTCGGAAGCGGCGGCGAAGGCGGAGCCAGGCGTCCGGGCACGCTGAATTTATTTCCAAACGGCATCTATCTGGCGCCGCGAAAGAAAATACACAGCTTTCAGTCGGCCGGGCAGCAGGAGCATCTTTGCTACTATCTGGACGCTTCGAAAATCGGCGGCGGCTTGCCGGATCACAGCCGGATCTGGCAAAAGTCGACCTATCTGTCGGGGCTGGCGCTGGTGCGGCGTCAGCTGTTCATCCGCTCCCGCAACCGCAAGACTTACGAAGCCGCCGCCATTGACGACCTGATCGTGCGCGAGGTGCATCGCATCGTTGCCGACGTCGCGCCCGCCGTCGCGTGGAGCGAAGCGGGGCTGGTCGACGCCGTGTGCGATTTTGTCGAGACCAACTTGGCGGAGGAATTGTCCGCGGCCGCCATCGCCGAGGCGTTCCGGCTGTCCGAGCGCACGCTGGCGCGCTGGTTTCAATTGCATAAAGGGATGCCGCTGGGACGCCATGTCCTGTCGGCCAGGTTGCATCGCGCCCGCGACTTGCTGTGCAGCACCGACCTGAACGTGGGGCAGATTCAGGCCGCGACCGGCTTCGACAGCGCGGCGCATTTTGCCTACGCGTTCAGGCGTCTGTTCGGCGTTTCCCCTTCGGACATGCGCCGCGGCAATGGCATGGCAGAAAATCGATAGTCGCGGCAGGAATTCGCTAGCGGCTGTGCGGAGGCGGCGCTAAGCTTGTTCCTTCTTCAAGGACGCCGATGATCAACCGTTCTCACAAGCTGACAGCCATGTTGCCCGACGTCGTGCATTGCGAGTTGAGCAGTGCGGACGGCTACGCGATGGACTGGCATGCGCATGACTGCCATATGCTGCTGTTGCCGCGTCACGGCAGCTTGTTGCTGTCGACCGAAGACTGCAACAGCCATGCCCGCTTGTCCAGCTTGTCGTTCTCGGTCATTGTTCCCGATTTCGGTCACGCGACTTCCGCCGTGCACGGCAGGGAAAGCCATCTCACGCTGTATGTCGACCCTGATTATCTGCGCCGGTACGGACCTGAACACGCGGGGATGGATCTCGATGCCGAGATCGCAGGCCATGGGCAGTGGCAGCGCAGCGACATCCTTGACAGCATCCTCGCGCTGCACGACAAGGTCGGGCCGGCGGCGCAGAGCAAGAGCGGCAGCGACATGCTCCGCCTGCATCATCTCAATCACCTGCTGTTCGTCGAATGCATGCGTATCGTGGCGGGCACCCGGCGCCTCTGCGCTGCCGGCAAGAACGGCAACAGCATCATGCTGATCCGCCAGGTGCAGGCATTCATCACGGACAATCTGGAAGCGCATCACGGCATCGATACCTTGTGTCATCAGTTCCATCTGTCGCGACGGCATCTGACACGTTTGTTTCGCGACGTGACGCAGGAAACGGTGGTCGATTATGCCAACCGCCAGCGTGTTGACCGCGCGCACCGGCTGATCCGCGAGCACGGGATGTCGGCACTGGACGCCGGACTGGCAGTTGGCATCGATTCGCCGTCCTACCTGGCGCGGCTTTTCCGCAAATACCTGGGCATCTTGCCCAGCGACTGTCGCCGACATCACTAAGGCCTGCGTACAGCGCAAATGGCGCAAATGTCGCTGCACGTGGCCTGATTGTGCGAGAACCGGCGTCGCCTTCGCATCACACTGATTGCAACCCAATCAGCAACGATGCAAGGTCACCATGTCCCACGTAGAAGTAGTCAATGTCTTCACGTCCTCGTCCGGCGGCGGCAACCCGGCGCCTATCGTGATCCATGCCGACGGCCTGGCCGAAGCCGACATGCTGGCGATCGCCAAATCCTACGGCCATGAAAGCGGGTTTGTCTTCGCGCCCGACAATGCCGGCCTGAATGATTTCCGCTTTCGTTTTTTTGTGCCGCGCCATGAGATGAGCATGTGCGGCCATGCCACCATCGGTGCGCTATGGCTGCTGGCCAGACACGGCAGGCTGGCGTCCGGTCGCCTGTCGATCCAGACCTTGAGCGGCACGGTCATGGCTTATCTGGACGACAAGCCCGACGGCGGCAAGTCGATTGAGATCTCGCAACCAAGCGGCACCGTTACCGAGTTGACGCGTCCGGAGTTGCGCGATGACATTTTGCGCTCAATGGGCTTGCAACCTGACGATGCGCTCGACCTGCCTTTTCTGAATGCCTGCACCAGTCGTGTCAAAACCCTGATCCCTCTGAAAAGTCCAGCGGTGCTGGATGCCGCCAGACCCGATTCCGTCGTGATCGAAAAGTTGTGCGAAGAGATCGGTTCGACCGGCTTGTATCCCTTTGCCGTCGACGCCGGGCAGGCGCGCAAGTTCGATGCGCGCCAGTTTCCGAAATCGTCCGGTTATCCGGAAGACGCCGCCACCGGCATCGCTGCAGCAGCGTTGACGTTCGGCCTGCTGCACTATGGCCTGATCGGGCTCGATCCGGCGCCGGTGCTGATTCATCAAGGGCGTGCAATGGGGCAGCCGTCGGATATCTTCGTGCGCTTCGATCTCGCCGCCGCATCGTCTTCCCGGCCGGTCGGCTGCTTCGTCGGCGGCACCGTTGCGCTGGCGGAAAATTTCCAGCCGGGAGGGGCGCATGACTGATGCCATTGCGCAGCGCCAGTGGATGCCGCTGGACGAGGTCGGCGAGCCGTTTCGTACACGGCTGCTGGAAGTTTTTCATGACATGCCGCGCACACACGCGCAACCGGCGCACTTCGATCTCAGCAATAGCAGTGATGCAGGAAATGGACGGCAGCTGTGGATTTCGGGACAGGTGCCACGCTTTGAAAACGTGGTGCGCTATCAGGGCGTGGTCGGGCTTGATGTCTCCATCGATACCGCATGCGACGCTGCACGTCTGTCGCTCATTAACCTGCTGTCGATTCTGGCGGCGGCCTGCGGCGGGGATCTTTCGCGCGTGGACAAATTCATTCGCCTGACCGGCTATGTCCGCAGCACGTCCGATTTCAGCGAACACGCCAAGGTCATCGACGCCGCATCGGAAATCATCAACGCCGTCTTCGGTGAGCGCGGCCGGCATGTGCGTTCGGCCATCGGCGTGGCGTCGCTGCCCGGCAATGCCTCGGTGGAGCTGGAGTGCGTCGTGCAGCTGAAGCCGCCGCAAACCAGCTAGCCAATCACCGCATTACAGAAGCAGGAGCATCGTCCTCGGCAGGACAACACCGCGTGCATCAGCGAGCGGTCACAGCATCGCGACGCACATTTCAACATTTGGCACACTCAGGGAGCATGACCATGTTTTACATCCGACGCTGTTTTTCCTTGTCCTTCGCACTATCGGGGCTGCTTGCCCTGGCCGCGCAATCGTCGTCCGCACAAGATCTGGGACCGACGCTGTCCAAAATCCGCGATGGCGGCGTGATGGTGATCGGCCATCGCGAGGCATCGATTCCGTTTTCTTACTACGACAGCAACCAGAAAGTCATCGGCTTTTCGCAAGACCTGTGCCAGAAGGTGATTGACGCCGTCAAAGTACGCGTGAAAAAGCCGGACCTCGCCGTTCGCCTGGTCCCGGTGACGTCGCAGAATCGCATCACGCTGGTGCAGAACGGCACCATCGATATCGAATGCGGCGCCACCACCAACACCAAAGCGCGTCACGCACAGGTGGCGTTCTCCGACACGATCTTCCTGGCGCTGACCAAGTTGCTGGTGAAATCCGATTCCGGCATCAAGGATTTCGGCGATCTGGCCAACACCACCGTGGTCACCAACGCCGGCACGACGGCAGAAGCGATTCTGCGCCGTCTGAACGTTGAAAAAAATCTCAACATGAACATCATCAGCGCCAAGGACTACGGCGACTCTTTCCTGGCCTTGCAGACCGGCCGCGCCAAGGCTTTCATGCTGGATGACGTGCTGCTGTCGGGCGCACGCACGCTGGCGCGCAACCCGGGCGACTGGATCGTCACCGGGACGCCGCAATCGCTGGAGCCCTACGCCTTCATGATGCGCAAGGACGATCCGCAGTTCAAGAAGCTGGTCGACGAAACCTTGTCGAAGCTGATGACTTCCGGCGAGATCAACGGCATGTACGCCAAGTGGTTCCAGCAACCGGTCCCGCCCAAGAATCTGAACTTCGAATTTGGCATCAGTCCTGAGCTGAAAGCCTTGTACGCCAAACCGAATGACGAAGCGGCGTACTGACCGATATTGATCGCAGTGAAACGGCGGTGTCGCAGGTGGCGACGCCGCCGGGGTTATCGCAAGGAGACAACCACATGGCACACGCTCTGGAAAAAAGCACCGTACCGGCATCGATCGTCATCGCACCGGGCAGTCCCGATGCCGAACGCATCAGGCAGACCCGGATCGATCTGGCCGCCTGTTTCCGCATGGCCGCACGGCTCGGGCTGCAGGAAGGCGTCTGCAATCATTTCTCGGCGATGGTGCCGGGCAGGGATGATTTGTTTATCGTCAACGCCTTCGGTTATGCGTTTGAGGAAATGACGGCGTCCAGCCTGCTGGTCTGCGATTTC
This sequence comes from Herbaspirillum rhizosphaerae, assembly GCF_001189965.1. Taxonomy (GTDB): domain Bacteria; phylum Pseudomonadota; class Gammaproteobacteria; order Burkholderiales; family Burkholderiaceae_D; genus Herbaspirillum; species Herbaspirillum rhizosphaerae. The sequence goes on from NZ_LFLU01000001.1 coordinate 79,890, forward strand.
CACGGCAATGTGATCGATGGCGAGGGCGTGCCGGAGATCACGGCTTTCTATATCCATGCCCGCGTTCACCTGCATGCCAGGCGCGCCCGGGTAGTGTTTCACACGCACATGCCCAACGCCACGGCGCTGGCGATGGTGCAGGGAGAGCCGCTCAAATGGGCCGGCCAGACGGCATTGAAGTTCTATGGCCGCACCACGATCGATGCGCGCTTCAACGGACTGGCGCTCGATGAGGCGGAAGGCGATCGCATCGCGGCTTCGATTGGCGAGGCGGATATCGTCTTCATGAAAAATCACGGTGTCATGGTCGTCGGCGAAACCGTCGCCGAAGCCTGGGACGATCTCTACTACCTCGAACGCGCCTGCGAAGTGCAGCGGCTGGCGGAGTCGACCGGGCGGCCTTTGCAGATCATCGATCCGGACATGGCGGCGCGCACCTACGCGCAGATGCGCGCCGGCGGCCGTGCCAGCGCGCATGCGCATCTGGCCTGCATCAAGCGCATTCTCGACAAGTCCGAACCGGACTACGCCGCCTGATTCACTCATCGCTACAAGGAAAGATCCATGTCATATCACTGGAACTGGGGCATTTTGCTGGAACCCGTTTCCACCGGCGACCCTCAACTTATCTCGGCTGGCTGCTGTCGGGTTTCGTCAATACGGTTGCGGTGTCGCTGGCGGGGTGGCTGATCGCGCTGGCGGTCGGTGTCGCCATGGGCATCCTGCGGACATTGCCGGACCGCCGGCTGGCCGCCGTCGGTACGCTCTATGTGGTCATCTTCCGCAACATTCCGCTGATCGTGCAGTTCTTCATCTGGTATATCGTCCTGCCCGAACTGTTGCCCAAGGCGGTCGGCGACTGGTTCAAGTCGCTGGCGCCGGTATTGCAGTTTTACACTACGTCGATACTTTGCCTCGGCCTGTTTACTGCGGCGCGCGTCTGTGAGCAAGTGCGTTCAGGCCTGAACGCCTTGCCGCGCGGGCAGAAGGCCGCCGGCCTGGCGATGGGTTTCACGCTGGCGCAGGTGTACCGCTTCATCTTGCTGCCGGTGGGTTTCCGGATCATCGTGCCGCCGATTACGTCGGAGTTTCTCAATATCTTCAAAAATTCCGCCGTCGCGTCGACGATAGGACTGCTGGAACTGTCGGCGCAGGCGCGCCAGCTGGTCGACTTCACGGCGCAGGCTTACGAGTCCTTCATCGCCGTCACCGTCGCCTACGGCCTGATCAATCTGAGCGTGATGTACCTGATGCGCTGGTTGGAAAACAAAACCAGGCTGCCTGGTTACATGGGAGCGAAGTGATGGAACGATTGGATTGGTCTGGTTTGCCGCATGCCTTGCCGACCTTGTGGTCCGGCATGCTGATCACCTTGCAGATCACGGTGCTGGCGATTGCGGTGGGCGTGGTGTTCGGTACGGTGCTGGCGGCGATGCGTTTGTCCGGCGTCAGGACGCTGGAATATTTTGCGCGCCTGTTCGTCACCGTTTTTCGTTCGTTTCCGCTAGTGCTGGTGCTGCTGTGGTTTTTCTTGCTGATTCCGCAGTTGCTGCAGGCGGTGCTGCGGATTCCGCCGACTACCGATATTCGCCTGGTGTCGGCGATGGTGGCGTTTGCGCTGTTCGAGTCGGCGTATTACTCGGAGATCATCCGCGCCGGCATCCAGGCGGTGCCGCGTGCCCAGTTCGGCGCATCGCTGGCCCTGGGGATGACGTATCTGCAAGCGATGCGGCTGGTGATCCTGCCGCAGGCTTTTCGCGCCATGTTGCCGCTATTGCTGACGCAAGCCATCGTGCTGTTTCAGGACACTTCGCTGGTGTATGTCATCGGTCTGGCGGATTTCTTCCGTTCGTCGGCCAACATCGGCGATCGCGACGGTACGGCGGTCGAGATGGTGTTGTTCTCGGGCCTGGTGTATTTCGTGATCTGCGGCGCCACATCGGGCATGGTCAAAATATTGCAAAAAAAGGGAGCGCGATGATTTCGCTGAACAAGGTTTCCAAATGGTACGGACCATTTCAGGTCCTCAAGGATTGCTCGCTGGAAGTCGGCAAAGGCGAAGTCGTGGTGGTCTGCGGACCGTCGGGTTCCGGCAAGTCGACGCTGATCAAGACCGTCAACGGTCTTGAAGCGATCCAGCAAGGGCAGATCTTCATCGGCGACAGCGAGGTCAGCAGTCCGAAGAGCAATCTTCCCGTACTGCGCTCGAAGGTCGGCATGGTGTTCCAGCATTTTGAGCTGTTTCCTCACCTGAGCATCATCGAGAACCTGACGCTGGCGCAGATCCGCGTGCTGGGACGCTCGCAAGAAGAGGCCTGCCACAAGGGCTACCGGCTGCTTGAGCGCGTCGGCCTGCGTGCGCACAGCGAAAAATTTCCGGGCCAGTTGTCCGGCGGCCAGCAGCAGCGCGTGGCCATTGCGCGCGCCTTGTGCATGGATCCGATTGCAATGCTGTTCGACGAACCGACCTCGGCGCTGGATCCGGAGATGATCAACGAGGTGCTCGACGTCATGGTCGAACTGGCGCAGGAGGGAATGACCATGATGTGCGTTACGCACGAGATGGGTTTCGCGCGCAAGGTGGCGCATCGCGTGGTCTTCATGGATCACGGCGTGATCGTCGAAGACCGGCGCAAGGAAGAATTTTTTGCGAACCCGGCATCCGAGCGCGCCCGCGATTTTTTGTCGCGCATCTTGTCTTCACACTAAAAAGTCCGGCAATGGACGCACGGACGTCTGGCGCAATAGTCCGGTCAGAGGGGCTTGTTGCGCGGGTTGTCGATGCGCCAACATCGGTTCCTGCTCATATAAATCCGGGGCAGGTTGATGCCTTGGCAGTTCTTCGGCAAGCGCCGTCATGAGCAAGTAACACTGCAATGTGAAGATTCTCCGTCTTTTTCCTTGGTTTGATCATTCGCATTTCTCCGGGCGCGGCGGACAGCGTTCTCCATACGCCGGAACGAGAAATTGCGGGATCGGACCAGGGTCGATCAATCGTCGCGTCGGAGAAAACGGTGAGCATGGATTCCGAGTTGTTTAGCAAAGTTCTGGTGCTGGATCAGAACCCCGAGTGTTACGGCGTCATCAAGGCTTTCTGCGAGAGCCATAACCTGCTCGGCCTGAAGGTGCAGGAAGAGCGCATGATGTCGGTGTTGCAGTCCTATATCGATCTGGGCGGAATCATGTTGTCGGAAAGCTGTGCCGGCCTGGATGAGCCCGATGGCGGACTGGCGCGCGCGATCCACAAGATGCGTCCGGAGCTGCCGATTTTCCTGCGCCTGAAGCGTGAAGAGTCGGCGCCGCCCATTCCGCCGTCGGATCTCAAGCTGTTCAACGCCACCTATCGCATCGACGATATCAACGTGTTGCATGAGGCAGTCGTGGCCTCCATCTTCAGCCAGGACTATCCGAATGCGCTGGTGCGCGGCATCATTGAACTGAGCCTGCATATCCTGACGAGCCAGTTTCCGTCGATGAATGTCGAGGTGGAAAAACCTTATCTGGTGCGCGACCGCCTGATTTCGGGCGAGGTGACTTCATTGATTCCGCTGGAGAGCAATTGGTGCCGCGGCTACATGATGCTGCAGGCAAAAGAGAGCGCGCTGCGCGAACTGGTGCCGGGGAAATCCGGCGATTTCCGCTTGCTGAACAATATGTTGGGCGAACTCACGAACCTGACGTGGGGCGCCTTCAAGAGCCGCTATATCAATCAGGCGCCGTCGACGCCCTATACCAGCCAGGTGCCGACGATCGTCAATCACGAGCAGCGCTACATCACCTTCGGTTCCGACGATCCTTTGCTGTGCTTTAACTACCTCCTCAGCGCCAAAGATGGCGGACCGCCGGTGACCTTGCAGCAGCGTTTCATCTTCAACCTCAACTGGTCGCCGGAAGATTTCAGGGAGAACGAAACGTCCGTGGATGATTTTTTCAAGTCGGGTGAGCTGGAGCTGTTCTGAACGTTCCGATCCGGTCGGATCGGAACCTGCCCCCGATATTTTCTGACGCCTGATCGGGCGCGATCAGCGCGTTGCGTCCGGCGTTGTTTCGCTGAAAAAACGCATCAGTTCGCCAGCCACTGCGGCGGGGGCTTCTTCCGGCATGTAATGCCCGCAGTTTTCCATGACGCTGCCGCGCACATCGGCGGCAATGCCGCGCACCGTATTGAACAACATGTCCTTGACGCCATGTACGGCACCGCAGGCAAGGATGGGCATGGTCAGCGGCTTTTCGGTCCGGTTGCGGCTTTGCGCCAGACCTTCCGGGCTGAACGCGACGCGATAGTAGGATAGGGCTGCGCGCACGGCGCCGGGTGCGGAGAACACGCGTTCATACTCATCCAGATCGGCTGGTGCAATGGCCCAGCGATTGTCTGCCTTGGTGTGGAACAGATAGCTGAGGAAGGCGCGCTCGTGTCCCTGCAGCAAAATCTCCGGCAGATCGTCGAGGCGGTTGAATGCGAAATGCCACGTTCTGGTATTGGCTTCCGCCGTAGGGATTCCTGCCGGAGGCGGCGGTGTGATGCCGGGGAGGGCGGCATCGAACAGGGCGAGTCTGCGGATGTCGTCGGGCCAGTCTGCCGCATAGGCGTGGGCGATCCAGGTGCCGATGTCGTGGCCGGCAACATCGAGCGCGCCCTTGTCCAGCAGGCCGAGTGCATCGGCAAACGCGTGCAGATCGGCGGCGACCGTTTTCAGGTCGTAACCGCTCGCCGGTTTGTCGGAATCTCCCATGCCGCGCGGATCAATGGCGATGACGCGGCGTCCGCCGGCGGCCAGCAAAGGCATGACCAGACGCCAGGCGTACCAGCTTTGCGGCCAACCGGGAATGAGCAGGATGGGCGCGCCGCTGCCGCCTTCGACGTAATGCAGCCGCACGCCGTTGACATGGATGCTGCCGTGGTGGAAATCGTTCCAGAATGTGGCGGGAGAGAAGGTCTGCATGGCGGGTCCTTTGATTTGAGTCGAGAGGGTGATTTTCATTAAATAGGAAATAAATGTTTCCTAAATTGGTAAAAATTTTTAGCCGAGCAATTTCAGGGCATGGTCGATCAGGCCGTTCATTTCTCTTTTGCTGCGGCCTGTTTTTCCGATGACGCGCATGCCTTGCAATACACAGAGCAGCAAGCGAGCTGTTGCCGGAGCGTCGACGTGTGCGGGAATGCTGCCGTCTTCCTGCCCCTGGCGGATGAAAAGGCTCAGCCGTTTTTCGTGGATGTCCAGCGATTGCGCGACGCGCGTTGCGATGTCAGGATCGGAGAGGGACAGTTCGACGGCGCTGCTGATGATGAGGCAGCCGCGGCGTCCTTCGGCGTCATGGCTGGAGGAAGCATAGAGCGCCAGCAAGGCGCGCACGCGCTCGCGACCGGTCTTCGCAGGTTTCAGCGCTTGTTGCAGGCGCTCGGTGCGCAAGGCGATGTAGCGCTCAAGCGCGGCGATGAAGAGGGATCTTTTATCGTCGAAGGCTTTGTAGATGCTGCCGGCGGTCAGCTCCAGCGCGGCGCCCAGGTCGTTGATGGAGGTGCCGTAGTAACCTTTGTCCGTAAAGACGGCGATGGCCTTGTCCAGCACCGCTTCAATGTCGAACTCGCGTGGGCGGCCGCGGCTGCGCGTCGTGGTTTCAGTAGTCGTAACGGAAGAGGTCATGTCAGTGATTATAGGAAATGATTGTTTCCAAATCAAGGGGAAGGCTGGCAGAGCGTTTAGGCTAAAATGGCAGCGCCCGTTCGGGCTGAGATTCTCTGCTCTCGAAAACATGTCTGTTTTACATCGCGTCGTCGCCGTACTCTCCCTTTCCCTTCTGGCTGCCTGCAACAGCCTCATGCCGTCCAGGTCCGCCGCGCCGGTCGAAACGTCTCCGGTGACGCCGGTTGCGGCGCCGACCAAGCCGCCGCAAAAGCCGCGTATTGCTCTGGCGCTGGGCGGCGGCGCGGCGCGCGGGTTTGCGCACGTGGGCGTGATCAAGGCGCTGGAGTCGCAAGGCATCGTGCCCGACATCGTGGTGGGTACCAGTGCGGGCAGTTTGGTGGGCGCTTTATATGCGGCGGGCAATAACGGTTTTGCTTTGCAAAAGCTGGCGCTGGATATGGACGAGGCGACTATTTCGGACTGGTCGGTACCGTTTTTCTCCAAGGTCAGCGGCGTATTGAAGGGTGAGGGCGTGCAGACGTATGTGAATCGCTCGGTCAATAATCTGCCGATCGAGAAATTCAAGATTCCCTTCGGTGCAGTGGCGACGGATCTGAAGACCGGTCAGCCGATTCTGTTTCGCCGCGGCAATGCCGGCATCGCGGTGCGCGCATCGTCGGCGGTGCCGGGGGTGTTCCAGTCGGTCAAGATCGGCGATCACTATTATGTCGACGGCGGTCTGGTGGCGCCGGTGCCGGTGCATTTTGCGCGCGAAATGGGCGCGGATTTCGTGATTGCGGTGAACATCTCGGCGCAGCCCGAGGCGCAGGCGTCGTCCAGCTCGGTCGACGTGATGCTGCAAACCTTCGCCATCATGGGGCAGAGCATCAATTACTATGAACTGAAGGATGCCGACATCGTGATCCAGCCGGGTCTGGGGGCGATGAAGGGCAGTGACTTTGCGGGACGCAATCTGGCGATCCTGGCCGGCGAGCAGGCGGCGATGAAGATCATGCCGGAGCTGAAGGCGAAGTTGAGGGCCAAAGGGGGGGATTGATTCTGATGTGTATCTGGCAATGCTTGCTGTATTCAGCAGGGCGCCGGATATCACGGATGTATTTTGAATCGGCGTCGGACAGTGCTAATTAGAATAGAAACGACGCCGGTTGAATCGGAGTCGGGACAACAGGAATCGCAATCCTTGACTCCCGCTACTCCCTGAAACGCTTATTGCTGATCTTCGGCAGTTGCGGAGATGCGGCGCGCACCATTAAAGCGCTTTTTCCAGTAGGCGACATCCATGTCTTCGATGCGCACCTGTCCGCCGGCGGAGGGCGAGTGGATGAATTTGCTGTCGCCCAGATAGATGCCGACATGCGAAAAGCCGCGGCGCAGGGTGTTATAGAACACCAGGTCGCCGGGACGCAGGTCGAGCTTGTCGACTTTTTCGCCGACGCGGCTGATTTCTGCCGACGTGCGCGGCAAATCGGTGCCCAGCGCTTCCTTGAACACGTAACGCACCAGACCGCTGCAATCCAGACCGGTTTCCGGCGACGTGCCGCCGTAACGGTAGTTGATGCCGAGCATGCTCAGTGCCTGGACGGCCAGTTCGGAAGCGCGGTTGGTGATGTCTTGCAGTTTGGCGAGAGCGAGGGTCGCTTTGCCGGGAGGAAGAGGGTCTTGCTGAACTTGCTGAATCTGTTGAATTTGCTGGATGGGAAGGTCGATGCTCCAGGCGGTGCTGCAGAACCAGAAACCGGCAGCCAGCACGCATGCTTGTGCGAGGCGAGGTCGGTATCGGCTGGTTTTTGCGGCGCTGCGTGTTGTCATCAGGACATTTCCTTATCGGTATGACTGCTGGAATGTAAACAATTTCATTGGTAATGTCAAAAGGTTATTTCGCGTTATCTTACAAAAATTGTAATGAAGTCAATACCTTACGCGTGTAGGAGGATGCCCTCAGTTAGGGCGCGATCGCCGAGGTTTTGCATATTTTGTGCCAGCGGGCCATTCTCGCCTTACAATCAGCATTCTTTTTTACTTGAGACATGTGAGCGCATCATGCAAACGAAACCGTACCTGACACTCGACGACCTGAAAAAAATCGCTGCCGGCGCCGAAGCCGAAGCCAAGGCCAATAACTGGGCAGTTGTCATCTCTATCGTCGACGATGGCGGCCATTTGCTGTGGTTGCAACGCCTGGACGGCGCAGCGCCTGCTTCCTCGCACATCTCGCCGGCCAAGGCCAAGACAGCCGCGCTGGGCCGCCGCGAAACCAAGATTTACGAAGACATGATCAACAACGGCCGCGTCGCCTTCCTGTGCGCGCCTGAGCTGGACGGCCTGCTGGAAGGCGGCGTGCCTATCGTTGTCGACGGTCAATGCGTCGGCGCGGTCGGCGTGTCGGGCGTGAAGTCGTCGGAAGATGTGCAGATCGCTAAAGCGGGTATCGCTGCGCTGGGTCTGTAAAACCGGCTCGAGATCCCGCGGATCTTGAACAGGTTTGGCGTTTATCTGACGCTAATTAATTGATTTTTAGCCGGTTTTTGCTAGCCGGCAAAGTCTTGGAATGCGCCTTCCGGCAATCTTAGGATTTGCTGGGGGGCGCATTTTGCGCTATAATCGAGCGGTTTAGCTAATTTAAATTCCGCCGTAGCGCATACCGAATCCTTCACCTCGTCCCTGCAGACCAAACAACTACCCCATGTGCATCAAAACGGGGCGTTTGCGCCGGTCGCCTTGGGTACTGAGAATTGAGTGCAGAGTCTCAGCAGCGCGATCTGGTCAGGCCAGCGGCGGTAACAATCTCAGGAGTTACCCTTGCTGCCTCTTCTTTCTGGCCCTACCGTTCCGGCCATCCTCGCGCTAGCAGACGGGTCCGTTTTTCTTGGTGTTTCCATCGGCGCTGCCGGTAACACGACTGGTGAAGTCGTTTTCAACACCGCCATGACCGGCTACCAGGAAATTCTGACCGATCCCAGCTACAGCCGCCAGATCGTCACACTGACTTACCCGCATATCGGCAATACCGGCGTCAATCCCGAAGACATTGAAGCATCGCAGATCCATGCTGCCGGCCTGATCATCAAAGACCTGCCGCGTCTGACCTCCAATTTCCGCACCAAGCAAACACTGGCCGAATACCTGCAAGCCAGCAACATTGTGGCCATTGCCGATATCGACACGCGCAAGCTGACCCGCATCCTGCGTGAAAAGGGCGCGCAAAACGGCGCCATCGTCGCCGGCGAAACAAACATTGAAGCGGCAACCGCCAAGGCGCTGGAACTGGCGCGCGGTTTCCCGGGACTGGCGGGCATGGACCTGGCCAAGGTCGTGTCGACCAAGCAAGCCTACAACTGGACCGAGACCGAGTGGAAACTGGGTCGCGGCTACGGCCAGCAAATTACCCCGAAATTCCACGTGGTCGCGTTCGACTACGGCGTCAAGTACAACATCCTGCGCATGCTGGCCGAGCGCGGCTGTAAAGTCACCGTGCTGCCGGCGCAGGCAACTGCCGCCGAAGCGCTGGCTTTGAATCCGGACGGCATCTTCCTGTCGAATGGTCCCGGCGATCCGGAACCATGCGATTACGCGATCGCTGCCTCCAAAGAATTGATCGAGCGCGGCATTCCGACTTTCGGCATCTGCCTCGGCCATCAGATCATGGCGCTGGCTTCCGGCGCCAAGACGCTGAAGATGAAATTCGGCCACCATGGCGCCAACCATCCGGTGCAGGATCTGGACACCAAGCAAGTGCTGATCACATCGCAAAACCACGGCTTCGCGGTTGACGCCGCCACGTTGCCGGCCAACTGCCGCGTCACGCACGTGTCGCTGTTCGACGGCTCGCTGCAAGGTTTTGCCCGTACCGATAAGCCTGCGTTCTGCTTCCAGGGCCACCCCGAAGCATCGCCCGGGCCGCATGACATCGCCCCCCTGTTCGATAAATTTGTGGCGATGATGGAGAAAAAGAAACATGCCTAAGCGTAACGACATTAAAAGCATCCTGATCATCGGCGCTGGTCCGATCATCATCGGTCAGGCCTGCGAATTCGACTATTCCGGTGCGCAAGCCTGCAAGGCGCTGCGTGAAGAGGGCTACAAAGTCATCCTGGTCAACAGCAATCCGGCGACCATCATGACCGACCCTGAAATGGCCGACGTCACCTACATCGAGCCGATTACCTGGCAAGTGGTGGAACGCATCATCGCCAAGGAAAAGCCGGATGCGATCCTGCCGACCATGGGCGGCCAGACTGCGCTGAACTGCGCGCTGGACCTGCACCGCAACGGCGTGCTCGAAAAATACGGTTGCGAACTGATCGGCGCCTCGCCGGAAGCCATCGACAAGGCCGAAGACCGTTCCAAGTTCAAGGACGCCATGACCAAGATCGGTCTGGGTTCCGCGCGCTCGGGCGTGTCGCACACCCTGGAAGAATCGTGGGCAGTGCAGAAGGAACTGGGCTTCCCGGTCATCATCCGTCCATCGTTCACCATGGGCGGCACCGGCGGTGGCATCGCTTACAACGCCGAAGAATTCGAAACCATCTGCAAGCGCGGCCTGGAAGCCTCGCCGACCACTGAACTGCTGATTGAAGAATCGCTGATCGGCTGGAAAGAGTACGAGATGGAAGTCGTGCGCGACAAGGCCGACAATTGCATCATCGTCTGCTCGATCGAAAACCTGGACCCGATGGGCGTGCATACCGGCGACTCCATCACTGTCGCACCGGCGCAAACGCTGACCGACAAGGAATACCAGATCATGCGTAACGCCTCGCTGGCAGTGCTGCGTGAAATCGGCGTCGACACCGGCGGCTCCAACGTGCAGTTCTCGGTCAATCCGGCCGACGGCCGCATGATCGTCATCGAAATGAATCCGCGCGTTTCGCGTTCGTCGGCCTTGGCCTCGAAGGCCACCGGTTTCCCGATCGCCAAGATCGCCGCCAAGCTGGCGGTCGGCTTTACGCTGGACGAGCTGCGCAACGAAATCACCGGCGGCGCGACCCCGGCATCGTTCGAACCGTCGATCGACTACGTCGTCACCAAGATCCCGCGTTTTGCGTTCGAGAAATTCCCGCAAGCCGACAACCACCTGACCACGCAAATGAAGTCGGTCGGCGAAGTGATGGCAATCGGCCGCACCTTCCAGGAATCGTTCCAGAAAGCCCTGCGCGGCCTGGAAGTCGGCGTCGACGGCATGAACGAAAAGACCACCGACCACGAAACCATCAAGGAAGAACTGGGCGAGCCCGGTCCTGACCGTATCTGGTACGTGGGCGACGCCTTTGCGCAAGGCTTCACGCTGGAAGAAGTGCATGGCCTGACGCACATCGATCCGTGGTTCCTGTCGCAGATCAAGGAAATCGTCGACATCGAACTGTGGCTGGAAAACGGCCAGACGCTGGAAGGCCTGGACAAGGCGACCCTGTACAAGCTCAAGCAAAAGGGCTTCGCCGACCGTCGTCTGGCCAAGCTGCTGAAGGTGACCGACACCGCCGTGCGCGAAAAGCGCCACGCGCTGAACATCCGTCCGGTCTACAAGCGCGTCGATACCTGCGCTGGCGAGTTCTCGACGAACACGGCTTACATGTACTCGACCTATGAAGAAGAGTGCGAGTCCAAACCGACCGACAAGAAGAAGATCATGGTGCTGGGCGGCGGTCCGAACCGTATCGGCCAGGGTATCGAATTCGACTATTGCTGCGTGCACGCTGCGCTGGCAATGCGCGAAGACGGCTACGAAACCATCATGGTCAACTGCAACCCGGAAACCGTGTCGACTGACTACGACACTTCCGACCGTCTGTATTTCGAATCGCTGACGCTGGAAGACGTGCTGGAAATCGTCGCGCTGGAAAAGCCATACGGCGTGATCGTGCAATACGGCGGCCAGACGCCGCTGAAGCTGGCGCTGGATCTGGAAGCCAACGGCGTGCCTATCGTCGGTACTTCGCCGGACATGATCGATGCTGCGGAAGACCGCGAGCGTTTCCAAAAACTGCTGCAAGACCTCGGTCTGCGTCAGCCGCCGAACCGCACTGCACGTACCGAAGCCGACGCATTGCGCCTGGCGCAGGAAATCGGTTATCCGCTGGTGGTGCGTCCTTCCTATGTGCTGGGCGGCCGCGCGATGGAAATCGTCCACGAGCAACGCGACCTCGAGCGCTACATGCGCGAAGCCGTCAAGGTCTCGCATGATTCGCCGGTGCTGCTGGACCGCTTCCTGAACGACGCCATCGAAGTCGACGTCGACTGCCTGTCGGACGGCGAGCGCACCTTCATCGGCGGCGTGATGGAACACATCGAACAAGCCGGCGTGCACTCGGGCGACTCGGCTTGCTCGCTGCCGCCGTACTCGCTGGCGAAAGACACCATCGACGAACTGAAGCGCCAGACGGCGCTGATGGCCAAGGGCCTGAACGTGGTCGGCCTGATGAACGTTCAGTTCGCTATCCAGCAAACCGAAGTCGACGGCAAGCTGCAAGACGTCGTCTTCGTGCTGGAAGTGAACCCGCGCGCCTCGCGTACCGTGCCGTTCGTTTCCAAGGCAACCGGCCTGCAACTGGCGAAGATCGCCGCACGCTGCATGGTCGGCCAGTCGCTGGACAGCCAGGGCATCAAGAACGAAGTGATCCCGCCTTACTTCAGCGTCAAGGAAGCCGTGTTCCCGTTCGTGAAATTCCCGGGCGTCGACACCATTCTCGGACCTGAGATGAAGTCGACCGGTGAAGTCATGGGCGTAGGCAAGACTTTCGGCGAAGCGTTCGTGAAGTCGCAATTGGGCGCAGGCGTCAAGCTGCCGACTTCGGGCAAGGTGTTCCTGAGCGTCAAGGGCAGCGACAAGCCGCGCGCCGTGCAAGTGGCGAAGGATCTGGTCGGTCTCGGCTTCTCCATCGTTGCGACCAAGGGTACGGCTGCCGCCATCAGCGCTGCCGGCATTCCGGTCGCGACCGTGAACAAGGTGGTGGAAGGTCGTCCGCACATCGTCGACATGATCAAGAACAACGAGATCACCCTCGTGGTCAACACGGTCGAAGAGAAGCGCACGGCCATCGCCGACTCAGGCGCCATCCGTACTTCGGCGCTGGCGGCGCGCGTGACGACGTTCACGACCATCGCCGGCGCAGAGGCTGCGGTGGAAGGCATGCGTCACCTGGACGCGCTGGATGTGTATGATTTACAAGGGCTGCATAAAGCTATACACTAAACCCACATACACGTTTTATTGCTAGTCACAGAGGGCATCTGAGTATTCGATGCCCTCTGTGTCTTTTTTAACGGCAAACTCTGTATTTGCCCGTCAGGGCTGTTGCAAAATCGATCTCGTGCCGCGTCGCGTTTTATCTCCGCTCAGTTTGATTTTGCAACAGCCTCCAGGGCAAGTCATACAAAAGTGCCTCATTTTTTTGTTGAGAGTTTTATGAGTACAGTTCCTATCACCAAGTATGGTGCAGAGCTTCTGAAGGAAGAGTTGCAACGCCTGAAGTCCAAAGAGCGTCCCGCGGTCATCAACGCGATTGCCGAAGCGCGTGCGCAGGGCGATCTGTCGGAAAACGCCGAATACGATGCCGCCAAGGAACGCCAGGCCTTCATCGAAGGCCGCATTGCAGATCTGGAAGGCAAGCTGGGTTCGTCGCTGGTCGTCGATCCGGCGACACTGAGCGCAGGCGCGGATGGCCGCGTGGTGTTTGCTGCGACAGTCGATCTGGAAAATCTGGATAGCGGCGAGAAAGTCACCTATCAGATCGTCGGCATCGACGAAGCCGACATCAAGGAAGCCAAGGTTTCCGTGACCTCGCCGATCGCACGTGCGATGATCGGCAAGAGCGCCGGCGATGTGGTTGCCGTTGAGGCGCCGTCCGGTGTGCGCGAGTATGAAATTCTGGAAGTGCGCTACGTTTAAGTGGTAGCGTAAAGGCCGACGCAGGCGCTGTTGATGACAAGCTGCAAATAATTTACAGCACTGCGATGGTGAAAAAAATGCCCGCTTCAGCGGGCATTTTTTCTTGCTTGAATCCGATGGCGATATGGCCGCTTACACGGCTGCCACAGTGATTTAACCCATGGATTTCTTCGCGCTCTTCTGACGCGGCTTGGCGCGCTTGATGGAGCCGCCCGCAGTAACGCGTTCGTTGCCCTTGAGCATGACCTTGGTCACCGATGGGCGCTTGGTGCCGCTGGCGCTGGGCTTGACGATGGTGACTTCGCGCATGCCCTTGCCGCGTGTTTCGCTGCGTTCTTTGACTGCATCCTTCTTGGGGCGGAAGATCACCAGCAGCTTGCCGATATGCTGCACCGGCGCTGCCTTGAGTTGTTCGCAGATGGTGTCGTAGATGGCGACGCGCGCTTCGCGGTCATCGCCGAACACGCGGACCTTGATCAGGCCGTGGGCGTTCAGGCTGGCATCGATCTCTTTGGTGACGCCGGCAGTCAGGCCGCCTTCGCCGATAATCACGACAGGGCTCAGGCCATGCGCTTCGGCGCGCAATTCACTGCGCTCTGCAGGAGTAAGTTTCAACATAGTTTGTTTCCGGTGGGCGAGCGGCTTGGCGCCTGAGGCCGGTTAAACCGGCCCGAACTCTGTCCCTCAATATTTAAAACCAGTATTCTACGCGAATGGCAAAGAACAAATTAAACAAAAACTGGCTGCACGATCACATTAACGACCCGTATGTGAAGCTTGCGCAGAAGGAAGGCTATCGCGCACGCGCGGCCTACAAGCTCAAGGAAATCGACGAAGACGAGAAGCTGATCAAGCCCGGTCAGGTGATCGTCGACCTCGGCTCCACGCCCGGCAGCTGGTCGCAGTACGCACGCAACAAGCTGGCGGGGCTGGAAGGCGGCGGCATTCGCGGCACCATCATCGGGCTGGACATGCTGCCGATGGATCCGATCGCCGACGTGCATTTCATCCAGGGCGACTTCCGGGAAGAGGATTCCCTGCGCCAGCTGGAAGCCATTCTGGACGGTCGCCAGGTCGACCTGGTGCTGTCCGACATGGCGCCGAACCTGTCCGGCGTGGCGATTGCCGACGCCGCCCGGGTCGAGCATCTTATCGATCTGGCAATTGAATTTGCGCAGGCGCACATGAAGCCGACCGGCTCGGTGTTGGTGAAATGCTTCAACGGCACGGGCTACAACGAACTGGTGCACAAATTCCGTGCCGAATTCAAAACCGTCACGTCGAAAAAGCCGAAAGCTAGCCGCGATAAATCGTCAGAAATTTTCCTTTTGGGCAAAGTTTTGAAAAATCCCCAATAAATCCGCCGGTAATCTTGCATTTCGGCCATTTTTCTTCTTGATTTCGTCGATTCCGGCCACACATCCACTGCTGGAAGCTTTCGTTTCCTGTCCCTTGAGGCGGTTTTTGCGGCGATTCGGAGATGTTCCTGCCTTCGCCCGCGATTCAAGTTTGTTCGCCGGTCTGCCGTAGTCAACTTACGTCAGCCAGGGATGGACGGTTTCCTAGTAAGCGCAGATGAATCCGAGTAAAATCGGATATATACAAGGTAATGAGGCGCGCTCGCGTCGGAGGAGTTCTAGTGAACAACATGTTTTCCAAAGCCGCCATCTGGGTGGTGATCGCCCTGGTGCTGTTTATGGTCTTTAAACAGTTCGACAGCCGCAGCCTGGCGTCGGGCGCTACACCGATCGCATACTCCGACTTCATCAGCGAAGTAAAAGCCGGCCACATCAAAGACGCCACCATCGAAGACCGCAGCATCGTCGCGACAACGCAGGACGGCAAGAAGGTCAAGACTGCCGCGACCTATCTGGACCGCGGCCTGGTCGGCGATCTGCTGAACAACGGCGTCAAGTTCGACGTCAAGCAACCTGAAGAACAATCCTTCCTGTCGCAAGTCTTCATCTCCTGGTTCCCGATGCTGTTGCTGATCGGCGTCTGGGTGTTCTTCATGCGCCAGATGCAGGGCGGCGGCAAGGGCGGCGCGTTTTCCTTCGGCAAATCGAAGGCGCGCATGCTCGACGAGAACAGCAATTCCGTCACTTTCGCCGACGTCGCCGGTTGCGATGAAGCGAAGGAAGAAGTGCAGGAGCTGGTCGAGTTCCTGCGCGATCCGACCAAATTCCAGAAACTCGGCGGCCGCATTCCTCACGGCGTGCTGATGGTCGGTCCTCCGGGTACCGGTAAGACATTGCTGGCGCGTGCGATTGCCGGCGAAGCCAAAGTCCCGTTCTTCACGATTTCCGGTTCCGATTTCGTTGAAATGTTCGTCGGCGTAGGCGCATCCCGCGTGCGCGACATGTTCGAAAACGCCAAGAAGCACGCACCGTGCATCATCTTCATCGACGAAATCGACGCCGTCGGTCGCCATCGCGGCGCCGGCATGGGCGGCGGCAACGATGAACGTGAGCAGACGCTGAACCAGATGCTGGTCGAGATGGACGGTTTTGAAGCTAACTCGGGCGTCATCGTGATTGCCGCCACCAACCGCGCCGACGTGCTGGACAAGGCGCTGCTGCGTCCGGGCCGTTTCGACCGTCAGGTGATGGTCGGTCTGCCGGATATCCGCGGCCGCGAACAAATCCTCTATGTCCATATGCGCAAGGTGCCTATCGCTCCTGACGTCAAGGCCGACATCCTGGCGCGCGGCACACCCGGTTTCTCGGGCGCCGATCTGGCCAACCTGGTCAACGAAGCCGCACTGTTCGCCGCACGCCGCAGCAAGCGTCTGGTCGAAATGCAAGACTTCGAAGACGCCAAGGACAAGATCGTCATGGGTCCGGAGCGCAAGTCCGCCGTGATGCGCGAAGAAGAACGCCGCAACACTGCTTACCATGAGTCCGGTCACGCCGTTGTCGCCAAGCTGCTGCCGAAGGCTGACCCTGTTCATAAGGTCACGATCATGCCGCGCGGCTATGCACTGGGCCTGACATGGCAGTTGCCTGAGCATGACCGCGTCAACATGTACAAGGACAAAATGCTGGAAGAGATCGCCATCCTGTTCGGCGGTCGTATCGCAGAAGAAATCTTTATGCATCAAATGTCGACTGGCGCGTCCAACGACTTCGAGCGCGCAACCAAGCTGGCGCGCGCCATGGTGACACGCTACGGCATGTCCGAAGCGCTGGGCACCATGGTCTACGAAGACACCGAGCAAGACGCCTATTTCGGCCGTATGTCGTCGAAGACCGTGTCCGAAGCGACCCAGCAAAAGGTCGATGCTGAAATTCGCAGCATCCTTGACACGCAATACGCGTTGTCGCGCCGTCTGCTGGAAGAGAACCGCGACAAGGTCGAAGTCATGGCGCAGAAGCTGCTCGACTGGGAAACCATCGACGCCGACCAGATCAACGACATCATGGCAGGCAACGAACCGCGTCTGCCGAAGTACGGTGTACCGGTCAAGAAAAATTCCGACAATACGCCAGGTGACATTTCGCCGACCGCGACTGCTCCCGCCTGATTGCGGGACTGGAAGCGCAGCTGGTCTCAGGGTGAGGAGCGATCCTCGCCCTTTTTCTTTGGGTGTGCGGACTCTTGCAAGAGTTTGCGCAGATGTCCGAAAGCCGGAGCGAGTTGAGTAGTGACAGCTTCGCCGGCAGTGCAGAAACACCCGGAGTCTGAATTTCGAAGCAACTGAATGAGCCAACAATATCTACAATGCGGGCGTTATCGCCTTCCTGTCACGCCGGGGCGCAGGCCGCTGGTGATGGGCATCCTCAACGTCACTCCCGACTCCTTTTCCGACGGCGGCAATTACCATGCGCTGGAATTCGCCATCTCGCACGCGGAGCAGATGATCGCCGACGGCGTCGACATCATCGACATCGGCGGCGAATCGACCCGGCCGGGGATTCCGCCGGTTCCGCTGGAGGAAGAACTCAAGCGCGTGATGCCATTGATTTACGCCTTGCGCGATTGCGGCAAGCCTTTGTCGATCGACACTTACAAGCCCGAAGTCATGCGCGAAGCGCTGATTGCCGACGCCGACATGATCAACGACATCAACGGCTTTCGCGCACCGGGCGCCATTGATGCGGTGAAGGACAGTACCGCCGGTCTGTGCATCATGCACATGCAGGGCGAGCCGCAAACCATGCAGCAGAAACCGATATACGACGACGTGGTCGAAGAAGTGGCCGCGTTTCTCCAAGAGCGGGTGGACGCGTTCAAGATTGCCGGCGTTGACCGCGATCGCTTGTGCATCGACCCCGGCTTCGGTTTCGGCAAGAGCGTCGAACACAACTACGCGCTCCTCAGAAACACCCAAAAGCTGATCCAGACCCTGGACCTGCCCTTGCTGGCCGGGATGTCGCGCAAGTCCATGATCGGCGCGATTACCGGCAAACCGCTGGACCGGCGTCTGGCCGGCAGTATCGGTGCGGCCTTGGCAGCAGCGGCGCAAGGTGCGATGATTATCCGCGTGCACGATGTGGCGGAGACGGTCGACGCGCTCAATGTCTGGCATGCAGGCATGGTCGACGCGATCGGTATCTGATAATTATTTATAAAAAAGATTCTTCAAGAGGAAACACAGGAATCATGGCTGGAAAATATTTTGGCACCGATGGTGTGCGTGGACGCGTTGGCGTTGCTCCGATTACCCCTGATTTCGTCATGCGTCTCGGCTACGCTGCCGGTAAGGTATTGACCAAGTCGTGGGCGTCTTCGGCCAAGCCGACGGTATTGATCGGCAAGGACACCCGGATTTCCGGCTACATGCTGGAAGCCGCACTGGAAGCCGGTTTTGCCGCCGCCGGCGTGGATGTCATGCTGGCCGGTCCGATGCCGACTCCCGCGATTGCCTATCTGACGCGCGCGCTGCGCCTGTCGGCCGGCGTGGTGATTTCGGCCTCGCACAATCCCTTCCATGACAACGGCATCAAGTTCTTTTCGGCCTCGGGCAACAAGCTGCCGGATGCCGTCGAGGCGGAAATCGAAGCCGAACTCGATACGCCAATGACTTGCGTATCGTCCGAAAAACTGGGCAAGGCAAAACGCCTGGACGACGCCCAGGGACGCTACATCGAATTTTGCAAGGGCACCTTCCCCAACGACCTCGACCTGCACGGCATGCGCATCGTCGTCGATTGCGCGCACGGCGCCGCCTACAACATTGCGCCGCATGTTTTCCACGAGCTGGGCGCGGAAGTCATCAACATCGGTAACCAGCCCAACGGGCTGAACATCAACGAAGGTTTCGGCGCCACCGCGCCGGAAGCCTTGTCCAAATCTGTGCGCGCCAACCACGCGCACGTCGGCATCGCGCTTGACGGCGACGCCGATCGCCTGGTGATGGTGGATGCCGCCGGCCGCATTTACAACGGCGACGAGCTGCTGTACGTGATGGTCAAGGATCGTCTGGCGGCCGGGCCGGTGCCAGGCGCCGTCGGCACACTGATGACCAATATGGCGCTGGAAGTCGCTTTCAAGAAAATGGGCATCGGTTTTGCGCGCGCCAAGGTCGGCGACCGCTACGTGCTGGAAACCCTGCAGGAGCGCGGCTGGCTGCTCGGCGGCGAAGGCTCGGGTCATTTGCTGTGCCTCGACAAGCACACCACCGGCGACGGCATCGTCTCGGCGCTGCAGGTCATGTCGGCGCTCAAGCGTTCCGGACAAAGCCTGGCCGAGATGACGGCGGATATCCGCATGTATCCGCAGGTGCTGATCAACGTGAAGATTCCGGCCGGTTTCGACTGGAAAACCAATCCCGGCATGCAAGCCGAAAAGGATGCCGTCGAGAAGGCGCTCGGCGACACCGGCCGCGTCCTGATCCGCCCATCCGGCACCGAACCGCTGATCCGCGTCATGGTGGAAGCGCAGCAGGCAGAGACAGCGCAGGCGATGGCCCAGCGGATTGCTGATAAAGTAGCGGCCTGAGAGGAAAGGGCAGGATGGCGGCGAGCCGTTATCCTGAACACATCGCCCATCATTACAAGTCAAAATAGCAGCGCATGTCAAAAGATCAGCCACACATCTTGTTAGTCGAGGACGAGCCGAGCATCGCCGAGTTACTGCGTTTCACGATGCAGGGCGCAGGCTTTGCCACGAGCATCGCCAGCGACGCGACCGAGGCGCGCAAGCTCATCGCCACGGTCTTGCCGCAACTGGTGCTGCTGGACTGGATGCTGCCGGATACCTCCGGGCTGGCGCTGCTGGGCGAGTGGCGCAGGGATGCGCGCACCGCCGCGTTGCCGGTCATCATGCTGACCGCGAAGGGGATGGAAGAAGACAAGGTCAAAGGCCTCAACGAAGGCGCCGACGACTACGTCACCAAACCGTTTTCACCGAAGGAACTGGTGGCGCGCGTACAAGCGCTGTTGCGCCGCAAGGCGCCGGAAGTCGGTCAGCAGAGCTTGTCCTACGGCTTGCTCGGCATCGATACCGAGCGCCATCGCGTCACGGTCGACAAGGACGAGATCGAACTGGATCAGGCGGAATTCAAATTGCTGCGCTATCTGGTGGCGCATCCGGAACGGATTTTTTCACGCGCCCAGTTGCTGGATAAAGTCTGGGGCGATCACACCTTCATCGAAGAGCGTACCGTCGATGTCCACATCATGCGCCTACGCAAATCGCTGGGCGCGGCGGCCGACTATGTGAAAACCGTACGCGGCATGGGCTACAAACTGAGCATGGAAGCCAAGAACGGCTGATTCCCGGATTTAAGGTCTGCTCCGGTCCTTGCATCCGACGAGATTCTGCACTCGACAGAATCTCTTTCCTTATCCGGCTCTCAACAATCAATCCAGCGGAATCGAGCGGTAGCGATTCACCTCTTGCGGCGAGACGAAGCCGGCGCGATTGTCCCAGCTGTTCCTGATGTACGACACCACCGCAGCGACTTCCTGATCGTTCAATGCCTGGCCGAAAGGCGGCATGCCATAGGGCCGCGGATTGCCGTCGGTTGACGGCGGGAAGCCGCCGTTCAGCACCATGCGGATAGGATTGACGGCCGAACCCATCGTCAGCGCGCGATTGCCGCTCATCGGCGGATAAGCCGGCGGCATGCCCTGGCCGTTGGCCTTGTGGCACTCGGCGCATTGCTGCTCATAGATTTTGCTGCCGGTCTGCAGGATACGGTCGGCTGTCGCCTTGTCCGGCTGCGCCGTGTCGAGCGCCGGCGGCGGATCGTTTTGCGGCAAGGCTTTCAGATAGACCGCCATGGACCGGATGTCGGCGTCGTTCAGATGTTGCAGGCTCTGGCTGACGACTTCCGCCATCGGACCGAACACGGTGCTGCGCGGCGACACGCCGGTTTTCAGCAGCGCGGCGATGTGCTCCGTTTCCCATTTTCCCAGCCCGGCTTCGGCATCCGAAGTCAGGGAAGGTGCGTACCAGTTCATGATCGGGATCAGGCCGCCGGCGAGGTCGGATTTGTCCACGGTGGCGCCGAAGGCGTTGCGGGTGGTGTGGCAGGCGCTGCAGTGCCCCAGTCCTTGCACCAGATAGGCGCCGCGATTCCACTCCACCGATTGCTTGTTGTCCGGCGCATACGCGCCCGGCGTGAAGTACAGTGCGCGCCATCCGGCCAGCAGGATGCGGTAGTTGTAGGGGAAGCGCAGCGCATGTTCCTGATTGGCCTGCTGCACCGGCTTGACGGTTTGCAGATAGGCGAACAGGGCGTCGGCGTCTTCGCGCGTGACTTTGGTGTAGTTCGGATAGGGGAAAGCGGGATAGAGGAAACTGCCGTCCTTGGCCTTGCCGTGATGCAGCGCGCGCCAGAAATCTTTCGCGCTCCAGTTGCCGAGGCCGGTTGCCTTATCGGCGGTGATGTTGGGCGCATACAGCGTGCCGAACGGCGTCGGGAGGGCGCGTCCGCCGGCGTAGGGCTGGCCGCCGCGCGCCGTGTGGCAGGCCATGCAGTCGCCGGCGCGGGCCAGGTAGGCGCCGCGGGCGACTTGCTGCCCGGGATTGATCGGTGAGGACGATTGGGCTGGTATATCGTCCTCATGATCGACAAATTGCATGCCGACCATGACGGCAGGGACGGCAATAATCAGCAGGAGCAGCGCCAGCAAGATGCGTTTCATGAGCGGCCCCTTATTCTGCGACGCTGCCGCAAGCCAGCGGCAGCTTGACGGTGGCGGCCGCGGCCGGCACTGCGCCCTCCGGCACGGTTTGGGCGGCGAGCCAGCTGCTGGCGGCGTTGATGTCTTCCAGCGTCAGCTTCTGCGTGATCTGAGCCATGCAGTCGGGGGTTTTTGCTTTGCGCACGCCGTTTCTCCAGGCGCCGAATTGCGAATTGATATAGTCGCGCGGCAAACCGATCAGGCCCGGCACGGCAGGCGCCACGCCGGTCAGCGCATGGCCGTGGCAGGCGATGCAGGCCGGCACCTTTTTGCTGCTGTCGCCGTGCATGACCAGATTGCGGCCGCGCTCCAGCACCGCCGGTGTCGCGTCACCCGGTTGCGGCGCGGGGTAGGGTGGATGCTGTTGGGAGAAGTAGCTGGCGATCTCGTGCAGATAAGCGTCGGACAGATGATCCAGCAAATAAGTCATCAGCGGATATTGCCGGCGACCGTCGCGAAAATTGGTGAGCTGGTTGAACAGATAGCCTTCCGGTTTGCCGGCGATGCGCGGATAGAAACCGTCGCTGGAGGCGCGGCCCTCCTTGCCGTGGCAGGCGGTGCAGGCGACGACGCGCTGGGCAATCGTATCCGGCAATGTCTGTTGCGACTGGGCGTGCACAGTCGGTAACAGGCAGGTCATCAGCGTCGCGCACAATATCAGCACGCAACGACGAGCGGGTATCAGAGAAAACATAAGGCTGGCCATATAAATAGTTGTTGTAAGTTATATGCGGCGAGCTGATCGGATAACCGATCGCATGATTTGCATTGTATAAGAGCGGGCGTTTATCATGCCTGCACACCGGCAGCGCGAAAATCCAAGTACAGTAGCGTTTTTGTCGTAGTTGTTGCCGTACAGATCAATTCCACAAGACAGACGAATCCCCATGACCGACAAGTCGTTTGAACAGTCCGTGATTGCCGAGCGTAGCATGCTGGTCAAGTTCGCGCGTTTGCATGTGCAGGAAGACGCGGCCGAGGACGTGGCGCAGGAAACCTTGCTGGCAGCCTTGCAGAATCCTGCGGGTTTCTCCGGCAAATCGTCGCTGCGCACCTGGCTGGTCGGCATCCTCAAGCACAAGATCGTCGACCTGATCCGCAAGGAAAAGAAATATGTCCAGGTCACGCAGGAAGAAACCGGCGATCCGACCGACTTCGACGTCCTCTTCGACGAAACCGGTCACTGGGCCGAAGCGCCTGCCGATTGGGGCAATCCGGCGGAAACCCTGCAGCAGTCGCAGTTCTTCGACATCATGGATTTTTGTGTCAACAAGCTTACGCCGGTGATGGCGCGGGTATTTTCTATGCGCGAGCTGTTTGAGTTCGAGATCGCCGAGATCTGCAAGGAACTCAAGATCACCACCAGCAATTGCAGCGTGCTGCTGTATCGCGCCCGCATGCAACTGCGTCTGTGCCTCGACCAGAACTGGTTCGACGGCCGCACCAGCCGCGCATGATTCTGCCACGCGCCTTTCCATACCTGCCGACACCCGCTACAATAGCGCCCACGCCCCCGTAGCTCAGTGGATAGAGCGATCCCCTCCTAAATACAATTGGGCACCGGCATCCGAAAGGCGCCGCGTGAATGGAGTCAAATTCGGTGAACCCTGACAGCGCTTGCCATGTTGATGTTGCAAACGGCTGCTGGCGATACCGAGCCAAGCCGCACCGGGTTGTTATCGTGCGGAAGGTGTAGAGACTAGACGGCTCCGGCCTGCGGACTGCAAGTCTATGGCCAAGGTATAGTCCAGACCACAAACAAGTTATTTGGTGGCGAAAGCCATGGTGGTACGAAGGGATAGGTCACACGTTCGATCCGTGTCGGGGGCGCCAGGCACAAAAGTAAAAAAGCGCAGAAGATGTTGTCTTCTGCGCTTTTTCTTTTGGAGAACCGGTTAGCGTGTCAATGACCTTGATAGAGCTTTTCGCGGTCGACCTGTGCAGGCGCCGACGCCGGTGCGCCGGTCGAGCCTGACGGCGCAGGCGTCTCCGAGTTCGGATTCTTCGACCAGCCGAAGAAGTTGGACAAGGCATCCACTACGCCGCCGCCGTCCGTGCCCAGCGAAGCAACGAAGCCGTCGCCCGGCGCGAAGTTGTCGTAGTAGGGCTCGTTGTCGATAAACCTGATGCCGGCCGGCGCAGGCATGTCGAATTGCGGCACGCCCTTGAGCGCCACACCCATGTAATCCACCCAGATCGGCAAGGCCAGTTGTGCGCCGAATTCCTTGCTGCCCAGCGTCTTGGGCTGGTCGTAACCCATCCACACCACCGTCGCCAGCGTGCGCTGATAGCCGGCGAACCAGCCGTCCATTGCATCGTTGGTGGTGCCGGTCTTGCCTGCCAGGTCGGTGCGCTTGAGCGTGTTGCTGCGGGCGCCGGTGCCGCGTTGGGCAACCGATTGCAGCAGGCTGGTCATGACATAGCTGTTGCGCTCGTCAATCGCACGCGGCGCGTTGCTGCCGACGATCAGCGGATCCGCCTTGGACAAGACCTTGCCGCGCGCATCGGCGATTTGCGTGATCAGGTAAGGATTGATCTTGTAGCCGCCGTTGGCGAAGATGGCGTAGGCAGACGCCAGTTGCAGCGGCGTGGTCTGGCCGGCGCCCAGCGCCATCGGCAGGTAAGGCGGCACCTTGTCGACGTCGAAACCGAAATGGCTGGTGATGAAGTCTTGCGCATATTTCACGCCGATGGCGTCGAGCGTGCGGATCGCCACCAGGTTGACCGACTTCTGCAAGGCGGTGCGCATCGACATCGGACCGGCCGGCGGATCGTCATCCTTCGGTTCCCAGTTCGGCTGGCCGTTGCCGGCAGGGTAGGACACCGGCGCATCGTTGATGATACTGGCCGGGCCGAAGCCTTTTTCCAGCGCCG
This sequence comes from Herbaspirillum rhizosphaerae, assembly GCF_001189965.1. GTDB lineage: Bacteria > Pseudomonadota > Gammaproteobacteria > Burkholderiales > Burkholderiaceae_D > Herbaspirillum > Herbaspirillum rhizosphaerae. Next base: position 104,429 of record NZ_LFLU01000001.1, read on the forward strand.
CCGAATAGATGAAGGGCTTGAAGGTCGAGCCCGGCTGGCGCCATGCCTGGGTCACGTGGTTGAAGTTGTTCTGCGTGAAGTCGAAGCCGCCGACCAGTGCGCGGATCGCGCCGTTTTGCGGCGTCACCGACACCAGCGTGGCTTCCACTTCCGGCAATTGCACGATCTGCCAGGTCTTCTTGGTATCCTGCATGACGCGGATCACCGCGCCCGGGGCAATGCGGATTTCCTTCTTGGCCTTTGGGCCCAGCGCTGCGGCAACGAACTTGAGCGTGTCGCCGCTCAGCGTGATCTTGTCGCCGCTGCGGATCACCGCCTGGATTTGCTTGGGATCGGCCGAGACCACGACGGCGGCGAGGATGTCGTCGTTGTCCGGGTGATCGTCCATGGCGTCGTCGATGGCCTGCGAGCGGTCATCGTCGCCGGACGGCAATTCGATGGTTTCTTCCGGGCCGCGATAGCCGTGGCGGCGGTCGTAATCCATCACGCCCTTGCGCACCGCGTCATAGGCGGCCTTTTGATCGGCGGCATTGATGGTGGTGGTGACGGTGATGCCGTGGGTGTAGGTGTCTTCCTTGTATTGCGCATAGACCATCTGGCGCACCATTTCATTCACGTATTCGGCATGAACGTTGTACTGGTTGCCGGGCGCGCGCACCTGGATGTCTTCTTTCACGGCGGCGTCATATTGCGCCTGCGTGATGTATTCCAGATCCAGCATGCGTTGCAGGATGTACTGCTGGCGGATATGGGCGCGCTTGGGGTTGACGATCGGGTTGTAGGCCGACGGCGCCTTGGGCAGGCCGGCCAGCATGGCGGCCTGCGCCAGCGTCACGTCCTTGATGTCCTTGCCGAAATAGGTGCGGGAGGCGGCGGCAAAGCCGAAGGCGCGTTGCCCCAGATAGATCTGGTTCATGTACACCTCAAGGATCTGGTCCTTGCTCAGCGTCGCTTCGATCTTGTTGGCCAGCAGCACTTCATAGAGCTTGCGCGAGAAAGTTTTTTCTTTCGTCAGGAACACATTGCGCGCCACTTGCATGGTGATGGTGCTGGCGCCCTGGCTGGCGTGGCCTTTGATCAGGTCGGTCGCGAGTGCGCGCGCGATGCCGATGTAGTCGATGCCGCCATGTTGGTAGAAACGATAGTCTTCAATCGCCAGCACTGCGTTCTTCACGTTGGCGGGGATGGCCTCGAGTTTCACCAGACTGCGCTTTTCTTCGCCGAATTCACCGAGCAGGACATTGTCGGCGGAGTAGATGCGCAGCGGAATCTTCGGACGGTAGTCGGTGATGACGTCCAGCGACGGCAGGCGCGGGTTGATGAAGATCAGCGCGTAGGCGATGATCAGCGCGCCGATGATCGCCAGCCCGAGGACGGAAAAGGCGAGGAATTTGGCGATGTTGGGATTCAGAAAACCGCGTTGACGGGAAAACTGGGGCAAACGAGAGTTAAAGCGCATGGTCATTGTTAGTGAAGGGCGTGCCGTATCTTACAACATGGGGTGGGCCGGACTGCCGTTCTGAGGCCAAACCGGGCAGGGATTATGTTTCCAATTGTATGCAGCGGATTGTATTGAGCCGATTTCGGTGCGGGAACATGCCAGAAACACATCGTTTGTTGCTATTTGGCAATTGCAATTGTTGCGCTGCGGTGTCACGGCAGGAAGATCGTGCGCAGATCGACGTTAGATTCACCAAGCCCGCGCGCAATCGGTACAATGCGGTCTTTCCTCTTAATTCAGTCGCGGCAAAGCAGTTTCTGCCCGGCCTTCGATTTCACCCCTCGGCATACTTATGGCAGTCATTTCTCTTTCCAATGCGCAGCTGGCATTCGGACACGTTGCGCTTCTCGATCGCGCGGAGTTTTCCCTCGAAACCGGCGAACGCGTCGGTCTGATCGGCCGCAATGGCACCGGCAAGTCGTCCTTGCTGAAAATCATCGCCAGCGTTTCCAGGCTAGATGACGGTCTGCTGGTGATGCAGCAAGGGCTGAAGATTGCCTATGTCGACCAGGAGCCGCATTTCCCCGCAGAGATGTCGATTTTCGACGCGGTCGCTTCCGGCCTCGGCGAGTTGCCGGCGTTGCTGGCCGAATATGAATCGCTGACCGGCCAGTTCGGCGGCGACAACGACGACGCGCTGATGGAGCGCATGCACGACATCCAGGTCAAGCTCGACGCCGCCGATGCCTGGAGCCTGAACCACAAGGTCGAAACCACGCTCGACAAGCTCAACCTGAAAGCTGATTCGCTGATCGGCGAGCTGTCCGGCGGCATGCAAAAGCGCGTGGCGCTGGCATGCGGCCTGGTCGGCGCGCCCGACGTGCTGCTGCTGGACGAGCCGACCAACCATCTGGATTTCGGCTCCATCCTGTGGCTGGAAGCGCTGCTGCGCGACTACAAGGGCAGCGTGCTGTTCATCACCCATGATCGTAGCTTCCTCGACAACGTGGCGACCCGCATCATCGAACTGGACCGCGGCAAGATCTTGTCCTTCCCGGGCAACTTCAGCACCTATCAGGCGCGCAAGGCCGAGCTGCTGGCCAATGAAGAAGTGGAGAACGCCAAGTTCGACAAATTCCTCGCGCAGGAAGAAGTCTGGATCCGCAAGGGCGTGCAGGCGCGCCGCACCCGCGACGAAGGCCGCGTGCGCCGTCTCGAAGCCTTGCGCCAGGAACGCAGCGTGCGCCGCGACCGCCAGGGCCAGGTCAAGCTGGAAGTGTCGTCCGGCGAACGCTCCGGCAAGATCGTGGCGGAACTGGAAAACGTCAGCAAGGCCTATGGCCCGAAGACCATCGTGCGCGATTTCACCGGCACCATCATGCGCGGCGACAAGGTCGGCCTGATAGGCCAGAACGGCGCCGGCAAGACCACTTTGCTCAAGCTGATTCTCGGCGAAGAAACGGCGGACGCCGGTACGGTCCGCCAGGGCACCAAATTGCAGGTTGCGTATTTCGACCAGATGCGCACCCAGCTCAATGAAGAAGCCACCTTGGCCGATACCATCGCGCCGGGCAGCGACTGGGTGGAAGTCAACGGCCAGCGCAGGCACGTGATGACTTACCTTGGCGATTTCCTGTTCGCACCGGAACGCGCGCGTTCGCCGGTACGCACCTTGTCCGGCGGCGAGCGCAACCGTTTGCTGCTGGCGCGTCTGTTCGCCAAACCGGCCAATGTGCTGGTGCTCGATGAACCGACCAACGATCTCGATATCGATACGCTGGAGTTGCTGGAAGAACTGCTGGAAGAATATGCCGGCACCGTGTTCCTGGTCAGCCATGACCGCACCTTCCTCGACAACGTGGTGACGCAGGTGATTGCCTCCGAAGGCGACGGCGTGTGGCGCGAGTATGTCGGCGGCTACAGCGACTGGGAGCGCGTGCGCGCCAACATGCAGGCGACGGCGAAGAAGGCCGACGGCAAGTCGGAAGCCAAGCCGGCGGAAGTGCAGGCAGCGCCTGTTGCCGCTGCAGCCAAACCGAAGAAACTCAGCTACAAGGAACAGCGTGAGCTGGAAGAATTGCCCAAGCTGATCGCGCAACTGGAAGAAGAGCAGGCGGCGATTTCCGCCAAGCTGGCCGATCCGGATCTCTATAAGCAAGGTGCGGATGCCGCGGTGAAGCTGAATGCGCGCTTTGCCGAGATCGACGGCCTGTTATTGGAAAACCTGGAACGCTGGGAAGTGATCGAAGCGCGTTCCAAGGGGTAATCAGTTCTGCAGAGACGGCGCTTCCAATGTCAATTCGGTCTGAGTTGAATCTCAATTGGGGCGCCGGCTGGCATGGCGCAACTCCGGTAGTTTCTCGCGCATGATGTCGGCGTCTTCGGCATCGGGACGCAAGGCCAGATAGGCCTCCAGATCGTCCAGCGCAGCCTGCGGCTCCGCCATGTTTGCATAGGCCAGCCCGCGGTCGCGGCGCTCGGTAATTTCATCCGGCAATAAAATCACCAGGCGTTCCTGCACGTCGAGCACGCGCTGCCAGCGTTGCGCGTCGGTGAAGATCGCTTTCAGATTGCGCAGCATGCGGGTCAGGATTTCGCGTGGATGCGCTGCACGCAGATAAGCGGCCAGCGGCAGCTCGTCGCCGTATTCCTGCTGCTCCAGATAGGGTTCAAGACGTTCTTCCAGTTCTTCGCGCGACAGGCTGGAACCGTTCATCGGATCCAGCACGATGTCGCCGGACTGCACCGACAGCTTCATCAGGAAGTGGCCGGGGAAGGAGATACCCTTCATGTTCAGGCCGATCTGCTGGCCCAATTCCATGTACACCACCGCCAGCGAAATCGGGATGCCGCGGCGCGAGGTGATGACGCGATGGATGTAGCTGTTGTCGGGATCGTAATAATTATTGATGTTGCCGGCGAAGGCCAATTCCTGGAAAAAGAAATGGTTCAGCATGCGCAGTTTCTGAATATGCGATGCATCGGCGGAGAGACGCTGCTTCAGCTTGAGCGCTAAAGTGTCCATCTCGATCTGGCAGGCGGAAAAATCCAGATCGGGATAAGCATCCTGGCCCAACGCCAGAGCCGATTCAAACAGCGGAATCGAGTCGTCTTGACGAACCAGCGAAGAAAAATATTCGAGCGGTGTAAGCGTCATATGTTGGTCATGCTATCAAAATATGCGCGCTTGTGAAATGTTTGTCCGGCAATGGGGCGCTAAAGCAACATTGCCGGAAAATAATTAAGCTGATCAGCGGCCAATGCGCTTGAAGTCGCGGAAACGGAAACCCATCGCCATCAAGGCGCCGAAATAGGCGATGCCGCAGGCGGCAAACACCAGCATCAGCGCGCCGACGCGTTCGGCCGGATGTGCGCGCATGGCGATCCAGTCGAAATGCCGCGCCACCGCCAGCGCGACCCCGGCCAGCAGGAACAGCGCGCCGGTCAGCTTGATCAGGAACATGCGCCAGCCTGGCTGCGGCGTGTAGATGTTGCGGCGGCGCAGTCCCCAGAATAGAAACGCGGCGTTCAGGCAGGCGCCCAGTCCGATGGACAAGGCCAGGCCGGCATGTGCGATCCAGGGCACAAAAATGTAGTTCATCAGCTGTGTGGCGATCAGCACGCCGATGGCGATCTTGACCGGCGTGCGGATGTCTTGTTTCGCATAAAAGCCGGGCGCAAGAATCTTCACCAGAATCAGGCCGATCAGGCCGACGCCGTAGGCGACCAGCGCGTTGCTGGTCATGGCGACCGACAACGTGTCGAATTTGCCGTAATGGAATAGCGTTGCGGTCAGCGGCACCGACAGCGTCGCCAGGCCGACGGCGCAGGGCAGCGCCAGCAAAAAGGTCAGGCGCAGGCCCCAGTCGAGCAGGGAGGAGTATTCCTGCATATCGTTTTCGGCATGCGCGTTGGACAAGCTTGGCAACAGGATCGTGCCGAGCGCCACGCCGAGCAGCGCGGTTGGGAATTCCATCAGGCGGTCGGCGTACGATAGCCACGATACGCTGCCATGCGCCAGGCGCGAAGCGATGTTGGTATTGATCATCAGGCTGATCTGCGCGGCCGAGACGGCGAACACGGCCGGTCCCATCTTCTTGAGCACGCGTTTGACGCCTTCGTCGGACAGGCCGATCATCGGATTGAGATACAGGCGCGGCAACATGCCGATCTTGGTCAGCGCAGGGATCTGCAGCGCGACTTGCAGCACGCCGCCGACGAACACCGCAAACGCCATCGCATAGATAGGCTGGTCCATGTAGGGCGCGACGAACAGCGAGGCGACGATGAAGGACACGTTCAGCAGCACCGACGTAAAAGCCGGGATCTTGAATTCGCGCCAGGTGTTGAGGATGCCGCCGGCCAGTGCCACGAAGGCCATGAAACCGATATACGGAAACATGATCCGCGTCATCATCACGGAAGCGTCGAACGCGCCCTGGTTGTATTTGAGGCCGGTGGCGATGAAGTAGACGATCACCGGCGTGGCGAGGATGCCGACGATGCTGGTGGCCAGCATCACCCAGATCAGCACCGTTGCCACATGATCAACCAGGTTTTTGGTGGCGGCATCGCCTTTCTGGTTCTTGTATTCGGCGAGGATGGGGACGAACGCCTGCGAGAACGCTCCTTCGGCGAACAGGCGGCGCAACAGGTTGGGAATGCGGAACGCCACGTTGAAGGCGTCCGTATAGGCCGAGGCGCCGAATGCGCGTGCGAACAGGATTTCTCTTGCGAGGCCGGTAATGCGGGAGAGCATCGTCATGCCAGAGACGGTGGCAAGCGTTTTATGCAAGTTCATGGGACGGCATTATAGCTTTCGTTTTTGCTGCGGCAGGCGCTTTGATGCCATTGTCAGCCGGGTTGATGGCGTTTGAGGAGGCGAGGGTGCGAAGGTTCGGCAAAGCGGGAAATGTTGGCGGCGGGTTTGTTGATGACGGGCAATCTGACCGGTTTGCAACAGGCTGGAGGCGATAATGAGGCTGTATTTGCCAGTTTGAGGAAAAATGGTTATAATCCGTGGCTTTACAGAATTCCGCCTCGCAAGTTATCAAGATTGCGATGCTCTCGATCTCGATTTAGGATAATTATTCATGGCAAATACCGCACAAGCACGCAAGCGTGCTCGTCAAGCTGTTAAGCAAAACGCGCACAACTCCAGCCAACGTTCGACTCTGCGTACAGCAATCAAGGCTGTTCGTAAGGCAATCGAAGCAGGCGACAAGGCTGCTGCGGCTTCCGTGTTCCAGGCTTCGGTTTCGACCATCGACAGCATCGCTGACAAGAAAATCATTCACAAGAACAAGGCTGCTCGCCACAAGAGCCGTCTGGCTGCTGCCCTGAAGGCACTGGCTGCTTAATTCTTGTTGCTGATCGGATCTTTGCTGCGGCAGAGATCCTCGCAATGCTGAATCGATAGCAATGTCGATTCGAAAACATCAACCCGCCCAAGCGATTTGGCGGGTTTTTGCATTTCCAGGCGTTATTGTGTGCCGGATCGCAGCTTCTGGCGCCAATTGAGGCGCACATTGCCATGAGTCATTCTCAGGGGGATTGCGGCGCCGCGACGTCGCTCCGGGCGTCACGGGCTTGATGTCGGGCGTGTTGTCAGAGGTTTAACGCGGCAAGCCTTCAATCACCGTGCCTGGCTTGATGTTCTTTTGCTTGAACCAGCCCTTGTTCATCTCCAGGGCGTAGGTTGCCGCCTTGGTCGCGCAATGCGAATCCAGGGTTTGTTCCTTCATTTCCTCGATGTTGATGATCTTGCCGGTTTCGTCCATGAAGGCGACCGACAGCGGGATCAGCGTATTTTTCATCCACATGCAGACTCCCGCCGGCTGGCCGAAGACGAACACCATGCCTTCATTGGCGCCCATTTTGTCCCGGAACATCAAGCCTTGCTCGCGCTGCGCTTCGGTCGAGGCGACTTCCGCCTTGATCAGGTACAGGCCGGCGTTGAGCGTGGTGGTGGGGAATTTCTGGAGTTGCTGGGAGTAAGATGGAAGGGCGGTCGCGAAAGCAGCAAGTGCGGTAAGCAGTGCAAGTGAACGGCGCATGATGATTTGAGATGAGGGTGACGGACGATCAGCGGATTATAGCGAGGATAGCGATTGCCGGTGGCACATCGGGCCAGTCGAGGCGAGGGACGTTGGCGGATCCGGCTGAAAACCGGGAGCAGAAATGAAAAAAGGCAGGACGAGCCTGCCTTTTAGTGATGCAAAAGCCAGATTACTTAGCAGCGTCAGCAGCTGGAGCAGCCTTCTTTGCCTTCTTAGCCTTGTGGCTCTTCTTCGCTTTCTTAGCCTTTGGAGCAGGAGCAGCAGCGTCAGCAGCTGGAGCTGCTGGAGCAGCAGGAGCTGCAGCTTGTGCGAACACGGAAGTGGCGAACAGACCAGCGATCAGAGCGGCGATCAATTTTTTCATTTTGCAGTCCTTCAAATTTAACATGTTAAGAAAACGGTGATTCTCGTGAATCATTGCCAATAACGACGTGCAGAAAGCTTGGTTGACAGAAAATTCCAAAAAAGAATATTTCTTTGCATCCCGCGTAGTATGAGGCTTTTCAGTCAGTGGTTTGTCAGGTTTGGCGGCTGAGCTCAGAGGGATCCACCGCCTTCCACTCGCCCGGCATCAGCGGATGCGTGTGCAGGGAAAACGGACCGATGGCGATGCGCACCAGGCGCAAAGTGGGCAGGTCGACTGCTGCCGTCATGCGGCGCACCTGACGATTTTTTCCTTCCGAGATCCTGATGGTCAGCCAACTGGTCGGCTGGCTTTGCCTCACGCGTATCGGCGGGTTGCGCGGCCATAGCCAGGCCGGTTCCTCGACATGTTTCACTTCGCTGCGCTGCGTAACGAAATCGCCCAGATCGAGCGGATTGCGCAGGCGGTCCAGCGCCTCGCGGTCGGGCACGCCGTCTACTTGCACCAGGTAAACTTTCGGCTGCTTGCGCTTGGGGTGGCTGATCTCATGCTGCAATTCGCCGTCGTCGGTCAGCAGCATCAGACCTTCGCTGTCGGCATCCAGGCGACCTGCGGGGTAAATATCGGGAATGTCGAGGTAATTGGCCAGCGTGTCGCGCTCCGGGTGCGCCGAAAATTGGCACAGGACCTGAAACGGTTTGTTGAACAAGATCAGAGGCATGCTTGAGCGGAAGAGGTGTTGAATCGAATAGGCAGCGTCGCTTGCGGCAGTCGGTCTGCGGCAGCGCGTCAGGGGTAAATGTTACAGCCTGGGTATTGCAAAGGCACGACATTCAGTAAAATACTCGTGCATGATAAAAGTGGTATCTTATGTCTTATATAAGACGCCGCTTACTTTTATTTCTTGCAGAAATCTTGTACGGGCCCTTGCGGCAGCACTGCTGCGCCGTCCTGGCCTGGCTGCCCGGATTCGACTCGCCGCTGTTTCCTGATGCCGCGTGCGGGATTCTGGTTCAGAATGGCAGGCCGTGACCATTCGCATTTTTTCGCTTCAATCCGTTTAGTTTAATTGTCGGAGACAACGATGTACCAACATATCAACGTGCCGTCTGAAGGTAAGAAAATTACCGTCAACGCAGACTTTTCCCTCAATGTTCCGGACAATCCGATCATTCCATTCATTGAAGGCGACGGCACCGGCAGTGATGTGACGCCTGTCATGCTCAAGGTCGTCAACGCGGCAGTCGAGAAGGCCTACGGCGACAAGCGCAAGATCAGCTGGATGGAAATCTATGCCGGCGAAAAGTCGACCAGGTTGTACGGCGACGACGTCTGGCTGCCGGAAGAAACCGTTGCGGCCGTCAAGGAATACATCGTTTCGATCAAAGGTCCGCTGACCACCCCGGTCGGCGGCGGCATCCGTTCGCTCAACGTGTCGCTGCGCCAGCAACTGGATCTGTATGTCTGCCTGCGCCCGGTGCGCTACTTCAAGGGCGTGCCGTCGCCGCTGCGTGAGCCTGAGAAGACCAACATGGTCATCTTCCGAGAAAACTCGGAAGACATTTACGCCGGCATCGAATGGCAAGCCGGCTCGGAAGGTGCCAAAAAGCTGATCGACTTCCTGGTCAAGGAAATGGGCGTCAAGAAATTGCGCTTCCCTGAGACCTCCAGCCTCGGCATCAAGCCGGTATCGCAAGAGGGTACCGAGCGTCTGGTGCGCAAGGCGATTCAGTACGCCATCGACCACGACAAGCCATCGGTCACCCTGGTCCACAAGGGCAACATCATGAAATTCACCGAAGGCAGCTTCCGCGACTGGGGCTATGCCCTGGCGCAGAAGGAGTTCGGCGGGGTGATCATCGATGACGGTCCATGGGTGCGGGTGAAAAATCCGAAGACCGGTCGCGACATCATCGTCAAGGATTCGATCACTGACGCCTTCATGCAGCAGATCCTGCTGCGTCCGGCGGAGTACAGCGTCATCGCGACGCTGAACCTGAACGGCGACTACATCTCGGACGCACTGGCGGCGCAGGTCGGCGGCATCGGCATTGCTCCCGGCGCCAACATGTCGGATTCGGTGGCGATGTTCGAGGCCACGCATGGCACTTCGCCGCGCTATGCAGGCAAGGATTACGTCAACCCGGGTTCACTGATCCTGTCGGCCGAAATGATGCTGCGCCACATGGGCTGGACCGAAGCGGCTGCCATCATTGTCGAAGCGATGCAAACGACGATTTCATCGAAGAAGGTGACTTACGACTTTGCGCGCCTGATGGAAGGCGCGACGCAGGTGTCGTGTTCCGGGTTTGGTGATGCCGTGATCGAAAACATGTGATTCGTCGATCGTGCGCAGCCTCAGTGGTGCTGCAAGCGATGAATGATGAAAAGGGCCGGTTATCCGGCCTTTTTTATTGCCGGTGCATTTTCGGCAGGCACAACAGGCATCAAAAAAAACAGGCATAAAAAAAGCTCCTGTCGAAACAGGAGCTTTTTAGAAGCGTCTTAATACGAAATTAAGGAGCCTGGATGTTGGAAGCTTGCTTGCCTTTAGGGCCTTGCGTGACTTCGAACTGAACTTTTTGACCTTCTTTGAGGGTCTTGAAGCCGTTCATCTGAATTGCCGAGAAGTGTGCGAACAAATCTTCACCGCCGTCGTCCGGAGTGATAAAGCCAAAGCCCTTAGAATCGTTGAACCACTTGACTGTACCTGTTGCCATAAAAGCATCTTTCAATTAATAAAAAATCACACGAGCCGTTAAAGCAAGAAGCCTCGCGAGATTAAAACGTCCGCAGCCCCCCTTAAACTTGCCCCCTTCGTATTAACAAGCAGTAACTACTTATCAATGAATTCCATTGTTCTCGTTAAAAATACAAAAGTCAAGCTGTTTTCAGTGGAATTATTAAGCTTTTGTTCACTCGATGGGATGACGTGCTCTTGATTTACGATAAATAAGCGTTATCTGCGGACTATCAGGAAAACGCGTAATATCTAATTTAATTTGGATATTTTCTTCATCGTTGTGCGTTGCACAGTTGATTGATAGTTTTAGAATAGATGCATGGCAACCAAGCACGATAATGATAACGGTACAGTCCTGGCGCGGCAGGAGCAAAAGCTCAAGCCGCCTCCTATGTACCAGGTATTGTTGTTGAACGATGACTATACGCCGATGGAATTCGTCGTCGCAGTCATTCAGGAGTACTTCAACAAAGACCGTGAAACGGCGACGCAGATTATGCTCAAAGTTCACCGCGATGGGAAAGGTATGTGTGGTGTGTATCCGAAAGATATCGCATCCACAAAAGTTGAACTCGTATTAACCCACGCTAGGAAAGCAGGGCACCCCCTGCAGTGCGTGATGGAGGAAGCATGATTGCGCAGGAATTGGAAGTCAGTTTGCACATGGCATTTGTTGAGGCCAGACAATCCCGTCACGAATTTATCACGGTAGAGCATTTGCTCCTCGCCCTGCTCGACAATCCGTCGGCGGCGGAAGTAATGCGCGCGTGCTCGGTCAATATCGACGACCTGCGCAAGACGCTGACGAATTTCATTACCGACAACACGCCGACCGTTCCCGGCACCAATGAAGTCGACACGCAGCCGACGCTGGGTTTCCAGCGCGTGATCCAGCGTGCGATCATGCACGTGCAGTCGGCTTCCAACGGCAAGAAGGAAGTGACCGGCGCCAACGTGCTCGTCGCCATCTTCGGCGAGAAGGACTCGCACGCTGTCTATTATCTGCATCAACAGGGCGTAACCCGCCTGGACGTAGTCAATTTCATTTCTCATGGTGTGCGCAAGGATCAGCAGGTCGATTCGCAAAAAGCGCCTGAAGGAGCGGAAGACGTGCAGACCGAAGGCCAGCAAAAGGAAAGTCCTCTCGATCAGTTCACCCAGAATCTGAACAAGGCTGCCGCAGAAGGCAAGATCGATCCGCTCATCGGCCGCGATGCCGAAGTCGAGCGCGTGATCCAGACGCTCTGCCGCCGCCGCAAGAACAACCCCTTGCTGGTCGGCGAAGCCGGCGTCGGCAAGACTGCCATCGCCGAAGGCCTGGCATGGCGCATCACGCAAAGCGATGTGCCGGAGATCCTCAAGAACGCCGTCGTGTATTCGCTCGACATGGGCGCTCTGCTGGCCGGCACCAAGTATCGCGGTGATTTCGAACAGCGCCTGAAAGCCGTCCTCAAGCAATTGAAGGATAGCCCCAACGGCATTCTCTTCATCGACGAAATCCACACCATCATCGGCGCCGGTTCGGCTTCGGGCGGTACGCTGGATGCATCCAATCTGCTCAAGCCGGCATTGTCCAGCGGTCAGCTCAAGTGCATCGGTGCGACCACTTACACCGAATTCCGCGGCGTCTTCGAAAAAGACCACGCCTTGTCGCGTCGCTTCCAGAAGATCGACGTCAACGAGCCGACCGTCGAGCAGACCATCCAGATCTTGCGTGGTTTGAAGTCCAAGTTCGAAGAGCACCACGGCGTGAAGTATTCCGCTTCGGCGCTGACTTCCGCAGCCGAGCTGGCAGCACGCTTCATCAACGACCGTCACCTGCCTGACAAGGCGATCGACGTCATCGACGAAGCCGGCGCCGCGCAACGCATCCTGCCGAAGTCGAAGCAAAAGAAAACCATCGGCAAGTCCGAGATCGAAGAGATCATCTCCAAGATCGCGCGCATTCCGCCGCAATCCGTCAATCAGGACGACCGCACCAAGCTGCAAACGATCGATCGCGACCTCAAGAATGTCGTGTTCGGCCAGGATCCGGCGATCGAAGCCCTGGCGTCGGCGATCAAGATGGCGCGTGCCGGCCTGGGCAAAACCGACAAGCCGATCGGCTCCTTCCTGTTCTCCGGTCCGACCGGCGTGGGCAAGACCGAAGTGGCGAAGCAACTGGCCTTTATCATGGGCATCGAGCTGATTCGTTTCGACATGTCTGAATACATGGAGCGCCACGCGGTCAGCCGTCTGATCGGCGCGCCTCCGGGCTACGTCGGTTTCGACCAGGGCGGTCTGCTGACCGAAGCGATCACCAAGAAGCCGCATGCCGTGCTGCTGCTCGATGAAATCGAAAAGGCGCATCCGGATATTTTCAATATCCTGTTGCAGGTGATGGATCACGGCACGCTGACCGACAACAACGGCCGCAAGACCGACTTCCGCAATGTCATAATCGTGATGACCACGAATGCCGGCGCAGAAAGCCTGCAAAAGCGTTCGATCGGTTTCACCGACAAGAAGGAAGCCGGCGACGAGATGGCGGACATCAAGCGTATGTTTACGCCGGAATTCCGCAACCGTCTGGATTCGATCATCAGCTTCCGTGCGCTGGACGAAGACATCATCCTGCGCGTGGTCGACAAGTTCCTGATGCAACTGGAAGAGCAGTTGCACGAGAAGAAGGTGGAAGCCGTATTCTCCGACACCTTGCGCAAGTTCCTGAGCAAGAAGGGCTTCGATCCGCTGATGGGCGCGCGTCCGATGTCGCGTCTGATCCAGGACATGATCCGCAAGGCGCTGGCCGACGAACTGCTGTTTGGCCGTCTGGTCAACGGCGGCCGTGTCACCGTCGAGCTGGACGACAAGGATCAGGTCAAGCTGGAATTCCCCGAAGGCGACGATTCGACGCCTCCGCCGGAAGAGCCGCAGGAAAAGCTGGAAGTCGAATAAGCAGTCTCGACCATACCGGCGCATCGCAAGGAGCGCCGACTCAGCAGCAAGCAGTGAAAATAAAAAGGCCGGAACGTTTGATCGTTCCGGCCTTTTTGCTTTGTTGCCTGTCTTGTTGCTTCACTGCTGGTGCGGTGCTTCGTTCGGACGAACCAGAAGCCATCCGGAAGCGCGTGATGGCATCGATGCCTCCGTTGCCATCTCCGCATTCACATCACGGCGTCAGCGGCTTCCCTGCAGCTTGCTTCGCCTTGAGCGTCTGAATCGATTTGTCGATCATGGTCATGCGATAGGCCGTTGCCGGATGCAGCGCCGTATAACCGTTCGGCACGCTGGCGGGATACTGCGACGCCAGGCGCTGCCAGAAGGCCGCATAGCCGTCGATGCTGTAGCCGGCGCGCACCAGCATGTACAGTGCCAGATTGTCGGCTGCAGCGTCCAGATCCTGCGGATATGGACGAATGCCGCCGGTGCCCGCTGCGGCGGTCGGATCCGGTTGTGCGCGCATCAGGTTGTCGATCACGCTGCCCGTGGTCGCCACCATGCGCTGGCGAATGGCGTGGCCCAACGAATTGTGCGCCATGTCCTTGGCGATCAGGTAGGCCAGCTCTTCGTCCGACTTCGCAAAATTCATCATGCCGCGTGTGATCAGCACGCGGCGGCCGTCGGCGTAGGTATTGACGTTGTCGGCGTTGCCCAGCTCGATGCTGAAGGCGCAGGCCAGCGTCAGCGGCACGATGACGTTTTGCTGCGCCTTGTTGCGCATCACGGTCAGCTTGATCGGCGCGCGGCCGTTGGTGACCAGCGGTCCCAGCAGATTGGCCGCCTGGCGCTCGGCGTCGGGGCCTTGCTGCAGCGGTTTGTCGGCAACCGCCAGCAACACGTCGCCGCGTTGGATACCGCTCTTGGCGGCGCCGCTGCCGGGCAACACGCCGGTGACTTGCAGGCGGTCGTCAAAACCCAGCGATTGCGCTGCGTTGACGAACTCCGCCGGATAGGAATACTTGTTCTTGGCGGTGAAGCCAAGCAGGTTGCGCGCATTGCCGCGGCACAGCGGCGCGTTGCTGGTCAGCAGCGGCGCCGCGACGTTGTACAGACGATCCTGCTGCGCCGCCAGCGCGCGCAGGGCGATCTGATCCGGCGTCAGCACCGGCGGCTTCACGGCGACCGGGGCAGTCACGGCTGGCGCAGGTGTGTTGAGGGTAGAGCCATCCTGCGGTGTGACGCATGCTGCGAGTAATGCTGCCGGAACGACGGCCAGCGCTATTTTTATTCTTCCCCAATATTCCTGGTGTCTTGCGCGCATCCAATACTCCTTTGTATTCCTTAGTGTTTGCCGGTGCTGCCGAAGCCGCCCGCGCCGCGCTCGCTGCTGTCGAACTCTTCAACCACGTTGAAGCCGACCTGCAGGACGGGAACGATCACGAGTTGCGCCAGGCGCTCCATGGGGTTTAGGACAAACTCGGTCTGGCCGCGGTTCCATGTGGAGACCATCAACTGACCTTGGTAATCGGAGTCGATCAGACCGACCAGGTTGCCCAGCACGATGCCGTGCTTGTGGCCCAGGCCGCTGCGCGGCAGGATGATCGCTGCATAGCCGGGATCGGCAACGTGGATCGCCAGGCCGGTCGGGATCAGATGCGTGGTTCCCGGTGCGATCGTCAGCGGCGCGTCCAGGCAGGCGCGCAGGTCCAGTCCGGCGCTGCCGGCGGTGGCGTAGGCGGGCAGTTGGTCTTTCATGCGCGGGTCGAGGATTTTGACGTCGATAGTTTTCATGAGAACAAAAGTCGTTAAGTTAAAAGTCAGTACGGAATCAGTGTGTGCCTGATGTCGACAAGCGATGCGCGATCTCGCGCACCAGTTGCCGCGCCAGCGTCTGCTTGTCGGCACGCGGCAGGCTGGTGTGGCCCTTGTCGTCGAACAGCGTCAGCGCGTTTTCATCCTTGCCGAACGTCTGATGGCCGATGTTGCCGACCAGCAGGGGGATATTCTTTTTCACGCGCTTGGCGGCGCCGTATTGTTCGAGGTTTTCGGACTCGGCCGCAAAGCCCACGCAGTACGGACGCTTGGGCAAAGCCGCGACGTTGGCGAGAATGTCGGGATTCTGTTCGAAGGACAATTGCAGGCTGTCGTCGTCCGCGTTCTTCTTGATCTTCTGGTTGCTGACATTGGCGACGCGCCAGTCGGCCACCGCCGCCACCGCGATGAAAACGTCCTGGCCCGTGACATTGGCGAACACCGCGTCATGCATCTGCTGCGCTGTCTGCACATCGATACGACGCACGCCGTAAGGCGCGTCCAACGCCGTCGGGCCGGACACCAGCACGACTTCGGCGCCGGCTTCCCGCGCGGCGCGCGCAAGGGCGTAACCCATCTTGCCGGACGACAGATTGGTGATGCCGCGCACCGGGTCGATCGGCTCGAAAGTCGGTCCGGCAGTCAGCAGCACGCGGCGGCCGGCCAGCAACTTCGGCTGGAACGCTGCGATGATTTCTTCCAGCAGTTGCTCCGGTTCCAGCATGCGGCCGTAGCCGACCTCGCCGCAAGCCTGGTCGCCCGAATCGGGGCCGAGCAGCTTGATGCCGTCCTGCTGTACTTGCGCGATGTTGCGTTGGGTTGCCGGGTTCTGCCACATTTCGACGTTCATCGCCGGGGCAATCATCAGCGGCACGCCATGCGGACGCGCCACGCACAGCGTCGACAGCAGGTCATCGCACGCGCCGTGCGCCAGTTTGAAAATGAAATCGGTGGAGCAGGGCACGATCACGATGGCGTCGATGCCGCGCGTCAGATCGATGTGCGGCATGTTGTTCTCGATGCGCGCATCCCATTGATCGGTGTAGACCGTGTTGCCGGTCAGCGCCTGCATGGTGACGGTCGTGATGAACTGCGTTGCCGCCTGCGTCATGACGACCTGCACCGAAGCGCCGGCCTTGCCCAGGCCGCGCGCGAGCTCGGCGGCCTTGTAGCAGGCCACGCCGCCGGTCAGGCCGAGAAGGATTTTTTTGCCAGCGAGATCCATTGCCTTACTCCTTATAGAACTCATTCACGAGGGCGTCAGTCATCAACGCAGCCTTGCCGACTGTCATCTATTTGCCGACGCGGCGCAATTCATCCAGCACGAACAATACCGCACCTACGCAGATCGCACTATCGGCGATATTGAACGCCGGCCAGTGCCAGCTGCCGACGAAGACGTCGAGGAAGTCGATCACGTGACCGTACACGATGCGATCGATCACATTGCCGATGGCGCCGCCCAGGATCAGCGCCAGCGCCCAGCAGAACATGCGCTGGCCGGCATGCTTGCGCAGCAGGTAGATGATGTAGATCGCCGCGCCGATGCCGATGGCGGTGAACAGATGGCGTTGCCAGCCCGACTCGGCCGCGAGGAAGCTGAACGCCGCCCCTTTGTTATAGACCAGCACCAGGTTGAAGAAGCCGGTGACCGGACGCGATTCGCCGTAGTGGAACAGCTTGAGGATCGTGATCTTGGACAACTGATCCAGCAGCAGCACGATCAGCGAGATACCCAGCCATGGCAGCAGACTGTTGTTATTGCTGGAGCTGGGCATGAGGCGTTTTTTATTGGAAGCCATGGATGATGGATGTCGATGATGTCAGAGAAGGATATTCGGAAACGGATATTCTGCAACAGCGCCGGCACGCGCTATCGGTGAATGCTCGCGTGCCGGTCTGCTTGATACTTGATGATGCTTAAGCGAAGTGGCGGGTTTCGCCGCTGCCGAACAGATTGGCCACGCAACGGCCGCACAGGCCTTCGTGCTCGGCATGCGAGCCGACATCGGCGCGGTAGTGCCAGCAGCGCTCGCACTTCTGGTTGGCCGATGGTGTAACCACGATCGCTTCATCGGCTTCCGCGGCCACCGCAGTAACCTTGGCCGCCGAGGTGATCAGCACGAACTTCAGGTCGTCGCCCAGGCTTTGCAGCAGGGCTACCTTGTCGCCGCTGACCTTGAGTTCGACTTCCGCCTGCAGCGACGAACCGATGTTGCCGGCGATGCGGACTTCTTCCAGTTGCTTGGTCACCGCCGCGCGCACTTCGTGCAGCACGTTGAACTTCGCGACCAGCGCCTCGGCTTGCGCCACTTCCGGCAGCGTGTAATAGGTCTGCGAGAAAATGGTTTCGCTGCTGTCGGCAAACGCTTCCTTGCCGGCGAAGAAGCTCCAGGCTTCTTCCGCCGTGAACGACAGCGTCGGCGCCATCAGGCGCAGCAGCGCCTGGGTGATGTGCCAGATCGCGGTCTGCGCCGAACGGCGCGCGTGCGAATCGACGCCGCTGGTGTACAAGCGATCCTTGAGGATGTCGAGGTAGAAGCCGCCCAGGTCTTCCGAGCAATACATCTGCAGCTTGGAGACCACCGGATGGAACTCGTAAGTCTCGTAATGCGTCAGGATGTCTTTTTGCAGATTCGCCATGTTGGCGATCGCATAGCGGTCGATTTCCAGCATCTCGGCAACCGGCACGGCGTTCTTGGCCATGTCGAAATCGGCAGTGTTGGCCAGCAGGAAGCGCAGCGTGTTGCGGATGCGGCGATAGGCTTCGGTCACGCGCTTCAAGATTTCGTCGGAGATCGAGATCTCGCCGGAGTAATCGCTCGACGCCACCCACAGGCGCAGGATTTCCGCGCCCAGCGAGTCGGCCACCTTTTGTGGTTCGACGCCGTTCTTGAGCGACTTCGACATCTTGCGACCTTCGCCGTCGACCACGAAACCGTGGGTCAGCAGCGCCTTGTAAGGCGCGCGACCGTTCAGCATAGCCGAGGTCAGCAGCGACGAGTGGAACCAGCCGCGATGCTGGTCTGAACCTTCCAGGTACAGGTCGGCCGGGAATTGCAATTCTTGCTTGTGCGAACCGCGCAGCACGGTCTGATGGGTCGAGCCGGAGTCGAACCACACGTCCAGCGTATCCTTGTTCTTCAGGTACTGATCGGCCTCGTCGCCCAGCAATTCCTTGGGATCCAGCGTCTGCCATGCTTCGATGCCGCCTTGCTCGATGCGCTGGGCGATCTGCTCCAGCAGCTCAGGCGTGCGCGGATGCAGCAGGCCGGTTTCCTTGTGCACGAAGAAAGCCATCGGCACGCCCCATTGGCGTTGGCGCGACAGCGTCCAGTCGGGACGATTGGCGATCATGCCGTGCAGGCGCGCCTTGCCCCACGATGGGAAGAAAGCGGTGTCTTCGATGCCTTGCAGCGCGGTTTCGCGCAGGCTCTTGCCGCCGTCCTTCGGCGTGTTGTCCATGCTGGCGAACCATTGCGAAGTGGCGCGATAGATGATCGGCGTCTTGTGGCGCCAGCAGTGCATGTAGCTGTGATCGAACATCACCAGCTTGAACAGCGTACCGACTTCTTCCAGCTTGGCGCAGATCGGCTTGGAGGCCTCCCAGATCGTCAGGCCGGCAAACAGCGGCAACGATGAGGCATAGCGGCCATCGCCCATGACCGGGCTGATGATGTCGTCGTCCTTCATGCCATGCGCCTTGCACGAGATAAAGTCTTCGATGCCGTAGGCAGGCGCCGAGTGGACGATGCCGGTGCCGCTGTCGGCCGTCACATATTCACCGAGATAGATCGGCGACAGGCGGTCATAGCCCTTGTCGGCGGTCGCCAGCGGATGATGGAAGGCGATCAGCGACAGCGCTTCGCCCTTGGCGGTAGCGATGACCTTGCCTTCCAGGCCGAAGCGTTGCAGGCAGGATTCGACCAAGTCGTTGGCCAGGATCAGCAGCGTCGCTTCGCCATTGCGTTCGGTCTGCACCAGCGCGTAATCGAATTCAGGATGCACGTTCAGCGCCTGGTTGGACGGGATGGTCCATGGCGTGGTGGTCCAGATGACGATGTAGCCCTTGTCTGTCGGCAGCTTGGGCAGGCCGAAAGCCTTGGCGATCTTGTCGTGTTCCGCAAACGGGAAGCCGACGTCGATGGCCGGGTCGCGCTTGTCCTGGTATTCCACTTCCGCTTCCGCCAGCGCGGAGCCGCAGTCGAAACACCAGTTGACCGGCTTCAGGCCGCGATAGACGTAACCCTTCTCCAGAATCGTGCCGAGTGCGCGCAGCTCGTCGGCTTCGTTGGAGAAGTTCATGGTCTTGTATGGGTTGTCCCATTCGCCCAGCACGCCCAGGCGGATGAAATCCTTCTTCTGCAGCTCGATCTGTTCGTTGGCGTAAGCGCGCGCCTTGGCTTGCACTTCGGCCACCGGCAGGTTCTTGCCGTATTTCTTTTCGATCTGGATCTCGATCGGCATGCCGTGGCAATCCCAGCCCGGCACATATTGCGCGTCGAAGCCGGCCATGTTGCGGGCCTTGACGATCATGTCCTTCAGGATCTTGTTGACGGCGTGGCCCAGGTGGATCTCGCCGTTGGCATACGGCGGACCGTCATGCAGGATGAATTTCGGGCGGCCGGCCGAGGCCTGGCGGATGCGTTGATACAGTTTCTTGCTCTGCCATTCCTTGACCCATTGCGGTTCGCGCTTGGCGAGGTCGCCGCGCATCGGGAAAGCGGTCTCGGTCATGTTGACCGGATACTTGCTGACCGGCTTGCCTTCAGGTTTGCCCGGCTTGTTTGGCTTGGAGGATTCGTTGTTCGACATAAGTTGTTTTCGGTTAAATTCTGGAAATCGGTGACGGCTGCTGCGCCGGTTGATACGGTAAGAAGCGTCGCCGCAAATCACTGCCGGCGAGCGGGGCGGGCCAGCGTCAAATTCGGTCGGTGGCGGACACGGCGAAACTCGCCTGTTCCTTGAACCAGGCACGCGCCTGTTGCGCATCGCGCTCAATGGCTGCCGTCAATGTCGGCAGGTCGACGTATTTCTCTTCGTCGCGCAATTTCTTCAAGAATTCCACGCGCAGCAGCTTGCCGTAGCAATCGCCGCTGTAATCGAAGATATGCGTTTCCAGCAGCACGCGGCCGCTGTCGTCAACGGTCGGGCGCACGCCCAGGCTGGCCACCGCCGGCAAGGGGCGGTCGCCCAGTCCGTGCACCTGCACGATAAAGATCCCCGACAGCGCCGGACGCTTGTGGCCCACACGCATGTTCAGCGTCGGAAAGCCGATGGTGCGGCCGAGCTTCTTGCCGTGCACCACGTGGCCGGAAATCGCATACGCATGGCCCAGCAACTGGCGCGCATGCGGAAAATCCGCCTTCGCCAGCGCCGCGCGGATGGCCGACGACGAGATGCGCACGCCTTCGTTGTTCACGTTGGGCATGGTGTGCACTTCGAAGCCATACTGCTTGCCGGCGTCGATCAGGGTCTGGATGTTGCCGGCGCGGCGCGAGCCGAAGCAAAAGTCTTCGCCCACCAGCAGCCAGCGCACGTGCAGGCCCTGGATCAGGATCTTTTCGATGAAATCTTGCGGCGACAGGGCGGCGAAGTTGGCGTTGAAGTGTTCGACGATCACGCGGTCGACGCCGGCGTTGGACAGCGATTGCAGCTTGTCGCGCAGGTTGGCGATGCGTTGCGGGGCTTTTTCCGGGGCGCCGGCCAGTTGCGCGAAGAACTCGCGCGGATGCGGTTCGAACGTCATCACGGCGGCATCCAGGTTCAGGCGGGTTGCAGCTTCGCGCACCTGCGCCAGCAGCGCCTGGTGGCCACGGTGCACGCCGTCGAAGTTGCCGATCGTCAGCGCGCAGGGCGCACGCGATTCAGCATTGGGAAGTCCGCGAAATACCTTCATGGAAGAGGTTAAAAGTGATGCCGTTGCAAAAGCCTTCCATTATAAATGTTTTCGGAGGCTTACCCCTGATTTGGCGGCGAAACGGCGGGAAACAAGCGATGGCGATGCCTGTTCCGGGGCTGGACAGCGGCTATCGAGGCCGGTTTTCACCATCGGGTTGTCATATTGAAATTATTTCAATATGGAAATGTTGTCCGGCATTAATGCCGTCTTCCGCATCTCTGGGCATAATGTCGGCATCAGGCAGACGTCTGCCGCCATCCATCACGACACCAGGGAAACAGCCATGCAGATAGAAGTGGACGACCTTTCGCGCCCCGCCATCCACGCCTTGCTCGAAGAACACCTGCGCAACATGCGCGAGATTTCTCCTCCCGAAAGCGTGCACGCGCTCGATCTCGACAAGCTGCGCAGTCCGGACATCACGTTCTGGACGATTTGGGAGGATGCGCAACTGATCGGTTGCGGCGCGCTCAAGGAGCTTGATCGCTTGCACGGCGAAATCAAATCCATGCGCACGCCTGAGGCGCTGCGTCGCAAAGGCGCGGGCCGGGCGATGCTGGCGCATATTCTCGGGCAGGCCAGGGCGCGCGGCTATGAACGTCTCAGCCTGGAGACCGGATCGTTCGATGCCTTCAAACCGGCCCGGCAATTGTATGAGAGTGTGGGCTTCGTCTACTGTGGTCCGTTCGGGACTTACGGTGAAGATCCGAACAGCATGTTCATGACCCTGCGTCTCTGAGCCTCTCGCAGGGGACGCAGTAACTACGTTTGCGTCTGTACTTGCTCCTGGCGCGCTTCGGCCAGCATCCAGATGGTGATCTTGCGCACTTCCAGTTTGCTCTGCGTGATATGGGCGCGCAGCAGGATCTGCGCTTCGGTGGCCTTGCGTTTGGCGATCAGCTTGAGGATCTTGCCGTGTTCTTCGTAAGTCGCCAGCACGCGGTTCTTCTTCAGGAAGTCGAGCCGGCGCACGATGCGGATCTTTTCGGTCACTTCGGTATGGATGCGCGTCATCTCTTCGTTGCCGGCGGCGGCCACCAGGTTGGTGTGAAAGCTCTCGTCCAGTTCCGCCACCTTGACGGCTTCGCTTTCGCGTTCTTCTTCCGGCACCAGCCAGACCGAATTCAACGCCAGCAGACCCGGGGAGGGATCGGGGTTCTGGCAGAGGCGTTCCAGCGCCGCCATTTCCAGCACGATGCGCAGGTCGTAGAGATTGTCTAGACGGTCGAAATCGATCGGCCGCACCTTCCAGCCGCGGCGGAAACCGACATCCAGATAGCCTTCGCGCTGCATCCGGAACAGGGCGTCGCGCAACGGCGTGCGCGAGACGCCGTAGGAAAGCGCCATCTCGGTTTCCGTGAAGTTGTCGCCCGGCAGCAGGCGGAAATTGAAGATGTCTTCCTTGAGCCGGTTGTAAACCTGTTCAGCAAGCGGATTTGCAGCAGTTACGGTCATGGCGGAACGTCATCAATACAAAAGGAAAATCGGATTTATCGGCGTCAGGTCGGTACAGCGTCATTGCATCAGGCTGACATGTGCGGCGACGATACGCCAGCCGGCTTCCATGCGCACCCAGGTTTGCATCTGGCGGCCGATTTTATCCGAGTCGTCGGCAGTAAACTCTGTACTGACAGTAGCATAGTCGCTGCCGAAGGTCGTGACTACCGTGCGATGCAGCGTGCGCGAGGGATGCACCGGCGCGCAGGTCTGGCGGTACTGGCGGATAGCCTCGCCGCCCAGCAGGATCTCGGCCACGCCATAGCGTACCGTCTGCGGGTCGTACCAGAACCAGCGGTCCAGCGCGGGCACGTCGTGGATCAGCAGGGCGTGTTCGTAATCGGCAAAGGCTTGTGCGACTTCTTCTACGATGTGCGGCAGATTGACTTGCGGACTCATGATACGGATTCTCCGGCGGTGACTTTGAATGAAGCTTGCAGCGTGGCCAGGGGCGCTCTCCAGCCGACGATGCCGCCCTGGGCGGTCAGCATGGCCAGCGTGGCCTGATGGAACACGGGAAAGTAGCTGGCGCAGGCGTCTTCCACGATCAGGCATTCGTAGCCGCGGTCGTTGGCTTCGCGCATCGAGGTCTGGACGCAGACTTCGGTCGTGACGCCGGCAAACAGCAGGTGCGTGATGTCGCGCGCCTGCAATTGCGCGTGCAGGTCGGTGGCGTAGAACGCGCCCTTGCCGGGTTTGTCGATGACCAGCTCGCCGTCTTGCGGCGCCAGCAGCGGCAGGATCTGGTTGCCCGGTTCGCCGCGCACCAGGATGCGTCCCATCGGCCCTTCGTCGCCGATGCCCAGCGCGGGATTGCCGCGCTTGCGTTTGGCCGGCGGACAATCCGACAGATCGGGCAGATGCGATTCGCGCGTGTGGACAATGAACATGTTGTGTTGACGCGCCAGCGCCAGCAGTTTCGCCACCGTCGGCACGATGGTCGTCAGCGGCCGCACGTCGTTGCCGAGCACGCTGCCGAAGCCGCCTTCCTCGACGAAATCGCGCTGCATGTCGATCACCACCAGCGCCGTGTGGCGGCGGTCGAATTGATAGGGATAGGGAATGGCGTCGACGGTAATCATGCAGTCTCCGGTTGCGTCTCAGGCGTTATCGATGGATGTTCGTGTTGGCCGTGTCCGGCCATCCAGCGTCCCAGTTCGGCGCGGTCGGCGCCGGCGGCATCGGTCGCGTGCACGATGGCGCCGTCGGTCATCACCAGGATGCGATCCGACAGCTCCAGCAATTCGTCAAGGTCTTCGCTGACCAGCAGGATTGCCGTACCCAAGGCGCGCGCTTGCAACAGGCGCGCATGGATGTCGGCCACCGAAGCGAAGTCCAGGCCGAACACCGGATTGGCGACGATCAGCACGTTCACCGCATCTTCCTGCCGTGTCGAGTCGCCCAGCTCGCGCGCCAGCACGGCGCGTTGCACGTTGCCGCCCGAGAGCGTGCCGATGGCGCGTTCCGGCAGCGGCGGCTTGACGTTGAAGGCGGCGATCAATGCCTGCGCTTGCTTGCGCATGGCGGCGCGATTGACGCTCCAGCGCAGCCAGCCGCTGCGGCGGAATGGCGCCACGTCGAAATTGCGCAATGCCATATTCTCGGCGACGTTCATGCCGGCGATGCAGGCGTTGCGCAGCGGTTCTTCCGGCAGCGCAAAGACTTTGCGTTCGCGCATTTCGGTGCGGCTGGCCTGATAGTCGGCGCCGTTGATCTGCACTTCGCCGGACAGGCGGCGACGCTGGCCGAGCAGAGCTTCCACCAGTTCTTTCTGGCCGTTGCCGGAGATGCCGGCCAGGCCGACTATCTCGCCGCGCTTCACTTGCAGCGACAGCGTATTGACGGCGGTGACGCCGCGATCATTGAGCACCAGCAGGGAATCCACCTTCAGCCCGACCGGCGCGTCTGCCGGAACGGGAGGGCGCGCGACGGTTTCTTTTTCGACCCGCGCCTGTCCCATCATCCAGTGGGCCAGTTCGGCGGGGCTGGTGTCGGCCACTGCCGCGCTGCCGACCAGGCGTCCCTTGCGCAGCACCGTGACGTCGTCGGCGTAGGCGGTGACTTCGTGGAACTTGTGCGTGATCATCAGCACCGTCAGTTCTTCGCGGCGCGTCAGGTCGCGCATCAGGCCGAGCACTTCGTCGGCTTCCTGCGGCGTCAGCACCGAGGTCGGTTCGTCGAGGATCAGCAGGCGGCGGCGCAGGTAGAGTTGCTTGAGAATTTCGAGTTTCTGTTTTTCGCCGGCGGACAGGCTGCTGATGAGACGGTCGAGATCGAGCCGGAACGGCATCGCCGCCATGAATTCTTCCAGCGCCTGGCGTTCCAGATTCCAGTGGATACGCCAGCGCACGAGGCCGCGCGCCAGCAGCAGGTTCTCCGCCACGGAAAGGCTGGGCGCCAGCGTGAAGTGCTGATACACCATGCCGATGCCCAGCGTATTGGGCACGCGCGGGCCGCGGATTTCCACCTCGCGGCGGTCGGCCTGGATGATGCCCTGGTCGAGCGGGCTGTAGCCGACCAAGCCTTTCACCAAAGTACTTTTTCCTGCGCCGTTTTCGCCCAGCAGCGCATGGATGGTACCGGCCTTGATCTTGATCGAGACCTCGTCCAGCGCGCGGAACTCGCCGAAGGATTTGCCGGCGCCGATGACTTCCAGCTCGAGCGCATGCATGCTTATTTTCCTATCGCTTGCAGCAGTGAAGACGAATCCGACACCGCGCCGAACACGCCGCCCTGCATCTTGATCATCGACAGCGCCGCCAAGTGGTTGTTGTGATCGGTGGCGCCGCAGCAGTCGGCCAGCATCACGCATTCGAAACCGCGGTCGTTGGCTTCGCGCATGGTGGTGTGGACGCAGACGTCGGTAGTGATGCCGGTCAGGATCAGGTTGCGGATGCCGCGCGTGTGCAGCACCAGTTCCAGATCGGTGGCGCAGAACGAGCCCTTGCCGGGTTTGTCGATGATGATTTCGCCGGGCAGCGGTGCCAGTTCAGGAATGATTTCCCAGCCAGCTTCGCCGCGCACCAGGATCTTGCCGCACGGACCATCGTCGCCGATGCCGACGCCGTTGGTGCCGATCTGGCGCGAACGCCAGCGCTTGTTGGCGGGCAGATCGGACAAGTCGGGACGATGGCC
Organism: Herbaspirillum rhizosphaerae; assembly: GCF_001189965.1. Classification (GTDB taxonomy): domain Bacteria; phylum Pseudomonadota; class Gammaproteobacteria; order Burkholderiales; family Burkholderiaceae_D; genus Herbaspirillum; species Herbaspirillum rhizosphaerae. Next base: position 130,304 of record NZ_LFLU01000001.1, read on the forward strand.
TTCGCGGGTGTGGATGATGGTGTAGCCGCCGGCGCGCATGGCGCTCAGTACGCTTTTGATCGGCGCGATCGGCGCGCGCGTGAGCGAGAGGTCGTAGCCCATCTTGTCGACGTAGCCGCCGATGCCGCAGAAGTCGGTCTGCATGTCGATGATGACCAGCGCGGTATTGCCCGGCGTCAGCGCGCCGTCGTAGGGCCACATATAGGGTTCGGCCTGGATGAACAATTCGGACATGTCGGTTTCTCCTGATTTATCTGGTAAGACTGAGTTCGCCCGGCGCGCTGGACAGCGTGCGGTCGGGACGGCAGGTAAGGATCATGATCAGCAAGGTCAGCGCATACGGCGCGGCGTTGAACAGGTAGTAGCCGGAAGTCACGCCCACCGCTTGCAAGGCTGGGCCGAGTGCGCCGGCCGCACCGAACAGCAGCGCGGCCAACAGGCAGCGCAGCGGCTGCCAGCGCGCAAAAATCACCAGCGCCACCGCCATCAGGCCTTGTCCGCTGGACAGGCCTTCGTTCCAGCTGCCGGGGTAATACAGCGAAAGATAAGCGCCGCCCACCGCCGCCAGAAAACCGCCGCAGGCTGTTGCGATGATGCGCGTCAGATTGATGCGATAGCCGAGGGCGCGCGCGGTTTCGGCATGGTCGCCGACCAGGCGCAGCGCCAGCCCCCAGCTGGTGCTCGACAGGCCCCATTGCAGCGCCGCCGCCAGCAGCACGCCGATCAGGAACAGCGCATTGATCTCCAGCGCGTGATGCAGATGCGGATTGCTGCTCCAGCTGCCGAGATCGATCGATGGCAGCATCGTCGCCTGCGGCTGGATGAAGGGTTTGCCGAGGAAGAAGGCGAGGCCGGTGCCGAGCAGCATCAGCGCGATGCCGAAGGCGATGTCGTTGACGCGCGGCAGCGAGCACACCAGCCCGTGCAAGGCGCCGAGCAGCATGCCGGACGCGCCCGCTGCCAGCACGCCCAGCCAAGCCGAACCGGTGAAGAACGACACCGCGTAGCCGGTCATCGCGCCGCACACGAGGATGCCTTCCAGGCCGAGATTCACGCGGCCGCCTTTTTCGGTCAGGCATTCGCCCAGACTGACAAAGAGGAAGGGCGTGCCGACCCGGATCGCGCCGGCAAACAGGGCCAGCAGCAGCGTGGTGAAATCGAAATCAGACATGGCTGGTCTCCGCGACGGTGGCCGGCAAGGGTTGTGCCTGTTGCTGCCAGCGCGTCTTCAGTGCGCCGAGACGGCCGGTGATGGCTTCCCACGCCAGCAGGTTGCAGAACAGCAGTCCCTGCAACACCAGCGTGGTGGCGTCAGGCAGGTCGAGCCGGCGTTGCAGCAGGCTGCCGCTGGCTTCGACGCCGCCGATGACGACCGCGCAGACGATGATGGCAAGCGGATTCTGGCGCGCCGCAAAGGCCACCAGAATGCCGCTGAATCCGTAGCCGGCCAGCAGCGCGCTGTTGGCGCTGCCATGCACGGCGGTGACTTCAAACATGCCGGCCAGGCCCGCCGCCGCGCCGCCCATTGCGCAGGCGATGACGACCAGTCGATTGACCGGCAGGCCGACCAGGCGTGCGGTACGGCCGTTGCCGCCGGCAATCGCCATGGCAAAACCGGTCACGCTATGGCGCAGGAATATCCATGCCGTCACACAAGCCAGCGCACCCCACACCAATCCCCAATGTACGTCGAGTCCTGGCAAAGGATTGATCAGATAGGCGTCCGGCAGTGGCACTGTGGAAGGTTTGTTGAGGCTGGCCGGATCGCGCAGCGGACCTTCCACCAGATGTTTGAATAATGCGACTGCAATGTAGGAAAGCAGCAGGCTGGAAATCGTTTCGTTGACGCCGCGCCATTGACGCAAGGCGCCGCACAGCGCGATCCAGAGTCCGCCGGCGATCATCGCGACGACAGCCATGGCCGGCAGCATGATCCACGGCGACAGCGCCGGCAGGAAAGAAGGGAGTATGGCGGCAAATAAACCACCCATGGCCAGCGCGCCTTCGCCGCCGATGACGATCAGGCCGACGCGCGCCGGCAACGCCACGCACAGTGCGGTCAACAGCAAAGGGGCGGCGCGTTGCAGGGTGTTTTGCCAGGCGAACATCGAGCCGAATGCGCCCTGAAAAATCAACTGGCAAGCCTCAAGGGCGGGCTTGCCTTGCACCAGAAGAAACAACACGAACAGCAACAGTGCGCCGGCCAGCGCGCACAGCGTCGGCAAGACCGGCGCCAGCACGACGGCGACACGGGCCTTGAGCCTTAAGAGGGATGCACTGTTTTCCGCGCGGTCGTGTGTGGTCATGATCGATGAACAATGAGTGGCGAGAAAATCGGCGGTGGACAGGGCGCGTGTAGTTTGTGTCTTGCGTACGTTGGAGCGGCGTGTCCCCGTCGCTCCAACCTCCCTGCGCCCCGGCCTTACATAGCACTAAGCAGTTTTCATACCTGGCCGACGACGCCCGCCACCAGATAGTTCATCTTCTCCAGCGCGACATCGGTCTGCACCTGCGTCGTGCCGGCCGGGATCACGACCGCGCCCTTGTTGTCTTTGATCGGACCCTTGAAGATCTGGAACTTACCGGACAGCATTTGCGCCTTCACATCGTCGGCTTTCTTCTTGGCCGCAGCGCTGACGTTGGTTCCGTATGGCGACATCTTGACGAAGTTGTCCTTCAGGCCGCCGCGCAGGAAGTTGACCATCGGCTTGCCTTCGACGGTGGCTTTGACGATTTCGGTGTACGGCGTGGCCCAGTTCCACTCCGCGCCGGTGAGGTAGCCCTTGGGTGCGAGCGCGGCCTGGCTGGCGTGGTAGCCGCAGGTCATGATGCCGCGCTTCTCGGCGGTTTCGACGATGACCTTGGGGCCGTCGACGTGACAGGTGATGACGTCGCAACCCTGGTCGATCAGGCTGTTGGCGGCTTCAGCTTCCTTGACCGGCAGCGACCAGTCGCCGGTGAAGATCACGTGCGTGGTGATGGCCGGATCGACCGATTGCGCGCCCAGTGTAAAGGCGTTGATGTTGCGCAGCACCTGCGGGATCGGCTTGGCGGCGATGAAGGCCAGCTTCTTGGATTTGCTCATGTAGCCGGCGACCACGCCGGACAGGTATTCGCACTCTTCGATGTAGCCGAAGAAGCTGCCGACGTTCAGCGGATGCTTGCCGGCGGTCCACAGGCCGCCGCAGTGGGCGATGCGCACCTTGGGATATTTCTCCGCGACTTTCAGCACATGCGGATCGAAGTAGCCGAACGAAGTCGGGAAGATCAGCGACGCGCCGTCCTGCTGGATCATGGCTTCCATGGTCTTTTGCACGGCCACGGTTTCCGGCACTTTCTCTTCTTCGATGACCTTGATGCCTGGCATTTTCTTGATGATGGCGGCAGCCTGCGCATGCGACTGGTTGTAGCCGAAATCGTCGCGCGCGCCGACGTAGATGAAGCCCACCGTCAACGGTGCGGCAGCCAGCAGGTCCAACGGAAATGCTGCGCCCAGTGCAGCGGCGCCGGTCAGTTTGAGAAAGTCACGACGGTTGTTCATCTTTGGCTCCAGTCAGGGAAACGTTGGTGGTGTTGTTGGCAAAGTAGTGTTCAAAAAATCGTGCTGCAAATCATTTGGGCGGCTGCGCCGTGGCTTCGCGCCGGACTTCGGTCTGGAAAATCTCCAGGCTCATCTTCTTGGCGTCGATGAAGCGCGGCTGCGTCAGCGTCTCCACGGTGCGCGGACGGGCATCGTCGTAATGCAGGATGTGTGCCACCTTGGTCGGGCGCTTGGTCAGCAGCAGGATCTCGTCGGCGAGGTAGACGGCTTCTTCCAGGTCGTGCGACACCAGCATCATGGTGGTGCCGGTCTGCATGAAGACTTCCTGCAGCTTTTCGCGGATGAACAGCGTCATCTCGAAGTCGAGCGCGGAGAACGGTTCGTCCAGGAACAGCACCTCCGGCCCCGGCGCCAGCGCGCGCATGATGGAGGCGGTCTGCTGCTGGCCGCCGGACATTTCGTACGGATAGCGATTGAGGTCGAACTTGACGTCGAAGGAGGCGACCAGTTCTTCCACGCGGCGGTTGATCTCGACCTTGGATTTGCCTTCCAGCTTGAGCGGATAGGCAATGTTGTCGATGGTGCGCAGCCACGGGAACATCGCTTCGCGGTAGTTCTGGAAGACGTAGCCGATCTTGGTGTCGGCCAGCGATTTGCCGTCGAACAGGATCTGGCCCGCGTCGATAGGAATCAGGCCGGCGATCATGTTGATCAGCGTCGACTTGCCGCAGCCGTTGGGGCCGAACACCGAGACGATTTTCCCCTTGGGGATGTCGAGATTGAAATCCTCGTACAGGGGCCAGCCGGCGAAATATTTGGTCAGGCCGCGGATCGTGATGTGCGTGCCCGGCGGGCCGGGAACGAAAGGGACGACCGGCTCTTCGTACTTCAGTTTTGGGGAAATGACGACGCTCATCTTCCGCTCCAGTGGACGATACGTTTTTCGATCACGATGAACACCACGTTCAGGGCATAGCCGAGCGCGCCGGCGGCCAGGATGGCGGCATACATTTCGCGGACATTCAAGACTTGCTGGGCGTCGATGATCTTGTGGCCGAGTCCGTTTTCGGAGCCGATGAACATCTCGGCCACGATCACGATCACCAGCGCCATCGACACCGCGCTGCGCAGGCCGACGAAGGTCGGTTGCAGGCTTTCCCACAGCAGCACGTCCTTGAAGATCTGCCAGCGCGATGCACCCATGACCTTGGCTGCCATGACGCGCTGCTTGCGGGCATTGAGCACGCCGTAAGCGCTGTTGAACAAGACGATCAACAGCGCGCCGAAGGCGGCGATGGCGACCTTGTTGATGTCCGACACGCCGAAGATCAGCAGGAACAACGGGATCAGCGCCGACGACGGTGTCGAGCGGAAAAAGTCGATCAGGAACTCCACACTGCGATAAGCGCGCTCGTTGCTGCCCAGCAGAACGCCGAGCGGCACGCCGACCACTGCGGCGATGAGAAAGGCTTCCAGCGTGCGCATCACCGTCACCAGAAAATCCGTCAGCAGCGGCCCGCCGGCCAGGCCGTTGACCAGCGTGATCAGGGTGGCCCCGGGTGTCGGCAGCAGGATTGCCTTGATCCAGCCGGCGCGCACCACCAGATCCCAGATGATGAACAAGGCGATCGGGCCGACGATGGGCAGCAGCTTGCCGAAGGCTGGCGGCGTGCGGCGTTTCTTGATGACGGGCGCTGTTTTGATTTCAGCAGCAGGAGCGGCTGCGGTGTCCGGCTTAGGGGCACTATTGGCGCCGTCAGCAGCAATGACGGCAGTAGCGGAGTCAGCCATGATCAACCCTTGTAAAGAAGTGAATCCACCATCACGCGCGAGGCGAAGATGCCCTTGTCGACGAACAGGTCGTAGAACTTCTGGAAGTAGGCGACGTCGCTGGCCTTGAACTCGTTGTAGAGCATGTAGGAAGCCAGCGGCACTTCATTGGTGAGCGAGCCTTCGATGGCGGTGTAGCCCTTGAGATAAGGACGCGCCTTTTCCGGCGTCTTGCGGATCAGTTCGATGCCGCGGGTGTAGGCGGCGATGTATTTTTTGGTTTCCGCCGGATGCTTCTTGATGAATTCAGTGGTCAGCGCCGCCGCGCCGCCGTGCCACGGCGCGTTCGGATTGCCGAGGATGTACTTGGCGATGACGCCGGCTTCCAGCACACGGGTGGTGTTGTTCATGCGGCCGACGGTGCCGGTCGGCTCCAGCGTGTAGACGGCATCGACCTGGCCGGCCGCGAGTGCGGCGACGTGCTGGCCGATCGGCAGTTCGGTGACGGTGGCGCCGGTGGCGCCCGCGCGTTCGAGCACGGTCTTGGCCAGCGTGACGTTCTGGATGCCGGGGCCGGAAGCGACTTTCTTGCCTTTGAGTTCGGCGATCGATTTGATGGTGCTGTCTTTCGGCACCAGGAACTCGTCGAGCACGTATTGTGCATTGCTCGGGTTGGTGGCGAAGATCTTGAACAGACCCGGCTGGGCGATTTCGCCGATGGCCAGATTGCCGGCGCCGGTGCCGTTGGCCGAACCGTCGGCACGACCTGACAGCATGGCTTCCATCACTTGCTGCGCGCCGGCGAATTTGATCGGCTGCACGTCGAGACCGGCTTCCTTGAAATAGCCCGCTTCGACTGCCGCATAGAAAGGCAGGCCGGCGGCGACGGGCCAGTAGCCGATGCGGATAGGCACGCTCTGTGCACGCAGGATGGCAGGCGCGCCGCCCAGCGCCAGCGTGGTCGCGACCGTGCCGGCGGCGCCGAGGAAACGGCGGCGCGGTGTAGATTTAACCCCTGATTCAACCTGCGTTGTCTGCATGATGGGAGTGTTCGTCGTGTCCGGGTGTACTGTCTTTTTCATGCTGGCTCCGTAAGGTGGGGGCGGAAATAAATTTGAAAGCTTGATCAGATTTTTGCGGCGAGATAAGCGGTCCAGCCGCCGTAGCCGGTGATGTCGCGTGCATTGTCGAGCGCGGCCGGTTCGCAGATGAAGCCCTTGACGCTGCTTCCGTCTGCCAACTCCATGGTGCCGATGCCGAGCGGCGCCGGAATCGCAGCGACGAAGCTGCCGAAATTGCGCAGCGGCATTTCCCAGACTTCAGTGATGATGGCGGCGCCGTCATCACCATTGCTGCCATTGGTGCGCACCAATCCCGGTTTCGCCGGTGTGGTGTTGGCGAGCGCGTAGAGACGGTAGTGTTTGCTGGTGATGGTGCTGGCATGCAGGCGCGCGCCGGCTTCCAGCAATTGCCAGTTCAGCGGCTGGCCGCTCAGGTGCGCGCCGACCACGCCGACCTTGACGGTCGCTTCGTTGAAGGGCAGTGGCGCGGCGGCGACGGCGTCGGCTTGCGCTGCGCCGCCCAGCAGTTGCTGGAACTGCGCGCCGGCTTCCGCCAGCAAGTGGTCGGAACCGGCCGGGCCGATCAGCGTGATCCCTGCCGGCAGGCCGTCCTTGCGCCACACGGCGGGAATCGCCAGCGCGGCCATGTCCATCAGGTTGACGAAATTGGTGTAGTAGCCGAGCTGGGAATTGCGCACGATGGGATCGGCTTCCACTGCGGCGATGGTCGGCATGGTGGTGGTGGTCGGGACCAGCAGCAGGTCGGTGTGCTGCAGCAGGGTTTCGGCTTCGCGGCGCAGCTCGGCCAGGCGGTATTGGCCGTTGAAGGCGTCGACCGCGTCGAACTTGTCGGACTGCTCGGTGATCTCCCTGACCACCGGATGGATCGCTTCTTTATGAGCGTCGAAGAAGTCGCCCAGCGCGGCGCGGCGTTCCGCCACCCATGGGCCCTGATACAGCAATTGCGCGGCGTCGGTGAAGGCGTCGAAGGGGATGCGCGTGATGCTGACGCCGGGCATGGCGGCGATCTTTTCCAGCGCCTGTTCGTAGGCCAGCCGGGCGTTGTCGTCGCCATAGAATTCCGGCTTTTGCGGCACGGCGATGCGATAGCCGCGGCGCTTCACGCCGAGCATCACCGGGCTGCGCGAATAGGCGTCGCCGGCATCGAATCCGGCCGCGCTTTGCAGCACGCGCCAGGCGTCGGCGACGTCGTGCGCGAAGATGGAGATGCAGTCCAGCGTGCGGCAGGCCGGGAACATGCCGCTGGCGCTGAGCAGGCCGCGCGTCGGTTTCAGGCCGACCAGATTGTTGAAGGCTGCCGGCACGCGGCCGGAGCCCGCGGTGTCGGTGCCGAGCGAGAACAGCACCTGTCCCAGGGCGACCGCCACGGCCGAGCCGGAGCTGGAACCGCCCGAGACATATTCCGGCCGCAGCGAGTTGCGCACGGCGCCATACGGCGAGCGTACGCCGACCAGGCCGGTGGCGAACTGGTCCAGATTGGTCTTGCCGACCAGCAGTGCGCCGGCCTGTTGCAGTCGCGCGACCACGGTGGCGCTGACTTGCGGCACGTGGCTGAATTCCGGGCAGGCGGCGGTGGTCGGCATGTCGGCGACGTCGATGTTGTCTTTCACCGCGAACGGGATGCCGAACAGCGGCAGCGATTCGAACACCGCCTCGCCCTTGATCTGCAACATCAGATCGAGCGCGGCGGCCTGTTGCTTGAGCGTCTTGGCCGGTACGCGGCTGATCCAGACTTCGCCGCGGTCGGCGTGTTCTATTTGCGTGAGCAAGTCGCCAATCAGCTTGCCTGGAGTGAGGCTGCCGGTGCGGTACGAAGCCAGTACGTCGGCGATCGTCCGTTGCGGGGATTGGGCGGAATTTTGGCGGAGAGTATTTGCTGACATGTTTATATTCATTCTTGAATACAAGATGAAAAACATTAAGCAGGTACCGTGCCAGAAGTGTTTTCAGGGTGTTCAAATCGCCTGGAATCGAAACGAGAAATGCCCGGAAAGCAATATGGAGGCTAGTTTGGCGGCGGTGCGCCGATGGTGGAAGAGCGCGGGGCGAACAGCGAGGTTTGGTGAAGAAGGTGAGGGCGGTGATCCGAACTGGCGCAGCTTGTTAGGCCAAACTGGTGCCTGCACCAGATTTCGGTGCAGGCGTTTGTGGGATCACCTCAGATTACTTGTTTATGAGCAAGTAATCGCATGAGGACTCAGGCAGACTTGCCGCCGAGAAAACCGCCCAGCAGATTGCCGATTTCCGAACCGAGGTTGCCGCCGACGGATTCCGGCACCTGTCCGCCAGGCGTCAGGTGATCGACCAGGCCGGGAAGGATTTGCGCCAGATGGCCGGCGATGTCGCCTTGCGGAATCCCGGTGGCCTGCGCCAGGCCGCTTAATTGATCGTCGCCCAGCGCCTGCGACACCTGGTCGCCGGAGACCGGCTGGTTCTGGCCGGTGCCGATCCAGGAGTCGACTATCTGGCCGAGGCCTGCGTTTTGCAGCGTGCCGAGCAAGCCGCCCAGGCCGCCCAGCCCTGCCAGCGCGCCGGAGCCGCCGGACTGATTGTTATTGTTGGCGAGCATGCTCAGCACCGCCTGAATCAATGCTGCCTTGGGATCGGCGGGGGCGCCGGAGGCATTGCCTGCATTGTTGTTGAGTGCGCCAAGTACGCTGTCGAGTAAGCCCATGAAATTCTCCAGAATCAAAGTGATGAGGGATACGTTGCGGCACGCCCGTAGGCGGATGGCCGAAACGACGATGCAACAAGCTGGTACAACGGTCTGCCGCTCTCCGGCGTTGTCGAAGGATGTCGAGATGGCCCGATTTTCGGTCCCTCCGTGTTTCCTTCGTTCCTCTCCCTTTTACCCTTGTTTATCCTTATTTACATTTCGCCCCAGATTGCGTTGATCGCCGCCAGCGCGCCGAGGCCCGCGGTTTCGGTGCGCAGCACGCGCGGCCCCATGGACAGCATCAGCGCGCCGTGGTCGCAGGCCAGGTTTTCTTCGGCGTCGGTAAAGCCGCCTTCCGGGCCGACCATCAGGCTCAGCGCCTGCGCCGGATGGTGGCGCGCCCAGTCCGACAGCGATTGCTCGCCGCGCGGCGACAGCAGGATGCGTTTGTGCAGGTCGCTCTGGGCTATCCAGCTGCTGAAATCGGTCAGCGGCGACAATTGCGCCAGGCGATTGCGGCCGCTTTGCTCGGCGGCGGCGTGGATGATGCCTTGCCAGTGGCTTTGCTTCTTTTCGGCGCGCTCGCTGTTGAGGCGCACCACGCAGCGCTGGGCGGCCAGCGGCTGGATGGCGGTGACGCCGAGTTCGACGGCTTTCTCGATGATCCAGTCCATTTTGGACGCTTCCGGCAGCGCTTGCGCCAGCGTGACGGCGTAGGACAGCTCCGCTTCGCGCGGGGAAAAGGTTTTGACTTCGGCGTAGACGCGCTTTTTCTCCATCTGGGTGACGACGGCGGTGTATTCGCCGCCTTCGCCATTGAAGAGCGTAATGGGATTGCCGACCTGCATCCGGATCACCTGTACATGATGCGCAACCTGGTCGGGCAGGGCGAGCGTCGTGCCGATGGCGAGCGGGTCGGGGCAATAAAAGCGGGGCATGATCAACGGGTCCTGATGAGTGAAAACGGTGAAACGAACAATTCCGGGGCGCCGGGCCGGCAGAGAAAACGCCAGGGAAATTCGCGGAAAATCAGTGAAACTTGCCTGCAGGTGTGCTTTTTCGGCCCCGGCGGCGACGCTTGATTTTAATTCTTCGGGCTACTGTCTGGTAAAATACTTGGCTCAGTCTGGCTTGGTCCGGGAGTTCATCCGGGTCGACCGGCAAGGCATTCGACATGCGCGTGAATGACGGCAAACTGCTTTATCGCGCGCAAACCGCCAGAACGGCAATGATTCGACCGCAATCCGCAACTCTTTGACATCGACATGACTTCCACACTCCCTACCGATAAGATGGCCAACGCGATCCGCGCGCTGGCAATGGACGCAGTACAGAAAGCAAATTCAGGACACCCAGGCGCGCCGATGGGGATGGCGGAAATCGCAGTCGCATTGTGGGCCAAGCACTATCGCCATAACCCGACCAATCCGCAATGGGCCAACCGCGACCGTTTCGTGTTGTCGAACGGACATGGTTCGATGCTGCAATACGCCTTGCTGCACCTGACCGGCTACGACCTGCCGATGGAAGAGATCAAGAACTTCCGCCAACTGCATTCCAAGACTGCCGGCCATCCGGAAGTCCACATCACGCCGGGCGTGGAAACCACCACCGGTCCGCTGGGCCAGGGCGTCACCAACGCCGTCGGCATGGCGCTGGCGGAAAAGCTGCTGGCTGCTGAATTCAACAAGCCCGACCTGGCGGTGGTCGATCACTATACTTACGCGTTCGTCGGCGACGGCTGCCTGATGGAAGGCATCTCGCACGAAGCCTGCTCGCTGGCCGGCACGCTGCGCCTGTCCAAGCTGATCGTGCTGTACGACGACAACGGCATCTCCATCGACGGCCACGTTGAAGGCTGGTTCAAGGACGACACCCCGAAGCGTTTCGAAGCCTACGGCTGGAACGTGATCCCGGCGGTGGACGGCCACAACGTCGAAGCGGTCAACTCCGCCATTCATCAAGCCAAGCTGGCCGACAAGCCGACCCTGATCTGCTGCAAGACCGTGATCGGCAAGGGCTCGCCGAATCTGGCCGGCACCGACAAGGTCCACGGCGCTGCGCTGGGCGACAAGGAAGTTGCGGCCGTGCGCGAAGCGCTGGGCTGGACCTCGGCGCCGTTTGAAATTCCTGCCGACATCTATTCCGCTTGGGACGGCAAGGCGCAAGGCCAACAACTGGAAGCCGAGTGGAACAAGCTGTATCAGGCCTACCAGGCCAAGTATCCGACCGAAGCCGCCGAACTGGTGCGCCGCCTGAAGGGCGAGCTGCCGGCCGGTTTCGACGCGGCGGTGCAGGCTTACATCGCCAGCACCATCGAAAAGAAAGAAACCATCGCCACCCGCAAGGCCAGCCAGAACGCCATCCAGGCTTACGCGCAAGTGCTGCCTGAATTCCTTGGCGGTTCGGCCGACCTGACCGGCTCCAACCTGACCAACTGGAAGGAATCGGTGGCCGTGCGCGCCGACGTCGCCGGCAACCACATTAACTACGGTGTGCGCGAATTCGGCATGAGCGCGATCATGAACGGTATCGCCCTGCATGGCGGCTACATCCCGTTCGGCGCGACTTTCCTGACTTTCTCCGACTACAGCCGCAATGCGCTGCGCATGGCTGCGCTGATGCAGATCCGTTCGCTGTTCGTGTTCACCCACGACTCCATCGGCCTGGGCGAAGACGGCCCGACGCACCAATCGGTCGAACACGTTTCCAGCCTGCGTCTGATCCCGAACCTGGACAACTGGCGTCCATGCGACACGGTCGAATCGGCCGTGGCATGGGAACAGGCAGTCAAGCGCAACGATGGTCCGAGCACGCTGATTTTCTCGCGTCAGAACCTGCCGTTCCAGGAGCGCACAGCGCAACAAGTCGTCGACATCAAGCGCGGCGGCTATATTCTGAAAGAAGCCAAGGACGCCAAGGTGATCCTGATCGCGACCGGTTCGGAAATCGAACTGGCGGTCAAGGCGGCCGACGAACTGGCGGTGCAAGGCATCCCGGCGCGCGTGGTGTCGATGCCATGTACCGACGTGTTCGATCGTCAGGACGCCGCCTACAAGGCAAGCGTCCTGCAGCGCGGCGTGCCGCGCGTGGCGATCGAAGCCGGCGTGACCTCGACCTGGCATAAATATGTCGGCCTGGAAGGCGCTGTGGTCGGTATCGACACCTTCGGCGAATCGGCGCCGGCAGGTGTGCTGTTCAAGCATTTCGGCTTCACCGTCGAAAACGTCGTCGCCAAGGCAAAGTCGATCCTGGCATGAGTGTGAGCGGCAAAGATCGGAGCAAGGATATTACCAACGTCGTCGGCCCGGTAACGGTCCGGCGCGCGACGGTCGACGATGCCGCCCTGATTGCTCAGGTGCGCATCGACAGCTGGCGTGCCGCCTACCGCGGCATGATTCCGGATGCCTATTTGGATAGCATGAAGACGGAAGACAGCACGCGCATGTGGACGCGCGTGCTGAGCGCCGCATCCGATGCGGCCTGCACTTTTGTCGCGGAAATCGGCGAGGGCAACGATCGTGAATTGGTCGGTTTCGCCGCCGGCATCACGCTGGCGGAACGCAAGCTCGATTTCGATGCCGAACTGACGGCCTTATACGTTTTACCCTCGGCTCAGCGCGCCGGCATCGGCCGTCGCCTGCTGACTGACGTGGCTGCAACACTGGGCGCTGCTGGCGCGCCCAACATGCTGGTCTGGGTGCTGGCGCAAAACAAGAAGGCGCGTGATTTCTACGCCCATCTCGATGCGCAGCTGCTGGCTGAACAGACCTTCAAGTGGGACGAACTGGATTTGATCGAAGTCGCCTACGGGTGGCGCGACATCCAATCCATCGGCAAGATTACTACTGTTTCTTAAGGAGAAAACATGACTATCCGCGTTGCAATCAATGGCTACGGCCGTATCGGCCGCAATATCCTCCGCGCTCATTACGAAGGCGGTAAAAAACACGACATCGAGATCGTGGCCATCAACGACCTGGGCGATCCAAAAACCAACGCCCACCTGACCCAATACGACACCACCCACGGCAAGTTCCCGGGCACCGTGACAGTCGACGGCGACTCCATCGTCGTCAACGGCGACCGCATCAAGGTGCTGGCGCAGCGCAACCCGGCAGAACTGCCATGGGGCGAACTGGGCGTTGACGTGGTGCTGGAATGCACCGGCTTCTTCACCACCAAGGAAAAGGCCAGCGCCCACCTGAAGGGCGGCGCCAAGAAAGTCATCATTTCCGCACCAGGAGGCAAGGACGTGGACGCGACGGTCGTGTTCGGCGTCAACAACGGCGTGCTGAAGGCAAGCGACACCGTGATCTCCAACGCATCGTGCACCACCAACTGCCTGGCGCCGCTGGTTCAGCCGCTGCACGAGAAGATCGGCCTGGTCAACGGCCTGATGACAACCGTCCACGCCTACACCAACGACCAGGTGCTGACCGACGTCTACCACGAAGACCTGCGCCGCGCGCGTTCGGCCACGCAATCGATGATCCCGGCCAAGACTGGCGCCGCTTCCGCAGTCGGCCTGGTGCTGCCGGAACTGAACGGCAAGCTGGACGGCTACGCGATCCGCGTGCCGACCATCAACGTCTCGATCGTCGACCTGTCGTTCATCGCTGCACGCGACACGACCGTGGACGAAGTCAACGCCATCATGAAGGCCGCTTCCGAAGCCGGTCCGCTCAAGGGCATCCTGACTTACAACACCGAGCCGCTGGTTTCCGTCGACTTCAACCACAATCCGGCGTCGTCGAACTTCGATTCGACCCTGACCAAGGTCTCCGGCCGTCTGGTCAAGGTCTCGTCGTGGTACGACAACGAGTGGGGCTTCTCGAACCGCATGCTGGACACGACCGTGGCGCTGGTTTCGGCAAAATAAGAAGCGTCCGACCGGGCATTTCTCATTGATCCGGCCTAATTGGGCTTCTTTTCATCGCATGCTTGTCAGGCGTTGTCTAAGAAAATACATTGGGCGGATCAATAGCCGGACTTTGCCAGGGACTTGCCAAGTACCGGAAAGGCTGTTGCAAACACCGTTTTGCGATAGCCTTTTTTATTGACGATTTAATAATAATCACTCGAGGGATGTAATGTCATCGTCACCTTCAACAACTGCTGCACGCGGCCTTAAACTGATCGGCGTCCTGAGTTTGACGCTGGCCTTGGGCGCCTGCGATTACGTCGCCAGCTTTAGCAAACCGAAGCAAACACCGGAAGAAGCCAAGGCCGAAGGCATCGCATTGGGCGCCGGCTGCCGTCAGGCCGGGCAAAGCCTGGAAGACTGCTACCAACGCAATCCGGACAGCCTGAAGGCGGGTATTTTCGCCGGCTGGAAGGACATGCACGAATACATGGCGGCCAAGAACATCCAGACCGTGGCGCCGCCTCCGGCTCCCGTAGCCGACAAGCCCGACGCCGACGCGGATGCCGCCAAGGACGCGCCGAAAGACGACCGCGCCGCGCGCCGTGAGCGCCGCGAACGCGAACGCGCCGAAAAAGACAAGGACGCCTCCAAGAGCAAGGATAGCGATAGCGACTCCAAAAGTAGCAGGAAAAACCGCGACGACGGTTCCTCCAAAAAATAAGCAGGCGATCCTCGGCATCGACAAGATGCGTCTGAACAGAGACTGATTCGCCATGTTTGTCATGACGCCCCGCCAGCCGGGGCGTTTTTCATGGAAAGCGCGGCAGGATCGGTCGCGTGCTGCGGCCGTCATGGTGCGCATGCTGACAAGAATGATGTCGCAGCTTTTGCTTTTCCGGATAAGGCAGTGCATCATGCACGTCTTCACGCACGACAACAACAACATGAACGCACCTCTGATCGTCAAATCGCCCGAGAGTCATCCGCACGTTCCCGAAACGGCCTTCGGTATCTGGTTTCTGCAAACGCATACCTGGACCGTGCATGTGCTGGAGCGGGCGTTCAAGGATCTGGAACCCCTGATTCCGAATCGCCTGCCGTCCTATCCGGTGGTTGCCGACGTCGGTTGCGGCTGGGGGCGCTCGCTGAAGAAGCTGCATGACCGCTTTGCACCGCAGCGCCTGATCGGCATGGATATCGATCCGGCCATGCTGGAAGCGTCCGCGAAGGAAGCCGCGGGGGCGGGCATCAAGGCTGAACTCATTCAATGTTCAAGCTCGCACATGACGCTGGAAGACAATAGCGTCGACCTGCTGTTTTGCCACCAGACCTTCCATCACCTGATCGAGCAGGAAGAAGCGATCCAGGAGTTCTTCCGCGTGTTGAAGCCGGGCGGCATCCTGCTGTTTGCCGAGTCGACCAAACGCTACATCCATTCGTGGATGATCCGCTTGCTGTTTCGCCATCCGATGGAAGTGCAGAAGACCGCGGAAGAATATCTCGCGCTGGTGCGCAGCGCCGGCTTCCAGGTTGCGCCGGAATCTATTTCCTATCCCTACCTGTGGTGGAGCCGCGAAGATCTGGGGCTGATGGAGCGTGCGCTCGGGATCAAGCCCAAAGCGGAGCGTGAAGAAACGCTGATCAATCTGGTGGCGGTCAAACCGATGATCTGAAGCGCCGAACATGTAGCTGCAATGTGTTGCGGCCGGCCTTCTCAGGCCGGCCATTTTCATTTTCTCTGCAGGCTTATCCGCCGAACACTTCCGTCCACAGTTGCTTGACGCTGTCGCTTTCTTTCTGCACGCGTTCAATCGGCGTTCTGGCGCGTTCTTCGCCTTGCAGGCGGATCTGGTGCTGCAGCTTGCGGAACAGGCGATAGGCGTTGGCGACCTCATCCGCCAGCGCGGCGTCGATCAGGCCCAGCGAACCGCAGAGCTTTAGCAAGGCGATGTTGCCGATGTCGTCGGTCAGCGCTTCGTACTGCGCCGCATGGCGCAGCACCAAAAACTGGACGATGAATTCAATATCGATCATGCCGCCGTCGTCGTGCTTCAGATCGAACAACGCGGTGTGGTTGGGATGCGCCTGATGCAGTTTCAAGCGCATGCCGAGCACTTCCTGCGTCAGCTTTTGCGGATCGCGTTCCTGCCGCAGCAGATCTTCGCGCAGCGCTTCGAAACGATTGCCGATGGCGCTGTCGCCGGCGCAATAGCGCGCGCGGGTCAGCGCCTGGTGTTCCCATACCCAGGCCGAGGTGCGCTGGTATTTTTCAAAGGTGGCGAAGGACGACACCAATAAACCGCTGGCGCCGTCCGGACGCAGGGCGATGTCGATGTCGAACAGCGTGCCGGCCGGCGTATGCGAAGTCATCCAGGTGATGAAACGCTGCGCCAGCTTGGCGTACAGGCCGGGCGCTTCCTGGTCGTCGCTATCGTCCTCGTAGAGGAACACCACGTCGAGGTCGGAGACATAGCCGAGTTCCTTGCCGCCCAGCTTGCCGTAGGCGATCACGGTGAATTGCGGCGTTTCGCGGTGGCGGTTGGCGATGGTCTGCCAGACGGCCTGGATGGTGGCGGCGACCAGGATGTCGGCCAGCGCCGACAGGTGGTCGGCCAGGTGCTCGACGCTCAGGTCGCCTTCCAGATCCTGGGCCAGCAGGCGGAACAGCTGGGCGTGATGCACTTCGCGCAGGATGTCCATCTGGCGCTCGGTATCGCCCGGCGCCGTGTCGAGCTGGCGCTGGCAATCCTGGGCGAAGGCGGGCCAGTCGGGCGGCGCCTTCAGGTTGCGGTCGTCGAGCAATTCGTCCAGCAGGATGGGATGCTGGGTCAGGTATTTGGCCGCCCAGTCGCTGGCGGCGATCATGCGGATCAGGCGCGTCAGGGCGTAAGGATATTCCGTCAGCAGCGCCAGATAGGCGGCGCGGCGGGCAACTGCTTCGAAGAAGTCGAGCAGGCGACGCAAGGTCGGCAGGCGCTTGTCCGGCATGGCGCCGATGATCGGCAGGGCAGCGTTGATCAGCGCGATCAGGCGCGCCCGGCTGGCTTCCGGCAGCGATTGCAGGCGCGGCGATTGCAGTGTCGCCAGCACGCGCTGCGTGGCGGTGTCGACGTCGTCGAAACCAAGCGAGGTCAGCGTGGCGGCAATCGATTCGGCGCTTTCGCCGTCGCCCAGATCGCAGGTGTTGTCGCCGCCGTTGCCGCCATCGCCGCCGTCGGTGTTGCCGTTGCTCTGCTTGTCGTTGAAGATGGTGTCGAACTGCAGGGCGACGATGCGGCGGTGTACCTCCAGTGCGGCGAGCAGGCTTGCGACGTCGTCAAAACCCATCATTTTTGCGATGATCAACTGGTCGTTTTCGTTGGGCGGCAGCGTGTGGGTCTGGGCGTCGTCGAGGTATTGCAGACGATGCTCCAGATTGCGCAGGAAGGTATAGGCCTCCAGCAGTTGCGTGACGACTTCCGGCTCCAGCAGGCCCTTGTCGGCCAGCGTGCGCAAGGTGGTGCGGGTGGAGCGGTCGCGCAGCTCGGGATCGCGGCCGCCGCGGATCAGCTGGAATACCTGGCTGACGAACTCCACTTCACGGATGCCGCCGCGGCCCAGCTTGACGTTGTTGCTGCGTTCCGGATGCAGGGATTCCTGGCGCGTGACTTCGGCGCGGATTTGCGCATGCATGGAGCGCAGCGCGTCGATCGAGCCGAAATCCAGGTAGCGGCGATAGATGAAAGGGCGGCTGATGCTTTCCAGCGCGGCAATGTCGACCGGCGTGCCGGTCAGCGCGCGCGCCTTGGTCCAGGCATAGCGCTCCCATTCGCGGCCCTGGCGGATCAGGTATTCCTCGACCATGTTGTGGCTGGCCACCAGCGGGCCGGAGCCGCCGTTGGGACGCAGCGCCATGTCGACGCGGAAGGTGAAACCGTCTTCCGTGATTTCGGACAGGGCGGCGATCAGTTTCTTGCCGAGCCGGACGAAGAATTCGTGATTCGACAGCGAGCGTTGCTCAGGCGCATCGGTGCGGGTGTCGCCATCTTCCGGATAGACGAAGATGAGGTCGATGTCAGACGAGACGTTCAGTTCTCCCCCGCCGAGCTTGCCCATGCCGAGCACGATCATCTCTTGCTCGCTGCCGGTTTCTTCGCCGATGGGCATGCCGTAGAGCGCGACCATTTCCTGCATCAGGGCGCTCAGGTGGGTTTGCACCGCAAAATCGGCGAACTCGCTCATGGTGCGCACCACTTCGGCCAGATCGGCCTGGCCGCTCAGGTCGCGCTCGATCAGGGTGCACACCACCAGATTGCGCAGGCGGCGCATGGGGCCGTTGAGCGC
Source organism: Herbaspirillum rhizosphaerae (assembly GCF_001189965.1). Classification (GTDB taxonomy): domain Bacteria; phylum Pseudomonadota; class Gammaproteobacteria; order Burkholderiales; family Burkholderiaceae_D; genus Herbaspirillum; species Herbaspirillum rhizosphaerae. Next base: position 148,543 of record NZ_LFLU01000001.1, read on the forward strand.
GGCGGCTCCCGTTGCGCCCGTGGCGGCGAGGTCATTTTGCAAAACGCGTTCGAAAACCGCGCGGTTCAAGGATAATCGGGAAAATTCCGCCAGTTGGCCGGGCCGGGCCGGATTGGCATTGGCCCAGCGGGTCAGGAACCGGGAGGCTGCGGTGCTGTCGAGGAGGGAAGTAGTCACAAATTGTCGGCGTGATGAATTGAGTACAAAGTTAAAGATGGTAAAACCGTGCTTTTTCCCTATGAGAGTGCTGTTGCCGGCTCTAGGTCAAAATCCGCTTCCATGCGATCATGCTAATCGTTTTATTCTACATTTACTCTGACCCTTGATGTCCGAAGACCAAAAAGATGCTCCTGTGACCACTGACCGCTCGGCTAGCGCCTGGCGTGCGGCATGGAAGCGGACATGGAGCACGGCGCGAGGGACCTACTGCCATCTCAGCACGGCTACCCGTTGTGTGATCGGCATCGCTTTCAAACTGCTGGTGCTGGCCTACTTCATTTTTTGCGCACTGTTCCTGACGCTGCGCTACGGCATCCTGCCGGAGATCGACCGCTACAAAGGCAATATCGAAAAGATCGCTTCCAGCGCCGTCGGCCGGCCGGTCACGATTGCCGATATCGACGCCTCCTGGAACGGTCTGCGGCCGCAGCTGGAGCTGACGCAGGTGGTGATCCACGACCAGGCCGGACAGCCGGCGCTGGCCTTGCCGAAAGTATCGGCGACGTTTTCCTGGACCACCGTGCTGGTGGGCGAACTGCGCTTTGAGAACCTGACCATCACCAGGCCCGATCTGTCGATTTTGCGCGATGCGGACGGCAAACTGTTTATCGCTGGCCTGCCGGCGGGCGGCGATAAGGACAAAAGCGGCGGCGCCGACTGGGTGCTGTCGCAACGCGAAATCGTCATCCGCGACGGCAAGATCCGCTGGCGCGACGACAAACGCGGCGCGCCCGAACTGGCGCTGACCGACGTCAATCTGGTGCTGCACAACCAATGGCGCCTGCATCAACTGGCGCTGAAGGCGACCCCGCCCGCAGACTATGCCGCGCCGCTCGACGTGCGCGCCAATTTTTACCACCCCAGCTTTGCCCGCAAGATTTCCGACGTGACGCGCTGGAAAGGGACCTTGTACGCCGACTTGCGCAACACCGATCTGGCGGTCTGGAAGGCTTATGTCGACTATCCGCTGGAGTTGACGCAAGGCACAGGTTCGGTGCGCGCCTGGCTCGACCTGGACCACACCAAGGTCGCCAACTTTACTGCGGATGTGAGCCTGTCGAATCTGTCGGCGCGGCTGGACAAGAAGCTGGAACCCTTGCAGCTGGCGCGGGTCAACGGCCGTATTTCGGGCAGTGAAATCTATGCGCCCGACCTGCAAGACGGCATCCCGACCTTCGGCGCCAACGGCCACAAGCTGACGCTGACCAATTTCTCGCTGCAGACGGTGGACGGCTTCGCGTTGCCGCCGACCACGATTTCCGAAGTGTTTGAACCGGCGACGCGTTTCCGTCCCGAAAAGATGCAAGTCGAAGCGAAGCTGCTGGATCTTGAAATGCTGTCGAACCTGGGCGCGCGTCTGCCGCTGACGCCGTCGCAGCAAAAGCTGCTCGGCGACTTGTCGCCACGCGGCCAGCTCAAGGATTTTCTGGTGCAGTGGGAGGGCAGCTATCCGGACGTGCAGGCCTATCGGTTGCGCGGGGATTTTTCCGGGCTCGGCATGTTGCCGCAAGCCGCGCGTCCTGCGATGGCCAAGACCGCGACCCAGTCCGGTCGCACCGGTGCGCCGGCCATCCCCGGATTTTCCAACCTGAGCGGACGCATCGACGCGACGGAAAAAGGCGGCACGCTGAACCTGGCGTCGCAGAATCTGGTGTTGCAGTTCCCGACCGTGTTTGCCGACCCTGACCTGCCGTTTGCTTCGCTGAACCTCAGCAGCCACTGGGAGATGCAAAAGACCGATGCCGTGATGTTTCATCTCGACAGCATGGACTTCGTGCAAGACGACATGGCGGGCACGGCGAGCGGTACGCACCTGATCCCGCTGCGGGGCAAGTCGTCGGGCGTCATCGACATGAAGGCAAAGTTGTCGACCTTCAATCTGCAAAAACTTGGCCGCTTCTTGCCCTTGCATACCGCCAAGCCGGCCTCCGACTGGATTTCAGGCGCATTGATGGATGGCCGCGCCAGCGATGTCGACATCGTCGCCAAGGGCGACCTGGCCGATTTCCCTTTTCACAATGCCAAGCCGGGCAGCAAGGTCAAGGGCGAGTTCACGGTGTCCGGCAAGTTCGATAAGCTGAAGGTCAACTATGCGCCCACACGTTTCGGCAAGGACGGCAAGTCGCCGGAATGGCCGCTGCTGGAGGACGTGAAGGGGACTGTTTCCATCGACCGCACACGGCTGGAGATCCTGGCCGTCTCCGGCAAGACGCACGGCGTAGCGGTCTCGGACGTGAAAGCGGTCATTCCCGATTTGCTGAATGCAGAGTCGTCGCTGGAGATCGACGGCAACGCCGCCGGTGCGATGCAGGACTTTTTGCACTATGTCAAAGACAGTCCGGTGGCGCACTGGATCGGCAATTTTACCGAAGACAGCAAGTCGACCGGCAACGGCAAGCTGCAGTTGAAGTTCCAATTGCCTTTGCATCATATGGTCGACGCCAAGGTCGATGGGGGTCTGCAGTTCCTCAACAACGACGTTGCCTTGCTGGCGAATTTGCCGACGGTCTATCGTGCAAACGGCAAGCTGGAATTCAACGAAAAAGGTTTCAATATCCCCGGCATCAAGGGCGTCTTCCTGAACGAACCCGTATCCGTCGCCGGCGGGACGCAGCGCGACGGCAACACGCTGGTCAAGGTCGACGGCTCGGTGACCGCCGACGGCTTGCGCAAGGCCTATACGCAACCTGTTTTGCAGCGTTTGCTGGAACGTCTGAACGGCGCCTCGCGGTATAGCGCAACGATCGCAATACGCCAGCATCAGCCGGAAATTACGATTGAATCCAACCTGCAGGGACTGGCGCTGAATCTGCCGATGCCCTTGCAAAAAAGCGCCAACGAAAGCTGGCCGCTGAAATTTGAAGTCATCGGCATGAACTCCGCCGACCCGTTGATTCAGCGAGACGAAATCCGGCTGTCGCTGGGCTCCGTCATGTCGGCGCGCTATCGCCGCCAAAAGGTGCTGGGCAACCAGGCCGAATGGCAAGTGCTGAGCGGCGGTATCGGTATCGGCCAGCCGGCGCCGCAGCCGGACAGCGGCCTGGCGTTGTACGCCAATGCCCGGACGATGAACATCGACGACTGGACCGCGTTCCGCACCGCCATGACCAAGGACGCCGACGGCAACGCGAGCGGCGCGCAGGCAGCATCCGACACCGGCATGAACGCCTATCTGGAGCCGGACGTCGTGGCCTTGCGCGCGACCGAGCTGATGGCCATGGGCAAGAAGCTCGACAATGTCGTGATCGGAGCATCGCATCAGAACAAGAGCTGGCAGGTTAACATCGCCTCGGACCAGGCCAGCGGCTACGCCACCTGGAACGAATCCAACAGCGGTCGCGGTATGGGGCGCGTGACGGCGCGCCTGGCCACGCTGAATATCCAGAAGGGCGCCGGCAGCGACGCCAATGAAGCCTTGGAAGCCAACAATGACGCCGTCAGCCGGATTCCTGCGCTGGATATCATCGCCGAGGATTTTCAGTTGTTCGGCAAAAAGCTGGGGCGGCTTGAACTCAATGCCAACAACGTGCGCGTGAGCGTGGGCAGCGAATGGCGTATCAACAAGCTGGCGCTGATCAATGCCGATGCCGAGCTGCGAGCCGCCGGCAACTGGATGTCGTTCGGCAAGAACAATACCTCCAACCTGACCTATGCGCTGGACATCAGTGACGCCGGCAAGCTGCTGGAGCGCTTCGGTTTCCTGGGCGTGGTGCGCGGCGGCAAAGGCAAGCTGGACGGGGACGTCAGCTGGAAGGGCTTGCCGTTCTCGCTGGATATCCCGACCCTGAGCGGACAGGTGCACATGGATGTGCATACCGGCCAGTTCCTCAAGGTCGATCCGGGCGCGGCCAAGCTGCTGGGCGTGCTCAACCTGCAAGCCTTGCCGCGCCGTCTGGCGCTGGACTTTCGCGACGTGTTTTCGGAAGGTTTTGCCTTCGACAACATCGTCGGCACGGCGGCCATTGCACAAGGCATCGCCACGACAGATAACCTGAAGATGACTGGCGTTGCCGCTTCGGTGCTGATGAACGGCTCGGCCGACATCGCCAAGGAAACGCAGAACCTGCATCTGGTGGTGATCCCGGAAGTCAATCTCGGCACCGCTTCGCTGGTGGCGCTGGCGATCAATCCGGTGGTCGGCGTCGGCACTTTCCTGGCGCAGCTGTTCCTGCGCAACCCGCTGATGAAGACGCTGACCTTTGAATATAATGTCACCGGGCCCTGGAGCGATCCGCTGGTGGTCAAGCAGGAGCGGACTGCCGACGCCGGCGCAAATTCGGGCGCCAAGCCTGCCGCCAAATGATCGCGTCCTGCCGTTCCGCAGCCTGACGCGCTTCTGCTTCCCAGGCTCTGCAGCGAGCTCCAACAACGATTTCCAGCGGAGGCTGACATGAACGAATCCTACAAAGTCGCGGCGATACAGATGGTGTCGACGCCCGAGGTCGAGCAGAATTTCGCCGCCGCAAGCAAGCTGGTTGCACAGGCTGCGCAGCAGGGCGCGCAACTGGTTCTGTTGCCGGAATACTGGCCCATCATGGGCATGCACGAGAAAGCCAAGCTGGAACATGCCGAGCAAGACAGCGCCGGCAAGATCCAGGACTTCATGGCGACGCTGGCGCGCGAACACAAGATCTGGCTGATCGGCGGCACGCTGCCGCTGGCGTCCGGTGAAGAGGGCAAGGTGCTCAACACTTCGCTGGTCTACGATCCCTCCGGCAAGCGCGTTGCGCGTTACGACAAGATTCACCTGTTCAGCTTCGTGCGCGGCGAAGAGGCCTATGACGAAGCGCGCACCATCGTCTACGGCAATGAGGTGGGAGGTTTCGATGCGCCGTTCGGCAAGGTCGGCTTGTCGGTGTGCTACGACCTGCGTTTTCCCGAGCTCTATCGCGCCATGGGCGATTGCGCGCTGATCGTGGTGCCGGCGGCATTCACCTATACGACTGGGCAGGCGCACTGGGAGCTGTTGCTGCGTGCCCGTGCTATCGAAAACCAGTGTTACGTGCTGGCGTCGGCGCAAGGCGGCAAGCATGTCAACGGGCGCCGCACCTGGGGCCACAGCATGCTGATCGACCCCTGGGGCGAGATAATCAGCGTCCTGCCGGAGGGCGAAGGCCTTGTTATCGGCGACATCGACCCCCATCGTCTACAATACGTACGTGAAAGCCTGCCTGCGCTCAAGCACCGCAAGCTCTGAATGCCCAATAAGTTGCTGTAAATTAAATAAATTATTCATGAAAACATTCGAACCCAATCTCAGCGCGCTCGGTATTGCACGCGATGTCCTGCTCACGCCGTTCGGCCTGGACGAAGCCAAGTTGCTGAAAACACTGGGCACCATGTTTACGCACAAGGTCGATTACGCCGACCTGTATTTCCAGTTCACCAAGAGCGAGGGCTGGAGCCTGGAAGAGGGCATCGTCAAGACCGGCAGCTTCTCCATCGACCAGGGTGTCGGCGTGCGCGCGGTGTCGGGCGACAAGACGGCGTTTTCGTATTCGGATGAAATTTCGGAAGCGATCCTGCTGGACGCTGCCGCCGCAACCCGCACCATCGGCCGCCAGGGTGCAGGCCGCGTCAAGATCGCCGGCAGCATGCAGCCCAACGGCGGCCGCTCGCTGTACCTGCCGCACGACCCGCTGACCTCGCTGGACGCGACCGCCAAGGTCAACTTGCTGGAACGCATCGAACGCATCGCCCGCGCCAAGGATCCGCGCGTCGTGCAAGTCATGGCCAGCCTGGCCGGCGAATACGACGTGGTGCTGGTGGCGCGCAGCGACGGCATCATCGCCGCCGACATCCGCCCGCTGGTGCGCGTGTCGATCACCGTCATCGCCGAACAGAACGGCCGCCGCGAAATGGGCAGCAGCGGTGGTGGCGGTCGCTACAGCTATGCTTACTTCAGCGACGAGTTGCTGGAAAAATACGCCTCCGAAGCGGTCTCTACCGCCTTGGTTAACCTGGAAGCGCGTCCGGCGCCGGCCGGTCCGATGACCGTCGTGCTCGGACCCGGCTGGCCCGGCATCCTGTTGCATGAAGCGATCGGCCACGGTTTGGAGGGCGACTTCAACCGCAAGGGATCGAGCACCTTCTCCGGCCGCATCGGCGAACGCGTGGCCGCCAAGGGCGTGACCGTGGTCGATGACGGCACCATCGCCGACCGCCGCGGTTCGCTCAACATCGACGACGAAGGCAATCCGACCCAGTGCACCACGCTGATCGAAGACGGCATCCTGAAGGGTTACATCCAGGACACCATGAATGCGCGCCTGATGAAGATGCCGGTCACCGGCAATGCTCGCCGCGAATCGTTTGCGCATCTGCCGATGCCGCGCATGACCAACACCTACATGCTGGCCGGCGACAAGGATCCTGCCGAGATTCTGGCATCCGTGAAGAACGGTTTGTACGCCGTCAACTTCGGTGGCGGCCAGGTCGACATCACCAACGGCAAGTTCGTCTTCTCGGCGAGCGAAGCCTACATGATCGAAAACGGCAAGATTTCTTACCCGGTCAAGGGCGCGACATTGATCGGCAACGGTCCTGACGTGTTGAACCGCGTTTCGCTGATCGGCAATGACATGAAACTCGATTCCGGCGTCGGCGTTTGCGGCAAGGAAGGTCAAAGCGTGCCGGTCGGCGTCGGTCAGCCGACCCTGCGCCTGGATGGCGTGACGGTGGGTGGTACGGCATAAATTGTGCGTTCAAGGCATTGGACGACGGTTTGAATGCAAAAAAACGTCATTCAATGCGGTTTTTGTGAGAAATTAATGAACGGTGTTGCCAAGGCTGGGAATTTGTTGCATCATCGCTTTTCGTTGTAATTAACCTTAGATCGAACAATGTCTTTCGCCCGCGCTTACTTTTTTTACTTTTACTTTAGCTATTCCAGCCCCACGGCGGTGAAAAGCGGTAAGCGTTCGTAAGTAGAGACCAAACCGAATTTCTAAAAAACCGCCAGTGATGGCGGTTTTTTTTTACCCATTCGAATTTTCCAAATTCAGATTGCAATCAGGAGAAAAAATGCCGCGCACCGACGATCTACGCATCAGAGAAATGAAAGAACTGACACCCCCATCGCACCTGATCCGCGAATTCGGCGGCAGCGAAAAAGTCGAGAGCACGACGGCAGAGTGCCGTACCGCATTGCATCGCATCCTGCACGGCCAGGACGACCGCGTCATGGTCGTGATCGGCCCCTGCTCGATCCACGACACCAAAGCCGCGATGGAATACGCACGCCGCCTGGTGGTCGAGCGCGAACGCTTCAAGGGCGAGCTGGAAATCGTCATGCGCGTCTATTTCGAAAAGCCGCGCACCACGGTCGGCTGGAAGGGCCTGATCAACGATCCGTACATGGACAACAGCTTCCGCATCAACGACGGCCTGCGCATCGCGCGCGAGCTGCTGCTGAACATCAACGAGCTGGGGCTGCCGGCCGGCACCGAGTTCCTCGACGTGATCAGCCCGCAATACATCGCCGACCTGATCAGCTGGGGCGCCATCGGCGCCCGCACCACCGAATCGCAAGTGCACCGCGAACTGGCTTCCGGCCTGTCGTGCCCGGTCGGGTTCAAGAACGGCACCGACGGCAACGTCAAGATCGCCGTCGATGCGATCAAGGCGGCGTCGCAGCCTCACCATTTCCTGTCGGTCACCAAGGGCGGCCACTCGGCCATCGTCTCGACCGCCGGCAATGAGGATTGCCACATCATCCTGCGCGGCGGCAAGACGCCTAACTATGACGCGGCCAGCGTGGAAGCGGCTTGCCAGGACATCGCCAAGAGCGGTCTGGCGGCGCGCCTGATGATCGACGCCTCGCACGCCAACAGCTCGAAGAAGCCGGAGAATCAAATCCCGGTCTGTGCCGATATCGCCGGCCAGATCGCAGGCGGCGACACCCGCATCGTCGGCGTGATGGTCGAATCCCATCTGGTCGCAGGTCGCCAGGATCTGGTGCCGGGCAAGGAACTGACCTACGGCCAGTCGATCACCGACGGCTGCATCAACTGGGAAGAAAGCCTGGGCGTATTGCAAGGTCTGGCGGAGGCGGTCAAGCAGCGCCGTCTGATCGGCGACAAAGAATAAGAGCAGAGTAGGGAACGAGGCGAGGGCGGTGATTATTCATCGCTCCAGCCAATAAAAAACGCCGACATCAAGTCGGCGTTTTTTATTGAAGATCAGGAAAGATCAGTCGCGGAAATTATTGAATTCCAGCGGCAGATCCTTGATCTCCTTGCGCAGCATCGCCATGGCCGCTTGCAGGTCGTCGCGCTTGGCGCCGGTCACGCGCACGGCGTCGCCCTGGATGCTGGCCTGCACCTTCATCTTGCTGTCCTTGATGACGCGCACGATCTTTTTCGCGTCTTCGGTCTCGATGCCGTTCTTGACCTTGATCACTTGCTTGACCTTGTCGCCGCCGATTTTTTCGATCTTGCCGTGGTCGAGGAAACGCACGTCGACATTGCGCTTGGTCATCTTGTTGGTCAGCACGTCGCAGACCTGGCCCAACTGGAATTCGGAATCGGCGTAAGCGGTCAGATCGCGTTCCTTTTGTTCGACGCGGGCGTCGCTGCCCTTGAAGTCGAAGCGGGTGGTGATTTCCTTGTTGGCCTGGTCGACGGCATTCTTGACTTCAACCAGATTGGCTTCGGAGACGGTATCAAACGATGGCATGGCGATTTCCTTTATGTTCTGCGGTGTCTTACTGGCGCGCACTCTGGACAATGCTGCAAGGCGCCGGCACCTGAAAGACGTGATTTTAACGGACAACCGCGATTGCGGCTATGTTTGCGCGCCGTTGCGGAACTGGTAGCACCAGTCCGGCAGAGGCGCTGCGCTATAATCCTGCGCTTATGTTTCCGATTCCAGTCCAGCGGGATTTTTCCCTGCGCCATCTCAATACCTTCGGCATCGACGCCAGGGCCGCCGCTTACCTGCCGGTCGACAGCGTCGATACGCTGCTCGCCGTCAACAACGACAAGGAACTGTCGGTCCTGCCGCGCCTGATTCTCGGCGGCGGCAGCAACCTGCTGCTGACGCAGGATTTCCCCGGTCTGGTGCTGCACATGCGCGGCGCCGGCATGCATATCGTTGACGAAGATGAAACCTGCGTCTACGTCAAGGCTTCAGCCGGCGAGAATTGGCATCGCTTTGTGCAATGGTCGCTCGACCTGGGCCTGGGCGGGCTGGAGAATCTGTCGCTGATTCCCGGCAGCGTCGGCGCGGCGCCCATTCAGAATATCGGCGCTTACGGCGTCGAAGTCAAAGATCGTTTCCACTGCCTGACTGCCTTCGACTTTGTCGACGGCAAGACGCTCACGCTGGACAACGCCGCTTGCCGTTTCGGTTACCGCGACAGCGTGTTCAAGCAGGCGCTGCGCGATCGCGCCGTGGTGCTCGATGTGACGTTTGCCTTGCCCAAGCAATGGCAGGCCAACATGAATTACGCCGACGTCATGCAGGAATTGTCGCTGCGGCAAATCACCGCGCCATCGCCGCGCGACATCGCCGATGCGGTGATCGCGATCCGCACACGCAAGCTGCCCGATCCCGCGCTGATCGGCAACGCCGGCAGCTTCTTCAAGAACCCCATCGTGCCGGCGCAACAGCGCGCATCCTTGCTGGCGCAATATCCGCAACTGGTGAGCTACGCGCAAGCCGACGGCAGCTACAAGCTGGCGGCAGGCTGGCTGATCGATCAATGCGGCTGGAAGGGCAGGTCGCTGGGCGCAGCGGGCGTGTATGAAAAGCAGGCGCTGGTGCTGGTCAATCGCGGCGGCGCCAGCGGCAAGGAAATCGCCGCGTTGGCGCAGGCGATCCAGAGCGATGTGCAAGCCAGATTCGGCGTGATGCTGGAACCGGAGCCGGTGTTCATCTGATCTGTCCGGCGTTTGCACAATCGACACACAATAAAAAACGCGGCCAGGTTTCCCCGGCCGCGTTTTTTGTTTACTGCGCGCTTTATCGACTAGCTTCGATCAGCCGAAATGGCAGACGTAATCGACAGTCTCGGTCACTTCGATCTCGAAGCTGGAGTTGCCCGGGACGTCGAAGCTGGTGCCGGCGGCGTAGGTCTTCCAGGCTTCTTCGCCCTTCAGACGGACGTTGCAGCTGCCGCCGTTGATTTCCATGATTTCCGGCGCGCCGGTGTTGAAGGTCAGCGAGGACGGCAGGATCACGCCCAGCGTCTTCTTGGTGCCGTCGGCGAAGATCACGGTGTGCGAAACGCACTTGCCGTCGAAGTAAACATTGCCCTTTTTAAGGACGGTAACGTTGTCGAATTGAGTCGTCATGTTGTCTTGTTTTGGTTGAAGGTTGCGTGATTACTTCGCGTTCTTGTCTTTTTCCAGCAGCGGCAGCGACACCGCGTTGCTGGTCGCCAGCAGGCCGGTGCTTTGGTAAATCGCCAGCTTCTGACGGGTGTCGGTGATGTCCAGGTTGCGCATGGTCAGCTGGCCGATACGGTCTTGCGGCGAGAACGCGCCTTCGCCCTTTTCCATGGTCAGGCGTTCAGGCTGATAGGTCAGGTTGGCCGACTCGGTGTTCAGGATCGAGTAGTCGTTGCCGCGACGCAGCTCGATCGTGACTTCGCCGGTGATGGCGCGCGCCACCCAGCGTTGCGCCGATTCGCGCAGCATGATGGCTTGCGAATCGAACCAGCGGCCCTGGTACAGCAGGCGGCCCAGCTTGCGGCCGTTGTCGCGGTATTGCTCGATGGTGTCTTCGTTGTGGATGCCGGTGATCAGGCGCTCGTAAGCGATGAACAGCAGCGCCAGGCCCGGGGCTTCGTAGATGCCGCGGCTCTTGGCTTCGATGATGCGGTTTTCGATCTGGTCGCTCATGCCGAGGCCGTGACGGCCGCCGATGCGGTTGGCTTCCATGATCAGGTCGGTCATGTTGTCGAAGGTCTTGCCGTTCAAGGCGACCGGACGGCCTTCTTCAAAGCGTACCGTGACTTCTTCGCGTTTGACTTCGACCTCGTCGCGCCAGAACGCCACACCCATGATCGGTTGCACGATCTTGATGCCGCTGTTGAGGAATTCCAGGTCCTTCGCTTCGTGCGTCGCGCCGAGCATGTTGGAATCGGTCGAGTAGGCTTTTTCCACCGACATCTTGTAGTCGAAGCCGGACTTGATCATGAACTCGGACATTTCCTTGCGGCCGCCCAGTTCGTCGATGAAGGTGTTGTCCAGCCAGGGTTTGTAGATGCGCAGGTTGGGGTTGACCAGCAGGCCGTAGCGGTAGAAACGCTCGATGTCGTTGCCCTTGAAGGTGCTGCCGTCGCCCCAGATGTCGACATTGTCTTCGCGCATGGCGGCCACCAGCATGGTGCCGGTCACGGCGCGGCCCAGCGGCGTGGTGTTGAAGTAAGTGACGCCGGCGGTCGAGATGTGGAAAGCGCCGCTTTGCAGCGCGGCGATGCCTTCGTTGGCCAGTTGTTCGCGGCAGTCGATCAGGCGCGCCAGTTCCGCGCCGTATTGCATGGCCTTCTTCGGAATGGCGTCGTAATCCGGCTCGTCCGGTTGGCCCAGATTGGCGGTGTAGGCGTAAGGAATGGCGCCTTTCTGGCGCATCCAGGTCAGCGCAGCGCTGGTATCGAGGCCGCCGGAGAAGGCGATGCCGACTTTTTCGTTGACCGGAACGGATTGCAGGATGTTGGACATGATAGTTCTGACTAGGTTGTTGTAACTGAAGGAGGTAAGGTGGGCACTCAGACTTTGCCGAGGACCAGATATTCGAGCAAGGCTTTTTGCACATGCAGGCGGTTTTCCGCTTCTTCCCAGACGACCGATTGCGGACCGTCGATGACTTCCGCAGAAACTTCCTCGCCGCGGTGCGCCGGCAGGCAGTGCATGAACAGTGCATCTTTGCGTGCACGCGACATCTTGGCCTGATCGACGATCCAGCCGTCGAAGGCTTTCAGGCGCGCAGCGTTTTCGTCTTCGTAGCCCATGCTGGTCCAGACGTCGGTCGTGACCAGATCGGCATCCTGGCAGGCATCTGCCGGATTGGCGAAGAAGGTGTAGCGCTGATTGCCGGGGCTGACCTGTTTCATGTCGATGTCGTAGCCCTTGGGCGTCGAGACATTGACGTGGAAACCGAATACTTCAGCCGCCTGCAGCCACGAATACAGCATGTTGTTGGCGTCGCCTATCCATGCCACGACCTTGTCTTTGATCGAACCGCGATGCTCGATGTAAGTGAACACATCGGCCAGGACCTGGCAGGGATGCTGTTCGTTGGTCAGGCCGTTGATGACCGGCACGCGCGAGTAGGCGGCGAAACGGTCGATGATTTCCTGGCCGAAAGTACGGATCATGATGACGTCGCACATGCGCGACATCACTTGCGCCGCGTCTTCGATCGGCTCGCCGCGGCCGAGCTGGCTGTCGCGGGTGTTGAGATAGATCGCCGCGCCGCCGAGCTGGTGCATGCCGGCCTCGAAGGACAAGCGGGTGCGGGTCGAATTTTTCTCGAAAACCATGACCAGTGTGCGGTCGGCCAGCGAGTGATGCGGCTCGTAATTCTTGAATTTGCGTTTAATCACACGCGACCGTTCGATCACGTACTCATACTCATCAAGCGTAAAGTCGGAAAACTGCAGGTAGTGTTTGATTGCCATAAATAAAAACGGCGGCCAGTGGCGCCTGCCGCCGATTGTTGTAACTGCTTCAATTATAAGGGATTTGGGCTAAAAAGATACCCAAAAGCAGGTATAAGCCGGTACGCGAGGCAGGCCATGTCGGGCGTGGCGGCCGGGGCGCGCTCAGGGGCTTGCGTTGCGGGCAAGGGAGAGGTGCAGGGCTTCAGAACGCCGGGCATCGGCGTGCTCGGATCGCGGTTTCGTCGCATAAAGGTAAAAATTGTCATTTTGGCATGTTTGAAATCAATTTCAGTCAACACTTTCACCTTCTCGACAGGATGATAGGCATTCGACGATTTTTGTGAGGTTTGCAACGAATTGAGAATTATTCTCATTGCAAATCGTTAGACTGCGCTTCTTTCCAAGATCAGTCGAGTGATTTACATGCCATTCTTTTCTTCCCGCCGTCGCACCTGTGCCGTCGCCTCACGCGGTGTGCGTCTGCGCCCACTGGCTGTCGCCATCTGTTCCATCGCATCCTCGCTTGATTATGCCTGTGCCGCCGAGACATCCGAGAGCGAAGCCGCCAGCCTGCCCGCCGTTGAAATTCGCAGCAAGCGCAGCTATTACGATCCGCGTCCGGCATCGGTGAGCACGGCGACCAGGACCGACAGCGATCCGCGCGACGTGCCGCAGACCGTCAATAGCATCGCCGTCGAAGAGGTCGCGTCTTACGGCGGGCGCACGCTGGCCGATGCCTTGAGCGGCGTTCCCGGGATTTCAAATACCTCGGACACGCGTTTCGATTCGTTTCGCATCCGCGGCTTTTCCAGTGCTGGAGACTTGTTCCTCGATGGCGTGCGCGACGATGCGCAATATGTGCGCAGCCTCGGCAATATCGAGCGAGTGGAAGTGCTGAAGGGGCCGGCCGCCGTGCTATATGGCCGGGGCAGCGGCGGCGGCGTCATCAATCGCATCAGCAAGCAGCCGGGACACGATGTGCAAAACAGCGTGCAGGTCACGGCCGGCAGCTACGGCCGCCTCGGCGCATCCGCCGACCTCAATCAGGTGTTGTCCGACGAATGGGCGATGCGCGTCAATGCCGGCCGTGAACGTGCCGACAGTTTCCGCAACGGCGTCAACAGCACGCGGCAATACATCGCGCCGGCGATCAAATGGGATAACCATCGCACCAGCTGGCTGCTGCAGACGGAGTACAACGAGTTCGAACGCGTTCCCGATCGCGGCATGCCGGCAGGGCGTCGCGTCAACGGCAGCTACACTCTGCCGCCGGCCGCGTCGTCCACGACTTACGGCGCGTTGGGGCGCGACTACCTCAAGGACAGCAGCACCAATTTCCGCTCGACGCTGGAGCACAAGTTCGATAATCAGTGGAAGATTCGCAATGTGCTCAGCCTGCTGGAACTGGACAGCCGTTTCGACAATACCTTCGCCGGCGGCCTGACCGGACCCGGCAACAGCCGGGTCACGCGCAGCCGCTTCGTGCAGGATCTGAAGCAGCGTAATCTGCAGGCCAATCTGGAACTGGACGGCAAGCTCATGACGGGCGCGCTGGAACATCAGCTCCTGTTCGGTGCCGATTACACGAACGAAAATCGTCATCCGCGGCTGTGGCGTGCCAACGCCAGTACGGTATCGCTGCTGGCGCCGGACACCACACCGGATCGTGGTCCGGCACCGACCGTGTTCTCGAACAGCGTACACAAAGCCAGCGGCTACGCGCTGTATGCGCAAGACCAGATGCGTCTGTCGCCGCAGTGGCAAGTGCTGGCAGGTGTGCGCTGGGACAGGTTCGCCGCCGATTCGCTCAGCCAGGTCAACAACAGCCGCGCCCAACGCACCACGTCGGCAGTGAGCCCGCGGCTGGGCGTGGTGTGGTCGCCGCTGAAGGACCACAGCTTCTACGCTTCCTACAGCAAGAACTTCATTCCGTCAGGCGGCGTCGACACCGTCGGCCTCGATCCGGGAAGCACCAGCAACGTCAATGCGCTGGATCCGCAGTTCAGCAGGCAGCTTGAAGCCGGCGTCAAGAGCGACTGGTTCGACAAAAGAATCAGTTCCACGCTGGCGGTATTCCAGCTCGATCTGTACAACCGCCGCACCCAGGTGGCGTCCAGTCCCGATCTGTTTGTGCTGACCGGCCTGGAGCGCAATCGCGGCATCGAGCTGAGCGTCAACGGTCAACTGGCGACCGACTGGTTCATCCGCAGCGGTTTCAGCGTGCAGAACGCGCGCATCCTGGAGTCGAAGTCGTGCCGCATGTGCGGCGCCAACGTCCAGGGCAAACGCTCGGCGGGCGTATCGAGCGCCAACGGCAGCCTCTTCATCAGCTACGCGCCGGCGCAGGGCTTCTTTGCGGAGTCCGGGCTGGTGTACGAAGGGGCGCGCTATGTCGACGTCAACAATCTGCTGGATCTGCCGGCCTACACGCGCTGGGATGCCAGGCTCGGCTATCGTTTCCGCAAAGCGGAGGTAACTTTTGCCGTGACCAATCTGACGGGAAAAAATTATTACGTCACCTCGACAGGTCTGGCCCAGATCATGCCCGGTTCGCCGCGTAGCGCCTTGCTCAGTGCGGCGTACAAGTTCTGATTGGTCAGTGCGCCAACGTAAAAAAGCCGCTCTTGCAGAGCGGCTTTTTCATGGCGAACGTGGACGCATCAATATAGTTTTTGCGACGACTCATGCAGCAACTGCACATACAGCTGATGCCGCATCGTCGCTATCTCGCCGGTCTCGACAGCCGCCAGCACAGCGCAGCCGGGCTCGGTCAGGTGGTGGCAATTGTAGAACCTGCATTTGCCGAGATGCGGCGCGAATTCGCGGAAGGCGCGTTCCAGCATGCCCTCGCTCAACTGATACAGGCCGAATTCCTGAAAGCCCGGCGAGTCGATGATCGCCGTGTCGTCCGCCATGACATACAGGCGCGTGAACGTGGTGGTGTGCTTGCCGGTGTCGAGCGCGGCCGAGATTTCGCGCACGGCGATGTCGGCGTCCGGCACGATCAGGTTGATGATGGATGACTTGCCCATGCCGGACTGGCCGATCAGAATCGTGGTCTGGCCTTGCAACAAGGGCATGAAGGTGGCGCACGTCGCGTCGGGTTGCGCCTGGGCGGAGACTTCATGCACCGGATAGCCGAGCTTGCGGTACACCTCGAGGCGCTGGCGCGTGCGCGGCAAGGCGGCTTCGATGTCGGTTTTGTTGAGAATGATGTGGGCGTCGACGCCGGCCGATTCCGCCGCCACCAGCGCGCGCGAAATCAGGTCGTCGGTGAAGCCGGGTTCCGTCGCCACCACGATGAACAGTTGCGTGACGTTGGCGGCCAGCAGTTTGGATTTGTATTGGTCCGAGCGATACAGCAAGGTCTTGCGCTCGGCGATGGATTCGATGACGGCCTGGTTGAGCGAAGTGCGTTTGAGGTTGACCTTGTCGCCGACCGCGACGTCGCTCTTCTTGCCGCGGGTGACGCATTGCAGTTTCTCTTCGCCGACTTGCGCCAGATAGTGGCGGCCGTGCGCGGCGATGACGGTTCCGATTTCCGTAGCGTTCTTTTGTGCAGTCACGGTCATGCTTAGGAAAACGTCTGGTGGAACACGGCATCCACCTTGGCGGCGCAGATGAAATCATTGATCGACAGACCGCCGCGTCCTTCATTGACGCTGTGCGTATCGAACTTCACCACGCAGCGGTTGTAGGTCACAACCAGTTCAGGATGATGGTCTTCGGCGTGGATCACATAGGCGATGGCGTTCACGAACGCCAGGGTCTCGTGGTAATCCTCGAAGGCAAACGTCTTGCCCAGCTTGCCTTGTTCCAGCGCCCAGCCCGGCACCAGCGGCAGCGCTTGCTGCACGTCGGCATCGCTCAGCGCGGCGACCTGATGTTGGCTCTTTTGCGTGAGCAGCGATTGTGTGGTCAGTGTCATGATGGTTTCCTTTGTGCCTTAGTGCGCCGGGCTCAGCCTGGCGTGCAGTTTGCCGATGCGCAGCGACGCCGGCGGGTGCGAATCGTAGAACGCTGAATGCAGTGGATCCGGCGTCAGCGTCGAGGCATTGTCTTCATACAGCTTGACCAGCGCCGACACGAGATCTTGCGCATTGGTGTGCTGAGCGGCGAAAGCGTCGGCCTCGAATTCATGCTTGCGCGACGACAGCGACGACAGCGGCGACAGCAGGAAGGTGAAAATCGGCAAGGCCAGCATGAACAGAATCAGCGCCATCGCATCGTTGCTGCCGAACAGCATGGGATCGACGCCGAGGCCGGTATAGAACCACGCCTGTTGCTTGAGGTAACCCAGCAAGGCGAGGAACACCAGCGAGATGGCAAACATGACGGTAATGCGCTTGACGATGTGCTTGAGCTTGAAATGGCCCAGCTCGTGCGCCAGCACGGCTTCGATTTCATGCGGCGCCAGGCGCGCCAGCAGGGTGTCGAAGAAGACGATGCGCTTGCCCGCGCCGAAGCCGGAAAAATAGGCGTTGCCGTGTGCGCTGCGTTTGGAGCCGTCCATCACGAACAAGCCCTTGGACGCAAAGCCGACGCGCTGCATCAGCCCCTCGATGCGCGCGCGCAGGCTGTCGTCGTCGAGCGGCGTGAACTTGTTGAACAGCGGCGCGATGACGGTCGGGTAGAGCACCAGCATCAGCAGCTGGAAACCGCTCCACACCAGCCATGCATAGAACCACCATAGCGAGCCGGACTTGTCCATCAGCGTCAGGATCACCCACAGCAGCGGCAGGCCGATGACCGCGCCGATCAGCGAGTTCTTGACGGTGTCGGCGAAGAACAGGCCGCGCGTCATCTTGTTGAAACCGAAGCGCGCTTCCAGCACGAACTGGCGGTAGTAATCGAAAGGCAGATCGATCAGGCCGGAAATCAGCGCAAACGCCACGATCAGTCCCAATTGATACAGCATGTCAGGACCGCCGAACCATCCCAGCAGCAGGCTAGACAGCAATTGCAGGCCGCCCAGCAGGGTAAAGCCGACCAGCACGGCCGAGTTGACGACCAGCGTCAGCAGGCCGAATTTGGTGCGGGCGACGGTATAGTCGGCTGCTTTCTGATGCGCCGCCAGCGGGATTTTTTCGGCGAACTCGGCCGGCACCGCGCTGCGGTGAGCCAGTACGTGGCGGATATGGCGCGAGCTGAGCCAGAACCGGACGAGCAGGGTCAACAGCAGAAAACCAACAAACAAAACCGAAAACGTGAGTGAATACATTCTTTCCCTGTGCGAAAATGACGGTCAGCAAAAACCGCTCAAAAAATTCGATGAAAATGGCTGACCGGCCAGAACGAGCGGCCGACTCAAGCAGCAATACAGAAGCAATCAGGCAGCAAATCAAGCGCCGAATCAAGCAGAACCTGCAGAAAGAACAATTATGTCACAAGCCACCGATGCCAACGTTGCCAACGCAGGCGCACCCAGCGATACGATCCCGGCCCGGCCGAACGAGTTCAACCTGATCTGGGTGGACATGGAAATGACCGGCCTCGATCCGGACAACGATCGCATCATCGAAGTTGCCGTGGTGGTAACAGATGCCCAGCTCAACGTGATTGGCGAAGGCCCGGTGTTCGCGATCCATCAGCCCGACGAAATCCTCGACGGCATGGATGCCTGGAACAAGGGCACCCACGGCCGCTCCGGCCTGATCGAGCGCGTCAAGGCCTCGACCGTCACCGAAGAAGAAGCCTCGGCGGCGCTGATCGCCTTCCTCAAGCCCTTCGTGCCGGCCGGCAAGTCGCCGATGTGCGGCAACTCGATTTGCCAGGACCGTCGCTTCATGGCGCGCGGCATGCCGAAGCTGGAAGCTTTCTTCCACTACCGCAACCTCGACGTTTCCACGCTCAAGGAGCTGTGCCGCCGCTGGAAGCCGGAACTGGCAAGCGGCTTCAAGAAACATCAGAAGCACACCGCGCTGGCCGACATCATCGAGTCCATCGAAGAACTGAAGTACTACCGCGAGCATTTCATCAAGGAATAATCCCCCGATGAGCATGCCGACGACGGGGTTGCGGTCGAGGGTCTTGCCTTGATCCAGGATCCGCTGTTCTATGCAGCGGCGATCCCTGCAGTGCTGATCGTCGGCATTTCCAAGTCCGGCATGGGCGGCGGCTCGCTCGGCATTCTTTCCATTCCCATCCTGTCGCTGGTGACTTCGCCTGCAGTCGGCGCGGCCATCATGCTGCCCTTGCTGATCGCCATGGACATCATGGGATTGATCACTTTTCGCGGCAAGGGAGATCTGCGCAATCTGCGCATCCTGATCCCGGCGGCCCTGGCCGGCATCACGGTCGGCGCGTTGACCTTCCGCTTTACTTCCGACGCCATGCTGCGCGGCCTGATCGGCGTCTTGTCCATCAGCTTCGTCGTGCAGCGCGTCATGGGGTTGGGCAGCGCCGCTGTCCCGACGCAGCCCAGCATTGCCAAAGGCTCGCTGTGGGGCGCCATGTCCGGCTTCACCAGTTTCATCGCCAACGCCGGCGGACCGCCGTTCGTGATCTATCTTGCGCCTCAGCAACTCGACAAGTTGATGTTCGTCGGCACCTCGGTGATTTTCTTTTCGGTGATCAATGCGGTAAAGGTCGTGCCCTTCATCGCGCTCGGCCTGTTCGACGCGCGCAACCTGAGCACCTCGCTGGCCTTGCTGCCGCTGGCGCCGGTCGGTTACTGGCTGGGGTTGAAGATGCTGATGAAGGTGAACCAGGCGCTGTTCTATCAGATTACGGTCGCCGCACTGTTTGTCGCGGGCTGCAAATTGCTGTGGGATGCAGCCGGGACTTATCTGTTCTAAGCCCGGCCGGATGTGCGCTTACGCCTTGTCGGCGCCGCAGCACTTCTTGTACTTCTTGCCGCTGCCGCATGGGCAGTCGTCATTGCGGCCGGCCTTGGGGCCGTCGCGGCGCACGGTTTCCACTGCGGACTTGCGATGCGGCAGCCAGTATTTATAGATGTGCGGAATCGCCGATTCCACTTCCACCGCCAGCTTGTGCGTCTTGACCGGATCTTCGATCAGCGGGATTTCTTCTTCTTCCAGTTCGTCTGAACCCAGCAGGTAAATCGGGCGCATCAGCTCGGCCAGGTTGGAGTGGAAAATCGGATCCCATTCCTTGGCGCGCAGCTGGATGCCTTCCCAGAAGCCGCCGGCCCAGGCTTCGCCGTCGAGCAGGCTCTTGCCTTCATGCTCGCGCTCGCAGAACAGCGGTTCGTATTCCTTGGGCGCCACTTCCAGCGTGATGGCGATCTCGTTCATCGAACGCGCGATCAGGCCGGTGATGCGTTCGGCTTCCTTGGGATTCTTGAACTTGGGCGTGTCTTCCGGCTGGCTGCCCCAGACGCGCGGCAGCCATTCAGCCATGAGGACTTCCTGCGGCCCGATCACCAGCGCGGTGAGGAAGCCGTGCAGCGTGTCCATGGTCATGGCGTCGTCGGCGCAACGGTCGGATAACAGGAAATCGTCGAGTTCGTCGAACTCTTCGTCGGAGAGGGGCTGGTCAAGTTGCATGGTGTGCGTCCGTGTTGCGAATAAAACCGCAGTTTAATTGCAATCGGCGGCGGAGGCGAGGATTACCGCAGCCAGCGCCGGGCACGTACAATACGGCCATGACCGATTCCACCACCGTATTCAACTTCGCCGGGCTGTCGCCGGACACCGTGCTCGATGCACTCGACAGCGTCGGCCTGTATGGCGACGGTCGCCTGCTGGCGCTCAACAGTTACGAAAATCGCGTCTACCAGGTCGGCATGGAAGAGGGGCCGCCGCTGGTGGCGAAGTTCTATCGCCCGCAACGCTGGAGCGATGCAGCGATTCTCGAAGAACATGCCTTCGTCAATGAACTGGTCGAGCAGGAAATCCCGGTCGTTCCCGCCATGCAACTGGCCAACGGCCGCAGCCTGCAGGAATTCCAGGGCTTTCGTTTCGCCGCCTTTACCCGTCACGGCGGCCGCGCACCCGAACTCGACAACCCCGACACGCTGGAATGGCTGGGCCGCTTCATCGGCCGCATCCATGCGGTCGGCATGCAACGTCCCTTCGAACATCGTCCGGCGCTGAACATCGCCACCTTTGGCGAAGAGCCGCGCGACTATCTGCTGGCCAACGATTTCATTCCGATGGATGTGCTGACGTCCTACAAGACCACGGTCGATCATGCGCTGGACGGCGTGCGCCGCTGCTTCGACCGCGCCGGCGACATCAGGCAGTTGCGCCTGCATGGCGACTGCCATGTCGGCAATGTGTTGTGGACCGACGCCGGACCGCATTTCGTCGACTTCGACGACAGCCGCAGCGGGCCGGCGATCCAGGATCTGTGGATGCTGCTGTCGGGCGAGCGCGGCGAGATGGTGCGCCAGCTGTCCGATCTGCTGGCCGGTTATGAAAGCTTCTGCGAATTTGATCAACGCGAGTTGTACCTGATCGAAGCCTTGCGCACCTTGCGCCTGATTCACTATTCCGCATGGCTGGCGCGGCGCTGGGAAGACCCGGCGTTTCCGCAGGCTTTCCCGTGGTTCAATACGCAACGCTACTGGCAGGACAGGATTCTGGAATTGCGCGAGCAGATCGCGCTGATGGATGAACCGCCTTTATGGCCTTTATAATTTTTGACGAATGAGCAAGTGAGGAAGCAATGAGCGTACAACGCTGCGCCTGGGTCAATCTCGACAATCCGCGCTACGTGACTTACCACGATGAAGAATGGGGTGTGCCTTGCCACGACGAGACGCGCCTGTTTGAAATGCTCAACCTGGAAGGCGCACAAGCCGGCCTGAGCTGGGAGACCGTGCTCAACAAGCGCGAAACCTATCGCGCCGCCTTCGATCAGTGGAATCCGGAAAAAATCGCGCGCTACACCGACGCCAAGGTCGCCAAGCTGCTGGCCGATCCGGGCATCGTCCGCAATCGCCTGAAGGTAGCGGCGACCATCACCAATGCGCAAAGCTATCTGCGCCTGCGCGATGAAGTCGGCGGCCTGGATCCCTTCCTGTGGGCGTATGTCGACGGCAAACCGATCCGCAACAAGTGGAAGAATCTGAGCGACGCGCCGGCCAAGACGGCGCTGTCGGACCAGGTGTCGAAAGACCTCCTCAAGCGCGGCTTCAAGTTCGTCGGCTCGACCATTGTTTACGCCTACCTGCAAGGCATCGGCGTCATTGATGACCACGTCGTCGGTTGCCATTGCCACGGCCGCAAACACAAGCTGCCCAAGTAACACTGCTAATACCGCCGTATCGGCACGCAATGAAAAAAGCCCGCGCTCAATGCAGAGCGCGGGCTTTTTTGTCGCCGTGCTAAGTGCTTACACGTCCAGCTGCGAAACGAACTTGGTGTTGACGTAAGCTTCGATCGCCTCGGTGCCGCCCTCGGAACCGTAGCCGCTGTCCTTGATGCCGCCGAACGGGACTTCCGGCAAGGCCAGGCCCAGGTGGTTGATGGTGATCATGCCGCTTTCGACGCGGCTCGACAGGGCGTGCTTGGTCTGCGCCGACTTGGCGTAAGCATAGGCAGCCAGGCCGAACGGCAGGCGGTTGGCTTCGGCGATCACTTCATCCAGGGTCTCAAAGGAATTGATCAATGCCAGCGGGCCGAACGGTTCTTCGTTCATGGCGCGCGCCGACAACGGCACGTTGGTCAGCACGGTCGGCTCGAAGAAGTAACCCTTGTCGCCCACGCGCTTGCCGCCGAAACGCAGTTGCGCGCCTTGTTCCACCGCGTCGCTGATCAGTGCCTCCAGCGCCGGGATGCGGCGCTTGTTGGCGACCGGGCCCATGGTGGTGCCGGCAGCCATGCCGTCGCCGACCTTGAGCTGGCTGGCCGCGGTGATGAACTTGTCGACGAAGGCGTCGAACACTTTCTTTTGCACCAGGAAGCGTGTCGGCGAGACGCAGACCTGGCCGGCGTTGCGGAACTTGGCCATCGCCAGTTGCTTGGCGGCGGCATCGATATCGGCGTCGTCGAACACGATGGCCGGTGCGTGACCGCCCAGTTCCATCGTGGCGCGTTTCATGTGGGTGCCGGCCAGTGCGGCCAGTTGCTTGCCGACCGGGGTCGAGCCGGTGAAGGAGATCTTCTTGATGATCGGATGCGGGATCAGGTATTCGGAGATTTCCGACGGCACGCCGTAGACCAGGTTGACCACGCCTTCAGGAATGCCGGCATCGGCAAACGCACGGATCAGTTCGGCAGGCGAGGCCGGTGTTTCTTCCGGCGCCTTGACGATGATGGAGCAGCCGGCAGCCAGCGCCGCGGACAGCTTGCGCACGACCTGGTTGAGCGGGAAATTCCATGGCGTGAATGCGGCGACGGGGCCGACCGGTTCCTTGATCACCATCTGATACGCATTCGGCACGCGGGCCGGCACCAGACGGCCGTAGGTGCGGCGCGCTTCCTCGGCGAACCAGTCGATGGTGTCGGCGGCGCCCAGGGTTTCGGCCTTGGCTTCTGCCAGCGGTTTGCCTTGTTCCAGCGTCATCAGTTGCGCCACTTCATCGGCGCGTTCGCGCAGGATGTTGGCGGCCTTGCGCATGATCTTGGAGCGCTCGAACGCGGAAATATTGCGCCAGGTGTCGAAACCCTTTTGCGCGGACGCCAGCGCGGCGTCGAGGTCTTGCTTGTTGGCGTGGGCGATGTGGCCGATGACTTCTTCGGTGGCAGGATTGACGACCGGAATGGTGCGGTCGGAGACACTGGCAGTCCAGCGACCGTTGATGAAGAGTTGAACGTCTTTGTACATGATGAGTATCTCTTTGCGAATCAGATGGATGAAAGGATGCGAAGCAGAATTTTTGAAATCACATCCGGCGGAAGGGCTTGCGGAAGCGACTGGCGTATGCCGTGAGCTAGTTATACCACGGCTGGCAATTTGCGTCATGGCCCCGGAAAAAATCCCGGTGCCATCGGCGCGATTCAAGGCAATCCGGGACGACATGGCTTCGCCATGTCGTCCTGAGCAATCGCAGACGCCGGATCAGTCGAGGTCGCTGTAGTCGACGCTGTCGCGCAATGGCGTCTTGCTCGACGCGGCGCGCACGTATTGCGGCGGCCATGCGACATTTTCCTTGAGCGCATCGGCGGCGCGCAGCGGCCAGTAAGGATCGCGCAGCAGTTCGCGCGCCAGCAGCACGAGGTCGGCTTGCCCGGTGCGCAACACGTGCTCGGCCTGGATCGCGTCGGTGATCATGCCGACCGTGCCGGTGGCGATCCCGGCTTCGCTCTTTACCCGTGCGGCAAAGGCGGTCTGATAGCCGGGGCCGGTCGGGATTGTCGCCGTGGCAATGTTGCCGCCGCTGGAGACATCCACCAGATCGACGCCGAGATCGCGCAGCATGCGCGAGACGGCAACCGTCTCGTCGGCATCCCAGCCGCCCTCGGTCCAGTCGGTCGCCGACAGGCGCACGAACAGCGGCAGTTCCGCCGGCCAGACCTTGCGTACGGCGGTGACGGCTTCCAGCAGGAAGCGCGCGCGGTTTTCCAGCGAGCCGCCGTATTGGTCGGTGCGCTGATTGCTTAGCGGCGAGAGGAATTCATGCAGCAGGTAGCCGTGTGCGGCGTGCACCTCGACGACCTTGAAGCCGGCCTTGAAGGCGCGTTGCGCCGCGTCGGCAAAGGCTTGCACGCGTTGTGCGATGGCTTCCACGCTCAATTCCACCGGCGCCTTGAAGGTGGCGTCGAAAGGAATGGCCGACGGGCCGACGGTGTCCCAGCCGCCTTCTGCGGCAGGCACGGTGCCGGCCTTGCCGGCCCAGGGACGCCAGGCGCTGGCTTTGCGGCCGGCGTGCGCCAGCTGGATGCCGGCGAAGGAGCCTTGCGCTTCCACGAAGCGGGTAATGCGGCGCAGCGGCTCGATGTGCTCGTCTTTCCAGATGCCGACGTCTTCCGGCGTGATGCGGCCTTCGGCCAGAATGCCGGCAGCTTCCACGATCACCAGACCGGCGCCGCCGACGGCGCGGCTGCCCAGATGCACCAGATGCCAGTCGTTGACGAAACCGTCCTGCGCCGAGTACTGGCACATAGGCGAAACGGCAATGCGGTTCGGCAGGGTCAGTTCGCGCAACTTCAGCGGGGAGAATAATTTGCTGCTCATCGGAAGCTCCTGTTTGTCTGCGGCGCGCATGAGACAAGGCGCGCTTGCACGTGGGAAAGCGGTTGTTCGGTGAAACCGGAAGTCTATTTTATTTTCTGGAATCGCGTTTGAGACCGCCGGATTCCTGATCCGGCTTCACTCAATCGGTGTTGAACTGCAGCGCAGCCAGGCTGGCATACAGACCGTTTTGCGCAATCAGCGAAGCATGCGTTCCGGTCTCGACGATGCGGCCATGCTCCAGCACGATGATACGGTCGGCGCGCTGGACGGTCGCCAGGCGGTGCGCAATGACCAGCGTGGTGCGGCCGATCATGGCGGCTTCCAGTGCGGACTGCACCAGGCGTTCGGATTCGGCGTCGAGGGCGCTGGTGGCTTCGTCGAGCAACAGCAGCGGCGGATTCTTCAACAGCGCGCGCGCAATCGCGATGCGCTGGCGTTGGCCGCCGGACAGACGTACGCCGCGTTCGCCGAGGAAGGATTGATAGCCTTGCGGCAGGCGCTCGATGAACTCGTGCGCTGCCGCCATCTTCGCCGCGGCAATCACTTCCTCATCGCTGGCGTCGGCGCGGCCGAAGCGGATGTTCTCCAATGCATTCTCGGAAAAGATGATGGTGTCCTGCGGCACGATGCCGATGGCGCCGCGCAGGGTTTGCAGGGACAGGAATTTGATGTCGACGCCATCCAGTTTGATCGCGCCTTGCTGCGGGTCGTAGAAACGCAGCAGCAACTGGAACAGCGTGGTCTTGCCGGCTCCGGACGGACCGACAATGGCGATGGTCTCACCCGGTTTGATGTCTACCGACAGATGCATCAGCGCGCTGCTGTCTGGCCGCGACGGATAGTGGAACAGCACATCTTCCAGTTGCAGCGCGGCGCCGTTGGCGGTGCGCGGCGGCAAGGTTTCGGGCAGCAACACCGATTGCACCGGCGACTTGGCCGTCAGCAGATCGAGCAGGCGTTCGGTGGCGCCGGCGGCGCGTTGCGTGTCGCCCAGCACTTCCGACAAGGCGCCGATGGAACCGGCCACCAGCGAGGCATAAAGAATGAACTGGCCGAGCTGGCCGCCGCTCATACTGCCCTGGACCACGGCATGCGCGCCCAGCCACAGCACGAAGACGATCGCGCCGAACACCAGCAGGATCGCCATCATCGTCAGCACCGAGCGCGCACGGATACGCTGCATGGCGGTGTGAAAAGCGCGCTCTACCGAGGTGCCGAAACGTTTGGCTTCGATCTCTTCATGCGTGAACGCCTGCACCGTCGGCATGGCGTTGAGAATCTCGCCGGCCAGCGCAGAGGCATCGGCGACGCGGTCCTGCGATTCGCGCGAGAGCTTGCGCACGCGGCGGCCGTAAAACACGATAGGCAGCACCACGGCCGCCAGCATCACGATGATGATGGACGACAGCTTGACGCTGGTGATGAACAGCATGACCATGCCGCCCGCGAACAGCAATCCATTGCGCAGCGCCATCGAGATGCTGGTGCCGACCAAGGTCTGGATCAGCGTGGTGTCGGTGGTCAGGCGCGACAGCACTTCACCGGTCTTGGTGGTTTCAAAAAATTGCGGGCTTTGCGTGACCACGTGGGCATAGACGGCGCTGCGCAGATCCGCCGTCACGCGTTCGCCCAGCCACGACACCATGTAGAACCGGGCTGCCGTCGCCACGCCGAGGATGCAGGCCACACCGAACAGGGCAAGGAAATACAGATCGATATGCAGCGTGCTTGCAGCGGCGTCGGCGCCACCGATGCCGCTCTTGCCGAAGCCGAGGTCGATCATTTGCCGGAACGCATACGGAATCGCCAGCGTGGCCGCCGCAGCGACGATCAGCGCCAGACCGGCCAGCAGGAATTGACGCTTGTAAGGTTGCAGGAAGGGGAGCAGGCCGATCAGGGTTTTGATGCTGCCTTTGGCTGGTTCAGGTTTGATGCTAGATGACATGTTGGCAAGATTTGTGATGTTGGTAAGGCAACTTATAGGCTGAATGTCAGAATTTTTATGGTGCTGTGAACCACATTGGCGATTGCAAGTCGATAGAATGTATAAGTATATGCATTCATCATCTATTCAATCTGATAACAGATTGACCTCTTGAAATGCGCCAAGTGCGCTCAATATTCGGTTGCTAGTACTTTCTAAACGCGGTCTAGTGTATTGCATGCCCGGATACCGTGCCGATCACGTTCATGCAGTTGTTACATTGCGCGGTTACATTGTGCCGTTACATCATGCGGTTACAACAAGGAGAGCAAATTGGCTCAACGAATGTTGCAGGACATGCAGGACGATTGGGCGGAGAACTGCCCGATACGTAGTGAATTGCACGACGGACTGACAGCGGAAGCCGCCAGCATTTCTCCCAAATATTTTTACGACGCGCTCGGTTCGACCTTGTTCGAAGCGATTTGCGCGCTGCCGGAATACTACCCGACCCGCACCGAAGCGCAGATCTTCGAGCAGCACGCCGAAGACATCGCCGCCACTGTCGGCAAAGGCGTGACCATGATCGATCTGGGCGCCGGCAATTGCGCCAAGGCGGCGCGTCTGTTTCCCTCGCTGCAACCGCGTCAGTACGTGCCCATCGATATCTCCACGGAATTTCTGCGCGAGGCGGTGAACGGCTTGCGGCAGAAATTTCCGGCGATTCCGATGCAGGAAATCGCGATGGACTTTTCTGCCTCGCTGCAATTGCCGTCGACGGTCGGACGCGAAAACCGTCTCTTCTTTTATCCCGGATCATCGCTCGGCAACTTCGCGCCGGAAGAGGCGCTGCAGTTCCTGCGCCGCATGCGCCACGGCCTGCAACTGGGTGAAGCCGGCGGCGTGTTGCTCGGCATCGATCTGGTCAAGGAAAAGGCGGTTCTTGATGCCGCCTACGACGATGCACTGGGCGTGACGGCTGCATTCAACCGCAATGCGCTGCTGCACGTCAATCGTCTGCTGGGCAGCGATTTCGCGGTCGACGACTGGCAGCATCGCGGCTTCTTCAATCCGGAATTGTCGCGCATCGAAATGCATCTGGAAGCGCGCCGCGACGTCACCGTCACATGGTGCGGCGGCGAGCGGAGTTTCCGCCAGGGCGAACGCATCCATACCGAGAACAGCTACAAATTCACGCCGGACGGCTTCAGCGATTTGCTGCGGCAAGCCGGTTTTGGCCAGGCCAAGATGTGGTTCGATCCGCAGAAGTGGTTCATGTTGTGTTACGCGCGGCCGGTGTAAGCGCCCGGTAGGTCACATGTGCAAAGGGAGATAAGCAGCATGCATAAGGAAACGGCCATCCTGGCTGCAACGAACGCCGCCATCGTCGACGACTTCTTGCGTACGCGCGAATACTCGATGATCCTCGCGACGCCCTTGTCCGACGAAGATTGCGGCGCGCAGTCGATGCCCGACGCCAGTCCCGTCAAATGGCATCTGGCGCACACCAGCTGGTTCTTCGAAACCTTCATTCTCGAAACGTACGAGCCTGACTTTGCGCCGTTTCATCCGGCCTTCAGGGTGCTGTTCAATTCGTATTACGAAGGCGTCGGCGACAAGCATCCGCGTCCGCAGCGCGGCCTGCTCACGCGCCCGTCGCTGGCAGAGATCCGCGCCTATCGTTCCAACATCGACTTGCGCATGCAGGCGCTGCTGCTGTCGGATGTCTGCGATGCCGATTGCCTGCGCCTGCTGGAGCTGGGCATGCAGCATGAGCAGCAGCATCAGGAGCTGATGCTGACCGATGTCAAACATCTGTTGTCGCTCAACCCGCTCAAGCCGGCGTACCTGCCGCGCGCCTTGCAGGCCATGCCGGTGCAGACCGAGCTGGAGTGGAATGCCTTCGATGCCGGCGTGGTGGAAATCGGTTATGGCAGCGGCGGATTTTGTTTCGACAACGAGCTGCCGTCGCATCGCCAGTTCGTCGAAGCATTCGCGATCGGTTCGCGCCTGATCAGCAATATCGAATACCTGATGTTCGTCGAGCAGGGCGGTTACGACGATCCTGCCTATTGGCTGTCGGCTGGCTGGGATTGGCGCAGCAGTAATGGCATCCGGCATCCGCTCTACTGGCATCGTCAGGAAGACGGCGCATGGCAGGAGTTCACCTTGCACGGCATGCTGCCGCTGGATCCGCATGCAGCGGTGCTGCACTTGTCCTACTACGAGGCTGACGCCTATGCGCGCTGGGCCGGCGCGCGTCTGCCGACCGAAGCGGAGTGGGAATATGCAGCCGGCGCGCTGGGCAACGAAGGGCGCCAATTTTTCGGCACGGCGTGGCAATGGACCTCGAGCAGCTATGCGCCGTATCCGGGCTATGCGATTCCCGACGGCGCCGTGGGCGAGTACAACGGCAAGTTCATGGTCAATCAATATGTCTTGCGCGGCTCATCCGGTGCAACGCCGCTCGGGCATTCGCGTACGAGCTACCGCAATTTCTTCCCGGCCACCGCGTGCTGGCAATACAGCGGGATACGTTTGGCGCGATCGCTGTAAAAACTATCTGCAGCACAAAATAAAAAAGCCGCCGGTTGGATAAACCGGCGGCTTTTTTCATTGTGCTTGACCTGGATTCGTCAAGCTACCGAAGGTGCTCAGGCTGCTTTCGCTTTTGGCGAGGAAGGCTGATTGGCGCTCTGGTCGATCGCGATCTGGCGATTGATGGCGCTGAGGACGGCTTTGAAGGATGCGGTGACGATGTTGGCGTCGATACCCACGCCGAAACCGGTCGGCGCTTCGTTCAGGCGCAGCTCGATGTAGCTGGCGGCTTGCGCGTTGGCGCCGGCGCCGATGGCGTGCTCGTGGAAGTCCATCAGCTTGATGTCCAGGCCCAGTGCATTGACGAAGGCGTCGATCGGGCCGTTGCCGGTGCCGCGCAGCGTGGCTTTTTCACCGTTGCGTTCGATGTCGATTTCAATCTTGATCGATTCCTGGTGCGAGGAGTCTTCCGACATGCGATGCGCGCGATAGACGTAGGGTGTGGTGCGGTCCAGGTATTCGTTCTTGAAGATGGTGTAGATGTCGCCGGCGACGATTTCCTTGCCGGTGGCATCGGCTTCGCGTTGGATGGCGCGGCTGAATTCGATCTGCAGGCGGCGCGGCATCGACAGGCCGTATTCCTGTTCCAGCAGGTAAGCCATGCCGCCCTTGCCGGACTGGCTGTTGACGCGGATCACGGCGTCGTAGCTGCGGCCCAGGTCGGCCGGGTCGATCGGCAGGTAAGGCACTTCCCAGATGGCGTCGGCTTGCTGCTTGGCGAAACCCTTCTTGATGGCATCCTGGTGCGAGCCGGAGAAGGCGGTGAAGACCAGGTCGCCGACGTAAGGATGACGCGGGTGGACCGGGATCTGGTTGCACTCTTCGACGCATTGACGCACGGTGTCGATGTCGGAGAAATCCAGTCCCGGGTTCACGCCTTGTGTGTACAGGTTCAGCGCGAGCGTGACCAGGTCGACGTTGCCGGTGCGTTCGCCGTTGCCGAACAGGCAGCCTTCGACGCGGTCGGCGCCGGCCATGACCGCCAGTTCGGCGGAAGCGACGGCGGTGCCGCGATCGTTATGCGGGTGCACCGAGATGATGGCGGAAGCGCGGTGCTTGAGGTTGCGGCACATCCATTCGATCTGGTCGGCGTAGACGTTCGGCGTGCTGCATTCGACGGTCGACGGCAGATTCAGGATGACCTTGCGTTCCGGTGTCGCGCCCCAGGTTTCGCAGACGGCGTCGCAGATTTCCTTGGAGAAGTCGAGTTCGGTGGTGCTGAAGGATTCCGGCGAATATTCATAGCGCCATTGGGTTTCCGGACGGGCGTCGGTCAGTTCCTTGACGAGCTGGGTGCCGGTGACGGCGATGTTCTTGATTTCATCGCGCGACATGTTGAAGACGATCTTGCGGAAAGCCGGCGCGACTGAGTTGTACAAGTGCACGATGGCTTGCTTGGCGCCTGCCAGCGAGTCGATGGTGCGGCGGATCAGCTCTTCGCGCGACTGGGTCAGCACGATGATGGTGACGTCGTCGGGGATGCGGTTCTCTTCGATCAGCTTGCGCACGAAGTCGAAGTCGGTTTGCGATGCGGAGGGGAAGCCGACTTCGATTTCCTTCAGGCCGATTTGCAGCAGCATTTCAAAGAAGCGCAGCTTGCGTTCCGGGCTCATCGGTTCGATCAGCGCCTGGTTGCCGTCGCGCAGGTCGGTGCTCATCCAGATCGGGGGCTTGGAAATGAACTGATTGGGCCAGGTGCGATCAGACAAGGCGATCGTCGGGAATGCGCGGTATTTTGCTGCCGGGTTGCTTAACATCATGGTAAAACCTCTTTAATTTGTCACTGCAGTGAAACTGGGAAATTATCCGATGTGGCTGAAGGGCCGCCTGACTGCCACTAACGCGAGGCCAGGCAACCGATCGGTAGCAATAGCAGTAGCGGCGCCGATGCACGTGCAGCGATCTTCGCGGCGAATTCGCCGAAAGTCGGAGTTGCAGCAATGGACTTGGTATGCAAGAGCGGCATAACTGGCTTTTCAGTAAAAATTTACAACTTTTTAATTGTGCCGCGATGTGATTCTGATGATCCGTCTAGGATGCTTTCAGACCAATACGCCAGCGAGGAAACTGCAACAACTAGGGGGAAACCTGGATCAGCGCGAAGCTGGTAGTAGCGTCACTGGTAGCAACGCTAGCAGGGCGCCAGCGAAGTGCGATAGTGATAGGGAGAATTGTGTTGCGGAGTTCATCTGTTCACTTTAGAAGATTGCCGTTTGGCTTGTCAAGCATTATCTGCCCGATTCGGCAGAAAGCGAGCCCAAACAGGGGCAAAAACGCGGCCTTTTGTTGTTAGAATCCAAGTTCCTGTCGTCGTAGTTTGGCGACATCTGTTCTTTATTCGGTTTATTTCCACTATTTATTCAATTCATGCATAGACGTCCGGACCTGATCGTTTGCGAAGAGTGTGATGCAGTGCATCACAGGCCGGTACTCAGGCGCGCTGAAGTCGCACACTGCCAGCGTTGCGGCGCCGAGATGGAGCGCGACACCGGCAGCCGGCAGCAGCGCCTGCTGCCGCTGACGGTTGCCAGTCTGATCATGTTCGTGATCGCCAACAGCTTTCCCATCGTGCAGATCGAGTTGCAGGGCCTGACCAGCCAGACCACGCTGATCGGCGCCGTCAAGGTGCTCGGGATGGAAGGCATGTCGCTGGTGGCCATGCTGGTGCTGGCGACGACGATATTGTTCCCGCTGCTGCAGTTGCTGGTGCTGTTCTATCTGTTGTTGCCGACGGCGCATGGCGTGCATCGGCCCGGCGTCAAGACCTTGCTGCGGCTGATGCAGATGGTCCGGCCCTGGGGCATGGTGGAGGTTTTCCTGCTGGGCGTGCTGGTGGCGGTGGTGAAGTTGTCGAATATGGCGACGGTGATCCCCGGCGTGGCCTTGTGGGCATTCGGCGCCCTGACGATTGTGTTGACGGCGGTGGTGTCGTTCAATCCGCGCTATCTGTGGCGCTCGCTGGTGATCGCGCATCTCGACGACGCTGCGCCGGTCAATGAGGGGGAACCGGCACGATGAGCGCCGATACGCATTCTGCCCCGCACTCCGCACCTGACGCGTCGTTCGCAGGCGAACCCGCCGCACATGCCGCCCCTGCCGCCCCTGCCGCCGATCCCGTGATGAGCAGCGCCATTTCCTCCGGCCTTCGCCCCTGCCATCATTGCGGCACCGTCTGGGAAGATGCCCGCGATGACGCCCGTTGCGAGGTCTGCAACAGCCCGCTGCATGTGCGCAAGATCGACAGCCTGAATCGCACCTGGGCCTTTCTGATCGCGGCCTGCATCATGTACATTCCGGCCAACCTGATGCCGGTGATGACCACCACGACCCTGCTGGACGAGCAGCAGGATACGATCATGAGCGGCATCATCTACTTCTGGGTCGACGGATCCTGGGAGCTGGCGATTGTGGTCTTTATCGCCAGCTTCCTGGTGCCGCTGTTCAAACTGGTGTCGCTGATCATCCTGACGGTCAGTGCGCGCCGGCGCAGCAGCTGGCAGCGCCTGCAGCGCGCCAAGCTGTATCGCGTCGTCGAGTCGATCGGACGGTGGTCGATGCTGGATGTCTTTGTCGTATCGCTGCTGACCGGACTGGTGCAGATCGAAGGCTTCGCCAAGATCACGGCGGGCGTCGGTGTGGCGGCGTTCGGCTCGGTGGTGGTGCTGACCATGCTGGCGTCCCTGAGCTTCGATCCGCGCCTGATCTGGGATCGGGACGAACCGGATTCCGATGAGAACATACCGTCGTCGCACCATGCCGACCCGCAAGAGCAACAAAAAAAGGATAGTGAATGACTGAACAAACGACGCCCTCGCATCATTTGCCGGAGCCCAAGCGCACCCGGCAGCGCAACTGGCTGCCGTCGCTGGTGTGGCTGATTCCCATCGTCGCCGCCATCGTCGGCCTGACGCTGGTCACCAAGATACTGATTGAACG
Source organism: Herbaspirillum rhizosphaerae (assembly GCF_001189965.1). Classification (GTDB taxonomy): domain Bacteria; phylum Pseudomonadota; class Gammaproteobacteria; order Burkholderiales; family Burkholderiaceae_D; genus Herbaspirillum; species Herbaspirillum rhizosphaerae. Next base: position 181,911 of record NZ_LFLU01000001.1, read on the forward strand.
CGGACCGGTCATCACCATCAGCTTCGCATCTGCCGAAGGCCTGGAAGCCGGCAAGACCAAGGTCAAATACAAGGATGTCGATATCGGCCAGGTGCAATCGATCACCCTGAGCAAGGACCGTTCGCACGTGGTGACCACGGTGCAATTGACGAAGGAAGCGGAAAGCTTCACTGCCGACGACACGCGTTTCTGGGTGGTGCGTCCGCGCGTGGCGGCATCCGGCATCTCCGGCCTGAACACGCTGCTGTCCGGTGCGTATATCGGCGCCGATGCAGGCAAGTCGGAAGAGACCAAGAAAGAATTCGCCGGCCTGGAGCAGCCACCCATCATTACCCGCGACACCTCCGGCAAACAATTCGTGCTGCATGCCGCCGATCTCGGTTCAGTGGACATCGGCTCGCCCGTGTTTTATCGCCGCATCAAGGTCGGCCAGGTTGCTGCCTACGATCTCGATCAGGACGGCAAGGGCGTGACGCTGCGCATTTTCGTGAATGCGCCTTACGACAAATTCGTCGGCATCAACTCGCGCTTCTGGCACGCCAGCGGCTTCGACATGCAGATCAATGCCAGCGGTTTCAAGCTGCACACGCAATCGCTGGCGACGGTCGTGCTGGGCGGCATCGCCTTCAAGTCGATGGATGACTTCGATACCAACGCCGCCGCCAAGGAAAACACCAGTTTCCGTCTCGCCGAGGACGAAGCCGCCGCCATCAAGGAGCCGGACGGCCGCTCGCAAACCGTGCTGATGTATTTCAACCAGTCGCTGCGCGGTCTGGAACCGGGGGCTGCCGTGGACTTCCGCGGCGTGGTGCTGGGCGAAGTCAAGTCGATCGGCATCGAATACGACGACAAGACGCGCCAGTTCCTGATGCCGGTGGTGGTGACCCTGTATCCGGATCGCCTCGGCCGCAAGTTCAATGAACAGCAGGAATCGCGCTATACGCCGCGTCAGCGTCTGCGCTATCTGGTTTCGCGCGGCCTGCGCGCACAACTGCGCAGCGGCAGCTTGCTCACCGGCCAGGTTTATGTGGCGCTGGACTTGTTCCCGAATGCGGAACCGGCGCAGATCGATATCGAGAAAACGCCGCTGGTCTTCCCGACGATTCCGAACAGCCTCGACGAGATCCAGAACCAGATCGGCGACATTACGCGCAAGCTGAGCAAGGTGCCGTTCGACAAGATCGGCGACGATCTGCGCAAGACACTGGCCACGCTCAATCGCACGCTGACCGGCGCCGAGCAGACCATGAACAAGATCAACAACGACGTAGCGCCGGAAATCACCGCCGCCATGCGCGATGCGCGCAAGACGCTCAGTGCCGCCGAACGGACCTTGTCCGAAGATGCGCCGCTGCAGCAGGACGTGCGCCAAACCATGCAGGAACTGTCGCGCGCGGCGGCGTCCATCAGGGTCTTGACCGATTATTTGCAGCAACATCCGGAATCGCTGATTCGCGGCAAGCAGGAGGATAAATAATGCAGCGCAGATTGACATTGGTTTCGGCGGCGATGCTGGCGGCGGCGTCGGTATTCACGTTGGCGGCATGCTCGACGACACCGACGCGTTTCTACACCCTGGCTGCCGCCGGTGCATCAGGCACTTCGGCGGCGACGACCAAGGCATCCGCCGCTGCGCCGGCAACCGGCCAGACCTTCATCGAAGTCTTGCCCGTGAGTGTGCCCGAGCGTCTGGCGCGGCCGCAGATCGTGGTGCGCACGGACGATACGCGGGTCGACATCCTGGAACAGGATCGCTGGTCGGCACCGTTCAACAATGAATTGCGCGATGCACTGGCCAGCGGCGTCGCCAATCGTCTCGGCGCCGTCGACGTGACGCGCGGCGGACGTCCGGCGAATCAGCTGGTCTATCGCATCGTGGTCGAATTGCGTCAGCTCGATGCCGTCAAGGGCGGCAAGGTGGATGCTTCCTTCGGCTGGACCGTCACGCGCAGCGACAACAACACCAGCACGGTGTGTCGTCTGGCAGTCGTGGAGCCGGTCGGCGGCATCGGTATCGATGGCGTGGTGCAAGGCATGCAGCGCGCGGTCGCCAACGCGGCGGATGCCATCTCCGCCGACGTGACGGCTTTGCGGGCAGGGAAGGGCGGCGCCTGCAGCAGTTGAGTAACGCGCACAAAACCGCCACGCCAATGACAAAGGCCGCTTCAATGAAGCGGCCTTTTGTTTTGTGGCTTGTCTGCTTGCTGCAGCGATCACCGTTGGACGGTGATCGCCGGTACAGCATGCAGTGTCAATGCAGATTAACGATCGCCGTAAGAGCGACGTGCGCCGCCGTCGGCACGGGCGCCACCGCCCTTGTAACCGCCGCCGCCTTCTTTGCGCGGACCGCCGGCGCCTGCCGGTTTGCCGCCGAAGCTGCGACCGCCGCCGTTGCCGTTACCATTGCCGCTGCCCGAACGTGGTGGGCCGCTGCGGTTGTCGCCTGGACGCCAGCCGCCTGGTTTGCGCGCGCTGCGTGCAGGCGCGGCTGTCTTCTTCGGCTCGTAGCCTTCGACGACATCAACCGGAATCGGTTGCTTGGTGAAGCGTTCGATACGTTTGACGTGCATACCTTCTGCGTGATTGACCAGCGAGACGGCAACGCCGTTACGGCCGGCGCGACCGGTACGGCCGATGCGGTGAACGTAGTCTTCCGGGAATTTCGGCAGATCGTAGTTGAACACGTGGGTGATGCCCGGCACGTCGATACCGCGGGCGGCGACGTCGGTAGCCACCAGCACGCGGACCTGGCCGCGGCGCATGCCGTCCAGAGTGCGGTTGCGCGCGCCCTGATGCATGTCGCCATGCAAAGCAGCGGCAGCGAAGCCGGCGATGTTCAGACGGTCGGCGATGGTGTCGGCGTCACGCTTGGTGGCGGTGAACACAACAGCCTGATCCATGGTCACGTCGCGCAGCAGGAAGTCCAGCAGGCGATTCTTGTGCGACAGATCGTCGACGAAGTGCACGCGCTGAGCGATGTTTTCATGCTTGGTGGCGGAACCGGCGATCTGGATGATCTGCGGTGCATTGGTGATGCGCTTGGCCATGTTGCCGACGACGCCATCCAGCGTTGCCGAGAACAGCATGGTCTGGCGGGTTGCCGGCGTTGCCGCAACGATCTTTTCGATGTCTTCGATGAAGCCCATGTCCAGCATGCGGTCGGCTTCGTCCAGCACCAGGATTTCCAGTTCGGAGAAATCGATCTTGCCCGAATCCATATGGTCGATCAGACGGCCAGGTGTCGCCACCAGGATTTCAGGATTGCGCGACAGCAATTGCATCTGCTTCGGATAAGGCATGCCGCCCAGGATGGACACGGCCTTCAGGCGACGCATGTGAGCGCAGTACTTGTCGGTTGCGGTAGTCACTTGCAGGGCCAGTTCGCGTGTCGGCGTCAGCACCAGCATCTTTGGCTGTGCAGGACGGAAACGTGGACGGTCGCCGCGCGCCTTGGCGGCTTGCGCTTCCTGGTTTGGCGTCTTCGCGCCGGGAGCGGCAGGCGGCATGGAGGCGAATTTGTGCAGCGACGGCAGCATGAATGCTGCAGTCTTGCCGGAGCCTGTCTGCGACGATACCAGCAGATCCTTGCCGGCGATGGCGGCAGGGATAGCTTGTTCCTGGACCGGAGTCGGCGCGGTGTAGCCGGAGTCGGTCAAGGCTTTGATAATCGATGGGTGCAGGCCTAGTGTTTCAAAAGTCATGTTTTCTTTCGTTTTATGTATGAGCGCCAGACAAATGCAATGCAGCGCAAGCTTACGGCCGACGAATCGGACGCAACGAGCGCACAACAAATGCGGTGAACGCAAAAAAGCAACGCCAACCAACGAAATGACTATGAAAAACAAAGAAATTTCGGCACAAAAGCTTTGCGCCGGGACGGTGTCGCTTAAAAACTAAGGACACTCAAGGCGGGAGGGCTTTTACTACGTACTGTCGACTGTCTAGCGCGACAGTTAGGGCTTGCGAAGCTGCTAAGCGACCTGATTGCCATGGTGGCGGCAGCCGGATCACGTTTTGTACATTGTATTGCAATGCACAAAGCGAATCATACAGGAAAATGTCGAAGTTAGCACTAGGGCTTATTCGGAGATTTACTTCGAACAGGCCCTAGTCTTCGTTCGTCTTACTCAGAAATCCCGCCGACAACACGCGAGAAGCCGCCATCCACATAGGTGATCTCACCGGTGATGCCGCCGGCCAGGTCCGACAGCAGGAAGGCCGACGCATTGCCCACGTCTTCAATCGTTACGTTGCGGCGCAGCGGGGCGTGGTCGGAGACAAAACCGAGGATCTTGCCGAAGCCCTTGATGCCGCTGGCAGCCAGCGTCTTGATCGGACCTGCCGACACGCCGTTGACGCGTACGCCCTTGGGACCCAGGGATTCCGCCAGGTAACGTACGCTGGCTTCCAGCGACGCCTTGGCCAGGCCCATGGTGTTGTAGTTCGGCACCACGCGCTCGGAGCCGAGGTAGGTCAGGGTCAGCAGCGCCGAGTTCGGACGCAGCATCGGCAGCGCCGCCTTGGCCATTGCCGGGAAGCTATAGGCCGAGATGTCGTGCGCGATCTTGAAGCCTTCGCGCGAGAAGCCTTCCAGGAAGTCGCCGGCAATCGCTTCGTTCGGCGCAAAGCCGATGGCGTGCACCAGGCCGTCCAACTGATCCCAGGATTTGCCCAGATCTGCAAACAAGGCATTGATCTGCTCGTCGCTGCCGACGTCGCAATCGAAAATCAGCTTGCTGTCGAATTCTTCGGCGAACTTGGTGATACGGTCCTTGAAACGCTCGCCGACATAGGTGAACGCCAGTTCCGCGCCTTCGCGCTTGCACGCCGTGGCGATGCCGTAAGCGATGGAACGATTGGATAACAGACCTGTGATCAGGATTTTCTTGCCTTGCAAAAATGCCATGTTGACTCCGAGTGATCGCCGCGACGACGCCAAAAACGGTATCGGCCGGGACGAAATAAGGGGATTTCTATTCGATGCAGTATATTTGCGTCTGAACTGGGCAAGATTGTAGGGGCTTGCAGCGATGGGGGCAACCGATGGGGCGATTTTTCGCGGTCTGAAGACGAGGCCGGGACTTCTTGCCGGCTTGTCATGCAGTCATCGCCGGCAATGCCGCCAAGCGCCATTGGGTAGAATAGGCATCAATTTTGCATCTCAACAACTTTGCAGGAATTTCACGGGAATCCGACTTCGACAGGACGCATGCGCAAATTCATTCTTACTTCCTTGCTGCTGGGCATGCTCAGTCATCTCAGCCCCGCCAATGCGGAACACGCCTTCTCGCTGTACGACACGCCCAAATATCCCGCCGGTTTCACCCATTTCGACTACGTCAATCCCGACGCGCCCAAGCGCGGCACCTTGTATCTGGCCAATCCGGACCGGCGCACGAGTTTTGACAAATTCAATCCGTTTTCTCTGAAAGGCGTTTCTGCTGCCGGGGTCGACAGCTTGATGTTCGAAACGCTGGCGATCAGTTCGCAGGATGAAATCACCACCATCTACGGCCTGCTCGCTGACGACATGCAACTGTCGTCCGACAGAATGTCCATGACATTTCATCTCAATCCCAAGGCGCGCTTCAACAACGGCGATCCGGTTACCGCGGCAGACGTAAAGTATTCTTTCGATACACTCGTCAGCAAAGGCGCGCCGCAATACAAATCCTACTTCGCCGATATCAAGCAGTGCGTCGTCCTCGATGTGCAAACAGTGCGTTTCGATTTCAAGACCAACAATCATGAGCTGCCTTTGATCGTTGGCAGCGTTCCGATTTTCTCCAGGAAATGGGCTGCGGGAACATCGTTCGACAACATTCAACTGACGCCTCCGATTGCCAGCGGACCCTATGCCATCGACAGCTACGACGTCGGCCGCAATATTACCTACAAACGTCGCAGCGATTATTGGGGTACGGATGTGCCGGTGCGCAAAGGCACGTTCAATTTCGAGAACATCGTCTATCGGTTTTACAAGGACGATGTGGCCCGACTGGAAGCGTTCAAAGCGGGTGAGTTTGACGTCGTCGTCGAGTACAGCGCAAAAAATTGGGTGCGTGCATACAACGGTCCCAAATTCACCAGCGGCGAGATTATCAAGCGCAATCTGAAACATCAGAATGGCGCCAACATGCAAGGCTTTGTCATCAATCTGCGGCGTCCGCAATTCCAGGACGTGCGCGTCAGGCAGGCCTTGGGATTGGCGCTCGACTATGAATGGCTGAACCGGCAGTTGTTTTACAACCAGTACACGCGTATCGATTCGTTCTTCGCCAACAGTGAACTGGCAGCACGGGGCACACCGTCCGAAGACGAGCTGAAGCTGCTCAGTCCCCTGCGGGACAAGCTCAATCCGGCCGTGTTCGGACCGGCTCCGCTACCTCCGGATACCAATCCCCCGCATTCCTTGCGTGAGAATTTGCTCAAGGCGCGCGAGTTATTGCGGCAGGCTGGTTGGGAATATCGCGACGGCGCTTTGCGCAATGCCAAAGGAGAGATTTTTTCGTTCGAAATTCTGGATGATCAATCCTCCATGTCGCGTGTTATCAATGTCTATGTACGTAACCTCGACAAACTGGGCATTCAAGTGCATCAGCGCGTGGCGGACTATGCGCTGGTGCAGAAACGCATGGAAAACTTTGACTTCGACATGACCAGCCAGGCCTTTCCTGCGACTAGTAGCCCCGGTAACGAAATGTTCGATTTGTTCGGCTCGAAAGCTGCAGGTGAAAAAGGCTCCAATAACGTTTGGGGACTGCGCAGTCAGGCCATCGATCAGTTGATTCAGAATCTCGTTGCGGCCACGACACGCAAGGACCTGGTAACAGCGACAAGAGCCATTGATCGCGTCCTGTTGCATGACTACATCACCATTCCGCACTGGTATTCGGCATCTCATCGCGTCGCCTATCGCAATCGTTTTGGCATACCGGACAAGCTGCCGTTGTATTACGAAGCCAACCCCTATGTCGTATCGACCTGGTGGGAGCAAAAGCCGCGATGAAACCGACCATGACCAATGAATTGATTTTTGCGAGGCTCGGACAGCCATGAATATTTGGAGCTACATCCTCAAGCGCGTGCTGTTAATGTTGCCGACGCTAATCGGCGTTATCGCCATTACTTTCGCCGTCATTCAATTCGTACCCGGCGGGCCGGTTGAGCAGGCGCTGGAAGAACTGAAAGGGCGCGCCGGCGTGCATGAATCCGCCGGCGGTGGTTCCGCCTATCGCGGCCGCCAGGGCGTCGACATCGACCGCGTCAACGAGATCAAGGCGCTCTACGGTTTCGACAAGCCGCCGGCAGAACGATTCTGGCAAATGCTCAAAGGCTTCCTCACCTTCGATCTGGGCAAGAGTTTTTACCACCACGGCGATGTCTGGCAACTGGTCAAATCCAAGATGCCGGTATCGATCACCATCGGCTTGTGGACTTTCTTCCTGACCTATCTCATTTCGGTGCCGCTGGGTATCGCCAAGGCGGTGCGCGAGGGCAGCCGTTTCGATTCGCTGTCGAGCGCGGTGGTGCTGGTCGGTTATTCGATTCCGGGCTTTGTGCTGGGCGTATTCCTGCTGGTCGTATTCGGCGGCGGCAGCTTCCTGCAATGGTTCCCGCTGCGCGGGCTGACCTCGGACGACTGGGCCACGTTGTCGCTGCTGGGCAAGATCAAGGATTACCTGTGGCACATCACCTTGCCGGTGCTGGCGTCGGTGGCCGGATCGTTTGCCGTCATGACCATGCTGACCAAGAACACCTTTCTCGACGAGATCCGCAAGCAGTATGTGCTAACCGCGCGGGCCAAGGGCCTCTCCGAAAACAAGGTGCTCTACAAGCACGTGTTCCGCAATGCGTTGATTCCTCTGGTGACGGGATTTCCGGCGGCCTTCATCGGCGCCTTCTTTGCCGGCAGCCTGCTGATCGAGACCCTGTTTTCGCTCGACGGCCTCGGCTTACTGTCGTATGAGTCGGTGATCCGCCGCGATTATCCGGTCGTCATGGGCACTCTGTATCTGTTCACGCTGATCGGCCTCGTGGTGAAACTGCTGGGCGATCTCTGCTACGTCTGGGCCGATCCGCGCGTCCAGTTTGAAAGCCTGGCCAAATGAGCGCGACCTTGACGACTTCTCCTTCGCCTTCGATTTCTCCGGGCCGCCGCATCTGGCTGCGCTTCCGCCAGAACCGCAACGGTTACTGGAGCCTGATTATTTTTCTGGTGCTGTTCATCATCAGCCTTGGCTCCGAACTGGTTTCCAACGACAAGCCGCTGGTAGCCAGCTATCACGGCAAGATCCTGTTCCCGATTGCGTACGACTACTCGGAGAAAGAATTCGGCGGCGACTTTGCCTCGCCGGCCGACTACCTCGATCCCTTCATCCAGGACCAATTCAAAAAGGACGGCAACTGGGCCGTCTATCCGCTCAATCGCTACCGCTTCGACACGCTTAACTACTTCGCCACGCAACCCAATCCTGCGCCGCCATCTTCCGAGAACTGGCTGGGCACGGACGACCGCGGGCGCGATGTGTTTGCGCGTTTGCTGTACGGCTTCCGGATTTCCATCCTGTTCGGTCTGGCGTTGACGGCGACCGGCGTGGTGCTGGGTTTGCTGGCCGGCGCCGTGCAGGGCTACTTCGCCGGGCGTACCGATTTGTTCATGCAACGCATCCTGGAAATCTGGGGATCGATGCCGGAGTTGTATCTGCTGATCATCTTTTCCTCGATCTTCGAACCGAGCATCGGCTTGCTGCTGGTGCTGCTGTCGCTGTTCGGCTGGATGAGTCTGTCGGATTACGTGCGCGCCGACTTCCTGCGCAACCGCAATCTGGAATACGTACAGGCCGCGCGCGCGCTGGGCCTGTCGAACCTGCAGATCATCTGGCGCCACGTGTTGCCCAACAGTCTGACGCCGGTGGTGACCTTCTTGCCGTTCCGCATGAGCGCATCGATTCTCGCACTCACCAGCCTCGACTTCCTCGGCCTCGGTGTGCCGCCTTCGACACCGAGCCTCGGTGAACTGCTGGCGCAGGGCAAGAACAATCTCGACGCCTGGTGGATCGCCTTGTCGACCTTCATCGTGCTGACCGTGACCCTGCTGCTGCTGACCAATATCGGCGACGCCTTGCGCAATGCCCTCGATGTGCGGAGGAAAGCATGAGCCTGCTTGAACTCCGCAATCTGTCGGTGCGTTTCGGCAATGCGACCGTGGTCGACGACGTCAGTTTCAAGGTCGAACCGGGCGAGAAATTCGCCCTGGTCGGCGAGTCCGGATCCGGCAAGACGGTCAGCGCCTTGTCGGTGCTGCGCCTGAATCAGGATGCAAACTACGACGGCCAGATCCTGTTCAACGGCGACGACATCCTGCAAAAGAGCGAAGCCGCCATGCGCGGCGTGCGCGGCATGGACGCGGCGATGATCTTCCAGGAACCGATGACGGCCTTGAATCCGCTGTTCACCATCGGCAACCAGATCGCCGAAGTGCTGATGCTGCACGAAGGCCTGAGCGCCAGGGCAGCGGCGCAACGCACCGTCGCCTTGCTGGAGAAAACCGGCATTCCCGAACCTGCGCGGCGCGCACTGGCTTATCCGCATCAGTTGTCCGGCGGCCAGCGCCAGCGCGCCATGATTGCGATGGCTCTGGCCTGCCGTCCGAAACTGCTGATCGCGGATGAACCGACCACGGCGCTGGACGTCACGATACAGGTGCAGATTCTGGAATTGCTCAACCAGTTGCAGCGCGAGGAAAACATGGCGGTGCTGCTGATCTCGCATGACCTCAACCTGGTTCGCCATTTCGCCGATCGCGTCGGCGTGATGGAAAAAGGCAAGCTGGTCGAAACCGGCAATACCGCTGCCTTGTTTGCAGCGCCGCAGCAAGCCTATACGCGCAAGCTGCTCGCCAGCCAGCCTAAACGCAATGTCGACGAGATCGCCTCTGATGCACCGGTGCTGCTGACTGCGGAACGTCTGCGCTGCAGTTTTTCGATCAGGCAGGGCTGGCTGCGCCGCAAGCAGTTCGTCGCGGTCGATGACGTTGATCTGAGCCTGCGCAAAGGCGAGACGCTGGGCATCGTGGGCGAGTCCGGCTCGGGCAAGTCGACGCTGGGCATGGCCTTGCTGCGCTTGTCGTCGGCCCGGGTGGAGGGAAAGATTCGTTTCGACGGTCAGCAACTCAGCGCCATGTCGTCGGCCGCCGTGCGGCCCTTGCGTGCGCGCATGCAGGTGGTGTTCCAGGATCCGTTTGCCTCGCTGTCGCCGCGCCGGACAGTTGAACAAATCGTCGGCGAAGGACTGGCGCTGCATCAACCGCACCTGAGCGCTGTACAGCAACGCGCTGAAGTGGTCGCTGCGTTGTACGAAGTCGGATTGTCCGAAGACATGCTGCAACGCTATCCGCATGAGTTCTCCGGCGGCCAGCGCCAGCGCATTGCGATTGCGCGCGCCGTGGTGCTCAAGCCTGAGCTGTTGCTGCTGGATGAGCCGACCTCGGCGCTCGACGTGACGGTGCAGCAGCAGGTATTGCAGTTGCTGGCGCAGCTGCAACGCAAGCATGGCCTGACCTATCTCTTCATCAGCCACGACCTGGCCGTGATCCGCGCCATGGCGCATCAGGTGCTGGTCATGAAAGACGGCAAAGTGGTGGAAGGCGGCGCGGTTGCCGATGTGTTGCAGCAGCCGTCGCACGCCTATACCCAGCGCTTGCTGGCGGCGGCGACTTATGCGGCCGACAATATCAGGGATGATATTGGCGACGATCCCGACCTTGCCGGCGGTTGAGGCGATCGGTCGTAGTCATTTCATCCATTTCTGCAGCCCTGCATCAAATCTTCTTCCCCGTACATGCTTAGCAGCATGTACGGCGGCGATTCAACTATTCTCTTGCTGCCATCGTTGTTGAATTAATTTCCCTCGATTTATTTTCGCAATACGGGAATAAAAAACTGGTAGCCCCTGTTTACTTATGGTCGGAACAGCGCTGCGCCCATGCAGGCGCGCTGGCCGGCGAACGCATTGCCCATGCCATTGCACGCGCCAACAGGGAGGAAACAAGATGACATTCAGGAAACTTCGTATCGGACACCAACTGGCGCTCAGTTTCGGCGTCATCGCCATACTGCTGCTGGCGATCGTATTTTTCACCTACGGCCGCATCGCCTCGCTGAACGCCAATATCGGCCAGACCAATACCGATCTCTATCCCAAGACCATCCTGGCGCATCGCATCAAGGACAAGGTCAACGACGTCGTCATCGGCATGCGCAACGCCTTGCTGACCACCGATGCCGACAAGATCCGATCCGAGTTCGACAAGATCGAGATCAACGCGCGCATCGTCGGCGCGACGGTCAATGAGATCGACAAGGCGAGCGCGGCGGAGCAGGGACGGGAATATGTCGCCGCGCTCATTGCGGGACGCCAGAAGTTCGTTGCCGCACGCGCGCACTTTACCGATGCCTTGCTGCAAGGCCGGAGGGACGACGCGATGCGTTTGCTGTACAGCGAGGTCTTGCCGGTGCAGCAAGCCTACTTCACGACGCTGGACGGCACGATCGCCTTCCAGGAGCAACGCATGGCGGACAATGTGCGCCGCTCGGCTGAAGACGCGCGCCAGACTGAATACCTGCTGCTCGGCATTTCGCTGATCGCCTTGTTGTCGGGCGCGGCGATCGCCTGGTACACCTCGGTCTCCATCACTGCGCCGCTGGCGCGGGCGGTGGCGATTGCACGCACCGTGGCCGATGGAGATCTGAGCAGCGCCATCGAAGTCGATGCGAGCAACGAAACCGGCCAGTTGCTGGCGGCGTTGCGCGACATGAACGCAGGCCTGCTGAAGATTGTGTCGCAGGTGCGCTCCGGCACCGGCGCCATCGCCAGCGCCTCGGCCCAGATCGCCGCCGGCAACGCCGACCTGTCGTCGCGCACCGAGCAGCAGGCCGGTTCGCTGGAAGAAACCGTGTCGGCGATGGATGCGCTGACTTCCACCGTCAGGCAAAACGCTGACAATGCGAAACAGGCCAGTCAACTGGCGACCTCGGCCTCCGACATCGCGGTCGCCGGCGGCAATGTGGTGCGCGACGTCGTGCTGACCATGAACTCCATCAATGAATCCTCGAAGAAGATCGTCGACATCATCAGCGTGATCGACGGGATTGCCTTCCAGACCAACATCCTCGCCTTGAACGCGGCAGTGGAAGCCGCGCGCGCCGGCGAGCAGGGGCGCGGCTTCGCCGTGGTGGCGCAAGAGGTGCGCACGCTGGCGCAACGTTCGGCGTCCGCCGCCAAGGAGATCAAGACGCTGATCGGCGATTCGGTCGACAAAGTCGGTTCAGGCACCGCGCTGGTCGAACAGGCGGGAGCCACCATGACCGACATGGTCGCCAGCGTGAAGCGCGTAACCGACATCGTCGGCGAGATATCGGCCGCCAGCCGTGAGCAAAGCAACGGCTTGGAAGAGGTCAACCAGGCCATCGGCCAGATGGACCAGACCACCCAGCAAAACGCCGCCCTGGTGGAGCAGGCCGCCGGCGCTGCATTGTCGATGCAGCAACAGACCGCGGCGTTGGCGCAACTGGTCAGCGTGTTCCGGCTTGGCGATCGATATGAGGGCAGTAACGTTGTCTCGCTGAAAAAGCCCGGCGGCGCGCGTGCGTCGAAGGCTGCGCGGTTGCCGGCGGTGCTGGCGATAGCCAAAGCCTGATCTGTTTTGCTGTCTTTTTGTTAATATTTTTCAAGCTGATCCTTTCTTCTTTCTAACGCCGGATACGCGCCAGTGCCGGTCCGGCGTCTTCTTCCTTGCCGTTTCCGGACGTTCTCCAAATTTATTTTCACGACGATGGAATAAAGCCGTCGCGCCGTTCGTCTACCTGAGACCGGAGCGGCGCTTTGCCGCGGATATTTTCAGAATTCGGGGACATTCGACCGGGATCGCGCGCCATCATTGAAGGGACGTCATGACATTCAGGAAACTCCGTATCGGGCATCAGCTCGCCATCAGCTTCGGCTTCATCGCCGTGCTGCTGCTGGCGGTGATTTTTCTCACCTATGGCCGCATCGCTTCGCTCAACGCGAACATCGGCATGACCAACAGCGATCTGTATCCCAAGACCATCCTGGCGCATCGGATCAAGGACAAGGTCAACGAAGCCGTCATCAGCATGCGCAACGCCTTGCTGATCAGCGATCCGGTCAAGATCAAGGCCGAGCTGGACAGCATCGAGACCGGCGCGCGCGTGATCGTGGCGTCCATCAACGAGATCGACAAGACCACCGCCGGCGAGCAAGGCCGCCAATACGTCGCCGGACTGGTCGCGGCGCGGCAGAAGTTCGTCGCCGCGCGCACGCATTTTGCCCAGACGCTGTTGCAAGACAAGAAGAGCGAAGCCGCCGAGTTGCTGTTCAGCGAAGTGCTGCCGGCGCAGCAAGGCTACTTCGAACAGATCGACGGCATGATTGCGCTGCAGCAGCAACGCATGACGGACAACGTGCAGTCGTCCGGCGCCGACGCCCAGCAGACGCAATACCTGCTGCTCGGCATCTCGCTGCTGGCTTTGTTGCTGGGCGCGCTGATCGCCTGGTACACCACCGTGTCGATCACCACACCGCTGGCGCGGGCGGTGGCGATTGCACGCACGGTTGCCGACGGCGATCTCAGCAGCACGATCGAAGTCGATGCCCGTAACGAAACCGGCCAGTTGCTGGCTGCCTTGCACGACATGAACGAAGGCCTGCTGAAGATTGTTTCCCAGGTGCGTTCCGGCACCGCCGCGATCGCCAGCGCTTCATCGCAGATCGCTGCCGGCAACGCCGACCTGTCGTCGCGCACCGAGCAGCAGGCCGGTTCGCTGGAAGAGACGGTCTCGGCGATGGATGCGCTGACCTCGACCGTGCGCCAGAACGCCGATAACGCGACGCAGGCCAATCAGCTGGCGACCTCGGCATCCGACATCGCGGTCGCCGGCGGCAACGTGGTGCGCGAAGTCGTGGCGACCATGAATTCCATCAGCGAATCGTCGAAGAAGATCGTCGACATTATCAGCGTCATTGACGGCATCGCTTTCCAGACCAACATCCTCGCCTTGAATGCGGCCGTGGAAGCGGCGCGCGCCGGCGAGCAGGGGCGCGGCTTCGCGGTGGTGGCGCAAGAGGTGCGCACACTGGCGCAGCGCTCGGCCTCGGCGGCGAAGGAAATCAAGACGCTGATCGGCGACTCGGTGGAAAAGGTCGGCTCCGGCACCGTGCTGGTCGAGCAGGCCGGCGTGACCATGACGGACATGGTCGCCAGCGTCAAGCGCGTGACCGACATCGTCGGCGAGATATCGGCCGCCAGCCGCGAGCAAAGCAACGGCCTGGAAGAGGTCAACCAGGCCATCGGCCAGATGGACAAGGCGACGCAGCAAAATGCCGCGTTGGTGGAAGAGGCCGCCGGCGCCTCGTCGTCCATGCAGCAACAGACCGCGTTGCTGGCGCAACTGGTCAGCGTGTTCCGGCTTGGAGATCGCTACGAGATTGCCGAGTCTGCGCCGCTGAAAACCGTTCACGGTGCGCGTCAGGCGGTGCAGGTGCGTTCGTCGGCGGTGCTGGCGATCGGGAAAAGTTAAATCAAAGCGTAAATCAGAACGCCACGCCCGAGACCAGAATGATATTGGCGTAAGGCGTGAATTCGCCGGTGCGGATCACGGCGCGCGCTTGCCGGGTGCGGTGTTTGAAGTCTTCGTGCGACAGGGTTTGCTTGCCCGCCAGACCCAGCGAGCTGATCTGCTGCGCGAGCTGGGGACTGCGCTCGGCCAGTTCGTCTGCCAATACGTGATGTTCCACCTGCATTTCGGCGAGGATAGTTTGCAGGGTATCCATGAAGCCGGGTATGCCGCGTGTGAGCGCGAGGTCGATCAGCGGCACGCCGGGCGGCACCGGCAGGCCGGCGTCGCCGATGACGATGCTGTCGCCGTGGCCGAGCGAGGCGATCAGTTGCGACAGGGCGATGTTGAGCAAAGGTGTTTTCTTCATGTCAGTCTCCCACTTCAATGATTCAGCCGGCAACTTCCTGACGCGTCGGAATGGAAGTTTGCGCGCCCACGCGTGCGACGCTGATGGCTGCGGCGCGCTGGCCGAGCGCGATGGCGTCGGCTTCGCTGCGGCCTTCCGCCAGTGCAGCGACGAAGCCGCCGATGAAGGTGTCGCCTGCCGCGGTGGTGTCGACTGCCTTGACGGCTTGCGCGTCGAAATGGCTTGAGCCTGCGGCCAGCGCGGCGTAGACGCCTTTTTCGCCGAGCGTCACCAGGACGTTGCTGGAACCGTTGGCGCGCAGTTTCGCGATGATGTCGGCGATCTGTTCATCGCTGTCGTTGTCGATATTGATGCCGGTAGTGGGCACGCCGGCCAGCATGGCCGCCTCGATTTCATTGGGCACCAGATAGTCGATTTGTCCCAGCAATTCTGTCGGCAAGGCCTGCGCCGGCGCAGGATTAAGCACCACGGTCTTGCCCAGCGCATGCGCCAGCCTGATGGCGTGGATCACGGTCGGCAGCGGCGACTCCAGTTGCAACACCACGATGCGGGCTTGCTCGATCAGGCCGCGCGCCGCGTCGATATGCGCCGGGCTGAGTTCGGCGTTGGCGCCGGAGGCCAGCACGATGCTGTTCTGGCCGTTGTCGTCCACCAGAATCGAGGCGATGCCGGAGGCGGTGTCCGGAATGGTTGCGACATGGCTGTCGTCGATGCCGTCGCGGCGCAAGGCGGCGCGTAGTTCCGTGCCGAAGGCGTCGTCGCCCAGGCAGGCCACCATGGCGACCTTGATGCCGTCGCCGCTCAGGCGCGCGCAGGCCACGGCCTGGTTGGCGCCCTTGCCGCCGGGAATGGTGCGGAACTGGCCGCCGGTGATGGTTTCGCCGGGAAGCGGCATGCGCGGCACGCGCAAGACCAGGTCCATGTTGATGCTGCCGATGATGACTATCATGTGCGTCTGACTAAGTAGGTAGATCAATAAAAATCAAAAACTGTTACGTTTGCGTGCGCACTGTCGAGCCGCGCACGTGCAACTGCGGCGTAATGGTTTGCCGCTGCACCGGACGGCCCGGATCGGCGATGCGCTCAAGCAGGCATTGCGCGGTCAGCTGACCCAGTGTGCGCGTGTTTTGCGAAACGCTGGTCAAGGGCGGATGCACGAACTGCGCCAGATCGATATCGTCGAAGCCGATGATAGACAGCGCATCCGGCACCTCGATGCCGCGCTCGGCCGCCGCGCGCAATGCGCCGATGGCCATCAGGTCGTTGCAGCAGAAAATGGCGTCGGGAGCTTCACCGGAAGCCAGCAACTCGCGTGCAGCCGTGTAGCCACCGGCGCTGGTGAAGTCGGCGTATTTCAGCAGATGGTCTTGTACGGCGACGCCGGCGTCTTGCAGCGTCCGGCGCAGTCCGGCGATACGTTCATACGAAATGTCCAGGCACTCCGGACCGCCGATACAGGCGATGCGGCGGCGTCCCAGCGACAACAGATGTTCTGCCGCCAGTGCACCGCCGGCGGCGTTGTCGACCGCTACCAGATCGATTGCCATGTCTTTCGGCGCGCGGTCCAGCAGCACGGTCGGCACCTTCATCTTGCGCAGCAGCTCGCCGTCGGTCTGCGCCAGCGTGGCGACGATCAGGCCGTCGCAGCGTTTGGTCAGCAGCACGTTGAGATAGTCGCGCTGCTTGGCCGGGTCGTCGTCGGAGTTGCACAGGATGACGCTGTAGCCGGCGGCGTAGCAGCTGTCTTCGATGCCGCGCGCGACTTCCGAGAAGTAGGGATTGGTGTTGTTGGGAATGATCAGGCCGATACTGCCGGTGGCGTTGCTCTTGAGCGAACGCGCCAGGGCGCTGGGCACGTAGGCCAGCGCTTCGACCGCAGCCAGCACGCGGTCGCGGGCGTCGATGCTGACCGGTCGGGTCTTGTTCAGCACGTGCGACACCGTGGTGTAAGACACTCCGGCGTGGCGCGCTACGTCTTTGATGGTTGCCATATGTTCTTATTGAGGTGTGGGTCGCGTTGATATCTTAGTGGGTTGAACGCTCGCCGCGGCGACGGTAGGTGTCCAGTACCACCGCAGCAACGATCACCAGACCGGTGATGATGCGCTTCATCGGTTCGGAGACGCCGATCTGCGCCAGGCCGGCTTCCAGCACCGAGATGATCAGCACGCCGATGAAGGTGCTGATGACCGAGCCACGGCCGCCCATCAGGCTGGTGC
Source organism: Herbaspirillum rhizosphaerae (assembly GCF_001189965.1). Lineage (GTDB taxonomy): Bacteria > Pseudomonadota > Gammaproteobacteria > Burkholderiales > Burkholderiaceae_D > Herbaspirillum > Herbaspirillum rhizosphaerae. Next base: position 199,136 of record NZ_LFLU01000001.1, read on the forward strand.
CGCCGATGACCACCGCTGCGATGACTTGCAGTTCCATGCCGACGCCGCCATTCGGGTCGGCCGCTTCCAGGCGCGACACCTGAAACAGCGCGCCGACGCCCGCCAGCAAGCCCATCAGTGCAAATACCAAAATCTTGCTCGGACGCGGGTTGATGCCCGCCAGGCGCACCGCTTCTTCATTGGTGCCGATACCGATCCAGTGGCGGCCCAGCACAGTGCGTGTCAGCACCAGATGGCCGACGACCACGACAACGATGGAGGCGATGAAGGCCGGCGACAAGCCGAGAATGATCGGCGAGCTGATGCCATCGACCGCGCTGCCGATGTATTCGGTGCGCGAATTGGTGACCTGGTACGCCATGCCGCGCGCCATTTCCAGCACGCCTAGCGAGACGATGAAGGAGGGGATGCGCCAGCCCACCGAGATCAGGCCGGTCAGCATGCCGCACAGGCTTGCCACCAGGATCCCGAGCAGGCCGGCGGCAAACAGCGGCCAGCCCCAGCGCACCATCGCCATCGACAGGATCGAGGCCGCCAGCGCCATCACCGAACCGACCGACAGATCGATGCCGCCGACGATCAGCACGAAGGTCATGCCGACCGCCATCACCACCAGCGTCGGAATGTCGTTGGACAGCGTGCTGAAGGTCGCCAGCGTGAGAAAGTTTTCGCTGAGGAAAGCGAACAGCACGCACATCGCGAGCAGGGCGCCGATCAGGCCGAGATAGTTCTTGACGGCGGACAGGCCATAGACGGAGAAGGTGCGGTTGGGATGGGTCATGATCTTTGTCGATTTTGCTGAGTTTGCATGTATGGGTGTCGTCACGGTCAGGCCGCCAGCGTAACGGTGGCGGTAGCGCTAGCAGCGGAGGGCGAGTTCATGTAGCCGCTGAACGCCGATGCCAGGATCGCTTCCTGGCTCCATTGGCCGCGCTCGAAGGTGTCGACCAGCTTGCCCGCGCTCATCACGGCGATGCGGTCGCAGATCAGCATCAGTTCGCGCAGGTCGCTGGAAACGATCAGCAAGCCTTTGCCCTGGCGCGACAAGTCGGCCAGCAATTTATAGATGTCGAACTTGGCGCCGATGTCGATGCCGCGCGTCGGTTCATCGAACAGCATGATCGGGCAGTCGCGGTAGAGCCAGCGCGCGATGACGACTTTTTGCTGGTTGCCGCCGGAGAGTTCTCCCGCTGCCTGAGCGCCGTCGCGCGAGCGGATGCGCAGACGCTTGATGTAATCCTCGGCAACCGCGCTTTCCGCATCGCCGTCGAGCAGCCCCATCTTGCTGACCTCGCCGAGTTTGGCCAGGGTGGCATTGACGGCGATCGATTGCGGCAGCAGCAGGCCCTGGCTCTTGCGATCTTCGGTGATCATGGCGATGCCGGCGGCGATCGCGTGTTTCGGCGAGCGGATGTCGGCGGCCTGCGTCTGGTCGCCGATGAAGACCTCGCCCTGGTCGGCGCGGTCGGCGCCGAAAATCAGGCGCAGCAGTTCAGTACGGCCGGAGCCGATCAAACCGGCGATGCCGAGGATTTCGCCGGCGCGCAAATCGAAGGAAGCCGGCGCAACCACGCTGCCGCGACCCAGATTGCGCACGCGCAGCAGCGGCGCGCCGATGTCGCGGTGGCCGAGATCGAGTTCCGCTTCCGCTGCGCGGCCGACCATCAACTGCACCAGCGCATCGCTGCTGTAGCCGCCGATGGCGTCGTCGCACACCAGCTTGCCGTCGCGCAGCACGGCGATGCGGTCGGCGACCTGTTTCAATTCTTCGAGACGATGCGAGATATAGATGATCGCTACGCCTTCGGCTTGCAGGCGCGCGATCTGTTTGAACAGCAATTCGACTTCACGGCTGGTCAGCATCGCGGTCGGCTCATCCAGCACCAGCAGGCGGCAACTGCCGATCAGGTTGCGCGCGATTTCCACCATCTGCTGATGGCCCACGCCGAGCTCGCCGACCGGCGTCCAGGGATCGATGTCGGTCAGGCCGACGGCGGCCATCTGCGCTTGCGCCAGCGCCGCCAGTTTTGGTCGGGCTATCCAGCCGAAGCGTTGCGGCAATTGATTCAGGAACAGGTTTTCGGCGATGCTCAGCGTCGGGATCAGGTTCAGTTCCTGCATCACCATGCGGATGCCGAGCTGTTCGGCTTCGGTGCGCGAACGCGGTTGGTAGGGCTGGCCGTCGAGCAGCATGGCGCCCGTGGTCGATTGCACCAGGCCGCAAACTATCTTGGAAAGCGTGCTCTTGCCGGCGCCGTTCTCGCCGGTCAGCGCCAGGATCTGGCCGGGCCGGATTTCCAGCGAGACCTCGCTGAGGACTGGTTCGACATAGGTCTTGCCGATGCCGGCGAGCGACAACAATGCCGGTACAGATGCGGATGCAGGAGCAGGGGATGGGTTGGACATTCAGCCTCCACCGTGAAGGTGTGGTAATTCGTGCGGTTCGGTGATGCGGGCTTGCGGCCAGGGCGAGATGCATAGTCATCCCGCCCTGTACTTCAGGTGCTTCCGTTGAGGCTTACTTGCTGTCCTTGGTCACCAGTTGGACCTTGGTTTCCACCGTGCCGCTGAGGCTGCTTTGCGGTTTCTTGTCGGCCAGCGCCTTCAGGACGGTTTCGATGCCGAACACCGCTTGCTGCGAAGCAAACTGGTCGGCGGTCGCCAGCACGCGTCCGTCCTTGAGCATCGGCTTGATGGCGTTGATGTTGTCGTAACCGACCACCAGCACCTTGCCGGCCTTGCCCGCAGCCTTGACGGCGGCAACCGCGCCCAGCGCCATGTTGTCGTTGCCGGCCAGGATCGCCTTGATGTCAGGATGCGCGTTCAGCATGGCGGCGGCAACCTTGTTGCCCGGATCGATTTCCCATTGGCCGGACTGTACCGACACGACCTTGGCGCCGGCTGCTCCCATCGCATCCTGGAAGCCCAGTGTGCGCTGCTGTGCATTGAAGGTGGTGGATACGCCTTCGATGATGGCGACCTTGTCGCCGCTCTTGATCTGCTTGGCCAGGAAGTCGCCGACCAGCTTGGCGCCCTTGCGGTTGTCCGGACCGACGAACGGCACGGTGATGCCTTTTTCTTTCAGGGCGGCGTCGTCGAACTTGTTGTCGATGTTGACCACGATGATGCCGGCGTCGATCGCCTTCTTGATCACCGGCACCAGCGCCTTGGAGTCAGCCGGTGCGATCACCAGGCCGCTGACCTTGGAGACGATCATCTGTTCGACGATCTTGATCTGGTTGGCGGTGTCCTGCTCATCCTTGATGCCGTTGGCGATCAGGTCGTATTGCGCTGCGTGCGCCTTCTGGTGTTCCTTGGCGCCGTTTTCCATGGTCAGGAAGAATTCGTTGGCCAGCGACTTCATCACCAGCGCAACCTTCGGTTTGGCCGCGGTCTGGGCCATGGCCGGCAAGGCCGGCAGCGCGCAGGCGAGGACGGTGGCGGCAATCAGCTTGAGGCGGATACGTGTATTCATCAAAGTCTCCAGATGGTGTTGTAAGCGGCGGGTTTCGTATGGGTCGAATGCCGGTATGAGCAGTAACAAGCAATGCGCAAACGTTTGCGCGACTGAATCATAGCACCGGAATTCGCAGAAATGAAGGTCGTCGGCGAAACGATTTATGCGGCGGCGCGGCAGTTTCTGGTCGTGTTGACAAGAATTTTCATCGGAAAAAATTTCGACTTGGTACGACTATATCAATGACGATATGCGAGAGGAATTTGATTTTGCGCTGCGGCAAAAAGGAGCAGGAAGGAGTCCGCGACGCGGTGCGAGGAAATTGCCGGGGAGGGCGATGCGGGGAGAAAAGCGGCAGGCCGGAACGCATCCGGCCTGCGCAGGAGAGCGATTAACGGCGGCGAGTGCCGTTTTCGGAAGCCAGGGTGATCGGCGCGTTGGAGGCGGTCTTGCGCACCGGCGCTGCACGGACGTTGTTCTTGGCGACCACAGGCGCCTTGCGGATCGGTTTAGCCGGCGCATGGATAACCTGGCGCACGCGGATCGGGCCGGCGGCAGGCGCTTGCTGGTAAGGTACTTGCAATTGCAGGCTTTGGCCGTTGGCCAGCACATCGCGGTGCAAGCCGTTCCATTGCTTGATCTGGACCACGCTGACGCGGTAGCGGCTGGCGATGGAGGCCAGCGTGTCGCGCTTGCCGGCTTTCACGTAGATGCGCTTGAAGTCGGGCACGTCAGGCGCCACGGCGAGGCGGGCGTTGTCGGCAATTTCAGGCGTGATCTCGGTCTCGATCGAAGTCTCGGTCTTCGGCACCAGAATCGTCGAGCCGGCTTTCAGGACCATCTTCGGCGGGATCTGATTCACGCTGCGGATGATGTCCGGCGTAGTGCCGAACTTGCTGGCGATGGTTTCGATGCGTTCACGCGCGCTGGAGACGGTATGCGCGGTCCACGAAGACAGCGCCTGCGTGAACTTGGACATGTTGGTCTTGAACTTCTCGGCATTGCTTTCCGGCAGAAGGATCTTGGTGTCGTCGCCGCCGATGATGACCGGACGGTTGAATTGCGGGTTCAGCGCCTTGAATTCGTCGAGCGACAATTCGGCCAGCTGGGCCGCGACTTTGACGTCGATGTTGCGGGTCTTGCCGATGGTGACGAAGTAAGGCTGGTTGTCGACCTTGGGCAGATCGATGTTGTAGTCGCCCGGCATGGCGATGATGTTCTTGACGGCTTGCAGCTTCGGCACGTAGTTGCGGGTTTCATTCGGCATCTGGGCCGACAGCGTGTTGAAGTCGATCGGCAGGCCGGCTGCCAGGTTGCGGTTCACGGCGCGCTGCACCGAGCCTTCGCCCCAGTTATAGGCCGCCAGCGCCAGTTGCCAGTCGCCGAACATGCCGTACAGCTTTTGCAGGTAGGTCAGCGCCGCATCGGTCGAGGCCAGCACGTCGCGGCGCTCGTCGGTGAACATGTTTTGCTTCAGGTTGTAGTCGCGGCCGGTCGATGGAATGAACTGCCACATGCCGGCTGCCTTGGCGGTCGACAGCGCCTGCGGATTGAAGGCGGACTCGATGAACGGCAGCAGCGCCAGTTCGGTCGGCATGCCGCGCTTTTCAAGTTCCTGCACGACGTGGAACAGGTAGCGCGAGGCGCGCACGGTGGTGCGCTGGATATAGTCGGGGCGCGAGCTGTACCACTGGGTCTGATTGTCGACCAGCGGGTTTTCCAGATTCGGAATGCCGAAGCCCTTGCGGATGCGCGCCCAGATGTCGATGTCTTCCATGCCCGGCAGTGCGGACGAAGGATCGTTGGGATTGATGGCGTTGAAGGGAGCGGGGTAGATCGAGATGTCGTTGGCGTGGACGAGGAGTGGAGTACCTAGAGAGAAAAGCGCGGCTATCGCTAATTTCTTGAATGTTCGCTGCATGGGTACAAGATCCTGTGCCTGAGGCTGAAGAAAGCGTTGTCTGTTCATCGGTCGTTTTAGATTCACTGCACCTCCTGCTAAGAAGTATGTGTGGGATGCCGCAAAAGAGCGCAGCGGTAAAGTAAATGCGGAGCAGCTGCGCTCTGTCCGGTTTTGTTATTAAAAAACGACAAAACCGTGTGTTTATCTAAAAACGGCTTGCAAGCCGATGGATTTGGAGATTAACGGAGTGTACGTAAGCCCCTTTTCACTCGTCAAGTAAAAATTGACGAATGTTACAAAGCTTAAGCCTTTGATTCCCTTGGGATTTGTACCGAAAAACCGGGATTTGGCCCTATTTGTAGCTATTCTTCCATTCGCGCAGGGCGGCGAATGTTTCCACCGGGTCAATTTGTGACGCCGCAGCGGGCAGGCGGCCGGCTTCCTGCAGGCGCGCGACCACCGCTTTTTCCTTGTAGCGGAGAAAAGGGTTGGTCTGTATCTCCAGGGCAATGGTCGACGGTACGGTGGGTTCGTGGCGGCTGCGTTTGGCCTGCTCGTTTTCGATGCGTGCGGTCAATACTTCGTTGCCCGGCTCAATTTCGCGGGCGAAGCGCAGGTTGGACAGGGTATATTCGTGGGCGCAGTAGACTTTGGTGGCGCCTGGCAGTGCAGCCAGTTTGGACAGCGACGCCACCATCTGCGCCGCTGTGCCTTCAAACAGCCGTCCGCAGCCGCCGGCAAACAGGGTGTCGCCGCAGAACAGCCAGCCCTGGCGCGCGGCGTAGTAGGCGATGTGGCCCTTGGTATGGCCGGGCACGTCGATCACTTTCAGGTCCAGCGACAAGTCGGCCAGATGCACCAGATCGTCTTCCCACAAAGGCTGGGTAATCGTCGGAATCGCCTCGCCGGCGGGGCCGTAGACCGGAACTTGTGTATGCTGCAACAGCGCCGGCACGCCGCCGACATGGTCAGCATGATGATGAGTCAGTAGAATAGCGGCCAGCGTCAGACCATGCGCATCGAGCGCGGCAATGATCGGCGCTGCATCGCCGGGGTCGACCACCGCAGCATGGACTCCGTCATGAATCAACCAGAGGTAATTATCGTCAAATGCGGGAACAGTTAAAACATTCAATGATGCGTTCGGGACGGCTGGCTCAATGATGGAGCTAGTGGCTGGCTGGACTGGCATGGTCGGAAGAGGGCTCGCGTAATGGCTGGGATCGATACGGATCTGGACAAGTCGATTATAGCCCTCGACGCCTGGCTGCATACGCCGATGGGCAATTACGTCCGCGCCTGGGAGCAGAAGCACCTCGACGCGCTGACGGCGGACATCTTCGGCTTCAACGCCGTGCAGATCGGCATGCCGCAGATCAGCGCGCTGCAAGCCAACCGCATGCCGTATCGCTGGCTTACCGACAACTGCCTGCCGACCGAAGCCTCAGCCGGATTGCAGGAAGGGCGCGAAATTCCCCTGGTGGTGGCGCATGATTTTTCCGAGTTGCCGTTCGCCACGCAAAGCCTCGACCTGGTGGTCTTGCCGCACGTGCTGGAATTCAGCGTCGAGCCGCATCAGGTGCTGCGCGAAGTCGAGCGCGTGCTGATTCCCGAAGGCCAGGTCATCATTTGCGGTTTCAATCCCACCAGCCTGTGGGGCATGCGGCAGGCGGCAGGCCGCCTGACCGGTGCGCACTTCCTGCCGCAGGACGGCGAATTCATCCGCCTGCCGCGCCTGAAGGACTGGCTCAAACTGCTCAACATGGAAGTCAATCGCGGCCACTTCGGCTGTTATGCGCCGCCCTGCGCCACGCAACAATGGCTGGACCGGTTCAGTTTCATGGAAAAAGCCGGCGACCGCTGGTGGCCGTATTTCGGCGCGGTCTACATCGTGCAGGCGATCAAGCGCGTCAAGGGCATGCGCCTGATCGGCCCGGCCTGGAGCAAGCAAAAAGTGAAAGTGCCGAAAGGCGTGCCGGCCACCAATCGCATCCATCGCATCCATAAAGAATAGAATGCCGCCTTCGCGGACCGTCGATGACGTCCGCGTAGCGAACCAGGATCAAGCAACAACCAGGCAACAACCAAGCAACTGAAGAAATGAATATGAGCAAAGAACAGATGGACAACGTCGAGATGGACAAAGTGGAGATCTATGCCGACGGCGCCTGCAAGGGCAATCCCGGCAAAGGCGGCTGGGGCGCCTTGCTGATCGCCGGCGGCCGCGAGAAGGAATTGTGCGGCGGCGAAAACAACACCACCAACAACCGCATGGAGCTCAAAGCCGTCATCGAAGCGCTGGGCGCCTTGAACCGTCGCTGCGACGTGACCGTCTACACCGACAGCCAGTACGTGCAAAAAGGCATCAGCGAATGGATTCACGGCTGGAAAGCGCGCGGCTGGAAAACCGCCTCGCGCGAGCCGGTCAAGAACGTCGACCTGTGGCAGGCGCTCGACGCCGCCCAGGCCCAGCACAAGATCGAATGGCGCTGGGTCAAGGGGCACGCCGGCCATCCCGGCAACGAGCGCGCCGACCAGCTCGCCAATCGCGGCGTAGACACGATCCGCTGAAGAACGCCAGGAGCACACCATGCGACAAATTATTCTCGATACCGAAACTACCGGCCTGAACCCGCGCACCGGCGACCGCGTGATTGAAATCGGCTGTGTCGAAATGCTGAACCGCCAGCTCACCGGCAACAACCTGCATTTCTACATCAACCCCGAGCGCGATTCGGACGAAGGTGCGCTGGCGGTGCACGGACTGACCACCGAGTTCCTCAGCGACAAACCGAAGTTCGCCGCCATCGCCGACGAGTTCCGCGACTACGTGCGCGGCGCCGAGATCATCATCCACAACGCCCCGTTCGACGTCGGCTTCCTCGACGCCGAATTCAAGCTGCTGGGCCTGGCGCCGTTCAAGGAACACGTCGACAACATCGTCGATTCGCTGCAGATGGCCAAGGAACAGCACCCGGGCCGCCGCAACTCGCTGGACGCCCTGTGCGACCGCTACGGCATCTCCAACGCCCACCGCACGCTGCACGGCGGCTTGCTCGATGCGGCCCTGCTGGCCGAAGTCTATCTGGCCATGACACGCGGCCAGAACAGCCTGACCATGGATCTGGCCGACGGCGACAACAATGAAGACGGTTCGCCCATGCTGGAACTGGCGCCGCTGGCAGACGTCATCGTGGTGGCCGCCAGCGACGACGAGCTGGACCTGCACGAAACCGTGCTGAACACGTTGGACAAGGAAGTCAAAGGCACTTGCGTCTGGCGCAAAGTCCCGGAAGAAGCGCCGCCGGCGTAAATTGTTTGAGAATAATTGCATAAAATGACAAGCGGCTTGCCCGGTTCGTCAATTCTGTGTCATAATTCGGGCCGCTTCACACCAAGCCTGTTCGGCAGGTGGCGACAGCAAAATGGAAGGTTAGCTCAGGGGTAGAGCACTGCATTCACACTGCAGGGGTCGCAAGTTCGAAACTTGCACTTTCCACCAGAATTCAAAAAAGCCAGCGTTCGCGCTGGCTTTTTTCGTTTGTGCTTGTCCTTGTTCATCTCGGCGATGGCGTATCGCACAGCGGCAGCCTGACCGTCACGGTCAATCCCTTTCCATCCTGATCCGTTCCCAGCGTAATCGTCCCCTGGGACGCCTGTACAATCTCCTTCACGATCGCCATGCCGAGCCCCGCGCCGTGCTGGTCCGGCGCGGCGTTGCGGTAGAAGCGTTCGAACACGCGCTCGCGCGCTTCGGCGGGGATGCCGGGGCCGTTGTCGGCGACGGTGATCACGACTTCCCTGCTATCGTTCAGCGCCACGCCGACGGTCACCTTGCCGTGTTCCGGCGTATAGCGCAGCGCATTGTCGATCAGGTTCATCAGCATGCCGGAAAACAGAGCCTGGCTGCCCATGGCCCAGGCTTCATCGACGCCGGCTTCCATGCCGAGGTCGATGTGCTTGCGTTGCGCCAGGCTGACCACTTCCTCCAGTATCGTCGCCGTCAGCGCCACCAGTTCGACCGGATGGCGTGGGAAGGCGGTGCTGTTGGAGGCTTCCGCCTGCGACAGTTGCAGCAGCTTGTTGGTCAGGTCGGTCATGCTGCGGCTGCTGTCCTGCAAGGCTTGCAGTACTTGCGCCAGGCGTTGCGGATCTTCCAGCTGGCGCGCGAACTGGATCTGGGAATCGATGAGCGTCAGCGGCGTGCGCAGCTGATGTGCGGCGTCGGCGATGAAGCGTTTCTGCACCGCGACCTGCGTGTTGAGGCGCTGGATGTATTGGTTGATGGCTTCGACGATGGGGCGCAGCTCCATCTGCAATTCACCGGCGCGCAACGGCGTGAGCGAGTTCGGTTCGCGCGTGGCGAGTTCGTCCTTGACGCGCAGGATGGGGCGCAATTCCATCGTCAGGCCCACCACCACCAGCGCAATCGCCAGCAGCAGCATGATGACTTGCCGGTGCAGGGCGGGGCGCCACAGTTCGTCCAGCAATTGCTGGTGACCGCGCATGGTCTGCCCGACGGATACCGCGACCATGCGCAGCGTACCGTTGTCGTACAGCGCGCGCACATAGCTGACCACGCGCAATGGCTGGTTGTTGAAGTAGGTCGTGGCGTACGCCGGCGCAACCAACGAAAAATCGACATCGACCGGAAAATCGGGACGGCCGGCCAGCAAGGTCTCGTCGTCCATCAGTACTTGATAGTAGACCTCGTCGTGACTCGGTGAAGCGAACATTTCCAATGCGGCAGGCGGGATGTTGACGACCGGTGCGCCGTCTTCCCAGGTGACCTGTCCGGCCATCATGCGGGCAGAGGCGACCAGTGCGCGGTCCTGGATCAGATCGGCGCTGGTGACCGCGCTGTCATAGGTGTAGCTGGTGCTGATGCCGACGTAGACGGTGAGGGGAATCAGCAGCCACAGCAACAGCCGCAGGCGCAGACTAACGATCATCTTTTTGTTTCAGCAGGTAACCGAGACCGCGCAAGGTCATGATCGCCGCCTGCGAAGGTTCCAGCTTTTTGCGCAGGCGCGAGATGTAGATTTCGATGGCGTCGGCGCTGGGCTCTTCCGAGAGATTGAAGATGCCGCTGACCAGCGCATTCTTGGAGACGGTTTTGCCTTGCTTGAGCATGAGGATTTCGAGCACGTCATGTTCGCGCGCAGGCAGCGCCAGGGTCTTGCCGGCGATGGCGAACTGGCGCGTATTGCTGTCGTAGCTGAGGTCGCCGCAATGGATCTCGGCCGCCTTGTCGGGCGTCTGGCGGCGGATCAGCACCTTGATGCGCGCGACCAGTTCGCGCACTTCGAAGGGTTTGACCAGATAGTCGTCGGCGCCGGCGCCCAGGCATTCGACCTTTTCGTCGATGGAGCCGCTGGCGGTGAGGATCATCACCGGCACCGAGTTGTGCCGCTCGCGCAGGCGGCGCAGGACGTTCTTGCCGCTCATCTTGGGCAGCATCAGGTCGAGCAGCACGACGTCGTAGTTCTCGGTGTGCAGGACGTGGTCAGCCATTTCGCCGTCGGTCGCGACGTCGACGCTGAATTTGTTCTCTTTGAGGATCTGCGTGAGCCAATGCGCCAGGGGCGGGTTGTCTTCAATCAGCAGCAATTTCATGCAAAAGACCTATATTTTTGTTGCACTGCAAGGGAAAAACAGCAAATTTGGAAAGCTGGATGAAGGTTTGCGGTTCTTAGAATGGCGACCAGTATATTAATAATAAGCAGACTTGGCTGAGCGGATACGAATCCGCCGTCCGGGTCTTCACCAGGAGACATCATAATGCGTCAACGCTTCAATGTGTTTGCCAACGTCTTTACCCGCGCCGCCGGCGCATCCGCAGCCGCAGCGGCTGTACTGATGGTCAGCGTGGCCGCAGTGCCGGCAGCGCAGGCGGCCGACAAAATCACCATCATGGTCGGCGGCATCAACAAGCTGATCTACCTCCCACCCAAGCTGGCGGAAAACCTCGGTTACTTCAAGGCCGAAGGCCTGGACGTCGAACTGCAGTCGCAGCAGGCCGGCGTCGATGCCGAGAATGAATTGCTGGCTGGCGCGGTGCAGGCGGTGGTCGGCTATTACGATCACTCCATCGATCTGCAGAGCAAGGGCAAGGAAGTGCAATCCATTACCCAGCTGCTGGTGGTCCCGGGCGGCATGGAGATGGTGCGCAGCGACCTGGCGACGCAGGTGCGCAGCATGGCCGATCTCAAGGGCCGCACCCTCGGCGTGACCGGGCTGGGTTCTTCTTCCAGCTTCCTGGCGCAATACCTGGCCAGCCGCAACGGTCTCAAGACCAGCGACTATTCGATGTTGCCGGTCGGCGCAGGCAATACCCTGATCGCCGCGCTCAAGCAGAAACGCGTTGATGTCGTCTGGACCACCGAGCCGACCACTTCCATGCTGCTGGCCAGCGGCGAAGCCAAGGTGCTGGTCGACATGAACAGCGCCGCCGGCACGCGCGCCGCGCTGGGCGGCCTGTATCCGGCGTCGGCCGTCTACGTGCAGCGCGCCTGGCTGCAGAGTCACAAGGCTGAAGCGGCCAAGCTGGCGCGCGCCTTCGTGAATACCCTCAAATACATCCAGACCCACAGCGCCGAAGAGATTGCCGACAAGATGCCGGCCGACTACTACGGCGGCAACAAGAAACTGTACGTGCAGGCGCTGAAGGCTTCGCTGCCGATGTATTCGCCTGATGGCAAAATGCCGCCGGAGGGCGCCGAAGTGGTGCTCAAGGTGATGGCCGCATTCAATCCGAACATCAAGGGCAAGAAAATCGATTTGTCGAAGACCTACACCAACGAATTCGTCGATCAGGTGAAGTAGGGTTTCGGACCGGATCCTGTATTTCGCGTACCTTATTACGCATACCAATACCAAACTGGGAGACTTCATGAACAAAAACATTCGTCGCACACTGATTTCGCTGGCCGTGGCCGGCGCCACCATGATGGCCTTGCCGGGCACGGCGTCCGCCGCAGGCAAGATCACCATCATGGTCGGCGGCATCACCAAGATGGTTTACCTGCCGGCCAAACTGGCCGAGCAACTGGGCTACTTCAAGGAAGAAGGCCTGGACGTCGAGCTGCAATCGCAGCCGGCCGGCGTGGATGCCGAGAATGAATTGCTAGCGGGCGCCGTGCAGGCCGTGGTCGGTTTCTACGATCACTCCATCGACCTGCAAAGCAAGGGCAAGGAAATCACTGCGATCGTGATCTTCGGCCAGGTGCCGGGCGAAGTGGAACTGGTCTCGACCAAGGCTTCCGCCTCGATCAAGAGCATGGCGGACGTCAAGGGCAAGACCCTGGGCGTGACTGGCCTGGGTTCGTCGACCAACTTCCTGACGCAATACCTGGCATCGCGCCATGGCATCACGTCGAAAGAATATTCCGTGCTGCCGGTCGGTGCCGACAACACCTTCATCGCTGCCATGAAGCAAGGCCGCATCGACGCCGGCATGACAACCGAGCCGACCGTGTCGCAAATGCTCAAGACCGGCGAAGCCAAGGTGCTGGTCGACATGCGTTCGGTGGACGGCACCGTCAAGGCGCTGGGCGGTTTGTATCCGGCCTCCAGCCTGTACGTGCAACGCAACTGGCTGAACGGCCACAAGGATGAGGCCGCCAAGCTGGCGCGCGCTTTCGTCAAGACGCTGAAGTTCATCAAGACCCACAGCGCCGCAGAGATCGCCGACAAGATGCCGAAGGATTACTACGGCAACAACAAGGCGCTGTATGTGCAGGCGCTGGAAAACTCGCTGCCGATGTATTCGGCCGACGGCAAGATGCCGGTGGGAGGTCCTGAAACAGTGCTGTCGGTGCTGTCCGGTTTCAATCCTAACGTCAAGGGCAAGCACATCGATTTGTCCAAGACCTATACCAACGAGTTTGTGAACCTGGTCAAGTAATCAGTTTGAACAAGACTTAAGAAAACCGTTTCCACCATGATGCGAACCGACGTATCCGTTCAGCCGGACGGATACGCGGGTATCGCTCGTACGCAGCAATTCTGCAGCAATTGACGTCATTACGATGAAAGAGCCCTCCATGAACCAAACTGCCACCGCCAAGCCAGCTGCAGCAGCGAAACTCGACACGCCGGCCATCGAGCTGGACAACGTGTCGTGCCGCTTCATCACCGCCGACGGCAATGTCACCGTCGCCTTGCGCGACTTTTCCATGAGCGTCGCCCGCGGAGAATTCGTCGCCGTGGTGGGCCCGACCGGTTGCGGCAAGTCCACCACGTTGAGCCTGATCACCGGCCTGCTGAAGCCGACCATCGGTGAAGTGCGCGTGATGGGCGAGCCGGTCAACGGCATCGACCCACGCATCGGTTTCGTGTTCCAGAACGACGCCGTGTTCCCATGGCGCAGCGTGCGCGACAACGTCGCCGCCGGTCCGCTGTTCCGCGGCAAACCGAAGGACCAGGCCTATGAACTGGCCAACGAATGGATCCGCCGCGTCGGCCTCGACAAGTTCGGCGACCACTATCCGCACCAATTGTCGGGCGGCATGCGCAAGCGCGTGGCGCTGGCCCAGACCTTCATCAACAGCCCTGAAATCCTGCTGATGGACGAGCCGTTCAGCGCGCTCGACATGCAGACCCGCACGCTGATGCAAGACGAGTTGCTGCAACTGTGGTCGGCGCATTCCGGCTCGGTGGTGTTCGTCACCCACGATCTGGAAGAAGCGATTGCCCTGGCCGACAAGGTGTATGTGCTGACTGCGCGTCCGGCGACGCTGAAGAGCACTTACCAGATCGATCTGCCGCGTCCGCGCGTGATGGAAGAAGTGCGCTACGAGCAGCGCTTCATCGATATCTCCAGAAAAATCTGGTCCGATCTGCGCGAAGAAGTCCAGATCAAATAATCACTCTCAACAGAAATATCTTCTGCTCCTTACACCACATCAACGACAAAACAGGTGAGCAACATGACACAAGTAAATACAAGCCGGGCCATGAGCCCGGAAGCGATCGCGGAAGTCGAGCGCGAAGCGCAACGCAAGATCAAACAACGCTACTGGCTGGTGATTTCGCTGCGCCTGGCGATTCTCGTGATCATCCTCGGCGGCTGGGAACTGTCCGCCACCATGCAATGGATCGATCCGTTCTTCTTCTCGCAGCCGTCGCTGATCGTGATCCAGATTTATGACTGGATCATGGAAGGCACCTCGCAAGGCCCGCTGTGGGTGCAGGTCATGGTGACGCTGGAAGAAACCGTGCTGGGCTTCCTCATCGGTTCGGTGGCAGGCATCATCGCCGGCATCGCGCTGGGCCGCAACAAGCTGATGTCGGACGTGTTCAGCCTGTACATCCAGATCGCCAACTCGATTCCGCGCGTGGTGCTGGGCTCGATCTTCGTGATCGCGCTGGGCCTGGGCATGGCGTCCAAGGTGGCGCTGGCGGTGGTGATGGTGTTCTTCGTGGTGTTCGGCAATGCCTTCCAGGGCGTGCGTGAAGCCGACCGCTACATGATCGCCAATGCACAGATCCTCGGCGCGTCGCGTCGCCAGGTGACGACGGCGGTGGTGATTCCGTCGGCGCTGAGCTGGATCCTCGCGAGCCTGCACGTGAGCTTCGGCTTCGCGCTGGTCGGCGCCGTGGTGGGCGAGTTCCTCGGTTCCAAGCAAGGCATCGGCCTGCTGATCTCGACAGCACAAGGCGCGTTCAACGCCAGCGGCGTGTTTGCGGCGATGATCGTGCTGGCGGTGGTGGCGCTGGGCGCCGACTATCTGCTGACTTCGCTGGAAAAACGCCTGCTGAAATGGCGTCCTGCAGCATTCTGATGATGTCTTTCCGGGCCTGCCGACGGTAAATCTCCGGATTGTCTTCGGATAGTTGTGCAGGCCCCGGGCAGGGACGATAAAATTCTCTTCCATGCCGCTTACTTCTTCCCGTTCTCAAAAAGCCCTGTTGTGGATCGTCGCATCGGGCTTTTTCATGCAGACGCTGGACACCACCATCGTCAACACCGCATTGCCGTCCATGGCCGCCAGTCTCGGCGAGCCGGTGCTGGCGATGCATCCTGTGGTGGTTTCTTACACGCTGACGATGGCGTCGCTGACCCCGGCTTCCGGTTGGCTGGCGGACCGCTTCGGCACACGCCGCGTCTATTTCCTCGCGATTCTGATTTTTGTGCTCGGCTCGCTGCTGTGCGCCAACGCCCACTCCTTGTCGCAGTTGCTGCTGGCGCGCGTGGTGCAGGGCGTCGGCGGCTCCATGCTGCTGCCGATCGGCCGTCTGGCGGTGCTGCGCAGCGTGCCGGGAGCGCAATACATTTCAGCGCTGGCGTTCATCTCGATTGCGGGGCAGCTTGGTCCGGTGGTGGGGCCGGTGACGGGGGGATGGCTGTCGCAGACCATCGGCTGGCACTGGATTTTTCTGATCAATGTACCGGTCGGCGTAGTCGGCATGTTTGCCGTGCATTACTTCCTGCCTGCTGAAAAAATCACGTCGCCGCCGCGTTTCGACATGCTCGGCTGCGCGCTGCTGTCGACCTGCATGGTGACCTTCTCGCTGGCGCTGGACGTGCCGATGGACGAGCATCGCGCATGGTGGAGCGCCGGGCTGTTCGGGGTGTCGGTGCTGACGGTGTGGCTGTATGTGGCGCATGCGCGCCGCGATGAGCAGCCGCTGTTCCGGCTGGGTTTGTTCCGGGAGCCCAATTTCAGCGTCGGCCTGATCGGCAACCTGGTGTGCCGCATCGGTTCATCGGCAGTGCCTTTTTTGCTGCCCTTGCTGCTCCAGGTGAAGCTCGGTTTTTCGCCTCTGCATGCCGGCCTGGTGCTGCTGCCGGCGGCGATTGCCGGCACCATCGCCAAGCCCTGGATCGCACCGCTGGTGCGCCGCTTCGGCTATGAAAATTTCCTGCTGATCAATACCGTGCTGGTCGGCGCCGCCATTGTTTCGTTTGCGCTGATCACGCCGACATGGCCGATCTGGGTCGGCATCGTGCAACTGGCGATTTTCGGCGTGTGCAACTCGATGCAATTCGCCGCGATGAACAGCGTGACGCTCAAGGGACTCGGCAGCAAGGATACCGGCAGCGGCAACAGCCTGTTCTCGATGGTGCAGATGCTGGCGCTGGGCCTGGGCGTGACCATTGCCGGCTCCATGCTGAGCGGGCTCGACGGCGTGGCGTGGGCGAGGGAGTGGAGCTTTACGCTGACCTTCGTCTGCGTCGGCGTGGTGACCTTGCTGTCGGCGTGGGTGTTTCGCCGGATGGATCCGCGTTACTTCAACTGACGAGCGATTAGGTATCGCCCCATTGGCGCAACAGATTGTGATAGCAGCCGACCAGCGTGCGCCGCGCCACTTCATCGGCATTGGTCTGGTTGAGCGTCTGGATGGCATTGTCCATGTCGAACAGCATGCTGCGCTGGCCGTCGTCGCGCACCAGGCTTTGCACCCAGAAGAAACAGGCGGTACGCACCCCGCGCGTGACCGGTGTCACCTGATGCAGGCTGGTGGCCGGGTAGACCAGCACGTCGCCGGCTTCCAGCTTGGCGGTATGCAGGCCGTAGGTATCGTGGATCTGCAGCTCGCCGCCGTCGTAGCTGGCCGGATCGGACAGGAACAGCGTGGCGGAGATGTCGGTGCGCAGTTTGCGTCCGCTATGCGGGTCGATGCGGACACTGCCGTCGACATGCGCGCCGAAGGTCATGCCTTCGCTGTAGCGGTTGAACATCGGCGGATACACCATGTTCGGCAGGGCGGCGCTGATGAAGCGGGGATTGCGTTCGAGCGCCGAGAGGATGATGCGCTGGCATTGCAGGGCAACGTCCGAACGCTCGTCGATTTGCTGGTTGTACTTGACGGCGGCGCCTTGATAGCCCGCCGTGACGCGTCCATCCACCCATGCCGGTCCCGCCTGATCCAATAGCTGACGTACAGCGTTGAGTTGTTGCGCGTCGAGCAGCTTGGGGATGGCGATCAGCATGGATGGATTTCTTCCTCTTGCTTCAGATTACATACGATAGTTGACCGAGATCATGCCGGTACGGCCGGTGCCCGGCACCGAACGTCCGCCGTCGGACTGGATCAGCGCATCGTAATACATTTTGTTGGTCAGGTTAAACAGATTGAAACGAATGTCGTAGTCTTTTTGGGTGTAAGCCAGCGTCGCATCCCAGCGTACATAGCCCCCGACTTGTACCGTATCGGCCGCGGTGGCATAGCGTTGCGACATATAAGTCGCACCGCCGCCGACTTGCCAGTGCGGCACGACGTCGTAGGTAGTCCAGGTGGTCAGCGTATGCTTCGGCGTGTTGACGGGAATCTTGCCCAGCGTGTTGTCCAGTGTTGAGGCGCTGATCACCTGCGCATCCAGATAGGTGTAGCCGGCGGCGACCTGCCATTGCTTGTTGATGCGGCCGGTAGCGCCCAAACGCGCACCCTTGACGCGGACGGTGCCTTGCAATTCGTACACGCCGGTGCTGACCTGGCTGCGCGCGTTTTCCTTCTTGATCTGGAAGATCGCGGCATTGGTCGACAGGTTTTCAGCCAGATCCCACTTGCCGCCCAGTTCGTAGGATTTGTTCTTTTCCGGATCCAGATTGGTTTGACCCGCAGTGCCGGTCAGTTGCTCCAGCGACGGATTGAACGAGGTGCCGTACGACAGGTAGTAAGACTGGGCCGCACTCGGCTGCCAGATACCGCCGGCGCGCACGCTGAGGAAGTTGACGGTCTGATTGGCGCTGGCCAGCGCGGTATTTTTTGCAGCGGCCGGCGTGTTGCTGGAATTAAGCGAGTTGGTGATGCTGGCGACGTAGCGGTCAAAACGCAGACCACCGACCAGCTTGAACTGTTTGCTCAGCTCCATCGTGTCGTTGAAATAGGTGGCGATGGTGTTGGCGCTGCCGCCCTGGCGATTGCCCGCCTGGCTGACGACGTTGGCGCCGGCGGCACTGTAGGTCGGGCTGACGACGGAAATACAGTCGGCATAACCCGACGTCGGTGTGGTCGCGTCAGTCAGCGCGACGCCGTTGCAGGAACCGTTGCGGTAATAAGCCTGGTTGTCGTAACCGTCATGGCCGACTTCCAGGCCGACCAGCAATTCGTGCTTGAAGCCCAGCGCATTGATCTTGGCCGACAGTTCGGTCTGGTTGTAGATCGAGTAATCCTGGATGTTGCGGTCATGGCTTTGCGCGCGCACATACAGGCTCGACAGCGGCAGGCTGCTGGCGGCGCCGGTCAGTGCAGTAAAGCCGGTGCCGGAGACGGTGCCGATGGTATTCGGCGCCGTCTCTACGGCATTGGTGTGCACCCAGTTGAATTGGGTCTGGTTGCGGATGGTCACATCGGGCGTAATCTTGTGCTTGATGCCGGCATTGAGCGACACCACGTCCTGGTCGGTGCGGTCGCTGTTGAGGCCGTAGGAGGTGTTGCGGTCGACATTGACCGGATGACCGTTCAGCGGCGGCAGGCCGTAGTCGGGTTGGTCGTGGTTATGCTGGATCAGCGCCGACAAGGTGACTTCGGTAGAGGTGCCGATGCCGTTGACGTACGATGCCGCCACGCCGAAATCCTGCACATTGGTCTGGTTGCGCGTCGATGCTGCGCCGTCTTGCAGCATGGCCGAGATGCGGAAGGCTGAAGTATCAGTCAGCGGCTGATTGTGGTCGACCGTGGTGCGCACCAGGCCGTTGCTGGTGACCGAGGCGGAGACTTCGGTCGATTCTTTGAGGTTGGCCTTCTTGGTGACCTGGTTGATCACGCCGCCGGTTGAACCGCGGCCGAACAGCATGGAGGATGGTCCCATCAGGACTTCGATTTCATCCATGGCAAAGGTATCGCGGTAATACTGGCCGCGATCGCGGAAACCGTCCAGATAGATATCGGTACGCGCCGAGAAGCCGTTCAGGTTGATGTTGTTGCCGATCTGGCCGCCTTCGGCACCGCCCAAGGTGATGCCGGCGACGTTGCGCAGGGCGTCGGACAGGGAAGTCGCGCCTTGCGATTGCATCAGCGCCTTGTTCACGACCACCACCGATTGCGGCACGTCGTGCAGGTCGGCAGGCAGTTTGGTGATGGCCGTGGTGCCGGTGTTGAAGTCGTCGCGCTGGCCTTCGACCACGACTTCCTTCAGGGAAGACGAGGGAGCAGTCGGCGAAGTCGTTTGGGCGTGGACGGAAACAGGTGCTGCAAACAGCGCGACAAGCGCGGCAGCGATCGGCGTGAGACGGTTCATGTGGTCGTTATCGTTAGGTTAGTCACAGATTGGAGTGGCTGGCTACGACGGACGAAGTCCCGTTTGGCTGGCTAAAATAGGTGCGGAAGCGACGTATTCATCTTTTTGTAGATGATTTCGATTCTCATTCCTGCTGGTTGAGCGCTAGACTAAAGTGCTGGCCTGTCGACGGGCTGACGTAAAGCTGACTATTTGCTGACTGTAGTCAAAATGGCACAAATAAAGCGGGGTCTATCCGATAGAGTGGCAATTTAGTGGTGCGGGGGAGCGCTACAATACCAACCCCTGCTGCTCGCCGGCAGGCAATGATTTCCTGCTGCACATTGCAGTTTTACCTTCAATCTGGTCCTGATATATGAATGTTCTGCTGGTGGAAGATGACCTGGTCTTGGCGGATGGTCTGTCGCGCATGCTCAAATCGCATGGCCTGAGCGTCAATACGGTCAATAACGGCACCGATGCCGATGCCTTGTTGCAACGCTATACGGCCACGGTGCTGGTGCTCGATATCGGCTTGCCGGGGCTGGACGGCTTTGAAGTCGTGCGACGCCTGCGCGCCCGCGGCAGCAACATGCCGGTGTTGCTGCTGACCGCGCGCGATACGATCCCTGACCGCGTGCACGGCCTGGAACTGGGCGCCGACGATTATCTGGTCAAGCCTTTCGCCACGCCGGAACTGGTTGCACGTATCAAGGCCCTGATCCGCCGCAGCAGCCCGCAGCCGACGCAACTCACCATCGGCGGCCTGTCGCTCGACACCTCCTCCAAGCGCGCCACCATCGACGGCAAGAAGGTCGACTTCTCGGTGCGTGAATGGACGGTGCTGGAATACCTCATGCAGCAAGCCTCGCGCGTGGTGTCCAAGCAGCAGATCATCGACGCCGTGCTGCCCTGGGGCGAAGATGTGACGCTCAATGCGGTGGAAGTCTATGTCTCGCGTATCCGCACCAAGACGGCAGGCTCCGGCGTGGCGATTCGCACCATCCGCGGCTTCGGCTACATGCTGGAAAAAAGCGACGCCTGATTTCGATGCGCCGGTCGTCTGCCTCCAATCCGACCCACAAGGTCACGCGTCACAGCATCAAATTCAACCTGCTGAAATGGCTGATTGCGCCGCTACTCGCGGTCAATCTGATCGGCGCCGGCCTGACTTACTGGCTGGCGTGGCTGCCGGCGCAAGACGCATTCGACCAAAGCATCACCGACGCTGCCTGGGCGCTGACTTCGCAGATCAAGCGCGTGCGCGGCAAGACCTCGCTGGAACTGACCAAGCAAGCCGAACAGATGCTGCGCTCGGACCATTTCGACACCATGTATTTCGTGGTGCGCGACGCCAGCGGCGACACGCTGGCCGGCGATCACAATTTCCCGCCGGTCAATCAGATCGCCGAACCCAACGAGCCGGTCACCTACGACGGCGTCATGAACGGCGAGCAGGTCCGGATTGCCGCCCTGTACGTGAGCATCGAGCGCACCCCCATCTACATCGGCATCGCCGAGACCTTCCGCAAGCGCAACCAGACGCACTACGTCATCCTGATTTCGCTGTTGCTGCTCGACGGCGTGCTGACCGCTTTCTCCATCGTCATCGTGTTGGTGGCGGTCAACAAGGGGCTGCATCCGCTGCGCGAATTGCAGCAGAATCTCGACCAGCGCAATCGCGAGAACCTGACGCCGATCGACGTCGAGCAAACCACGGAAGAACTGACGCCGGTGGTCAAGGCGATCAACAGCCTGCTCGACAATATCCGCAAGGGCGCCACGGCGCAGCAGAATTTCCTGGCGAATGTGGCGCATCAGATCCGCACGCCGCTGACCGGTTTGCGCCTGCAACTGGAGTGGTTGCAGCAGCGTCACGCCAATGAGCCGGAAACGGCGCATTCGACTGAGCTGATGACTTCGTCGGTGGAGCGCATGGTGCGCCAGAGTAACCAGTTGCTGGCGCTGGCGCGCGCCGAACCGAGCCGCTTCAAGCCGACTCATCTGGAAGAACTCTCGCTCGACAAACTGGTGGAAGAATCGGTGCAGCACTTCATCGAACAGGCCGACAAGAAGCAGATCGACCTCGGCTTCGACCTGCAGCCGGCGCGCGTGAAGGGCGACCGTTTCATGTTGCGCGATCTGATCGACAACCTGGTCGATAACGCCGTGCGTTATTCGCCGCCGCAGAGCACGGTGACCGTCAGTTGCCGCGAGCACGACGATGCGACGCTGCTGACTGTCGAAGACTCCGGTCCCGGCATCGCGCCGGAACATCGCGAGCTGATCTTCGATCGTTTTTATCGCGTCAACGACAAGATCTCCGGCAGCGGCCTCGGCCTGGCCATCGTGCGCGATATCGCCAAGGATCACGGCGGCGAAATCACGCTGACGTCGGGCGATGAAGACTGCGGCACGGTCTTTACGGTGCGCTTTCCACACGGCTTCCAAGCCGACGCATAGAGGCTTTTCACCGGCAGTTTTTTTCTTCCATCTTGTTTTGCGGAATTGTCTCGAACCAGTTCGGGATGCCTCTGTCCAATCCCTGTATCGACATCGATGGAGGTTTTATGACGGAGCAAGTCCTACAAAGCGGCACCCATATTGCACGTTTCGACGCCGTGAAAAAAGAAGAAGATGTGTTTGAAGCACAAGTTTTCGTACGCCTGACGCGCGAGCCGGAAATCGCCGAAACCTATATCCCTGCCGGCTTGTTCGGCTCCTTGCAGGAAGCGCTGGACAATGCCAGACAACGCGCCGAGCGCGCCTTGAAGGAGCATGAGTTCTGATGGCGTTTGTTTCTCATGTGAAAAAGATCGCTGCCGCCTCCATCCTGTGCACCGGCCTTGCGGCCTGCGCCACAGGCTATTCGCAATCGACCCGGTTTGAAATCCACGCCGCCAGTCTGGCGGAAAGTCCGGATTGGCAAAAAGCCAACTTGCTCGACGATCCCGGCACCACGGTCTATGTCGCGCCGGAAGTGCTGCTGGACAATTCCGACGTGGCGCTGGCCAATGCCAGGAAAGATCTCGGCGGCCAGGTGCTGATCATCATCCAGATGACGCCGGCCGGCACCATCCGCATGGGCGCGGCATCGCGCGTTTTGCTGCGGCAGCGCATGGCGGTGATGATCAACGGCGAGGTGCTGACGGCGCCGGTGGTATCGGCGCCGCTCAGCGGCAATCGTTTCGCCATCACCGGCTTCAAGTCGTTTGAAGAAGCGCAGCAGGTGGCCGAAGGTATCGCGCCGAAAAGATAAGATAGCAACCTCTTGATTCGTCCTCTCTGTCGTCCTGACGCAAGTCAGGACCCAGCGTCGTGTCGACCGTAGCCACGACGCTGGATCCCAGCGTTCGCCGGGACGACGGCAATTGATGCGAAGGGTTTTGAATTGAGCGGCATTTGAGGGTAAGGCGCTGTGTTCGTAAGAAGTACACCTCGCAGTCATGATAAGGTGAGGCCAACTCAACTACGCCTTCCCGCCATGTCCGTTGCCCGTCATATCGTCCAGGTTCATCCCCGTTTGCTGGTCGCCGTCGTCATCGGCGTACTGGGTTTCCTGTTGTGGCCTGCGGGCGAGACCACCACGCGCCTGCTGTTCGGCTGGAACGCCGGCGTCCTGTGTTATCTGCTGTCGATCTGGTTCATGATGCTCGGCGCCAAAGCCGCGGACGTCAAACGTCTGG
The DNA here is from genome assembly GCF_001189965.1 of Herbaspirillum rhizosphaerae. Classification (GTDB taxonomy): domain Bacteria; phylum Pseudomonadota; class Gammaproteobacteria; order Burkholderiales; family Burkholderiaceae_D; genus Herbaspirillum; species Herbaspirillum rhizosphaerae. The sequence continues at coordinate 222,349 of NZ_LFLU01000001.1, forward strand.
CGGAGACGGAAGATGAAAGCGCGCAGCTGGTGCTGGTCATGGTGTGCGTGGCGGCCATTGCCAGCCTCGCCGCCATCATCGTCGAGCTGGCCGGCGCATCGCATCTGGGCGAGCACAAGCTGCTGCGCTACGCCTTTACCGGCGGCACCGTGCTCGGATCCTGGTTTCTGATCGGCACCATCTTCACCTTGCACTACGCGCGTTTGTTCTATGGGGAAGACGACGATGCCGAACCGCCGTTGCGCTTTGCCGACGGCGAAAAAAATCCAGACTACTGGGACTTTCTCTACTTCTCGTTCACCATCAGCGTCGCGGTGCAGACCTCGGACGTTTGCGTGGGCACGCGCGCCTTGCGCAAGACCGTGCTGGCGCATTCGGTGATCGGCTTTCTCTTCAATGCGGCGATTCTGGGGCTGTCCATCAATATCGCGGCCAGTCTGACCGGTTGACGGAACGCGTTGCCGCTGGCTGGCGCGAGCAAAGCAACGCGGACAAAATAAAAAGGGATGTGTTTGCACACATCCCTTTTTTACGTACTCAGCTTCTCAGCTGTTTATTGCCAGCCGTAGCGGTTGGTGTACCACTTCTTCATCAGCTGGATCAGCGCACCGTAAGCGATCAGGATCGCCAGCAGCCACGGGAAGTAGCTCAGCGGCAGGGCCTGCAGCTTGAAGTAGCTGGCCAGCGGCGACATCGGCAGGATGATGCCGATACACATGATGATCAGCGTCATGCCCATCAGCGGCCACGAGGCGCGGCTCTGGATGAACGGGATGCGCTTGGTGCGGATCATGTGCACGATCAGCGTTTGCGACAGCAGGCCTTCGATGAACCAGCCCGATTGGAACAGGGTTTGATGATCCGGCGAATTGGCGCCGAACACGTACCACATCAGGGCAAAGGTGCTGATGTCGAAGATCGAGCTGATCGGACCGAAGAACACCATGAAGCGGCCGATTTCGCCCGGGTTCCAGCGTTGCGGCTTCTCGAGGAATTCCTTGTCGACGTTGTCGAACGGGATCGAGATCTGCGACACGTCGTACAGCAGGTTTTGCACCAGCAGATGCAAAGGCAGCATCGGCAGGAAGGGCAGGAAGGCGCTCGCCACCAGCACCGAGAAGACGTTGCCGAAGTTGGAGCTGGCCGTCATCTTGATGTACTTGAGCATGTTGGCGAAGGTTTTGCGGCCTTCCAGCACGCCTTCTTCCAGCACCATCAGGCTCTTTTCCAGCAGGATCAGATCGGCGGCTTCCTTGGCGATGTCGACTGCGGTATCGACCGAGATGCCGATGTCGGCCGCGCGCAATGCCGGCGCATCGTTGATGCCGTCGCCCATGAAACCGACCACGTGGCCCTTGTCGTGCAGCACGCGCACGATGCGTTCCTTGTGAGTCGGGCTGAGCTTGGCGAAGACGGTGGTCTTCTCGACGGCGACGGACAACTCTTCGTCGCTCATCTTTTCCACGTGCGAACCGAGCAGCATGCCTTCGACCTCGAGGCCGACTTCGCGGCAGATCTTGGCGGTGACGAGTTCATTGTCGCCGGTCAGGATCTTGACGGTGACGCCGTGCGCGCGCAGTGCGGCCAGCGCAGGCTCGGTCGATTCCTTCGGCGGATCGAGGAAAGCGATATAACCGATCAGCACCAGATCCGATTCATCGGCGACGCTGTAGGTTTCCTTGGTCGGCGGCAGGTCCTTGGCGGCCACGGCCACTACGCGCAGGCCTTCGGAATTCAGGCTGGCGGTGGTTTCCTTGATCTCCGCCAGCAGTTCCGGCGTGAACGGCACGATCTCGCCGTTGTTGCGTGCATGGGTACAGATCGAGACGATCTCTTCTACCGCGCCTTTGCAGATCAGTTCATGGTGATCTTCGCGTTCGCTGACCACCACCGACATGCGGCGGCGCTGGAAGTCGAACGGGATTTCATCGACCTTGCGGTAAGCCGAGGCGATCGCCATTTCGCGTTGCAGTTCGGCGTGTTCCAGCACGGCGACGTCGAGCAGGTTCTTCAGGCCGGTCTGGTAGAAGCTGTTCAGGTAGGCGTATTGCAGCACTTCGTCGTTGGGCTCGCCGAGGATGCCGGTGTGGCGTTCCAGGAAAATCTTGTCCTGCGTCAGCGTGCCGGTCTTGTCGGTGCACAGCACGTCCATCGCGCCGAAGTTCTGGATCGCGTCCAGACGCTTGACGATGACCTTCTTGCGCGACAAGGCGACCGCGCCCTTGGCCAGCGTCGAGGTGACGATCATCGGCAGCATTTCCGGCGTCAGGCCGACCGCGATCGACAGGCCGAACAGGAAGGCTTCGACCCAGTCGCCCTTGGTGAAACCGTTGATGAAGAACACGATCGGCGTCATCACCAGCATGAAGCGGATCAGCAGCCAGCTGACCTTGTTCACGCCGGACTGGAATGCCGTCGGTGTACGGTCGGTGGCGGTGACGCGCTCAGCCAGCGCGCCGAAGTAGGTGCGCTTGCCGGTGGTCAGGACCACGGCAGTGGCCGAGCCGCTGACCACGTTGGTGCCCATGAAGCAGAGGTTGTCGAGTTCCAGCGGGTTGCTGGCGTCGACGCCGCGATGCTCGGCGAACTTTTCCACCGGTAGCGATTCGCCGGTCATGGCGGCCTGGCTGATGAACAAGTCCTTGGCCGACAGCAGGCGCAGGTCGGCCGGAATCATGTCGCCGGCGGACAGTTGCACGATGTCGCCCGGGACCAGTTTCTTGATCGGCAGCTCAATGCGCTTGGCGCCCTTGGGATGCAGCGTGACGTCGAAGTAGCGCTGCGCTTCTTCGGCGATGTCGGCGACGATGTCGTGGCGGATCACGGTCGCGGTGTTGCTGACCATTTCCTTGAGCTTGTCGGCGGCCGTGTTGGAACGCGACTCCTGCACGAAGCGCATCAGCGTCGACACGACGACCATGGTGCCGATCACGATGGCGGCCTTCATGTCTTCGGTGTAGTACGACACGGCGGCGAGCACGGTCAGCAGCAGGTTGAACGGGTTCTTGTAGCAGTGCCACAGATGGACCCACCAGGTCAGCGGTTTTTCGTGTTCGACTTCATTCGGGCCGACTTCGGCGCGGATGGCGTCGGCTTCCTGCTCGGTCAGGCCGTCGGTGCGGGAGCCCAGGCTTTTCAGCAGTTCGGACAGCTCGGTTTGGGAGGCGCTCACCAGGCTTTGCGCCACGGTTTGGGGGACTTCCTTGGTGGTCGGCGAGCTGCGGAACATGTCCACGCCGAGACGGCGGAAATGGCGATCCATGCCGCGTGCACGGATGAAGCTAGCGAAGGTTTCTTTCAACAGATCCAGATTCATGATGAAGCTCTTTTTCTTTGCAACAGTTTGCAGTACTGGGCCGGACAGCGCGCGGCAGTCCGGTTCGTGCAGTCATCGAAGGGGAAAAATGAGAAAGCGTCAAACTGTAACGAATCCTCCTGACATATCGATGACAGCGATGGCAGAGACGCCATTAATTCGGAAGTAGAGGGGGCATAAGGACTCCGCAGGTTAAGGTTGCGAAGCCGCTTTCGTCGACATCTGTTCTGCTGACGGCATGGACCGTCCACACCATACCAGTGACGGTCGGCCATGAACGGATTCTTCCCGGTAGGTGTGGTGTTGAAAAAACACGCACTGCCGGAAAAGCGCTGCGCCACGGGATCGGCAACGGCGCAAACGCCAATTGCCGCGCCCGCAAGGAGGCGCGTCAGTCTGTGTTGTCTGGTGGTAAGGACATGCGCCTGAAGCGGCGGATGCCGAATGCCATCATCTGCTCATGCAAGATGACGGCAGGGAGAAGTCCTGCGTTATCTTGCCGAGGCGAGCCGGGACATTTCCCGGCAACAACTATCACTCGAACAAGTGCCCATGAAAGGGACTCCATAAAATAAGAACGGGCGGATTCTAACCCCGGGCTTTCGGCATGGTCAAGGCCATTTAACAACAATTACATATGGCGAATCGATTCAGGAACCGGTTCAGATGGCGCGCCGGTTGTGCACTGCGGCACATGCCGCCTCGAAACTGTCCTTGTTTTATGTAGTTGGCGGCCTATACTCAAATCATAAAGAAAACATGTAGGAGACAAAAATCATGCCGAATATCGTCACGAATAATCTCATGTTCTTTTTGCCGATGGCGTTTGCCGGGTTGGTGTTGTTTGGCGAAGTGCCGGTAGCGTCGAAATTTGTGAGGACGGTATTGCGTGGAATCGGTGCCCTGGGTGGGGCACTGATTGCGCTTTTAGTGCTGGAGGTACTGCCAGTGCTAATTTAACGAGCTTTCTTGCTCGTTCGCTGCGGATCAAACTCCGATCTGCGGCGGTGGCTGGAACGCCGGAGGGAGTGCGCATTTGCATAAATCGACTCCATTGACTCGTCGGGCGTTCCACCTTTGATTGCCGAGGCCGTTGCGTCTTCCCTAAGATGACGCGGCGGCCTTTTTATTTGGGTAAAGCTTCCCTGTGTCTGGGACGGGCGCACGGATCAATGTCCTTCCACCACCAGGCAATCGCGTCCGCGATCCTTGGCCTGATACATCGCATGGTCGGCGCGTTGCAGCCACGAATAATGGGCTTCCATATCGCTGTGAAAACTCACCAGTCCGGCGCTGATGGTGCAACCCCACAACATGTTTTCCGCGCTGCGATGCCGGCGCACCTGCTCGATCAGGCGGGCCGCGAGCACTTCCGCTTCGCGCAAGCTGATGTCCTGCAGGATGACCACGAATTCTTCGCCGCCGTAGCGGCCGATGAGATCATCTGCGCGCAGGTTTTCTTTCAGCAGCTGCGCAAAATTCTTCAGTACTTCATCGCCGACCAGATGGCCGTGGGTATCGTTGATGTTCTTGAAGTGATCGATATCGAGCAGCAGCAGGCATGAGCTGCGCTTCTTCCCGTGGCAGGCCTCGAATTCTTCCATCAGCAAGGATTCCCAGTAGCGCCGGTTGAGCAGGCCGGTGAGACCGTCTTGCTGGCTGACGGTTTCAAACTCGCGCGAACGCTCCGCCAGTTTTTTCGACATGTCGTAGGTCGATTTTCCCAATGCCAGCGGATAGAGCGCCAGCATCGGCAGGCAGGCCACAACGGTGTAGAGGTCGGACTCCGGCGCAAACCGGAACTCGAGCAGCAGCAGGCCAATCAACGCGCCGAACACGCTGCCGAGCAAGCCGCGCAGAAACAGCTTGGTGCCGCCTGCGGCGATATTGTCCATCGACAGCATGGCGAGGATGACCGCGCTCGGCACCAGATTACCCTGCATGGCGATGATCCAGAAGCCGCCGAATCCGGTATCGGCGACCAGGTTCATGCGTTCTGTGCGATAAGGGATCTTGCTGTTGAGCGCCACGCGATAAGCCACGTGCGGCCAGATATAGCCGTGAAAAATCAGCAGCGCCCACAGCGGCCATCCGACCGGATTTTGCAGGAAGCCTGCGGCAACGCAGAAGAAGCCTATCGACAAGCCGATGACGCGCAGAATGTAGATGCGTTTGACGAAGCGCACGCCTTTGCCGATCAGTTCTTCCGGCGAAGGCGAATCGCCGAAAGCGCGTTGCGCCCGCTTGAACGAAAAGAACGATGCCGTTCGCGCACGCGATCTGCCGCTTCGGGAACGGGGTTTGGGTGAGGGCATGGTAAGCAAGGATGTTCGGCGGCAATAAAGGAATCAAAGGACAAACTGCGGCAGTGCCACGGCGTAACAAATAATGAAGCTGTCACGTAACTTGCGTTGAACCAATATAGCTAGGTTACAACATAAGTCGGCGATTCACCAGAATGGGGCGGCAGAATGTAGCCATCAATACCCGCATGGACAGACTTATAATGCCGATTCCTCTCTGATTGGCGCGTTATGCAGATTTTTAAAGAATTCCGGTCTTTCGCATTCCTCATCACTGCTTCTCTTTCCGCTGTTTGCAGCGTGGCAACGATCTCTGCGGCGACCGCCCAGGAACTGCCGCCGGTCATGAACGCGGCGCTCAGGCAGGCCAAAATCCCCGCAAAAAATGTCGGCGTCTTCGTGCAGGAAGTCGATGCTGCACGTCCGATGCTGGCCTACAACGCAGCGGCGCCGTTCAATCCGGCCTCGGTAATGAAGCTGATCACGACCGACGCTGCGCTGGAGCTGCTGGGGCCGACCTTCAACTGGAAGACGCAAGCCTATGTCGAGGGCGTGCTCAACGGCGGCGTGCTGAACGGCGACCTCAGCATCAAAGGCAGCGGTGACCCCAAGCTGGTGATGGAAAACTTCTGGATGTTCCTGCGCCAGATCCGCGCCAAGGGCGTGCGCGATATCCGCGGCAACGTGGTGCTGGATCGCAGCGTGTTTGAAGACAACGTCTACGACCCCGCGCAGTTCGACGGCGATCCGCAAAAGCCGTACAACGTCGGCCCCGACGCCTTGCTGCTGAATTACAAAACCATCGCCTTGCGCTTTCTGCCGGATGAAGTCACGGGGCAAGTCAGCGTGACCATGGAGCCGCCGCTGGCCGGCTATACCCTGGCGGCGCCGCGGCTGTCGAAGGAAGCAATCTGCGGCGACTGGCAAGGCAAGCTGCAAGCCGACGTCGGCGTCAGTGCGGCGGGGTTCAATGGCAGCTATCCTGCAGCTTGCGGAGAAAAGGTCTGGTACATCCATCCTTACCGGATGAATTCGACCCAGTATTTCGGCGGCGTGCTGCGCCAGATGTGGAGCGAACTGGGCGGCACCATTTCCGGCAGGGTGGTGCCGGGCAACGTGGCGCCGGTTGCGCGTCTGTTCGCGGAATGGCAATCGCCGGCGGTGCCGGAAGTCATTCGCGATATCAACAAATACAGCAACAACGTGATGGCGCGCCAGCTCTTGCTGACCATCGGTGCACAGGCGTCGCAAGCGCCCGGCAGCACCGAGCGTGGCGCGCGCGCGATCCGCAGCTGGCTGTCCGGCAAAGGCATCGGCGCCGATGAACTGGTGATCGAAAACGGCGCCGGCTTGTCGCGCAATGAGCGGGTCGCGCCGAACACGCTGGGGCAGGTGCTGGTGGCGGCGTATCACTCGCCGGTGATGCCGGAATACATCGCGTCCATGCCGCTGGTCGGCTATGACGGCACCATGCGCAAGCGCCTGCGCAGTGAAGGCGTGGCGGGGCAGGCGCATATCAAGACCGGTTCGCTCAACGATGTGCGTTCGGTCGCCGGTTTCGTGCAGGCCGAGTCGGGAAAGATGTATGTCGTGGTATGCCTGATCAATCATCCCAATGCACCGTTCGGCCAGGCCGCACAGGATGCGCTGTTGCAGTGGGTGTTTGAGAAAGGCTAGCGCGGTGCTTAGTGCTTGATGCACCTTGATATGACCGCCCTCATTCGCGATGGAAGAGGGCGGTTTTTTTCGGTCAGAGCATCAGCGGGCGGTCGGACAGCTGGTTCCTGTGCTTGTCCTGATCGGGGAAATGCTCGGCAAGCAAGGCGTTGAGCTGCGTCAATGCCTGCAGCAGGCTGTCGTGATATTTCTTCCCCGCAAAGCCGCGCGTCATGGTCTGGCACACGGCGTGCCAGTCGTCGCGTTTGAGCACTTTGTCGACGGTCCGGTCAGGCAGGATCTCGACCTTGTGATCGGCGACATTGATGTAGATCAGGATGCCGCAGTTCTCTTCCGTATCCCATATCCGATAGTGTGAAAACAGTTCGTGCGCACGGGCGCGCGACGATTCGCCGCGCAACACGGCGCTCAGCGGCAGGGCGGCCTCGACGATGCAGCGGATTTCTGCGCGGTGCTGTTTTTCGCCGGCGGCGATGCCCGCTTGCACGGCCTGCAGGGTGGCGCGGGGAAACAGCTTGCGCGCCTGGCTGCGTGTGCCGAAGAGATGCCTGAGCAGGCGATTGAATTGAGCCATTACCAGTCTCCCGAGGCGCCGCCGCCGTCAAAGCTGCCACCGCCGCCCGAAAATCCACCGCCCGAGCCTGATCCGCCGCCAAAACCGCCGCCGCTGCTGAAACCGCCGCTGCGGCCGCCACGGCTCTGAACGGCATCGCTCAGGATGCTGCCGATGATGACGCCTGCGGTGTGGCCCCAGTCGTTGCTGTTGAGGTTGTTGCGGGGACGGCGGCGTGCAAACATGATGACGCCGAAAAAGATCGCCAGGAATACGACTACGGCAATCAGCTCAATCCAGCCGTCATCCTCTTGCGCGGCAGCCTGCCTGGCTTTTTCTGCCGCCGGCAGATGTTCTTCGTCCAGCAGGCTGGTCAGCGCAGAAACGCCCGCGGCGAGGCCGCCGTAGTAGTCGTTCTGGCGGAAGTGCGGGGCGATGACGTCTTCCAGTATGCGTTTCGATTTTGCATCCGTCAGGCTGCCCTGCACGCCGCGTCCGGCTTCGATGCGCAGGCGGCGCAGCGCCTTGCTGTTGTCTTTGGCAACGATCAGGATGACGCCGTCGTCGATGCCTTTGCGGCCGAGCTTCCAGGCATCGGCGACGCGGATGCCGTATTGCTCAATGGCTTCCGGCGCGGTGCTGGAAATCAGCAGGACGGCGATCTGGCTGCCGGTGCGTGTTTCATATTCGGCGAGCACCTGATCCAGAGCGCTGCGTTGCTGCTCCTGCAGCATGTGCGCCTGATCGATCACGTGCGAGCTCAGCGCCGGGACGGCGACGAAATCCTGCGCGCCGGCCGGTTGCAGGAAGCTGGCGAGCAGGATGCTCAGGAAGAACGCGGGAAGGGCGCGAAAAAACGGCATAGGGAAACTTACCGGCTTACTTGCCGAAGTTGACGGCAGGCGCGGTGGAGATCGCCTTTTCGTTCTCAACCGTGAAGGACGGCTTGACCGCATAGCTGAAAAGCTTGGCGGTGATGTTGGTCGGGAAGCTGCGCGCCAGCACGTTGTACTCCTGCACCGAAGCGATGTAGCGCTGACGGGCTACGGTGATGCGGTTTTCGGTGCCTTCCAGTTGCGATTGCAGATCGCGGAAGCTGGTGTCGGCCTTGAGTTGCGGATAGTTTTCCGACACCGCCATCAGGCGCGACAAGGCGGACGACAACTGGCCCTGCACCTGCTGGAATTTGTTGAAGGCTTCAGGATTGTTCAGCACTTCCGGCGTGATCTGGAAGCTGGTGGCGGCGGCGCGCGCCTGGGTCACGGCTTCCAGCGTGTCTTTCTCGTGCGCGGCATAACCCTTGACGGTATTGACGAGATTGGGAATCAGGTCGGCGCGGCGCTGGTATTGGTTGACGACTTCACCCCAGGCGGCCTTGGTGGCTTCATCCTTGGCCTGGAAGTCGTTGTAGCCGCAGCTGCTCAGGGTCAAGACGGAAGCGGCGATTGCCAGCCATGCGAACCATTTTTTCATTGTATTTCTCTCGAAAATTAACACATTCGCTACTGTGATCAGTCCTTGGATGGGCGTCAAGCATTGCGGTGAAATCGCGGCGAAATTGCACCCAGCGACGCCCCGAATACCGGGTTTCCGGTGCGGCCGCGTTACAATGTCGCATCTTTGCCTATTCAAGCTCTAAGGTTTACCGTGACATTTATCGACAAATTATCCGCTGCGTGGAAGGCCAACAATTCTCTGCTGTGCGTCGGCCTGGACCCGGATATCGCCAAATTCCCGGCGCAATGGAAGAACCAGCCGGATGCGATTCTGGCGTTCTGCAAGGGCATCATCGACGCCACCGCCGACGCGGCGTGCTCGTTCAAGCCGCAGATCGCCTACTTCGCGGCCTTGCGCGCCGAAGACCAATTGGAAGAAATCTGCAGCTACATCCGCAGCCGTTATCCGCATATTCCCATCGTGCTGGACGCCAAGCGCGGCGACATCGGGGCTACCGCCGAGCAATATGCGCGCGAAGCCTTCGAGCGCTATGGCGCCCATGCAGTGACGGTGAGCCCGTACATGGGGTTCGATTCGGTCGCGCCGTATCTGGAATGGAAGGACCGCGGCGCCATCGTGTTGTGCCGCACCTCCAACGCCGGCGGTTCCGATCTGCAATTCCTGAATGTCGACGGCGTGCCGCTGTATCAGCACGTGGCGCGTCTGGTGGCGGACAAGTGGAACACCAACGGCCAGTGCGGCCTGGTGGTCGGCGCCACTTTCCCGGAAGAACTGGCGCAGGTGCGCAGCATCATCGGCGACATGCCTTTGCTGGTGCCGGGTGTCGGCGCGCAGGGCGGCGACGTGGCGGCGACCGTCAAGTCCGGCAAGACCGCGGGCGGTGCGGGAATGATGATCAATTCGTCGCGCGCGATCCTGTACGCCAAGCCGGAAGGCGACGAAGACTACGCCGCAGCGGCACGCCGGGTGGCGCTGGAAACGCGTGATGCGATCAATCAATATCGTTGAGTTCTAGTAAACCGGTAAGCGTATCAAGACGTAAAAAGAGCCGCTGCGATCCGATCGCTGCGGCTCTTTTTGTATCCGGCTTCTGTGTCGGTGTCGCGACTCAGGTCAGCATGCGCAGCAAGCCTTGCAGCGAGTGCACAACCGCCTGTTCGCGCACGGCCTGGCGGTCGCCGGCGAACACCAGGCGCTCGGTGAAAGTCTGGTCGCCGACTTTCCAGCCGAAGCAGACCGTGCCCACGGGCTTGCCGGGCACCGCGCCGCCGGGGCCGGCGATGCCGGTGGTGGAGACGGCGACATCGGAGCTGCTGTTGGCGATGGCGCCTTCGGCCATGGCGGCGGCGATTTCTTCGCTGACGGCGCCGTGCTGCGCGATCAAGGCTTCCGAAATATCCAGCAATTCGTTTTTCGATACGTTGGAATAGGTCACGAAACCGCAGTCGAACCATTCCGACGATCCGGCGATTTCCGTAATGGCTTGCGCTACGCCGCCGCCGGTGCAGGACTCGGCGGTCGAGAGCAACAACTTCCTGGCTTTGAGCGCTTGGCCGACGCGTGCGGCGAGGTCTGTCGAGGTGTCCATGTTGATGTCATCCTTCGTTGTTGGCGGGTGGTGGTCAACGTGTGATGAGAGGCGGCTCTCATGTGGCAAGCATACTCTTGTTGCGGGCGATTTACATAGAGCGCCAGAAGGCGAATACCAACAAAGTGTAAAAGGCTGCGACGATATCGTCCCACATCACGCCGAAGCCGCCCTTGAAGCGGCGATCGAAATAAGCAATCGGCGGCGGCTTGACCATGTCGAAAAAACGGAACCAGACAAACGCCCAGCATTGCGTCGCCAGATCGGCCGGCGTCAGCAGCACCAGGACCAGCCAGAACGCGATGATTTCATCCCACACCATGCTGCCGTGATCCGGTGCACCCAGATCGCGGCCGGTGCGATGACAAGCCCAGACGCCGACGAAAAATCCCGCGCCGATGATGATCAGCCAGGCCAGCGGCGTAAAGACGGCCGGCCAGCGCACGGTCAGCACGGCATAAGCCAGCCACGCGAACAAGGTGCCGGAGGTGCCGGGCATGATCGGCGACAGGCCGCTGCCGAAACCTTGCGCGAGCAAGTGGGTCGGATGCGCGAGCATGAAGCGCGCAGTCGGCCGCACCGATTTGTTAAGTTGCGCCTTGCGGCCCGGTTCTATTGTTGTTGTCATGAGGTGAAATGGTCGAAAGAGGTCAAGGCGAGATCCAGCGGCTCGCCGCCGCCATCCACCAGGCGTAGGCCCGGCATGGATTCGATGACGCCGACGCGGGTGACTTCGGTGCCGGTTTGCTCGGCAGCGGCGAGGACTTGTTCGCGGCGGCTTTGCGGTGCGGTAAAGCAGAGTTCGTAGTCGTCGCCGCCGGATAGCGTGAAACGGCGGCGCAGGTCTTGCGCTTGCTGCTTCAGGATCGCGCCGGGCGGCAAGGCGTCTGCGTCGAGGCGTGCGCCGACGCGGGAGCGCTCCAGGATATGGCCGAGGTCGCCGGCAAGGCCATCCGAAATATCGATGGCGGCATGGGCAATGCTGCGCAGCGCCATGCCGAGCACCACGCGCGGCGTCGGTTGGTGCATGCGTTGTGCTGCAATGTGGTGCGCTTGCGTGTCCAGGGAGAGTTCACGGCGATAGGCGGCCAGCGCCAGTCGTGCATCGCCCAGCGTGCCGGAGATCCAGATGTCGTCGCCGTCTTTTGCCGCATCACGGCGCAAGGCTTGCGTGAAGGGGATTTCTCCGAACACGGTGATGCTGATGTTGAGCGGTCCCTTGGTGGTATCGCCGCCGATGAGCTCGCAAGCGTGCTCATCGGCGAGTTTCAGCAGACCGCGCGAGAACGGCTCAAGCCAGTCTTCGCGCGCTTCCGGCAGCGCGAACGCCAGCGTGAACGCGATCGGCTGTGCGCCCATGGCTGCCAAGTCCGACAGGTTGACGGCCAGGCATTTATGTCCGAGCGCATAAGGATCGGCATGCGGAAAGAAGTGGCGGCCCTCGACCAGCATGTCGGTCGATATCGCCAGTTGCATGCCCGGCGCAGGCGTGAGCAAGGCGCAGTCGTCGCCGACGCCGAGCGCAGCGCGGCTGCCGGGTGCAGACGGGCGCGTGAAATAACGGGAGATGAGTTCAAATTCGGAGAGCATGGGCGTGATTGTAACGAATACGTCATCAACTCCCGGTAATTTATGCGGGTAATTCTTCGAAGTATTGATTGGTATGACCTTTGGCGGCTCCGTTTTGCCGATGAAACCGGGCGCACCAACTTGCGCCCGAAGCCGCACCAGTATTGGGTCTCGGAATGCTGCGCTGCGCCATAGATCAGTAGTATCCACCCTATGAGAGCGGGCCGACCTCTGCTAAAATCGCAGGTCTTCGACAAGTCTAGAAAAGAGAACGCAGAGTATGGATTCGATGATCAGTAAAAAAGAAGAATTGCGTCAGCAACTTCGCCAGGCAGCGCTGGAGTACCATGAATTTCCAACGCCGGGCAAGATCAGCGTCACGCCCACCAAGCTATTAACCAATCAACGAGACCTGTCTCTGGCGTACTCTCCGGGCGTCGCTGCAGCCTGCGAAGAAATCGTTGCAGATCCCGCCAACGCATTCAAGTACACCGCGCGCGGCAACCTGGTCGCCGTCATCAGTAACGGCACCGCCGTGCTCGGCCTGGGCAACATCGGCCCGCTGGCTTCCAAGCCGGTGATGGAAGGCAAGGGCGTGCTGTTCAAGAAGTTCGCCGGCATCGACGTCTTCGACATCGAAATCAACGAAACCGACCCGGACAAGCTGTGCGACATCATCGCCTCGCTGGAACCGACTTTCGGCGGCATCAACCTGGAAGACATCAAGGCGCCGGAGTGTTTCTACATCGAACGCAAACTGCGCGACCGCATGAAGATCCCGGTCTTCCATGACGATCAGCACGGCACCGCGATCATCGTCGGCGCAGCGATCCTGAACGGCCTGAAGGTCGTCGGCAAGAGCCTCAAGGAAGTGAAGCTGGTGGTTTCCGGCGCAGGCGCTGCAGCGCTGGCTTGCCTGGACCTGATCGTCGATCTCGGCTTCCCGATCGAAAACATTTACGTCACCGACCTGGCCGGCGTGGTCTACAAGGGCCGCACCGAACTGATGGATCCGGACAAGGAACGCTTCGCTCGCGAAACCGACGCGCGCACCCTGGCCGACGTCATCCCTGACGCCGACATTTTCCTGGGCGTGTCGGCCGGCGGCGTGTTGAAGCAAGACATGGTCAAGAAGATGGCGCCGCGTCCGCTGGTGCTGGCGCTGGCCAACCCGACACCGGAAATCCTGCCGGAAGACGTCATGGCAGTGCGCGACGACGCCATCATCGCCACCGGCCGTTCCGACTACCCGAACCAGGTCAACAATGTCCTGTGCTTCCCGTACATCTTCCGCGGCGCGCTGGATTCCGGCGCGACCACCATCACGCGCGAAATGGAAATCGCCGCCGTGCACGCGATTGCTGAACTGGCGCAAGCCGAGCAATCCGACATCGTGGCGGCGACCTACGGCGTGACCAATCTGTCGTTCGGTCCTGAATACATCATTCCGAAGCCGTTCGATCCGCGCCTGATGATCAAGATCGCGACGGCGGTGGCGCGTGCGGCCGAGACTTCCGGCGTGGCGGCGCGTCCGATTCAGGACATGAACGCCTACGCGGAAAAGCTGGAGCAGTTCGTCTACCACAGCGGCACTTTCATGCGTCCTATCTTCCAGGCCGCCAAGAAGGCGCCGGAAGCCAAGAAGCGCATCGTCTTTGCCGAAGGCGAAGAAGAGCGCATCCTGCGCGCGGTGCAAGTCATCGTCGACGAATGCCTGGCCAAGCCGATCCTGGTCGGCCGTCCGGAAGTGCTGGAACAGCGCATCAAGAAATTCGGCCTGCGCCTGCGTCCGAACGTCGACTTCGAAGTCATCAACCCGAACTTCGACGAGCGCTATCGCGACTACTGGCAGACTTTCTTGGAAATGACCAAGCGCCGTGGCGTCACCGAGCAATACGCGAAGCTGGAAATGCGCCGCCGCCACACGCTGATCGGTTCGATGGCGATCCACAAGGGTCATGCCGACGGCATGATCTGCGGCACCTACGGCACCACCCAGCTGCACTTGCACTACATCGATCAGGTGCTGGGCAAGCGCGAAGGCGTCAACGTCTATGCCGCCATGAACGGCGTCATCCTGCCGAGCCGCCAGCTGGTGCTGGTCGACACGCACGTCAATGAAAACCCGACAGCAGAACAGCTGGCGGAAATCACCATCATGGCGGCGGAAGAAATGCGCCGTTTCGGCCTGCATCCACGTGCTGCGCTGCTGTCGCATTCGAACTTCGGTTCCAGCAACAGCGAATCGGCCATCAAGATGCGTACGGCCCTGAAGCTGATCCAGGAGCAGGCTCCGGAACTGGAAGCCGACGGCGAAATGCACGGTGACACCGCGCTCGACCAGAAGCTGCTGGCGCAAGTCATGCCGGATTCGCCGCTGAAGGGCGACGCCAACCTGCTGGTGATGCCGAATATCGACGCCGCCAACATCGCCTACAACCTGTTGAAGACAGCGTCCGGCAACGGCGTGGCAATCGGTCCTATCCTGCTGGGTTGCGCTAAGCCGGTGCACATCCTGACCGCATCGGCAACGGTGCGCCGTATCGTCAACATGACCGCTCTGTGCGTCATGGATGCGATGTCGGAGCGTTGATCTGAACTGATCGGCAGGGCAATTCAGTAATTAGTAAAGTCGGTAACCAAGGCGGCGCATTTCGAAAGGAATGCGCCGCTTTTGTTTTGCCGGTCACTTGCTTTCGTCGATCCCGGTTTTTGCTGCATAAGTACAACATACCGGTTCCAATTTCATAAAAATCAGCATTTTGTAAGAAATTCTTTACAAGCTGTTACATTTAAAAGTTAATATAAATAGGAACTATTACTATTAACATTTAAATTGGGTGTCTACATGCAGTTCCGCATCAAGCCGGGTTACCTGGCTGTCCTGACCACATTGTCGCTTACCTCCATTGCAACAAATCACGCCTTTGCCCAGACCGCCGGCAGCCTGCCGGAAGTCCAGGTCAGCGGCGCCCGCGACGGCTACGTTGCGCCAACCTCCGTCAGCGCCACGAAAAGCGAAGCGCCGCTGCGTGATATTCCGCAAACGATCAATGTCATCTCCGCTGAAGTCATCCGCGACCAGCATGCGACTTCCTTGCAGGACATCCTGAAGAACGTGCCGGGCGTCGGATTGTCCACCGGCGACGGCCAGCGCGACCAGGTCTTCATCCGCGGCTTTACGGCGATCGGCGACCAGTTCGTCGACGGCTTCCGCGACGATGCGCTGTACTTCCGCGATCTGTCCAACGTCGAGCGTCTTGAAGTCATCAAAGGTCCGGCGGCGGTTCTGTACGGACGCGGTTCCTCGGGCGGCCTGATCAATCGCGTCACGAAGAAGCCGGGCGTCGACGTGACTGACGTCAGCCTCAGCCTGACCAGCACGGCAGGTCGCCGCGGCGAGATCGATGTCGGCCGCAGCGGAGAGGTGGTGTCCTGGCGTCTGACCGGCGCACGCGAGCAATCGGATAGCTACCGTGCGCAACAATTCCTGGACCGCACCGCGATCGCACCATCGGTGGAATTCAAGATTTCTTCCGACACCAAGCTGCTGTTGCAAGCTGACTATCTGGAAGATCGCCGCCTGACCGATTTTGGCATTCCTTCGTATCAGGGCCGTCCGGTCAATGTCGACCCGGGCACCTATTACGGCGCTGCCAATGCGCGCGATGCGGACTTCAGCCAGTCGCGCGTGGCGTCGACTTCGGCCACGCTGACGCATCGTTTCAATGAGAGTTTGTCGTTGCGTAATGCCTTCCGCTATTACGACTATCACCTGAACCGCAACAACACCAATATCAGCGGCAACGTCAATGAAGTTGCACGCACGATGTCATTGGGACACGCGACGCTGATCCGTGATGAAAACGGCTGGTTCAATCAGACCGAGCTGACGCAAAAACTCAAGCTGGGCTCGACCAGACATGAGATCTTGTACGGCGTCGAATTCGGACAGCAAAGCAAAGACTCCGCCAGCTATGCAAGCACCACGGTAGCGACCGGCGTGTCGATTTTCAATCCTGTGCTGCCGACCGTGAATCCGGCCGCGCGCGGCGCCGGCACCTTCACCTATGGCACCTACACGACGCTGGCCGGCTATGTGCAGGACACGATCGCCTTCAGCGATCAATGGAAGGCACTGCTCGGCGTACGCTATGACAGCTTCGAGCAAAAGTCGCGCATCGTGGGCGGATCGGCGCCGGGCAATCTTGCCCGCACCGACAATGCTTACAGCCCGCGCGCCGGCCTGGTCTGGCAGCCGAGCGAAACGCAATCGTATTACCTCTCGTGGAGCCGTTCGTTCCAGCCGTCGGGTGAGACCTTGCCGCTGGCGACCAACAACGCCGACCTCGCGCCGGAAAACACCCGCAATACGGAAGTCGGCGCCAAGTACGATTTCCTGGACGGCCGCGCCAACGCCACGGTGTCGCTCTTCCGTCTGGAGCGCGACAACATGAAGGCGACGATTCCCGGCACGACAACCATCATCCCCGTCGGCAAGCAACGCACCGACGGCGCTGAACTGACGCTGACGGCTGATCTGAAGCAAGGCTGGAAGGTGCTTGCAGGTTACGCTTACCTGGACGCCAAGGTGATCGATTCGGTGGCGGTGGATGCCAGCGTGAACAATCCGGGCACGACGACGGCAGGCAGCGTTCCATTCAAGGGGAAAGCGGCGACGCTGACGCCGAAGCACAGCGCCAACCTGTGGCTGACCAAGGATATCGGTTACGGCTTCACAGTCGGCGGCGGCGCCAATGCGGTCGGCAGCCGTTTCGCCAACCCGGGCAACACCGTCTCCCTGCCCGGCTACGTGACGGCAGATGCAATGGCCGTCTACAAGGCGGAAAAATACTCGGTGCAGCTGAACGTCAACAACATCTTCAACACCGGCTATATCGTTTCCGGCCACGGCACCAGCCCGAACCTGAGCTTGCCGGGCGCACCGCGCAACGTTGCACTGACTTTGCGCTACTCGATGTAAGCAGCAATTGCCGTCCCAGTAAAAAAGCCGCCGGTGCAATATGCATCGGCGGCTTTTTTCATCGTCCTGACGGATCAACCGTCGCGCACTTACTTCGGCAGCACCTGCGCCAGCCACCGGCCGATATCTTCAATCTCTTCCAGGCAGACGGAATGCTGCATCGGGTATTCGTGCCATTCAATCTGGTAGCCCAGCGTGTTGAGCAAGTTGCGCGACTGCTCGGCGCGTTGCATTACGACCACCGGATCCTGGCGGCCATGGGCCATGAAGATCGGTGTCGCCTGATTGGCGGCGTTGGACTCCGCCGCGATGGTCCCGGCCAGCGGCAGGTAGCCGGACAGGCACATCAAGCCGGCCAGTTTCTCAGGATGGCGCAGGCCGGTTTGCAAGGTCATCGCACAGCCTTGCGAGAAGCCGGCAAGCACGATGCGTTCAGCCGGAATGCCGCGGGCTTTTTCCTTGGCGATCAGCGCTTCCACCATCGCCTGCGAGGCGCGCAGGCCGGGTTCGTCTTCGCGACGCACCAGGTCCGGGCCGAAGATGTCGTACCAGGCGCGCATCACATAGCCGCCGTTGACCGTCACCGGCATGGTCGGCGCCGTCGGGAAGATGAAGCGGATCGGTTGGGATCCCGACAGATCGAGTTCGCGCACAATCGGCACGAAGTCGTTGCCGTCGGCGCCGAGGCCGTGCAGCCAGATGACGGCGGCGGCAGGGTTGGGCGCGGTTTCGATTTCTATGGTCTGGAGCAGGGGGGCTTGTGAGGACATGGACGTTTTCTTCGGTTCAGGATTGTGCGGCTTTGGTGCACAATACAGGTTTGCTGTGGAGAGCGTTCTGGGGTTTTGAAAGCGCCATGATACGACGATATCGCCGGAAAATCTCTGCACCGTTTCAATGGAGAACCGTGATGAAAAAAATGCTGGCCTTGTTGCTGCTTCAGGCAAGTCTGATGGTATCCATGTCGTCGAACGCGGCGCTGCTGGAGGGCAATGTGTTTCAGCCCATCGGCGAAAACCTGGTGGTGCAACCGCCGTCGGGCTGGCGTCTGGCGTATATGAACGGCAGTCCGACCGGCGACTACGTGGTCGAATTCATGCCGCAGAACGAGACCCATGAAAACTGGCGCGAAGGCTATATGTCGGTGCAGCGCGGCGCTGCGGATGTCGGTGCCGGCACGCATCTTTCAACGCAGATCGTCCAGCGCGTGCTGCAAGGCGCACAGCGCAATTGCTCCGGCCACTTCACGGCGATGAAGCAAAAAGACAGCATGACCAACGGCGCCTATACCTCCATCAGCGGCGGCTTCTGCGACCGCCTGGGAAGCGCCGCGCCGTTTGGCGAAGGCAGCCTGATCGGGGTCTTTGAAGGTACGAAGAATCTGTTCCTGGTGCAGTTCGGCTGGCGGCCGGCAACCGAGAACGAGCTCAAGGGAAATCCTTTACGCATTACGCCGCAGCGGTTGCAGCAATTTCTTGACGTGATGAACCGTGCGACCCTGTGCGGCGGCGGTCAGGATCAGTTGACCTGCCCGCACTAGGCGGCGTAACGCACGTCGAGGCTTGGCCGCCGGCTCGCCTCGATGCATTGACATTGCAATAACGCGGAAAAGCGTAAATTATTTCGCCGGGCGAATCGCCGATTTGGGACGGAAGGCCTTGCACACCGCCTCGTTGGTTTCGACGTAGGGGCCGCCGATGAGGTCGATACAGTAAGGCACGGCGGCGAAGATGCCGGACACGACTTGCTTGCCTTCGGCGTCCTTGACGCCTTCCAGCGTCTCCTTGATGGATTTGGGCTGGCCTGGCAAATTCATGATCAGGGCGGCGTGATCGGCAGTTTCCCGGATCACGGCAACCTGGCGCGACAAAATGGCGGTGGGAACGAATTGCAGGCTGATCTGGCGCATCTGCTCGCCGAAGCCGGGCATTTCCTTGGTGGCGACTGCCAACGTGGCTTCCGGCGTGACGTCGCGGCGCGAAGGGCCGGTGCCGCCGGTGGTCAGCACCAGATCGCAACCGATGTCGTCCACCAGCTCGATCAGGGTCTTCTCGATTTGTGCGCGGTCGTCGGGGATCAGGCGGGTTTCCATGCGCCACGGGCTGCTCAGCGCAGCGCCGAACCAGTCTTGCAAGGCCGGAATGCCTTTGTCTTCATACACGCCGCCGGAAGCACGATCGGAGATCGACACCAGGCCGATCAGCAGTTCGTCCGGATCAGTCTTCTTGCTCATCTTCCAACTCGTCCGCGTCATCACCTTCTGTCGCATTGGCGCCACGCGAAGCGGCTTGCAATTGCTTGAGGATCTGGAAAATTTCGCGATACGCCTTGGGCGGCTTGTTTTCAGCCTGTTCCTTGCGGGCATTGCGAATCAGCGTGCGCAGCTGCTGCACGTCGAGATCGGGATGCTGGGCAAGCAACTCGGTGAGGGCATTGTCGTCTTTCAACAACTTTTCACGGCGGCGCTCGAGCGCGTGCATGGCGGCGGTGTCCGCTTTGGACAGGCCGCGCCAGCTGTCGAGCGTACGCTGGATGGCGGCGATTTCGTCTTCATCCAGGGTGCGCATCTTCTTGCCGACGTACTGCATCTGGCGGCGACGGCCTTCGTGGTCCTTGATTTGCTGGCATTCGAGAATGGCGTCGCGCACGTCTTCCGGCATGGGCACGCGCTTGACGCGGTCGCGTGGCTCGGCAACCAGTTCTTCGCCCAGTTTCTGCAACGCAGTCATTTCGCGTTTCAGTTGGGATTTGGAGGGACGGTCGTATTCCTGCTCGAATTCGTTGGATTGGAAGCCGCAGGACCCGCGATTGGGATTTGGCATGATTCAGATAAATAAGCTAAACGACTGCTATGATACCCGTTTTATCCGCATTTCGAAGAAAACAGGCCAATGAGCGATACCGTATTTACCCACAGTCAAGACCAATTGAAGCAGCTTGCACAGGATGTGTTGCGTTACGCCAAGGAAAAGGGCGCGTCGGATGCGGCGGTCGACATCAGCGAGGGTAGCGGGCTGTCGGTAGCGGTGCGCAAGGGCAAAGTCGAAACCATTGAACAGAACAAGGACAAGGGCATCGGCGTTACCGTCTATATGGGCGAAGGCCGCAATGTACGCCGCGGCAACGCCAGCACCTCTGATTTCTCGCAACAGGCGCTGAAGGAAACGGTGGAAGCGGCCTACAACATCGCCCGCTTCACCGCCATCGACGACTGCGCCGGATTGCCGGACCAGGAAAATCTCGAAATGCATCCGCGCGACCTCAAGCTGTGCACGCCATGGCTGATCACCGCGGAAGAAGCCGTCGAACTGGCGCAACGCTGCGAAGCGGCGGCGCTGTCGGTCGACAAGCGCATCACCAACAGCGAAGGCGCCAGCGTCTACGCCCAGCAATCGCATTTCGTCGCGGCCAATTCGCGCGGCTTCATCGGCGGCTATCCGTTCTCGCGCCACACCATTTCGGTGGCTCCGATCGCCGGCAAGGGCGGCAACATGCAGCGCGACGACTGGTATTCGTCCATGCGCGATCCTAAAAAACTGGCCAAGCCGGAAGCCATCGGCCGCTATGCTTCCGAACGCGCACTGGCGCGCCTGAACGCGTGCAAGCTGTCGACCCGCAAGTGCCCGGTGCTGTTCGAAGCGCCGCTGGCCGCAGGCCTGCTCGGCGCCTTCGTACAAGCCGTCTCGGGCGGCGCGCTGTATCGCAAATCATCGTTCCTGCTCGACTCGCTGGGCAAGCAGGTTTTCCCCGACCACATCCAGATCCTGGAAGATCCGCACGTGGTCGGCGGCGTCGGTTCCGCGCCGTTCGATGAAGAAGGCGTCAAGACGCATCGCCGCGAAGTCGTCAAGGACGGCGTCGTGCAAGGCTATTTCCTGTCCACGTATTCGGCGCGCAAGCTGGGCATGCAAACCACCGGTAATTCAGGCGGTTCACACAACCTGTCGCTGACCTCGTCGCTGACGACAGCCGCCGACACCTTCAAGGGCATGTTGAAGAAACTCGATACCGGCTTGCTGGTGACCGAGCTGATGGGCCAGGGCGTGAACTACGTGACCGGCGATTATTCGCGCGGCGCGTCGGGTTACTGGGTCGAGAAGGGCGTGATCCAGTATCCGGTGGAAGAGATCACCATCGCCGGCAACATGAAAGACATGCTGCGCCAGATCGTCGCCATCGGCAACGACACGCTGATCCGCGGCACCAAGGAAACCGGCTCCATCCTGCTGGAAAACATGACGATTGCCGGCGACTGAGTCCAGTCGTTCATGTGCCGCAATCGCAGCTGCGCTATTGCACTGCCCGATCACAGATGATGTGCTTATGCTGATCGGGCAGTCGTAGTACCTTTCTTCCTCCCTCTCTCGTTTTTTGCCTTCAACCGTCCTCATTCGAGCGCGGATACACGATGGATTTTCGCCCTCGCGTATCGTCGTTTTCATCTTCGATTTTGTTGCGGATTTGTTGCCGTATTGCAGTGCGCCCGGCAAACTATCGCCGCTGTTGATAAAATGGACGACTCAGTCACTTCAGGCTGGCGCCTGTGATGAATGTGGTCGTGCACGACAAGCGGTCATCTGCAAGTGCTTGTCGTTTCGCCAATACATGCGTCTGCAAGCCCCGGCCAAACGATTTTCCCAACATGTCTCCACATAAAGAAGCCGCGCACTCGAGCGGTCAAGTCCTGCCTTTCCGCGAATCCCTGATGGCCACCCTCGGCATCTGCTTCGTCATCATGCTGGTGGCGCTGGATCAGACCATCGTCGGGACCGCCTTGCCGACCATCGTCGCCGAGCTCAAGGGCTTCGATCTCTATGCCTGGGTGGCGACCTCGTATCTGCTGACTTCGGTGATCACGGTGCCGATTTTCGGACGGCTGGGCGACTACTTCGGGCGCAAGCCTTTCCTGATCGCCTCGATCATCATTTTCGTCGTGGCCTCGATGCTGTGCGGGATGGCCAACAGCATGCTGTTCCTGGTGCTGGCGCGCGGCCTGCAAGGCATCGGCGGCGGCATGCTGGTCGGCACCGCATTTGCATCGGCGGCGGACCTGTTCCCCGATCCGCATATTCGCCTGCGCTGGCAGATCATCCTGAGCGCAGCCTACGGCATCGCGACCTCGATCGGCCCGTCGCTGGGCGGCTTTCTGACGCAGTCGCTGGGCTGGCGCTGGACCTTCTACGTCAACCTGCCGGTCGGTTTGATCTCGCTGTTCTTCGCGATGCGCTACATCCCGCATATCCGCCACATCAAGCACGAGGGCAAGATTCGCCTCGACTGGTTCGGCGCGGTGCTGATCACGATTGCGCTGGGCAGCCTGCAGTTGCTGGTGGAGATGCTGCCCAAGCGCGGCCTGACGATCGGCATGGCGGTTCTGTTGGTCGCCAGCATTGCCGCTTTCTACGCCTTGTGGAAATGGGAGCGCCACGTCGAGCAACCCATCCTGCCGTTCGAGATGGTGAAGGATCCTGCGTTGTCGAGCCTGTTCCTGCTGTCGATCCTGGCCGGCTTCTCGATGTTTTCGATGCTGATGTATTCGCCGTTGCTGTTCCAGGGCGGTTTCGGCATGTCGCCGCGCGAAGCGGGTCTGCTGATCACGCCGCTGGTGGCCTGTATCACCGTGGCGAGCATCGTCAACGGTCGTGTCGTCACGCGCATCCCCAATCCCAACATGATGATGTATGTCGGCTTTGCGCTGATTGCGATCTCCTGTCTGGGCATCGTGCTATCGCAACGCGGCACGTCGACGGCCTTCATGCTGACAGCCATGCTGGCGGGCGGTTTCGGTCTCGGGCTGGTGCTGCCGAACCTGACGGTGTTTGCGCAGCAGGCCGCCAGCCGCGAACATCTCGGCATCGCCACGGCCTTGTTGCAATCCCTGCGCATGATCGGCGGCATGCTCGGTACGGCGGTTACCGGCACGCTGGTGACGCAGATGTACGGCAGCGGCGTCCAGCGCGCGCTGGAAAGCGATCACGCCGCACAATGGATGGCCGAATTCAAGGACCCGGAAATCCTCGTCAACCACGACATCCAGTCGACCCTGCTGGCGCAGATGCTGCAAGCCGGGCATAACGGTTCGGCCTTGCTCGACGCGGCGCGCGATGCGCTGGTCGGTGCGATTCACATGGGCATCGCGCTGGCGATCGTATCGGCGCTGATCGGCTTGTGGATGGTGCGCCGGGTGCCCTTGATCCGTTTTTCCAACAAGGCGAAAGTGGAACCGGTGATGTCCGAATAGGGACCCGCTAACGATAGAAAATGGCGCGCCGACTGTTATCAGTGGCGCGCCATTTTTTTGAGCCTCAGTGTTTGGTTCAGACCATCAATCCGACCACAGTTTTCCCGCCGTCGCCCAGTTCTCTTTCTTGACGTCCTGGATGATGATGTCGACCGACTCCGGGCTGCATTGCAGGGTCTTGCAGGTCGCTTCGGTAATCGCTTTCACGAGTTCGCGTTTTTGTTCGACGCTGCGGCCTTCAAACAGCTGGATGTTGAATGTGGGCATATTCTCTCCTTGGTAAAAATCAATTCTTGTAGGACGCATCGAGCGCATCCAGTTTGCGTAGCAGCGCCGGCCATTCGAGCAAACCTTCCGGGCTGCCGTCGCCGAGCAATTGCTGGTGCGTCTTGCGGCAGATATCGGCAGCGGGCGTCTTTAACGATTGTCCGCCGGCCTGCGCCAGCAGCTGGATGCGGCAAGCCTTGTCGAGCGTGTCCATCAGTACGTAGGCCTCGGCGACGGTGCGGCCGCAGATCAGGCTGCCGTGGTTGCGCAGCAGCAGCGCGGGGTAATCGCCCAGAGCTTCGATCAGCCGCGTCTGCTCGCCCGGCGTGAGCGCCAATCCTTCGTAATCGTGACACGCAATCTGTTCGTAGAAGCGCAGCGCATGCTGCGACAACGGCAGCAAGCCTGATGCCAGAGCGCTGACCGCAACTGCATGATCGTTATGCAGATGCATGACGCAATGCGCATCGGCGCGCGCAGCATGCACCGCGCCGTGGATGGCGAAACCGCTGACGTTGATACGGTAAGGACTGTCGCCGACGATCTGGCCGTGCTGGTCGATCTTGACCAGGTTCGATGCGCAGATCTCGTCGAAGCGATAGCCGAACGGGTTCAGCAAGAAATGCCCGGGTTCGTCCGGCACGGTGGCCGAGATATGCGTGTAGATGACGTCGTCCCAGCCTTGTAGTGCGCACAGCCGGTAGCAGGCGGCGAGATCGATACGGGTTTGCCATTCGGCGTGGCTGATATGGGCTGGCTTGGCAGGAGCGGTCATGGCAGTCGTGGCGGCATGGGGAGCATGAATGAAAAAGGGGACGCAACAGCGTCCCCCCGGCATGTTACACCCGGACTTTAAACTCTGACTCAGAAGTGGTATTCGGCGCGGATCATCGGCGTCTTGGCGAAGGAGCCCGGCACCTTGGATTGATTGCCGAACTTGTTGCGCCAGTATTGATATTCCAGGCCGACGCGGAAGGTGTTCTTGCCCAGTCCCAGCGGCGTGCCGACGTCGTACATGACCTGGCCGTCGAAGTTCAGTTCCGGGCTGGTCGGGCTGCCGAATTCGTCCTTGCCCTTGGCGGCGATGTAGTTCACATAGCCTTCAAACGCAAAGCCGCTGGCGCCGAAAGGAATGCCCCAGGAGGCAGTCAGCATCGGGTGCACATCATACGAATAGCGGCTCGAAATACCGACCGGCTGATTGCTTTCCCACAGCGCCAGCAGGCTGACGTTGAGGAAGCCGGGCACGTCCATCATCAGCGTCGGGCCGGCGACGATCATGCGCTTCTTGGAGCCGTAGCCCGGATCGTTCTTGGTGTTCCAGTCGAAGCCGGCGGTAAAGCCGACGCCGCGCGCCGGGCCGAAGGACAAGTCCTTGCCGCTGATCTTGCCGATGTCGAGCGTGTGGCGATAGGTGATGTAGGCTTCCTGCGCATTGTTGTCCTTCTTGTCGGACATCAGCAGATCGACGTTCAGGAAGTTGGTGCCGTACTTGTAGCCGCTGGCATGCGTGAAGTTGATGATGTTCTTACTGATGTCCTGCGTGTTGTACGGCTCGGCGAACTTGGTGCCGTAGCGGTAGCCGATGGAGTTGTCGCTCCAGTCGGCGGCGTGCGCCTGCTGTATTGCCGCCATTGCGGACAGCCCGATCAGGCCGGCCGCTGCGAGATGTGTGCTGACTGGCTTGCGCAGGATTGCGTTTGCTTGTTGCATGGTGTCTCCTCCATTAAATGGTATGTCGAACTGCTTTTTTATAGTGTTCCGTGGATCCGCCACGGCGGTAGATCAAACCTTGCTGAACGGCTGAGGATGCGTCTTGCGCCAGTGATCGGCGATATCGATGCGGCGCGTGATCCAGACCTTGTCGTGTTGTTGTACGTAGTCGAGGAAACGCGCCAGCGCCGCTGCGCGCGCCGGGCGGCCGACGATGCGGCAATGCAGGCCGACCGACAGCATCTTGGGGCGGTCCAGTGCGGCCGGGTCGCCCTCGGCGTAGAGCACGTCGAAAGCGTCTTTCAGATAATCGAAGAACTGCGTGCCTGAGTTGAAACCCTGAGGCGCGGCGAAGCGCATGTCGTTGCTGTCGAGCGTGTAGGGGACGATCAGTTGCGGCGTCGTGCTTTGCACACCGTCGGCATTGCGCACGCTGACGTTCTCCCAGTAGGGCAAGTCGTCGGCGTAGCTGTCGGCGTCGTAGGCGATGCCGCCGTGCTCGGCGACCAGGCGGCGCGTGTTGGGCGAGTCGCGGCCGGTGTACCAGCCCAGCGGCGCATTTCTTGTGATGTCTTTGATGATGGCGACGGCTTCGGCGATGTGCTTGCGCTCGGTCGCTTCATCGATGTTCTGATAGCTGATCCAGCGCAGGCCGTGGCAGGCGATTTCATGGCCCAGTTCTAGGAAGGCGGCGGTCGCTTCCGGATTGCGCTGCAACGCGCGCGCCACGCCGAACACGGTCAGCGGCAGCTTGCGCTCTTCAAACATGCGCAGCAGGCGCCACAAGCCGGCGCGCGAGCCGTACTCGTAGATCGATTCCATGCTCATGTGACGCGCAGGGAAACTCTGTGCACCGATGATTTCGGACAGGAAAACTTCCGAGCCGGCATCGCCGTCGAGCACGCAATTCTCTGCGCCTTCTTCGTAATTCAGTACGAACTGCAAGGCGATGCGCGCGCCGCCCGGCCATTGCGCGTGCGGCGGCGTGCGGCCGTAACCGGCCAGGTCGCGTGGGTAGTTGGAATCTTTCATGTCTCCTGCCTTCTGCTCGTTCTTTTGATTTGTTTCATGTGTTCGCCGAATTATGTCTTTAGAATTGATTGTGGATATAAGCCTGAACGTATATGGACCTCAATATCGCGGTATATCATTTGCCGGTCAAAGAATGGTCAAAATCTGCCAAAGAGAGGAAACACAATGGGAAAACTGAGCACCCACGTCCTGGACGTGACCCAGGGCAAGCCGGGCGCCGGCGTCAAACTGGCGCTGTACGTCATCAAGGGAAATGAAAAAGTGTTGTTGAAAAACGCCATCACCAACAGCGACGGCCGTTGCGATGCGCCGCTGCTGCAAGGCGACGAATTGCTGGCGGGGCGTTATGAGCTGGTGTTCGGCGCGGGCGATTATTTCGCCGGGCAGGGCGTGCAGTTGCCGGCGCCGCGCTTTGTCGACGAAGTTGTCATCGCGTTCGGCATTGCCGACCCATCGCAGAATTACCACGTGCCGCTGGTGGTGTCGCCGTGGTCGTATTCGACGTATCGCGGAAGTTGAATCTATGCCGGCGACGGCTGATTACCGCCGCCGGAATTGCATGCGCTACGGGGCAGGAAGCGACGCCAATCCTTTGATCAGCGCGCGATGGAAGACCGCCGGATCCTGGATCTGCGGCGCATGCCCCAGATCGGCAAACTCGACCAGTGTAGAACGGGGGATGCTGCGGGCAGCCTGCTTGCCCAGGGTCTCATAATGGCCGATGCGCGCTTTCACCTCCGGCGACGCAGCATCCGCACCAATGGCCGTGGTGTCGCGGTCGCCGATCAGCAGTAGCGTCGGCATCGTCAATTGTCCAAATTCGTAGATGACCGGTTGCGTATAGATCATGTCGTAGATCAGCGCGGAGTTCCATGCAACCAGGCGATGGCCGGGACCGCTGTTGAGTCCGGCCAGCATGTCGACCCATTTGTCGTATTGCGGTTTCCAGTTCCCGGCATAGTAGGTCGATTGCTCATAGGCCTTGATGCCTGACGCGTTCACTTTCAATTCCCTTTCAAACCACTGGTCAACGGTCCTGTAAGGCACGCCAAGAGCCTTCCAGTCTTCCAGGCCGATCGGATTGACCAGCGCCAGCTGCTCCACCTGCTGCGGGTACAGCAGGGCGTACCTGATTCCCAGCATGCCGCCGGTGGAATGTCCCAGCACGGTGACGCGGCCGATGTTCAGGCTGGCAAGAAGGGCGTGCGTGTTGTACGCAAGCTGCTGGAAGGTGTATTGGTAAGCATCCGGTTTGGTGGATTTGCAAAAACCGATCTGGTCAGGTGCAACAACCCGATAACCGGCATCATTGAGCGCCGCGATCGTGCTCTCCCAGGTGCCTGCGCAGAAATTCTTTCCATGTAACAGAACCACGGTGCGACCATTGGGTTTGGCCGGCGCACTGTCGATGTACGCCATTTCCAGCTGCTTGCCCTGTGAGTCGAAAGAGAAACGCTTGACTGCATAAGCGTAATCAAATCCTTCCAATTGCTGGCCGTATGCGGCACCCGGCATGGCGGCCGGCGGCAGTTGGGCATGGGCGATCGAGGCAAATCCGCAGGCGGCGAGCAATAGTCGTTTGATCATGGTTTTTCCTTGGCGTCAAAATTCGTTTTGCAGCTTCTTGTAACCTTGCACCAACTCGTTGTTGGTGCGGGCCACATCCGGCAGGGCGTCCAGATCGGTCTGCGGGCCGATGCGCAAGGTCGACGGCACATAGAAGCCCGGCGGCAGATGGCAGCCGTCCACCACGGCGTTATAGCGCACCACGCAGCCGTCGCCGATCCGAGGTGCGATCTCCTTGATCCGGACTGAGCTGAGATTGAAGAAGCGCATGAGGATGCGGCCTGCATGTCGCCGGGGCGGACAAACAGTTGAAGCGGGCATCGCAGGGCGCGCCCATTGTATGACTTTTTCCGGTTCAGGGTTTTGTCAGGAAGTTGTTGTCGCGCAGCCTCTTGCTGACTATAATGATAATCATTCTCGATAATTAAAACAACCAGGCTTTACCCCGCCAAGCCTTCAAGCCAGGCCCGGAGCGCGCCGCAACGATTCTTCCTGTCGGCCGCACCAGATAGCAACTCCCGGATATGGTCCATTCTTCGATGCGCTCCTGTTTGCACGGGTGGTGTCGCGGAAGGGAAATTTTTGTCGTCAGTCTCCGTTTTTGAAGACCTAGCCCCTGAAAGGAAGCACTACATGAAACGTCTTGTCATTCCCGCCTTGCTGTCCACCATGCTGTTCGCCGCATCGGCGCAAGCCCACCACGTCTGGCTGCAACAGGACGCCAGGTCCGCCAATTTCTACTTCGGCGAATTTGCTGAAAACCTGCGCGAAGTGTCGCCGGGCCGGCTCGACAAGTTCGAGCAGCCGACCGCCGTCCTGCTGGGCAGCAACGGCGACAAGACGCTGGATCTGAAGAAGGGCAAGAACGGTTTCGCGCTGTCGGCGCGCGCCGGCAAGAACGAATCCATCATCGCCGAAGAAGCGCATTACCCGGTGCTGGAACGCAAGACCGGCGACACCGTCGTGCGCACCGCATGGACGCCGGCTGCACGGCTGGTGACCTCCGATGCAGAGCAGGCGCCGCGCCTGACGCTGGATGTTGTGCCGACCGGCAAGCGCGGCGAGTTCAAGCTGTTCTACAAGGGCCAGCCGCTGCCGAAAACCAAGATCAACATCCAGGTGCCGGCCGGCTGGACCAAGGAAAGCCACACCGATGAACAAGGCGTCGTGAAGTTCGATCTGCCATGGCAAGGCACCTATGTCGTCGAAGCGCATCACACCGACAAGACCGCCGGCGAGCGCGACGGCAAGCCTTACGACATCGCCAGCTTCGTCACCAGCCTGACGCTGACGCAAACCAAGGGCATCAAGGCCGTGCCGGCAGCACCTGTGACTGAGCCAAGCCCGGTCAAGTAAGCGACGCAAACCTCGCCTGCGAGCCATGGATCGCTGGCTTGCAGGCGTCGCTTCCGACGGGTGCGGCAATTTGTCGCACCCCGTTGTTTCTTCTTCCAGCGATCTGTTTTTGCGTGTGGCGTTTCCTCGCCATGCCTTGTCCGTAAAGACTTTCCGTCCTATCCCTGCTACTTTTTAACAGCTCCTGCCACGGTCCGGTCGTCATCCGCAGCAGTACGTCGCGATGGTCTTGCGTGCTACAGTCGCCGGATGGGGACGAGATCGACAATCAAACAAAAAATCACCGCCTGGACCGCCATTTTTGCGGTGCTGCTGATGGTGCTCGCCCCGACCTTGTCGCGCGCCTTTTCGCAGGAACCGTCTGCCTCGACGTTCTGGATGGAAATCTGCAGCGCCTTCGGCGACAAGAAGGCGGACGCGCCGATGCCCGGCAATAAGCAAGTTGCCGCTGCCGCGTATTGCCCTTATTGCCTCATGCATGCCCACGCGCTGACGCCATCGCCTGCGGTTGCCGCCACGGAAACCGTGTTCACCGTTTCCCATCTGTTGCCGCGCCTGTTCTATCGCGCGCCGCAGCCCCTGTTCGCATGGACGGTTGCCGCTTCACGCGGGCCGCCCGCAAGCGCCTGAATCTTGTCTGCCGGATCGTCGCTCGCTGCATGCTGCATGCTTTGCGTGCAACCGGATTAAACCTGCCTTATTCACACGCACCTGCATGGAGCCGTCTTGTCGCGCACCGTGCAGGAGCCGCTGCTCACTCTCGTTACGATTACATGAAAACATCAACACCATTCCCAGGAAGCTTGCGTCCTCAGTTGCGTCCTCAGTTAAGTCCATTATTGCTGGCGCTGATCGCCGCCTGGAGCCCGCTGAGCCAGGCTGAAGACGGCGCCGCCTTGCCTGAAGTCGTCGTCAAGGAATCGCAGTCCATCAGCGAAAAGAACAAGCTGCCAACCACCACCGAAAGCGTCACTGCCGCCAAAGTCGCCGACACCATCAATGCCATGAACGTCGAAGACACGCTGAAATACATGCCCAGCGTGCTGGTGCGCAAGCGTTTCATCGGCGACACGCAAGCGCCGATGTCGACGCGCACCACCGGTATCAACGCCAGCGCGCGCAGTCTGATTTATGCCGACGGCATGCTGCTGTCGGCGCTGATCAACAACAACAACGGCAACGGTTCGCCGCGCTGGTTCATGGTGGCGCCGGAAGAGATCGAACGCATCGACGTGCTGTACGGTCCTTTCGCGGCCGAGTATCCCGGCAATTCCTACGGCGCCGTCACCGCGATCACCACGCGCATGCCGGAGCATTTCGAAGCCAGCGTCAAGGCCAACACCGCCTTCCAGGACTTCAGCCAATACGGCACCAACAACACCTATCGCTCGCAGGAATTCGCCGCCACGCTCGGCAACCGCAGCGGCGACTGGTCGTGGTGGTTCAGCGCTAATCATCTGGACAGCTACAGCCAGCCGGTGACCTACATCACGGCAGCCACGGCGCCGGCGGGCAGCAGCGGCGCCTATCTCACGCAGGACCGCACCGGCAAGAACATCTACGTGCTCGGCGCGGGCAACCTGACGCACACGGTCCAGGACAACGCCAAGATCAAGCTGGCCTACGATTTCTCGCCGACGCTGACGGCGACCTACACGCTGGGCTACTGGCAGAACAGGGCCGATGCGCATGCGCAGTCCTACCTGAGCAATGCCGCCGGCGCGCCGGTCTACACCAGCGCCTTCTCCAGCAACGACACCGAGCAGGAGCAATGGATGCAGAGTCTGGCGCTGCGCAGCAAGACGCAAGGAGTCTGGGATTGGGAAGCCATCGCCAGCAGCTTCTATGTCGCCAAGGATCAGACGCGCACTTCGACCGGCGCCTATCCTGCCGCGCAATACGGCGGCGCAGGCACCATCGCCGACGCCAGCGGCACCGGCTGGAACACGGTCGACCTCAAAGGCATCTGGCGGCCGCAAGGCGCTAACGGCGCGCACATCGTCAGCTTCGGCGGCCACTACGATCAATACAAGCTGGTCAGCCCGACCTACCTGACCAGCAACTGGATTTCTGGCGGCAACGGCGCCGTATCGACCGACTCGCGCGGCAAGACCGAGACCAGCGCCTTGTGGGCGCAGGATGTCTGGCGTCTGTCGCAAAACTGGAAGGCGACGCTGGGCGGACGCTACGAATGGTGGCGCGCTTTCGGCGGCTACAACTATGCCGTGGCCAGCGGCGGCATCAATCAGCCGGAAGTGCGCAATTCCGGATTCTCACCCAAGCTGTCGGTGGCCTGGGCGCCTGACGATCAGTGGCAGGTGACCGGCTCGTTCGGCAAGGCCTTGCGCTTTCCGACCGTCGGCGAGCTGTATCAGAACATCCTGGGCAGCGACGGCATCTACCGCCAGCCGAATCCCAACCTGAAGCCGGAACGCGTGCTGTCGAGCGAGCTGGCGATCGAACGCGCCCTCGACAAAGGCAAGCTGCGCCTGTCGCTGTTCCAGGAAGAAGTCTCCGATGCGCTGATCTCGCAGACCGCCACGCTGGGCTCGGTGGTGTCGTCCTTCACGCAAAATGTCGACAAGACGCGCCAGCGCGGCGTCGAATTTGTCGTGCAAAAAGACGATGTGCTGATCCGTGGGCTGGAGATCAACGGCAGCGTCACCTATGTCGACGCGCGCATCCTCGCCAACAGCAGCTTTGTCTCCGGCACCACCACCTCGGTCGGCAAGCGCACGCCCTATGTGCCGGAATGGCGCGCCACGCTGGTGGGCACCTATCGTCCCGACGACCATTGGGCTTACACGCTGGCGGGGCGTTACAGCGGCCGTCTCTATGCGACGGTCGACAACAGCGACGTCAACACGCACACCTATCAGGGCTTCGACGGCTTCATGGTGTTCGATGCGCGGGTACGCTACAAGATCGACAAGCACTGGAGCACGGCGGTCGGCATCGACAATCTCACCAACAAGAACTACTTCCTGTTCCATCCTTTCCCGGAGCGGACCTTGTTTGCGGAGTTGAAATACGACTTCTGATTTTTCTGTTTTGGAAAGATGAAAGCCGCCGCGCAATGTAGAGCGCGGCGGCTTTTTTCATGGCGCGGAGACTCAGGCGGCGATGCCGGTGCGCGGCGCCGCCAGCCCCATCTCCTTGCGGAACAGTTGTTCCATCTCGCGGCGGATGCGGATAGCTTCCAGGCTGCTGTCGACGGCGACGTCGCTCCAGCGTACCGTCTGGCCGGCAGCGACCGGACGTTGCAGCACGATGTGATGCGCCAGCCCGATCGGCAAGGCTTCCGCATTGAGCGAATCCGCCGCCGGCATCAGCTTGCCGTAGACCATGTGGCCGCCTTCGCCGTCGAGCTTTTCTCCCGGCTTGAGGTCGCGCTTGGCGGTGGCGACGGTGTCGCCGCTGAAGGCCAGCGTGTTGCCGGTCGGCTGGCCGCGCACGGCGATGTTGGCGACCGAGATGCCCAGCTCCAGGCCGATCAGATGGTAGGGTTTGTACATGGTGGCGTAGCGGCCGCTGGCGTCGGTCTTGAGGCCGTATTGCGCGAAGCAGTCGCGCACATAGTCGCTCGGCGCTTCGAAGGTGACGTACACGCCCCAGCGCAGATCGCGGAACACCGGACGGCCGTCGCGTTCCAGCGATGACACCACTTCCACCGTACCCGAATGTGGCAGGATGCCGCCCGCCGATGCCGGCTTGAGAAGGTTCGGCAGATCATCCACGCCGCACGGAGGGAAGGCCAGCCCGCTCGCGCCCGGCGTCAGGCCGCAGGCATTGGCGACGGCGCCCATTTCCAGCGCCGACTTGGTGCCGTCGAGGAAGGAGTTGAACATCTGCGCATTGAAGTCGCCCGAGGCCACCTGCGCTTCGCTGAAGCCGTAATGTCCCCACACGGTATCCGGCGTCGACTGATGATAGACCGGCAGATACTTGGTGCCCTTGCCGGCGCAGACGACCTCGAAGCCGGAGGTACGCGCCCAGTCGACCATCTCGGCAATCAGCGCCGGCTGGTCGCCGTAGGCCATCGAATAGATGATCCCGGCTTCGGCGGCGCGGCGCGCCAGCAAAGGGCCGGCGAGGGCGTCGGCTTCGACGTTGACCATGATGATGTGCTTGCGATGCCTGCAGCACAGCAGCGCATGACGGATGCCGGCGGCAGGGCTGCCGGTGGCGTCGATGACGATGTCCAGCTGCGGATGTGAAATCATCGCTTCGGCGTCGTCCTGTACGAAGGTGCTGCCGTCGCGCAGCGCCTCGTCCCAGGAGCGTGCGGCATGCATGTCGTCTTTCCAGCCGACGCGCGCCAGTGCCTGTTTTGCGCGCGCGGGCGACAGGTCGGCAATGCCCAGCAGATGCACGCCGGGCGTACGCGGCACCTGCGACAGGAACATCGAGCCG
Organism: Herbaspirillum rhizosphaerae; assembly: GCF_001189965.1. Lineage (GTDB taxonomy): Bacteria > Pseudomonadota > Gammaproteobacteria > Burkholderiales > Burkholderiaceae_D > Herbaspirillum > Herbaspirillum rhizosphaerae. The sequence continues at coordinate 256,385 of NZ_LFLU01000001.1, forward strand.
AACTTGCCCGCGCCGATCAGGCCGACACGCACCGGTTTGCCGGCTTCGGCCAGCGCCTTCAATTGTTGGAACATGCTTGCCATGCTGTCTCCTGATGTTGTCGTTATGGTGTCTGCGATATGTCTGCACGACCGCAGCCCGGAAAAGAGTAGCATTGGGATTTTTCGCGGTAAATGCCGAATATCACACACTTGGTGTGTAAAGAATCACATACGAAAACCATGCGCAAATTCGATTGGAACGACCTGCAAGCCTTTCTCGCCGTAGTGCGCGCCGGCCGTCTGACGGTGGCGGCGCGCCAGCTCGGCATCGATCATTCGACCCTGAGCCGGCGAATCGCCGGGCTGGAAGCATCGCTAGGCGCGCTATTGTTCGACCGGCGCTCGGCCGGGTATGCCTTGACGAGCGAGGGCGAACGGCTGGTGGCCGATGCCGAAGCCATGGAAAGCCTGGCCGTGCGCATCCGCGCACGTCAGGACGATCCGGCGCAAGGCCTGACCGGATCGATCCGCATCGGCACGCCGGAAGCCTGGGGCACTTACTTCCTGGCACCGCAGCTGCACTTGCTGGCGCAGCAACATCCCGAACTGGAAGTGGAGCTGATCGCCAATCCGCGCATGTTCAGCCTGTCCAAGCGCGAAGCCGACATCGCCGTCAGCATGACGCGTCCGGAGCAGGGGCGACTTTATGCGCGCCGCCTGAACGACTACGAACTGGGGATTTACGCCGCGAAGGATTATCTGCAGCAGCATGGCCATATCGACAACAAGGCGCAATTGGAAGAGCACGCCTGGGTCGGCTATGTGGAAGACCTGATGTGGTCGCGCGAGCTGGACTATCTCTCTGACATATCGGCCTCGCTGCGGCCGCGCATCCGGATCTCCAACATCATCAGCCAGATGGCGGCGGTGGTTGGCGGAGCCGGGCTGGGCGTGTTGCCGTGCTTCATGGCGCGCGGCGAGGAGCGGCTGGCGCGCCTGCTGCCGGAGATCCGGCTATACCGCTCCTACTGGCTGATCACCCATGCCGACGCGCGCGACATCTTGCGGGTTAATGTGGTGGCGGATTTTATTGTGGAGCGCGTGCGGGTGGAGGGGGAGAAATTCTGGATCGATCATCCGGTCGCAGCATGACGGTTTGACATGCCGGACATCGGAGCCATGCAGAACAGGATGCGGTGCGAGATTCAGCGAGGCTCAACTGCTCCTGGCTTTTTCTATGGTCGATCGCGCCGCTTCCATCAACGCGGCCGGTTCTTCGGCGTCGGAATCGAGATACTGGTTCTCAAGATTAATTGCCAGATTGCTCATCTTTTCAGCAAGGTCGGCAAGTGCGACGCTGAGTTCGCACATCAGGCTGGAGATGTTTTTAGGTGAGTTCGCCATGTCTCTTTTCCTTAAACGGACTCGACAGGCGGACCTGTCAAACACACTTCTGGACTACACAGACGGCCGGGCAAGATGCCTGACCAGAGGCTTACGAAAACTTATTTTAAGCCTATTCTCGATTTGACTGTGGCTTGCGTAAAAAGTGCGAGCAAGAAATGTGCTTGCTCCTGTGTCGCTGCAGAAAGAGTGCGACAAAAAAAGGCCCGCATGTGCGGGCCCTTTTTGTCGCCCGGCAAACTACCGGTTGATTGCTGTCAGAAGGTCTCCCAATCCGAATCCGAGTCAGGCGTTGCCGCTTTGGAGGCGCTGGCCGGTTTGGCGCCGGCGCTGCCGAGACGCGGTGCTGCTGCAGCCGCCGGTTTTGCTTTCGGCACGGCGGCAGCGGGTCTGGCGCTGAGCGGTTTCGGTGCGGCGGCGCTGCGAGCCTGCACCGGGGCAGCTTTCGCGACGGCTTTCGGGACTGCGGCCGTCATCTGATGCGCCTGTGTCGCGTCCAGCTTGAAGCGACCGACCAGATTGGCCAGCGTCGCCGCCTGATCCTGCAGCGACTGCGCTGCCGCTGCAGCTTGCTCCACCAGCGCGGCATTCTGCTGCGTGCCTTCATCCATCTGCGTGATCGCCTGACCGACTTCGCTGATGCCGGCGCTTTGTTCCTGGCTGGCCGAGCTGATCTCGCCGACGATGTCGGTCACGCGCTTGACGCTGGCGACCACCTCGTTCATGGTTTCACCCGCTTGCTGCACCAGCTTGCTGCCGACGTCGACCTTGGCGACGGAGTCGTCGATCAGGGTCTTGATTTCCTTGGCAGCGGCGGAAGAACGTTGCGCCAGGCTGCGCACTTCCGAAGCGACCACCGCAAAACCGCGGCCCTGCTCGCCGGCGCGCGCTGCTTCGACCGCTGCATTCAGCGCCAGGATGTTGGTCTGGAACGCAATACCGTCGATGACGCTGATGATGTCGACAATCTTGCGCGACGAGTCGTTGATCGAACCCATGGTGTCGACCACCTGGCCGACCACGGCGCCGCCTTGCACCGCGACTTCGGATGCCGATACCGCGAGTTGATTTGCCTGACGCGCGTTGTCGGCATTTTGCTTGACGGTGGAAGTCAGTTCTTCCATGGCCGATGCAGTTTCTTCGATCGAGCCGGCCTGTTGTTCGGTGCGGCTGGACAGATCGAGGTTGCCGCTGGCGATTTCACTCGATGCCGTGGCAATCGTGTCGGCAGAAGACTTGATGTTGGCGATGGTGTGCGTCAGGGAATCGCGCATGCGTTTGAAGGCATAGACCAGGCTGGAGCTGTCACCTGGTTCAGTGTGGATGTGCAGCGTCAGATCGCCGTCGGAGATCTTGTTCGCGATTTCCGCTGCATCGCCCGGATCGCCGCCGATGGTGCGCAGGATGCTGCGGTTGTTCACGACAACCAGGCCGATCAGGATGATGGCGAAGCCGAAGAAAATCGCGCCGGCCTGATAGATCGAGCGCATGAAGGAGGCATTGATGTCATCGACATACACGCCGGTGGTGATGATCCAGTCCCATGGTTCGTAGCGGAATGCATAGGAAGTCTTCGGCACCGGGTCAGGCGAACCGACCTTGGGCCAGACGTAGTTGACGAAGTCGCCGGCAGGATTGGCGCCTGCTTTGGCGATGTTCACGAACACCAGGTTGCCGAGCGGATCCTTGAAGGCCGACAAGTCTTTGCCATTGAGCTCCGGCTTGATCGGATGCATCAGCGTGACCGACGACGAATTGGAGATGGAGAAATAGCCGTCGGTGCCGTAGCGCATGTTTTTTACACGCAGTAATGCAGCCTTTTGGGCGTCGTCCTTGTTCATCGCGCCGCTTTTTGCCAGTTCGCCGTATTCCTTGATGGTGCTCATGGCGACTTGCGCGACGTTGATCAGGTCTTTCTTGCGTTCTTCCACACGGATGTCGCGTGCCTGATACGCATTGAAAATAGAAAGGGCCAGCAACGCGACCAGACTGATGACGAGCGGTGTCCACAGCCGTTGTTTGAATGACAGTTTCATTCGATGATCTCCAAAGTTTTCCTTGATTAGCAATTGTGGTGTCCGGCATGTCTGCGCATGCCTTGGAAACTTGGATAGCGATACCCGAGTTGTTGTCGTTTTTTAATTGTTAACGGCTCGGCAACAGACTAACTTTAAACGTGCTAGAAAAAAAGAAAGCCGCGATTAGTGCGGCTTTCATGGGCCTTATCTGGCCTTGTCGCTGAGTTTGTACCAGAGCAATCCTATCCACTCGTGCAGGGCATAGTTGCTGCGCCGCAAGCCCTCTCCGCTGGGGACGTAGTCATACAGGCTGAGGCGCTCGCGGCTGAAGAAAACCGTCGGCGCCGGCGTTATCTCAAGGCCGGTCTTGCGGAAACTCGCCAAGGCCCTCGGCATATGGATCGCATCGGTGACCAGCACAATCCGTTGCACCCCGGCCTGACGCAGCATGGTTGCCGACAGGGATGCATTTTGTGCGGTGTCGTTGGCGTCGTTTTCCCGCCAGCGTACCGTTACTCCGAAATCGTCCTGCAGGCTGCGCGCCATGACGTCGGCCTCGCTTTCGGCAGCATCGTCGGTCTTGCCGCCGGTCACCAGCAAAGGCAGGCGGCTGGCGCGCTGGAGTCTTGCCGCGTATTGCAAGCGGGCCAGCGCGAGGTAGCCGGGGGCGTCCCGGTTGCCGTATTCCGGCGCATTGGACTGGCGGCGCGCACCAAGCACCACGATGGCCTGGGCCGTCCGGGGGACGCCGGCCAGCGCTGCAGCCTGCGCTTCCAGCGGCGCCACCAGCAGCAAGGCGCCGGCGCGGGTGCTGAACAGCCACAGCAATGCCAGTGCCGCCCAGCTCAGCCAGATTGCACGACGGCAGCGATGGCGCAGCAGCAATCCGAGCGCGGCCAGCAGCAACAGGTTGGCGGGAAACAGCAGAAGGGCGGAGGCGATCTTGATGAGCAGGGACATGTCGGAAACGAGGATGGCGACCGGCCATTATCGCTGCGCGGGCTCGCGCTTGTCACGATTCTTGCGAGTGCGGGAATCGATATCCGGAGGAGTGCAAGCGCCCGCGACGTTAAAATGAACAGGAAAGCGCCCGGGGCAATCAGCGAGCGGCGCGTGATTCCGAACATGGAGAGGGATAGTGATACGTCTGGTTTTGCTGCTGCTGGGTGCAGATTTCATTCGCCGCTACTGGCCTGTGCTGGCGCTGATCGGGCTGGCATGGGGCGTGATCGGCGTCAGTTTGTGCATTGATGCGCTCGACGGCGTGCTGGTGTTTCCGTTGACGCTGTTCGGCTATCTGCTGTTGCTGGAAAGCCTGGCGACGCTGTTCCTTGCGTCCAGCGGCATCGGCGCGCAAAAGTCGCTGCGTTATCTGAAGGGCGGCTTGTTCCTGCTGATCTCGCTGCTGGTGATTTCACTGCATCCGACCGGCGACATGGTGCTGGCGATGCTGTTCGGGGCGGCCTTCACGATCGGCGGCGGTTTGCAGATTGCTTCGGCGCTGGTGGTGCGTTTTCCGAGCTGGCGCATGGCCCTGGCCGGCGGCGTCGGGCAGATCCTGATCGCGATCTTTTTCTTCCAGCCGTATCCCACGCATTACAAGGGGACGCTGCCGTACTGCATCGGCATGGGGCTGATCTTCAGCGGCTGGAACCTCATCTGGCTGGCCAGCCGTACGCGTCGTCTGCCGCGCACGGCGTCGATTTCGCAGTTGTCTTTGCGCAATGCCGATTCCGATCGTCCGCTCGATGCCGGCAGCCACGATGGGCAGGCGCCTGCTGCCGGCGGCGTAGCGGATGTCGCCGGCGCGGTGCCCATGACGGTGCACGTGTGGACGCCGGTCGGCTCCGCCAAAGAGCAGACCCTGAACCGTCCCATCGTCAATCGCTACATCGCGGCAGTCGACGCCAGCGGCACCGTTTCGACCGGGCACGCAGCGCTGGAAATCGCGCCGAGCCTGTACATCAGCCTGTATCCTGCCGAAGAAATCGATCGCTCGCCGGATCAGTTTGCGCGCTTGCTGCGCGCCACGCCGGACAACAATGTGCGCGGCCGCTATCTCTCCGATTACCCTTCCGAAGCAGCGTCGTGGTGTCCATCGACGGAGAGGATTTCATTCCGCGATTACGACCTGCAGCGTCTGCAACAGTTCTGGCTGCAATACCGCCAGGAAGAAATCTATAACCTGACCCATCGCAATTGTTCCAGCACCGTTGCGCATGCGTTGGAAGCCGCTTTGGAAGGCGTGATCGGGCGCCGCGCCGGCCACTGGCTGGCCTTCGTCAAGATTCTTTTCACGCCGGAGGTCTGGGTCGCCAGTCAGATTCACAAGCGCGCTGCGACCATGGCATGGACGCCGGGACTGACGCTCGACTACGCACGCGCCTTGCGCGCCGTGGTGCATCCGCGGCCGCTGTCCTGGGTGGGCAGCCTGCAGCTGGCGATACGCCGCAGCAGGCGCTTGCGTCGCGACGATGCCGTACGGCGCATGGCAGGCGGTGAGGCAGGCCGGAATGCAGCGCAGGAAAAAGGCGATCGGCGCTAGCGGCAGTTTGTCCTACATGCCAATCCGGCATAGTCCGATTGGTGGCGATGCGGCGACGACCGTACTATCTGGTCTCCACACCGGAGTTGGCGGTTAAAAAATATACCAACACCAATTCAGGGGGATGCGCGTTCTGCGCATCCCTTGTTTCTCCCCCTTTGATCCGGCTGATGTTGCAGCGCGGCCTCGCCGCATTGTCGCTACATGCTCTTATTCTTGTTCAGCAGCATCCCGGTGTATTTTTCCAGGATCGCTTTGGTCGCGCCGTTGTTCTGCATGCTTTCCAATTGCTGATTGATACTTTTCAGATACTTGATGCATGGGCTGTTCCTGGACAGCGCAATGTAATTCTTCGCGTCGGTGACATAAGGCGTATGCACGGTGAAGTGATCCGTCTGTTTGTTTTCCGCCAGATAGGCCAGGCCGTTGTAGTAGCCGGTAATCAGGTAGTCGATCGTGCCGCGCTCCAGCTTGAGAAAATTCACCGAGGTCTTTTTTTCGGTCTCGACCTTCAACTGTTTTTTGAGGAAATCGTCAAAGCCTTCTCCGAACTGATAGCCGAGCGTGATGCCGCCTTTTTTGCCGATCAGGTCGTTCCATTCCCGATAGGTGAACGGTCTGCTGCGCAAGGTGAACACGGCAATCGGACTGGTGAACGGCGAGGGCGTTGCGAAGCTCAGGAATTCGCGCCGTTCCGGCGAGTCCTTGAGCGTGGCGATCATGTCGACTTCACCGTTCTTGGCGCCTTCCAGCACGCGATAGAACGGCCCCATGTAGCGCAACTCGTAGGGAATCTTCAGTGCTTTCAGCGCAGTGGTTGCCACTTCGATGCTGGCGCCGGTCAATTGCGAGCCGTCGTACCAGTGCAGCGGCGGATAATCCGAACCTCCCGATATAATGAGCTTGCTGCATTCTGCAGCATGTACAAGAGAACACGATGCTGCTCCGAACCAAAGCAGCAGATGCCTGCCGAGCTTTGCGATGTTGTGCACGTCGTTCATGTTTCCTACCCCCGTGTAGCCTGTTGGCTGTATGAGCATGCCAGGTCGTTTGATGTCAACAATGCATGTTCTTTGCCGGGTTGTCCATGGGTGTCGGCATGTACGACACTGTGTTTGCATACACGTCGCCGGGTCGGGCCCACCCTCAACCTTGCTTCCTCATGCCTCTCGACAACGAAACTACCGGATTCCTCCAGGCCAGCGACGGTACCGCCTTGTTCTACCGCGAGTGGCGCCACCATCAGCCGGGCGGCGCCATTGTCCTCGTGCATGGACTGGGCGAACATGGCGGGCGCTATGCCGAGCTGGCAGGGTTGTTCCATGATGCCGGCCTGTCTGTGCGCATCCACGATCATCGCGGTCACGGACAATCGGGCGGGGTGCGCGGCAGCTTGCGCAGCGATGCCGACTTCCTGACCGATCTGAAGCTGGTCTTCGACGACTTTGCGCAGCAATGCGACGCCACGCCGTTTCTGTTCGGTCATAGCCTCGGCGGACTGGTGGCGGCGCGCTTTGCCACCGGCGGATTGTCGAAAGTGCGCGGTTTGCTGTTGTCGTCGCCGGCGCTGGCGATCCGCATGACCGGTTTCCAGAAGGTCTTGCTGGCCCTGACCACGCGCATTGCGCCGGGCCTGGCGGTGCCGACCAGCTTGCCGGCGCAACTGGTGTCGCACGATGTCGAGGTGGTGCAGGCATATCGCCGCGACGCGCTCAACCACGGCAAGGTCGCTGCGCGCGTGGTCAATTTCATGCTGGCGGCGCAGGTGCAGGTCCAGCGCGACGCTGCGACGTTCACGTTGCCGCTGTTATTGCAGATCGCCGGCGACGACGCTTTCGTTGATCCGCAAGGAAGCCGCTCTTTCTTTGCCGCCGTGCCGCAGGTCGACAAAAAACTGTATTGCTATGACGACGCCTACCACGAAATCTTCAATGAATCGAAAGAGCGCCGCTTGCGCGCGCAGGGCGATTTACGATCCTGGCTGGCGTCGCATCTGACGTGAGGGAAGCAGGGGGAAGCAGGCCAGGAAGCGGTGTTTTTGTTGCGATGCACATCGCATCGTCCGGCGGATGGCAGAGCGGGATGGGAAGCGTCGGTGCAGCTTGGAAATTAACTTGTATTTACAAGTGAAAAGACGCCTCAAGGCTGCCCGCTGGGAAAATTCAGAAAGCCGCAGCGGCTGTCAAAACCCACGAATCCAGGTGCGCAGGCACAGCCGTTAAGCGCCAGCGCCAGTGCCGTAGCGAGGATGATGGTCATGATGCGCCGCATGAGCAGTCTTTCAAAATAAATGAAGAGCAGGGAGAGTAACAGCAAGAGGCGACAAGGCCCCAGCAGCATATCGACGGCGCGGGGTTTTTCTTGAACCGGGGGAAAAGATTGTAAAGATCGGTTGGCTTCAGATTGAAGCCGGGAAAACAGGAAAACGGGCCGCAAAAAGCAAAAGGGCAGAAGAACTCTGCCCTTTGATGCCTGTTCGGCAACTGCTCCCCGCTTTGATCAAGCGGGAGCAGCCGACGCTGACGGCTGGATTAGCGTGTCGATGCGAAGTAGCGTGCAACCATTGCAGCGATCAGCAGGGTGTAAGGCAGGACGTCGATCAGAATACGCATGGCAGGCTCCGCAAGAAAGTGATTTATGTTGCGTTGCAGTATGCGTGTTTCAGCCCCTTTTTTCCAATTTTGATTCCCAATATCAGTTATCGGCTTGTTGAATATCAGGGACTTGCGCGGCTCAGCCCACGAGGTAAGCAGGCGAGATGGGCGGCGCGATGCTCTCCAGCACGCCGGTACGGATCTGGTTGCGGCCGTGATCCTTGGCTTCATAGAGCGCTTTGTCGGCGGCCAGCGCCAGCATGGTGGTGGTGCTGCCGGCCCCGGGAACCATGGCCGATACGCCGATGCTGAGCGTGACGTAGCCGGACGGGAGATTCTGCGCATGCGGGATCGCCGCCTGCGACAGGTTGTACAGCAGGCGTTCCGCGACCAGCCGCGCGCCGCCGGCATCGGTATTGGGCAGCATCACGACGAACTCTTCACCGCCGTAGCGTGCGGCGACGTCGCCGGGACGATTGATCACAGCCAGCAGATGGTTGGCGATCTGGCGCAGGCAATCGTCGCCGGCCAGATGGCCGTAGCAGTCGTTGTACTTCTTGAAGAAATCGACATCGATCATCAGCAGCGCCAGCGAGCGCTTGTCACGGCGGGCGCGATTCCATTCAATCTCCAGCACCTGGTCGAAGCAGCGACGGTTGGACAGCGCCGTCAGGCCGTCCTGATTGGCTTGCGTCATGAGGATCTTGTTGGCGCCGGCAATGCTGTTGTAGAGCCGCGTAATGCCGTACAACTGCGAGATCAGCACGACCAGCGAGGTGAACAGGCTGGTCATCTTGGCAAAATACCAGCCCAGCGAAAAGCGCGAACCGCCGTACAGCGTCAGCCACACGTCGATGCAGGCGGCGAACATGCCGACCATCACCCACAGCTGCTCGGGACGGCTGTCGCGCATGCGCATGACGCAGAGCAAACCGATCAGATTGATGCCGAACACCAGCGCCGGGATGATGAAGGTCGAATCGTCGAAGAAGTTCTTGCCGTTGCGAAATACCGCCGGCATATAAGGTAAACCGACTGTGGCGCTCAGCGTCAGCAGGGCGACCACGGCGACCACGGCAATGATGGAGTTGCGCACGCTGGCTGCCGTGCCGGCAACGTCGTCCGCGCTGAGCGCGTAGCGGATGATCAGCAGGCCGAAGCCGATATGCCAGTAACACCACAGCCAGACCGCGCTGCTCGAGGTGCCGAGGATGGGTTCGGCCATCAGGCCGCCGGGAAACGCCGCAATCAGCGGAATGAAAACGATGGTGACGAAAAAGTACGCGGTGCCGAGCCGGATCGTGCGCTCCTTGCTTTCGATCAGGCCCTTGGCGAACAGCAGCGCGCCGAGAATGATGTTGATGATGATCATCGCAATACCGAAGGCGCTCATATAGCCCGGTATCGGCAACAGCGGCACCATGGCCAGCGGAGTGGCGATGGCGGCGGACAGCAATAGCAGGGTGACGACGACTTTGGCCAGGCCGATCTGGCGACTGCCCACTTCTGCTTCTTTGATCAGATAAAGTTCGTCTTGCATGTCACTCTTCTTGTCGTTCATTTTTCCCTCATCTTAGTGCGGAAGAAGACCTCCGACTGAGAAGAATCATGTCCGCTTGCTAATTTTTTTTCGAGTGTTGTAATTTGGACTAGATAGTTTTTTTGCGGCAATAAGAAGATGCAAAAAATGCCGGAAACCCGCTTCGGATGGGTGTTTTTCGTGTTGTGAACCGGCATTGATTTCCGTCTGGTAATGGTGCATCGTCTGTGTCGACGGCTTGGCGGACGGTGTGCCGGCGACAAAAGCTGCAGACGTAAAAAAGCGCGGGCCGGCCGCGCTTTTTTTTGCCTCATCGAGGTTCGGGAATTTAATTTTCCGCCTGCATCGTGATTCCCTTCATGTCGGACGCGATGCGCACCTTGGAGACGCCTTGCGCCTTGAGGTCGAGCGTCAATACCGCCGGCGGCGTCGTGTAGTTGCTGTTGAGCGAATGCATCGGTTTGACGCTGAAGGTGTAGCTGGCGCCGGGTTTGAGCCAGATGCTCAGGCGTTCGCCCTGCCATATCTCCGCCAGCACCACATCATTGATGGCCAGCACTTCGGGACTGTTGCCGACGAAAAATCCGGACTGGCGCGAAAACTGCACTTCAGCCAGGTCCGGCATCTGCGTCGTCATGCTCTTGATGTAGATGCGTGCCAGCGGGACTTGTCCGGTCGGCGTCGTCTGTTGGTTGGGCGGCGTGGTGCTGCATGCCGCCAGCGTCAATGCCAGCAGGCAGGCGGTGATCGGTGTCTTCATTGCTGCTTCCTTATGGGATGAAAGGGTGGTTCTCAGTTGTCTGTCTCTGGATTCGCGACGGTGATTTTGACACGAAGCGGGCATGATGTGCAGCAATACCGGAATGCAGGCCCTAGTCCAGGCTGTGAATGCGATAGACGCAGCGCCGCGCGCCGGCCAGCAGATGTTCTTCACGCGTCACCGACGCCTGGTCGCCGATCACTTCCTGGAACAACTGCAATTCGGAGCGGCAGAATCCCTGGCAGCTTTGCGCCGCGGCGCAGATCGGGCAATGGTCTTCGATCAGCAGCCAGTCCTTGCCTTGTTTTTCGACGCGCGCCATATAGCCTTCCGCCGCACGCAGGCCGGCCAGCTTTTCCAGTTTCTTCGGGATGCTGCTTTGCCCCTGGCAGGCGCGCAGGTAGTCGCTGCGCATGTCGCCTTCACGCTGCGCAATCAGGCGATCGAGTCCTTCTTCTCCGAACAATTGCCTGATTGATCCGATCAGTTGCACCGTCAGGTAGGCGTGCGAGTCGGGGAAGCGGGCGTGGCCTGCCGCACTCAGTTGCCAGTTCTGCTTCGGCCTGCCGGCGCCTGTTGAGGCTTCCTGCGCGCCCATGATCAGCTCTTCCGCCAGCAGCTTCTGCACCTGCAGCCGCGCCGCCTCCGCCGTCATCGCCAGTTCCTGCGCCAGCTGGGCGGTGGAGGCCGGTCCCTTGGTCTTGAGGCGGAACAGGATGCGCTCGGCCGTCGGCATGGCGTCGATATTTTCCAAGTGTTTGCTTGTGTATTTCATGGGGCGGGTTTAGTATGCGTTTGAATAAATATCCAATTAAAAACTTGCATATTATGCTTTCTCCATCCGAATGTCGAGGTGCGCCATGAGTGACACGAGCAATACCAGCAATGCCGGCAACCCCGGCAACATCGCAAACACAAACCGCGTCGGCAGCGAATCCGCCGGCTGGGGCGAACTGCTTTCCGGCGGCAACGCCCTGCGCGCCGTCGCACTGACCGGCGGCGTTGCGCTGCATGCCATCAATGTCCATATCGTCACCACCATCCTGCCGTCCGTGGTGCGCGACATCGGCGGCCTGGCTTACTACGCCTGGAACATCACGCTGTTCGTCGCCGCCTCGATCTTCGGCTCGACGCTGACCAGCAAGCTGCTGGACGTGCTCGGTCCGCGCCGCAGCTATCTGCTTGCGCTGGCGGTGTTTTCGGCCGGTTCCATCCTGTGCGCCACGGCGCAGGACATGTTCTGGATGCTGGGCGGGCGCAGCGTGCAAGGCATCGGGGGCGGCCTGCTGGCGGCGCTGAGCTATGCCTTGATCCGCATCGTGTTCGAGCAGCGCCTGTGGTCGCGCGCCGTGTCGCTGGTGTCGGGCATGTGGGGCATCGCTACGCTGCTGGGGCCGGCGGTGGGCGGCGTGTTTGCCGAAAGCGGCGCATGGCGTCTGGCGTTCTGGTGCCTGCTGCCGGTATCGCTGGCGCAAGCGCTGATCGTGATCACGCAGTTGCGCGGCAAGCCGGATAGCGGCGCACCGGCGGTGCGCATGCCCTTGCTGAAGATCGCCTTGCTCACCGTTTCGGTCTTGCTGGTGGCGCTGGCCGGACAGGCACAGGATAACGGCAGCAAGCTGCTCGGCGTGGCGGCCGGCCTGGCACTGGGCGTGCTGGTGGCCCGGCTCGATCTGCGTCCGGGCGTGGCCTTGTTGCCGACCGGCGCTTATACGCTCAACAGCGCCATGGGCAAAGTCTTCGCCAGCTTGTCCCTGCTGATGATCGCCGGCATGACGGAAATCTTCGTGCCGTACTTCCTGCAAACGCTGCATGCCTATTCGCCGTTGCAGGCCGGTTACATGACGGCCGCCATGGCCGGCGGCTGGAGCCTGGCGTCCTTGTTCAGTTCATCCAGCAGCGAGACGGGCGCCGATCGCATGGTGCGCGCCGGGCCGGTCATCATGGCGTTGTCCCTGGCGGCGCTGGCTTTGCTGTTGCCGGGCGAGCTGCTCGACGGCATCGCGCCGACGGCGGCGGGCGTTTGTTTTGCGATAGCGCTGGCCGGCGTCGGATTGGGCATCGGCATGGGTTGGCCGCATCTGGTGACGCGCGTGATGACATCGGCGAAAGCCGGTGAAGAAAACCTGGCTTCGGCCGGCGTCAGCACCGTGCAGTTGTACGCGATGGCAATCGGCGCCGCATTGGCCGGACTGACGGCCAATGCCGCCGGCCTGAGCGACCCCGGCGGCGCTGACGGCGCGCGCATGGCGGCGTACTGTCTGTTCGGATTGTTTGCGCTGGCGCCGCTGGCGGCGATTGTGCTGGTGCGCCGTTTGACGGTGCAGTAGCGCGTTCACGGAAACAGGAGGCGTTCCATGTCCGCAAGCTTGCAGCAAGAGGATCAGCCGGCGATGATCAGCGAGATCGAGTATCACCTGATCATCGCGGAATTCGATTTGTTATGGGGCCGCTCGCGTTGGTCGGGGGCGGCTGAGCGCGCCAGGATGGATCACATGATCTGTCTGATCGAGGCGTTCAAAGCGAGTCGCGGCAAGGCGTCTTTGAGTTGATCGAGATCGGCGGCGGGCAGCCGCACGTGCAAGCGCGCCAGCGTGTCGTGGCTGCTGCCGACCAGCGTGTAGTGTTTTTGTTGCAGCCAGTAGCGCAGATGCGATTCGTCGGCATAGGCAATGGCGATTTCTACTTCGGCCCAGGCGATGCGCTCTATGCGTTGCGCCTGCTTCAGGGCCGACGCCACGGCGTCGGTGTAGGCGCGCACCAGGCCGCCCGATCCCAGCTTGATGCCGCCGTAATAGCGCACCACGGCGGCGAGTACGCCATCAAGTTCATGGTGGCGCAATACTTCCAGCATGGGACGACCGGCCGTGCCGGAGGGTTCGCCGTCGTCCGACATGCCGGACTGGCCGCCGGCCATCAGGGCCCAGCATACGTGCGTTGCGGCGCGGTGCTGCGCGCGCAGGCGTTCCAGTTCGGCTTGTGCCGCGTCGCGGCTGTCGACCGGCATGACGATGCCGATGAAGCGGCTCTTGCGGATTTCCGCTTCGACTTCGACGGCGGCGGCGAGCGTATAAGTCGGCAAAATGCGTTGCGTGTTGCCGGATCAGGCCGCGACGCCGCGCAGTGCGTCGACTTCGGCTTGCAAGGCCTGGTTCTCCGCCGTCAGCGCGGCAATGCGTGCGTTCAAGGCGGCGATTTCGGCACGCAGGGCGACCGGGTCGTTGCTGCCGACAGGTGTCGAATCGGAGAAAGGCGCACCGTCGTCAGCCTCGCCATCGTCCACGCGCGGACGCGGTATGCGCGGCGTCCGGTTGGCGGCCTGCTGTTCGCGCACCAGCTTGGCGGCCTGGCGCAATTCCTTCTTGCCGCCGGCCACCGCGTTGACCTGTTCGTCGTTCGGCAGCGAAGCCACTGCCGCCGCCGCATTGATGGAAATGGTGCCGGCGCGCACCGCTTCGACCAGTTCCGGCGCTGCCGTCTTGCGGATCTTTTCGATCTGGCCGACGGTGTTGCTGCTGATGCCGGCGACGCGGGCGATGTCTTCGCGGGTTTTGATGGACGCGCTCGGAATGGCGGGAGTCGCGGCATCCTCGGCCGGTTTGGCGGCGCCGTCGCCCACCGGTTCATAAGCGGAAGCGTCCTTCGATTCGATGGAGGCGTCCATTTCCGACTTGACGCGGGCGGCGATGATGTCGCGCTTGCGCAGCGCCAGCACGCCGCGCTGGAAATCGGTGACGCTGCGGCGGCCGAGCTGGTTGTCGATCATCCACAGCATGACGTCGTCGATCGACGCAAAGCTGGCGTTTTGCACGGTCTTGAATTCGATGCCGTGCTTGCGGCAGATTTCGTAGCGGTTATGGCCGTCGACCAGCACCTCGCCCCACAGCACCAGCGCGTCGCGGCAACCTTCTGCCAGCAGACTGCGTTCGAGAGCAGCGTATTCGTTGGCGGTGAGCGGATCGATGTATTGGAGGAGTTCGTTATTGATGGTGATATTCATGGCTTTCCTGGTCCGCCCCGGCGAGTCGGTGGCGGACCGGAATTTTACACTACCGGGCGCTGGCCTAAGCGCTGCGTCCGTCGTAATGGATGTGCTTGAGCGTGCTCAGGTCTACTCCCTCGACGCAACGCACATTGACCGCTGCCATTTTATTGCCCTGCGGATCGACGCCGAAACCGAAAGCCTGGCAGCCGCAGCGCTTGCAGAACTGATGGTCGATCACATGCTTGTTGAAACGATAGGTGGCGATGGCGCTTTCCGGCGTCTTCAGCGTCAGTTTGTCGCGTGCGATGAACCACAGCAGCGTCCCTTTGCGGCTGCAGTAGGAACAGTTGCAATCGACCACCGGGCCGATGTCGCCCTCGGCCTCGAAGGCAATGTCGCCGCAATGGCAGCTTCCCTGATAGATCATGTCGTCTCCTTTGGCTTGTTTAATTCAATCGGCTTGCAATGTCGCCATCAGTGCATCCAGGCGATCGAGGCTGCCCGACCATCCTTCGTTGATGCCCATCTTCTTCATGGCGTCGAGGATGGCAGGCGTTGCCGCGCGGGTGCGGATGCTCACGCGCGTCTTGCCGTCGAGGTCTTCGAAGCTCACCGTCTGCAGCATGATGCCGGCCGGATTGGCGGTGGTGCGCTGCGGATCGATCATGTCGTGCCAGGCGGCTGGATGTCCGCTGCAGTCCATGGTCATCACCAGCAGCGAGGGCGGCGTCACTTCCATGAATTCGCCCGTGATCGGATACTCGGTGCCGTCAGGACCGCGCATGGTGATGCGATGCCGGCCGCCGGGGCGCAGGTCCAGCTCGCAGACGGGATTGTCGAAGCCTTTGGGACCCCACCATTGGGTCAGGTGGCGCGGATCGGTCCAGGCCTGGAACACCAGCTCGCGCGGTGCGTTGATGACGCGGCTGATGAAGAATTCGTCGTTGCCGACGGAATTGGAGAAGTTGGGGGCAATGGTCATGATGTCGTGTCGCTGAATAGATAGATGGGTCAATGAGCGGCCTGGGCAAGATAATCGACGAAGCGGTCGAAGCTGCCGTTCCATCCACCACGATGTCCGTCGCGTTCGGCGATCGACTGGAATGGCGTCTGGCGAAAGCGCATGTGCGTCTTGCCGTCCTGTTCGGTGAAATCGATGGTGACCAGGGTTTCCAGGCCACGTTCGCCTTCCTCATCCCATGTAAAGGTAAACGCCAGCCGCTCCGGTGCTCTTACTTCCTGAAAGATGCCGCCTTGCCACAGCTTGCGGCCGTCCTCTACACCGTGAAGACAGCCGCGCCAGACGCCGCCGGGACGGACATCCATCTCCAGTACAGCCGCCGGATGCGCCGGTGGGCCCCACCAGCGCCGGACGTGTTCGGCGTCGGTCCAGAGCTTGAAGACCAGCTCGCGCGGCGCATCGAAGGTGCGGGTAATGTTGAGTTCGCCCGCTGCGCCTGCAGGTGACGAGAATGCGGATGGCATGTTCATGGCGTATCTCCTTGCAAGGCAAGCGTTGCTGCCGTCATGGTGTTCTCCCTGATTGCCTCCCCGGTCTGTGCGCGGAGGCGTCGCCGTCTTTTTATTGTTTTTCGGCGAGATCCTTGAGCTTGTTGAGTCCGTCTTCAAAATCCTTGCCGACCATGCTGTCCATGTCGAAGAACACATGGATGATTCTCACGAGGAAAGGAGCCGCCCCCGACATCGCCCACGTGACTTCCGTGGCGTCGCCTTTGGCGGTCAGCGTGTACTCGACCATGTTGCTGGCCTTGAAGGGTTTGGTGAAGTCGAGCTTGATGACCACTTTGGAAGGCATGGTTTCATCCACGATCTCCATGCGTCCCTGGCCGGCCTTGCCTGAACCTTCCCATTCATAGGTCGCGCCTTTGCCGCTGGCGACGCCGTTGTAGCTGCGCTTCATGTCCGGATCGAGTTTCTCGAACGGCGACCAGGCGGTGAAGTTGTGCAGGTTGTTCAGGTAGGGAAAGATCTTTTCCGGCGCAGCCTTGATGCTGACGCTGCGCTGCACGGTGAAGTGATCTGGCTTGCGCGCGGCCAGGATCAGGATGGCGATAATGACGACGGCAAGGATGATTGTTATGGTTTTGAACATCGTGTCTCCAAAGACGGGCTATTGAAAATGCATTGTTGAGTGCGGCGATCAGGCCGGCATCGGGCGTTCGCAGTTGACCATCCACGGGATGCCGAAGCGGTCGGTCAGCATGCCGAAACGCACCGCCCAGAAGGTTTCCTCCAAGGGCATGCGCACTTCCGCGCCGACGTTCAGGGCGTTGAAGACGCGCTCGGCTTCGGCCGGATCCGGCGTGTTGATCGTGACGCTGAAACCTTGCGGTTTTTCCGCACAGTCTTCCGGCACGTCCGAACCCATGACGATCTGGCCGGCAATCATGATGCGCGCGTGCATGACGCGGTTGAGTTTGTCGGCGGGCATGTCCTTGGCCATGGGCGCGTCGCTGTTGCGCATCATGAACAGGATGTCGCCGCCGAAGATGCTCTTGTAAAACTCGAAGGCTTCTTCGCACTGGCCGTTGAAATTGAGATAGGTATGCAATTGCATGGTCTGCTCCTCGTTCAAAAGTAGTCGTTGGTAAATCAGGGAAAAGAAGGGCGCTGCTGTTGCTTCTGCAACTTGTTATTTTTTGACTGCGGGTTTTGCTGTACGTTTTTTGCCGGATGGCGTTTTCTGCGGCGTTGTCTGTGTTTTTACGGTTGTCAGATCGGTTTCAAGCGGATTCTCGGTTTTTGCCTGCAAGTCGCGCAAATAGTCTTCGAGACGGTCCAGGCTGGCTTCCCAGAACTGGCGGTACTGGTCGATCCAGGCATGTACTTCGTGCAAGGGCCTGGCTTCCAGCTTGCACGGCCGCCATTGCGCCGCACGTCCGCGCGTGATCAGGCCGGCGCGCTCCAATACCTTCAGATGCTTGGTGATTGCCGGGGGAGTCATCTCGAACGGCTCCATCAACTCTTTTACCGATGCCTCTCCGGAAGCCAGCCGCGCGAGGATGGCGCGCCGGGTCGGGTCGGCAAGGGCGGAAAAGGTCGCGCTGAGGTGGTCGGGAGGCATGGGTTTCGCAATTCATTAATTAACTGATCGGTAAAGTAAGGCCTCTGTACTGGCCTTGTCAAGTATTTTGTGGGCCGGGGTACGGATGCGCATCAGGTCGCGGGCGGCGCAAGACGGGCAGCGAAAAACCGGTGCGGCTGTTAGAATCAGCGATCTCTCCACGCTTCAGACGGAATCGCAATGGACGCCTTTTTCTTCATCCCTGTCGCCATCATGCTGGCGCTGGTGCCCGGTCCGAACAATTTTTGCGCGCTCAATAACGGTATTCGCCGCGGTGTCGGCGTGGCCTTGCTGGCGACCTTCGGACGCGTGACGGCGTTTGCGATTTTCCTGACGATTTCAGCGGTGGGGCTCGGCGCCATGCTGCTTGCTTCCGAAACGGCATTCACGGCGGTGAAGTGGGTGGGGGCGGTGTATCTGTTTTATCTCGGTTACCGCGCCTGGCGCAGCCGCGAGTTCCATGGACTGGAACTGGCCGACGGTGTGGAAAAAGCCGGTGTCGTTGCGCCTGCGCAGAAGACCGTGCGCGCGCTGGTGATGCAGGAATTCTTGCTCGGCATCACGAATCCGAAAGCGATCATGCTGTTCGCGGCGATCTTCCCGCAGTTCATCGACGCCGCACGTCCGGCGCCGCATCAGTTCCTGGTGCTGGGATCGATTTACCTGTGCGCGGAATTCGTGTCCAGTGCTGTCTATTCCCTGTGCGGAAAGCAGATCCGCCGCTTCATCCGTACCTCGCGCGGCGTTGCGCGCCTGAACAAGGCGACCGGCGGTTTCTTCATCGGCGCAGGTGCGCTGCTGCTGGCGGCGCGTCAGTAGTCATCGTCGCCGGCTGGCGGCGAGTTGCTCAGGAATCCTGATTGATGGCGTTGAGCAGTTGCAGATGCCGTTCGATTTCAAACACGTGGGCGTCTTCTTTCCCCAGTTCGCGCAAGGCGACGGCAAGGCCGAGCAGGTAGTCGGCATTGCGTCCGCTGGGGCCTTCCGCGCTCGCAATCTGGCGTGCAATGTCACGTTCCGGCGCCGGGCCGAGAAAGGCCGCGTTCTCTTCGGTCGCAATATAGATCAATCCTTCCGCGCTGCTGTGATCCTCAAAAATGATGTCGGTCGACAGGCGCAGGTAGCCGTTCTTTTCGCGGTAGTCGAGGTGGTCGAATACTTCCGGCGTAATCAGATAGGCCATGCCGGCGCAGGTCGCGCCCTCATCCTGGATCAGCGTCACCACGCGTCCGGGTGCGTGCACCGTGCCGCGATGATCGTGCGAGCCCTGCCAGAAGCGCCGGCTCCAGCCGACGATGTGCGCCGGACGGCGTTCGATGAAGGGAAAGTCGGCCTTGAAGATCAGCGAGCCGTAACCGAACAGCCAGACGCTGTCGTGCCCGTCGAACTTGGTCATGGCTTTGTTGCGGGAGATGGTGTTGTCGGACATGAGCTGGTTGCGTGACCTGGTACGTCGTAGATAGGCAAATTATAAAGGCAAGGCGATCCGGCTTCTGTCGGCGGCGATGGTTGGCGCAGGGATCAGCGATCTTCAGGCATTCAGGCGGGGTGTTCGGCGTCGCCAGGATGTGCGCGGCTGTTGCCGTGCGTCATCTTGAAACATGCAGACAGGAGATCGGGAAGCGGTTGTTGCAGAGCAGCGAGGAGTGTATTGAGAAGAGCAGGGGCTTGCGGCCGGAGGACGCGGAGATGGATATTGTCGATGCAGATGGGCTGTGCAGATGAGCGGCCCGGCGGGCGCGGAAGCGATGCAACACCGCTCCGTGCGCCGATGGCGCGCGGAGCGGCAAAAGAGGTTCATTCCTTGTCGTGGCTCTGGCTCTGGTAGGTATTGGACAGGCCCGAATACATGCCGCAGCAATGCGGTTCGCCCCGATGGGAGCCGGTCGTCAGGGCACTGGAGTCGTTCAGATAGTCGACCAGTTTTCTGTAGAGCGTTGCGAAGTACCTTTTCATGATGTCCCCCTTTTCCTTGTTGAGACATTGTTGCCAACCGCATGCAATTACGTAACCATCGATGTAATCGTTTGCATTTTTACCGCAAACCGTAAAAGCATGCGACCTGTAAATAGTTTATATCATTTATTCTACGAGGGGCGGGCTTTTGCGTCTATCAGGCTTTTCCTGAGGGGTTTGTGGCTTTTTTGCCTGGTTTTTCGGCATTTTTTCGGTAGCCGCCTCGTGTTTACCCTGAGTTTGCTTCGACTTCGGCCGCGTGGGCCACAAGCCAGTTGCGGAAAGCCAGCATCGCCGGTGTCGGCTGTTTCGACTTCAGGCGCGTGAGCCAGTAGGCGCCGTGGCTGATGGAAATATCGAACGGGCACGCCAGGCGTCCTTCGCGCAATTCACGTTCGAACATGTTGACCGGCAGCAAGGCGACGCCGGCCTGCTGCGCCACCGCTTCCGCCATCGTCAGCGAAGAATCGAACACGAAGCCGCGTATCGGCGGGCAGGGCGTCTCGGCGGCGGCAAACCAGTTGTTCCATTCATCGGTGCGGTAAGAGCGCAGCAGCGCTTCGCCGGCCAGGTCCTGCGGGCGGCGCAGGCGCGACGCAACCGCCGGTGCGCACATGGGCGACAGCGGCGCGGCAAACAGGCGCTCGGCGTCGGTGCCGTGCCAGGCGCCGTCGCCGAAGCGAATTGCGTAATCGAGTCCCTCGCCGGCGAGGTCGACGCGGTTGTTGTTGGTCAGCAGGCGCAGATCGACGAAGGGATAGGTCTTTTGAAACTCGCGCAGCCGCGGCATCAGCCAGCCGACGGCGAAGGTGCCGACCACGCCCAGCGTCAGCACTTCGCGCATCCGGCCGTTTTCGAACTGGCCCAGCACGGTGCCGATGCGTTCGAAGGATTCCGCCAGCACCGGCAGCAGCGCCAGGCCTTCGTCGGTGAGCGCCAGGCCGCGCGGCAGGCGGCGAAACAGTGTCACGCCCATGCGCTCTTCCAGGTTCTTGACCTGCATGCTGACGGCCGTCTGGGTGACGTTGAGTTCATCCGCCGCGTGGGTGAAGCTCAGATGGCGCGCCGCCACTTCGAAGGCGCGCAGGGCATTGAGAGGGAGGTGCATGGGATTCGGCTGATATCAGTTTTTCTATGGTCTGATGCCAATTATCATGAATTGCGAGGGCATCCGTTGCTGCCTATCATTTCGCTTCACACCCATTTTTGCAAGGAAAAAATCATGATTGCGAGACGACAATTTCTCACGCTGACCGGTCTGGCGTTGAGCGGCGCGGCGACGGGCGTGCTGGCGGCCGGAAGCAAAGAGGCAACAAAATCTATGGGCTCTTCCTCGGTCGTTTCCCGCCTGGCGAAGCTGGAAGCAAGCGTCGGCGGCCGTCTCGGCGTGGACATCATCGACAGCGCCACGCAGCGGCGCTGGGGCTATCGCGCCGGGGAGCGTTTCCCGATGTGCAGCACCTTCAAGTTCCTGGCGTCGGCCGCCGTTCTCAAGCGCGTCGATGCCGGGCAAGAGCAGCTCGAGCGCCGCATCATTTACGGCAACGACGTACTGGTGTCGTATTCGCCCACGACCAGCAAGCATGTCGGCGGCAACGGCCTGACGCTGGGGCAATTGTGCGAAGCGGCGCTGACCCTGAGCGACAACACCGCCGCCAACCTGATCCTGAAAAGCCTGGGCGGCCTGGAGCCTTTTAACAAATTCATCAAGTCGCTGGGCGACCGGCAGACCCGGCTGGATCGTTTCGAGACCGAGCTCAACACCGCCATCCCGGGGGATTTGCGCGACACCACCACGCCGGCGGCCATGAGCGACAACCTGCAGCGGATCCTGCTGGGCGATGTGCTGTCGCCGTCTTCGCGCGAGCAGCTGATCGCCTGGATGCGCAGCAACAAGACCGGCGACCGCCGTGTGCGCGCCGGCATGCAGCCCGGCTGGAGCGTGGGCGACAAGACCGGTTCCGGCGACTACGGCACCACCAACACCATCGCCATCATCTGGCCGCCGCAAGGCAAGCCTTTGCTGGCGTCGGTTTATCTCACCAGGACCAAGGCGCCGGAGGAACAGCGCAATTCGGTGCTGGCGGAAGTGGGCAAGCTCATCGTCGGACTGGATCGCTGAGATCTTGCACAGGAGATAACGGCGGCAATGCCGCGTGTTGTCCAAAGATAAATTATTTCGCCGTTTTTCCGCCCCAGTTGTCCGTTATGAACGCCAAAGCCCCGATTTACGGGGCTTTTCGGCTGATGTTGCCGCAAATTAAATCGCTGGTTCTGATGTGTAATAGCGCTCCCTGCCAATGGATAGGCAGGGCAGGTGCGCAGCACAGCAACATCGAAAACAAGCCGCAGCAGCGGCGGAAACCAGGGATGAAAAACAAGCAATGAACATTATCGGAAACATGAAGATCGGCAAACGCCTCACCTTGGGCTTTGCCATCATTCTGGCATTTTCTATCGTGATTACCGGCATCGGCATCTGGCGCTTGCAGGCGGTATCGAGCGCCACGCGCGACATGATGAGCCAGCCGCTGCTCAAGGAACGCCTGATCGGCGACTGGTACGCCAACCTCGCCAGCGGCATCCGCCGTACCATCGCCATCGCCAAGAGCAGCGACCCGTCGCTCGGCCCTTATTTTGCGGAAGAAGCTGCCGCTTCCTCCAAGAGCTCCGGCGAATACCAGAAAAAGGTGGAAGCCCTGCTGGAGACCGATGAGGAAAAGAAGCTGTTCCAAAAGATCGGCGAACAACGCAAGCTCTACCTGAGCTCGCGCGATGAAATCAACAAGGCCAAAGCCGCCGGCAACGTCGAAGAGGCCGCGCGCGTCCTGGACAAGTTGTTCGTGCCGGCCTCCATCGCGTATCAGGACACCATGCGCCAGCTGGTCGAACTGCAACGCAAGGACATCGATGAAACCGCCCAGCATATCGATGTCATCGCCGATGAAAGCCGCGTCCTGCTGCTGGCGCTGGAAGGCCTGATCCTGGCGCTGGGCGTGCTGTGCGCCTGGTACCTGACGGTCGGCATCACGCGGCCGATCAACACTGCCGTGGTGCTCTCGCGCCGCGTCGCCGAAGGCGACCTGACGGCCGACGTCACCGTCAACCGCAAGGACGAAACCGGCCAGTTGCTGCAAGCCTTGCAAGATATGAGCAACAGCCTGCGCGGCATCGTCACCAATGTGCGCAGCGGCACCGACACTATCGCCACCGCATCGAGCGAAATCGCCGCCGGCAATCTGGACTTGTCGTCGCGCACGGAACAGCAAGCCAGCGCGCTGGAAGAAACCGCCTCGTCGATGGAAGAACTGATTTCCACCGTCAAGCAAAATGCCGACAACGCCCGCCAGGCCAACCAGCTGGCGGTGTCCGCTTCCGAGATCGCGACCCAGGGCGGTGGCGTGGTGGGGCAGGTGGTCGACACCATGGGCTCGATCAATGAATCGTCGCGCAAGATCGTCGACATCATCAGCGTGATCGACGGCATCGCTTTCCAGACCAACATTCTGGCGCTCAACGCCGCAGTCGAAGCCGCGCGCGCCGGCGAACAGGGTCGCGGGTTTGCCGTGGTGGCGTCCGAAGTGCGCAGCCTGGCGCAGCGTTCGGCCGCCGCCGCCAAGGAAATCAAGGTCCTGATCAACGACTCGGTGGAAAAAGTCGGCAACGGCAGCAAGCTGGTCGAACAGGCCGGCGCCACCATGCAAGAAGTCGTCAACAGCGTCAAGCGCGTGACCGACATCGTCGGCGAGATCAGCTCCGCCAGCCAGGAGCAGACCACGGGCATCGAACAGATCAACCACGCGATCACACAGATGGATCAGGTCACCCAGCAAAATGCCGCGCTGGTGGAAGAGGCCGCCGCTGCAGCGGCATCGATGCAGACCCAGGCCGACAGCCTGACGCAACTGGTCAGCGTCTTCACCATCAGCGGCGCACCGGCGCTGCCGCAGGCGCGCCGCACCATCGACATCACGCCGAGGGAGCCGCGCTTGCCGTAATTCGGCCGTCACGCTGTTGCCCGGCATGCCAAGCCCGGTCCTGAAAGGGGCCGGGTTTTTTTATCGGCTTTTGCCGATGCCAGGCTGGATGTCCGGAATGTTGGCCTGCCGGATTCCGGCTTTCCGCACATCCGAAGCCGGGGATGCATTCCGGCGGTTTTGAAAGTTCTTTTCTAATCAACAGCTTGGCGTTTTCTTGCGCGTCCTCTTCCGATTGGCACGAAGCCTGCATTAAGGATTCCAAAAAATAATAATCAGGAGACAGATGTGACGCCAGCTTCCTCGTACTGAATCACCGTCCGAATCAACGTACTTTTGTCGCTCCTGTCGCGCTGCCGTTTGACCGGCACGGCGCGATTACCGGCGCATTCGCCCTATTCCGGCTGCACGCAAACGCACTGAACCTGTTCGGTGCGCGATCGTGTCGCCGATCGATACATGATATGGATACATCCGGAGACAACGATGATCAAACAAGAAATTTCCAGGGCCGCAGATACGCGGAAACGCATTTGGGCCATTGTCGGCGCCTCGTCCGGCAACCTGGTGGAGTGGTTCGACTTTTACGTCTACTCCTTTTGCGCGATTTATTTCGCCCCTGCCTTTTTCCCAAAGGGCGACAGCACTACTCAGCTGTGGAATACCGCCGGCGTGTTTGCCGCAGGTTTTCTGATGCGACCCATCGGCGGCTGGCTGTTCGGTCGCATCGCCGATAAACATGGCCGTCGCACGTCCATGATGATTTCGGTGCTGATGATGTGCGGCGGCTCGCTGATGATCGCTTTCCTGCCGACCTACGCCGCCATCGGCGCGGCGGCGCCCTTGCTGCTGTTGCTGGCGCGCATGGTGCAAGGCTTGTCGGTCGGCGGCGAATACGGCACCAGCGCGACCTATATGAGTGAGGTCGCACCGCAAGGCCGTCGTGGATTTTTCGCCTCGTTCCAGTACGTGACGCTCATCGGTGGGCAGTTGCTGGCGGTGCTGGTGCTGGTGATCATGCAGCAGTTCCTGAGCACGGAAGAGTTGCGGGCCTGGGGCTGGCGCGTGCCGTTTGTGCTGGGCGCGATCGGTGCGGTCGTGGCGCTGTACCTGCGCAAATCGCTGACGGAAACCGCCAGCGCAGAATCGCGCAACAGCAAGGACGCCGGCAGCTTCTCCGGTTTGTGGAAGCATAAGCGCGCCTTTCTGACGGTGGTCGGCTTCACCGCCGGCGGCTCGCTGATGTTTTACACGTTCACCACCTACATGCAGAAATACCTGGTCAATACCGCCGGCATGGACGCCAAGCTGGCCAGCGGGATCATGACCTTCGTACTGCTGGTCTACATGCTGATGCAGCCCTTGTTCGGCGCCTTGTCCGACCGCATCGGCCGGCGCAACATGATGCTCTGCTTCGGTGTGCTGGGCACCTTGTTCACGCTGCCGATTCTGCATCTGCTGAAAGACGTGAGCGATCCCTATAGCGCGTTTGCACTGGCCACCCTGGCGCTGGTGATTGTCAGCTTCTATACCTCGATCAGCGGCCTGATCAAGGCGGAGATGTTCCCGCCCGAAGTGCGCGCACTGTGCGTCGGCCTGTCGTATGCGGTCGGCAATGCGCTGTTCGGCGGTTCGGCTGAATTTGTCGCCTTCACCTTCAAGGGCTGGGGCGTCGAGTCCTACTTCTATTGGTACGTGACGGTGATGTGCGCGATCGCCTTGCTGATCTCGATCCGCATGCCCGATCCAAGCAAAGTCGGCTATCTGAAGGACGAGGCCTGATGCGGCTGCGGGAAGGCACGGTCAGGTGCGCAGGAGCAAGTAAGGCCGGACATGACGAAAAAGCAAGCCGGGCGAGTATCATAGCGCTCACCGCATTTCGGCCAATCAGCCCTGGATCGCTTCGCCTGACATGACTTTCCGCAAACCACCCTTATTGATGACCGTCGTCGCGCTGTGTGCGATGGCGGTTTTTTTTACGACCTACTATATTGCCGCCGACAAGGCGCGCAACGACTTGCGCGCTGCCGGCCAGCGCCAGTTGCAGATCGTCGCGCTGGACTTGCAGTCGATACTCGACAAGTTCGAGACCATGCCGTTTGCGCTGGGCGCCCTGGCGGACGTCGATCAGGTGCTGCATCGTCCTGACGATGCCCAGGCGATTGCGCGCCTGAACCAGACGCTGCAGTCGATTCAGCGCCAGTCGCGTGTGCTGGCGATCTACATGATGGACAGCAAGGGCAAGACCCTGGCCGCCAGCAACTGGAATGAAGACACCAGTTTCATCGGCCGCGATTTCGGCTTTCGTCCTTACTTCATCGAAGCACTGGCCGGGCGCGCCGGGCGTTTCTACGGCATCGGCAATGTCTCCAGCGAGCCGGGCTATTTCATGGCGCAGCCGATTTATCCGGCGGGTGCGCCGCGCGGGCAGGGCGCGCCGATCGGCGTCATGGCCGTCAAAGTGGATCTGTCCGAATTCGAACACACCTGGCGCAGCAGCGACGATCCGATCACGCTGGTCGACAGCAGCGGCGTGGTGTTCCTGAGCAATCGCCCGCAGTGGAAATACCATAGCCTGCGCCCGCTCGACAGCCGCAGGCAGCAGGAGCTGGCCGGCACGCATCAGTACGCCGACCAGCCGATCACTTCCGTCGCTTCCCTGCGCAAGGACTGGCGTCGCGGTTTCGGCGAGCACATCATGCAGCCGATCGCCAGGCAGGGATGGCAGTTGATGCTGTTTCCCTCGCAGGCGCGCATCGCCCGCACCGCGCTGTTGTGGGCGACCTGGGTGGCGCTGGTGATGGCGATTGCGGCCATTTCGCTGTGGGCGCTGTATCAGCGCAGACGGCGTCTGCAAGAACGCCTGGAGTCGCGCGACGCCCTGCGCCGTGCGGCGCAGGAACTGGACGCCACCATTGCGCTTCGCACGCAGGAGCTGCGCGTCGCCAATCAGGCGCTGGAAGGCCGCTATGCGACCCTGAAGCATACCGAGAGCATGTTGCGCTCCACGCAGGGCGAACTGGTGCAGGCCGGCAAGCTGGCCATGCTGGGGCAGATGGCTGCCGGCATGACGCATGAGCTGAACCAGCCGCTGGCCGCCATTCGCGCCTTTGCCGACAACGCCGTGCAATTCATCCGGCGCAACCAGTTGCCGCAGGTTGCGGAAAACCTCGAACACATCAGCAGCGCCAGCGCCCACATGGGCAAGATCATCGCCCAGCTCAAGGGCTTCGCGCGCAAGAGCAGCGACGCCATCGCCATCGTCGACCTGCCGCAAACCGTGGAGGCCGCCGTGCTCTTGCTGCGCAATGAATTCCAGCAGCAGGCGGTCGCCATCGAGATCGACGTGCGCCATCCGGTGCAAGTCATGGGCGACGCCGTGCGCACCGAGCAGGTGCTGATCAATCTGCTGCGCAACGCCATCGATGCGGTCGACGGCGTCGAGCTGGTGGCCGACAAGCGCGTGACGGTGATTCTCGATCGTGAAGGCAAGGAGGTCGTGATTCGCATCCGCGACACCGGGCCGGGCATTCCCGACGACGTGGCGCCGCATCTGTTCGAACCTTTCTTCACCACCAAATCCACCGGCAAAGGGCTGGGACTCGGCCTGGCGATTTCATCGTCGATCGTGCAGGCGATGAACGGCCAGCTGTCGGCGCATAATCTGCCCGAAGGCGGCGCGGAATTCATCGTGCGGCTGCCGGAGATCCCGGAAACGAGCGAGAACACATGATGGACAAGCAAGCACCGTCGCTGGCCGCACTGGCCATCCTGATCGAAGACGAGCAAAGCGTGCGCAAGGCCACCGCGCAGACGCTGGAGTTGGGCGGCTTTACCGTGCAGGCCTGCGCCGACGCCGAGCAGGCCTTGCCGCTGTTGCATGCCGGCTTTGCCGGTATCGTCGTCACCGATGTCCGGCTGCCGGGGCGTTCCGGGCTGGAGGTGCTGGCCCACGTAGTCGCTGCCGATGCGGATTTGCCGGTCATTGTGGTGACCGGCCACGGCGATGTCGGCATGGCGGTGGAAGCCATGCGCGCGGGCGCCTACGACTTCATCGAAAAACCATTCGCCGCCGAGCGCCTGGTGGAAACGGCAAGGCGCGCCCAGGAAAAACGCAAGCTGATCCTCGAAAACCGCCGTCTCAAAGAAGCCTGGCAAGCCGATCCCGACACGCCGCCGCTGGTCGGGCAGTCGGCTGCGATCGAGCGCGTGCGCACGCTGATCCGCAGCGTGGGACCGACCGCCGTGGATATCCTCATCAACGGCCAGACCGGCACCGGCAAGGAAGTCGTGGCGCGGCAGCTGCATGCGGCCAGCGAGCGCAAGGGACCGTTCGTGGCGATCAATTGCGGCGCATTGCCGGAGAGCGTGTTCGAGAGCGAAATCTTCGGGCATGAAGCCGGCGCCTTCACCGGCGCGCAAAAGCGCCGCATCGGCAAACTCGAATACGCCAACGGCGGCACGCTGTTTCTCGATGAAATCGAAAGTATGCCCATGGCCTTGCAGGTCAAGCTGCTGCGCGTGCTGCAGGAGCGCCGGCTGGAGCGTCTCGGCGGCAATGAATCGATCGCCATCGATTGCCGCGTGATCGCCGCCAGCAAGGCCGACTTGCTGCAATTGAGCGGACAGGGCGCGTTTCGCGAAGATCTGTATTACCGCATCGGCGTGGTCAGTATCGACTTGCCGCGTTTGCGCGAGCGGCGTGAAGACATCCCGCTGCTGCTGGCGCATTTCATCCATGCGGCGGCGATCCGCTACGGCCGCGAGGCGCCGGCATGGACTGCTGCGCAGATGGGGCAATGGCAGCAGCGCGACTGGCCGGGCAATGTGCGCGAATTGCGCAATTTCGCCGACCGCTGGGTGTTGGGCGTGGCCGATGCTGTTGTGCTTGACGATGCCGCGGGTGGTTTGGCGTTGCCGCAGCAAATCGATGTGTATGAGCGCAGCCTGATCGAGGCGGCATTGGCGGGCGCCGACGGCAATGTCGCGCTTGCTGCAGAACAACTGGGGATTCCCAGGAAGACGCTGTATGACAAGATCAAGAAATACGATCTGACCGTCACGCGCGGAGCAGGGCAATAGGGGAAGCAGGCAGCAAAGTTAAAATGCGCAGCTCTCGTGCACTGGCTGCCGATCGCGCTATATTTAACGTATGTCCTTTGTTTTTGACAGGGGCTGGGTTAGACTTTTGGCCTAGGGAAATATTGGGTGCGATTTCAAGCTGTGCAGTTCATCATCAAACAGCATCGGACCCGTCAATATGGGGAATGTCATGAAGCGCTTTATCGCCTTGTCGCTGGCCGCCTGCATCGCTCTTGTCCTGTGCGCCTGCGAACGTACCGAATTCGAAAAAAAATCCGAGCGTGACGCCGATGCGCGCCGCGCCATCAATACCAAGCCAAAGCCACAGTACTGATTTGCGCTGATGGCGTGTTGACGTTGCGTTGGACTGCGTTGAATTCCGGCTCTGAAACGGCTCAGTAACGCTGCGGCCAGGATTTCGGTGTCTTGTACGCGTGGCTGACTACGATGCGCGTGGCCGCAATCAGGCCGCTCAGTCCCAGCACCAGTTGCGTCAGCGTATCGCCGGGCAGCGCCCACACCGATGACGTGGGCGTCGCGACGCCGGTTGCCGCGGTGATCACCGGCGCCGCCCATTGCGCTTCTTCGGTGACATCGAGCAGGATGTCGCCTTCCGAGGTCGTATGCATATAGACTTCGCCGCCCAGCTCCAGGCAAAAACAGATGCCGTAGCCCCTGGTGTTGTCCTTCTTGACCGCCTGCTGCAAATCCCGGTTGTAGTTATCTATCCACGCTTCCACGTCATAGGTGGTCGTGAGGACGATCCACGGGCGGGCAGGGTGGATATCGCTGGGATCCGGGTTCTGGTCTTGCATAGGGCGTGCTGCAAATAGGCTGTCGTATGGAGAGATGCATTATCGCCTTATTTCGAAATTGAATCGAAATTCATTCGGCTGGCAAGAATCGATTACCTTTATGGTCGCAGGGGGTGAAGTCTGGCGGGCTTCCCGCAAGCCCGGCCAAGATCTGCTCCATTTTTACTTGATGTTTTCCATGCGCGAAAATCAAATCATTCAGAAAGAAGAAAGCATGCTCTCCCATTTCACTGTGCATCTGCCTGCATCACTGCGTAAAGTCGCAACGGTTCTCGCTCTGCTGGCCGGCGTTATTTATAGCCATCATGCCTGCGCTCAGCAAAAAATCGCTTTCCCCTCGATGGAATATGCCAACAAGTTCGAGATGGCCAAAAAGCCGGGCAAGCCTGTCGAGATCTTCGGTTATCTCTCGATGCCGACCATTCCTGTCAGCGGCAAGATTCCGGTAGTGATCATTGCCCACGGCAGCGCCGGGATAGAAGCCAAAGACACCGGATTCTGGGCGCCGTATTTCAACAAGCTGGGTTTTGCCAGCTTCGTCGTCGACTCGTTCACGCCGCGCGGTGTGACCAGCACGGTCGATGATCAGGGTATGGTCAGCAACGCAGCTGACACCGCCGATGCGTTTTTCGCGTTGAAACTCATCGCTGCCGACCCACGTTTCGACGCCGGTAAAGTCGGCATCATCGGCTTCAGCCGCGGTAGCCTTGCCGCCAATGAAACCTCGATCAAGACCTTCCGCGACAATGTTTTGCGTGCGGACAAGAACCTGCAGTTTGCTTTCCATATCCCCGTCTATGCGGGCTGCCAGAACTCGCGCTACCGCAAGAACGGCAGCTTTGACCGCACCGGCGCGCCGATGCTGTTTTTGATGGGCAGCAAGGATGACTACACGCCTGCCAAATTTTGTCTCGACCAGATCAAAGGTTTGCAGGAAGAATATCCGGGCGTCATCGACTATCGCGTCTATGAGGGCGCCAACCACAGTTTCGACAACAACCAGGGGGCGCATTATCTCCAGATGGGCACTTCGACCCGCGATTGTCCGATGGTGGAAACCGACGTCCCATCCTGGTCCAGGTCAGTCGTCCCCACCGGTCAGCGCCTGTTGCCGGCAGAAGAAAACCGGATGTATAAAGACTGCGTGAAGCGAGGCGTGACGGTCGGTTCCTACGACAGCAAATATCGCAACCTGGCAGCCAAGGACATCGAAGACTTCCTGCGCCAGATCAAGATGATCGACTGATCATCAATGGAACATCGCTTCACGCGCTAGCGCCGCCTGCACGGAAGAGCGTGCGCGAATGCGTTCCAGATAGGCGGCAATGGCCGGCCAGCCGTTGAGATCGATGGCGAAGTAGCGGGTCCATTGCAGCACGGTGAAGAGGTAGGCATCCGCCACGGTGAAGTTTTCGCCGAGCAGATAATCACGTTGCTGCAAGTCGTGTTCGATCTGCTTGAGGCGTTTGTTCAGCTTGTCTTTGAATATCCGTTTCACCTCTTCCGGAATCGCCCCATTGAACAGCGGGCTGAGGCCGGCGTGGATTTCACTGGTGATGAAGTTCAGCATCTCCTGCAAGCGCACGCGTTCCCATGTGCCGTTGGCCGGCGCCAGGCCGGATTCCGGTTTCAGGTCTGCCAGGTATTGCAGGATGGCGGGGCCCTCCGTCAGGACTTCGCCGTTGGCAAGCTGCAGCGCTGCGACGTATCCCTTGGGATTGATCTTCAGGAAATCGCCGCCGTCCGAAGTCTGCTTGGTCTGGTTGTTAACCTTGATCAGCTCGAACGGCAAGCCGAGTTCGTGCAGGACGATGTGCGGCGAAAAAGAACAGGTTTCAGGCGCGAAATAAAGTTTCAAACCGGGCTTCATACAATCTCCTTGGTGACGGGGAGAGGTATTATCTCGATGGTGGTTACTGTTGTATAGAAGGCAGTTTTTTGTGGTGTAGGTACAAAAACTATACCGCTGCTTGTGTTGCTTTGTGTTGCTGACGGTGTGCAGGGACGGGGAAAATCGTATGAAAGAGAATGTGTCCGGTTGTCCGGTGGAAGAAGCCATGAGCCTGGTCGGCGGACGCTGGCGCATGCTGATTGCGCACTTCCTGCTCGACGGACCGAAGCGCTTCAACCAATTGCGCCGGGATATTCCCAACATCTCGCAGCGCATGCTGACGCTGGAGTTGCGTGCCTTGGAAGAATCCGGAATGGTATTGCGCACCGTCTACCCGGAAGTGCCGGTGCGCGTGGAATATGCCCTGACCCGCGAAGGCGAAAGGCTCAAGCCCTTGCTCGAAATGCTGCACAGTTTCGGGCGCTGGCTCAAGGCTCGGCCGCCGCGCGAGGCGGCCGAGTCGAAAGCGGCGGGTGAGCAGACGGCGCACAAGGGCGTGACGACAAGAACGATAAAAAGAATGACGAAGAGTGCTGCGAAGTAGGCAGTGTCTCTCTGCAGTATCAGGAGCTGGCCGCGTTAAACCCGACGCTGCAGCTGGTACACCACCGTATCGAGCCGGCTCACGCCGCGCTCCATGAACTTCGGTTCTTTGTCCAGAATATCGCGCCGGTCGATGATGGCTGCATCGGAGTGCGACGAGTAGATCGACTGTACTTCCGGATCCTGCACCGAGAACGGCGGGCCATCCATCTGCTCCTGCGGATAGTCGAGCGTGATCAGGATGCCGCGATAGTCGCTCGCCAGCTGGCCGTAGACATGTCGTGCATACTGCGCGCGCATTGCGGCCGGCAAGGCCACCAGCGCCGCGCGGTCATACACGCCGGAACAGGTGGACAGGATCGCAGCGTCGAGTTTGAAGATGTCGCCGCAGATGATCTCGATATTGCCGGCGACGTAATGGCTGCCGTATGCCGACGCATGGATCTGCGGCTGCAGGTTGTTTTCGCTGAAAAACTGCTCCACTGCCAGTTGCGACAACTCCGCGCCCAGCACGCGATGTCCTTGTTCCGCCAGCCACACCATATCCAGCGACTTGCCCGCCAGCGGCACCAGCACGCGGCTGTCTTTCGGCAGCTCTAGCGTCGGCCAGTATTTTTGCAACAGCGGCGTCACGCGCGTTTGATGAAAATGCGTGCGCCCGTCGCGCCAGCGCTCCAGCCAGAATTCTGCTTCCATGATGTGTCCCGTTGAATTGTTTGACGCCTATTGTACCGTCAGGGCGTGCACGAGCCACGATGCAGCAGGGCAAAATTGCCTTGCCTTTCATGTTAGGATTCGACGATCTTATGGAGGGAAAAATGGAAACACCGGAAACGCCTGCAACCCAAGAAACACCTGCAGTACCAGACGCATGGGCAGAACGCGCCAGTGAATTGATGGCGAAAATCGAAGTCTTGCTCGAGGTGCAGCTCGGCGAATATGAGTTGCTGAATTCGAAGCTGGAAGAATGGAAAAAGAATCCCGGGCAGGAATGGCTGACCATGGCGGATTATGAGCCTTGGCAAAATGCGCTCAAGGCGCTGGAAGAAGCGCAGCGCGAGTTTGATGCGCACATCGCCAGCCGGGCTGAGTAAGGCTGTGCTTGAACAGCATGGCCGCCATTGCGCGCGGCCATGCTGCAGTCCCGAAAACTGCCGGTCGGCTGGGCAGTCGGACCTGCATCACGGGCTTGCGATCGTTTCGCGCAAAAGAAAAGGACTTGAGTCTTTCGATTCAAGTCCTTTGTATTCTTTGGTGGGGCGTGAGCGGCTCGAACACTTAAGAGTCCGTAGCTCTACTTGTGCTCCCCATCACCGCTTCGGGCTGATTTGCCTCCGTCGGGAGGCTGTCTTATGCTTCTCGAAAGTGTCTGTGAAATGGGTGGCGATTCAGTTTTAAGGATGATGGATATTACTACTTAAGTTTTCTTGCTGACATCGGGAGCGAAAAATGTATGCTAGTACAACAGCTATATATAAGAATCAGCCAAGTCCGATACAAGGAAAGTCCACCACTAGTCAGCCCTCCGGCTTTGTGGATAACCGTCCTGAAAGTCTCCGGCAGCATAAACTTGTCGAGACCATTTCCAATAGCCACAGGCAAACGCTTCAACGCGAGAGAATGGCTGCTATTGGTTTTGAAAAATCTACTCATTCAGGTATCGCAAGTTCGAATGGGGGAAATATCAATGCAACGTCTAGATCGGTGAATGTTGTTCAGCGCGCCCTCAAGACGGATGGCGACCTCACTGGAATTGTCAATGCACGTGGTCACTATGGCTGGAAAGGAATGAGAACGAGACTTGTAGATGATGATGATGATGGGCATAAAAAAGCAGTTGGATTCGGTGCTGCTGTTGTAGGCGGCGGGAATCGAACAACCAATATTCAATGGGGAGAGCCGACAGCGGATTCTGGTGGAGAAGGAGTTTCCATGGTTGCAAATCCGTTAGGACCCGACCATAAGCTCGGTTCACCTCCGTCTTCAAGTGGGATTTGGGCTAATCGCAGGAGTGATTTTTCGGCATTAAGCGGTAAGCGGTATATCGCAGGTCATCTCCTGAACGACAATCTTGGAGGGCCTGGTAACGTAGCAGAAAATCTTACTGCGATTCCTAGTTCTGCAAATAGCGAACACTCTAAAAAAGTCGAAGAACCGATTAAAGAAAAAGTCAACGGGAGCGGCCAATGGATGCACTACTCGGTTCAGATTGGATATGGCACGCTTGATAGCATTAACCCCACAAATTTGGGCTACGAGGGAAGTGCCGAGGAAAAGAAGGCGAAGGCAAAAAGTCTCGGAGAATATGAAGATGGTGCCAACGCCAATACGGTCAAAATAAGATATGCCAATCAGATAAAGGCGGAATGGGGTGGGCTTGACAGCGATGGCGAAAAAACTGGGAGCACTGAAGGGAAAACGATTGCAATTGATCCGCCGACGGACGGAAGATCGAATGCCGCAGTGGCATTGCCAGCGGTGAACACGGGAAATGTGGGCGAGCAATCTCGCACAAATATTGGACACAATAATTTGGTGCTTACTAATACGGACGACCTTCGTGCAGCACATTCAGCCCGTAAGCCAGTTGTCGAGCATCATGACGCTTATGAAGATGAGACTTCGGACTACATTCAGGTGTTGGAGGGCGAGAAAGCGGAACTAGAGCGAAAGAGAGCAGCGTTATTTGGAATCGTAAGTGATCTTCTAAGGATGGGAGTGAGAAATAGCGCAGATAATCTACAGCTACTTGAGTACTATCGCCTAGTAGCGAGATTAGCAACGTTCTACAGATAAATGATAGGGATACATTTGGCAATTGCCTACAGGCGCTGCTTGCCTGGACGGATACTCGTATTGACGATTAACAGGTGATGCGGAATTTTGCGGAGCGTAGGAAAAATTGCGGAGCAAAAGAAAAGGGTTCCAATCGCTTGGAACCCTTTGTATTCTTTGGTGGGGCGTGAGTGGCTCGAACACTCGACCTACGGATTAAGAGTCCGCTGCTCTACCAACTGAGCTAACGCCCCCCGATGAAGAGGCGTGATTATAACCCGATTAATTTCAAACTTGGAAGCCCCTTTTTGAAAAAAGTCTAAAAAATTATCGTCTCCCTCTGCAAACGGTAGAAATACGGCATGCCGCCGGGATTTCTGCTTTCCTATAAGATGGATGCTCGCAGTTCCCGCCATCACAACACCAAGAACAACGATGCATACACCAGGAATCGACGAGGCCGGTCCGCCGCCCGGGGAGGTTGATTTGCCGCCGGGTTGGATCGCCCGTGGGCAGGCGCTGCTGCGGCATGTGCCGGCGGCGCTCCTGATTGCGGTGATTTCCATGAGTTACGCAGCCAGCTACGGCGCCATGATTTTCGGGCATGGCGGTAGTGTGCTGTTGCAAGCGGGCCTGCCTCTTCTGTTTGTGACGACGTGCGCTGTGATGCTGGTGGCCGCCTGGCGCAGCTCGCTGCCGTTTGTTGTGGGCGGTGCCGATTCCAATTCAACCGGTATTCTGGCGCTGATGGTAACCGGCATGTGGGCTGCCCTCGGCGAGGCGAAGGTCGCGCCGCAAGAAGCGCTGGCGACCGTGCTGACGGCGGTGGCGATCAGTACGGTGCTGGTGGGCGTGTTCCTGACGATGCTGGGTGCGACGCGACGCGGCAACCTGGTGCAGTTCATACCCTTCCCGGTGGTGGGCGGTTTTCTGGCTGGGACCGGTTATTTGTTGTGGACCGGCGCATTCGGTATCCTGACCGGCTTGCCGGTCGCCGGTAACGTGCTGGAAGGATTGTCGCACCTGCATTGGGTGACCGTATTGCCGGTGTTGATTGTTGCGGTCGGCATGCTTGGCCTGCCAAGGCGCAAGTTCGATCATCCTGCGGTGTTGCCGGTTGCGCTGGCGATGGCCTGTCTGGTGTTTTTTGCCGGCATCGCCATATCGGGCGTGTCGGTTGCACAAGCGCGTGCTTTGGGCTGGCTGTATGAGCCGCTGAGCCTGAACGGATTTCATTCGCCGTTGACGTATTCGCTTGCTCAGGTCGATTGGGGGCTGATTGCGGCGCACTATAGCGAGTTGCTGGCCCTGATGGCGGTCATGACGCTGACGATCCTGTTCAATGCCACCGGCGTCGGTCTGGCGACCCGGCACGATGTCGACTTCAACCACGAGTTGCGTACGGCCGGGGTGGCGAATATGTTGACCGGCCTGCTCGGCGGCGTGGCCGGTTGCCAGTCTCTGAGCCGTACCTTGCTGAGCTATCAGTCGGGCACGCGCAATCGCATGGCTGCCGTGATGGCGGCTGTCATGTGCCTGGTCTGTGCGATATTTTTTCTGCCGGCGATTGAGTTCTTGCCCAAACCGGTGCTGGCGGGCTTGCTGGTCGGACTGGGTGGTTCCTTGCTCAACGAATGGGTGCTGAAATCACGGCGCCGGCTGGCGCGAGGCGACTATCTGCTGATTCTCCTGATCCTGGCAGTGATTGCCTGGTCGGGCTTTGTCACTGGCGTGGCATTGGGGATCGTGGTGGCGTGCATATTGTTTGTGGTGGACTACGGCCGCATCTCTTGCGTGAAGATGGAGTTCACCGGTGCGGCATTGCACTCGCGCATGGAGCGCACCATGGAAACCAATGCGCAGCTCAAGCAAAGCGGCGAACGCGTGTTTGGCATCTGCCTGCAAGGATTTTTGTTCTTCGGCAGCGCCAATCAAATGGTCCGGCGCGTGCGCGAGCAACTGCGTTTGCCGCGCGAATTCATCATCATCGATTTTCGCCACGTGCAGGGACTGGATGCATCGACGTCGCAAAGTTTCGTCAAACTGGCGCAGGTGTGCGAACAGCACAAGACTACGCTGATCCTGACCGGCATTAGCGAGCGCATTCGTTTGCCGATCACGCGTGCGGCCGCTCACGGTCGGGCGCCGCAAGAATTCGCCGATCTGGATGCCGCATTGGAATGGGTAGAAAACCGCATGCTGGCGGCCCAGGCAGAAAATGTCGCGGGCAATGCCTTGCGCGACAGCCTGGCGGAATATTTCGATGTGCGCGAACTGGCCTCGCTATTTTCCCGAATGGAAACGGTCACGCTGGAAGCCGGCACGCTGTTGTTCCAGAGAGGCGAGATTGGCGACTGCATGTATTTCATCGAAGAAGGCCAGGTCAGCATTTCGCTGATGCTGGGCGATGGCAAGCGGATGCGCCTGCGCTCTTTCGGCAGCGCCACCATCGTCGGCGAGATGGCCTTGTACAGCGGGCAGAAGCGCACCGCAGACGTTATCACCGACCGCCGTACGGTGGTCTACAAACTGAGCATGTCGCGGCTGCGGCAACTGGAACGCGAAGACGCCAGCGCCGCCATGCAACTGCACAACTATGTCATCAAGGTGCTGGCCAGTCGTTTGACGCTGACCAATGAAGCCTACCGGCTGACGTATTAAGCGCGGTCGCTTGGCCCGGACGGGACATCAGAAATTGCTCTTGATCCCGTTCACCCACGACTTGGCCGGCAACTTGGTGGCGGCGGTGATGGCGGCGGCGCGTTCATACAGGGCGGGGAAGTCCGGCTCGAACTTGTTCTTGAAGGCGAGCGCGACGACGTTGCCGTCATGGACTTCCGGCAACGAGATCACTTGGCCGAAAGCATAGCGCATCGCCTTGAGGTTCTTGGCGTAGCTGGGATGATCGCCGAACAGGTTGACCGTCATCACGCCGTTGTCGCTCAGGCTGTCGCGGCAGGCGACGTAGAACTCCGGCGTGTCCAGCACCGGGCCGCGCGCGGTGGCGTCGTACAGATCGACTTGCAAGGCGTCGATGGCGCCGGCGCGTTGCGGGTCGTGGATGAAATCGTTGGCGTCCATTTCAAGGATGGACAGGCGGTCGTCTTCCGGCGGCAGCTTGAACATGCTGTTGCAGATCGCGATGACGGACGGATTCAATTCCACCGCAGTCACGCGCGCTTCCGGAAACTGGCGGTAGCTGAACTTGGTCAGCGCGGCGGTGCCGAGGCCGAGTTGCACGATGTGTTGCGGC
The DNA here is from genome assembly GCF_001189965.1 of Herbaspirillum rhizosphaerae. Taxonomy (GTDB): domain Bacteria; phylum Pseudomonadota; class Gammaproteobacteria; order Burkholderiales; family Burkholderiaceae_D; genus Herbaspirillum; species Herbaspirillum rhizosphaerae. The sequence goes on from NZ_LFLU01000001.1 coordinate 294,589, forward strand.
GCGTCGTTGAACAGCATCCAGCTCATCATCTGCTGGGCGTATTCCAGTTCGATCCAGTCGGGTTTGCGGATGCGCATGGCGCCTTGCACCCATTCCGTTCCGAAATGCAGGTAGCGGACGCCGTCCTGCTCCGACAGCGTCACCGGTGCAAATTTCGGTTTGCGCGGCGCGGCGGCTTTCGGCTTGGACTTTTCCTTGTCGGGGCCGGGACCGGCTTTGGTATTGGCTTGCGCCTCAATGGATTTTCTTCTGATTAACATGATGGTGCCTGCATTCGAATTGCCGAATGATACCTTGTCGGGCGGTCTTGCATGAAATGCCGGAAACGACAAACACCGCGCCGGGGCGAGCATCCCCGGGCGCGGCGTCCGATTTCCGGGCCGGCTGCTTAGCGAACGGCCTGCGTGGCGGCGGCAAAGAAGTCGTTGTCGCCGACCGGCGCGCTGCCGGTTGGCTTGGGCAGGGCGCCCCAGACCACGATGACGACGTTTTCCTTCGGATTCATGTAAATGTGCTGGCCGAAGATGCCGCGTGCTTCAAAGGCGCCTTCGTTGATGGTGCCGGCGGCATCGGGAATCGGCCACAGCATGTAGCCGTAGTTGACCAGTTTGCCGTCCACCATCTTGGGACTGCCGGCATCCCTGACCCAGTTGTCGGGCAGGATCTGTTCGCCGCCGGCCTTGCCGCCGCCCAGCATGAACAGGCCGAAGCGGCCGTAGTCGCGCAAGGTCGCCGACAAGCCGCTGCCGCCGACTTCGAGGCCGTCAGGCGATTCCAGCCACCAGGTCGCATCCGACTCCATGCCGAATTTGCCCCAGATGCGTTCGTTCAGATACTGCGCCACCGGCTTGCCGACTGCAGCACGCACCAGTGCGCCGGCAACCTGCGTTTCGCCGGTGCTGTAGTTCCAGCGGGTACCTGGCGCGGCGGCGCGCGGCAGTTTGGACATCAGTTGCAGCACGGCGCCGGGCTTCTGCATGGTCTGCACTTCCAGCATCTGGCGGCGGTCGGATTTGGGATTGACGTAGGTCTCGTCCCAGCGCACGCCGGACGCCATCTGCAGCAAGTTCTTCACCGACACGCCGTCGTAGGCGCTGCCTTTGAGTTCGGGCAGATAGTTGACGATGGGATCGTCGATGCTCTTGATATGGCCGTCCTTGATCGCCGCGCCGATCAGCGTTGCGGTGATCGATTTGACCACCGACATCGACATCCAGCGGGTCTTTTCGCTGTTGCCGAGCTGGTAGTTTTCAAACACGATCTTGCCGTCTTTCAGCACCAGCAGGCCGCCGACGCGGTTGAGCGAGACGTAGTCGTAGAGGTCGAAGTTCTTGCCGTTGGATTTGAAGACGAAATTCTTCAGTTGCTTGTCGCTGGCCGGCAGCGGATAGGCCTTGCCCGAGGCAGGCACGGTGCGCGTCGAGAACAGGCGGTCGATGTTGCGGAAGGTGTTGGCCTGGATATCCGGCATCAGCGCGCCGTCATAGACTTGCTGGACGGTGCCGATCTTTTCGGCGGCATGCACGTTGACCGGTGTCTGGGCCTGTACTGGCGTCTGCATCAGCCCGGCGCTGAAGGCCAGGGCAATGAACAGGACGGTCTTTTTGACATGCAGCGGCTTGTCGCGTGTGGACATGAAGTGTCTCCTTGATTGTCGTTATTAGAGGTGTACTGCTGTTGCCGGCATCATCATGGGTGAGCCGGTCAACCAACCAAGCATAACAGCGATGTTGCAACAAGGAAATTGCGGGTGATGCGTAGGACAATTCTTCCATCGCGGCGGCGCGATCGTCGACGGTCATCGGCTACACTTCTGCCATGCTGAAAAAAATCCTCTTCATCCTCAGGCTGGCCATCGTCTTCGCCGGCATCGTTCTGTTCGGGCGGGCAGTGGAATACCTTATTTTGAATGGCGGCTTCAACGGCTCGTTTTACGACATCCTCTTTTTCCGGTCATAGCGCGGATGCTTTTTCGCGCCGGGCCGCAAACCAGCCGGTTTCCACATAAACCGCACATCTTGTTCCCATGGTGCAGGTATCATGGTCGCGTCGCCGAAACATGACATTCCCATCGTTGGTCAACATTTACCTGTCAATAAAGGATCCACAGAAATGAGTCATATCCACTTCATCGGTGGCGAAAAAGGCGGTGTCGGAAAATCGCTGGTCTCCCGCGTGCTGGCCCAGTATTTCATCGATTGGAACATCCCGTTTTTCGGTTTCGACACGGACAAATCGCATGGCGCGCTGTTGCGCTTCTACGCAGATTTTTCCGCGCCGCTCGTGCTTGACCGGCACGACAGCCTCGATCCCATCATCGAACGCGCACTGGAAGATCCGCAACGCCGCATTCTGGTGGACCTCGCGGCCCAGACCCAGCAGTCGCTGTCGACGTGGATAGAGGACTCCGGCGTGCTCGACTTTGCGCAAGAGCAGGGGATGACGCTGACCTGGTGGCATGTCATGGATACCGGCCGCGACTCGGTGGATCTGCTGAAGAAGTGGCTCGATCAGTTCGGCGGGCGGCTCAAGCTGGTGCTGGTGCTCAATGAAGTCCGCGGCGACCGTTTTGAAATCCTGGACGCCTCCGGCGAGCGTGAGCGCGCTGAGAAGCTGGGCGCGAATGTGGTCACCCTGCGCCGCCTGCCCGATACCACCATGCAGAGAATCGATCAGCAGAGTGCGAGCTTCTGGGCTGCGCTCAATCAACCGGGCAGCGGAAGCGCCGGCCTCGGCATGCTGGAACGCCAGCGCGTCAAGGTGTGGCTGAACCGCGCTTATGCCGATATCGGCAAGCTCGCCTTGTAGAAGGAAATGGCCGAAGCAGCCGGTGCGAAGTCGAAGTGCAGTGCATTTCTGCAGATCGTTTCGACAGGCTGCTTCGACAGGTTGCTTCGGCCTTGCAGGTTTGAATTGCTCAGCGCGACCTGCTCTCCGCAGCGCTGAACATCAAAGGGCGGACCTCAGGCTGCCGCCAGAAACGCCTCCGCCAGCCTGACCCAATACGTTGCCCCGATCGGCAACAGATCGTCGTTGAAGTCATAGCTGGGATTGTGCAGGTTGCACGGTCCGATCGCATGGCCGCTGTCGCGGTGATCGCCTTCGCCGTTGCCGATGAATACATAGCAGCCCGGCTTGTGCAGCATCATGTACGAAAAGTCTTCGCCCGCCATCGACGGCTCGACATTGGTGTTGACCTGTTCCACGCCGACGATGCTTTGCATCACGCCGACCGCAAAAGCGGTTTCCCTGGCGTGGTTGACCAGCGGCGGATAACTGCGCAGCAGCTTGAATTCGACTTCTGCCCCGAAAGCGGCGGCGGTGTGGGTGGCGATGTCGTGCATGCGGCGCTCGATCAGGTCCAGCACTTCCATGCTGAAAGTGCGCACGGTGCCGCTCAGGGTGGCGTCGTCCGGGATCACGTTGATGGCGCTGCCGGTGTGGATCTGCGTCACCGACAGCACGGTGGAATCGTTGGGATTGGTATTGCGCGCGACGATGGTTTGCCAGCTCAGTGCGATCTGCGCCGCCACGATCACCGGGTCGATGCTTTTGTGCGGTTGCGCCGCGTGCGAGCCCTTGCCCTTGACCTTGACCTGAAACGCGTTGCTCGACGCCATGATCGCCCCCGGGCGCACGCCGAAACTGCCGACCGGCATGCCCGGCCAGTTGTGCATGCCGAACACGGCATCCATCGGGCATTGTTCGAACAAGCCATCCTTGATCATCTTGTCGGCGCCTTGTCCGCCTTCTTCGGCCGGCTGAAAAATCAGGTAGATCGTGCCGTCGAAATCGCGATGCTGCGACAGGTGGCGAGCCGCGCCGAGCAGCATGGCGGTGTGGCCGTCATGGCCGCAGGCGTGCATTTTCCCGGCGTGGCGGGACGCGTGCGGGAACGTGTTGAGTTCCTGCATCGGCAGCGCATCCATGTCGGCGCGCAGGCCGACGGAGCGCTTGCCCTCGCCGTTCTTGAGAATGCCGACCACGCCGGTGCCGCCCAGGCCGCGCAAGACCGGAATGCCCCACTCGGTCAGTTTGGCGGCGATGGTGTCGGCGGTACGGTGTTCTTCGTAACGCAGTTCGGGATGGGCGTGCAGATCGCGGCGGATTTGCTGGATTTCCGAATGAAATCCGATGATGTGATCGATCAACTTCATGATGCTTGCCTTTGTAAGCTCTTGCTTCCAGATGCGATTGCCGGGAGCCTGGATAAACCTGCTGCACAACGCTCGCCCTGTTTCACTACGGCGGCCTTGCCGGTGGTGGTTTCCCGAAGCTCCCTGTCGCACAGAGCTGCTTCAGGTCCTCTTATTCAAATTGCTTCGCCATTTTTTCCGGCAGGGGAACGTTGAGCCATTTCTGCACGATCGCGTTCAGTTCATTGCTCTTTTTGGCTTGCGTCAATGCGGTATTGACCTTGGCCATCAGCGCCGGTTCATCCTTGAGCAGGCCGACGTAGCAGCCCGACTCCTGGATGATGTATTTCATTTGCGGCTTGTTGGAAGGCATCTTTTCCGCCAGCGCAACCGCGACGAAATCGCCGGTGCCGACCAGTTGCACCTGACCCGCGAGATAGGCGGCGATCATGCCGTTGTTGTCTTCGTAGCGTTTGATGGTGGCGCTGGAGGGCGCAGTTTCGGTGAGCTGGATGTCCTGGAAGGTGCCGCGCGCAACGCCCACCACCTTGCCGGCCAGATCGGCGGGACCTGCAACCTTGAGATTGGCCGGGCCGAACACGCTGTTGTTGTACGGCGAGTAGGGTTGCGAAAAGGCGATCACTTTTTCGCGCTCGGCATTCTTGCCCAGGGTGGAAATGGCGAGGTCAGCCTTGTGCGTCTGCAGGTAGGCGATGCGGTTGGCGCTGGTCACCGGCACCAGTTCAAGTTTCATTCCCATGTTCTTGGCGATCAGCGTCGCCACATCGATGTCCAGGCCTTGCAGCTTCAGGTCCTGGGTGACCGAGCCGAACGGCGCAAAGTCCTGCGGCACGGCGATGCGCAAAACACCGCGTTTCTGAATGTCGGCCAGCGCGTCGGCGTGGGCATTGGTTGCTGCAAGGGAAAGCAGATTCATGGACAACAGGAGCAGCAGCTTTGCAAATTTCATTGGTCTCACCTGAGAGGGATTAGTAAACACCGATCCGGCACGAAAAGCGCCGTATCGGATGCGCCGGAAATAAGATTCCAATTAAGCAATATACATGCCACGGCTTACAGAAATCTCGAAAAACTTGCCTTGAAAATCACCTTCGAAACGGCGGGGTTTCACCTATCTTAATACCGCCCGGACCTTTCTTGCCGAGGACGTGGTTTGGTCTGTGTTATTCCGCAAACACCCGGGGGGCGGCATCCCCTGTTTTTAATTGTTCCCACTCTCTTTTTTTCTCCGCATAAGGACGGGTAAAAGCGGGGCTGCTCGACGGCAATCTGATGATCCGATAATTACCCGCGATACTTCCCAGGGCCTTCAAGCCAAGCTTCTCGGCAGTCCCGCCATTGAAGGCAATGATGCGCAACTGCGGCAAGGTGTTCAGGAGCTGGACCAGGTCGTTGTGAACATGGTCGCGGATATTGCTGTCCAGGCTTCCTTCCCGTCGCGCTTCTGCGACGACATCCCACAAACCGACGCCGTTTTTCAACAGCGTTTCCAGCCGCTGCGGATAGGGCAATGACACCAGATCGGCACCGATCACATCGGACATCAACGCCCAGAATTTATTTTGCGGATGCGCGTAGTACTGGCTGTGCGCCAACGAGGCTTCGCCGGGCAGGCTGCCGAGGATCAGGATGCGGGTGTTGGCGTCGGTGACGTGAGGGAAGCTGCGTTTGCGGGACATGGGAATGAAGAATGATGTTGAGCCAGGCGGCAACGCGGCGGGGTGAATAAGGCTACACTATTCGGCGGAGGTTTTCTTCATCCACACCAACTTACAAGGATAACTATATGGGACAACCAGTCATTATCGTCACCGGCGGCAGCCGCGGTATCGGTGCTGCAGTCGCACAATCGGCGGCGGCGCGCGGCTATGCGGTCGCCATCAGCTATGTATCGAATCGCGCTGCGGCTGACGCCGTGGTGGACGGCATCGTCAAGGCCGGCGGACGCGCCATTGCGGTCAAGTCCGACGTCGCCGTGGAAGCCGATATCCTGCAGCTGTTCCAGACCGTCGACAAGGAGTTGGGCACGCTCACCGCGCTGGTCAACAACGCCGGCATCCTGGAACATCAGACACGCGTGGAAGAAATGACGGCCGAGCGCATCAATCGCGTGCTGTTGACCAACGTCACCGGCAGTTTCCTGTGCGCGCGCGAAGCGGTGCGCCGCATGTCGACCCGACACGGCGGCAAGGGCGGGGCCATCGTCAACCTGTCGTCGATGGCGGCCAAGCTGGGCGGTCCCGGCGAATACGTCGACTACGCCGCCTCGAAAGGCGCAATCGATGCCTTCACCATCGGCTTGTCCAAGGAAGTCGCCGCCGAAGGCATCCGCGTCAATGCGATTCGTCCGGGTCTGATCTATACCGACATCCATGCCAGCGGCGGTGAAGCCGGACGGGTCGATCGCCTCAAGGATGCCGTGCCGATGAAGCGCGGCGGTACGGCGGAAGAGGTCGCCAACGCCGTCCTGTGGTTGCTGTCCGACGAAGCCTCTTACGCGACGGGCACCTTCATCGACGTCTCGGGCGGTCGCTGATTCAGGGGTTCCCTGTTTTCTCTGTTGCTGTCATCGGGTCTGGAGGCCGGCATGAGCGTTGTCACCCACCGCCGCATCGATATGTTGTTGGCGCGTTATGCGGAAAGCCATCGCCATCCGCTCAATGAAGCGATCCACTGCATCTGCGTGCCGGCCATCGTGCTGTCGTTGCTCGGCTTGTCATGGGCAGCGGCGCCCTGGCTGGCGCTGATCGTCGTGATCGCGTCGCTGGCGTATTACCTGACGCTGTCGCCTGCATTCGCGTTGGGCATGCTGGCGATGGCCGGCGCGATGCTGCTGATCTTGTCGCGCTTGCCTGCGGCGTCGGTATTGCCGGCATCGGTGGCGATTTTCGTGGCGTCGTGGATAGGGCAGTTCGTCGGGCATAAGGTCGAGGGCAAGAAACCGTCGTTTTTCGAAGATTTACGATTCTTGCTGATCGGCCCGTTGTTCGTGCTGAGCCTGCTCTACCGGCGCTGGCGTATCCCTTATTGACGCGGCGGATGCGCGGGAACGAATCGCGAAAATCCGGGTCAAGAGGCGGTCTGTATTAAAATATAAACAGTTATTTGCGGCAAATACCGCGTCCAGAAGCGGCGTCGGTATTGAATCTGCTGCAAGGACATCGCCCCGAAGGGGCATACTTTCCGTCGGAGTTTTGCATGAAAAAATTGATCCTCATCGTCGCCGTCAGCTCGCTTGCAGCAGGTTGCGCCGTCACGCCGAATTCGGCCAGCGTCTACAACACCCGCCAGGCTCAGGGTGAGCAAACGGTGCGCATGGGCGTGGTTGAGTCGGTGCGCAACGTCACCATCGACAAGGGCGCCAGCGGCGTCGGCACGGTGGCCGGCGGCGCGCTGGGCGGTATTGCAGCCGGTTCTGCGATCGGTGGCGGCAACGGCGCGTTGGCGGCCGGCATCGTCGGCGCACTGATCGGCGGCGTGGCAGGCAATCAGGTCGAGTCGCGCATTGCCAACAAGCCGGGTCTGGAAATCACCGTGCGTCTGGATAACGGCGAACTGCGCGCCATTACACAAGATGCGGATGAAATCTTCCGTGTCGGCGAACGCGTGCGCCTGCTGTCGTCGGGCCGCACCACACGTGTGACGCACTAAGCATCGGGGAAAAACTCAGGCGATCGCGAGATCGACTGATCGCCGGGTAGCAAGGGAACCGCCGCCGGTTCAGCTTCAACGCTGACCGGCGGCGGTTTTTTTATGTGCGGCCGTCAAACAATCCGGAGGCCCCGGACAGTCCGCCGGCAGCGGCATAGGCCGATTGCAGCAGCCATTGCTCGCGGCGCAGGCGATACAGCACGTGCACCCGCAGCGGGTGCCCGGCCGGCAGGCGCGGATGCTCGAAGTTTTCGTCCACCCGGGTATGCATGCCGATGCGCCGCATCACCGCCTGCGAGCGCTTGTTGCCGGCGGTGGTGAAGGAGACGATCTCTTTCATGCCGAGTACGTGGAAGGCGTGGCTCAGGACGGCTTGTGCGGCTTCGGTTGCGTATCCTTTGCCCCAGGCTTGCGGCGCCAGTCGCCAGCCGATTTCCACCGCCGGCGTGAAATGCGCATTGAACGGCACGCGCAGCAAGCCGACGAATCCTGCAAACGCCAGCTCGCCGGGGATCTCCAGCACCCATAGGCCGAAGCCGTGTTCGCTGATATGTTCCTCAATGCGTTGCACCAGATAGTCGCTCTCGCTGCGGTTGAGTACGGCAGGAAAATAACGCATCACCTCCGGATCGGCGTTCATCGCCGCGCACGGCGCCAGGTCGCTCTTGCGCCATGGCCGCAGCAGGATGCGCGAGCGTCCCGCTTCAGTCGACATGGCGCAGGCGGTTGACGAAACCGATGTACACCACGGTCTGGAGCAGGGCCACCGTGCTGCCGGTGATCACCTCGGCCACGCGCAGCAAGGCCAGGTGCAATTCTTCATGCAAGCCGCCGCCGGCAAACGCCGCCGACATCAGGATCACCACCGTCGCCGGGCCGAGGCGCCAGTTGGTGGGGTAGTTTTGCCACAGCATGGCCACTAGCACCGCCGTCGTCAGCGCGATCAGCATGGACAGAAAGTTGGCGCCGAAAACGACCAGGCACAAACACGCGATGACGGCGCCGGAGATCGTATTGATGAGCCGCGCGCGGAAGTTGGCTTTGGCGATCATCATGTCCGGTTCGGTCACGATGATCAGCGAAATCATCGCCCAGTACGGTTCCGGCAAGCCCAGTGCACGCAGCCCGTACCACAGGATCAGCGAGCCGCTGAGTATCTTGATGAGATAGACCAGCGCATTCTTGCGCGGCGAGAGGAAGTGGAATTCCATGTTGTCATTGTGTGATGGGACGCATCCTTGCCAGGGATGCGGCTTCCATCGTATGTCGGGTGATGCAGAATATCAGATGCGGTAACCGACAATATCGACAATATCGATTGCCGGGAGCCGGTTACCGCAAGTTCCGGCGTGTTGATTGTGTTGCTTGATTACGACCTACCTGGAAAGCGTATCCTTGGCGGCTTGCAGTTCGGCTTCGGCATCGTTCAGTTTCTTTTCCTGCTGAGCGATCTTTTTGGCCTTGCCCTTGGCTTGTGCTTTTTCCAGGTCGGCTTTGCGGGCGGCGACTTTCTCTTCCTTCTTCTTCACGTCGGCTTCGCGCTCGCGGCGCAGGCCTTCATCGGTGCAATGGTTTTCCAGATTCTTTTGGGCGATCTTCAGTTTGGCTTCCTGGGCTTTGTTGCCATGCGCATGCGCCTGTTCGATTTGCATCTGCACGTCTTGTTTCTTTGCGGCGCAGCCGGTCAGGCCGGAATCGGCGGCATAGCCGGTGACTGCCGCGCTCAGGCCGCTCAAGGCGATGATGACGCTTAACGAAAGAACAGGGGATATTTTCATGACGGGCTCCTTGCCGTGAGGGGATGTCGTCCTACTGTATAGGAACAGACGTCGACATGGCAACCAGAAATCCATCGCAAAAAACGAGGCCGTAAACGACAGCAGCGACCCGAAGGTCGCCGCTGTCCGTGCAGTCGCTGTCGCCGGTATTACTTCGACGCCATGCCCAGCAGCATGTCGTTCAGGCGCTTGACGAAGCCGGACGGATCCGTCAGCGCGCCGCCTTCGGCCAGCAGAGCCTGATCGAACAGGATGTTGGCCCAGTCGTCGAACTTGGCTTCTTCATACTTCAGGCGTTGCACCAGCGGGTGATCCGGGTTGATTTCCAGGATAGGCTTGGCATCCGGCGCAGCTTGTCCGGCGGCTTTCAGCATGCGCACCAGGTTGCCCGACAATTCGTCTTCATCCGCCACCAGGCAGGTCGGCGAATCGGTCAGGCGGAAGGTGACGCGCACATCCTTGGCCTTGTCGGCCAGCGAGGTCTTCATCTTCTCGACCAGATCCTTGAACTGGGTCTCGGTTTCTTCGTGCAGCTTCTTCTCGGCTTCGTTTTCCAGCGAGCCGAGGTCAAGGCCGCCCTTGGCCACCGATGCCAGTTCCTTGCCGTCGAAGTCTTGCAGGAAGGACAGCATCCATTCGTCGACGCGATCGGTCAGCAGCAGGACTTCCACGCCTTTCTTGCGGAAGATCTCCAGATGCGGGCTGTTCTTGGCCGCATGGAAGTTCTCGCCGGTGACGTAGTAAATCTTGGTCTGACCTTCCTTCATGCGGCCGATGTAATCGGCGAACGAAGTGGTTTGCGCGTCGGAATCGTTGTGCGTCGAGGCAAAGCGCAGCAGCTTGGCGATGCGCTCCTTGTTGGCCGCGTCTTCGCCGATGCCTTCTTTCAGCACCTGGCCGAACTCGGTCCAGAAGCCGGCGTACTTGTCTTTCTGTTCTTGCTCGTCGCTGTTGGCCAGCTCTTCCAGCAGGCTCAGCACGCGCTTGGTCGAGCCTTCGCGGATCGCCTTGACGTCGCGCGACTCTTGCAGGATTTCACGCGAGACGTTCAGCGGCAGATCGGCCGAATCGATCACGCCCTTGACGAAGCGCAGGTAGACCGGCATCAGTTGTTCGGCGTCGTCCATGATGAACACGCGCTTGACGTACAGCTTGATGCCGCCGCGCTTGTTGCGGTCCCACATGTCGAACGGCGCGCGGGTCGGGATGTACAGCAGCTGGGTGTATTCGCTGCGGCCTTCGACGCGGTTGTGCGTGTATGCCAGCGGTGCGCCGAAGTCGTGCGAGATGTGCTTGTAGAACTCTTCGTACTGCTCGGGCGTGATGTCCGACTTGCTGCGCGTCCACAGGGCGCTGGCCTGGTTGACGGTTTCCAGTTCGTCTTTCTGGACGGTTTCTTTTTTCTCTTCGTCCCATTCTTCCTTCTGCATCAGGATAGGCAGCGAGATATGGTCGGAGTACTTGCGGATGACCGACTTCAACTGCCACGACGACAGGAACTCGTCTTCGCCTTCGCGCAGGTGCAGGATGATGTCGCTGCCGCGGTTCGGCTTATCGATTGCTTCGATCGAGAATTCGCCTGCGCCTTCGGATTCCCAGCGCACGCCTTCATTGGCCGGGGTGCCGGCGCGGCGGGTTTCGACCGTAATGCGGTCGGCGATGATGAAACCGGAGTAGAAGCCCACGCCGAACTGGCCGATCAGCGCCGCATCCTTTTGCTGGTCGCCGGACAGTTTCGAGAAAAATTCCTTGGTGCCGGACTTGGCGATCGTGCCCAGATGGGAGATCGCTTCATCGCGGTTCATGCCGATGCCGTTGTCGGAGATGGTGATCGTGCGTGCCGCCTTGTCGAAGCTGACCTTGATCTTCAGTTCAGGATCGTTCTCGAACAGGGCGCTGTTGTTGATCGCTTCGAAGCGCAGCTTGTCGGATGCGTCGGAGGCATTGGAGATCAGTTCGCGCAGAAAAATTTCCTTGTTGGAATACAAGGAGTGGATCATCAGTTGCAACAGCTGTTTGACTTCGGCCTGAAAGCCCAGGGTCTGTTTCTCGGGTGCTGCCATGTACTTACCTCGTGAATGAAAGAGTATTTTCTTAACAACATGTCAGGAAATGCCTGAATGTCGCGACCGCGTATTGTAAGGAGAATGCGGTTAGTTGGGCGATTTTCAATGGGCTGTCGAAGAAATTGTTTGCGAGCAATGAAGTGTACGAACGGTCGTACATGTAACCATAAATTCATATTTCCCTTGAAGAAACTTGATAGAATTTATTGTTTTTTTTGTAACGCGAGCAGCTAGTTTTCGAGGCCTCACGTATAATTCGGCAGCAACTAAATGCCCCAAAAGAATACACAACAAGAAGATATGGCAGTTATCGGGGACGATCGAAGTCGGTCTGTTTGATGGCTTGTTGAAATTCTTTCGTATAAGGGGGAGGGCGGCCAGTTCTCATGCTGGTCTGTTGTATCTGACAATGACATATAGAAATACCAGGTTAGTCTTTGGTGCATTGGTTTTTTCGGTCGCGTCGCAGGCATTTTCTGCAGTTGACACGCCCGCTGCCTTTCCGCTCCCTAATGATAAATTTCCTTCCGGCAAGCTAAAACCCGGAATGTTGTCGCTCGCCCAGGCAAAAACCGATGAAAAGCCGTTGGATGTGCCTCCTCAAATGCGAGTAAGGCCCGAAGGCGAGGAAGATTCCATCATCCGGCCCGGCAAAAATGCCGATAGCAAGGACGAACTGGTCAGCGGCGACTCCAATGACGAGATTCTGGCGATGTTGCGCCAGGCCGACCCGGATTTCTCGGGAAGCTCCATCGATTTGCCTGCGGTAGAGGTCGAAACGGTGGACGACAAGGAAGTGCCGTTCCTGACCCTGGATCAGGTCCTGGATCTGGCGCTCAACAACAGTTACAGCTACGCCGCCACTTCCGCGCAGGCCGATCAGGCCAACTATGCGGCCAAAGGAGCGCTCGGACAAATGGGGCCGACGCTCGATGTGCGTACACAAAAAGGCCGGGAATATTCCTCGCCGGCATCGATCCGCGACGAGAACGGCAATATCATCGCGGCCGACCAGCATAAGCGCTGGGATGCGACGCTGATCGGCCGCCAGCCGATCTTCGCCGCCGGTTCTTACTTCGATTTCCAGAAGCAGCGTGCGATGTCGCGCGCTGCCGATCAGCGCCGCGACGATGCGCGCGAGTCGCTGTATTACGCGGCCATCAAGGCCTACTACGATGTGTTGCGCACCTACGCATCGCTGTCGTTTTCGCGCAGTTACGCCAAGCGCATGAATGATTTGCTCGACTACATGCGCAAGCGCGTCGAGGGCGGCGGCGCCAGCAAGCTCGACTACGATCGCGTGCGCGGCCGTGCGCTGCAGGCCGAAGGTACCGTGGCCGACAACGAGGGTGCGCTGGAAAGCGCCATGGTTTCGTTGGTGCAACTGATCGGCCGGCGTGTGCAGCAAGTGCAGGTGCCGGAACGCATGATGCCGATCGTGCCGCCGACATCGCGCGTTGCCTTGCAGGATGTCTACGAGTCCAATCCGGGTATTCGCGCCGCGCGCAGCGACGCCGATGCCGTCCGCGAAGAATTGAAATCGGCGCGTTCGAGGTTTTCGCCGACCTTTGCCGTCGAATGGACCCAGACCAAAACCCGCGGCGCCGGCGGCGACCAGACCCTGACCACGGACCGCCGCCTGATGCTGGTCATGACCATGAACTTGCTCAACGGCGGCACGGATATGTATTACCAGAGCCAGATCGGCGCCAAGCTGGTGGAAAAAAGCAACACCGCCGCCGATCTCGAACGCAAGCTCAAGGAACAGATCGAGATCAACTACCGGACCCTGGGCGCAGTGAAAAAGCGCATGCCGCTCTCGCGCGATGCCTATTCAACCAACGCCGGCGTGGCGGATGCATCGCTGGAACAAATGTTTACCGGCGGCAAGCAATTGCTCGACGTGCTTGACGCCTACCAGCAGGCTTATCAGACGCGCATGGATTTTGCTGTGTTGTTGTTTCAGCAAGCGGACATCAGTTATCAAATTTTACGAAACACCGGCCGGGCATGGACGCCGCCCGGGGACAAAGCGCCTGCGGGCAAATAGGGAAGGTCTGGGGATCGATGGATAGCGGAAAAGAACAGAATTTCTGGCCGGGGTTTGTGGACGCGCTGTCTAACGTCGTCCTGGTCATGATCTTCGTGGTGGTCGTGTTCGTCGTGACGCTCTTCTACTATTCGCAGAAGCTGGCGGAGATTCGCGTCAACAAGATGGTCACCAAGGGCATGGTCCAGACCCAGACCGGTTCCACCAAGGTCAAGCCCGACGAGGTCAATGCCCCCGAAGGCCAGGACGCCGACACCGCGCGCCTGAAGAGCGAAAACCGCGACAAGTCCGACGAGATCGAAAAGCTCAGGCGCGAAATTTCCCAGCTCAAGACCCAGCAAGCCGCGCCGCCTTTGCAGGCTTCAGCCGGCAGCCTGCGCAGCAATGCCGCCAGCAGCGGCAACAACAATATCCAGGTGCGCATCGAGAAGTCCAAGGAAATCGCGCCCGGCGTCGCCATCCAGGGCGGCGACAAGGCGGTGGTGCTGAACTTCGAAAAAGACGCCACCGAGCTCAATGACGCGAGCAGCAAGACCCTCGACGGCAGCATCGGCGAGTGGGTCAAACAGGTCAAATCGAAGCAAGGCAAGATCGTCATCACCGGGGTGATCGGTTCGGCCGAGTTCAGCGAAGCGCGCCGCCGCGCCTATTACCGCACCGTCGCGGTGCGTAACCACCTGATCGACGCCGGCGTCGAAAAGGAACGCTTGGTCAGCCGGGTAGCGACTTCCGAGAACAGCACCGAGAGCAACGCGCGCGTGATCATCCAATATCAGGCGGGTGAAAAATGACGACGCTTCCCGACGACAAATTGCGTTGGGATTTGCGTCTGCGGCTGGCGTTGCGCCGCCGCAGTTATCAACTGATGCGTCTGATCGCACCCAAGGTGGACAGTCAACTGGGCGACCACCGGCAATTGCCGCGTCCGCGTCTGTTCATCCTGATTACCGTCGGCATATTGCTGTGCCTGCTGGTGTGGTCGTGGTTCGCCAAAATCGACATGGTGGTGCGCGGCGCCGGCCGTATCGTCGCCTCCGAACACAATCAGATCATTCAGCATCTGGAAGGCGGCATCGTCTCCGCCATCCTGGTGCGCGAAGGCGCCGCCGTCAAAAAGGGCCAGACCCTGATTTCGATTGCCGACGTGCGCGCCAATGCCGATCTGGGTGAAGGCAACGTCAAGATCCTCGGCCTGCGCGCCCGCGTGGCGCGCCTCAAGGCGGAAGCGGGCGGGGCCTCGTCGGTGACCATGCCGGCCGATCTCAGGAATGACGATCCCGCGGTGCAGAGCGAGCTGGCTTCCTTCACGGCGCGCCAGGCCAAGCTGACGCAAGAGCTGAGCGTCTTGCGCGAACAATCGGCGCAACGCCAGGCGGAAGTCGGCGAAGCCGTCAGCCGCCAGAAGAGCCTGATCTCCGAATACGATCTGGCGCAGCGCCAGTACAAGCTGGTGCACGGCATGTTCGAGCGCAACGCCGCCTCGCAGCTGGAAGACATCCAGTCGCTGTCCAAGGCGCAGGATGCGCAGAGCCGCCTGTCCGCCACCAATGCCATGATTCCGCGCCTGAATGCGGCGATCGCCGAAGCGCAGGCCAAGATGGGCGAAGCATCTTCGCGTTTCCGTGCCGATGCGCGCGGCGACCTGACCGTCAGCGAGAACGAACTGGCGCGCCTGCAGGAAGAAATCAAATCGCGCAACGACCGCGTCTCGCGTTCGGAAGTGCGGGCGCCGATGGACGGCGTGGTCAACCGGGTGCTGATGAACACCGTCGGCGGCGTGGTCAAGCCGGGCGACGCCATCATCGAAATGACGCCGACCGACGACAAGCTGGTGATTGAAGCCAAGGTGTCGCCGACCGACCGCGCCCAGCTGGTGACCGGTGCGCCGGCACGGGTGAAAGTGTCTGCCTACGACTACGGCGTCTACGGCGCGATGAAAGGCGTGGTGACCGAAGTCAGCGCCGACACCGTGCCGGAAGAACGCGGCGAGCGCTTTTACCGGGTCAAGATCGAAGTCACGCGCGACCCGCGCGAGATCGATCATAGCGTGGCGCTCATGCCCGGTATGACCGCTACCGCCGACATGATCGTCGGCCGCCGCACCGTATGGCAATACCTGATGTCGCCGCTGAACCGGTTCGGCCAGACCGCGCTGCGGGAGCCGCGATGAAACACGATGGCCGCGATGGCGTCATGAGGTCGCAATGAACAAGCCGTATCCTGATTATTTAATTATTTGTTTTCCTTTTTTCGGAACCTGATCGTATGAAAAACCTGCGCAATTTTTATGCCCTTGCTGCGATTCCGTCCATGTTCCTGCTACTGGGCGGCTTCCTGTTCAGGGATTTCGTGCTGCATGCGATCCGGATCAATCCCTTCCTGAACCTGTTCATCATCAGCGTGGCCGTGTTCGGCGTTTCGCTGATCGTCTACAACATCTGGCGCGTGAACTGGGAATACAACAAGCTGATGCTGTTTTACGCGCGCGTGAACGGCGGCGAAGAGATGATGGAACTGGCCAAGGCGCCGGAATTCCAGAACAGCGAAATCGGCAAGGTGCTGACCAGCGTCGCCAGCACCAAGGGCCGCCTGACTTCGCGTATCGAACAGGAAACCATTGAGCGCTCCTTGTCGGACCTGCAGGCGCATCTGGAAGCCAAAACCGAATTCCCGCAATTCCTGACCGGCTTCATGATCGCGCTCGGCCTGCTCGGCACCTTTATCGGCCTGCTGGAAACCCTGGTCGGCACGGCTGCGCTGATCGACGGCTTCGGCAAGGCGACCCAGGGCGGCGACATGGATGCCTCCTTCATGCATCTGGTGTCCGATCTGCAAAAACCGCTGGCCAGTATGGGCACCGCGTTTTCGGCATCGATGTTCGGTCTGATCGGTTCGCTGGCCCTGGGCCTGACGCTGACGCCGCTGCGCGCCGCCGGCAAAAAGCTGACTGGCAGTGCGCGCGAATGTATCAGCGACATGGTGCAGCACGTCATCCACGACATGAGCGGTCCGGCCGCCGGCGCTTCCGGCCGTCAGGGCGTATCGGAGCAATTCCTCGCTGAGTTCCTGCAAGACTTGATGGTGCTGCAGCGCGAATCCATCATGGCGTCGCGCGCCAGCTCGGAAGCCTCGATGCAGGCCGGTATCAAGCTGGAAGGCATGAACGACCGCCTCAACAACATCGTCGAGCTGTTCCACGCCAGCATGGAAGAATCGAAGAACCTGCGCCAGCTGGTCTCTTTCGGCCCGCGCATGCACGAAGTCGGCCAGCAGACCCTGGAAGAAATCCGCAACGTCGGCCAGATCATCAATCAAAAAATGACCTCCGCGCGCGACCTGACCCAAAGCCTGTCGCTGCTGGAAGAGCGCCTGTCGGTCAATGGCGATATCGCCCTGCGCAGTTTCGACATGTTGCCGAAGATCGTCTCGACCATGGAAAGCGGCCAGGTGTCGCTGTCGTCGGCGCTGACTTCCCTGCAGGCGCAGCAGTCGGAAGCCGCCAACATGACCGAGAAAACGGCGCAGCACATCGCGCAGATGCCGACGCTGCTCAACCAGATCTCCATCCGCATCGCCGACGAACTCGGTGCGATCCAGCATCAGGGCGAAATCCACTCGGCCGTGTCCGAGCGTCTGGGCGAACTGGGCAAGGCCATCGGCGAGAACTCCAGCAACATGACGCGCGACGCGCTGTCGTCGCGCCAGCTGCAGATCGACCTGGCCAAGCACATGGCGATGATGAACGACCGCGTCAAGAACCTCGGCGCCATCCCGACCTCGATGACCTCGATCACCGAAGCGCTGATGCGTCAGAACATCAACACGCAAACCGTGATCGACGAAATGCGCAGCGGCCGCGTGACCATGGTCAAGGATTTGCGTCTTGAAATCCGCGAAGCCCTCCGCGAGATTTCGTCATCCAAAAAGGAAAACACCTGATCTTCATCTTTACCTGACCAGAACCCGACGACCTCATGAACGAAAGCGACCAAATCCACGTCGATCAGCCGCAAGCCGATTTGCGCTCCCTGCGCAAGGACCCGGTGTATCTGACGCTGATGCGCGCCTACGGCAGCCGCTTCGTCGAGATCATCGTGGCCGGCGTGCTGATCAACGTGTTCGGCCTGTTCATGCCGATCTATTCGCGGCTGGTGTACGACAAGGTGATCGGCAACCACATTCCGGAAACCTTGTGGGCGCTGACGCTGGGCATGGGTTTGTTCATCGTGCTGGAACTGATCCTGCGCGTGATCCGGGTGTATTACATCGAGCAGCTGGCGGGACGTTTCGACATCGAATTCGATGGCGCCTCGGCGCGCCGTTTGCTGGAATCCAAAGTGACGGCGCCGGTCGGCGTGGTGCTGGCCAAATACCGCGACCTCAGCAACGCCCGCGACCTGCTGTCGTCGAACTACATGCTGGTGCTGGTCGACCTGCCTTTCCTGCTGCTGTATCTGGTGGCGCTGGGCATGATCGGCGGGCATATCGTGTGGGTCATGCTGGTGGGCGGCGCGATCCTGGTGAGCGCGCAATTGCTGTGCAAGATCCCGGCCACCGATTACGGCAACGCCGCGATGAAATCCGGCATCGGCAAGACCGACAAGCTGGCCAGCCTGGTGTTCGGCATGGAGACGCTGAAGACCTCGCCTCTGCAATACCGGCTGCTCAAGACTTTCCTGTCGGACGCCGCCGACAATGCGGTGGGCATGGCCAAGAGCCGTTTCTGGATGAATGTCGGCTACGCCACGTCGGCCGTCGGCAATACCTTCATTTCGGTTGCGACGCTGGTGGTCGGCGTGTATCTGGTGGAAGACAATCAACTGACCGTCGGCGCGCTGATCGCCAGTTCGCTGCTGATCAGCCGCGCCACCTCGATGACGTCGTCGGTGGCGACGGTGTTGGGACGCCTGGAAATGTTCAGGCGCGCACGCGCCGCATTCGAAGACATGTTCGACGACGAGGGCGGCGGCGGGGCGCAAGAAGTCGCCGACGTCTTGCGGCAGGACATGAGCGGCCTGATCCAGGTGGTCAATCTGACGCTGCATCTGGACAAGAACGAAAAGCCGGCGCTGGACAACGTCTCGCTGACGATCAGGCCGGGCGAGAAGGTCGGCATCGTCGGTCGCTCAGGTTCCGGCAAGAGCAGCTTGCTGCGTGCACTGGCCGGCTTGCACAGGGTCGAGCCGGGCAAGGGCCAGGTGCTGATCGACGGCGTTGCGGTGACGGCCTATGCAACGCCGGTGCGCATGCGTTGCATCGGCTACAAGCCGCAGGAACCTTTCATTTTCGACGGCAGCCTGGCGTCCAATATTTTTGTCGGCGATCGCATCGACAGCAAAGTGTATGAAACGGCGCTGGCGGTTTCCAGCGTGGACGACCTGATTGCGCGCGGCGAACTGCGCCTGGACCAACTGCTGAAAGCGCCCGGCAACCTGTCCGGCGGCCAGCGGCAGATGGTGGCGCTGGCGCGCACCGTGGCCGGCATGCCGACCGTGATGCTGCTGGATGAGCCGACCACCGGCATCGACCAGACCACCGAGACGCGCATCATCGAGCGTCTTCGTGCATTTTCGGCGCAGCGCACGGTGGTGATTGCAACCCACAGCACCGCGCTGCTCAAACAGATGGATCGCATCATCGTGCTCAACGACGGCAAGATCGTCGCCGACGGGCCGAGTGCGCAGATATTGCAGCAATAGTTTAGCGATAGTTGTAGCAAACAAGAATTCGTGAATTTGTAATTAATCTCCGATAGCGAGGTTTTCCATGGCAACTGCACCAAAACCTACTCCAGCAAAATCCGGCGATGCCGGCAAGACTGCCAATGCTGCTAATGCTGCCAATCCCGTTGCCGGCTCTGCCAGCGTGGCGATGCCCGATCAGGGCGGCAGCTATCACCTGAATGTGCCGCGCAGCGCGGTCAAGCATGTGCAGGTGGTGGACGTCGACATGGTGCTGGAGATGGCGGACGGCAGCAAAACAGTGCTGGCCGGCGGTGCTCTGGGAGCAATGGATGACAACTCCAAGGTTATCTTCAACGACGCGCCGCAGAATACCTCCGGCCTGTTTGATCTGGTCGGCAAGATTCCGCTGGCGAACAGCGATCAGTCGAAGATCCTCAATTCGGATCCCACCGCCGACGCCGCTGCGGACAATCACTTCACCTCCAACAACAATGCGCAGATCAATCCGGCCGCGACCAGCCAGCTGGCGAAGGTCATTCAGGAGAACGCCGGTTCGCTGACCAGTAACGGCTTGCAGAATCTGGCCTTGCCGTCGATCCCGGTTCCGCCGGCGCCGCCGGCGTCGAACGGCGCCGAGGTGCAGATCAAGCTGCTGTCCCCGGTGATCCAGGAACGTCCGGGAGCGGCATTGACGGATCCCGTGGTGGGACCGCAGACGCCGGCGATGAATCTCAACCTGGTCAACCTGACCACGCAGACGCAGGTCGGCAGCGTGCTGTTCGGCAGCGGTGGCAATGCCGCGTCGGCGTCGGACGGCTCCAACGCCGTGCAGTTCGCGCCGCAGATCATCAATGCCGGTAATGACGTGCATACCATTTATGCCACGAGCAGCACCACGCAAAATGCCTTCATCAAGATTTTCGAACTCAATGTCACCGGCGACGGCACCGTCAAGACGATCACCATCAGCGGCGTGCCGTCGACGATGACGATCCTCAATGCGGTCAGCCTGGGCGGCGGCGTCTACCAGATCACGCCGAATGCCGGCGACAAGTCGTTTGCGCTGCAAGTGCAATACACCACACAGGTAGCCGATCCGACGCAGGCGACATCGCCGACGTCGACGATCAGTTTCGATGTGGCGGTGCTGACCGCGGATGGCATCACGCACCTGATGGATTCGCGCGTGGTCGTCATCAAGGATGCCAGCGCCTATACCGATCTGACCTATCTCGATCCTGCCACCGGCAAGAGCGTCTGGGTGTTGCCGGCGCAGGGCGTGCCGCATGAGATCCATGCCGGCGACGGCGGCGTGACCATTTACGGCAGCAACGCCAACGATTCGCTGTATGGCGGCGCCGGCGTCGATACCATCATCGGCGGCAGCGGCAACACTTACTTCCAAGGCAATGCCGGCGCCGACGTATTGACCGGCGGCACGCAAGGCGTCAATACCGCGGGTTACAAGACATCCACGGCCGGTGTGACAGTCGATCTGACCACCGGTCTGGGCACCGGCGGCGATGCGCAAGGCGATGTGCTGAGCAATATCCAGAACCTGATCGGCAGCGCCTACAGCGACACGTTCGTGGCGAACGACAAGGTTAACCGCCTCGACGGCGGCACCGGCGGCTCGGACACCGTGTCCTATTCGGCCTCCACTTCCGGCGTGACGGTCAACCTGATCACCGGGACCGGCACCGGCGGCTATGCCGAGGGCGACACCTATGTCTCGATTCAGAACGCGACAGGCAGCGCCTACAGCGACGTATTCATCGCCAATACGCTGGCCAATCATTTCGATGGCGGCAGCGGCGGTTCGGATACGGTCTCCTACGCCAGCTCGACCGCCGGCGTGAACGTCAACCTGAGCACCGGCGTGGGTACCGGCGGTTCGGCTGCGGGCGATACTTACGTGCATATCCAGAACGTCATCGGCAGCGCCTTCAACGACACCTTCGTCGCCAATATCGACGCCAACAGTTTCGACGGCGGCAGCGGCGGTCTGGACACCGTCAGCTATGCCAATTCGGCGGCCGGCGTGTCGGTCAACTTCGTCAGCGGCCGCGGCGTCGGCGGCGATGCCGAAGGCGACACTTACAACCGTATCCAGAACGTCATCGGCAGCGCCTTCAACGACACCTTCATCGCCGGCCCCGACAGCCGCAACTTCGATGGCGGCAGCGGCGGCTCCGACACCATCAACTATGGCGCCTCCAACGCCGGCGTCACGGTCAACATGGTGACGATGACCGGCAGCGGCGGTTATGCGCAGAACAATACCTACGCCAATATTCAGAACGCGACCGGCAGTTCGTATTCGGACACTTTCATTTCCAGCGCCGTGGCCAACCATTTCGATGGCGGCCTGGCCGGTTCGGATACGGTCAGCTATGCGCTGTCCAACGCCGGCGTCACGGTCAGCCTGTACGACGGCACGGCCAGCGGCGGCTATGCGCAGGGCGATACGCTGGCGCATATCCAGAATGTGATCGGCAGCAATTTTGACGACACCTTCATCGCCAGTTCGGACGTCAACAATTTCGACGGCGGCGGCGGCGTCAATACCGTCAGCTACTTTTATGCCACAGGCTCGGTCACGATCGACCTGACCAATACCATCGGCACCGGCACCGGCGGCAGCCTGTACGCCAACGGCGACTCCTTCACGAATATCCAGAATCTGGTCGGCGGCGCCTCCGACGACACTTTCATCGCCAGCGCCGACGCCAACAAGCTCGACGGCGGCGTCAGCACCGCCGGTTCGCACAATCGCGTCAGCTACGCGGCATCGAATGCCGCCGTGACCGTCGACCTAAACTTTACCAACGGCACGGGCACCAGCGGCGGCTATGCGCAGGGTGATCAGCTGTCCAATATCCAGGATCTGACCGGCAGCAATTTCGACGACACCTTTGTCGCCAACCTGGCGAACAACAACTTCGACGGCGGTGGCGGTTCGAACCGCGTCAGCTATGCATCGTCGAACGCTGCGGTGACAGTCGATCTGGTCGATGGCACCGGCGCCGGCGGATATGCCGCAGGCGATACCTATGTCAATATTCAGAACGTGACGGGCAGTGCATTCAACGACACCTTCATCGCCAGCGCAGCGGCCAATGCATTCAACGGCGGCAGCGCCGGCAGCGATACGGTCAGCTATGCGCGCGCCAGCGACGGCGTGGGCGTTACCGTCAACCTGGTGACCGGGGCCGGCAGCAACGGTTTTGCCGCGGGCGACACGTATGCCAATATCCAGAACGTCATCGGTTCGTCCTATAACGATATTTTCGTCGCCTCCAACGACGTCAACCGTTTTGACGGCGGCGGCGGTTCGGATACCGTCAGCTATGCGTCGTCGGGCGCGGCCGTGACCGTCGATCTGGTGGCCGGAACGGGCACGGGAGGCTATGCGCAGGGCGATACCTACGCCAACATCCAGAACGTGATCGGCTCTTCCGCGGACGACCTGTTCATCGCCAGCACGGCAGCCAATGCGTTCGAAGGCGGCGTCAGCACGGCGGCGTCGCATAATCGCGTGAGCTACGTCAATTCGACCGTGGCCGAGACGGTCAACTTGTTTATCGGCGCAGGCACCGGCGGCCTCGGCAGTTTTGCCAACGGCGATACGTACAGCAATATCCAGGACGTGACCGGCGGTTCGGGGGACGATATTTTTGTGGCCAGCGCCGCAGCCAACAATTTTGACGGCGGCACCAGCACCGCGGCTTCGCATAACCGCGTGAGCTATGCCAACTCGACCGTAGCGGAAACCGTCAATCTCTTCACCGGCAACGGCAGCGGCGGCGCCGGCAGTCTGGCCAATGGCGACACCTATGTCAACATCCAGGATGTCACCGGCGGCACCGCGGACGATCTGTTCATCGCCAGCGCCGCCGCCAACAAGTTCGACGGCGGCACCAGCACGGCAACCTCGCACAATCGCGTCAGCTATACCAATTCGACCGTGTCGGAAACCGTCGACCTGTATCTCGGCACGGGCAGCGGCGGCGCCGGCAGCCTGGCCAACGGCGATACCTACACCAATATCCAGGATGTCACCGGCGGCACGGCCGACGATACGTTTGTCGCCAGCACGGCAGCCAACGCGTTCGACGGCGGCAGCGGTTCGCTGCACAACCGCGTGAGCTACGCCAATTCGACCGCAGCAGAAACGGTCGACCTGTTCCTCGGCAGCGGCAGCGGCACGTTCGCCGCAGGCGATACCTACGTCAATATTCAGGACGTCACCGGCGGCTCCGGCGACGATACCTTTGTCGCCAGTCTGGCTGCCAACAGCTTCGACGGCGGCACCAGCACGGCCACTTCGCACAATCGTGTCAGCTACGCCAATTCGGCCGCGTCGGAAACCGTCAACTTGTTTACCGGTGCAGGTACCGGTACGCTGGCGCAAGGCGATACCTATACCAATATCCAGGACGTCACCGGCGGTTCGGCCGACGACTTGTTCATCGCCAGTGCGGCCGCCAACAACTTCAACGGCGGCGCCAGCACAGCGACCTCGCATAATCGTGTCAGCTACGTCAACTCGACGGCTTCGGAAACGGTCGACCTGTTCGTCGGCGCCGGCACCGGTACGCTGGCGCAAGGCGACACCTATATCAATATTCAGGATGTCACCGGCGGCACAGCGGACGATACGTTTATCGCCAGCGCGGCCGCCAACAACTTCGACGGCGGCACCGGCTCGTTGCACAACCGCGTCAGCTATGCCAATTCGATCGTGTCGGAGACGGTCAATCTGCTCACCGGCGCAGGCACGGGCGGCGCCGGCAGTTTGGCCAACGGCGATACCTACACCAACATCCAGGACGTGACCGGCGGCTCGGCCGACGATTTGTTCATCGCCAGCGCGGCCGCCAACAAATTCGACGGCGGCACCGGTTCGCTGCATAACCGCGTCAGCTACGCCACGTCGACCGTTGCGGAGACGGTCAACCTGTTTACCGGCGCCGGTACGGGCGGCGCCGGCAGCCTGGCCAACGGCGACACTTATACCAACATCCAGGACGTGACCGGCGGCACTGCCGACGATATCTTCGTCGCCAGCGCGGCGGCCAATAATTTCGACGGCGGCACCGGCTCTGTGCACAACCAGGTCAGCTACACCAACTCGACGGTAGCGGAGACGGTCGACCTGTTTCTCGGCGTCGGCACCGGCGGCGCCGGCAGCCTGGCCAATGGCGACACGTATACGAATATCCAGGACGTCACCGGCGGCAGCGCCGACGACACCTTCATCGCCAGCCTGGCCGCCAACAAGTTCGACGGCGGCACCGGTTCCCTGCATAACCGCGTCAGCTACGCGAACTCCGGCGCATCGGAAACGGTCAATCTGTTCACCGGAGCAGGCACGGGCACCCTGGCGCAGGGCGATACGTATACCAACATCCAGGACGTCACCGGCGGCTCGGCCGACGATCTGTTCATTGCCAGCGCAGCAGCCAACAAATTCGACGGCGGCGCCAGCACGGCCACTTCGCATAACCGCGTGAGCTACGTCAATTCGACCGTGTCGGAAACGGTCAACCTGTTTAGCGGCGCCGGCACAGGCGGCACCAACAGCCTGGCCAACGGCGACACCTATACGAATATTCAGGACGTCACCGGCGGTTCGGCGGACGACATTTTTGTCGCCAGCGCGGCCGCCAACAACTTCGACGGCGGCACCAGCACCGCAACGTCGCACAACCGCGTCGACTATTCCAATTCGACCGTCGCGGAAACCGTCAATCTCTTCACCGGCGCAGGCAGCGGCGGCACCGGCAGCCTCGCGGCAGGCGATACCTACGTCAATATCCAGGACGTAACGGGCGGCTCAGGCGATGATATTTTCATCGCCAGCGCAGCCGGCAACAAGTTCGACGGCGGCACAGGGTCGGATACGGTCAGCTACGCGGCGGCCAACGACGGCAACGGCGTCACTGTGAATCTGAATACGGGCGCGGGTACCGGCGGATTCGCCGCCAATGACACCTATACCAGTATCGAGAACGTCATCGGCACGCAATACGACGACACCTTTGTCGGCAACGCCTCCGCCAATACGTTCGACGGCGGTACGGCCGGCAGCGACACGGTCAGCTATGCCGGTTCCAGCGCGGCGGTCACCGTCAATCTGAGCGTGGGCGGCGGCACCGGCTCGGGCGGATTCGCGCAGGGCGATACCTACATCAGCATCGAGAACGTGATCGGCGGCAGCGGCAACGATATCCTCACCGGCGCTTCGACCGGCGCGACGGTGCTGACCGGCGGGGCAGGCGGCGATACGCTGACCGGCGTCGCCGCGAATCGCGCCAATACTTACGCCAGCTATGCCGGTTCCGGCAGCGCCGTGACGATCGACCTGAACTTTACCAACGGCACCGGCACTTCCGGCGGCGATGCTGCCGGCGACAAGCTCAGCTTCATCGACAACCTGATCGGCAGCGGCAACGACGACACCTTCATCTCCAACTCGCAGGCCAACAGTTTCGACGGCGGCGCGGGTTCCGATACGGTCAGCTACATCAGCTCGACTGCAGGCGTCACCGTCAACCTGAGCAACAACTCCGCAGGTTCCGGAGGTTATGCGCAAGGCGACACCTACGCCAACATGGAAAACATCATCGGCAGCACCTTCGCCGACATACTGACCGGTGCTGCAGCGGGCAAGACCGTGCTGACAGGCCTGGGCGGCGGCGACACGCTGGCCGGCACTGCGGGCAATCATGCCAATACCTATGCCAGCTATGCCGGCTCCGCTACCGGCGTCACGGTCGATCTGAATTTCATCGACGGCACCGGCACCTCCGGCGGCGATGCTGCAGGCGACAAGCTGAGCCTGATCGACAACCTGATCGGCAGCAGCTTCAACGATACCTTTGTGGCCAACAATATCGCCAACAGTTTCGACGGCGGCGCGGGCGGCGTCGACACCGTGAGCTATCTGTCCTCGAATGCCGCAGTGACGGTGGATTTGTCCAATACCACCGGTAGCGGCACCAGCGGCGGTTATGCGGCCGGCGACAAATTCACCGGCATCGCCAATATCATCGGCAGCAACTTCGACGACACCTTCTTTGCCAGTGCTGCCGCCAATGCCTTCAACGGCAGCAGCCACGGCGCCAACGGCGATACGGTGAGCTATGCGCGCTCCAACGTCGGCGTGCTGGTGGACTTGTACAACCACGTCGGCGGCGACGCGGTGACCGGCGTGACTTCGTTTGCGAACGGCGACACCTACACCAATATCCAGAACGCGACCGGCGGCGGCGGCAACGATACTTTTGTGGCCGACGGCAATCTCAACCGATTCGACGGCGGCGCGGGTATCGATACGGTCAGCTATCAATACTCCACCACCACCGCGATCACGGCCGATCTGGGGAATCACGTAGGCACCGGCGGCGATGCCGCGGGCGACACGTATGCCAACATCGAAAACCTGACCGGCAGCGCCAACGTCAACAGCACGCTGATCGGCGACGCCAACGCCAACACGCTGACGGCGCTCGGCACCACCAACACCAACGTGCTGCAGGGCGGCGGCGCCGGCAGCGGCACCGACATCTACAATGTCCAGCAGGGTGGAACCAACAGCGTCACCACCGGCAGCGGCGCCAATACGATCAACGTCAGCGCCGGTTCGCACAGCGCGCTGGGCGCACAGAGCGACATGGTCAACCAGACTACCGGCGCGACCAACATCTCCAGCATCAACGGCAGCCTCGGAACCACGACCTTGCACTTTGACGACCTGGGCAGCTCAATCACCCTGGCCAATTTCTCCAACAAGGTCACCGGCATCACGACCCTGGACATGACGAGCGGCTCCGGCACCAATATCGTGATCACCGCCACCGACGTCATCAACATGGGCATCGCCAGCGGCGCCACTTCGCATATTCTCACCGTCAAGATGAGCAACACCGAGAGCTTGCAGATCGCGGCCAACGGATCGGACCACTACGTCTACTTCCCCGGTACGACCGACTATGCGTTCTACAACGCGTCCAATCAGGAAATTGCACGGATCCACCTGGCCTGATGCTGTTTTATCCGCTACCTGATTCAAACAGGTAGCGGACATTTCACCTGCCCAGCTCTTCATCCAGAAAACGCCAGATGCCGGGGTCGCTCATGCTGGCGACATTGATGCGCATCTTGGTGGACGGCAGCTGGTTCGGCGAGAACAGGCTGCCCGGCGCCAGCAGAAATCCCTGCGCCATCGCTTTTTCCGTCAATACATTGGTGTCGCGTCCGGCGTCGGTCCAGATGAACATGCCGCTGGCGGTCGCCAGGCCGGTGTCGAGGCCGACCCGCTCCAGTTGCCGCACCACCTTGTCGCGCACGCCGTTGAGGCGATTGCGCAAACGCTCGGCATGTTTGCGGTAGTGGCCTTCGGACAAAATCTTGTAGATCACGCGCTCGCCGATTTCACTGGTGGTCAGGGTCGACAGCATCTTGCGGTCGGACAGATGGCGCGCCAGTTCGGGTGAGGTCGCGATGAAGCCGACGCGCAGGTTGGCCGACAGCGTCTTGGAAAAACCGCCGAGATAAATCACCCGCTGCAGCTGGTCCAGCGCCGCAATGCGCGTGGCCGCCTGCACGCCCGCGCCGGGGTGCATGTCGCAGTAGATGTCGTCTTCCACGATGGTGAAATCGTGCTCTTCCGCCAGGCGCAGAATCTGGAACGCCTTGGCCGCCGACAGCGAGGTCGAGGTCGGGTTGTGCAGCACCGAATTGATCACGTACAGGCGCGGTTTGTGCAACGCCGCCAGCTCGGCCAGCTTGGCGATATCGGGGCCGTCGGCCAGGCGCGGGATGCCGACCACTTTCGCGCCCATCGCCGCAAACGAGCCGAACATCAGAAACCAGGCAGGATCGTCGACGAAGATCACATCGCCGGGCCGCAGGAAATGGCGCGCGACGATGTCCAGCCCCTGCGTCACGCCCGAAGTCATGACGATCTGCTCCGGCGCGGCGGTGATTTCCAGCTCGGCCAGTTTCAGTTGCAGTTGCTGGCGCAGCGGCAAAAAACCTTGCGGCGTGCCGTAGGTCAGCAGCAGCGACTGATTTTGCCGTCCCACCGAACGCAGGCCGTTGCCGATCAGGTCGCCGTCGAGCCAGTCCGGCGGCAACAAGCCGCCGCCCGGCATCTTTTGCGGCGGCATCTGGCGGAACATGTTGCGTACCAGCCATACCACATCGAGTTGCTGCGGCTGGGCAGCACCGTTGTCAAACGCGCCATGTTCATTGCCGGATTGAGCAGGATTGCTGCGTAGCGGCAAAACTGTACCGGTCGTTGCGGCGCCGGCGACAGGTGAACGCTCCCGCACATAAAACCCCGATCCGCGCCGCGATTCCAGAAAACCCTGCGCCACCAGGCGGTCATAAGCTTCCACCACGGTGAAGCGCGATACGCTGTGCAAATCCGCGAATTGTCGTATCGATGGCATGCGCGCGCCGGTGCGCAGCAGCTTGTCGTCAATGCGCGACTGTACGGTGCGCACGATCTGATCGACCAGCGAATCGCCGCTTTCGCGCGACAATAGGGGCAGCGTCGTCGGCGCATTGGCAGAGGAGGCAGGCGAGGTGACAGGCTTGAGTCGGGTAGCTGTATTGGTCATTTGGCCGTGACAATGTTCGAGATTATTTGTCTAAGTGTACTGGTACTGTACTGGTAATGTCGATTAGGATAGACCCATGTCATGACCGGAGTCAATCGGCCCACAGCGGATAGGCGACAGTTGATGAAGTGACTACGACGCTTGTTGTTGCGAGCGCCCAGAAGACCCAGATGCAGGAGATGAACCATGAATGACTTGTTGCCAACCCACGCCGAGATCGAGCAAGCCGCCAAGGCCGTGTATGCCGCCATGCCGGCCACACCGCAATATTCCTGGCCGCTGCTCAATATTGCGCTGGGCACCGAGGCCTGGGTCAAACATGAGAATCATACGCCGACCGGCGCCTTCAAGATCCGCGGCGGTCTGGTCTACCTGCAGGCATTGGCGCAACTGCCGCCGGCGCGGCGCGTGCGCGGCGTGATTTCCGCCACCCGCGGCAACCACGGACAGTCGGTCGGTTTCGCTGCACGCCGTTACGGCATCGCCGCCACCATCGTCGTCCCGCAAGGCAACAGCAAGGAAAAAAATGCCGCCATGCAGGCGCTCGGCGTCGAGCTGGTGGAGCACGGCAAGGAGTTCCAGGAAAGCCGCGAGCATGCGGCAATGCTGGCCGAACGCGATGCGCTGCACATGATTCCGTCGTTCCACCGCGACCTCGTCGCCGGCGTGTCGACCTACTGGATGGAGTTGCTGCGCGCCCAGCCGGATCTCGACGTGCTGTTCGTCCCGATCGGCCAGGGCTCGGGCATTTGCGCCGCCGCCGCCGCACGCCGCGCACTGAACGTGCGCACCCGCATCGTCGGCGTGGTGTCGGCGCATGCACAGGCTTACAAGCTGTCGTTTGAAAGCCGCAGCAAGATCGAGTCGCCGGTCAGCACGCTGATCGCCGACGGCATGGCCTGCCGGGTACCGGACGATGCTTCGCTGGCGGTGATCCTGGATCAGGTGGACGAAGTGATCGCGGTCAGCGACGACGAAGTGGCCGACGCCATGAAGCTGTATTTCACCGCGACGCATAACGTTGCCGAAGGCGCGGGCGCCGCGGCGCTGGCGGCGGCCATGCAGGTCCGCCATCGCCTGCAAGGGCAACGCATCGGCCTGACGCTGTCGGGCGGCAACGTGGATCACGACATGTTCGCGCAGATCCTCTGCCGTCCGGACGCAGGGCAGGAGCAACAGCAAACATCGGCAGACAACAGGAGGGCGGCATGACCAGGCTGACACAACAGCATCATCACCTGCATCTCGGCAGCGGCGCGCTGGCGACCGGCAAGTTCGAACGCAGCCGTCTGCTGCTGGTGCGTCGCGGCCATGTGTGGATTACGCAGGAAGGCCGTCCGGAAGACTTCTGGCTCAGCGCCGGCGATGCGCTCATCGTACAGCCGGGCAAGATGGTGGTGATCGAAGCCGCCATCGCCAGCGAGATCTATCTGGAACACCGCGCTGAACTGACATTGCCGCTGTGGCTGAAGACGCGCTGCCTGGCGATGCGCTCGGCCTGGCAACGGCGGTTCGGCAAGCCCGGCAGGTTTGCGCGCACCGGCCTGGCGCCGCGCCGGGGAGGGTATTGAGATGGAGGCGCTGTTGCCGCTGGCGTCGTTCGCTTTCGTCACTTCGATCACGCCGGGGCCGAACAACATCATGCTGACCTCGTCGGGCGTGTGGTTCGGTTTCGTGCGCTCGATTCCGCATATGCTCGGGATCACCTTCGGTTTTGCCGTGCTGCTGGCAATCTGCGCCGCCGGCATCGGCAGCCTGGTGGTGGCGGTGCCGGCGGTGCATGTGCTGCTCAAGGTCGCCGGCTCCGCTTACTTGCTCTATCTGGCGTGGAAGCTGCGCAGCATGCGCTTCAGCCAGGATGTGCGCGCCGACGTGCGGCCGATGTCCTTCCTCGGTGCGGCCTTGTTCCAGTTCGCCAATCCCAAGGCATGGGTGATGGCGATTACCGGCGCATCGGCGTTCTTGCCGCTGATACAGCCGGTGTGGCTGGCGATTGCGATTTACTGCCTGGTGTTCAGCGTGGTGAACTTGCCGTGCGTGAGCGTGTGGGCCGGCGCCGGTGCGGTGCTGCGGCGTTACCTGACGCAGCCGCTGTGGCGTGCACTATTCAGCGGCGTGATGGTGGCGCTGACGATCTATTCGGCGGTGGCGATCTGGCTTTGAGCAGTGCGCATCATCGTTGAGCGCACCTCATCCACATAAAACAAGAAGGAAAGAGATGACCGAAAAAGCAAGAGGTGCAATAAGCGCACCAAAATCAATGAGCCTTGAATCAAAAGGCATGTGGCTGGGCTTTGTCGGCGTTGCCGTCTTCAGCCTGACGCTGCCGTTCACGCGCATCGCAGTGGCCGAATTGAACCCGGCCTTCGTCGCCTTCGGCCGCGCGCTCGTCGCGGCAATCTGCGCCATCGGCATGCTGTGGCATCTCAAGGCGCCGCGTCCGACCATGTTGCAGGTGCGCGGCTTGCTGATCACGGCGCTGGGCGTGGTGGTAGGTTTTCCCTTGTTCTCGTCGATCGCCATGCACTATGTGCCGGCTGCGCATGGCGCAGTGGTGGTGGGCCTGTTGCCGCTGGCGACGGCCTTGTTCGGCGCCTTGCGTTTTGGCGAGCGTCCTTCCCTCGGCTTCTGGATTGCCGCACTGATCGGCAGCGCCATCGTGATCGTTTTTGCGTTGCGCCAGGGCGGCGGCAGTTTTCATCCGGCCGATTTCGCCTTGTTTGCCGCGGTGTTTGCCGCTGCGATGGGCTATGCGGAAGGCGGCCGCCTGTCGCAGGCCATGGGCGGGCAGCAGGTGATCTGCTGGGCGCTGGTGCTGTCCTTGCCGGTGGTGTTGCCGGTCACGGTCTGGCTGGGCTGGCATTACGGCGTGGATGCTTCGCCACAGGCATGGGGCGCGTTTGCCTATGTCTCGCTGTTCTCGATGTTCATCGGATTTTTCTTCTGGTACAAGGGCCTGGCGCTGGGCGGCATTGCGCGAGTCGGGCAAGTGCAATTGCTGCAACCTTTCATGACGCTGGTAGGCGCCGCGGTGATCGTCGGCGAACCGCTGGATGCGAGCAACCTGATGTTTGCGACGGCGGTTATTGTCGTTGTGGCAATCGGCAAGCGCATGGCGATCAAACGTTGAACTGCGTGATAACCCCGCGCTAATTCAGTCCCGACAACGCTTTTCACGATGTTCTCCGTCACAAAGTCGCGATATTTGCGATAATGGCGGATTCCAGTTGTTTCATTTCTAAACGTGCTGCCTTGCCGGGCGTCAATACCGATATTGACGCCGGACATTCCAGCCACAGCAAACAGGAGCACCGCATGTCCGTCTACGAAAAACTCAAAGCCCTGAATATCGAATTGCCAGCCGTCGCAGCACCGGCTGCCGCCTACGTCATGTACGCGCAAGCAGGCAACACCGTATTCCTGTCCGGCCATCTGGCCAAGAAGGACGGCAAGGTCTGGGTTGGTCAGTTCGGCAAGAACATCACGACGGAAGAGGGCAAGCTGGCAGCCCGTGCGGTAGCGATCGATTTGCTGGCGACATTGCAAGCAGCTTGCGGCGGCGACCTGACACGGGTCAAGCGCATCGTCAAGCTGATGAGCCTGGTCAACTCGACCGGCGATTTTACGGAACAACATCTGGTGACCAACGGCGCATCCGAGCTGATCGGCGAATTGTTCGGCGAGCAAGGCAAACATGCGCGTTCGGCCTTCGGCGTGGCGCAGATTCCGATGGGCGCGTGCGTCGAGATCGAGCTGATCGCCGAACTCGCTTAAGCGACCGCCACCCCCCTTCAGGCAAGCCGTCGGACCGGCCTGTGACCGGTCCGGGCTTTGTCATCTACGTTACTTGTACGTTACCCAATTTTTGGCAGGCAATATGAAAATCGAAAATCCCAATCCACTCCAGTGGAATTTCTCCAAACGTTCGCAGCAGCTGCAAAGCTCGGCCATCCGCGAAATCCTGAAGATCACCATGCGTCCGGAAATCACCTCGTTCGCAGGCGGTCTGCCGTCGCCGGCGACCTTCCCGGTCGAGCGCATGAAAGCGGCTTTCGACACCGTGCTGACCAATCAAGGCAAGATCGCGCTGCAATACGGTCCGACCGACGGCTACGGCCCGCTGCGTGAATGGGTGGCCGATTCGCTGTCGACCGACGGCGCGAAGATCCTGCCGGAGCAAGTGCTGATGGTCTCCGGTTCGCAACAAGGCCTGGACCTGCTGGGCAAAGTGCTGATCGACGAAGGCAGCAAGGTGCTGGTCGAAACGCCGAGCTATCTGGGCGCGTTGCAGGCATTCTCGATCTACGGTCCGGATTTCATCTCGGTGCCGAGCGATGAACAAGGCCTGATCCCTTCGGCGGTGGAAGAACTGGGGAAGGGCGCGCGCCTGCTGTACTCGCTGCCGAACTTCCAGAACCCGACCGGCCGCACGCTGCCGCTGGATCGCCGCCTGGCGCTGGTGGAAGCCTGTGCCCGCATCGGCCTGCCGCTGATCGAAGACGATCCGTACGGCGCGCTGAGCTATCGCAACGATCCGCTGCCGAAGATGCTGAACATGAATCCGTCCGGCGTGATCTACATGGGTTCGTTCTCCAAGGTGCTGACGCCCGGCATCCGCCTGGGCTACGTGGTGGCGCCGGTGCCGCTGATCCGCAAGATGGAACAAGCCAAGCAAGCCGCCGACCTGCACACGGCGCAACTGACGCAGATGGTGGTGTACGAAGCGGTCAAGGACGGCTTCCTGCAAACGCATATCCCGACCATCCGCAAGCTCTACGCCGACCAATGCCAGGCCATGCTGGATGCGCTGCAGACCTACTTCCCGGCAGGCGCCAGCTGGACCAAACCGGAAGGCGGCATGTTCATCTGGGTCACGCTGCCGGCGCATATCGACAGCGGCGAGTTGCTGAAAGAAGCGGTCGAGCAGCACGTGGCCTTCGTGCCGGGCGCGCCGTTCTACGCCAACGAACCGCAACACAACACGCTGCGCCTGAGCTTCGTCACCGTGCCGCCGGAAAAAATCCGCGCCGGCGTCGAACGCCTGGGCAAACTGATCGCCGCCAAGCTGTAATGGAAATCGGCAACCTGCCGTTCGGGACGACCGACTGGAACACAGTCGAGCGTACCGAGCACAAGGGCGACAGCGGCATGGCCTACTGGCGCACGCGCCAGTTCGGCCCCATCCGCGTACGCATGGTCGAATACACGCCGGGTTACCTGGCCGATCACTGGTGTAAGAAGGGGCACGTCTTGCTGTGCATGGAAGGCGAATTGCACACCGAGCTGGAAGACGGCCGCACCTTCCTGCTCACCGCCGGCATGAGTTATCAGGTGGCCGACAACGCCGAGGCGCATCGCTCGTCGACGGCAACGGGAGCAAAACTCTTCATCGTCGACTGACCGGCAAGCTGGTAAAAATACAGGCGTAAAAAAATCGCAGGGGAAGAAATTTCCCTGCGATTTTTTTTCGACAAAGCTTACTTAATCCAGCTTCAAGGTTTCACCGTGCTTCAACACGGTAAATTCATCTTCCGGCAATCCTGCCTTTTTCACCGCTTCCGCCAGCAGTTTCGGCGGCTCATCCAGCGGTTCGTCCGCCAGTTCGAAGGTGCCCCAATGGATGCCGATGGAGCGCTTTGCGTGCACGTCCTGGTGGATCTGCACGGCTTCTGCGGGATCGACGTGTTGTCCCTTCATGAACCAGCGCGGCGCATAGGCGCCGATCGGGATCAGCGCCAGGTCGAAGCTGCCGAAGCTGCGCCCTATGTCCTGGAAGTCTTTTGAATAGCCGGTGTCGCCGGCAAAGAAGACCGAGAACGGATGCGGCGCGCCTTCGCCGGTCTTGATCACCCAGCCGCCCCACAAGGTCTCGGACCGGTCCATCAAGCCGCGCGCAGACCAGTGCTGCGCCGGGACGAAATGGATGTCCAGTTTGCCGACCGCGGTCTTGTCCCACCAGTCCATCTCGCGCACGTTGGTGATGCCGATATCCGCCATCCAGTCCTTCACGCCCAGCGGCACCAGGAACAGAGGCGGGCCACCGGCCTGTTTATTCAGTTGCTCGACGCTGGCCTGATCCAGATGATCGTAGTGATTGTGCGAAATCACCACCACGTCGATATGCGGCAGTTGCGTCAACGCGATGTTGAGCGGCACCTTGCGCCGGGGGCCGACAAAGCTGAACGGCGAGGCGCGATCCGAAAAGATGGGGTCGGTGATGACGTTCATGCCGTCGATTTGCAGCAGCGCCGTCGCATGGCTGATCCACGTCACGCTCGGCGTCGTCTTGTTGGCTTGCAGCCAGGCGATCTCGGGCGTGGCCATCGGGAACCGGTAGTTGTTGGTCGGCGCCTTCGGCAAGCCTTGCGTGATGCGTTCCCACTGCCATTTGAGCAGCGAGGCGCGCGGCTCTTGCGGGTAGTTGTTGCGGAAGCCGGACGGCGTGCGGTTCGGTTTGTCGGGGTCGTAGTACTTGCCGGCGGCGGCGCAGCCGGCGCTGATGAGCGCGAGGACCAGAGCAATGCGGCGAAGATGCGGGCGAAGGCGCTTGCGTGGGGAAGATGGTTTTGTCGGCACTGGAAACGCACATGGCAGGTTGATCAGACCTGCCATGCTATCAGGCTACAGCGCTTATTACAGTGCGTATTGCGCGAGACCGTTGCCGAACGACCAGTTTTCCTTCAGCACTTCCACCAGATTGATGAAGACATCTTCCGGACGGATGCCGGGATCCTTGCCCAGTCGCTCGACAATGCGCGCATACAGCGCCTTCTTTTGTTCGATCGTGCGCGTGTTGTTGGCGGTGATCTGGATCAGCACGAACTTGTCGCTGCGCTTGATATCCAGATACGTCTTGTCGAAGACGAAATTGTCGGGATCGTACTCGTCGATCGTCATGAACTTGTCGTCCTTGGGGACGTTGAAGGTTTCCAGCATCGATTCGTAGACATTGTCGAGGATGGCTTTGCGGTATTCGCGGGTCTCGCCGCGACGGATGAATACTCGGACAAATGGCATGGTGTTCTCCTTGGGAAAGGTGGTGAATCACGATAGGTACGCATGCATCTTAGATCAGGAGTATGATTTTAAGAA
Source organism: Herbaspirillum rhizosphaerae (assembly GCF_001189965.1). Lineage (GTDB taxonomy): Bacteria > Pseudomonadota > Gammaproteobacteria > Burkholderiales > Burkholderiaceae_D > Herbaspirillum > Herbaspirillum rhizosphaerae. Next base: position 330,699 of record NZ_LFLU01000001.1, read on the forward strand.
CACATTGTTGATTATTTCAATGATATGTAATTGAAATGATTAACCGTGATTCATGAGCAACCACAATGACCCGGAAAAATGGAACCGACCCAACGCCCGCTTGATCTCGACGCCGTACAGGCCTTTGTTCTTGTTGCCGATCTGCAAAGTTTCACGCGGGCAGCAGAAGCGCTGTATACGACGCAATCGGCCATCAGCCTCAAGCTCAAGCGCCTGGAAGACCGGCTCGGCCGCAGGCTGCTGGAGCGCACGCCGCGCCAGGTGCGTTTGTCGTCCGACGGCATCAGCTTCCTCGATGCCGCACGCAGCTTGCTGGCGGCGCATGAAAGGGCGCTGGGGCGTATCGAGAATGCCACGGTACGCCTGACCCTGGGCATCAGCGATCACGTCGCAGGCGATGGTCTGCCGGCGATGCTGGCGCAGGTCAACGCCTTCGATCCCGGTGTGGTGGTGGAAGTGCGCATCGGAGCCTCGCGCGATTTGCTCGCCATGTACGATCGCGGCGAACTCGACGCCGTCATCGTGCGGCGCGACGGCGAACGCAGCGACGGCGAACTGATCCAGGAGGAGCGCATGGGATGGTTCGCGGCCGCGCACTGGCAACCGCGCGCAGGCGAACCCTTGCGGCTGGCGACGTTTTCGCATACCTGCGGCATCCGCGAACTGGCGGTGCGGCGGCTGGAAGATGCCGGCATCCCCTGGCAGGAAGTTTTCATCGGCGGCGGCGTGCATGCCGTGGCGGCCGCGGTGACGGCGGGGCTGGCGGTGACCGCGCTGCTCTATCGCGTCAAACCGGCCGGCGCCATCGACGTCGGCAAGAGCATGAAGCTGCCGTCTTTGCCTCTTGCACAAGTGATGTTGCATACCAATGTGCGAGACAGCCGGGCGCAGGCGGTTTTGCGTACTGTGGTTGCGGCGATGAAAAACGACGGCCGATAAAACAAGGGGGCGGCGCAAAAAAAACGCAAAAAAACATCGTAAAAAAAGCTTGATAAAAAACCTCTTGAAAAGAAAAAGTCTGTACGTATATCGGTAACAAGGCAGCGGGAAATGTGCAGCTGGCCCAGCGAATGCTCAATAGAGGTTCGCGCTTGTTTCTTATTTAGCTATCGCTTCTTTTCAAAAGGATACTGTCATGCGTACTTACGATTTCTCCCCACTCTATCGCTCCGCAATCGGCTTCGATCGCCTGGCTCAACTGTTCGACAACGCGCAGCGCGCGGATTCGCAACCGAGCTATCCACCGTACAACATCGAACTGGTTGCCGACGATAAATACCGGATTACCATGGCCGTGGCCGGTTTCAGCAACGCTGAAATCGACATCGAAGCCGAGAACGACACACTGAAAATCGTCGGTCGCAAACAGAAGGAAGAAGGCTCGCCGACCTTCCTGCATCGCGGCATCGCCGCACGCGATTTTGAACAACGCTTCCAGCTCGCCAACCATATCAAGGTGGTCGGCGCCCAACTGGAAAACGGTCTGCTGAGCATCGAACTGGTGCGCGAAGTGCCCGAAGCGCTGAAGCCGCGCAAGATCGAAATCAACGGCGACAATGTGCATCGCCTGGAACGCAACGCAGCCTGATTGCTGCGCGCAATTGAAGTCTCCGAGTAGTTGATGTTGCTGTAGATGTACCGTTGTACCTGTTGTATCTGCTGTACCCGTAGCTGTAGAAGTCGTTGCACCAGAAGTGGTTCTACCTGCTGTAGAAGTAGCTGTACTCGCTGTAGAAGCAACGCCGGCGGTCGTCACGCCGGCGTCCGGCAAGGCCCGCCTCGCGCGGGCTTTGTCGCATCTGCGCTGCGCCTACGCGACGCACGGCAAGGTTTCTGCAAACTGGACATAAATAAAAACTATTCTGTATAATCGGCCGCAAATAACGAAACAGAACTTCGTGGGTTAAGCTAAATCAGCTTCGAATCAGTTTTTCGAATCAGTTTTTCGAATCAGCTTTCTCCGGTAAGCCTCCTGTCTCGTTACGTAAGCGTTAACGTCAACCAACGCGTCATTCACGTGCCGTGCCTGAAGCTTTCAGGCAGCGATTTCTGTCGCCGCGCACGTGTATAACGCTATGGTGAAAAATTGACGACACACTTACTCCCTCCGGGCTTGTTTTCCTTGCGTGCTTTGCCCACACCGCTATCTTCCGCAGCAATCTCTGCAACTGCTGCAATCGCTGCACTATCTTCCCTCGACGACAAGCCTGTCGCCATGTTGCGCGGCATCTCTTCGTTCACTTTGACATGGGGTCAATAACATCATGAGTACAAGCATCAAAAAATCCGCTGAGACGTCCGGCGAAACCGTGGCCGGCGGCTTGCTGCCGTTGGTCGCGATTGTCTTCACCAGTTTCCTCTGCATCGGCATTCCGCTGCCGGCCTTGCCCTTGCACGTCAACGGCGTGCTCGGTTTCAGCGCGCTGACGGTGGGCTGGGTGGTGGGGATTCAATCCTTCTCGACCATTTTGTCGCGTAAATTTTCCGGTTCGTATTGCGATCGTCACGGCCCCAAGCGCGCGGTGTCGGTGGGCCTGCCGATGGCCTCGGTCGCCGGCTTGCTGTATCTCGCCTCGACCATGATTGCCGACGCCGGCGCCAGCCTGGTGGTGCTCTTCATCGGCCGCTTGCTGATGGGGCCGGCCGAGAGCCTGTTCCTGACCGGCGCCATGACCTGGGGCATCGGCCGCGTCGGCATGCAGCGCACCGGCAAGGTGATGGCATGGCAGGGCATCGCCATGTTTGCGGCATTGGGACTGGGCGCACCGGTCGGCATCGCGATTCAGCAGCGTTTCGGCTTTGCCGGCGTCGCACTGACCACGATGCTGTTGCCGATGGTCGGCCTGGCGATTGCAGCCGTGTTGCGCGGCTTGCCTGCGCTGGGCAGCAAGGGCGGCGGCGTGGCGATGTCGGAAGTATTGCGACTGATCTGGCGCTTCGGCCTGGCGCTGGCCTTGAGCGCGATGCCGTTCGCCATCATCACCAGCTTCCTGGTGCTGCTCTATGTCAGCAATAACTGGTCGGGCGCGGGCATTGCGATCCTCGGCTTTTCCGCCGGCTACATCGGCGTGCGGCTGTTTTTTGCACATCTGCCGGATCGCCTCGGCGGCGCCAAGGTGGGCGCCGTATCCGTGGCAATCGAACTGGCCGGACAGTTGCTGTTGTGGCAATCGCATGATCCGATCATGGCGGGCCTCGGCACGCTGCTGACCGGAATCGGCTTCTCGCTGGTGTTCCCGTCCATGGGCGTGCAGGCGATGGCGCGCGTGCCGGCGCATTCGCGCGGTCTGGCGGTGGCGACCTTCATGGCCTTCATCGATCTGGCTGCGGGTTTGACCGGCCCGGTGGTGGGCGTGCTGATCGGCTTCTTCGGCTATGGCGCGGCGTTCCTGGCGGGTGCGGTGGCTTGCGTGCTGGCCTTGCTGCTGATCGTCTCGGGCATGTCGCGGGCGCCGGCCAGACAGTCGGTGTAAGCCGGCAATAATGAAAAAGGGAAGTCGCGTTGAGCGACATCTTTTTTTATCTGGGGTGTTTGTTGGTACGTTCTAAGGATATTCAATCGTGTAGTTGACGCGCGTGACGATCGTGCCTGCGCCGCTCACCGGCGCGGTTGCGTAATAGCGGGCGAGGAAACGCATCGCGGCGCCGCCGCCGGTAATCGGCACTGCCCTGACGCCCTGGTTGCCTGATGCTCCGGCCAGATTGATCACCGAAGGTGCTCCGCCATTGTTGTCGAGCAACTGGACCTGCAGATTGCGGACGCCGCCTGCATCGACATTCAAGCGTCCGCTGGCAAGGTCAATCGAGGCACCGTCAAAGTAGGTTCTGACGTTAACACCGGAGGTGACGGCGCCGCCGGCTTGGGTGCAACCGCTCAGCATGATGTTGACAGGTGTGTCGCCGGCGGTTCTGCCTGCTGCGTTAAGCGTGCGGGTTGACGCAGCTGGCAGGGTCGTGTTGTTAGCGGTGATGGTGCAGGTAGTGTTGGTCAGGCGAATGGCGTTGAGGCCGGTGAGCGTAATGATGGACCTGCTCGAGTTATTGCCAAGACTGATCGCGCGCACCGTGCCCGGCAACGCCGCCAGGCCGGCGCTGGTGACTGTGCCGGTTCCCTTGGTCAGAATAACTTGCCAGGTGAGGTCGGTTGTAAAATTGTTAGGGCTGACGGCGCCGCCGATGTTGATTTCAGCGTTGTTGTTGAAGTTGGTGGTCGCACCTGCTGTTCCGGTGGCGTTTCCGACGATGACATTACGTGACCACACTACACTAGCCAGGATCTGAGTCCGGTCGATGACATTGCCGCTGGTTCCTGCAGCGGGGTTAGCGATTGTGGAGTTGAGATTAAGATACATCTGGTTTTCTACCCCGCCATTCCCTCCGGAACAAGCGAGGCGCGTTGTCCTCGATCCGGATCGCCAAATCTCGGTGCCAGATGGTGAAGAGGCTCTTACCGAAACCGATGCAGGGACGGCCAGCGTCGTCGGGCCGCTTGTTGCAGTACAAGTGGCGTATATCTGCGCCATACTCACCTGCGCCCACAGCATGCTCAGCAACAGCAGTGCACCTTGCAAAAGAGGGCGCAAGCTCACCACGCCGTTGCTCATCATGTCTTTCATTTGTTTTTACCCGTTCCGCATCGAAGAAATAGGAGCATGCCGCTGGATAACTTGTGCATCGCTCAGACTATACCTTTGCGCGTCAACGGCGCAGCCGGGCAAAGAAGGCCGGCAAGGGGAATGGCTGACAGGCGGCTTGTGTACTCAAAAACATGATAATGAGCCTCATTCGCGCAGACCATAGGAAAACTCTCAAACGTGAGCGTAGAACCCCGCTTTCTCTTGGGAAATTGGACCAGATTCTTTCAAAGACAGTCGTCGATAAGAAGAGAGAAGAGCGGTAAAGCGAAGGCGCATCTTAGGTTGTCAATGCAGCAAAAAAGTCGCTTACACCCACGATACTGTGGTCCGCGTCTTTGCCGCACCAGATGCCGGCCTCGGCCTGTGCAAAACGCGTCATTCAATCAGGAAAGAATTGCACCGACCTTGCCTGCGCTTGTAACAACTGTAAGAGATTGTTTACAACTGGCTGACACTCGAAACTATTCGGGAATAATGCATCTAAAAAAATGTCCTGTTCGCGACAGGACATTCAAGAAACCGGCTTTCGTTGCAGCATTCCCAATTTTTTACAGAGGCGTCATCATGAGAACAATCCATAAAATTACAGTCATCTCCATCACGGTGTGTGCTCTGACGGTGCTGGGCGGCTGCAGCAACATGTCGCGTCGCGACAAGAACACCGCCGTCGGCGCAGGTATCGGTGCAGTGGCCGGCGCGGTGTTGACGGGCGGCAGCGGTATCGGCACCGCAGGCGGCGCCGCAGTGGGGGGCGTGATTGGCCATCAGATCGGCCGGTAATATTCTTCAATAATGATCGGACGGAAAAAAGGGATGTCGTATTTAGCGACGTCCCTTTTTCATTGATGTTTGCGCTTCTGTTTTTCGTTGTGGCCGCTGCGAGCGTTACCGTTTTTGCGGACTCGATGAAGAGGAAAACTGAGTTTTATTGACCTGTTGTCTCATTGTGTTTTAGCCACGGAGATGAAGTACTCCAGAAAATGATATCCACGCCGAGATAGTTTTCTGCGTAGTCGGAGAATTCACGGCGGGTGAAGGGTTTCTTCGTTTTCGGATTGGTATAGGTCAGGGTCGGCTCTTGAACTGCCATGGCCACCAGAGCGAGCTTGCCTTTGTAGCGATGGAAGAAGGGATAGGCATTTTTCATATGGCCTTTTTTGTCCGGTACGATATCCGGGCCGCCCAATCCAACCTGATTTTTTTCGGCAAAGGCAAACAGCCGCGACATATATCGATGGTCGTTCTCCCATTCGCATGGCCAGAAATTGACGTATTGCACCACATACGATTGCTTGAATACTTTCCTGGCAAACGCGATGTTTTCCATTTCTGCATTGAAGTATTTTTCGCAACTAAAACCGGTTTTATCGTTTTTTGTTTGTGGATCAATGGCGGTTTCAGGAAGGTTGACGCCCATGACACGGCCATCGAATCTGGCGGCAATTGCTTTCAATAGTTGCTGGTAACGTTCCCGTACCGCTGGATTCCACTGCAGAGCCACCCAGCCATAGCCGGGCGGTTCATATTCACCGGGATTGTCGTCCTGTCTGATGAGGCCGCCTTTGTACACCGGATCGGTTTGCAGATATTGCGGCACATTCTTGTGCTTGGGTTCGAAAAAGCGATCCTGAATCTGGATGAACAGTTTCTTGTTCAAGCTGTTCAGGTAGGTCAGATCTTTTTCGATTCGTGTGAAATCGTACTGGCCTTTTTCTTTTTCTAACGCGTTCCAGTTGTAGACGATCTGTACGCCACCGATGTCGGGACGCTTGATCAACGCTTCGATGCTGCTCAAGTCATTCGAGCCGGTATAGAGGAAGTTTTGCAGAGGGGCTGCGCTGAGATACGCAGGAAATGTGGAGAGCAATAAGCTTGCAGTCCGTAGTATGTTGTTGCATGAATACATCGTTCTCCTTGTTCATCGGGCGATGCCGTATATGGCATGTCTGATGGACAAGGAGGTATTCACCAAGTTGCACGGCTTGCATGCATCTACCAAAGCGACGGCTATCTACTTGGCGGATGACGAGTCTGGTTCCAACATCACACCACTGCCGCCAGCGCCGTCGCCTTCAGCTTCGACTCCAGCGCCTTGCCCTTGCGGGCGCGCTTGCCGATGTGCAGGCCCAGCGCCACCGCCGACAGCGAAACGTCCTGCGCCTTGCCGCCGCGTCCGGTGCCGGAGACCAGTACGCCTTTTTGCGTAATGGCTTGCGCCGCCAGCAGTTTTTCGTTCTTTTCCAGTTCCATCAGGATCACGCCGCGGCCGCCGCTGGACAGGGTCTTGATTTCATCCAGGCCGAACACCAGCAGGCGTCCTTGACCCGACAGGCAGGCAATCGCGCTGGCGCCGGCCGGCATCGCACGCGGGGCCAGCGGCAGGTCGCCTTCGTCCAGCGTGATGAAGGCCTTGCCGCCCTTGACGCGGCTGAGCATGTCGCCGAGCTTGGCGGTGAAGCCGTAACCGGCATCGGAGGCCAGCAGCATCTGGGTGTCGAGCGGGCCGGCGAAGTAGTGCAGCAGGCTGTTGCCGCTGCCGAGGTCGACCAGCGTGGTGATCGGCACGCCGTCGCCGCGCGCGTTCGGCAGCGCGTTGACGCCGACCGTGTAGATGCGACCGTTGGAGCCGAAGCCCAGCAGGTTGTCGACGGTGCGGCACTCGAATGCGCCGTACAGGCCGTCGCCGGCCTTGAAGGTGAATTGCGTGGCGTCGTGGCCGTGGCCGCTGCGGGCGCGCACCCAACCCTTTTGCGAAATGATGACGGTGACCGGTTCGTCGATGATCTTTTGCTCGACCACGGCTTTTTCGGCCTCTTCGATCACGGTGCGGCGGTCGTCGCCGAATTGCTTCTCGTCGGCTTCGATTTCCTTGATGACCAGACGCTTCATCGAAGATGGATTTTCCAGCAGATCCTGCAGCGTCGATTTCTCGTTGCGCAGCTCGGCCAGTTCTTGCTGGATCTTGATGGTTTCCAGGCGCGCCAGTTGGCGCAGGCGGATTTCCAGGATGTCTTCGGCCTGGCGGTCCGACAGTTTGAAGGCCTCGATCAGCGCCGGCTTCGGCTCGTCCGATTCGCGGATGATGCGGATGACCTTGTCGATGTTGAGCAGGATGGCTTCGCGGCCTTCCAGGATGTGGATGCGATCCTCGACTTTTTGCAGCTTGAATTGGGTACGGCGCGTGATGGTGGCGAAGCGGAATCCGATCCATTCGCTGAGGATGTCGGTGAGGCCCTTCTGGCGTGGACGACCGTCGCCGCCGATCATCACGAGGTTGATCGACGAGCTGGTTTCCAGGGAAGTCTGGGCCAGCAGCGTGTTCATGAATTCGGTCTGGTCCTGGTTCTTGGACTTCGGCTCGAACACCAGGCGCACCGGCGCTTCGCGGCCGGATTCGTCGCGTACGGCATCCAGCATTGCGAGGATGCTTTGCTTTTGCGCCTGCTGTTCCGGCGTGAGCGTCTTCTTGCCGAGCTTGATCTTGGGATTGGTCAGCTCTTCGATTTCTTCCAGCACCTTCTGCGACGACACGCCCGGCGGCAATTCGGTGATGACCGCCTGCCACTGGCCGCGCGCCATGTCTTCGATCTTCCAGCGTGCGCGCACCTTGAGGCTGCCGCGGCCGCTTTGATACATCTCGGCGATGGTCGACGACGGCGTGATGATCTGACCGCCGCCCGGGAAGTCGGGGCCGGTGATGTGGGTCATCAGTTCTTCGTGCGTGATCTTGGGATTGCGGATCATCGCCACGGCGGCGCGCGCCACTTCGCGCAGGTTATGCGACGGGATTTCCGTCGCCATGCCGACCGCAATGCCCGATGCGCCGTTCAGCAGCAGGAAGGGCAGGCGCGCCGGCAACAGCTTCGGTTCTTCGGTCGAGCCGTCGTAGTTGGGCTGGAAGTCGACCGTACCCATGTCGATTTCATCGAGCAGCAGCTTGCTGATCGGCGTCAGGCGTGCTTCGGTATATCGCATCGCCGCCGCGCCGTCGCCGTCGCGCGAGCCGAAGTTGCCCTGGCCGTCGATCAGCGGATAGCGCAGCGAGAAGTCTTGCGCCATGCGCACCAGCGCGTCGTACACCGACTGGTCGCCGTGCGGGTGCAATTTGCCCAGCACGTCGCCGACCACGGCGGCGGATTTGCGCGGCTTGGCGGTGGCGTTCAGGCCGAGTTCGTTCATCGCGTAGAGAATGCGGCGCTGCACCGGTTTCTGGCCGTCGGCCACGTCGGGCAGGGCGCGGCCCTTGACTACCGAGATGGCGTAGTCGAGATAGGCGCGCTCGGCGAAGGTCGACAGCGTCAGCGATTCGCCGTCGGACGGCGCGGCTTGTTCAAACAGATTGGCTTGTTCAGTCATGTGGCTGGGTTGCGTTGATGTTTAATTATTCGATGGAAGTCGGCGGCGGCATGCTGCGCCGGCCCGGCAAGATGATTTCGATGCGGCGCGGCTTCTCGCCGTTGCCAGCGTTGCCGGTGTTATTGCCGGCGCTGCCGCCCGGCTGGTACAACTGATAGAACTGCGCCACCAGTTGCACGTAGTTGCGTGTTTCCGGATAGGGCGGGATCTGGTTGTTGTACTTCTGCACGGCGCGTTCGCCGGCATTGTAGGACGCAATCGCCAGCTCCAGCCGTTTCGGGAACAGCACCTGCAAGTCGCGCAGGTAACGCGCCGCCAGACGGATGTTGATCTTCGGATCGGTCAGCTTCTGCTGGATGGTCTTGCGGCGATCGCCCTGCACGCCGTAACGCTCGGCGGTCTCCGGCATGATCTGCATCAGGCCGACGGCGCCCTTGGGCGAGACGGCGCCCGGGTTGAAACCGGACTCCGCCGCCATGATCGCCTTCAGCAAAGCCGGCTCGACCGAGAATTCCTTCGCGCTCTGGTCCAGCATGGCTTCATACTTTTTCAGGTTCGGATGCTGCAGCATCAGTTGCATCAGCGGCGAGGACATGTTCGGCTTCGGGCCGTCAGGCAAACCGGATATGCCGGCGCCCATCTTCATCTTGTCGGAGTCGAAGGTGGCATCGCCGCGCATGAACAGCTGATAGCGATCGTCGAGCTTCTCCGTCGACACGTGCGCCATGCCGTCGGCGTCGAGGTAGCCGTAGACGTCGGCATGCGCAGGCATTGCGGTCAGGGACATGCACAACGCAGCCGCCGCAGCCGCAGCTCGCAACGCTCCCGAGAGGAAGCGGCGCGAGAGGCCGGGTTGCATGATGTCGTTACCAATGTCCATGATGTCGATGTTGCTATCTTAAATATCCGCTTCCGCTTCGTTGCCGTGCTCTTCGATCCAGGCGCGGCGCGAGGCGGCTTCGCCTTTGCCCATGAGCATGGTGAAGCGCGCTTCCGAAGCGATGTGGTCGAGTTCGCCCAGGGCGACCGGCAGCAGGCGGCGGGTGTCGGGGTTCATGGTGGTTTCCCACAGCTGTTCCGCGTTCATTTCACCCAGGCCTTTGAAGCGCGAGATGCTCCACGCGCCTTCCTTCAGGCCGTCCTTGCGCAGCTTGTCTTCGATCGCTTCCAGTTCGCCGTCGTCCAGCGCGTACAGCTTCTGCACCGGTTTCTTGCCGCGTGCTGGCGCATCGACGCGGTACAGCGGCGGACGCGCGATGCAGATGTGGCCGTGGTCGATCAGCTTGGGGAAGTGTTTGAAGAACAGCGTCAGCAGCAGCACCTGGATGTGCGAGCCGTCGACGTCCGCATCGGAGAGGATGCAAATTTTGCCGTAGCGCAGGCCGGTCAGGTCAGGCGTGTCGGTGTGGCCGTGCGGATCGACGCCGATGGCCACCGCGATATCGTGGATTTCATTGTTGGCGAACAGGCGGTCGCGTTCGGTTTCCCAGGCGTTCAGGACCTTGCCGCGCAAGGGCAGGATCGCCTGGAATTCTTTGTCGCGACCCATCTTGGCCGAGCCGCCGGCGGAGTCGCCCTCGACCAGGAAGATTTCGTTGCGCGTGATGTCGTTGGATTCGCAATCGGTCAGCTTGCCCGGCAACACGGCCACGCCGGAGGACTTTTTCTTCTCGACTTTTTGCGCCGAACGCAGACGGCTTTGCGCCTGCTTGATGACCAGGTCGGCCAGCTTCTTGCCGTATTCGACATGCTGGTTCAGCCACAGCTCCAGCGACGGACGCGAGAAGGTCGACACCAGACGCACGGCGTCGCGCGAATTCAGGCGTTCCTTGATCTGGCCCTGGAATTGCGGGTCGAGTACTTTGGCCGACAGCACGAAAGAGACGCGCGCAAACACGTCTTCCGGCAGCAGCTTGACGCCCTTGGGCAGCAGCGAGTGCATTTCGACGAAGCTCTTCACCGCCGAGAACAAACCTTCGCGCAGGCCGGATTCATGCGTGCCGCCGGCCGAGGTCGGGATCAGGTTGACGTAAGATTCGCGCACCACGTTGCCTTCTTCGGTCCACGCCACCACCCATGCCGCGCCTTCGCCTTCGGCAAAACCTTCGGCGTCGGGACCGGCGTATTGTTCGCCTTCAAACAGCGGGATCAGCGGATCGGCGCTGGTCGATTGCGCCAGCGATTCCAGCAGGTAACCGCGCAGGCCCTGGTCGTATTGCCAGGTCTGCACGTCGCCGGTCTTGCCGTTGACCAGCGACACCTTCACGCCCGGCAGCAGCACCGCCTTGGAGCGCAGCAGGCGTTGCAGCTCTTGCTGCGAAATCGCCGGAGAGTCGAAGTACTTGGGATTCGGCCAGACTGTCACGCGGGTACCGGATTTCTTGTCTTCGCGCGTCATCGGGCGCGATTTCAGCTTCTCGATCAGATCGCCGTCGGAGAAAGCCAGCGTATGCACGCCAGCCTCACGCCAGACCGTGATTTCCAGGCGCGAGGCCAGCGCATTGGTGACCGACACGCCGACGCCGTGCAGACCGCCCGAGAAGGCATAGGCGCCGCCGCTGCCTTTGTCGAATTTACCGCCGGCATGCAGGCGGGTGAAGACGATTTCGACGGTCGGCACGCCTTCTTCCGGATGCAGGCCGACCGGAATGCCGCGGCCGTCATCCTCGACGCTGACGCTGCCGTCGGCATTGAGCGTGACCACGATGTTCTTGCCATGACCGCCCAGCGCTTCATCCGAGGCGTTGTCGATGACTTCCTGCAGGATATGCAGGGGATTCTCGGTCCGGGTGTACATGCCCGGACGCTGCTTGACCGGTTCCAGGCCCTTGAGGACGCGGATGGATGATTCGCTGTAATCAGACGGGGATGTTTTTTTAGTTGCCATGCAGGTGAAATGCGGATCGGGTGAACGGCCGGGTGGGCCATGAAAAGCGGTGCCAAGTGCGCATTCTAATGAAAAATGCGGACAGACAGGAAGTTTGCGGGGGAATGGGATGATCGGTTTGACAACAGGGCTTGAGCATCGGTCATATTTTTCGACGGTAATTCGTTGGGAAACATGGCGTTATCAGGATTGTTGAGGTAATTTACAAAAAAATCTAACAATGGGGATGGAATGAAAAATTTCAGAAGCTTGCTAATTTTTATCCAATTGATTGCTGTTTTTTCATCCGCATCCGCGTTTGGGCTGAGACCGGAAAGCGAAATAGACGGAAAAATCAAAGCCCTGGCGCCCCGTCCCGCCATGGCCCGCGTCTGGGACGAAGCTGCTTATGTCGCCATCAACCACTTTTCTCATCCTGTACATGAGCGCATCACCAATCTGATCTGGGACTGCAAGTCGGAGGAAGAGTGCAATCAAACCGCTCCGGGAAAATCCTTTGCCCCGGGAGCTGTGATTGCGGGTGTGCGCTGGAATGACAATCCTCCATTTGAATTGACCTCGACGTCGATGAAGGAGTGTGCCGGACGCACCTTGTGGTTGCCGAACTATAGCAACTGCTGGCTAGCGCTGTTCAAAGACGGGGAGAAAAGAGCCCGACGCGGAGAGACGTTGGATCTGGCGTCAGGGACGATCATCATGCTGCGCTCCCATTTCGGCGATCTTCAATTCTTGCACGCCATGGCGGCCGGACAGCATGAGCGGGCAGAAGAAACGCAAAGCAAGATCCTGATGTGGGCTGAATTCACATGGAAAGTGGCGAACAAGGAATTTACCCAGGGAACCTTGTTGTCCGAAATCAATATCCCGGGGATGACAAATTATTTTAAAAGCACTGAGACGGTGCAGACATTGTTCACCCGCGGCAATCCGACCCACCGTGAGGATATCGGCATATTGGCTTTGGGGGCGTTGTTGCATACCGTGGAAGATAGCTTTTCCCGATCGCATGTGGACAGGGATGCAGAGAACGGTCAGGACTGCGGTCCCGGCATGTCCAAACGTCCGGGGATGATCCGGCAATTTCTGAATTACGCCTTGCAGGACTCATCGGCGCATGCGGTGGAGGATGAGGAACACGCCTTTGACTTGCAGTTTGCAACGGTCAGACCCAATGCCGTTGATGTGGGTAAATCATTGAAGGCCTATTTTGATCGCGGCGCGGCATGGAACGAAGTCAAACCCTATATAGAATGTATTTTCGCTGTGATCGATAAGGATAAGGAAACAAGCGCAGGTAATTTTGGCAAATAAGAGGGGATGTTCAAGGCGGGTTTGCGTTTATTGGTTGCGCCATGCGCTATATTGACGACCCATTGATAATTTGAGCGACGCCTTGGTGGCGTTGTTAATGCCAGGATCATGTCCGTACAGGATTTTCCATTCTCAGCGCTGTTGAATTCCCGCAATTCCACGCGCGGCTTCCTCGATCGCCCGTTGCCGCCAGGCATGCTCGCCGAATTGCTGGCCTTGGCGCGCCGTGCCCCCAGCGGCGCCAACCTGCAACCCGGAGAATTCATTGCGCTGGAAGGCGCGGCGCGGGCGCGCTTGTCGACGGCGCTGGTCACGGCTTTTCGTGAGGGAAAACAGGAGCCTGAGGATTACAGCTACTTTCCGCAGCCGATGCCGCAGTCGCTGCGCCGGCGTCAGGTCGCGGCCGCCAAGGAGTTGTACGGCGCCTTGCAGACCGGGCGCGACGACCGCGCCGGGCGCGACCGGCAGTTCGAGCGAAATTTCAATTTCTTCGACGCGCCGGCGGCCTTGCTGGTGACCATCGATGCGCGCATGGGCAGCGGCTGTTACATGGATCTTGGCATGTGCCTGTACGGGCTGATGCTGGCGGCGGCTGCGCATGGCCTGGGCAGTTGCGCCATCGGTGCGCTGGCGTCGTATCCGGGGCTGATCCGGTCGACGCTCGGGCTGGGCAACGAACATCACATCGTCTGCGGGATCGCCTTGGGTTATGCCGATCCTGATGCGCCGGAAAATGCCGTAAGGACAGAGCGCCTGAAGCCGGAACAGTTTTTCAGGACGCTGCGCTGATATTGTCCCGGAAGCTGTTTTGCGATTTGGGATGACTGCAGTCTCGTAATTCGACGGTATGTCCCGGCTAAGAATGGAGTTTGCCGGTGAGCCGTAGGGCAATGCGGTGTGACGTGCTACAAGTGGCTATTCTCTTGGCAAGTCTCGTCTTCCTTTTTCATCTGACATCAACGCCAGCAGAATTCTAATAGGCGAATCATATGAAAAAAATTGGCGTAGGCATGGCAATGTTGGCGGCGACGCTGTTAATGGGATGTGCCGGGCCGGGGAATCTATCGGAGAAAAACGAAGACAACGCGGACCCGCTGTACCGTTATCAATGGTATTTACAAAATCGCGGTCAAGCGGTGATCGCCGATACGCTGCCGAAAGCAGGCGTTGATCTGAACATCGGTAATCTGCACAAAAACCACATACGCGGTGCTGGCGTTGAGGTTGCGGTGATCGACAGCGGCTTGGACATCAAGCACGAGGATCTTGCCGCCAACGTGGTTTCAGGAGGATCGATGAATTTTGCCGATCATTCCACTGATCCGACCAATCTTGATTTCAAAGGTGACCACGGCACATCAGTTGCCGGCATCATCGCCGCGGTGGGATGGAATGGTAAAGGCGGGCGTGGTATCGCGCCAGAAGCGAAGTTGAGAGGATTCAATTTTCTGTTGAACCAATCTGAACCAAATTTGTTGAATTCATGGGGTGAAGGTCCTTCTGCAAAGGCAGACGTGTTCAACAATAGCTGGGGCGTGCCAAGCAGAAGCTTTCCTGAGATTTCACCCGATCAAGCGGGTGCGCTTGAAGCATTGATGCGTAGTACACGCGCCGGCAAAGGCGGCATTTACATCAAAGCGGCAGGCAATAGTTTTGTTGATGTCGCTGCAAGTGATCCCGATGCGGCGACGGCCTGCAACGATGCCAAGGAATTTATCTTGGGGTGTGTTCCTGCTAACAGCGATATGCGCAACTCTCTTGCGACGATCATCACGGTGGCAGCCGTCAATGCGCAAGGCGTTCGATCAAGTTATTCCTCCGCCGGCTCCTCGATGTGGGTGTCCGGTTTCGGTGGTGAATACGGCGGGCAAAAACGGGATGTTCCCGCCTCTATCCTGGCTATCGCACCCGCCAGTTATGTTGATCCCGCCATGTTGACCACGGACCAAAGCGGATGCGATCAGGGATATAACCGCAATCGTTTGTCGAATCGTGTGAACGCGCTTAATACCAATGCGTCAACGATTGATAGCAGCTGCAATTACACCGCCGAATTTAGCGGAACATCATCTGCAGCACCGACGGTCGCAGGTGTTGTCGCGTTGATGTTGCAAGTCAATCCCAGTCTATCTGCGCGCGATGTGAAATATATCCTGGCGACGACGGCTAAGAAAAATGACGTCGCTCAACCCATGGTTACCTTCCGAGGCTTGATACTTGATCCAGGTTGGACGACCAACGCAGCAGGTCATCCGTTCAGCAACTGGTATGGCTATGGCTTGGTCGATGCAACACGAGCAGTCAATGCTGCCAAGACTTTCGTCGGCCTGCCGCCTTTGCGAGAAAGCGAATGGCAAGTATCTACTGATTTGACCATCGCCATCCCGTATCTCAATGAAACGCAGGGCACTGTCAGCATGGCGGTTATTCAGAACTTGAAAATAGAAACAGTGCAGTTCGGTTTCTATACCTCGCATAAAAATCCAACGAATTTACGCGTGACATTAACATCACCGAGTGGCACCAAGAGCTACTTGCAGACTCCATTTTCAGCACTAGTCCCTGTTTCCGGCGGTTGGGCTATCAACTTTGCTGCGAGCAACGCTTTCCTGGATGAAAGCGCAGTCGGTACATGGACATTGCAAATCGTGGATGTTAAAAATCCCAACGACGCCAAAGGCACCATACTGGATTCATGGGGCCTACGTTTTTTTGGACATTAACAGATAAAAAAGGACAGGAATATGAACACCAAATTTTTATTGGTTGCACTGTATGCAGGTTTGCTGTCGTATACATCGCAAGCCGCGTATGCCGATGAAAATGGGCGTGCCCAATTGCAAAAAGCGGCAACCGGCCAAGAGTTTGTGATCGCGAAAACGACGTTTCGCCTCGTTCCCGACGCCGTCGTCAATCATATAGAGAAACCCGAGACTGACAATCCGGCAATGGATGCAACTGCGCGTATCGCCATTGTTGGCGAACTGGCCCGTGTCGGGCTTTACAGCATCAGTCTTGGCAGCGGTGAAAGAAACCGCGCAGCCGGCAAGCAATCCACATCTGCTGCCGCGGGCGATGCACCTTATGGCGTTGCGATGAACCAGCGTTCCGGCGCGCCCGTTCTGGTGACGCGACGGTTGAAAGTGTATTGCAACGAGATGAGGCAAGCCAATGCGCTTGCCGATATCTCCGGTGGGAAAATGGTCATGGTATCGGCCGTTGCACAACTGATTTTTCTTGAGTACGCCACACCGGCGGCTGCATTGGCGGCGATACCGCTATTGAAAAAGCAAGCTTGTGTTAAAACGGTTGAGCCAGAGATTGTCGAAAATTTTGCCGAACCCAATTAGACCCGGGCGTTGTAACAGCGATCAGATTCTGCATTCAGTAACGCTCGACAATCGCTGCTGCCCCGAGACCGCCGGCCGCGGCGATAGTCGTCAGACCCAATGCGCCGTCGGGCGCGGCATGCTGCATATCGGCCAGCAATCTCACCAGACTGATCGCACCTGAGGCACCGATAGGATGACCGCGTACCAGTCCGCCGCCGTGGCGGTTGAGCAGCGCCGGCGACAGCTTCAGATGGTCGCAGAAGGCGATGGCCTGCGCGGCGAAGGCGTCGTGCAATTCCACTCCCCACATGTCCCCGATCTTGTTCTTGGTACGCGCCAGCGCAGCCTGTGCGGCATCGATGGCGGCCAGCATTGGCGTTTCGGGCAGGGCGCCGACGCTGACGCCGGCACGCCATGCAAATTGCGGACGCAGGTTCAGGCGGCGTGCTGCATCGCGTGTGGCGATCACGACAAACGCGGCGCCGTCGGCGCTCGGCGAAATGGCGAGGCGGCTGACGGCGTGGGCTTGCCGGGTTGCTGCATCGATGCGGTCATCGTCTGAGACGGCGGCGACCGGCATGCGCACGAGATGGCGCTGATCGAGTGCTCGCGGATAGCTGTCATGCACGGCGTTGCCGATAGCGATGATTTCGTGTTGCAAGTGGAGGCGCGCAGCGACGGCGCGCGCATGGCTTTGCACGGCCCAGTTGTCCTGCCGCTCGCGCGTGATGCCGGCGGCAAGCGCATGGCGTGCAGCGGCCGGCAGCATGCCGGGGTCGCGTGCCGGATCCGGTGCGAAGGCGGGGCTGTCGTATTCAATCGCCGGTTCACCTGGATGGCGCGGGCGATGCCGGCGTATCGGCGCGCGGCTCCAGGCTTCGAGCCCGCCGGCGATGACCACGTCGGCATTGCCTGCTGCGAGCAAACCCTTGGCCAGGGAAACGGCATCGAGGCCGGCGCAGCATTGGCTGTCGACCGACAGCGCGGGGATGCGGTCCGGGAATCCCGCCGCCAGCGCCAGCATGCGCGCAGGATTGCCGCCCGCGCCCATGGCGTTGCCGGCAATCACGGCGTCGATGGCGGCGAGCGGAATGCCGAAGCGTTGCAGCATGCCCAGCAAAACCGGCGCACCGATTTCATGCGGCTGCAATGACGACAGCGCGCCGCCGATGGGCGTTACCGCGCTGCGGCCCCAGCCGAGGATGACGGCGTCGTTCATTGCGTTCATGGCGCTCATAAAGGGCGCAGCGATGATGGGGAATCCGGCGCGGTCAGACGCAGCGCCAGCTGTTTGTGATCGCTCTTGCCGCTGGGCGTGAGCGGCCAGTCGTCGCAGAGGTAGAAGCGGCGTGGAATCTTGTAAGCCTCCAGCCGTTCGCGGCACCAGGCG
Organism: Herbaspirillum rhizosphaerae; assembly: GCF_001189965.1. Classification (GTDB taxonomy): domain Bacteria; phylum Pseudomonadota; class Gammaproteobacteria; order Burkholderiales; family Burkholderiaceae_D; genus Herbaspirillum; species Herbaspirillum rhizosphaerae. The sequence goes on from NZ_LFLU01000001.1 coordinate 348,612, forward strand.
TTGAGTGCATCGGCGCTCACAGCCTGATTGATTTTCAGCAGCGCCGCTACCTGCACGCCACGCACGGCGTCGGGCAGGCCTTGTACCGACGCGGCATCGACCGCCGGGTGCGCCGCGAGCACGCCTTCCACTTCTTCCGGAAACAGGTTCTTGCCTTGCGCCAGCAGCATGCGCTGTTGCCGCCCGAGCAGATGCAGCCGCCCCTGTTCGTCGAGATGGCCGACGTCGCGCACCGATAGCCAGTCGCCGTCGCGCAGCAGGGCGGGCTGATCGGATTGCTCGCTGTTTTGTGCGCTGAGCGTGACGTAGTCCTTGAAGACCATCGGACTGCGCACGTAAATCAGTCCAGGCGTGTTCGGTTCCGCAGCATCGATGCGCACGTCGACGTTGCTGAAGGGCTTGCCGACGACGTGATCGGGCAGGGCGCTGTCGCTGTCGGTCCAGGCGATGAAGCTGGTTTCCGACGCGCCATAGAATTCAATGATGCGCGCACGCGGGAACAATGCCTGCAGCTCCGGCGTGCGGGCGCGGGTCCATGGCGCGCCGCCGATCATCAGCAACTGCACGTCCGGCATCGGCGGCAGGGCGCGGCGTTGCGCCAGGTCCAGCATCAGGATCAACTGGCTCGGCACCGCCACCATGGCGCCCGCGCCTTCGTCGCCCTTGCGCGCCAGGGTATCGAGCGCCGCCGTCGGCGAAAAGCGCGACTGCAAACGGATGCCCGCGCCGCTCCACAATCCCAGCAAGGCACCGAACAGGAAGGTCGAATGCGACAGGCGTCCCGGCACCAGCATGGTTGTACCGGCGCCAGCGCCGAAGGATTCCAGGCTGATGTCGAAGCTGCTGGTCCACGAGCCGTGATTGCGGCGAAAGCCCTTGGGCAGGCCGCTGCTGCCGGATGTAAAGCCGATATAGAAAGGTGTGGACGCGGTGGCGACATCAGGTGCTGCTTCCGCGCCGACGCCGGCGGCAACGCGCGCGAAGATTTGTTCGCGCACGGACGGCGGCCAGTCGGGATCGCTGACGGCGGCAGTGCGGTTGGCGCAAATGATGGAGAGGAAACTCAGCAGCAGGGGCACTGCGTTGTCCGCTTCAGCAGCATCGTCGACCCAGCAGACCGCTGCCGGGTGAGACTGCTTCAATATCGCTGCGCGAGCGGTGACTCGCTGGAAAAGTTCTGCAAAGTCGAGGCGGGTCACGCCATCGTCAATGGCGATGGCGTGCGGCGTCGTTGCCGCCCAATGCGCCAGCGGCGCGTGGACGGTGTCGAAGGTCGGATTCAATCCGATCAATCGCGATCCAGGCGCCATGCCGGCATGCCGCGCACCACGCTTTGTACGAGGATGGCGCAGATCACGCACTTGACCAGATCGCCGGGGATGAAGGCCAGCACCGCGACGGAGGCTTGCACTAGCGTCAGGTGCGCGGCCAGCATCAGCCCGACGATGCCGAACAGGTACATCGCCAGGATGCCGCCGATCACCGACGACAGGAAGGCGGCGATCAGCAGGCCCTTGCCCTTGGCGTCCGGCATGCGGCGCATGAACATGCGCATGCACAGACCGCATACCACGGCGCCGACCCACCAGCCCAGCAGGAAACCGGCCGACGGCGCAACGAACACGCCCAGGCCGCCGCGGCCGCCCGACAGCAAGGGCAGGCCCAGCGCTACCGCAACCAGAAACAGGCCGATCGTGTAGAACGCGCGCTTCGGTCCCAGCAGGCAGCCGACCAGCATGATGCCCAGCGATTGCAGCGTGATCGGCACGCCGAACGGCAGGTCGATTTTTGGAATCAGGCCGAATACCGCGATCACGGCGGCGAACAGGGCGATGTAGGAAAGCGAACGGGTAGAAGTCATGGCGCCGGTTGTTGTCATGGAAGGATCACTCATCAAAAGAAAATCGGTTATAGGGATGACCGCTCAGCCGCCCAGACGGGCAGCCAGCGCATCGGCCACGCGTTCGGCAGTCTGCAGCGCGCGGATCGCCAGCGGCGCCAGCAGGCGCAGGCCGCCGCCGCGGCCGGTGCGGGCGCGATGGGCGTCGTCGAGGCGCTGCCATTGTGCATAAAAATTTTCAGCGAAGCGCAGCGTCAGGCCGATGCCCAGCGCGATGCGTTGCACCGGCACGCCGAAGCGGCGCAACGGCGATAGTATCGTTTCCAGCACCGTCAGCAGATCGTCGAAGCGGGTGGTGATGGTCAGCATCAGCGCCAGCATCGACGCCGCCATGATGCGCAAGGCGCTGATCACGCCGACCGCGGGATCGCCGGCCAGCCAGTGGAACCCGGCAATCAGCGTGCAGGCGATCAGCAGGCCGCGCAGCATGCGCCATTGGCGCCAGCCGGCCGGACCGAGCGAAAGAAACAGCGCCAGCACGCTTGCCGCTGCGACGGCAAGCGGGCCGAGCGCGCCGGTCAGCATCAGCACCGTACCGCCGGCGGATAGCGCCGCCAGCTTGATCCAGGCCGGCACGGCATGCAGCCAGGTGCGGCGTGTGGAGTAGAGGCTACGCATCGGCGGCGCAGGCCTGCTTCAGCGGCGCATCGTGGTTGACTGCGGCATCGCCGCCGCAGCGCTCGCGCACATCCTGCGCATAGGCCGCGCAGACTTCGCGTCCCGGACCGTCGCCGCGCAAGACGCCATCGGCCAGCCACAGTACGCGCTCAAAATCCTGCACGTGTTCCAGCAGATGCGTGGAGAGAATGATTTGCTGGTCGGTGGCGCGAATCTGCGCCGACAGGCGCAGCTGGCTCGGCATGTCGAGGCTGGAGTAGGGTTCGTCCAGCAGCAGCGTCGCCGGATGCGTGATTTGCAGCGCCATCAGGCAGACCTGCTGGCGCTGGCCCTGGCTCAGTTCGCCGATGGCGCGCGGCGCCCAGTCGGCACGATCGCGTTCGATGAGGAAGGCAAGCGCCTGCTCGCGCGCCTGCTTCTTGTCTGCTCCGGCGGCGGTCAGGCTGAACGCCAGTTCTTCGGCGACCGTCGGGAAGATGATCTGGTCATCCGGATTCTGGAACATCAAACCGACCTGGCACGGCAGCGCGCGGCGGTCGGCGGCGTTGGCAGTGTCGCATCCGTGCACGGTCACGCGGCCGGCTTGCGGCTGATCCAGCCCGCAGATGAGGCGGAACAGGCTGCTCTTGCCCGCGCCGTTGTCGCCGATCAGGCCGATGCGCGACTCGCTGAGGTTCACGCTTAGTTTTTCAAACACGAAACGATCGCTGCGTTTGAGCGTGACATCGCGCAACACGATGCCGGACGCTGTCGGATCTCTGGAGTGTATTGTTTTCAGATTCATAAGATTGTCGACCTGCATTCGCTGTATATGCCGTCGGGCCGCCATTATATGACAGGCGTATGGTTTGTCTCGCCAGGTTTCTCTGAAGACAACTTGGCTCCGGTACCTAGATTGGGAGCTTGAAGGCAAGATCCTCGAGAGGACGCGGCTGCTTGTATTGATACGACTTGGTATGTTTTTTTATTTCTCAGAAATTTTAGAGAAGTCGCTGCGATCTGCTGGACAACACTCCGGTTGAACAACATAATTTGGCAAAAAATTTCATAAACATCGGGGAAATGCATGGGTTTGCATTCGTCATTTTGCGCAATTGATTTTCATCCTTGTCGGGTGCGCACCCGACATCAACTTGATCCAATCATTGGAATCTCTGCAAGGCATCGTCTCGTCAGCCACTGACGATTTCTTAAAAAAATCTTTGTCCGAAAATCATCGCGGTGATGCATGGCGGTGATGCAGGCATTCGTAACATACATGGAGCATACGTGGAAAATATCTATCCGATGGGACCGGAGGGTGTATCGCGCGATTTTGCGAAACCAACCAGAAATTATAAGAATAAGGCGTGGCTGGCAGTCGGCGGGCTGGGATTGTTCATTGCCTTATATTTTCTGCTGGCAGGCTGGTTCGTTCTCATTGCTTATCGTCTTCTTGCGCATGCGGTAGCCGGCGGAGGAAATTCATTTTGGGTCTTCATTGCCGGTGTGTGCGCTGCATTCTTTGCCGTGTTCATGTTCAAGGCGTTGTTCCTCGGCAAGCAAAATTTCAAGATCGAGGACAAGGAGGTCACGGCCGAACAGCAGCCACGTTTGTTTGAGTTCCTATATCGCCTTGCCGACGATGCAGGTGCACCGCGTCCGCATCGTGTGTTTCTGTCGCCTCGCGTCAATGCCTCGGTGTTTTACAACTTGTCAGTGCTGAACCTGATTTATCCGTCCAAGAAGAATCTGGAAATCGGACTGGGTCTCGTGAATGTACTTTCTCTGAGCGAATTCAAAGCGGTTTGTGCGCATGAGTTCGGCCATTTCGCACAGCGTTCGATGGCGGTCGGCAGGTGGGTTTATACGGCACAACAGATCGCTTCCAAAATCGTCGCCAGGCGTGACGCGCTGGATGGTTTTCTGAACGGGCTGGCGCGAATCGATATTCGCGTGGCGTGGATAGGCTGGATCATGCAGATTATCGTGTGGTCGATCCGTTCGCTGATCGATTTTGCATTTCGCGGAGTAGTCCTGGCGCAGCGTGCCTTGTCACGGGAAATGGAAATGCAGGCGGATCTGGTCGCCGTATCGCTGTCCGGCAGTGATACGCTGATTCACGCATTGCATCGCCTCGGCGCTGCCGACGATGCGTGGGATCGTGCTGCCAGATTTGCCTGGAGCGAAGCTGCCAACAAAAGTGTCGTCCGCGATGTGTATGCTTTGCAATCGCGCATCATCGAACATCTTTCTGTGGTTCTGGATGATCCCCTCTATGGCAAGCATCCGCCGTTGCCGTCTGAAAACCCGGAAATGCATCGGCTGTTCAGGGCCGACTTCGCTTTGCCGCCGACGATGTGGTCGACGCATCCGCTGAACTTCGAGCGCGAGGAAAACGCGAAACGCCGGTATGTTCCTGTGGAGGCCGACAACCGCAGCGCGTGGACCTTGTTCGACGATGCACAGTCGCTGCGTGAAGAAGTTAGTGCGAGGTTGGCAGGCACAACGGAAGAGGCGCCGGTTCTGATCGAAACATCGCTGGCCAAATTGGACGAGCAATACGCCTGCGAGTATTTCAAACGCGCCTATCGCGGTGCGTATCTGGGACGCCCGGTTACCTTGCAGGCGGCGCAGGTTGCCGATCTTTTCGATGCCCAGCGAGCTGCGAGTGTCAAGGATCTGGATCTGCTGTACCCGGAGTCGCTGGCTCAGGATCTTGAGCAGGTGCGCAATCTGGAGAAGGAAGTCGCGTTGCTTGAATCGCTGCGGGACAAGACTTTCGTTCCTATGGATGGCGTCATACGTTATCGCGGCAAGGAGATCCGCCGCAATGCCTTGCCTGATATGCTGATCGAGGTCTTGCGAGAGCGCGCCGAGGTACGCGAGAAAATATGGGCGCACGACTATCTTTGTCGCAGCGTCCATCTGGCGCTGGCAAAAGAATTGGGACAGGGATGGGATGCCTATCTGCGCGAACTGATTTCGATGCTGCACTACGCCGACCACAGCGTAGCGCGTTTGCGCGAAGTGCATGACGTGCTGCGCAGGCGGCTTAACGCAGAGACCGCTGGCGGACAGGCCCGTGCCAGCAGCGACGGCGTGGTTCGCATCATCGCAGCAGCAGGTGAGGCGCAAAGAGTTCTGGACGACGTGTATACGCATGCTCACGCGATTGTCGTTGATGATTCTTTTGTCGCAGGTTTTGGAACTGAATCGTTTGAAGAGAAGCTCGGAAAGTTCGGCTTGCTTCCACCCCACAGAGAAAACATCAGTAACTGGCTGAATGCAGTCGACAGCTGGTTTTCGCATACGCAGGGCGTGTTGCAGTCGCTGGGATCTTGCGCGCTGGATCGGCTGCTGACCTCCGAAGCCGCCGTTGCAGGATGGGCCAGGGAAGGAGCTACGCCTGACGAGGCTCCGTTACCCGTCGCGCTGCCGGAGAGCCGGGAAGCATTTGTGCTCGACACCGATCGTACCCGTGACATCAAGCCCGGCGCCTGGCAACGGTTTCAGTCAGCACAAGGGTGGACTTACGGATTGGCGCGCTTCGCAGTCGCCGGCGGCATTATCGGCGGCGTGCTGCTGGTCGGTTCTTCGCTTTCTTCCCTCGAAGTTGCTGTTTACAACGGATTGGGGCGCACCGTACAGGTCAGTATCGACAATCGCTCGGTCACCATACCGCGTTACTCGTACCGCGCCGTCGGTGTCTCGCATGCCGATAGTTATCACGTTGAGACGCGTGATGAAAGCGGTCGCGTGATTGAATCCTTCGATGGGGATACCAACAACGGAAACGTCGGGTTGTTTTATAACGTTGCAGGGGCAAGTCCGTTGGTTCAGTGGACGGCGACATACGGCGCCGCTGCGCCGCAACCTCCGAAGATGATCGGCGCTGTGCGTTGGGGTAACACGAGCGTTGACGACTTGTTCAAGGAGCCTCCGCAGTCGATTAAAAGCAAGACGGGCGGTATACGTACAGTATTGAGCGCTGCAGGCAGTGCAGACGCCACAGAAACGTTGTCGATGGTTCCTGTCGATGCGGCGGCGCAGGTGGTTGCTGCGCATGCGCGGTGGGATGAACGCGGCGACCGCAACGTAGCCGGCTGGTTGAATTTGGCTATGAAGCAGCCGGGCGGCAACGATATTTTACGTGAGCGGGCCGAGCGTGATCCGAACGATATTTTGTCCTTACGCTATGTGCAGGACAGTCTGACGCCGGACGATGCTGCGCGTTTTTGCCAGACGCAAACAGCGCAATCACAGGCGTTTCCGGATAATCCCAATTTCCGCTATATAGCCATCCGCTGCATGCCAGAGTCACCGGCAAAGCTCAAGGCGTTTGACGATGGTCATCGACGCTGGCCCCAGCACGGTTGGTTCGCCTATGCCGCCGGTTACACAGCTCAGGAGAAACAGGATTGGGCGGTCGCCAGCAATCTCATGGCTGTCGCGATGCAAAACGAACCGGCATTGACGGATAATCTGAGCCTGGAACTGGCGCGCATGCGGCGATTGCAAAAGGCTGACCCGCGGGTGGATGTCAGTGATCTTGCCGCGCAATCGCCTAGTCTGCGGATGCTGCTGGCAATCGATTCCGGCAAGGACATCGGCGATGGCCCGCTCACGGCATATCACGATCTGGCAACAGGACATCTCGATGCCGCGATAGCCAAAGCGAAAGGCACGGGTTATGCAGAACGCATTACCCGTCTGGCGGCGGCCAGCACCGGCGCTTCGCGTGCATTGATGAGTGACGCGCTGGCCTTGCCGTTGCGCTACGACGAATCCGATGAAATCAGCGTATTCGCCGCCATCGCTGTGGCCTTGCGTACAGGCCGTGATATCGCTCCCTATCACGTGCTTCTGGAGCGCATGGGACTGGGGCATAAGGCACCGGGGGAGTTTGAGCAATTGTATCGTTTTGCCATGGCGCTGCGGGATGGCAAAGTGGCCGAGGCGGATCGGCAACTTGATGGCCTGTCGATGCAAATCCGAGGGATTGCCCACAGCATGGGTGTCTCTGTGCTCGGTGCACGTGCGCCAAGGAACTGGCAAATCGGTGCGCGGTGCATTTTGTTCGGCGCCGAACGGCCTTATCTTGGATGAAATCAATGAAACAACTGGACGTTGCGATAGTCGGCGCCGGCCCGGCCGGACTAGCCACCGCACTGTATTTGCAGAAGTCAGGTCATCGCGTCACTTTATTTGAACGGTTCATCGAACCGGCGCCGATCGGTTCTGGCCTGATTTTGCAACCGACCGGTCTCACGGTGCTGGATGATCTGGGACTGTTCGATGAAATCGCAGCGTTGGGCAATCGCATTGATCGCCTCTGCGGCTTCGACGCGCTGTCTGGCCGGACGGTGCTGGATGTGCGCTATGCCGCGATCAAAGGTGGCCGGTTCGGTATCGCCGTGCATCGCGCTGCGCTGTTTCATGTCCTGTATCAGGCCGTAGCACAGGCCGGCATCGCCATCGAAACCGGTCTTGATATCGTCGATCTGGATATCAGCGGGGATCGTGCATGGTTGCTGACGAATACGGGGCGACGTATCGGGCCGTTCGATCTGGCGATTGACGCAAGCGGCGCTCGCTCCAAGATCAAGCGACATGCCCGGCAGCCTCGCGAACCCAAGCCACTGCCTTACGGTGCATTCTGGGCTTCATTGCAAGCTCCCGAAAGTGCGTCAGGTAATACTTCGCTGGTGCAGCGCTATCAGCGGGCGTCCACGATGATCGGTGTGCTGCCCATCGGCAGGCCGGCACCGCAAGCGCCAGGGATGACGGCGTTCTTCTGGAGCACCAAGCCCGACGAGCTTGAAAAACTCCGCGAGAAGGGAATTCAAAACTGGAAAGACAGTATCTGGAAGCTTTGGCCCGAGTGCGAGTTTTATCTTAATCAGATCCACAGTTTTGAAGACATGACACTGGCGCGTTACGGCCATCATACGTTGCCGACGCCGGCCGGAAAATGTCTGGCGATTATCGGCGACGCTGCGCACTCGACGAGCCCGCAACTGGGGCAGGGAGCCAATATGGCATTGCTTGACGCGCGCGCGTTAAGTCACGCGTTGACGCGGTCGCCTGATGTCGCCAGCGCACTCTCGCGCTACGCCGCATCGCGCCGGATGCACGTCCAAACCTTCCAGGCGCTCTCTGCGGCATTTACGCCTTTCTATCAATCCGACTCTGTCTTGCTGCCATTTATCCGAGATCGGTTCGTTGCGCCGCTTTCGAAAGTTTCTCCTGGTCCACAGCTTCTTGCTTCGATGGTGGCGGGAACCCTTGTCGACCCATTCAAATCGATTGGTCTGCAGGAGCGGAACTGGCAAAGTGCATGACTGCTTCGATCGCCCGCATGCCGGGGTAGTCTCATATGCTACGATGCCTTTATTCTCATTATCATTTTCAGGCGGGTACATGGCGCAGTACGGATTGGACTATCGTGGCAGACACATCACCGTGCTCGACAGCATTCATTCGGACAAGGGCGGCGTGGCCTGCACCGTGCATATCGGCGACGACATCTATCCCAATATCAAGGGCGCGCCGTTCGCCAACGTGGGGGCGGCGCAAGCTGCCGGCGCCGCATTCGCGCGCGCATTGATCGATGCCATGCTTGACGGCGATGCGGTGGAGCACCAGGGCTATTTCATCCGCACCAGTAGCCTGGAACAGCGCGACGGCTCCTGGCTCGGCGGTTATCAGCTGCATCGCAACGACAATCCGGTGCCGTTCCGCCGTGCCACTTGCGACGATTTCCGCGGCAACAGCTCAACGGAAGCGGAAGAACACGCCATCACCGTGGCGCGTCAGGCAGTGGATGCCGACGTCGCCGCCGGCAAACTCTGAGTTTCTCCCGGTTTTTCTTCCTCAGGGCGCAGCATTGGCTGCCAGCGCCGCCCGTTGCTGGATCCCGCGGCTCAGACGCCACACCAGCGTCAACGCCACCAGCGATGTGCCGACCACGACATAGCCGATGACGTCGAAGTTCTGCAACTGGCCGTCCGGGCTGAAGGCGACGATATGACCGGCTACCACTGACGCCAGACCTCCCGACAACTGCTGGATCGATGCGCTGATCGCGTTGAAGGAACCGCGTTGCGTTGCGGCAGGCACCGACGACACCAGCGCCTGGAACGGAATCATGCGCGAGAAAATCCCCAGGAACAGGACGACGTTCACAAAAATCACCACCGGCATCGTGACACGGCCCAGATGGGTGTAGACCAGCACCATCACGATGGACAGGCAGGTGCCGAACAGGAACACGCGGAACTTGCCGACCTTGTCCGCCGCCTTGCCGATCATCGGTCCGATGAAAATCGTGAACAAGCCGGTGATCAGATACACCGACGGCAGATGGTGCAGATCAATGCCCAGGTTCGCCACCAGATAAGCGCTGCTGAACGGCATCAGCATGAAGCCGCCGGTCATCAGCAGGGCAGTCGTGGCAAACGCCATCAGATAGCGCGATTCGGTCACGGTGTGGAACAGATGCATCCACGCGCTGTGTTCGCTCGGCATTTTCAGATGGTCGGCAACAGGTTGCATTTTCCAGACCACGACCAGTCCGCCGACGGCGCCCAGGCCGGCCATCGCCAGGAAAGGGATATGCCAGTTCCAGCGATTCGACAGATACAGCCCGATCGGAATGCCCAGCACCTGGCTGGCGGCAAAGGCGGTCTGGATCATGCCCATCACGCGGCCGCGCATGCTCAGCGGGAACAGGTCGGTTGAGATCGCCAGCACGATGGAGCCGATCACGCCGCCGAACAGGCCGGTGACGATACGCGCGGCCAGCAGGCTTTCAAAGCTTTGCGCCACGCCGCACCACAGCGTGCCGAGGATGAAGCCGGTATAAAAGAACAGCAACAGGCGCTTGCGGTCGAAGCGGTCGGCAAAGCCGGCGGTGAGCAGGCCCGAGATGCCGGCGCTGAATGCATAGGCCGACACCACCAGGCCGAACTGGCTGGGCGCAATCTGCATGGCCGGCATGATCACGGCGCCCAGCGGCGACATCAGCATGAAATCGAGGATCACGGCAAATTGCAGGAAGGCCAGCATGCCGACGACGAATTTCTGGTAGCGGGAGAACTGGGCAGGTGGAGCGGAGGTTGCGGTAGTCATGTTTTCTTTCTTGGGAGGACAGGCGCGTAAGGCTGGGATAGCCATGTAGACGTATCAGAGCGCGGGATATTGTATCCGGCCTGAAAAATAGCGCGAAGTTTCTCTGCAAGAGCCCGCTGCTTGTTCCTTGTTGCTTGCCGGCCGGCTCGGAGCGGCCGGCCATGCGGAAGCGAGCTTACTTCTTCTTATTTCCTCTCATTTCCGCGCATGTCATCTCATCGGACAAACAATTGCACGACGCTGGTCATGTTCGATGGGCCCAATCCCTTACGCATGGCTTCCTGGAAGATCTGTCTGGCTGCGGCAATAGTCGGCGCCGCTTCCCGGGATCCTGCTGCCTCCAGCGCATAGCCGAAGTCCTTCTCGATCAGTTCTACCGGAAACCGCGGCGAAATGTCCTCTGCCAGCATCAGGCCGGCGATCTGCCGCGCAGCCGGGCTGGAGACCGCGGTTTGTCCAATGACGTTGAGCGCGCTCGAGGCGTCTACGCCGTTGCGCTGGAACATGCCCATCAGTTCGGCCAGCGCCGTGACCTGGATGCCGAGCAAGGCATTCGTGCCAAGCTTGACCAGCGCGCCGGTGCCTAAGGGGCCGACCAGATGCAGCGCAGAGCCCAGCACCTTGAGCAGGGGTTCGCAGCGATCGAAGGTCGCCTGGTCGCCGCCGATCAGATAGACCAGTTGCGCCGCCTCGGCTTGCGGGCGCGAACCGGCGACCGGCGCCTCCAGCAGCGACACTCCGTGTTTGCTTGCCGCGTTACCCAACTCGCGCACCCAGTCCGGCGATAGCGTAGAACTTTCGATCGCCACGGCGCCTGCAGCCATTCCCGCCAGGGCGCCGGTTTCCGGATCCAGCCACACCTGGCGGGATGCCGCATCGTCGCGGACCATGGCAAAAACGAAAGCCGCTCCCCGGGCGGCTTCTTTCGGGGTGCCGGCCTGCCTGGCGCCGAGGGAGACAAGTTCAGCCGCGGCAGCCGGGCTGCGATTCCAGACGGTGACCTGATGTCCTGCTTTGAGGAGGTTCAGCGCCATGCGCGAACCCATGGCGCCCATTCCTAAAAATGCGATATCGCTCAATCTGTACTCCCGAATATGAATAAATAGCCTGCCGAAATCAGCGTCCGCGCACGGAAACGATGCTTGTCGTCAATCATGATGCAACGCTGCGGCATGGTCTGTCGCAGTATAGGATTTGAGCTCGCGCGATGCTTGCCCAATCCTCCATTCTTCTGGCCTATCTCTGCAGATAAGAAGGCGACATTGCTTCCCGGCCCGGATGGGTACAGGCAAAAAAAGACCGGTGGCAGGTTCCACCGGTCTTCGATCAGGCTGATTCAGCACAATTCAGCGACGAAGGGCATTCAGCTGCCTGACCAGGACGTCGCCGAATTCCGGGGCGGACATCGGTTGTTGGCCGGTAATCAGTTCGCGGTCCACGATGACATTGCTGTGCCAGTTTGCCAGCGTGTCGACATGTGCGCCGGCTTCGGCCAAGGCATTCACCGGATAGAACTGGACGTTGCCGCCCAGACCAGACGGACCTTCGAGCTGTTGCTCTTCGCCGGTGGAGAACACCGTCAGGCGATATCCGGCGTATGGCCATCCCGCCGCCAGCGCGTTGGCCTTGCCGTCGTTCGCGATCATCGACGCGACGAAGGCATCCGGATCACGAAGCGCGGACAGCAGGACAACCGGTCCGTGGCAGATGATGCCGGTAGGGCGATGGCTCTCATGGAAGTTCGCAAGGATCTTGCCCAGGTTGCGATCCTTCAGCAGATCCGCCATCGGTGCGTGGCCGCCGGGAATGAACAGGCCGACATAGCCGCTTGTTCCTTCTGCCACAACGGAGGCCAGTGTCTTGGGATGTTTGAGTTGTTCGATTCCTTGCGCGTATTTCTCCGCCGCAGCACGTGCCGCCTCATCGCCGCCGAAGAACATCTTGTTGTTCGAGTTGGCGTCCATGACAGGCAGGTCGCCCTTGGGATTGGCAATGACCGGCTCGTAGCCGGCTTCCACCAGCTTGCGATAAGGGACGACGAATTCGTTGAGGTAGTAGCCTGTCGCGTATTTCTTGCCGTCGCGCAGATCCAGTTCCTGCGCGCTCGACATGACCACCAGCACTTTGCCGCGTGATTGCGCCGATGCGGAAGGGGGAAGGGCGAAGCTGGTCGCCATTGCCACGATGGCGGCGCCGATTTTGAGAATGTTCATGATGTTCTGTTCCTGTGTGAATGAGGGACTCAAGCCTTGCCGCTCGAGACGGCATAGCGCGGAGCCGGCTTGGCGTTGCCGAACTTCGCGCTTAACGCGCGGCGATCCGCTTCCCAGCGCGCCCAGATCTCGTTATCGTGCAGCGGCGGGATGGTGACCAGTTCGCCCTGATCCAGGCCGGCCAGCGCCGCATCGACCAGGTCTGCCGCCGTCATCGTATTGGGAGATTCCTTTTGCTTCGAATAGCCGGCGACATCCCAGAATTCGGTGGCAGTGGCTGCCGGCAACACGGTCTGAATGCGTACGCCCTTGTCGGCGAGATCGCGCTGGAGCACGTGACCGAAGCTCAGAACGTAGGACTTCGACGCGCTGTAGACGCTGTTCAGCGCCTCGACGGCGATACCGACGGCCGAGCTGATGTTGATGATCGTGCCTGAGCCCCTGGCGGCAAAGCCCGGCGCCACGGCATAGGTCAGGCGAGTGAGCGCGGTGATGTTCAGGGAAATCATCGCTTCCATGTCGTCGACATCGCTATCGAGCACCGACGCCACCGAGCCGACGCCAGCGTTGTTCAGCAGCATGCTGATGCGCTTGTCGTCGCGCAGGACGTTTTCGACGCGGGAGAGATCGGCCTTGTCGTTCAGGTCGGCAGCGATGGTCGTCACGGAACGGCCGGTTTCCGCCGTCAGGCGGGCGGCCAGGGCCTGCAGGCGGTCGGCGTTGCGCGCCACCAGGATGAGGTCGTAGCCGCGTTTGGCCAGGCGGTCGGCGTACACGGCGCCGATGCCGGCGGAGGCGCCGGTGATCAGCGCGGTGCCTTTGAGGGAGGTATTGGAGGAGGTCATGGCAGTTTCTCTTTCAGAATGTTTACCGGGCGGGATGCCGGGTACAGGAGGTCATTCTGACGTTGAAGCCGGATATCCTCAATGACGTAGATGCAATGATTCAGGTCATAAAATTGTTGTCTTGACGATACCTCCATGATGGCGTGCTGACGCAAATAATTCCTTGATGCAAGCTTGTGGTGGTTTCGTCTGGCCCGAATTACGAATTCTTCTTGAATGTCTTTTTTACGCTATATTCAAGGTATTACGTCAATTTCAGTGAGACATTCATGCATACCGTCGGACTCGTTGTTTACCCGAATTTCCAGGCGCTGGGCCTCGCGGTTGCGAGCGTCTTCGAATACACGAATCTCTTTCGCGGCGAGCGGGCGTATCAATTTCGCCTGGTGTCCGAAGACGGCGGCCCCGTGATGACGTCCCAGAGCTTTTCCGTCAACACGGATCGCTTGCGGGATTCGACCTACGACACGCTCATCGTGGCCGGCGACAATGAGTGCCGTCTTCCGCCTGCCAGCCTGCTGGAATACCTGCGCGATGCGCCGAGCCAGAGCCGGCGTGTCGCCGCAATCTGTACCGGCGCGATCGTGCTGGCCGCCGCCGGGCTGCTCGAAGGCAAGCACGCAACGACGCATTGGTTTCATGCCCAGGAGTTTAAAAAACAATACCCCAATGTATTGCTGGACGAAGACCGCATCTTTGTCGTGGATGGACAAATCTGGACCTCGGCGGGCATGACCGCAGGGGTCGACCTTGCGCTGGCCATCGTGGAAAAGGATTTCGGTCTGGACACGGCGCGCATGGTCGCGCGCAAGCTCGTGGTGTATCAGCGGCGCGGCGGCGGACAGTCGCAGTTCTCGGCGCTTCTGGAGCTGGATGCCAAGTCCGACCGCGTGCAGCTGGCGCTGACGCATGCAAGGGAAAATCTCGGCAGCGATCTCTCGGTGGAAAACCTGGCGGAAGTTGCACGACTGAGTCCGCGTCAATTCAGCCGGGTGTTTCGTGAAGAGACCGGACAGTCTCCCGCCAAGGCGATTGAGCGCCTGCGCGTGGAGGCCGCGCGGCTGATGATGGAAACCACCCGCCACCCGATCGAAGTCATTGCGCGCGAGACCGGATTCGGCGATCGGGAGCGTATGCGGCAGGCCTTTCTGCGCGCCTTCGGACAATCGCCCCAGGCGATACAGCGCACCTCGGCGGGAGCGGCGCTGGCCCTGTGAAGCAGCGCCGCTCCTGCTCAGTCTTGCAAAAAGGCCTCGGCGAATTCGTCGGAAAAAATATCCGCCAACGCAAAACGCAGCGCTTGCGACCGATCCGGCCCATAGGTTTTTTCAAAACGGGCCTGGGCCTTGCGCCACAGCAGGTTCGCTTCGTTCAGCTTGGCGCGGCCCGATGGCGTCAGGGCGACGCGGCGGCTTCGTCCATCCTTCGCATCCCTGGTCTGCACCAGATAGCCTTCGCGCTCCAGCGGCTTCAGATTGTGGGCCAGCGCGGAACGGTCAAGCACCATCGCATACGCCAGTTCGGACATGGTCGGTTCGCCTGCGCGCTGGACATGGACCAGAACCGAGCGCTGGGATATGGTCAGCCCGCACGGCGCGAGCACGCCGTCGTATAACTGGGTAACGCGGCGGCTGGCCTTGCGCAGCGCGGCGCCGTTGCAGACAAGTGGATCCTTGGCGCTTTGCTGGGTCAAGGCTTACCTCCGATTGAGTTCATGGATTGTTCCCGCCGCATCATGCTTCGTTCTCGGACCATTCGGGGCTGAAGCCGCCCAGCGTCGGGTGATACATCTCGTCGCCCGAGTGCTGTGTGAATTCGACATTCAGCCGGTCTTCGCGCAGGCCGAGGATGTCGATGCAATCGGCGCAGAGCGCCTTGGCGACTTCCATGCGAAGTTCCGGCGTGCGTCCCTTGCGGATGTCGCACATCAGAACGGAAACGGGAACCGGATCGCCGTCCACCGTTCTCCAGACGCCTCCCTGTCCGACTTCGCGAATGGCGATGCTGATGCGGCGAATGTCGACCGTCATGAGATCGGCATAGGTGATTGCCATTTTTTTGGCGAGTGCTTTCTTTACATCGACGGGATAGCTGTCGTTGACGTCCAGTTGCAAGTAGGGCATGGCATTTCTCCTGAGTCATTTGCCGAAGGCGCGGCGGTGAAGCATGCGCACGGGAAACTGTTGAATATACGTGCATATGCAAGTATTTATAATTTAATTGCATATGCCAGTATTTGTCAAGGAGCTGCCGCCCGGTCGTCTGCCCGGTCTTGCTGCATCGCCTGTTTCCTGTTTTCGCGAAACCATCGCGCAGCGGCCCGGGCAGCTTCTTCCGGGATGGGTTCACCTTCGCAGGTCCAGGCGACGATGCCGTCAGGGCGCACCAGTACGGCGGACAAGCCGAGCGTGTTCGCGGCATTGCCTGCGACATAGGCGATGCGCTCGCTCCAGCGTTCTGCCATCGCTTGCAAGGGTTTGCCGGCGCCAAAGTCCAGCATGAGCCCCTGGCCGTTGCGGAGATAGTCGCCCAGCCTGCTGCCGTCGCCGAGAGCGAAGTCGGGAGCGCTGCGGCCGGCCAGCGGATGGCCGTCGCCCAGCTCGTAGCGCAGCGACAGGCCCCAGACACGTTCGGCGAAATAGGTCGCGCCGTCGCGCGTTTCGATGAGGTCGCGGATGATCGCTTCCAGTGCGCGTGAACTCCGCCCCGGCCGCATGAGGCCGACCTGGGCGCGCGACCAGTCAAGTATTTGCTCGCCTGCGGGATGCCGCTCCGCGCAATAGCTGTCGAGCAAGCCGTCCGGCGCGTCGCCGCGAATGGTGGCCGCCAGCTTCCAGCCGAGATTCATGGCGTCGCCCAATCCCAGGTTGAGCCCTTGTCCGCCCAGCGGAGAATGGATATGCGCGGCGTCGCCGGCGAGCAGCACGCGGCCCTTGCGGTAAGACGTTGCCTGAAAGGCGCGGTCGGTCCATGTGCTGGCAAGTTTGAGCGCCGTCACCGTGACGTCGGTGTCGGAGACATGCCGCAATACCGACTGTACGTGCTCCCGCGTGATCGGCTGCGTGCGGTGAAACGCGCCGCCGTCGAAATCGACCATGGCGACGGTGCCGGGCGGTTGGCAGGTATACATTCCCGCAGGCGTGTAATGGCGCCCCGGAGCGAGCTTGTCGGGATCGGCCATCTCGATTTCAGTGGAATAGCCGGTGAATTCCGGTTCGGTGCCGATGAACTCGAAGCGGCCAAGCTTGCGCACGGCGCTGCGGCCGCCATCGCATCCGACCAGCCAATGCGCGCGGAAGGTCAGGCCGCCGCCGTGAATCGTCACCTCTTCATGCGACTGCTCGAAGCGTTCCACGCCCAGTCCGCGCCTGATGTCCACCCCCATCGCCTCGGCCTTGGCGGCCAATACGGATTCGACATGTTCCATGGTGCTGACCATGCCGGCATCGGCCGGCCCCGGCAGCAGGCAGGGCCACTTCGTGCTGTCGATGTTGTCGCGATAAAACTGGATGCCGGCGAAATGGCCTCCTGCCGGACGAGGCTGTTGCATCCAATGCGCAGCGGGGGCCGTGGCGCCGTCCCGATGTGGCGGCGCCTTTAGCGCCTCGAGCAAGCCGCGCCGGTAGAAAGATTCGACAGTGGGGATGGACAGGCCGCGCATCCCGAAAGGGAGCTGCTTCAACGGGGACTGTGGATCTTCGGCTTGCTCCAGCACCAACACGGAGAGACCGGCGAGGCGCAGCTCGCAAGCCAGGAATAAACCGACAGGACCGCCGCCGGCAATGGCGACATCGTAGATAAATGCATCGTGCATGACAACTCCTCTATGGTCGTTCGACCAGAACGGTTCATTGTCTTGAGAACCGCACGGACGAACAAAGAACGCCTGGATGGCGTCGTTATTCGTCGTGGGACTCATGCACGGGCATGGACAGAGCTTCCGCTTGCGGAAGGACCTGGGCTGGACCACACCAAGTCTGCCTTTTTCGACGTGCGTAATATAGCCGCTGAACGGCAGACGCACAAGAGTTCATTGTTCCCCGTAGTCCGCTAAGTCAGAGCCTGTCCGTCATACGACAGCAGCGTGGCGATCGTATCGGTTGCACCGGCGAGGGACGGAGCCGTGCGATGAAATATCGCCTTTTCGTACCGGCAACCACGTTCCGGCGGGAATTCGCGAGGATGGCCGCTAGATTCAGCGACAGTCCGGCGGCAGGAATTGCTGCCGGCGAGATCTGCCTCAATCCACAAAATGAAAACGGCTTGCATTGCTGCAAGCCGTTTTCACTGCGGAACCAGGTTTCACATCACGTCACATTACATCACGGGCGTCATTGCTTCAGCAATGTCTCCACCGCCAACGCAATCGACAACAGACGATGATCGTTGCCGCCGGCAGCCGCCAGGCTGAGGCCGACAGGCGCTGTTCCGGCAGCGTGGCATGGCAGGGAAATCGCACAGCCGTCGAGGAAGTTGATCAGCGTCGGATTGCGCAGGATCAGGCCATTGGCGGCGTAGTAGGCGTCGTCGCTGGTTTGCAGGTCGACGATCTTCGGCGCGACGATAGGCACGGTCGGCATCAGCAGGGCGTCGTAGCCGGCGAGTTGCTGCTCCACCTTGGCGATCCAGCGGCGACGGCTGTGCAGCACGTCGAGCAGGTCGGCCGCGCTCATGTCCTTGCCGCGCAGGATGCGCGAGACCACGCGCTGGTCGTAGTGCTCCTTGCGTTCGGCGATCAGCTGGCGATGCCAGGTCCACGCCTCGGCTGCGGTGAAGCCGCCCTTGGCGTTGATGGCCGCCAGTTCGTTGAAGGCCGGCACGTCCTGTTCGACGACCACGGCGCCTGCAGCAGCCAGTTTTGCCACGGCAGTCTGCATGCTGGCGGCAACGTGCTCATCCATGCCGTCGCGCACGACATTGGTCGGGTAGAGCAGGCGCAAGCCGCGCAGCGGATGCGCCACCGGCGCGACGAATTCTTCGCCTGACAGCACTGCATCCATCATGGCGCAGCACAGGACGGTCGGCGCCATGGCGCCGATGGAGTCGAGGTTTTCGGACAGCGGCAGCACACCTTGCATCGATACGCGGCGCGCGCTCGGCTTGAAGCCGGTGATACCGCAGAACGCAGCCGGGATACGCAGCGAGCCGCCGGTATCCGAGCCGACGCCGGCCACCGCCATGCCGTCGGTGACGGAAATCGCGGCGCCCGATGACGAGCCGCCGGGAATGCGTCCGCCATCTGCATCGCGCTGCCACGGGTTGCGCGGCGTGCCGTAGTGCGGATTGATGCCGAGGCCGGAGTAGGCGAACTCGGTCATGTTGGTGCGGCCGACGATCACGGCGCCGGCAGCGATCAGGCGTTTGACGACGACCGCGCTTTCGGTGGCGACCGGATAGCCGCGCAAGGCGACTGAGCCGGCCAGCGTGGTTTCGCCGGCGACGTCGAACAAATCCTTGATCGAGACCGGAAGGCCTTCAATCGGCGAGCGCACGATGCCGGCGCTGCGCAGCGTGTCGGAAGCGCTGGCGGCAGCGCGTGCGGCGTCGGCATAAAGACGCGTGAAGACGCGTGCGCCTTCGCCGTCGGCGGCCGCGGCGCGTTGCAGCGCGAGCTCGGTCAGTTCGAGCGAGGAACTGTTGTCCTTGCGCAGTTCTTCGCTTTGTTGATGCAGGCTTGGAATCATGTCTTGGTAGGAAAAGAGTGAGTCGGGATCAGGCTACTTCTGCGAGGATCTCTGCCTCATACGAATGACGCAGCGCACGCTGACGGCGCGGGTCGAACAATTCCATCGTGAACGAAGTCGCAGGGCGGATGCCGCCGATGGCGCCGACCGTGCCGCAGGTCATGCCGCAGCCTTCCGGCAGGATCTGCTTGCCGCCGGTGAAGCGCGCGATCAGGTCTTGCGGCGTGCGCAGGCTGGCCAGCGTGCCTTCCTGATACAGCACTTCCTTGCCGTCTTCCTGGATCCAGGAGCGGATCACCAGTTCGTCCCAATAGTCGGCGACGTCGGCCAGCTTCCACGCGGAAGCGGCGACGGGTTTGACGCAGGCTTGCTTGGAGAAGGCCACGCTGTGCGCTTCCAGCTTGCGGTCGGTGTGGTCCGACGCGATGCTGACGTACAGTTCGCCGCCGGCGTTGAAGACGAAGGTCTCTACTTCGCCCGAGGATTCGGCGCCCAGCACTTGCACCGCCGTCGATTGCGTCAGCTGGTTGCTCGATACGCGGTAATACAGCGGGACGGCGCTTGGGCGCTGGATGCCGAGGGCGGCCAGTTCTTCGATGTGATGCTCGATGGCGGCCATGTCGCGACCGGCCCAGCCGGCGATGATCAGCGTATGGATGTCGACGTTCAGCGATGCTGCTTCAATTTGGAATGAGAGTTTCATAAGGCCACTTCAGGTACGTAAAAAGGGTGCGCCGCCGTGCAGAAACAAATAACAGAGGGTGGCGGCGCGGGGAAAACGGAATAGGCGAGGTGCTGTCCGGCGCAGCGTGTCAGACTTTCTTGATGAAGACGATCACCAGGAAGCTCGCAGCAAACTCCAGCGCGGCGACGAAGTACAGGCCGGACGACAGCGAGCCGGTGCTGGTCTTGAGTGCGCCGATCATGTACGGCGCGACGAAGCCTGCCAGGTTGCCGATCGAGTTGATCAGCGCGATGCCGCCGGCGGCTGCCGTGCTCGCCAGGAAGGCGGCCGGGATAGCCCAGAACACCGGGAAGGCCGCCAGGATGCCGATTGCCGCCAGCGTCAGTGCGCACAGCGCCATGACCGCGTTGCCCAGCGTCAGGCCGGTCAGGATCAGGCCGATGCTGGCGATCAGGGTGGCGATGGCGCTATGCATGCGGCGTTCGCCGGTCTTGTCGGAGTGGATGCCGTTCCAGATCATGGCCAGCGTGCCGGCGATGAAGGGGATGGCGGAGATCAGGCCGATCTGCAGGTTGCCCTTGACGCCGATTTCCTTGATGATCGACGGCGTCCAGAAGGCGATGGTGGCATTGCCGCTGACCACGCAGAAATACACGGCGGCGCACAGCCAGACGCGGTAATTGCTGCAGGCGTCTTTGAACGACAGATGCTTGCCGGCGGCTTTGTTCTCTGCGATCAGCGCATGGGTGACGGCTTGCTGTTCGGCAGTCGACAGCCACTTTGCGTTGGCCGGTTTTTCCGGCAGGTACATCAGCACGAAGATACCGGCGATTAGCGAAGGGATGCCTTCGAGGATGAACAGCCATTGCCAGTTGGCCAGGTGGCCGACGCCTTCCATCTGGCTCATGATGGTGCCGGCGATGGGGCCGCCGACCGCGCCGGCAATCGCGAACGAGGTCATGAACAGGCCGTTGACGCGGGCGCGGCGTTGCGCCGGGAACCAGTAGGTCAGGTACAGCACCACGCCCGGGAAGAAGCCGGCTTCGAACACGCCCAGCAGAAAACGCAGGATGTAAAAAGAAGTCGGCGACGTCACGTACGCCATCGCCATCGAGGCCAGGCCCCAGAGGATGGTGATGCGCGCCAGCGTCTTGCGGGCACCGATTTTTTCCAGCAGCAGATTGCTCGGGACTTCAAACAGGAAATAGCCGATGAAGAAGATGCCGGCGCCGAGGCCGTAGATCGCCTCGGAGAACTGCAAGTCCTGCAGCATCTGCAACTTGGCGAAACCGACGTTGACGCGGTCGATCCACGCCAGCACGAACAGGAAAACCAGGAAGGGGATCAATCGCCAGGCGATTTTCTTGTAGGTGACTTCCAAGTCTACGGCGCCAGCGTTGGCGTCGGAGCGCGGTAGGGAGTCCAGTGCTGAGGTTGAATTGGTCATGCTTGCCTTCTCCTGCTTTGAGATTGATTGAGCGGCCACAGTCATTCTCACAGCACGAGAACACTCCGGAGGTCAGGAGTGTTTGGGGACATCGAAGCTGGAAAAATGCCTGGCGGAAATCTGTCGTCTGTTTTTTGCGCCGGTGTTTGCATCCGGCGCCACGAACGATCTTCTGATCTTGTGTGAATTCAGTATGCGTAGCCGCGGCTGCGCTGTCCAACAAGAAATTGTTGGCGCATATGATTGGAAAATCTTATGAGCAAAAATGGACCGGCCGCTGCGCAGTTATGGTGCTGCACTGCAAATGCATGCAAGCCTTGCCGGCATTGACGATGCGAGGAGTTCTATTGCGCCTGCGAGGGCAGGCGGGCGATCTCGTGTCCCCAATTGAGTGCGAAGTCGGCGGCGGTTTCCTGGGCGATGCGGGCTACCGTTTCGGTCAAGGGGTTCTCGTTGTCGGAGCGGAAGCAGGCCAGCATCACCAGCGCCGGGAACTCCACGTCGACGCGCAGCGTGTGCAGGATCTCTTCGTTGAGTTCGCGCTGGATGATCGCCGGCGGCACCGCCGCCACCCCGAAGCCGTCGGTCACCAGGCGGATCATGGTGGCCACCGAGGCGATGCAATTGATATGCAGCGCGCCGCGTTCGCTATCGGAAAAGATGCGCTCGATCGCCGCATGCGGCCCCGAGTTGCGCGCAAAGCTGATGATGGGGAAGGTCGCCAGATCGGACAGGCTCAGGGTCTCGCTGCCGATATTGAGCTTGGGGCTGCCGACCCAGCGCATCGGGAATTCGCACAGGTTGAGATTGGTGATGTGCGTGCCGATCACCGGCTCGGCTTGCAGCACGATGTCCAGCGCGCCCTTGCTGAACTGCTCGCGCAGATGGATGGTGGTGTCGCTGGCGATTTCGATTTGCAGGCGCGGAAACATCTTGTGCACGCGTCCGATGAAATCCGGAAACCAGCTGTGCACGATCGATTCGATCACGCCGATGCGGATCACGCCGGCATAGACCTGCTTGTCCGACATGTCGTCCTTCATCTCGCGCATCAGCTTGACCATGCGTTCCGCATACACCAGCGCCTTGCTGCCGTCGGTGGTCAGCGTCACTTCGCGCGCACCGCGGTCGAACAGGCGCACGCCGAAATCCTGTTCCAGCGTCGCAATGCGGCTGGACACCGCCGCCTGCGTGGTGTGCAGGCGTTCGGCGGTCAGGCGGAAATTCTTCAGCTTGGCCAACCAGACGAAGGTTTCGAGGAAGCGGATGTTCATGATGGATGTCGGTGGGGGCGGTCTGGAACGATTGCGGCAGAACTCTCGGTATAGACGAGAGGATACGGCATCGCGCGCCGGTTCGCCATTTTCTCGGCGTTGTCTGCGTCTGTTCAGTTGGCGTCCAGTCAGCAGTTCTTGGCGTCGCCAGCGCCGTTTTCAGCGAAGGGATAAAATCCTCCGCACGTCGCTCCGGGCATCTCAGGATGCCCGATGCCAGCCAAGTCAGCCACACCAGCCAAGCCAGAGGACCCTCATGCCAGTCACCGCTATCGACCACATCCAGCTCGCCATGCCCGTCGGAGGCGAAGAGGCCGCCCGGCGCTTCTTCGGCGATATTCTCGGCATGCCCGAGTTGCCCAAGCCGGCGGCCCTGCAGGCGCGCGGCGGTTTATGGTTCCAGTGCGGCGTGCTGCAGCTGCATCTGGGCGTCGACAAGGAATTCCAACCGGCGCTCAATGCCCATCCCGGACTGATCGTCGACAAGCTGGCGCCGATGCTGGCCGAACTCAAGGCCGGCGGTTTTCCGGTGCAGGAAGATGCGCCCATTCCCGGCTTCATCCGTATCTATACAGCAGATCCGTTCGGCAACCTGATCGAACTGCGCGAAATCGTGCCGCGCTGAATACGTTGTTCATGCAGCGGTCTCGTGTCACATGCCAGCGTCCGGTGTTGCTGAAACATCGCATCGGACGCTGACCGCCATCGTCCTGTCTACCGCCGGCCTCTGTCCGGTTTCTGCAAGCCGTTTCTGCTTCGCCGCAACATAAACGCTGCAGGAGCACGGACGCCGCATCCTGAAAAAAGCGGCGCAATTTTCCTCCTTTCCAATACTGTCATCGCCTGTTGTTCGCGATGAATTCGAGCACTCCGCTTTGGTGCAGTGCAGCCATTTCTCTCTCTATTGAGGTGCATTTTTACCTTGCGCTCGCGTGATAAAGGTGCATCTGTTTTTACTTTCATTTTTGAAAGGATATTTTCTTTACTTTTCAAAATAATGAAAATATATTTACATTTTTGCCGCTGTCATACGTCAGCGTATTTTCATTTTTCCGGGCCGGTTTTCATTTCAGCGTCGTATGCACAATCCTAAACACACATCCTTGCAGGGCGGCGGCGCAGTGGCGCGCGTGCTGGGCAAGCTGTATCCGAATCTGTCGAAGGCGCATCGCAAGACCGCCGACTATGTGCTGGCGAACACCTTCCGAGCCGCCACCATGACCATCGACGAGCTGTCGGAAGCGGCGGGGATTTCGCTGGCGACGGCCA
Source organism: Herbaspirillum rhizosphaerae (assembly GCF_001189965.1). Lineage (GTDB taxonomy): Bacteria > Pseudomonadota > Gammaproteobacteria > Burkholderiales > Burkholderiaceae_D > Herbaspirillum > Herbaspirillum rhizosphaerae. The sequence continues at coordinate 372,659 of NZ_LFLU01000001.1, forward strand.
ACCGCTTTGCGCATGCGCTGGGCTTTGACGGTTACGCGCCGTTTCGCAATGCGCTGGTTGCCGATTTCGCTTCCTCGCTGGCGCCGGTGGAAAAGATGCGGCACGAAGTGCAGAAGAGCGCCACCAGCGCGGAAATTATTTCCGCCGCCTTGAGCAACGACATCCGCAATATCGAAGCGACGCGCCAGGCGCTGGTCGCCGAGCATTGCGACCAGGCGGTGGAAATGATCCTGAAAGCCGAGCGTATTTTCGTCATCGGCTTCGGCGCCAGCGCGTTCCTGGCCGGGATCATGGTGCATGCGCTGGAGCCGTTCTGCCGCACCGTCTTGTCCGGCGTGCATCCGGGCGGCCCGTCGCAGACCGGCCGGCAGTTCTTCAAGCTGGATGAGCGCGATGTGGTCATCGCCATGGCGTATCCGCGTTACGCCACCGATACGGTGCGGCTGGCGCGCCGTGCCGTCGAGAAGGGCGCCAAGCTGATTGCCTTCACCGATCTGCCGCACTCGCCGCTGGTGCCGCTGGCCGACGTGACGATTTATTCGCAGACCGAGCGGCAGATGTCGCCGACCTCCGACGCGGCGGCGCTGGTGCTGATCCAGGCCCTGTGCGACGCCGTGGCGCATCGCGCCAAGCGCTCGGTGCAGGCGGCGTCCGAAATGACGGAATTCGTTTTGCCCTGGCTGTACCAGGCGGAACAGTACGAACAAGGCAAGAGCCTGGCGCGCGCAAGCGGCAAGGCGATCAAGAACAACGCAGTCAAAAACAATGCGGCCAAGAAAGCCGCTGCATCCGGGACGAGCAAAGCATGAACACTCCAGTCATTGCCATACACGGCGGCGCCGGCACCATCACGCGCAGTGCGCTGAGCGCGGCGGATGAAGCGAATTACCATCGCGAACTCAAGGCCATCCTGACGTCGGCGCAAGCCGTGCTGACCGCAGGCGGTTCGGCGCTGGATGCTGTGACCGAGGCGGTGCGCCTGCTGGAAGATTGCCCGCTGTTCAACGCCGGCAAAGGCGCAGTCTACACGCGCGCCGGCACGCACGAACTCGACGCCGCCATCATGGACGGCGCCACGCTCAAGGCAGGCGCAGTCGCCAACGTGACTTGCGTGCGCAACCCCGTCATCGCAGCGCGCACCGTAATGGAAAAGAGCGCGCACGTGCTGCTGGCCGGCTGCGGCGCCGATGCCTTTGCGCGCCAGCAGGGACTGGATATCGTCGACCCGACGTATTACCAGACCGAGGCGCGCCACCAGCAATGGCTGCGCGTGCGCGAGCAGAGCGGCATGATGCTGGATCACGACGCGGCATCGTTCACCTTCAGGGAATCGGCGCATGGAACGACGCCTGTCGATCCCATTGAGCCCATTGATCCCGATAACAAATTCGGCACCGTCGGCGCCGTCGCGCTCGACATGCACGGCAATGTCGCCGCAGCGACTTCCACCGGCGGCATCACCAACAAACAAGTGGGCCGCGTCGGCGACACGCCGCTGATCGGCGCAGGCTGCTACGCCGCCAATGCGACGGCGGCGGTCTCGGCCACCGGCACCGGCGAAGTGTTCATGCGCACCGTCGCCGCCTACGATGTGGCGGCGCGCATGGCCTATGCCGGCGCGACGCTGCAGGAAGCCATGGAGCAAGTTGTCATGGAGGTGTTGCCGGCCTACGAAGGACGCGGCGGCCTGATCGCCGTCGATGCCGACGGCAACCTGGCGCTGACCTTCAACACCGAAGGCATGTATCGCGGTTATGCCCGTGGCGGCGACACGCCGGTCACGGCAATTTACAAGTAAGTAGTGAAGGACGCATCAGAGATGGCAACGCAAGATCAAGCATCGCAAAAATCGCAGCAACCGGAAGACACGACCGCAAAGCGTGTGCTGACCGTCGACAATCTCGGGGTCACGTTCACCGGTTCCGAACGCACCGTGGAAGCCGTGCGCGGCCTGTCTTTCCACGTCGACAAGGGCGAGACGCTGGCCATCGTGGGCGAGTCGGGTTCCGGCAAGTCGGTGTCGTCGCTGGCGATCATGCGCCTGATCGAACATGGCGGCGGCCGTATCGTGTCCGGCAGCATGCAATTCCAGCGCCGCAACGGCAGCACGCTGGATCTGGTCAAGGCGCCGCAGTCGACCATGCGCAGCATTCGTGGCGCCGAGATCGCGATGATTTTCCAGGAGCCGATGACTTCGCTCAATCCGGTCTTCACCGTCGGCGAACAGATCGCCGAATCGATCCGCCTGCATCAGAACATGAGTCACAGCGCCGCCAGCGCCGAAGCGCTGCGCATGCTGGAAATGGTGCGCATCCCTGAAGCGAAGCGCGTGCTCGGCCGCCATCCGCATCAACTGTCGGGAGGCATGCGCCAGCGCGTGATGATTGCGATGGCCTTGTCCTGCAAGCCGTCGCTGCTGATTGCCGACGAACCGACCACGGCGCTGGACGTGACGATCCAGGCGCAGATCCTGCAACTGATTCGCTCGCTGCAGGAAGAAATGCATATGGCGGTCGTCTTCATCACCCACGACATGGGCGTGGTGGCGGAGATCGCCGACCGCGTGGTCGTCATGTGCCGCGGCGACAAAGTGGAAGAAAACGACGTGCGCAGCATCTTCGCCGCGCCGGCGCATCCCTATACGCAAGGCCTGCTGGCCGCCGTGCCGCGCCTGGGCGCGATGAAGGGCACCGACACGCCGTCGCGCTTCGGGATTGCCGCCAGCGCCGAAGCCAAGCCGGACGCTATCGCGGAAGAATTGCAAGCCGCCTCTGAGATTGCGCAGCAACGCCAGCCCATCCTCAAGGTCAGCGACCTCACCACACGCTTTGATGTGAAGAGCGGCATCTTCGGCCGCGTCAAGCAACGCGTGCACGCGGTCGAGCGCGTCAGCTTCGACCTGTATGCCGGCGAGACGCTGGCGATTGTCGGCGAATCCGGCTGCGGCAAATCGACGACCGGCCGTTCCCTGCTGCGCCTGGTCGAGATCAGCGGCGGCAAGGTCGAGTTCGGCGGCCGCAATCTGGCGGAATTGCCGCGCGAAGAGCTGCGCGAGCTGCGCCGCGACATCCAGTTCATTTTCCAGGACCCGTTCGCCTCGCTCGATCCGCGCATGACGGTCGGCTATTCCATCATGGAGCCGATGCTGGTGCATGGCATGAAAGAGGGCGCGCAAGAACGCGTCGATGCGCTGCTCACCCGCGTCGGCCTGCTGCCGGAACATGCGCAGCGCTATCCGCATGAATTCTCCGGCGGCCAGCGCCAGCGCATCTGCATCGCGCGCGCACTGGCGCTGAATCCGAAAATCGTCATCGCCGACGAATCGGTCTCGGCGCTGGACGTGTCGATCCAGGCGCAGATCGTCAACCTGATGCTGGACCTGCAGGCAGAACTGGGCATTTCCTTCATTTTCATCTCGCACGACATGGCGGTGGTGGAACGCATCAGCCACCGCGTCGCCGTGATGTACCTGGGCCAGATCGTCGAGATCGGCCCGCGCCGCGCCATTTTTGAAAATCCTCAGCATCCTTACACGCGCAAGCTCATGGCCGCCGTGCCGGTGGCCGATCCCGAGCTGCGCCATCTGAAGAAAGGTTTGCAAAATGATGAGATTCCAAGCCCCATTCGCACCATCGGAGACGATCCGCTGGTCGAACCCCTGAAGCAAGTCGGCCCCGGCCATTTTGTTGCAACACATCGTATCTCCGCAGCTTTTTAACCTGTTGTCGCCTCTTTAATCATTCAGAAAACCAGGAGCCTAACCATGACTACCCAATCTTCCCGTCGCGGCACAACTGTCATCCGATGGCTGGCGCTCGGCGCCATCGGCACCACCATGCAATTCGCCGCCGTGCATGCATGGGCTGCCAAGAGCGTGACGCTCGCAGTTGCTTCCACCTTCACCACCATGGATCCGTACGACGCCAACGACACGCTGTCGCTGGCGGTGACCAAGTCCTTCTACCAGGGCCTGTTCGCTTTCGACAAGGACCTGAAGCTGGTCAACGTGCTGGCCGAAGGCTACCTGGTCAGCAAGGACGGCCTGGAATACACCATCCGCCTGCGCCAGGGCGTGAAGTTCCACGACGGCACCGTGTTCAAGGCTGACGCCGTGAAAGCCGTGATGGACCGCGTCACCAATCCCGACAACAAGCTCAAACGCTACAACCTGTTCAACCGCGTCGCCCGCACCGAAGTGCTGAACGATTACACCGTCAAGATCGTCCTGAAAGAACCATTCTCGGCCTTCATCAACGTGCTGGCCCACCCGTCGGCCGTGATGATCTCGCCGACTGCTCTGAAGCAATACGGCAACAAGGACATCGCTTTCCATCCGGTCGGCACGGGTCCGTTCAAGTTCGTCGAGTGGAAGCAAACCGATTACATGAAGGCCGAGAAATTCTCCGGCTACTGGAAGGCCGGTTACCCGAAGGTCGACGAAGTGGTCTGGAAGCCGGTGGTCGACAACAACTCGCGCGCCGCCATGATGCAGACCGGCGAAGCCAATTTCACCTTCCCGCTGCCGTACGAACAGGCTGAGCTGTTGAAGGGCAAGGGCGCGCTGGACATCGTGACCGGTCCGTCCATCATCCAGCGTTACATGTCGATGAACGTCAAGCAAAAACCGTTCGATAACGTCAAGGTGCGTCAGGCCATCAACTACGCGATCAACAAGGACGCGCTGGTCAAGGTCGCCTTCAGCGGCTATGCCGCGCCGATGGATGGCGTGCTGCCGCAAGGCGTCGACTACGCGGTCAAGACCGGTCCATGGCCTTATGACGTGAAGAAGGCCAAGGCGCTGCTGGCCGAAGCCGGCTACCCGAACGGTTTTGAAACCGAACTGTGGTCCGCCTACACCCACACCACCGCGCTGAAGATCATCCAGTTCCTGCAACAGCAACTGGCGCAGGTCGGCATCAAGGTCAAAGTGCAGGCGCTGGAAGCCGGTCAACGCGTAGAGAAGGTGGAGAGCGCGCCGAATCCGGATACCGCGCCGGTGCGTCTGTATTACGCCGGCTGGTCGTCGTCGACCGGTGAAGCCGACTGGGGCCTGCGTCCGCTGCTGGCTTCCGAAGCTTTCCCGCCGAAGCTGTTCAACACCGCTTACTACAAGAGCGACAAGGTCGATGGCGACATCGCCCAGGCGTTGACCGTGACCGACCGCGCCCAGAAGGCAGCGTTGTACAAGGATGCGCAAACCGAAATCTGGAAGGATGCGCCATGGGCTTTCCTGGTTACGGAAAAAGTCCTGTACGCACGCAGCAAGAACCTGAAGGGCGTGTACGTGATGCCTGATGCCTCGTTCAACTTCGATGAAATCGAACTGAAGTAAGCACTGCCGAAACACGCAGCAAGGGCTCCGCAGTCCCGTTCAGGCAGGACGGCGGAGCCGGCATCACCGCAGTCGTGCAGCACAGCATTACAGAATTCTCAGCAGTCGCCCGGGCAAGTCATCCATGCTTGCGTGCGGCTGCTCCCCAAAGTAGTTGAATCATTGCAGGACGCGCCATGTTTTCTTATGTTTTAAAACGTCTTCTGGGCCTGATCCCGACCTTGTTGCTGGTCGCGGTGATGGTGTTCCTGTTCGTCCACTTGTTGCCCGGCGATCCGGCGCGGCTGGCGGCGGGGCCGGAAGCCGACGAGCAGACCGTAGCGCTGATCCGTGCGGATCTCGGCCTCGACCAGCCCATCCATAAACAGTTTGTGCGCTTCTTCGTGAACGCCGCCCATGGCGATTTCGGCACCTCGCTGCGCAGCAAGCTGCCGGTCAGCCAGGAAATCATGGAGCGCTTCTGGCCGACCTTGTGGCTGACTGCCACCAGCATGATCTGGGCGGTCATCTTCGGCTTGTTCATCGGCGTCTTTTCGGCGGTGTGGCGCAATGAATGGCCGGATCGCGTCGGCATGACGCTGGCGGTGTCGGGGATTTCCTTCCCGCCGTTTGCGCTGGGCATGGTGTTCATGGAAGTGTTCTCGGTGCAACTGGGCTGGCTGCCGACGGTCGGCGCCGACAGCTGGCGCCATTACGTGCTGCCGTCGCTGACGCTGGGCGCCGGCGTGGCGGCGATCATGGCGCGTTTTACGCGCTCGTCCTTCATCGAAATCATGAAGGAAGACTTCGTCCGCACCGCACGCGCCAAGGGCCTCAACGAACGCATCGTGATCGCCAAGCACTGCCTGCGCAATGCGCTGATCCCGGTGGTGACGATGATGGGCCTGCAGTTCGGCTTTTTGCTGGGCGGTTCCATCGTGGTCGAGAAAGTCTTCAACTGGCCCGGCATGGGACGTCTGCTGATCGACGCCGTCGAGATGCGCGACTATCCGATCATCCAGGCCGAGATCCTGCTGTTCTCGCTGGAATTCATCTTCATCAATCTGGTTGTCGACGTGCTGTACGCCGTCATCAATCCGAGCATCCGTTACAAGTGAGGCAGAGCATGTCGACTTCCACTACCCCTGCCGCAACTACCGTCGCGACTACCGCATCCAAACCGATCCGCACGCCCTGGAGCGAATTCTGGCGCAAGTTCAAAAAGCAGCCGCTGGCGCTGGCGGCCGGCGCCTTCGTGTTGTTCCTGGTGGTGATTGCGATCGTCTCGCCGTACATCTCGCCGTACGATGCCGAGAATTATTTCGACTACGACGCGCTCAACGCCGGGCCTTCATTGGCACACTGGTTCGGCGTCGATTCGCTGGGCCATGATATTTTCAGCCGCATCCTGGTCGGCACGCAATTGTCGCTGGCGGTGGGTTTTTCGTCGGTGGCGGTGGGCGCCATCGTCGGCACATTTTTGGGCCTGGTGGCCGGTTATTACGAAGGCTGGGCCGACCGCATCATCATGCGCATCTGCGACGTGCTGTTCGCCTTCCCGGGCATCCTTCTGGCGATCGCGATCGTGGCGATTCTCGGCAACGGCATGACCAATGTGATCATTGCGGTGGCGATTTTCAGCATCCCGGCGTTTGCGCGGCTGGTGCGCGGCAACACGCTGTCGCTCAAGCAACTGACTTATATCGAAGCGGTGCGCAGCATCGGTGCCAACGACATGACGATCATCCTGCGCCATATTTTCCCGGGCACGATTTCTTCCGTGGTGGTGTATTTCACGATGCGTATCGGCACGTCTATCATCACCGCCGCCAGCTTGTCCTTCCTCGGCCTGGGCGCACAGCCGCCGACGCCGGAGTGGGGCGCCATGCTCAACGAAGCGCGCGCCGACATGATGACGTCGCCGCACATCGCGATCTTCCCGAGCCTGGCGATCTTCCTGACGGTGCTGGCGTTCAACCTGCTGGGCGATGGCCTGCGCGATGCGCTGGATCCCAAGCTTGACCAGAAATAATCCAGACAACTGACTGAAATCACCGAGAGCGCGGACCCGGTCCGCCCGCAAGGCAATGAGCAACAATTTTCCTCCCAATATAGCTCCAAACGTCGCCCCCCACATCGGCAAGCTGCCTGCCGGCGCAGGCGGCAGCATCGCCGATGTGCCCGGCGTCACGGTCGGCCACTGTACGCTGAACTACGGCGGCATCCAGACCGGCGTGACCGTCGTGCGTCCGCACGGCGGCGACCTGTTCCGCGAAAAGATCCCGGCGGCGGCCGTCACCCTCAACGGTTTCGGTAAAAGTGTCGGCCTGATGCAGGTGGAAGAACTGGGTGTGCTGGAAACGCCGATCGCCTTGACCAATACCTTTGCCGTGGGCACAGTCGCTACCGCGCAGACACGGTCCGCAGTGGTGGACAATCCCGAAATCGGCCGCAGCCTGCCCAGCGTGAATCCGCTGGTGTTCGAATGCAACGACGGCTATCTGAACGATCTGCAGGCGTTCTCGGTGGAAGAGCAACATTACCTGCACGCACTGCAAAACGCGTCGGATCAGCTTGTGCAGGGCGCCGTCGGCGCCGGTCGCGGCATGTCCTGCTTCGAGCTCAAGGGCGGCATCGGCAGCGCGTCGCGCAAGGTCTCCATCGGATCCGCCGAATACACCGTCGGCGCACTGGTGCTGGCCAATTTCGGCAAGCTGGCGGACCTGATCGTCGCCGGCGAACAGCTGGGACGCACGCTCAAGGGCATGCAAAAGAAAAACGCCGAGCCGGAGAAGGGTTCGATCATCATGCTGATCGCCACCGATGCCCCGCTCGATGCGCGCCAGTTGCGCCGCCTTGCTGCACGCACCGGCGCCGGCCTGGCACGGACCGGATCGGTCTACGGCCATGGCAGCGGCGATATCGCGCTGGCATTTTCCACCGCTCAGACCGTGCCATACCAAGTTGACGCCACATCGCCGGCAATGCAGTTCACCTGCCTGCATGACGGCTTGCTGGACCCGCTATTCCACGCCGTCGCCGACAGCACCGAGCAGGCTATCCTCAATGCCTTGTTTTCCGCCGAGGCAGTTAAGGGGCGGGATGGCAACCAGCGCCGCGCATTGAACGATCTCATGGCTGAGTTAGCCACCATGGAGCCTATATGAATGTATTGATTTCCGTCGACATCGAAGGCATCGCCGGTGTCTTTCATCCTGAGCAGACGCGTCCCGGCAACGGCGAGTACGAGCGCGCCCGCCGCCAGATGACCGAAGAAGCCAACGCCGTCATTCGCGGCGCACTGGCCGGAGGCGCGCAAGAGATCGTCGTCAACGACTCTCACGGCAGTTTCCGCAACCTGTTGCCGGACCTGCTGCATCCCGCCGCCCGCATGGTGCTCGGCAAGCCGCGCGTGCTGGGCATGATGGGCGGCGTGGAAGGCAGTATCGACGCCGTCATGATGGTCGGCTATCACTCGCGCTCGCAAACGCGCGGCATCCTGGCGCATACGATCAACAGCTCTGCATTTTCACGCGTCGCGTTCAACGGCGTGGAACTGGGCGAAGCCGGCATCTATGGCGCGCTGGCGGGGGAGCATGGCGTGCCGGTGATTTTCGGCAGCGGCGACGACGCGTTTGTGGAAGAAACCCAGCCCTTGTTTCCGCACGCGCATTTTGCGGAAATCAAGAAGGCTCACGGCGCCAACAGCGGCGATTCGCTGTCGCCGCAGCAAGCCTGCATCTTGCTCGAAAAGACCGCACAGGAAGCCGTGCAGGCGGCGCGCTCCAGGCAGATGCCTAAGTACCGTATTGAAGTCCCGGTCACCTGCCGCCTGCAGGTGCAGACGCCGGCGCTGACCGACTTGTTCTGCCAGTTGCCGATCGTGGAGCGGGTGGATGCGGTGACGCTGAAATTCGATGCGCCGACGGTGGAGTTTGCGGTGCGCGTGTTGAACAGCTTGTCGGCGATGTCGTTCATGCTGCGATAAACGATAAAAAGAGCACACCGGCGTTTGCTCTTTCAGGTATCTCACCCATCTCACATTTGTCACATGCCGTCGAGTTCGACGATCTCGACGGCGTCCAGTGACGCGGCGCTGCACAGGCAGATCGCCAGCCGTTCATGCGGGATGGCCCGGCAATTCCAGCCGTTGCCGGTATCGCTGAGCGTATCGTCCTGTCCCCGATTGCCGGCCAGTTTGTAGAGCGCCTCCTTGCATCCCCACAGGCGATAGAACGCGGCAAGGCGTTGCTGTTCCGGCTGTTGCATCATCCACTCCATCTCTTCCGTATCGAACGCTGCGGCGCCGGTGGCGGCAATGTCGCGCGGACGACTGGTGTCTTCGATATCCAATCCGACGTGGCAAACGGTGCTGGCAATGCAGGCGATCCAGCCGCGGCTGTGCGACAGGCTGAAGTGGAAAGCGGAGGAGGCATGCGGTGCAGGGAACGCCAGCAAGGGCGCATGGCCTTCGCGTTCGGTGACGGCGATGCCGGTAGCGGCATCGCCCAGCATGGTGTGTGCAGCATGCCGCAGCAGCATGCGTCCCAGCAGAAACTCTCGTGCCCGTTGCGGGCGGAGGAAGCGGGCATGGCGTTCGCGTTCGCCATGCCCCAGAGAAGCGGCAAGCGACGCCAGCCGGGCGTCGCTCACCCGTTCGCCGTTCAGCAGCCACAGCGTGGCCGCCGAAGCCGGCGACATTGCAGGCGTTTTACTTGTCTGCAATTTTGACAAAATCGCCCTTGAGCGCAACACCGGCCACGAAGGCGCCTGCGTGGCATTCAAACTTTTCCGAACTGGCCATTTCATTCTTCTTGTAATAGCTCACGATGTTGACGACGGCATTCGCGCCCAGTTGTTTTGCACGGATTTCGAAGGTCAGCAGCGCCGAGAGGAAGGCCCAGTTGCAGGCAACTTCATCCGGTTTGCCGAACGAATTGGTTTTGCGATTGGAGAAATCGGTCGCCAGTTTTTCCAGCACGGCAGGGTGTTTCTGATCCGCAAAATAAAACTTCACCGAACCGCTGAGCTTTGCTTCCGCATCTTTGGTATTCAATCCATCTTCGATCGGCAGCTGGTATTCCGTATCCCGGGCCTGGGCGGAAAATGCCGAAGCAGCCAGCAGGCAGAAGGCGAACGAGAGGGAAACGATTCTTTTCATTGTGTGTGCTCCTTGGTTTGGTGAAGAGGATTCGACTTGATATTGCCTGCGATATTGCTTGAGATATTGCTCAGGCCCAGCGCCTGAAGATCAGCGAGGTATTGATGCCGCCGAACGCAAAATTGTTCGACATCACATATTCGCAATCGAGCTTGCGGCCTTCGCCGGTCAGGTAATCGAGGTCGCCGCATTCGGTGTCGACTTTGTTCAGATTGATGGTCGGTGCAAACCAGCCGTTGCGCATCATCTCGATGCTGAGCCAGGCTTCCAGCGCACCGCAGGCACCGAGCGTATGGCCCATGTAGCTCTTGAGCGAGCTGATCGGCGTCTTGTTGCCGAACACGCGTGCGGTGGCGTTGGATTCGGCGACGTCGCCCTGGCGCGTGCCGGTGCCGTGGGCGTTGATGTAACCGATCGCGGCAGGGTCGAGAGCGGCGTCGGCCAAGGCCATGTCGATGGCGATCTTCATGGTGTCGGCGTTGGGATTGGTGACGTGGCTGCCGTCGCTGTTGGTGCCGAAGCCGACGATCTCGGCATAGATGCGGGCGCCGCGCGCCCGGGCATGCTCCAGGTCTTCCAGGATCAGCGTGCCGGCGCCTTCGCCGAGCACCAGGCCATCGCGATGTTCGTCGAAGGGGCTGGGCGTGACGGCGGGCGTGTCGTTGCGCACGCTGGTGGCGTAGAGCGTGTCGAACACGGCGGCTTCCGAGGCGCACAGCTCTTCCGAACCGCCGGCGATCATGGCGATCTGGCGGCCGCTGCGAATGGCTTCGTAGGCGTAGCCTATGCCCTGGCTGCCGGAGGTGCAGGCACTGGAGGTGGTGACGATGCGGCCGGTGACGCCGAAGAACACGCCCATGTTGACCGGCGCGGTGTGCGCCATCATCTTGAGGTAGGTGTTGGCGTTGATATTCCTGGTGCTCTTTTCGGTGAACAGCATGCTGAAGTCGGCAACCGCGCTCGGCGTGCCGGCCGAAGATCCGTAGGCGATGCCGACGGCGCCGCTCTTGAGCAGCGGATCGTCGAGCAGGCCGGCATCGGCCAGCGCCCATTCGCTGGCGCGGGTCGCCAGCAATGCGACACGGCCCATGCTGCGGGTGGTCTTGCGGTTGTAGCGATCGGATAACTCGAATGCCGCCGCCGGTGCGCCCAGGCGGGTGTGCAGGCCGTTGTATTCGTCCCATTCGGGCATGCGCACGACGGCGTTGCGATAGCTGCGCAGGCTTTCCAGCGCGTGTTGCCAGTCGTTGCCGATCGGGCTGATGCCGGCCATGCCGGTGACGACCACGCGGCGCTCGGTCATTGTACGTGCGGTGCGTGCGGTGTGATTTGCCGTGCTCATGCCAGGCCTCCGTTGACCGAGATCACCTGGCGCGTGATGTAGGCGGCGTCTTCGTGCATCAGGAAGCTGACGGCGGCGGCGACTTCTTCCGGCTTGCCGGTGCGGCGGGCAGGGATCAGCTTGAGCACTTCTTCCATCGGCAAGTCGTGCGTCATGTCGGTGTCGATCAGGCCGGGCGCGACGCAGTTGACCGTGATGTCGCGTTTGGCCAGTTCCAGCGCCAGCGCCTTGGTGGCGCCGATGATGCCGGCCTTGGCGGCGCTGTAATTGACCTGGCCGCGGTTGCCGACCAGCCCGGATACCGACGCCAGCGTGACGATGCGGCCCGGCTGGCGGCGCCGGACCATGGGCATGGTGAGCGGATGCAGGACGTTGTAAAAGCCGTCCAGGTTGGTCTTGAGGACGCTGTCCCAATCTTCGCCGGAGATGGCGGGAAAGGCGTTGTCGCGCGCGATGCCGGCGTTGCAGACCACGCCGTAATAAGCACCGTATTGTTCGACGTCGCGCAGCAGGATGTCGGCGGTCTGCACGCGTTCGGCAATGTCGAATTGCAGGATGCGCGCGGCGCGGCCCAGCGCTTCGATGTCTTTGGCGACCGCTTCGGCGGCATCGCGCCGGCTGTGGCAATGCAGGACGATGTCATAGCCGTCGCGCGCCAGGCGCAATGCAATGGCCTTGCCGATGCCCCGGCTGGAGCCGGTGACCAGAATGGTTTTCCCCGATGTTGTTGTCATGCTTCGCTTTCCAGAAACGCTTTGGCGTCATGCGGCTGAAAGACCGATACCGTCGCCTGCGCCAGTTGTTGTTGTGTACTGCTTTCCCTGATGATGCAGGAGAACGATCCCAGGCCGTTCTCCGCTTGTAATAATTGCTGCGCTTCCACCTGCAGGCGATCGCCGGCGACGAACCAGGCGCGGCTGCATTCGTAGCGGCGCGCGCCCAGCAGGAAACCGATCTTGACCGGTTCGTCGCGTTGTTGCGCATGATAACCGGCGTAGGCGGCAATCGTCTGCGCCATGTATTCGATGCCGACCCAGGCGCCGACGCCGCGTTCGCCATAGAACATGCTGTTGCCGGTGATGACGACTTCCGCGCACAGCTTGTCGGCGTCGACGCCGATCACGCGATCGAGCAGCAGCATCGGCGCTGCGTGCGGGACCAGGGTGGCGATGGCTGGCAGGTTCATGTCAGCTCCTCCCGAAAATCAGGGCGGCGTTGCTGCCGCCGAAGGCGAAGGAATTACTCAGCACGTGGCGCGGCGGGCGACCGAGCGCCTGGCCGACGCGGACCACGTTCAGCGCCGGCAACGCCGGGTCGGGCTGGCCGTCCCACAGATGCGGCGGCAGCAAGCCGGTCGGGTTGTCGTCTTGCATGCTTAGCCAGCACAGGCCGGCTTCGATGGCGCTGGCGGCGCCCAGGGTGTGTCCGGTGAACGACTTGGTCGAGCTGACCGGCGTCGCCGCGCCAAACAGCTGATGGATCGCCTTCGATTCCATGGCGTCGTTTTGCAGAGTCGCGGTGCCGTGCAGGTTGATGTAGTCGATCTGTTCCGGTGCGATGGCGGCGCGTTGCAAAGCCTGCGTGATTGCCAGCGCCGCGCCTTTGCCGTCCGGATCGGGCGCCGAAATGTGATGGGCGTCGGACGACTCGCCCCAGCCGCAGAGGGCGACTGTCGCCGGTTCCGAGGTCATGAGGAAGAGCGCGGCGCCTTCGCCGATGTTGATGCCGTGGCGGTTGAGGCTGAGCGGATTGCAGCGCTCGGTGCTGACCGAATCCAGCGCGGCAAAACCGGCGATGGTGAAATCGCACAGCGTATCCACGCCGCCGCTGATGACGGCGTTGCACAGGCCCATGTTGATCAGGCGCGCGGCGCTGGCCATGGCTTTGGCGCTCGAGGAGCAGGCGCTGGAGTGGACATAGGCCGGGCCGCTGATGCCCAGCGTCGTCGCCAGTGCAACGGCAGGGGAGCCGAGCTCCTGCTGGCCGTAGTGGAAGTGCGAAGGAAATTGTCCGTGGGCGACGTAGTGCCGGAACGCCGCTTCACCTTCGGCGATGCCGGAGGTGCTGGTGCCCAGCACGACGCCGATGCGATCCGGACCGAAGCGTGCAATCAGCGCGTCGACCTGCGGACGTATCCGTTCCAGCGCGGCCAGCGCGAGGCGGTTGTTGCGGCTGCGTTCGCGCAGCGGCAGATGGCTTACTTCCGGTAATGCTTCATCGGCCAGGCTGATGGCGCCGACCGTGCGTGCAAGCCCTGCGGACAGAAAGCGCTCGCTGGCGTGCAAGCCGCTGTCGCCGGCGAACAGGCGCTGCCTGATCCCGGCGTGCGTGTCGCCGAGCGAGCAAATCATTCCGAGTGCGTTCAAGTAAATCGTCATGGTGCGGTGACAACCGATTGTATGGTCAGCTTGTAGTGATAGCGCAAATTGGTCAGGATCACCTTGCCGCCCCACGCTTTGCGGTCAGGATAATCGATTTGCGTGACGACTTCGTGATTCAGCAGCAAGGTCCGTTGCATGTCCTTCTCTTCCAGCTCCCAGCCGTCCGGCAGCGCGGCGCGGATGGCGGCGACGGGCCACAGCGTCAGTTGTACATCCTGCAACACGTCTTCGCCCTGGACTTCCTTGGGCAGCATGAAATGACGCCAGATTTTCAGGTCCTTGCCGTCGTAATGCAAGGACATGACGCGCTGGCCGAAGGCCAGTCCGACCAGGTCGAGATGGTCGGGCTCGATTTCGAGCACGGTGTCGATGTCGTCGGTGCGGCCGGCGCGTTCTACTGTCAGATGCTGCTGCAGGCTGAGGGACGTGCCCAGCGAGGCCGGCGCCAGCTGCAGGTGCAGGCGTGCAGACGCTGCCGGCGGCCCGGGCGGCTGCGTCGGCGCGGTGGAACACGCCGACAGCAGCAGTGCCGCCATCGCCAGCGCGGAAGACATCACCGGGCTCAGGCGCATATGCTTTCCAGTGCCGTCAGGCGGCGCTTGCTTTCGGCGACGAAGGGGTTGCTCTGATCCCAGGCGTAGCCGGCCAGGATGGACGAAATCATGCGGCGGATCGCCGGTTCCTGGTTCTCGTGGAAGATGACCTTCTGGAAGCCGCCGGCATACCAGGATTCGACGAAGGTGCGGAAGGTGTCGACGCCGTTCTTCAGCGGCTTGGCATAATCGTGTTCCCAATCCACCGTTTCGCCGGCGAGCATGCGCGCCAGAGTATCCGTCGCCAGGCTGGCGGACTTCAGCGCAATGGTGACGCCCGACGAGAAGATCGGATCGAGGAATTCGCCGGCATTGCCGAGCAGGGCGTAGTTCTTGCCCCACAGCGATGTCACGTTGGCGGCGTAGCCGGAGATGTTGCGCGCCGGGGTATCCCACTCGGCGTGTTGCAGTAAGGCGCGCAGGGCGGGATCTTGCATGACCAGCGTGCGCAGCTTGGTGGTCTCGTCGCCGGGAATGTCGTTGAGGAAAGACGATTCCGCCACCACACCGATGGAGCAGCGGCCGTGCGCGAACGGAATCAGCCAGTACCAGACGTCATGGTGTTCCGGATGTACGGTAATGCGGATCTTGTTGCGATCGAATTGCGGATCGCGGATGCCGTCGGCGATATGCGTGAAGTAAGCGCCGCGCAGGGGGAAGCCGGACGGCCGTTCCAGATCAAGCAGACGGGGCAGCACACGGCCGAAACCGCTGGCGTCGAGGATGAAGCGGGATTCGATGGTGTACTCGCGGCCCTCGGCGTCGCGCACCCGGGTGCGCGGACGGTCGCCTTCCAGGTCGACGGCGGTCACGGTCTGGCGATAGCGTATCTCGGCGCCTTGCAGCTCGGCTTGCTGTGCCAGCAGATGGTCGAAGTCGGCGCGCTGCACCTGGTAGGTCGTACCCCAGCCGGAGGAATGCTTGTCGCGGAAGTCGAAAGCGGTCTGGCGTTCGCCGCAGACGAAGGAGGCGCCATTCTTGAACTGGAATCCATGCTCCACGACGGCTTGCAGCATGCCGGCCTGTTCCAGATAAGCCATGCTTTGCGGCAGCAGGCTCTCGCCGATGGAGAAACGCGGAAACTGTTCGCGCTCGATGACCAGCACTTGATGGCCGCGACGGCGCAGCAGGGCGGCGGCAACCGCACCGGCCGGACCGGCGCCGATGATCAGGATGTCGTGTTGCTCGGTATTGCTACTTGGTGTCATAAATGGGCATCGAAGGTGGCGTCGCAGGCGGCGATGCGCCGGCAAAGCAGGGGGAGGTAAGCCAGACCAGGGCCATGCCGATCAGCATGGTCAGCCCGAATGCGTGCAGCGGAGGGCTGCTGCTGAGAGCCAGCAATCCGAAGGAGAGCAGGGCGCTGATCGCCGATAAGCCGACCGTCAGCCAGGCGAAGCGCCGATGGCGTTCCGTGGGTTCCTGCAGGAAAATGCCGTAATCGACGCCCAGCCCCAGCAGTAACAGACACGCCAGCACATGGAATAGTTGCAGGGGCTGGCCGATCACGCCAAACAGCGCCAGGGTCGCCAGGGTCGCCAGCAACGGCGGCGCAATCGCCCGCCACGCAGCGCGGCGATAGCGCAGGGAGAGCAGGACAAAAATAGTGATGTAGGCCGCCAGCAGGGCCCAGCTCATGTACTGCCGGTAATAGCTCAGCACGGACGAAATATCGGCCACCTTGTCGACCCATTGCACGCCCTCGACCTTGGGCGCGACGTCGGCCAGCACCTGCAACTGACGATAGTCGCTCAGGCCGCGCACGGCGACGATGCTGGCGTATTGGCCTGCAGTCTTGCCCAGCCACAGATGACGCCAGGGCTGACCGGCAGGCGAGGCGATGAAGGCATCCGGCAGCAAGGCTTGGCTCTGCGCCAGCAGGCGCTGCCGCAGGTTTTGCTGCCATTGTTCGTTTTCGCCGATGGCCGCTGCGATGACCGCAAGCGCGCCCTGCGGCGCCAGCAATTTGCCGGCAACCAGGTCGTGATCGGCGTGTTGCTGCTGCTGCGACGGCACCCAGTTGGAAACGGCTTGCACGCCGCTGATCAGTTTTTTGTCGATGGCGGTTTGCAGTTGCCGCTTCAGCTGTTCTTCGCGCTGCAGTACGATCTCTGCCGACTCGCCGCGCACCAGATAAAACTGCGCCGGCGTCGGCGTATCGAGCAGCTTGCCGAGCTTGATCTGGTCGTCGAGCAGATGTTGCGGGGTCTTTTGCAAGGCGCGGATATCGTCGCTGACTTTCAGGCGCATCAGTCCGGCAGCGACAAAAACGATGAACACCGCCAGCAGGATGAAGCCGGTGCGGCTGAAGCGGAACTGCGGCCATTTGCTGATGCTGTGGCTGTAACGGTCGGCCAGCGCGGTGCTGCGCAAGCTGTCGGCATGGATCAGCGCCGGGAACCACAGGATCACGGTCAGCCAGGCGAACACCAATCCCAGCACCGAGAACACCGCCATCTGGCGCAATCCGGGGAAGGGCGTGAGCGCCATGCCGAGATAGCCGATCACGGCCGCCAGCAGCATCAGGCCGAGGCCGGGCAGCAAGCGGCGCAGCAGTTGGCGTGTATCCATCTGCCGGTCCGTGCCGAGTCGTGCACACAGGAAATAAATCGCATAATCCTGCGCGATGCCGACCAGGCTGGCGCCGAACACCAGGGTCAACAAATGCAGGCGGCCGAACAGCAGCCAGCTGACCGACAGCGCGCCGAGGCAGCCGATGGCGATGGATAGCGCAATCAGCGCAATCGGCTTGAGCGAGCGGAACGTCAGCCACATCAGCAGCACGATGCCGATCAGCGAGCCGGCGCCGATGGTGGCCATTTCACTGCTGGCTTGCCGGCTGCCGGCGGCGGCGTGGAGAATGACGCCGGCGGTGACGACTTCGGCATCCGGCACGGACTGCTTCGCTGCTTGTGCGGCCCGATCCAGCAGGGGAATGACTTGTTCCTGCGCGGAGATCGAGAAGGCCGAGGCTTGCAGGTTCATCAGCAGCAGGACGTAAGAGCGCCCGCCGCTTTCGACGAACAGGCGGCCGTCGCGCGGACGCACCGGGGTTTCTTGCGCGCGCGCCTGCACCCAGCCGCTGAACAGGCCGAAGGGATCGTCCTGCCAGGCGCCGAGTCTGGGGCCGCCAAAGGCGCCGTACATGGCGCTGAGCGCCAACTGGCTCCATTGCTGCGGCGTGTCCTGGCGCAGCTTGTCGCGTTGCTCTTGTGTGAGCAGCATCAGGCGGCTTTGATTGAACGTCGACAGCCATGCGCCTTGCAATTGCGCCGCGTCGCCCGTCATCGCTTGCAGCAGCGATGGCTGTTTGCCGACGACTGCTTCGTACGCCGCTGCGGCTTGCACGGCCTTGTCCCAGTCGCGTTCGCCGACCAGCACAACAACTTTTTGCTGGGCGCTGTCGACCATGTGGGCAAAGGCTTGCTGCATCGCGTCGTCATGTCGCGACGACGGCAGCAGGGCCAGGATGTCGGTGTCGGGGCTGACGCGCTGGACCAGCCACAAATAGGCGTTATGACCGAGCAGCAGTGCGACGACCAGCAGCCAGACGAGCGCGAATGCGCGGGCCGGCTTGTGCATCGACGATGTTGTCGATGGCGTGACGTCGCTGTCGGCGCGTTCAGTCAAACATGGCTCCTTCTTCCGGCGTCATGGCCTTGTCGCCGGTCTGGATGTTGGAGAACACGATGTCGGTATGGTCGCCCGAGGCTTCCTGCATGGTGACCTTGTTGACGTAGGCGCCGCCGTCGAGCTGAATGTCGCCGATGGCTTTGGCCAGGCCCGGCTCGCGCGCCTTGAGGGCGACATGCCAGTTGCCGTTCCTGATCGTGCCGTCCAGTTCGAACAGTTTGTCGAGCTGGCTCAGGTCGCCCGCCAGCAGCGAGAACAGCACATTGTTGATCATCTTGACCACCGGCTCCTGCTGGGCGTCGAGACGCATGGCGACGCGCCCGTTCTGCATCTGCACGATGGCGTTGCGCGTGATGCGCAAGGTGCTCGGGAACGGCTGCAGGGTTTGCCACAGGATGCCCTTGCCGGCGGCGACGCAAAAACGCCCGTTCGACAGCAGCGGCTTCTTGATGCCGGTCAGTTGCTTGGTCTGGTCGAAGCGGCCGCACATGATGGCGGGTTTGGCCAGCGCGGCCTGAATCTGGGCGA
Source organism: Herbaspirillum rhizosphaerae (assembly GCF_001189965.1). Taxonomy (GTDB): domain Bacteria; phylum Pseudomonadota; class Gammaproteobacteria; order Burkholderiales; family Burkholderiaceae_D; genus Herbaspirillum; species Herbaspirillum rhizosphaerae. The sequence goes on from NZ_LFLU01000001.1 coordinate 391,608, forward strand.
CAGGGGCGGCAGCGTTGGCGGCGGCGCAGCATGCCGTCGTCAGGGTCAGCATTCCCAGTACTTTGCGGAGAGAAGAAATCATGTCGGTTCCGGGTAAGGTAAGTCCAGCTTTTGCCACAGCACGCGCGGACTGACGAAGCACATTTCACGCTTGTCCATCTGCACCGCCACCTGTGTGCTGACGCCGCGCGTGAGGCGTTGGCCGCCGGCGGCGTCGGTCACCAGGTATTCCATCTTCAGGCGGTTTTCCCACTCGGTGATGGCGGCGCGCACCTTGATGCGCTGGCGGAACACAGCCGGATTGGAGTAGCGCACCTGCAGGTCGATGATGGGCCACATGTAGCCGGATTCCTTCATCGCCGCATAGTTGTAGTCGATCTGGTCGAGCAGCGCGCAGCGGGCTGCTTCGAAGTATTCGATATAGCGGCCGTGCCAGACCACTTCCATCGGATCGAGGTCGTAGAACTGGATCTGCAGCTCGACCTCGGCCTGCCAGGGAGAATTGGCGAGGGTGATTTTGCCCTCCGGCGGCTTAGTCATACAGGCTCCAGGCGCGTGCGCGGATGCGTTGCAGCAGCAGGCGCAGATCCGGCTCCAGCATGCGGTCTTCGGCGACCGGGGCGATGTCGGCGGCAAGCGCTTCCTGCATGGCGGCCAGACGACCGCCCGGCAAGTCGGCCAGCGGCGTTTCGGGTTGCAGCTCGCTGCGCAGCCAGACGCCCTGGCGCACGGTGATCAGCAGCGCGGCGACGACCTGCTCGGTCAGTTCCAGCACGCGCAGGCAGTCGCGCGCGGCGATGGTGCCCATGCTGACCTTGTCCTGGTTGTGGCATTCGGTCGAGCGCGAGAACACCGAGGCCGGCATGGTCAGTTTCAGTGCTTCGGCGGTCCAGGCGGAGGAACTGATCTGCAGCGCCTTGAGGCCGTGGTTGATGGCCGCGCGCGGACCCTTGGCGCCCGACAGGTTGGACGGCAGGCCGTTGTTGTAGCGGCTGTCGACCAGCAGCGCCATCTGGCGATCGAGCAGGTCGGCGATGTTGGCGACGGCGTTCTTCATGCTATCCATGGCGAAGGCGATATGGCCGCCGTAGAAGTGGCCGCCGTGCAGCACGCGCTCGTTGTCCGGATCGATGATCGGGTTGTCGTTGGCGCTGTTGAGTTCGTTCTCGATATTGCTGCGCAGCCACGGCAGCGCATCGGTCAGCACGCCGATGACGTGCGGCGCGCAGCGGATCGAGTAGCGGTCCTGCAGGCGCTTTTCATTGCGCAGCGGCTGGTCGCAGGCGAGGTCGGTCTGCAGCCAGCCGGCCACCTGCTGCTGGCCCGGATGCGGCTTGACCGAGAACAGCGTGGCGTCGAAATGGTGGGCGTTGCCGTCCAGCGAGAAGCTGGCCATGGCGGTGATGCGGGTGGCCACCCGGCACAGGTATTCGGCGCGTTGATAGGCGAGGCAGGCCAGCGCCGTCATGACGGCGGTGCCGTTCATGATCGCCAGGCCTTCTTTCGGGCGCAGGCGCAGCGGCGTCATGCCGGCGGCTTGCAGGGCGGATGCCGCATCGACTTGTTCGCCGCTCTTCCAGACCTGGCGTTCGCCGCACAGCACGGCGGCGAGATAGGACAACGGCGTGAGGTCGCCGCTGGCGCCGACCGAACCTTCGGAAGGAATCAACGGCAGCAGGTCGTTTTGCAGCAAGCCTTCGATCTGTTTCAGCAGGCCGACGCTGACGCCGGAATAGCCTTTGCTGAGCGAGGTCAGGCGCGCCGCCAGAATGGCACGCGTCTGTTCAGGCGTGAACACGCTGCCCAGACCGCAGCCGTGGTAGGTGTAGAGATGATGCGGCAATTCGGCGATCAGCTCCGGCGGCACGGTGACGGTGCACGAGTCGCCGTAGCCGGTGGTGACGCCGTAGACGGTGCCGTCTTCGCGCAGCAGGCGATCGAGGAAGTCGGCGCCGCGCTGGATGCGCGCCAGGAAGTCCGGCGCATCGGACAACGCGGCATGCGCGGTGCCTTCGGCGATGGCGTTGACTTGTTCGATGGTCAGCGGGGTTGCGCCGAAAGTGACGAAGTCGGCTGCGGCAGCCGGAGATTTAGTGTGGGGCATCGTGGCTATCCAGTGTGGGCAGGGCCCAGAAATCGTAAAAATTGAACCATTGCAGCGGCGCTTGCAGGCAATGGTGTTCCAGGCGTGCGGCGTAGTCGGCCGCCAGTTCACCGAGCAGTTGGTCGCGCTGCTTGCGCGGCAACTGGATCTGATCGCGAAAGCCTTCGAAACAAAGTTCTGCGCCGTCGCGCGTGCGGCGCGAGAACATCAGAAAGACCGGGCAATTCAACAGGCTTGCCAGCACGTAAGGGCCGATGGGGAAGGGCGCAGCTTCGCCCATGAAGGGCGCAAGCGCCACGCGCGGATTGGGCGACACCGGAACCCGGTCGCCGGCGATGACGACAAATTCGCCCTGTGCGACCTTGTCGGCCAGGATCACGGCGGTGGCCGGCGTCATCTCGGTGACTTGCATCAGGTTCATCTGGCTGCTGGGGTCGAGCTGGGCCAGCATGTTGTTGAAGGCTTGCGCATGTTTGGTGTGCACCAGCACCGTCAGCCTGACGTTGGGATGCCGGCGGCCCAGCAGGCGGCATAGTTCCAGGTTGCCCAGATGCGTGCACATCATCAGTCCGCCGCGGCCTTGCGCAGCGGCATCGGTGATCAGCGCGCCGCCGTGCACCTGCACCTTGTCCATCGGGAACAGGCCGCCCCACAGCAGCATCTTGTCGAGCAGGCTTTCGCCGAATGCCGCGAAATGGCGGAATGCGCCGCGCAGGCCGACCGGCGTCGCCGATGCCGGATGCGAGGCGCGCAGGTGGGCCAGGTAATCGAGCGATGCCTTGCGCGCTACCGGATTGCGCGCCATGTACCAGGCCAGCACCGGATACAGCATCAGCCGGAACGGCCAGCGGCCGAGCACGCGATAGACGAAAAACAGCAGGCGCATGCCGGCGACGAAACTGACTTCGTTGATCTGCGCCCAATGCTTGCCGGACCGATGCGGAGGCGGCATGGCCTGGGTTTCCTTGTTCGCCGTCATCGCGTCGCCGTCCCTCTTGCAGCGGCGGAAAATTTGCGCGCCAGCAGCAGCGGTGAACGCAACAGCATGCCGAAAAACAGCACCGTGTGCATGCGCGAAATCAGGACGTTGTCGAGCCAGACTTTGAAGTGCGATACGCCGTCGCTCGGATAGCGCACACGGGTGGGCAGGTTGATGACCTGGACGTTTTTCCAGTGCAGGCGCACCAGGATTTCGGTATCGAAATCCATGCGGCTGCCGATTGTCTGGTTCGCAGTCAGCGCCGTGACGGCCGCCAGCGGATAAATGCGGAAGCCGCACATGGAATCGCGGATGTCGAACGACAGCGTGTTGATCCAGACCCAGACATGGGTCAGGTAGCGGGCATACAGCCGGCCTTTCGGCACGCTCTCGTCATAGATCGGGCAGCCGTTGATCACTGCGTGCGGGTGCGCGGCGCAGGATACGGCGAAGCGCGGGATGTCGGCGGTATCGTGCTGGCCGTCGGAATCGATCTGCAAGGCATGGCTGTAGCCTTGTTGCGCCAGATAACGCAGCCCGGTCATGACGGCGTCGCCCTTGCCGCGATTGACGCCGTGGCGCAGCAGGGTGACTTGCTGCGGCGTGTCGGCAGCGAGCCGGTCGAGCACGGCGGCGCAGGCGCTGGTGCTGCCGTCATCGACCAGCACGCAGTGCAGGCCGTGTTGCAGCACGGCTTCCAGCACGGCCGGGATGGCGCGTTCGTGGTTGTAGACCGGGATGACGATACCTATCTTCGGGGTGGTCTCGGTTGATGGCGAATTTGTCATGCGGCGCCTCCCAGCAGGATGCGTCCGCTGGCATGCTGGCCATCGGCAGAGTGCAGGCGGAATGCCAGCGCGCTTTTCTGGATGTCGTGCTCCAGTTCCAGGCTGACGGTTGCGCCGGGAACGATGACGCGCTGGAATTTCAGCGCCTGCATGCCGATGCAATCCGGCGGCAGCGGCAAATATTGACGTCCCAGTTCCAGCGCCCAATTCACCTGGGCGACGCCGGGCAAGATAGGCGTTTCAGGAAAATGGCCTTCGAAATACAGCAGGTTTTCGGGCACGTGCAGTTGCAGCGTGACCTCGGTTTCAGTGCGCTGCACCAGCCTGTGTTCGGGCAGCAGGGGGCGCCCCGATGCCGCCGGTGCCGATGACGATGTCTGGGGCTCTTCCAGCAGCGCGGTCAATGCCGCCAGCGTGGTCTTGCCTTGCGTGTTGGCCGGCATGGCGTCGAGATAGCGCCACATGCGCGGTAGCGCGACGCTTTCAATCGCATCCGCCAGCGCCGCACGCAGTTGCGTGTTGAGCGCCAGCTTGCCTTGCTGCTCCAGTACGCCGCGTCCGGCCGTCGTCAGCACCACGAACGCGGCGATGCGGTCGCGTTGGCCGGCGGCCTGATGCAGCATCACGCGCGCTTCCGCCGCGAGCGGCGACGCCAGCAGCAGGCGCTCGATCTGGTCGAGCGAGATGCGTTTTTCTTCCAGCTTGACGATGCGGTCGGCGCGGCCGCGCAGGTAAAACTTTTGTTGGTCGGTGAATTCGACCCGGTCGGCCATCCGCAGCCAGTCGCTGTCGGGCAGATGGGGCGAGCGGACTTCCAGGCAATCGTGTTCATCGTTCAGACGCACATCGACGTGCGGCATCGGCTGCCAGCTGTCGTCGCGCGCAGTACCGGAGACAGACGCGGAGACAGAAGCGGGCAGAGGCTGGCGCCAGGCGATGCCGCCGGTTTCCGAGCTGCCATAGATTTCGATCGGACTATGCCCGAATTGCTGATGCGTGGCTGCCGCCACATCCGGCAGCAGCGGGCCGCCGGACGAGAAGATGGCTTGCAGGTGCGTGATGTCGGGTTGCACCGGGCTTTCCGGCAGGCGTTTCAGGTGCGCCGGGCTGGACAGCAACAGCCAGGGGCGCTGCGGCGCAATCGCTGCCAGGTCTTCCGGGAAGAAGGCGCTGCGGGCGTGGATCGCGCGGCCGGCGCACAGCGGCCACAGCACCTTGAATAACAAGCCGTAGATGTGTTGGTGCGAGACCGTCGAGACGATTTCGGATACGCCTGCGCGGGCGCCGAACAGCGCATCGAGCGTGGCGACTTCGTTCGACATCTGCGAGAGTTTTTTCGGGATGGCTTGTGCGGCGCCGGTGCTGCCGGAGGTGTAGACCACCAGACCGATGAAGTCGCCGTCAAGTTTGTCGCCAGGCGCCGCAGCGGTGGCCGCGACGCTTGCGGAGTTCGACGGGAGCGCTAACGCTTTCCACTCTTGCTCAAAGTCGCCGAGGAAGCCGTCGACCTTCGCCGCGAGCGCCTTGCAGGTGTCCGGCAAGGTGTCGCTGGGCAGATAAACCGTCTTGCCGGCTTGCCAGGCGCCGAACAGCGCTGCGGCAAAGGCGATCGTGTCCTGCATGTAGAGCGCGAAGTTGCGGCCGTCGCGGCTGGCCAGTAGTTGTCGCCATTGCTCCGCTTCACGGCGGAATTGCGCGTTGCCGACCGCATCGGTATTGCGCCAGCCGATCAGGTGGTCGCCGGCGCGCGCCATGTAGGGCAGCGCCAGCATATCGATGAATTCAGGCATGGTGGTGACGCCTGACGTAGAAGCGCACGATGTATTCGCCGACGAACAGCGCGCCCATCAGCACATAAGAAATCAGGCCGGTATACAGCGACCAGACCGCTTCCGAGGCCCACACTGCGGTGGCAAAGGCGATGCCGCCGTTGAGCGCGAAGAAGCCGCACCACACCTGGGTGACGCGGCGGGTGTAAGCGACGGCGAAGGCGGGCAGATCCGGATCCTGCAAACGCGCCAGCCGTTCGATGATGGACGGCGGGCGCACCAGGCTGGCGCCGAACAGGGCCAGCATGCCGAGGCTGACGATGACCGGATACAGCTTGAGCGGCAACAAGGCGTTCCACAGCAAGGCCGGCGCGGCCAGCGCCAGGGCGGCCAGGCTCATCCAGCGGTAACGCTGGCCGAGCCTGAAGGTGAGCAGGCGCAACACCGCCACGGCGACCAGCGCCAGCGCCAGCATCCGCGGTTCCATCTTCCCGTGCGCATACCAGATCAGCAGTGGATAGACCAGGATGACCAGCGTGGTCAGGATATTGGCGAAATCAGGCTTTTTCATCCGCTTGCAGCAGCGTCGCAATCACGTTGACCACATCCTGCACGGTGCGCACGGTGCGGAACACGTCGGGCTGGATGCGTTTGCCGGTCATCTGGTTCAGTTTGACGACGATGTCGACGGCGTCGATGCTGTCGATGTCCAGATCGGTGTAGAGATTGGATTGCGGCGAGATCCTGGCTTTATCGAGTTCGAACATCTCATGCAGCATGTCGACGATCCAGATGTAGATCTCGTCCTTGTTCATGGTTGGCGCTAAGGTTGTCATGGTGAGCCTACTTTACTTATTGGCGTGATTGGCGATCAAGGCTTCCAGGGATTGAACCGAGGCAAAGTGCTTGCGGGTTTCTTCGGAATTCGCGGATAAAACGACGCCGTAGCGTTTTTGCAGCGCAACGCCCAGTTCGAGCGCGTCGATGGAATCCAATCCCAGTCCGTCGCCGAACAGCGGGGCGGCGGAATCGATGTCGGACGGACGGATGTCTTCCAGTTGCAGAACTTCGATAATGAGTTCTTTGATTTCTTCGTCGAGTCTTGGCATCGCCTAGCTTTCTTTCATGAAATAGTTTTGCAGGTAGTACGTGAGCTGGCGCGCTGCCAGGGTCGGGTTCTCGGCCTGGCCGGTGACTTCCCTGATATCGATGTCCTGCCGGATTTCGATGTCGAAGTGTGCCATGGTTGGCGGAACTTTCCACCATTTGTTACCTTTGGCGAGCGTGCCCGGCGTGCAACGGATGATGACCGGGGTAATTGCGCATTCGCCGCGCACGGCGACATTGGCCGCGCCGCGCTTGAATGTCATGTTGCCGTCGGCAGGGGTGCGGGTGCCTTCGGGGAAAATGATCAGGTTGCCGCCGCTGCGCAGGGAGGCGATGCAGTCGTCCACCAGCTCCGGGCCGTCTTCATTGCTGATATAGCCGGCCGCCCGCACCGGGCCGCGGGTAAAGGGATTACGCCACAAGGCACCCTTGACGATGCAGTCGGCCTGCCGGACGAAGGCCATCAGCAGCACCGTGTCGATCAGGCTGGGGTGGTTGGCGAGGATCAGCAGGCCGCGGCGTTGCAGTCTTTCCAGGCCGGTGATGTCGTAGCTGAGTACGCCCAGTACGCGCATGAGTTCGACAAACGCGCGGAAAGACAGGCGAATGATGCGACGCGCCCAGAGCACGCGCTGTGCTTCGTTGCGGACCATGAGATTGAGCAGCGGGAAGATGGCCAGCCGCATCGCCAGGCCGCCGGCGCCGAACGCAGCGAAACTGAGTCCGGTCCCACATACTCGCCAGTATTTGTTCAAAAGGGCGGTTTGCTGCCCGGTCGATTGCTTCGTCGAATGCATGATCAGCTTTTTGCCCGATCGCTTATTCAACCAATCAAGCATGGCGGCTCCAGCGCCAGCAGCGGCCATTGGCGACACGCGCCAGTCCGGCGTCGCGGCGCAGGAAGAAGCGCAGGATATCGAGTCCGGCCGGCGCGGCGGCGAGATCCAGAGCTGCGTTGTCGTCCTGATCCGCGGCGGACCAGGACAGTGAAAAATGTTCGCTTGCGTCGCCGGCAGCGTCCTTGCCGTGGGCGGCTTGCAGCAGCCAGGCCCAGGCGTAGCCTTGTTCCGCGCAATCGTTGTAGCTGCTGAAAGCTGCCGGCGGCGGGCTGTCCGACATGACCAGCAACACTTGCGGCGCGCCGTCGGCCAGCAGGCCGCAGGCTTCGATCAGGGCGTGTTCGACGGTGCTCGGGCCGGCGGCGATGGCGATGCTGTTGCCGCGATCGCCGCGCGCAATCGAGAACAGGCCGGCGTTGGCGTTGTGTACGGAGAGGCTGAATGCAGCAGGGGACAAGGGCGCATTGTTGGCCAGTTCCATCAGCAGATCGACCGAACGCGAGCATTCGCCGTGGCGGGAGGCGAAGATGACGGGGATATCGGATTGCGCAGGCAGGCACTGGTAAGCGGTCTCCAGCGCCATTTTCCCTGCCGGGCTGGCGCGGCGGCGCAGCATGGGAGGCATGTCTTTGACTTTGGGTTCGGCGGGTTCCGAGGTTTGTTTCCGGTCGTGAGCCCACTCCAGCCATGCGGCAGCGGTGTCTAAACCAGGCGCCCAAGCCGTATGCGATGCGACAGAAAAACTGACATCCCCAAAACGCATATTTCTATTCGAATGCTGTCGATTGCCCATGCTCTCTTCGCAAACGTTATCGTTATGTCAACCGGATAGAGTGGCTGCTATCTGCTCCCGGAGTCTGTTATACCACCTCCGGCAGGCAATCCTGCCAACTGATCCGATTGTCTGATAATCGCTGCGACCCCCTCGCATTTTTTGTTAATGTGATAACGAGAGCCGGCTTATTGATCGTTAAAAAAAGTAAATCAAATATTACGATAAAAGTCGCTACTAATTTCTATTTTTGGACGAATATTCAGGCCAAAAAAAAGGCAGGGACGAGTTATCGTTCCTACCTGTTTTGTTCCTGCAACATCAGCGCTCAATGATCTGAAGCAGATTGTCGTCATTGCCAGGCAACACCGGCAATTATTCATCCTGTCTTGCTACCGAACCGCATATCGCTCCCTGCTGGTTCATCTCATTTCATGGCGCTGCAACTGCTTTGCATCTACTGCCTGCTCCATCAGCACATGTTAAGTGCTGGTGCCGGGAGCCGGAATCGAACCGGCACGGTGTCACCACCGCGGGATTTTGAGTCCCGTGCGTCTACCTATTCCGCCATCCCGGCAACGCAAGACCGCGATTATGACGGATTTTGAGAAGGCGGGCAAGGCCCTCATGCAATTTTGCTCATGCCGCGCTGCAGTACAAACGGGTATCATCGCCGCTTGAGCGAAAAATGTCGAAGTATGCGGCACATGAATGCATGTTGAAGATTCGAGAAATTTTGTTGGGCAAGGCTTTGGATCCGCTGAAAAGCGAGACCCGCCACTCCCTGGCGCTGGTCGCATTTCTGGCATGGGTGGGATTGGGCGCCGACGGCCTGTCGTCGTCTGCCTATGGTCCCGAAGAAAGTTTCCGCGCGCTGGGCGAGCATACCCATCTGGGCCTGTACCTCGCGCTGGCGACGGCGTTGACGGTATTCATCATTGCACTGGCCTATAACCAGGTCATCGAGCTGTTTCCCACCGGCGGCGGGGGCTACCGGGTGGCGACTAAGCTAGTCGGTCCTTATCTCGGCCTGATTTCCGGCGTCGCGCTGATCCTCGATTATGTATTGACGATCGCCATTTCCATCGCCTCCGGCGTGGATGCGCTGGCGTCCCTGTTGCCGCTCGGCTTCCAGGATTACAAGCTATGGGCGGAAGCCTTCTTCGTCGGCATGCTGATCGTGCTGAATCTGCGCGGGCTGAAAGAGGCGATCCAGTTCCTGTTGCCGGTCTTCCTCGGTTTTGTCGCGACCCATCTGGTGCTGATCGTCTACGGCATCTTCGCCCATGCGGAATACCTGCCGGCGCTGGTGCCTTCCACGCTGAGCGATACCGGCACGCTGGCGCAGAACATCGGCTGGGCCGGTGTGGCGAGCATGCTGCTGCTGGCGTACTCGCAGGGCGGCGGCACTTATACCGGGCTGGAAGCCGTTTCCAACAACGTCAACATGCTGGCCGAACCGCGCGTGCGCACCGGCAAGGTGACCATGATTTATATGGCATTGTCGCTGGCGTTCACGGCGGGCGGGATATTCTTGCTGTATCTGTTGTGGGACGCGCGCCATGTCGATGGCGAGACGCTCAACGCGACCACTTTCAGGCTGATCATCAACAGCATGGGCAGCGGCAGCCAATGGCTCAACGATGTCCTGCTGGCGGTGGTGCTGGCGTTCGAAGCGGGTTTGCTGTTCGTCGCCGCCAATACCGGATTTCTCGGCGGGCCGGCGGTGTTGTCCAACATGGCGGCGGATTCGTGGGTGCCGCATAAATTCCGCTATCTGTCGACGCGGCTGGTCACGCAGAACGGCATCCTGGTGATGGGCATTGCCGCGCTGATCGTCCTGTTCTGGACCCAGGGCAGCGTGACGCTGCTGATCGTGCTGTATTCGATTTCGGTATTCCTGACCTTCGCCATTTCGCTGTTCGGCCTGTGCCGCTACTGGTGGCGCCATCGCCGCCATCTGGCGCACTGGAAGCGGCGTTTCCTGCTGTCGCTGGTCGGTTTCGTGATTTGCGCTTCGATTTTGTCGGTCCTGCTGTTCGAGAAGCTGTTTGAAGGCGGCTGGGCCACAGCGGTGATCATCGCCGCCATTTCGGCACTGTGCATCTATATCCGCAATCACTACCGCGACACCAAGGAAGCGATCCGTTCAGTGGATCAGATTTTTTCCAGCCAGCCCTTCGGCGCCAACATGGAGGCGATCGAGCCGGATCCGGTCAATCAGACGGCAGTCTTCATCGTCGGCACTTCGCGCGGCGGCGGTTTGCATGCCTTGCTGTGGGTGCAGCGCATGTTTCCGCATCATTTCAAGAACTTCATCTTCGTCAATGCGCGCACGGTCGATTCGCACGCCTATGGCGGTGAAGGCGCGGTGGAACAGATGCGCGCCGAGGCCAATGCGACCTTGCAGTTCTTCGTGGATTTTTGCCGCAGCCACGGCATGGCGTCGACTTCGTTTCTGGGCTTCGGCACCGATGCCGTGCAGGAAGTGACCAAGCTTTGCTACGACATCAGCAAGCAGTATCCGAATGCGATTTTCTTTACCAGCAAGCTGATTTTCGAGCAGGACAACTGGTTCATCCGCCTGCTGCACAACCAGGCGGCGCTGGCGATCCAGCGCAGGCTGCACTTCGATGGTTTGCAGATGGTGATTCTGCCGATGAAGGTCTGACGGACAAGAAGAGCGTTTTACGAAACGCTCTTTTTATTTGAGACTGCAGATGGCCTTGATCATTTGCGCGCCGGTCGAGCCGGGCACCGTGTCTTGCAGCTTGACGTCGCCATAGGCGAGGTAGGGGGAGAACAGTGCGCCGCCCTGGGCGTCCGCCTTGGCATACATGGTGCGGCTGCCGAAACCGATTTGCTTGTCATCGCAATCAAGATAGGCGACGGACACTTCGGACAAGTAATATTTGCCGTGTCCTTGCAGTGCCTGGGGCTTGTTCCAGTTCAGCAGGACGTTTGCCTGCAGGACGCCGCGGGTGCGGGTGATGCTCGTTTTGTCGACAAAAAAAGTACCGAAGTCATTGTCGCCGAGCAACGACCATTGCGCGGCAAGAACCTGGTTCGACACCAGCAGCAACGCCAGTACAGCAAATTTCATCATGTCCCGTTCAGTCAATACGGTGAGTGTGTTGGGCAATGTTTTCAGGAAAACATAAACGCCAGCATGGCGACGTCATCTTCCAGCATGATGAGCAAGGTGACCGACCACAGCAGCGTGTGTGCACTCAATGCCGCCGCGAAATACGTCAATCGAACCTTCATCTTGATGGGTAACGCCTGCTTATTTTAAGCGGCAAATGCTAACACGACATGACGGTGCTGTATTTCAGAATGTGCCTCTGATGTAAAAAAGCCGACGATCCCAGGGCCTGTTGACCATTAATTTGTAAGGTGCGTTCCCACCAGAAGGCGTGTTGGCAAGGCGCGTGGCGTAGCAGGTGGTGGGCCCACCTGCAAGCCATGCAACGCCGCCAGCGCGCCTTCTGGGGGGAACCCTCCGGGAACGGCTGCAGGCGTCGCCTGCCGTTGTTGCAGCTCCTTGCCATAGCACCGCTATGCCGCGTCGCCGCGCCTAGGCAGTCAACGCCTGCCGCGCGTTCGCACTTGCAAATTAATGGTCAACAGGCCCTGAATTCGTCGGCTTGAACTTGACACGGCTGGCGCCGCTGCGGCTATTTGCCGTCCGGCGTGCGGCCGATTTCCTTGTAGATGGACTGGATCAGGTCCTTGCCGATGCGGTCTTCCATCTCGCGGTGGACCTTGTACTGGATCTTTTTCCACTCGCTCTTTTCTTCCGGCGTCATGGTCAGGATTTTCATCTTGCCGGTCTTTTTGATGTCTTCCAGCGCATCGTCGTTTTCTTTCTTCGAGTTGCTGTTGAAATAGTCGGTGGCGTCGATCACGGCCTTGTCCATGATCGGCCTGATGTCGGCCGGCAGCGCGTCCCAGAAGCGCTTGTTGGCGATGAACACGTAGCCGTGATAGCCGTGTTCGGAAATCGTCATGAACTTCTGCACCTCGAACAGCTTGGCGGTGCTGACGATGGACGGCGGATTTTCCTGGCCGTCGACCACGCCGGTCTGCAAGCCCTGATAAATCTCCGACCACGGCATCACCTGCGGCAGCGCGCCGACGATGCGGGTGCGCGCGTCGATCACCTTGGACGACTGGATGCGGATCTTCATACCCTTGATGTCGGCCGGTTTCAGGATCGGCTTGTTGGAGGTCCAGTCGAGAAAGCCGCTGTCCCACATCGCCAGGCCGGTCAGGCCCTTGCTATCGAGCTTCCTGAGCAGCGCATGGCCGATAGCGCCCTGCGTGACCTTTTGCGCCTGCGCCATGTTGTCGAACAGATAGGGCAGGTCGAATACTTCGAATTCGCGCACACCCATCGGGCCGAATTTGCCGAAGGTCGGGGCCAGCATTTGCACCGAGCCCATTTGCAGGGCTTCGAGCTCTTCCTTGTCCTTGTAGAGCTGGCTGTTCGGGTAGACCTCGACCTTGACGCGGCCGGCAGTGCGTTCTTCGACGATCTTCTTGAAGTATTCCGCCGTCTTGCCTTTGGAGGTATTGGCGGCGACGACGTGGCTGAACTTGATGACGATGGGTTGCTGCGCGGTTTGTGCCTGTGCGTTGAATGCGAACGTTGCTGCTGTCGCTATGGTCGCGACGATGGCTTTCCAGTGTTGCATGGGGTCTCCTCCTGATGGCGATGCGGTCGCGCTTCTGATGAGCGCGATCCGCATCCGGGTACTGCGGTTTCTGGTCCGCTCAGATGGCGGCGGCGATGGCCTTGCCGACTGCCGTTGTGTCGCCGGTGCCGCCCAGGTCGGCGGTCTTCGGTCCTTCCACCAGCACCTTTTCGATGGCGCTCAGAATGGCGTCATGGGCTTGCTTGTATTTCGGATTGCCGTTGCCGAGGAAATCCAGCATCATCGCGCCGGACCAGATCGTGGCGACCGGATTGGCGATGTTCTTGCCGGCGATGTCGGGTGCCGAACCATGCACCGGCTCGAACAGCGACGGCAGCTTGCGGTCCGGATTGATGTTGGCCGACGGCGCAATGCCGATGGTGCCGGCGCAGGCCGGGCCGAGGTCGGACAGGATGTCGCCGAACAGATTGGGCGCGACCACCACGTCGAAGCGCTGCGGGTTCAGCACGAAATGCGCGGTCAGGATGTCGATGTGGTACTTGTCCCATTTGACGTCGCCGTAGTTCTTGCCCATGGCTTCGACGCGTTCGTCCCAGTAAGGCATGGTGATGGCGATGCCGTTGGATTTGGTGGCCGAAGTCAGATGTTTCTTTGGACGGCTTTGCGCCAGGTCGAAGGCGTATTTCAGGATGCGGTCGACGCCGTGTCGGGTGAACACCGATTCCTGGATCACGACTTCACGCTCGGTGCCTTCGTACATGCGGCCGCCGATGGAGGAATATTCGCCTTCGGTGTTTTCGCGCACGACGTAGAAATCGATGTCGCCGGGTTTGCGGCCGGCCAGCGGGCAGGGCACGCCGGGCATCAGGCGCACCGGACGCAGGTTGACGTAGAGGTCGAAGTCGCGGCGGAATTTCAGCAACGAACCCCACAGTGACACGTGATCAGGCACAGTAGCGGGCCAGCCGACCGCGCCGAAGAAGATCGCTTCGAATCCCTTCAACTGGTCGAACCAGTCGTCCGGCATCATCTTGCCGTGCTGGGCGTAGTAGCCGCAGTGGGCCCAGTCGAAATGGGTGTACTCGATCTCGATGCCGAATTTCTTCGCCGCGGCGTCGACCGCGCGCAAGCCTTCGGGGATCACTTCCTGGCCGATGCCGTCGCCGGCGATGACGGCTACTTTATGTTTGGTCATGCTGTCTGCTCCTTGAAAAATCAGACAGAAATCATAAACGCTATTGTCGGCGCTGCAGCTGGCTATAATTCACGAATCGGTTACTTCATAAAACACGAATCGTGAACAATCAATCTGCTGCCGCCCCTTTGCTGGAAGACCTGCGCCTGTTCTGCACGGTCGCGCGCAAGAACAGTTTTGCCGAATCCGCCAAGGAGCTGGGGGCGTCTCCCGCCTACATCAGCAAACGCATCGCCTTGCTGGAGGCGGCGCTGGGCGTGCGCCTGTTTCACCGCACCACGCGCAGCGTGGTCATGACGGAGGACGGCAGCAACGTGCACGACTGGGCGCGGCGCATCCTCGACGACGTCGACCAGATGATAGAAACCGTCAGCACCGCCAAGCGGGTGCCGCGCGGTTTGCTCAAGATCAGCACCAGCTTTGCCCTGGGGCGCAAATATGTGTCGCCGCTGATTTCCGAATTCGCGCGGCTGCACCCCGGCCTGCGCATCCAGCTGGAGCTGTTCGACCGGCAGGTCGACATGATCAATGAGGGATTCGACCTCGACATCCGCGTCGGGCCGGTGCATGAGCCGCACCTGTTCGCCAAGCGCATTATCGCCAGCCAGCGCGTGCTGTGCGCCAGTCCGGCGTATCTGCAAAGTCAAGGCATGCCGCAGACCTTGTCCGAGCTGACGCAGCATCAATGCCTGGTGATCCGCGAACGCAATCAGTCGTTCGGCATCTGGCGCATGATGGGGCCGAAGGGGGCAGAGACCGTCAAGGTGGCCGGCGGGCTGGCCTCGAACCACGGCGAGATCATCCATCAATGGGCGGTAGACGGGCACGGCATCATCCTGCGTTCGATCTGGGACGTCGCCGCCAGCCTCAAGGACGGCAGCCTGGTGCGCGTGCTGCCGGGGTATTTCCAGGAGGCGGATCTGTGCGCCGTCTATCCGCTGCAGTTGAAGAATTCCGCCAAGGTGCGGGAGTGTGTGCGCTTCCTGCAAAAACATCTGAACGTGCAGGCGCGCTGAAGCGCCGGGTTCAGCCGAAGGCTTCTTGCAGGCTTTGTATCTTGCCGGTGTCGGCGCCGTCATAGCCGGCCAGATCGTCGACCACGCTGCGGAAGGTCGGTGACTGCAGGATGCTGACCACGGCTTGCACCAGCGGATCGTTGAGCGAAGCCGACGGCAGGGCGAAGAAATAGCGCTCGCGCACCAGCGGGATGAAATCCAGGCCGAAGCGCTGCGACGCCGTCTGCACGCCGAAGCCGACATCGGCCATGCCGCTGGCGATGAAGGCTGCGACGGCCGAGTGGGTGAATTCGGTGTTTTCGAAACCGTTGATCTTCTTGTGCGAGATGCCTTGTCCGGCCAGCATCAGTTCCAGCAGCATGCGCGTGCCGGAGCCGGCTTCGCGGTTGACGAAGCGCAGGTCGCTGCGGGTGAGGTCGGACAAGTCGCGGATCTGCTTGGGATTGCCGGGCGCGACGAACAAGCCTTGATTGCGCACCGCCAGGTGGATCAGGCAATCGCTGCGCTTGTTGAGCCACTTGGCGTACGTGGCGATGGCCGGTTTTTCGAATTCTCCCAGCGGTACGTGAAAGCCTGCCAGGTCGCATTCCTGGCGCGACAGTGCGGCCACGGCGTCGGTGCTGTGGCGGTAGCGCACTTCCACCGGCAGCTTGGCCTGGTTGAACTGGTTGAGCAGGGCGGCGACCGCGAAGCCGTGGCTGGCGTTCAGGCGCACGGTCTTGGATTTGCCTTCGACGGTCTTGCCGAGTTCGATTTCCAGTTCCGAGGCCAGGCTGTCCAGCGTGGGCGACAGCCGCGCGCTGACCATGCGGTCGGCCCACAGCAATTTGCTGGCGAACGGCGTCAGTGTCGTGCCGCGGCCACGTCCGCTCTCAATCAGGCTGTGTCCGAACAACTGCTCGGAAGTGCGCAGCAAGCCCCAGGCATGGCGATAGGAGTGGCGCAATTGCTGCGCGCCTTTGGCGATGGAGCCGCTCTGTTGTATGGCGGTCAACAAATTGAGCAAATCCGTCGTGTCGAGCGGCGTTTCTTCTCCGTGGGCGATTTCCCAATGGGGTTTGATACGGACTTTATACATAATAAATATGAAATAAATAGCATATTGAGAACGGCGAGTTTCAATGATACCTTCGCGTTAGTAGGTGTAGCACATAAAAACTATAGGTAATTTTTTGCATAAATAGCCGAATTCTTTCGACTTGCATATAATTGCCGCCCCACAACATCAAAAGGAGGGAATAATGGCCTTCGATTTCCTGCAGAAGGAACACACCATAGCCAAGCCTGGCTTCAATCGCTGGCTGGTTCCGCCCGCCGCGCTCGCAATTCACTTGTGTATCGGCATGGCCTACGGCTTCTCCGTCTTCTGGCTGCCTTTGTCCAAGTCGCTCGGCATCAAAGAGTCGATCGCCTGTGCACCGGACACCGGCTTCTTTGCTCAAGTGTTCTCCACGACCTGCGACTGGAAGATTTCCATGCTGGGCTGGATGTACACCATGTTCTTCGTCCTGCTCGGCGTGTCCGCCGCGATCTGGGGCGGCTGGCTGGAACGCGCAGGTCCGCGCAAGGCCGGCGTCGTGTCGGCATTGTGCTGGTGCGGCGGCCTGTTGATTTCCGCGTTCGGCGTCTATACCCACCAGATCTGGCTCATGTGGCTCGGCTCGGGCGTCATCGGCGGGGTCGGTCTCGGTCTCGGCTATATTTCGCCGGTGTCGACGCTGATTAAATGGTTCCCGGACCGTCGCGGCATGGCGACCGGAATGGCGATCATGGGCTTCGGCGGCGGTGCGCTGGTCGGCAGCCCGCTGGCCGACAAGCTGATGAAGCACTTCGCTACCCCGACCTCGGTCGGCGTGTGGGAAACCTTCGTCGCGATGGCAGTCATCTATTTCATCTTCATGATGGCCGGCGCCCTGGGCTACCGTGTTCCGCCAAGCGGCTGGAAGCCTGCAGGCTGGACGCCGCCGGCGACCACCAGCAACACCATGATCACGCAAAACCACGTGCACGTCAGCAAGGTCTGGGGCATCCCTCAGTTCTGGCTGGTGTGGCTGGTGCTGTGCCTGAACGTGTCGGCCGGTATCGGCGTGATCGGCATCTCGTCGCCGATGCTGCAAGAAGTGTTCGGCGGCCATCTGCTGGGCGTCAACGTCGGCTTCAGCGATCTGTCGCTGGAGCAAAAGGCGGCGATTGCGGCGATTGCAGCCGGCTTCACCGGTCTGATCAGCCTGTTCAACATCGGCGGCCGTTTCGTCTGGGCGTCGTGCTCCGACTTCTTCGGCCGCAAGATGACTTACGTGATCTTCTTCGTGCTGGGCTTCATCCTGTACGTCAGCCTGCCATGGTCGGCCAAAGCCGGCAGCATCGCGCTGTTCGTCGGCGCGGTTTGCCTGATCTTGTCGATGTACGGCGGCGGTTTTGCAACGGTGCCTGCTTACCTGGCGGACTTGTTCGGTACGCAAATGGTCGGTGCGATCCACGGTCGTCTGCTGACTGCATGGGCAACCGCCGGCATCCTGGGTCCTGTGGTCGTGAACTACATGCGTGAATACCAGCTGTCGCTGGGCATGCCGCGCGATCAGGTTTACAACACCACGATGTACATCCTGGCAGGCATGCTGGTGCTGGGTCTGATCTGCAACTTGCTGGTCCGTCCTGTCGCTGCAAAGCATTTCATGACGCCGGAAGAACTGGCCCGTGAAAAGCAACTGGCGCACGAAAAATCGTCGTCCGACAGCACGGCAACGATGTCCGACGCAGAACTGTCGCAAGTCGGTCGCGGCGGCAATCCTGCGCTGATCGGCGCGGCATGGCTGGCAGTCGGTATCCCGCTGGTGTGGGGCATTGCCCTGACGCTGCAAAAGACTGCGGTGTTGTTCAAGTAACAGAGACGTAAAGCAATAAGGCTGCCGCGAGAGCAATGGCTCTGCGGCAGCCGGTTTCACCAGTAGAACCTGTTTGCGATCTGTAGCGAGAGGCCATCAGCCGGTGGCGGCCGGAGCGCAGGAACCGGAGCGTACTTCAGTACGTGAGGATTCCGAGCACCGCCCGACGCCGGATCATGGTCTCGCAGTAAGATCGCGAATAGGTTCTCAGTGTTCTGGTCCAACCCGATGCATCTTGATAGGCAGGGAGAACATGAAACCGTTCGGTCACTTATCGATCAGACAGCGTGCTGTAACGCTCCCGCTCTTCAGCGCAGCGTCTGCACCTCTGATTGTTTGCATCATCTTCGCCGCTGCAGTCCTTACAGTCGCGCTCTTCAGTATTTTATTCCCCCGATTTTTGAGCTTTGCCGTGCCGTTTGCGCAGGCAGGGATCGCTGTATCCATTGCTGCCGGCTTGTTGTCGGCGGCGCGTAACAAAGCAGCGCAGCAACCGCAACGCCTCGTTCCAATCAAGTTCAGGCGGCGAGACTAGACACGCATTTTCACGGTCCGGTAAATAAAACAACAAACCGGCGCCCTACAAAAGTTCAGCAGGAGACGAAACAATGAACAGACAACAGCCTTTCGACGTCGGCGCAGTCAGGGATGTGATTGCCGCGCGCCGCCATATGCCGGGCGCCATGCTGCCCATCCTTCACGGCATTCAGGATGCGGTCGGCTTCGTGCCGGCCGATGCGGTGCCGATGATCGCCGACGCGCTGAATGTATCGCGCGCCGAAGTGCACGGTGTGATTTCCTTTTACCACCACTTCCGCCAGCAGCCCGCCGGCAAGCATGTGATCCAGGTCTGCCGCGCCGAAGCCTGCCAGTCGGTCGGCTCCGAAGCCTTGGCCAGGCACGCCGAGAAAGCACTCGGTTGCGCCTTCCACGAAACCACGCCCGACGGCCAGTTCACGCTTGAACCCGTCTACTGCCTAGGCCTGTGCGCCTGCGGTCCCAATGTCGTGGTCGACGGCGAACTGCATGCGCGCGTCGGCGCCGAGAAACTGGATCGCCTGCTGCAAGCCAAGCGAGGTGCGCCATGAGTGTGACTATTTACGTCCCGCGCGATTCTGCCGCCATCGCCCTTGGCGCCAATGATGTCGCCGCAGCAATCGCCAGCGAAGCGGAAAAGCGCGGTATCGGGATCAGCATCGTGCGCAACGGATCGCGCGGCATGTTCTGGCTGGAGCCCATGGTTGAGGTGGAGACCGCGCAAGGCCGCATCGCTTACGGCCCGGTTGATCCTGCCGATGTATCCGGTTTGTTCGACGCGGGTTTTTTGCAGGGTGGGGCGCACGCATTGGCGCAGGGCCTGACCGAAGAAATCCCTTACCTGAAGAATCAGGAACGCCTGACGTTCGCGCGCGTCGGCATTACCGATCCGGTGTCACTGAGCGACTATCTGGCGCATGAAGGCTATGCCGGGCTGCAGCGCGCCATCGGCATGAGCAGCGAAGCCATCGTGCAGGAAGTACTGGATTCCGGCCTGCGCGGACGCGGCGGCGCAGCCTTCCCGACCGGCATCAAATGGAAGACCGTGGCCAATGCGCAAGCGGCGCAGAAGTACATCGTCTGCAATGCCGATGAAGGCGACTCCGGCACCTTCTCCGACCGCATGGTGATGGAGGACGATCCCTTCGTGCTGGTCGAGGGCATGACGATTGCAGGTCTCGCCGTCGGCGCAACACAGGGCTATATTTACGTACGCTCCGAATATCCGCACGCCATCGCCGCACTCAATGAGGCGATCGATACGGCGAACCAGCACGGCTACCTGGGCGACGACATTCTTGGTTCCGGCAAGATCTTCCACCTGGAAGTGCGCATGGGCGCCGGCGCCTATATCTGCGGCGAAGAAACTGCGCTGCTGGAAAGCCTGGAAGGCAAGCGCGGCGTGGTGCGCGCCAAGCCGCCGCTGCCGGCGCTGGAAGGTTTGTTCGGCAAGCCGACCGTGATCAACAACGTGATTTCGCTGGCGACGGTGCCCATCGTGCTGGCGCGCGGCGCGGCGTTTTACAAGAACTATGGCGTGGGTCGTTCGCACGGCACCTTGCCGTTCCAGCTGGCGGGTAATGTCAGATATGGCGGCCTGGTCGAGAAGGCCTTCGGCCTCACTCTGCGCCAGTTGCTGGAAGATTTCGGCGGCGGCACGCTCAGCGGCCGTCCGATCCGTGCGGTGCAGGTGGGCGGCCCATTGGGCGCTTACATGCCGCAGCAGCAACTCGACACGCCGCTGGACTACGAAGCCTTCGCCGCCATCGGCGCCATGGTCGGCCACGGCGGCATGGTGGTGTTCGACGACGGCGTCGACATGGCGCAGCAGGCGCGCTATGCGATGGAGTTTTGCGCCATCGAATCCTGCGGCAAATGCACGCCATGCCGCATCGGTTCGACACGCGGCGTGGAGGTGATCGACAAGATCATTGCCAACGACAATCGTCCGCAGCAAATCCATCTGCTGCGCGACTTGTGCGACACCATGCTCAACGGTTCGCTGTGCGCCATGGGCGGCCTGACGCCGTATCCGGTGCTGTCGGCGCTGAACCATTTCCCCGAAGACTTCGGTTCGCCGGCTGAAAAAGCCGCCTGAACCAAACCTGTCCCACGCATTCAGCAAGGAGTTGTTGTCATGAACCAGCTCAACGAAACAGATTACGGCACGCCGGCGCGCGTCTCCGAGACCGAGGTTACGCTTGAAATCGATGGCGTCGCCGTCACCGTGCCGAGCGGCACCTCAGTGATGCGGGCGGCGGTCGAAGCGGGCATCAATGTGCCCAAACTGTGCGCCACCGATAGCCTGGAACCTTTCGGCTCCTGCCGCCTGTGCCTGGTCGAGATCGAAGGCAAGGACGGTCGCAAGATGAAGGGCTATCCCGCTTCCTGCACCACGCCGTGCGAATCCGGCATGAAGGTGCAGACGCAGACGCCCAAGCTGGCTGACATCCGGCGCGGCGTGATGGAACTGTACATCTCCGACCATCCGCTCGACTGCCTGACCTGTCCGACCAACGGCAATTGCGAACTGCAAGACATGGCCGGCACGGTCGGCCTGCGCGAAGTGCGCTACGGCTACGAAGGTGAAAACCATCTGGAAATGAAGAAGGATGAGTCCAATCCTTACTTCACCTACGATCCGTCCAAATGCATCGTCTGCAACCGCTGCGTGCGCGCCTGCGAAGAGACGCAAGGCACTTTCGCGCTGACCATCAACGGCCGCGGCTTTGAGTCGCGCGTGTCGGCCGGGCAGATGGATACCTTCATGGAATCCGAATGCGTCTCCTGCGGCGCTTGCGTGCAGGCTTGCCCGACCGCCACGCTGACCGAAAAGACCGTGATCATGCTGGGCCAGGCCGAGCACAGCAAGGTCACCACCTGCGCCTATTGCGGCGTGGGTTGTTCGTTCAAGGCTGAGATGAAGGGCAATGAAGTGGTGCGCATGGTGCCGTACAAGGACGGCAAGGCCAACCACGGCCATTCCTGCGTCAAGGGACGTTTCGCCTGGGGCTATGCGACCCACAAGGATCGCATCACCAAGCCGATGATTCGCAGCAAGATCAGCGATCCATGGCGCGAAGTGTCGTGGGAAGAGGCGCTGGCTTACGCCGCCGGCGAGTTCCGCCGCATCCAGGCCAGGCACGGCAAGGATTCCATCGGCGGCATCACCTCGTCGCGTTGCACCAACGAAGAAACCTACCTGGTGCAGAAACTGGTGCGCGCCGCCTTCGGCAACAACAACGTCGACACTTGTGCACGCGTCTGCCATTCGCCGACCGGTTACGGTCTCAAGCAAACGCTGGGCGAATCGGCCGGCACCCAGACTTTCGATTCCGTGATGAAGTCTGACGTCGTCATGATCATCGGCGCCAATCCGGCGTCGGCGCATCCTGTGTTCGCCTCGCAGATGAAGCGCCGCCTGCGACAGGGCGCCAAGCTGATCGTCATCGATCCGCGCACCACGGAGATGGTCAAGTCGCCGCATATCCAGGCCGACTATCACCTCAAGCTGCGTCCCGGCACCAACGTCGCGGTGATTACCGCGCTGGCGCACGTGATCATGTCCGAAGGCCTGCAAAGCGAGGAATACATCCGCGAACGCTGCGACGTACAGTCTTACGAGCAATGGAAGGAATTCGTGCTGCGCGAAGACAACTCGCCGGAAGCCTTGTCCGCCGTTTGCGGCGTGCCGGCGGAAGAATTGCGCGGTGCGGCGAGATTGTTTGCCACCGGCGGCAACGGCGCGATCTATTACGGCCTGGGCGTGACCGAGCATGCGCAAGGTTCCACCATGGTGATCGGCATCGCCAACCTCGCGATGGCGACCGGCAACGTCGGTCGCGAAGGCGTCGGCGTCAATCCGCTGCGCGGCCAGAACAACGTGCAGGGTTCCTGCGACATGGGTTCGTTCCCGCATGAGCTGCCGGGCTATCGCCATATCTCGGATTCGACGGTGCGTTCACAGTTCGAGCAGGCCTGGGGTGTGACGCTCAATCCGGAGCCGGGTTTGCGCATTCCCAACATGTTCGACGCCGCGCTCGACGGCAGCTTCAAGGGCCTGTATTGCGAGGGCGAAGACATCGTCCAGTCCGATCCGAACACCCAGCACGTCGCCGCCGCCTTGCAGGAGATGGAGTGCATCGTGGTGCAGGACTTGTTCCTCAACGAGACCGCCAAGTATGCGCACGTCTTTTTGCCGGGCTCGTCCTTCCTGGAAAAGGACGGCACCTTCACCAACGCCGAGCGCCGCATCTCGCGCGTGCGCAAGGTGATGCCGTCGAAGTCGGGCAAGTCCGACTGGGAAGTCACGGTGGCGCTGGCCGAAGCGCTCGGCTACCCGATGCCGTACAATCATCCTTCGGAAATCATGGACGAGATTGCGGCCCTGACGCCGAGTTTCCATGGCGTCAGCTACGACAAGCTGGAGCGCCTCGGCAGCATCCAGTGGCCGTGCAACGAAGCGGCGCCGGAAGGCACGCCGATCATGCACATCGGCAGCTTCATCCGCGGCAAGGGCAAGTTCCTCAATACGCAGTACTTCGCCACCGACGAGAAGGTGACGCAGCGTTATCCGCTGATCCTGACCACCGGCCGTATCCTGTCGCAGTACAACGTCGGCGCGCAGACGCGGCGCACCGAGAATTCGCAGTGGCACGATGAAGACCGCCTGGAAATCCATCCGCACGACGCCGAAGACCGCGGCGTGCGCGAAGGCGACTGGGTCGGTATTGAATCGCGCGCAGGGCAGACGGTGTTGCGCGCCACGGTGACCGAGCGGGTGCAGCCGGGCGTGGTCTACACCACGTTCCACTTCCCCGAGTCGGGCGCCAATGTGATCACCACCGACAACTCCGACTGGGCCACCAATTGCCCCGAGTACAAGGTGACGGCGGTGCAGGTCATGCCGGTGTCGCAGCCGTCCGAATGGCAGCAGCATTACGAACAGTTCAATCGTGAGCAGCTCGGTTTGCTGAAAGGCGAGAAGGTTCCTCAGGAGCCTTTGGTAAGCAAATAACAAAATAGCGAAATATCGGAATAGAGAAAGAAGCAGTCAATGAATGCATGTCCCATCCCATCGTCTGCAGACACTGAATTTGCTACTGCGGCGCAGGTCGAGGTGGAAAAATGGCGCGACGGCCGGCGTGAAGTCATCACTGACGTCGTCGCCGAAGAAGTCCCGATCGCGCTCGAATACAACGGCATTTCGCATGCCGTGATGATGGCGACGCCGGCCGATCTGGAAGACTTTGCGTTGGGCTTCTCATTGACCGAAGGCATTCTGGCGGACCCGAGCGAACTCTACGATTGCGAGATCGTGCAGGGCGCGGAAGGCATCCAGGTGCAGATGAACGTCGCGACCGAACGTTTTGTCGCCCTGAAAGAAAAGCGCCGCAACCTGACCGGCCGCACCGGCTGCGGTCTGTGCGGAGCGGAAACGCTGGAGCAGGCGGTGCGTCATCCGGCCGCGGTGCAGGCCGATGCCTTGCGTTTTTCGGCAGAGACCTTGCACGCCGCGCTGGAAGCGATGCAGGCGCAGCAGGAATTGCAGCAGCAAACCGGCGCCACGCACGCAGCGGCGTGGCTGGGGCGCGACGGCAAGATCAGACTGGTGCGGGAAGATGTCGGTCGCCACAACGCGCTCGACAAACTGATCGGCGCGTTGGCGGAAGACAAGCAGGATTTTTCATCGGGCGCCGTCATCATCACCAGCCGCGCCAGTTATGAAATGGTGCAAAAGGCGGCCACCGTGGGCATCGGTTTCATCGCCGCGATTTCCGCGCCGACGGCCTTGGCGATCCGGCTGGCCAAGGAGACCGACGTGACGCTGATCGGTTTCGTGCGCCGGCAAGGCCATGTCGTCTATGCCGGCCCGCATCGCCTGATCTGACAACAATCCCAACACGAGACAACATCATGAATCTTCCGCACCTGATCAAGATGGCCAACCAGATCGGCACGTTCTTTTCCACCATGCCGGACCGTGCGCAGGCGGAGAACGACCTGGCGGCGCATATCAAGCGTTTCTGGGAACCCCGCATGCGCCGCGCCTTGCTGGCCTACGTAGAGCAAGAGGGCGGCCCGGAACTCAGCGAGATCGTGCTGGCGGCAGTGAAGTCGCATGCTGCCGATTTGCAGCCGGCTTGATGGATTTGCCTGAAGTCGGCTGATTCTGGCGTGCGTCGACATTGCTGCGACATTTTCGCGTTGTCTAAAGCATACAAATGTTATCAAAAAATTAATAAAATAGTTTCCCCGCCTTATACTGAAAAGCATATTTCTTTCGGGAAAAAGCTCAGCAGGAGACAGGCGATATGGGGCGCTCTCACGTTATTGTTGTCAGCATCGTGTTCGCGATTGCCGCGGCGGCTTTATCGGTTGGGAGCATGTCCTACCTTTCGCGCTACCGCGCAGGCAGCGAAGAACAAGCCAGGCTGAACGTATTCGCACAGCGCGGCCTGGTGCGTGCGCAATCTACGCTGAACGATATTCGCGCCATCCTTTTTACGCTGAACGCGTTGAGCGTCAAACCTTGCTCGGCCGAGCATATCGCCATCCTGCGCCGCCTGACTGCCAACACGCGTTCGGTTGACGAGATCGATTACTTCGAAAATGGTTTGCTCAAATGCACGTCATGGGGAGGCATCACCGACGAACGCATCGAACAGCCTGCCGCCGATTTCATTACTGAGGACGGCATCAAGGTCACCATACGCATGGTGCCGCTGGTCAGCAAGGGTAATCCGGTCATGGCGGCGCAATACAATGCTTACGGCGTATTGACGGTGCCGGAGAGATTTGCCGATGTCATCGTCGACGAAGGCATCCAGCTTGTGATTGCCTCAGACACCGGAAAAATCCTCAGCACCTTGAATTCCCCGAATGAGCAATTGGCGGCCAGAATCATCGCCGACCCGCAAAACGTTGAAGACGACAACTTTCTTTTTTCCGTCGAGCGCTCGGCCGGTTTTATTGCCATTGCGCTGGAGCCGAAGCGCTATCTGTTTATCCGGTTGCATAAAGAGGACATGCTGTTCGTGCCCATCGGCATCCTGCTGGCGGTGCTGGCGATTGGCTGTGTGTTCATGCGGACGCGTCGTCGCCTGTCGCCTTTGGGAGAGTTGATCATTGCGGTGAAGAAGCACGAACTCATCGCTCACTACCAACCCATCGTCGAACTGGCGAGCGGACGCTGTGTCGGCGCCGAGGCTTTGCTGCGCTGGCAGCGTCCCGATGGCGAGGTGCTGCGACCGGACTTGTTCATTCCCCTGGCGGAAGAAAGCGGACTGATCGGCGCCATTACCGATCAGGTCATCGGTCTTGTCGTACGCGATCTGCAAGCCATGTTGGTAAGCGATCGAAGCCTGCACGTGGCGATCAATCTCAGCGCCGACGATATCAAGGACGGACGAGGGCTTGATGCGATTCAGGCGGCGCTGGCCGATACCGGCATCGAGAATCGCCAGATCTGGCTGGAAGCGACGGAGCGGGGCTTTATCGATATTACGTCGGCCTGCCTGACCTTGGGTCACGCGAGGGAGCTTGGCCATGCAGTCTCGGTGGACGACTTCGGCACCGGCTATTCCAGTTTGTCGTCGTTGCAGAAGCTGCCGCTCGACGCCGTCAAGATCGACAAGAGTTTCATCGACAAGATCGGCACCGATTCGGCCAGCAGCAGCGTCACGCCTCACATCATCGCCATGGCCAAGACACTGCATCTCGGCATCTTCGCCGAAGGGGTGGAAACGCAAGGGCAGGCCGATTACCTGCGAAATCAAAAGGTGGAATATGCGCAGGGATGGTTGTTTTCTGCGGCGATGCCGGTGGAAGAATTCATTTCTTACTACAAGAAAAATCGCGAGCAGTTTCCGGACTGAACGAATGTCGGCGACGTCATGCTGCGCTTGCTTTCATGGTTGGATGGCGCAAGAGCCCGGCGACGCTGCCGTCGGTTCGATCAGTGCGAGTTTTTCCTTGCAATGCGGCAAGGAAAGCGGCTGGCACTTGCTGCGGCGCAGAATGAGACAACAATAAAACTGCGTGTATGGCGATAAAAATATTCATGTGAAATAGTTTGCAAAAGGATTTTTGCGCTGCTATCTTGGAACCGGTTCCAAAGATTCGCAAAAATAAAAACCTGGGAACCCGCAGAACAAATCAATCGATGTATCGGTAGATAACAATCAACGATTTGGCAGGTAGAGTGAGACAAAAATCCAATATGCAACACATGCGCAGCGTTGGCGCGGGCAGGGTCACGATTGCCCAGGTCGCACGCGAAGCGGGTGTGTCGAAGACCAGTATTTCGAGATATCTCGGCGGCGAGCTTGACGCCTTGTCGGAGCACCTGCGCGAACAGATTCGCAGCACGATCGCCCGGCTCGGTTATCAGCCAAGCCAGATGGCGCGCGGCCTCAAGGGCGGGCGCACACGCTTGATCGGGATGCTGGTGGCGGACATCCTGAATCCGTATTCGGTCGCCGTGCTGAACGGCGCGGAGGCGGCTTGCCAGGAGCATGGCTATACCCTGATGTTGTGCAATACCGGTAATGACGAAAAGCGCGAACTGCAATCGCTGGCGGCTTTGCATTCCTATAGCGTGGAAGGTTTGCTGTTCAACACGCAGGGACGCAATGTCACGCCGCTGAAAGAGTTGGGACGCGTGGCGTTTCCGGTGGTGTTGCTGGACCGGCGTATTGAAGGCTGCGATTTCGACCTGGTCGGACTCGACAACGTCAGAGCGGCGCGCATGGCGACTGAGCATTTGCTGGCGAGCGGTTACACCGATATCGGACTGGTGGTGCAGCCATTGTATGGCGTGAGCTCAAGGCAGGGGCGGCAAGCGGGATTCCTGCAGGCGCTGGCCGAAAGGCCCGATTGCGAAGGCGAGACGCTGGAAGTGCATATCGATCAGCCCGGCCATGTGGCGGCCATGCTGCAGGATTTCTTGAAGCGTCGCAAAGCTAGTCGCGACGGCGGGAAAATCGCCATCCTCGCGGGCAACGGCATGGTGTCGCTGCAAATTGCACTGGCCTTGCAAAGCATGAAATTGCGTTTTCCCGAAGACATCGGCTTGCTGTGTTTTGACGAGTTGTCGTGGTCGCCGCTGGTGGGAAGCGGCATCAGCACGATTGAGCAGCCGACGTATGAAATCGGTTTTGCGGCCATTGAGCGTTTGCTTGCACGCATCCATGGAGAGCGCGCTCCGCGCCGGGAAATCTTGCTGGAGGGGCGCCTGATTCAGCGTGGCTCAAGCTTGCCGACAGGGATGTTGAAGGGAACGAAAGAGCAGATTTTTTAATGATTCTGGAACCGATACCAGAGACAAGAAATGCACGAGCGATGCAAAACTGCACAGAAGAGTCGGACGGCAAGGCAACGCAGTCCGATATAAAAACAAGCTGAAGGACAAGCTGTAAAGCAGAGAAGCAGTAAAGAGGGCGAAAGCCGTTTATTGAGGATGTTTGCAAGTTGCTTCTATCCGGGGCGACGAGCAAAAAAAGGAGACAAGTCATGAGCATCAAGAAACTGTTCAGCACCAAATTCGCCGCGCTGACCCTGGTTGCCGCCTGCGCCGCCAGCGCAGCCGTCAGCGCCAGCGCACAAACCGTGGCCGACCTGATCAAGAAGGGCAAGATCACCATCGGCGTCGTCAGCGGCACACCGCCGTTCGGCAGCGTTGACGCCAAGGGCGAACCGATTGGTTACGACGTCGACGTCGCCAACCTGATCGGAAAATATATCGGTTTGCCTGTGGAAATCGTTCCACTGGTGCCGCCGGCGCGTATTCCTGCGCTGGAATCCGGCAAGGTCGACTTCCTGGCCGCGACACTGGCGCCGACGCCTGAGCGCGCCAAGGCGGTCATGTTCACGATTCCTTACAGCGCTTTTGAGTTGTCCATCGTCGGTCCGGTCGGATCCAAGTTCAAGAGCCTGAACGACCTGGTCAAGAAGAAGGTCGGTGTCTCGCGCGGCAGCACCAACGACACGGCGCTGACACGTCTGGCGCCTGCCGGCACCGTGCTGGTCCGTTTTGAAGACGACTCGACCGTGACCCAGGCGTTGCTGAGCGGCCAGGTTGATGCGATCTCCATCCCGAACACCATGGCCAATGAAATCGTGAAGACCCGTGGCGCCGGCAAGATCGACGTCAAGTTCCCTTACTCCCTGCAACCGAACTCCATGACCGTGCGTAAAGGCGCGTTCGATCTGCAGCAATGGCTCAACAACTTCATCTACTACGTCAAGCTGAACGGCGAACTGGATGCAATCGCGCGCAAGTGGTCGGGTTCGCCACTGCCGAATCTGCCGGTGTTTTAAGAAACGTTTAACGAATCCGGGTCTCGATCCAGTCTGCGAATTCAATAGCATGTCGTCCCAGCGAAAGCTGGGACCCAGTGTCGTGAACAGGCGATCGGAAAGTTTGCCGCAGCCGCCAACGCCGCTGGATTCCGGCTTTCGCCGGAACGACAAGTTATCGACAAGCGTCGGTGGCCATTTGCCGCCAATCGTGATCCGGATGTTTCCGCCGACCGTTGCAAGTTCATGACGGTGCGGTGAATCGGCAAGGAGTAGAAGATGTCTTATGATTTTCAGTTTGCGTTCATCTTTCAGCACATGGACCAGCTGTTATGGGGAGCGCTGCTCACCATCCGGCTCAGTGCGCTGTCGATGATCTGCGGTTTGGCGGTGGGTATCTTCGGGGCGATCGTGAGCATTCACGGTTCGGCGCCGGCCCGCTTTGCGGTCACGTCCTATGTGGAGCTGATCCGCAGCACGCCTTTCCTGGTGCAGTTGTTCATTATCTTTTTCGGCTTGCCCGCTGCGGGCGTGCAGGTCGATGCCAATATCGCCGCGTTGGTGGCGATGACGGTCAATCTCGGGGCGTATTCGACCGAGATCGTGCGCGCCGGCATGATGGCGGTCCATCCTTCGCAGATCGAGGCGGCGCAGGCGCTGGCGATGACGCGCTGGCAGGTGATCCGCCACGTGGTGCTGACGCCGGCGCTGGAGAAGGTTTATCCGGCCCTGGCCAGCCAGTTCACGCTGATGATGCTGGCTTCCAGCGTGGTGTCGGCGATTTCTGCCGAAGAGCTGACCGCGAGCGCCAACCTGCTCGACGCCGAAACTTTCCGCAGCTTCGAAATTTACCTGATCGTGATGGTGCTCTACATTCTGCTGGCGCTGCTGTTCCGCCTCAGTTTCTGGCTCATCGGTCTGGTTGTGTTTAAACGCCGCCGCCGTCTTGGCGTAGCGCGGCCAAGGGGGAACCGATGATTGCCGAATTTTCCTGGGACCAGTTTGTCTTCTTGTGGGAAGCCGCGCGCTGGACGGTGCTGTTGTCGGTGTTGGCGTTCGTCGTCGGCGGGGCGGCCGGTTTCGTCGTCGCGCTGATGCGCACTTCGCACCTGCCGATCCTGCGCACGGTGTCCGCGGTGTATATCCAGATCATTCAGGGTACGCCGGTGCTGATCATCCTGTTCCTGTCGTTCTACGGACTGGCGATCTATGGCTTCAAGCTGCCGCCGATGGTGGCGGCGACGATCGCGATGACGATTTATACGAGCGCCTATCTCGGTGAAATCTGGCGCGGCTGTATCGAAGCCGTGCCGGTGCCGCAGTGGGAAGCGTCGACTGCGCTGGCCATGACGCGCTGGCAGCAGCTGCGCTATGTGATCCTGCCGCAGGCGGTGCGCATTTCGCTGCCGCCGACGGTGGGTTTCCTGGTGCAGATCGTCAAGAACACCTCGATCGCTTCCATTATCGGCCTGGTGGAGTTGACGCAGGCGGGCAAGCTCGTCAGCAACGCGACTTTCCAGCCCTTCCTCGTATTCCCGATTGTTGCAGCGATTTACTTCATTTTCTGCTATCCGCTGTCGCGTTTCAGTTTTGCCTTAGAAAGGAAATTACATGCCCATCGTTGAGATCGAGAACATCACCAAGAGCTTTGGCAGCAACCAGGTCTTGAATGGGATATCGTTGTCCGTCGAGCGCGGGCAGGTCATTGCGATCATCGGACGCAGCGGTTCAGGAAAAAGTACGATGCTGCGTTGCATCAACGGTTTGGAGACCATTGATGGTGGTAGCATCAGCGTTGCCGGTCACAAGCTCACTGCAAAACATGAGCATCTGATCGAGTTGCGCAAGGATGTCGGGATGGTGTTCCAGCACTACAATCTGTTCCCGCATCTGACGGTGGAAGAGAACGTCATGCTATCGCCGCGCATCGTCAAGAAAGTCGCAACCGAGAAGGCGCGCGAAACGGCGATCAAGGTCTTGAAGCAGGTCGGCCTCGATCACAAGCGCGATGCGTATCCGGAACAGTTGTCCGGCGGTCAGCAGCAGCGCGTGGCGATTGCCCGTTCGCTGGCGATGGAGCCGCAGGTCATGCTGTTCGACGAAGTGACGTCGGCGCTGGATCCGGAGTTGACGCAAGAAGTGCTGAAAGTCATGGAAGAACTCGCCCGAGGAGGAATGACTATGTTGCTCGTCACGCACGAAATGGAATTCGCCCGGCGCGTCGCCGATCTCACCGTGTTCATGCATCAGGGCAAGGTCTGGGAAACGCGTCCGTCCAAGGAATTCTTCGCCGATCCGCAAACGCCGGAAGCACGCCAGTTCGTCGGCGCCGGCAACATCAAATGAAAACCCCGGTACTGGTTGCGGCTTCGGCCTATGGCGCAGATTTCGTGCGCCAGGTCGGCCATGCGCATCTGATCCCCATCGTTGCAGCGGCTGGTGCGGCGGGCCTGGAAATTCGCCGCGAGTTGTTTGCCGAGTTGCCGGATTTCGACGAACTGCACGCGCTGCTGGTGAAGCACAAGCTGTTCTCGGTGTATTCGGCTCCCATCGAATTGTTCCGTAAGGACGGTTCGCTGGCGCGCGACGAACTGGACGAAGTGATGGGCGAGGCGCAGCAATTGCAGTCGCGTTTCCTGAAGGTGTCGCTGGGACATTTTTCGCCGTCCAGCAACATGTTGGACTGGTCGCGCTTTGTGGCGCAGGCTCCCGTGCCCTTGTTGCTGGAGAACGACCAGACCGAACACGGCGGCAAGCTGGAATCGATCGCCAATTTCCTCGCAGTGTGTTCCGGCACCGGCGTGCCGGTCGGCATGACCTTCGACATGGGCAACTGGCGCTGGAGCGGCGTGGACGCTGAAGTCGCCGCGCGTACACTGGCGGGGCACGTGCAATACGTGCACTGCAAGGGCGTGTGGAACGACAAGGGCAAGCTCAAGGCGATCCCGCTGGATGAGGACGACGCCGTCTGGCGGCGCTTGTTCTCGCATTTTCCGCGCGGCGTGCAACGGGCGATCGAATTCCCCATTATCGGCAAGGATCTGGAAGCCATGACCCGCGATTACGTGGCGATGCTTGCTTCGGCATAGTTGTTTGCCTGCCGGGATCTTTTGCACGACATCATCCGAATCCATCAGAAAGAAAATAAATGACGCAAGCACAACTGGACGTCGTCACGTACGGCGAAGCATTGGCATTGTTTGTTGCAGATGAAGTCGGCGATTTTGCCGACGTGGAAAAGTACACGCGCCGCCTGGCCGGCGCCGAAACCAACGTCGCCATCGGGCTGTCGCGCCTCGGCCTGAAAGTCGGCTGGGTCAGCCGGGTCGGTAATGATTCCTTCGGCCGTTTCATTCGCAAGCGCGTGGCGCAAGAGGGCGTGGATGTCAGCCACGTCGCCACCGACATGGAATTCCGCACGGCGATCCAGCTCAAGGCGAAAGCCGTCGACGGCGCCGATCCGGCGATTGAATACTATCGCAAGGGCTCGGCCGCCAGCCATCTGTCGCAGGTTGATTTCGACGAATCCTATTTCGGCGGCGCGCGCCATTTGCATGCCACCGGTATTGCCGCGGCCTTGTCGGCCAGCACGATGGCGTTTGCCCATCAGGCGCTGGATTTCATGCGCGCCAAGGGCAAGACGATTTCCTTCGATCCCAATCTGCGCCCCATGCTGTGGCCGTCGCAGGAAGTGATGGCGCAGAAGCTCAACGAGCTGGCCTTCAAGGCGGATTGGGTGTTGCCCGGTCTGAGCGAGGGAAAGATTCTGACCGGCTACAGCGAGCCGCGCGACATCGCCGCGTTCTATCTGGACCAGGGCGTCAAGCAGGTGGTGATCAAGCTGGGTGCGGAGGGTGCGTATTTCCGCAACGCGAGCGAAGAGGGCGTGGTTGCCGGTGTTGAAGTCAAAGAGGTGGTCGATACGGTCGGTGCCGGCGACGGCTTTGCGGTTGGCGTGATCAGCGGTTTGCTGGAAGGCCTGGCGATGTCCGAGGCAGTGATGCGGGGAAATCGCATCGGCGCGTTTGCCATCCAGGTCGTGGGCGACATGGAAGGCTTGCCGACGCGCGCGCAGTTGAACGCCGCTTCCGCTTGATCATCATTCGTCATTGTTAAAGAAGATCGCAAATGAAACAGCATGTCGTTGTCTACAAGGCCTTGCCGGAAGATCTATTGAGCCGCTTGCAGGCGGAGTTCGATGTCACGTACTTCACAGGAATTGATGCGGGCAACCGGCCGCAGTTTCTGGACGCGCTCAAGACGGCGCAGGGCATGATCGGCGCCAGTCTGCCGATCACCAACGATATGCTGGATGCGGCACCGCAGTTGAAGATCGTGTCGACGATTTCAGTCGGCGTCGATAATTTTGATCTGGATTATTTCCGCAAGCGCGGGCTGATGCTGGCGCACACGCCGGGAGTACTCAATGAAGCGACGGCGGACGCGATTTTTTCGCTGATCCTCGCCAGTGCGCGCCGCATCGTGGAGCTGGCCGAACTCGTCAAGGCCGGCAAGTGGACCGGCAGCATCGGCGCATCCTTGTTCGGCGTGAACGTGCACGGCAAGACGCTGGGCATGCTGGGCATGGGGCGCATCGGCAGCGCCGTCGCGCGACGGGCGCATCACGGCTTCGGCATGAAGATCATCTATCACAATACCAGGCCCAATCCGGAAGCGGAGCAGGAACTGGCGGCGACTTACGTTTCGCGTGAAGAGCTGTTCAGGCAAGCCGATTTTGTCTGCCCGATGTTGCCGTTGACGCCGCAAACCGAACGCACCATCGGCGCGCAGGAATTTGCACTGATGAAGCCGAGTGCAATTTTCATCAATGCATCACGCGGCAAGATCGTCAACGAGGCGGCGCTGATCGATGCATTGAGGCAAAAGACCATCTACGGCGCAGGCCTGGACGTTTTCGAGAAGGAGCCGTTGTCGATGGACTCTCCTTTGCTGCAACTGCCTAACGTGGTTGCGTTGCCGCATATCGGCTCCGCCACGCATGAAACGCGGCGCGCCATGGCCGAGCTGGCGGTGCAGAATCTGATCGACGGATTGCGCGGCGCACAACCGCAGCATCTGGCTGTTTAGTCGTATTTAGTCAATCTTTCGCAAGGCCATCCGGCAGATTTGATCTCGCCGGATGCGCGTCTGAAAAAGCATTCAAAAAGTGTGTTGGGGACTTTCGCTGCGGCGATTTAGTGTGTATGCTTCACACATTAAAAAGAACGATCGTGCTAAATTTGAGTGGTGTCCAGCTTTTGCGCCGCTTTTGCTTTTATAATCACCGTTCAGTTAACGTTTACGTCAATTCGTTTTTTCCAAGGACCAGGCGATGAAAGTATTAGTCCCCGTCAAGCGGGTAGTAGATTACAACGTCAAAGTACGCGTCAAATCCGACGGCAGCGGTGTGGACATCGCCAACGTCAAAATGTCGATGAACCCCTTCGACGAAATCGCGGTGGAAGAAGCCACGCGTTTGAAAGAAGGCGGCAAGGTCACAGAAGTGATCGCTGTGTCTTGCGGCGTCACGCAATGCCAGGAAACCCTGCGCACCGCGATGGCCATCGGCGCCGACCGCGGCATCCTGGTGGAAACCGCAGCCGATCTCGACCTGCAACCGCTGGCCGTGGCCAAGTTGCTGAAGGCGCTGGCCGACAAAGAACAACCGCAACTGATCATCCTCGGCAAACAAGCCATCGACGACGATTCCAACCAGACCGGCCAGATGCTGGCGGCGCTGCTGGGGTGGCCGCAAGCGACGTTCGCATCGAAGGTCGTGCTGGAAGACGGCAAAGTCTCCGTGACGCGCGAAGTCGACGGCGGCTTGGAAACGCTGGCGCTGACGTTGCCTGCCATCGTCACCACCGACCTGCGCCTGAACGAGCCGCGCTACGTCACGCTGCCGAACATCATGAAGGCCAAGAAGAAGACTCTGGATATCGTCAAGCCGGAAGACCTGGGTGTGGACGTCGCACCGCGCGTCAAGACACTGAAAGTCGCCGAGCCGCCGAAGCGCAGCGCAGGCGTGAAAGTGCCTGACGTCGCAACCCTGGTTGCGAAACTCAGAAACGAAGCCAAAGTCATCTAAGGAAGAGACAACATGACCGCACTCGTCATTGCAGAACACGACAATGCCAGCCTGAAAGGCAGCACATTGAACACCGTCACCGCAGCCGCGCAAGCGGGCGGCGACGTCCACATCCTGATCGCCGGCCACAACGCCAAGGCAGCCGCCGATGCAGCCGCGCAAATTGCCGGCGTGTCGAAGGTCTTGCTGGCCGACGCGCCGCAATTCGCCGACGGCCTGGCAGAAAACGTCGCCGAGCAGGCGCTGGCCATCGCCAAGGACTACAGCCACATCCTGGCGCCGGCCACCGCTTACGGCAAGAACATCCTGCCGCGCGTGGCAGCCAAGCTGGACGTGGCGCAGATTTCCGAAATCACCAAGGTCGACAGCGCGGATACTTTCGAGCGCCCGATCTATGCCGGCAACGCCATCGCCACTGTGCAATCGTCCGACAGCATCAAGGTCATCACCGTGCGTACGACAGGTTTCGACGCGGCAGCTACCGGCGGCAGCGCAGCGGTGGAATCGCTGACGGCCGTGGCCGACTCCGGCAAGTCCAGCTTCGTTTCGCGCGAAGTGGCCAAGTCGGATCGTCCTGAACTGACCGCCGCCAAGATCATCGTCTCCGGCGGTCGCGGCATGGGTTCGTCGGAAAGCTTCAAGATCCTCGAGCCGCTGGCCGACAAGCTCAACGCCGCCATGGGCGCATCGCGCGCTGCTGTCGATGCAGGCTACGTGCCGAACGACTGGCAGGTCGGACAGACCGGCAAGATCGTCGCGCCGCAGCTGTATATTGCCGTCGGTATTTCCGGCGCGATCCAGCATCTGGCCGGCATGAAGGATTCCAAGGTGATCGTCGCGATCAACAAGGATGAAGAAGCACCGATCTTCTCGGTAGCGGACTACGGCATCGTCGGCGACTTGTTCGAAGTCGTGCCTGAGTTGGTCAAGCAACTGGGTTGATCCAAAACACGGCCCCGCCAGTTTGACGGGGCCGATTAATTTAAAAGCGTCAAAGAAGCGTTGCAGAAGTTGCAAAAGCGCTGAGCGCAACAAGAGATTGCGTATTTGCGTATACAACAAGGAATCAGGAGTCGGAGATGAGCTACGTCGCACCAGTGAAAGATATGCTGTTCGTCATGAACGAACTGGCAGGATTGTCGGAAGTCAACGCATTGCCCCATTGCGAAGATGCGACGCCGGAAACCGTGGAAGCCATTCTGGAAGAGAATGCAAAATTTTGCGGCGAGGTGGTGGCGCCGCTCAATCATTCCGCCGACAAAGATCCAAGCTCCTGGAGCGACGGCAAGGTCACCACCAGCAAAGGCTTCAAGGAAGCCTTCAAACAGTTCGGTGAAGCCGGCTGGCAGGGCGTGCAGCATCCCGTCGAATTCGGCGGCCAGGGCCTGCCCAAGCTGGTGGCGACACCTTGCATCGAAATGCTCAATTCGGCCAACCTCTCGTTTGCCTTGTGCCCCTTGCTGACGGACGGCACCATCGAAGCGCTGATGACGGCCGGCACCGAAGAGCAAAAGAATACTTATCTCACCAATTTCATCTCCGGCAAGTGGACCGGCACGATGAATCTGACAGAGCCGCAAGCCGGCTCCGATCTGGCGCTGGTGCGTACGCGTGCGGTGCCGCAGGGCGACGGCACATTTAAGCTTTCCGGCACCAAGATTTTCATCACCTACGGTGAGCACGACATGGCCGAAAACATCGTCCATCTGGTGCTGGCGCGTACGCCGGATGCGCCCGAAGGCGTGAAGGGCATTTCGCTCTTCATCGTGCCGAAATTCCTGGTTAAGCCGGACGGTTCGCTGGGCGAGCGCAACGACGTGCATTGCGTTTCCATCGAACACAAGCTGGGTATCAAGGCCAGCCCGACTGCGGTGTTGCAGTTCGGCGATCACGGCGGCGCCGTCGGCATGCTGGTCGGTGAAGAAAACCGCGGTCTCGAATACATGTTCATCATGATGAATGCGGCGCGTTTCGCGGTCGGCATTCAAGGTATCAGTGTTGCCGAGCGCGCCTATCAGAAGGCCGTGGCCTATGCCAAGGATCGTGTGCAGTCACGCGACCTGGCGGGCTCAGCCGGCGCGGTCACCATCATTCACCAGCCGGATGTGCGCCGCATGCTGATGTCGATGCGCTCGCAGGTGGAAGCGGCGCGCGCGTTGGCCTATGTGGCTGCGGCGGCTTCAGACGCCGGTCATCATCATCCCGACGAAGCGACGCGCAAGGCCAATCAGGCTTGCTACGAATATCTGGTGCCTATCGTCAAGGGCTGGTCGACCGAGCTGTCCAT
Source organism: Herbaspirillum rhizosphaerae (assembly GCF_001189965.1). GTDB lineage: Bacteria > Pseudomonadota > Gammaproteobacteria > Burkholderiales > Burkholderiaceae_D > Herbaspirillum > Herbaspirillum rhizosphaerae. The sequence goes on from NZ_LFLU01000001.1 coordinate 428,931, forward strand.
CGACGTGACCTCAACCGGCGTGCAGGTGCATGGCGGCATGGGATTCATCGAAGAAACCGGCGCCGCGCAGTACTACCGCGATGCGCGCATCCTGGCAATCTACGAAGGTACAACCGCGATCCAGGCCAACGATCTGGTCGGACGCAAAACGGCGCGTGACGGCGGCGCAGTCGCCAAGGGCATCATTGCCCAGATTCACAAAACGGAAGCGGCTTTGTCGGCGGCGGCAGCCGGAGAGTCCGGCGACGATCTGCAAGCGATTCGCAAGCGTCTGGTTGACGGCGCGCGCGCTTTGGACGAAGTGGTCAATTACGTTGTCGCCAACATCAAGACAGACATCAAAGGCGTATTCTCGGGCAGCGTGCCGTATCTGAAGCTGGCGGGTGTGGTGCTGGGCGGATGGCAGATGGCGCGGGCTGCACTGGTGGCGGTGGACAAGCTGAAAGCCGGCGAGGGCGACGCGCAGTTCTATAAGGCCAAGATCGCGACGGCGCGCTTCTATGCGGATCACGTGCTGACCCAGGCATCATCCTTGCGCGCTTCGATTGTCGAAGGCAGCGCCGGTGTCATGGCGTTGAGCGAAGCGCAGTTCTGATTCGGTGCTACCTGCCGGAGCGATCCGGCAGGTACGCAACTGGTGCCGCATCAAATATCTTGATGCAGTCAAGGCATCAGCCGTAAGCGCCGCCGGTGAATAGCAGGTCGAAGCTGCGCGCCAGCAAGGCGATCACGGACATGGCGCCGATGCCGACCGTTAGCACCAGAATCAAGGCCAGCACCCAGTGCGACTCCGATTTCTTGCCGGATGCCGGATTATGTCTGGCGTCCCATTTCTCGTCCGGCGTCAGGCCGATGACGAGCGCTTCCAGGAAGCCGCACAATACGGATAGTACAAAGAGCATTCCCATGAACAAGGGCTGGGAATTGCTGAAAATCAAGATGGCCAGCACCGAAACCGGGAGCGTGGCCGCATGCAGCCAGCCGAAGATGTCCTTGCGACCATACATATAAAACCGATGCAAACCGATGCCGCCGGTGACGGCTGCGATGAAGGTGGTGAAGGTTTTGTTCTTGTGCGGAATTGTCATTAAGTTAACTTCTTGAGGGCAAAGACGCGATTGGCTGTCGTGCAAGGCACAACAGTGTTGTAAAAAAACTGCGGTTAGTATAGCCGTGGAAACTTGCTCCGCGGATGAGGTTCTGCGAGGGGAAGTGAATAAAAACCGCTGGTAATCAGGAGGTAACCCGCAGCTAATTGGCGGGCAAGCGAAATGGGCCGTTCCGGCCCGCTTGGACGGACACGGCGCTTGCCTGGCATTGAACTTGCCGTTTGGCTGACATTTCGGCTATAATCGTCGTCTTTTCCGTGTTCGAACACTTTTTGGAACCATTATGGTCGTTATTCGTTTAGCTCGTGGAGGCGCCAAGAAGCGCCCGTTCTTCAATATCGTTGCAACTGATTCGCGCAATCGCCGCGATGGTCGTTTCATCGAGCGTCTGGGTTTCTACAACCCGGTTGCATCCGGCAAGGAAGAGTCCTTCCGTATCGCTCAAGACCGTCTGGCTCACTGGCAAGGCACCGGCGCACAATTGTCGCCAACCGTTGCTCGCCTGGTTAGCGAAGCAGGCAAAAAAGCTGCTGCTTAATCGCAGTCGCTTTTAGTTTCGCAGCGATAGTAAGACAGGTTTGTCACGCACAATACAATCAGGCGTTACCGTTCCTTCGGATCTGGTGACGGTCGGTTATGTCTCTGGTGCTTATGGTATTCAGGGCTGGGTGCGAGTCAAACCTTATTCGGCAGATGCAGATGCACTGCTGAGCGCAAAAAACTGGTGGCTGGATAAGCCGGAATTGCGCGATGTCGAGATGATGCAGTCCAAGTACCACAGCGGTGATGTGGTGGCGAAGCTGATGGGAGTGGCGGGTCGTGAAGGTGCTGAAGCGCTCAAGGGTGCTGTGGTGCAGATTTCGCGTAGCCATTTTCCTGCGTTGTCCGACGATGAATTTTACTGGGTCGATCTGATCGGCCTGGCAGTTGAGAACTTGCAGGGCGAGTCCCTGGGCGTAGTGAGCGATCTGATGGATAACGGGGCACACCCTATCCTCCGCGTCGCTCCTGCAAATGTCCCGGCCGAGGCTGCCGACAGCAAGGCTCCGACAGAAATCCTGATTCCTTACGTCGACCAATTCGTCAAGTCCGTCACTTTGGCGGAGAAAAAAATGGTCGTCGACTGGGGACTGGATTATTAAACCGGCCATCCGACCTGTGATGCCGGCAGCATTGGAGAAAGTGCCGAATGCAATTTGATGTCGTCACGCTTTTCCCCGAAATGTTTTCCGCTTTGACGCAGTCCGGTGTAACACGCCGTGCGTACGAGCAAAAGAAATGGGCGTTGTCGTTATGGAATCCGCGTGATTTCACAACCGACAATCACCGCACAGTCGATGACCGGCCTTATGGCGGTGGTCCTGGGATGGTGATGCTGGCCAAGCCTTTGCAGCAGACGCTGGCGGCGGCAAAGCAGCGGCAGACGGATCTGGGTTTGCCTGCGCCGCGCGTCGTGTACCTGTCGCCGCAAGGCAAGCCGCTGACGCATCAACGCGTCATGCAGTTTTCGCAAGATTCAGGTGTCGTGCTGTTGTGCGGTCGCTATGAAGCGATTGATCAGCGTTTGCTCGACAGCCATGTCGACGAAGAAATCAGTCTCGGCGATTTCGTCCTGTCGGGCGGCGAGTTGCCGGCGATGGCGTTGATGGACTCAGTGATCCGGCAGTTGCCCGGCGTGCTGAATGACGGTTCTTCAGCGGTCGAAGACAGCTTTGTGAACGGTTTGCTGGATTGCCCGCATTACACGCGTCCGGAAGAATATGAAGGCGTAGCAGTGCCGCCGGTGTTGATGGGCGGGCACCACGCAGAGATAGTGAAGTGGCGGCGCGAGCGGGCGCTTGAAGCGACCGCAAAAAAGCGTCCCGATCTGATCGTCAAGGCGCGTCAGGATGGTTTGCTGACGAAGTCGGACGAAAAGTTCCTGAGCAGTTTGTAGCAGTGCAGTTGTAGCAAAAGTGCAGGCAAGGCCGGAAGATCCCTGAAGGCAGTCTGTTGATAAATCCCCATCCTCTACCGGGCATATATCGGTTTCAAACCGATGCAGTCAGCGCCGGCAAGATGGTTATTGGAGTAAAAAATGGATCTGATCCAGCAATTAGAGCAAGAAGAGATCTCGCGTCTCGCAAAGAACATCCCTGACTTCGCGCCAGGCGATACAGTCATCGTCAGCGTCAACGTGGTCGAAGGTACGCGCAAGCGCGCCCAGGCTTACGAAGGCGTTGTGATTTCGCGTCGCAACCGTGGTCTGAACTCCAACTTCATCGTCCGTAAGATTTCTTCCGGCGAAGGCGTTGAGCGTACATTCCAGTTGTACTCGCCACTGATCGCTTCGATCGAAGTCAAGCGTCGCGGCGATGTCCGTCGCGCGAAGCTGTACTATCTGCGTGAGCGTTCCGGCAAGTCGGCACGTATCAAAGAGAAGTTGCCTAACCGCCGCGGCACTGCCAAGGCTGAAGCGTAATCTTCACCAGGTCTTTGATATATGCATGAACAAAAGGGCGTCTTCGGACGCCCTTTTGTATTCCATTTTTAGGATACGGTCTTGGCCAGTTTTGATCCTCTCATTCTTCCGATAGAGTCCATCGCCGGCGAGGCGCCGCTGGATGCCGAGCGCATGCGCGAAGACTGGCTGCGTCAGCGCTTTGCCAGTCCCCAGCCCTGGACGCCTGAAATCAACGAAGAGCAGCGCATGCGCCAGATCGTCGGTACGCCGCGGCCGGCGGCAGTACTGATGCCGATCGTGATGCGGGAAGAGGGGCCGGCGATGCTGTTCACGCAGCGCACCGCCGATCTGAAAGACCATGCCGGCCAGATCAGCTTCCCGGGCGGCCGCACCGAACTGAGCGATGTCTCGCCGATCGATACCGCGTTGCGCGAAACCGAAGAAGAAATCGGCCTGGCGCGCAGCCACGTGGAAGTCATCGGCAGCCTGCCGGAATATTTTACCGGCACCGGTTATCGCGTCACGCCGGTTGCAGGGCTGATCAAGCCGCCGTTTGAAGTCGTTCCCGATCCGCGCGAGGTCGCCGAAATCTTCGAAGTCCCGCTGGCTTTCCTGATGGACGGCATGAATCACCAGCGGCGCACCATCGAGCTCTCCAAGGAACTCGGCAGCCGGACCTTCTACACCATGCCTTACCAGCGCTTTTTCATCTGGGGCGCGACCGCCGGAATGCTGCGGAATTTATTCCTTTTTCTGCGCAGCTGAGCGCATATTTTGCGGTGCTTTGATGCCGCATTGATGCCCGTTTCATAGGGAAAATATCTCTTGTGGACAACATAAAGCATCAGCAACTCTTGCCGCCGTTGTATCATTTGCGTGTTTCCGAAGAACCTTGCGTGCCAAGTACGCGTGTCGGTTCTTCAGGCGGGGAAGCTCACAAATAAGACTCACCAAAAGGCGGCTTGATGACATTTCTTTCCATACTCTTTGCGCTCCTGATCGAACAATTGAAACCGTTGCGGGCGGATAATCCTATCTATGCCTGGATCAAATCCTTCGCGGCCCGCATCGAGAACTGGTTCAATGCCGGTCATGCGCATCACGGGCGCCTGGGATGGTTCGTCATGGTGGCGGCGCTGACCGTACCGGCCGGCCTGATCTACTGGATCTGCCTGCGCATCAGCCCGCTGGCCGCATTGGCGTGGAATGTCCTGATTGTCTACATGACACTGGGTTTCCGTCACTACAGCCACTATTTCACCTCGATTCAACTGGCGCTCAATACCGGCGACGAAGTCGCGGCGCGCGCCTTGCTGGCCGAATGGATCAAGCAGGACACGTCCGACATGGACGTCACCGAGATTTCCCGCATTGCCGCCGAAAAAGCCCTGATCACCACACACCGTCACGTATTCGGCGTATTCTTTTGGTTCCTGATGCCGGTCGGCCCGGCTTGCGCCGTGATGTACCGCGTTGCCGAATACCTGGCGCGCGCCTGGAACGAGCCGGATCACATGAAGCAGGAAGTGTTCGGCCGCTTTGCCGAGCGCGCGTTTTACTGGATCGACTGGATTCCGGCGCGTTTTACCGCCTCGGCATTTGCGGTTGTCGGCAATTTCGAAGATGCGATCTACGCCTGGCGCAATTTCGCGGATCGCTGGAAAGACGAAGCAGTCGGCATCATCCTGTCGGCCGGCGGCGGCGCGATGGGCGTGCGTTTCGGCACGCCGGCAGAGTCCGCCTCGGACGTCTTGCCGATCGATGCGGCGACCGTGGATTCCACGTTGGATACGGCTGACGGCTTCCCCGGCGACCAGCCTTCGCCGCGCACCCTGCAGAGCACGGTGGGTCTGGTGTGGCGTGCTTTGTTGCTGTGGATGTTCCTGCTCTTGCTGTTGTCTGTGGCAGTCTGGCTTGGCTGATGCAATATCGAAAAAATGCCTGAAAGACAAGTTTCTTTCAGGCATTTCATATTTCAGATATAGGTACATTCCAAGTCTTCTATAAGATATAATACTTGGGTTACGAAGGCTTCTTCCCCATCCGGCTGGAAGCTATTTATGTGGCAAGCGCTAGAGAACGAATTGCACGCATGGCTGATCCCATCAATACCACCAACGCGCCGGCACAAGAATTCATCATTCTGGGTCTGACCCAGGATGGTAAACAGTTCCGCCCCAGTGACTGGGCGGAGCGACTATGCGGCGTCATGTCCTGTTTCCGCCCGGAAGGCACTGGCGGACGCAACGCTCACCTTCAATATTCCCCTTACGTTTTGCCTACGATGATCAATGGCGTACGCTCAGTCGTCGTCAATGAAGCGCTGCGCGGTCTCGACCCGCTGGCGTACCATTTCGTGCTCAATTTCGCCAAGGACAACGGCTTGCAGGTGATCGACGCCTGCCTGGTGCCCGAGAAAAACGCCAGCAAGCCCTAGGACGCATTACCTCAGTTGCTGTTGCGATCGCAGGCAATTGAGATAATGCGTTCTATCAACCTGCCTGTGATCTGTAGCGAGAGGCCATCAGCCGGTGGCGACCGGAGCGCAAGAACCGGAGTGTACTTCAGTACATGAGGATTCTGAGCACCGTACGACGCCGGATCATGGCCTCGCAGTAAGATCGCGGGCAGGTTCTAAGTTGTCTCATATCGCTCAAGCCAGCCTGTGGTCGTGCGCCAGAGCCGTACGAGATGTAGCGGTTCTGTCGAACCATATTTCTTGCGGAGAAAAGCATCATGAAACATCGAATGGAGCGTGACACCTTTGGCCTGATCGAGGTCCCCGACGATCGGCTGTGGGGCGCACAGACGCAGCGCTCGCTGCATCATTTCCACATTTCCACCGAACGCATGCCGGCTGAGCTGGTGGTCGCACTGGCGGCAGTCAAGCGCTCCTGCGCCGTGGTCAATCAAGGCCTCGGCAAGCTGGACGCCAAGAAGGGCGCAGCCATCGTTGCCGCCGCCGACGAAGTGATCGCCGGCAAGCATCCTCAGGAGTTTCCGCTGTCGATCTGGCAGACCGGCTCCGGCACCCAAAGCAACATGAACATGAACGAAGTGCTGGCCAACCGCGCTTCGGAGCTGCTGGGCGGCGTGCGCGGCGAAGAGCGCCTGGTGCATCCGAATGACGACGTCAATCAAAGCCAATCTTCCAACGACATCTTCCCGACCGCCATGCATGTCGCGGCCTGCATGGCCGTTGCAACGCATCTGATCCCGATGCTGCACAAGCTGCGCGCCACGCTGGAAAAGAAGTCCGATGCATTCAAGGACATCGTCAAGATCGGCCGTACGCATCTGCAGGACGCCACGCCGCTGACGCTGGGCCAGGAGTTTTCCGGCTATGTCGCGCAGCTGACGCACGCGGAAATGGCGATCATTTCCACGCTCAACGCCGTCAGCGAGCTGGCAGCCGGCGGTACGGCGGTCGGCACCGGCCTCAATGCGCATCCGGAGTTCGGCATGCGCGTGGCTGCGGAGCTGGAAACGCATTACGGCTTCCCGTTCAAGACCGCGCCGAACAAGTTCGCTGCACTGGCCAGCCACGACGCGCTGGTGTCTGCACACGGCGCCTTGAAGACGCTGGCAGCCGCGCTGATGAAGATCGCCAACGACGTGCGCTGGCTGGCTTCCGGTCCGCGCTCCGGCCTCGGCGAACTCACGATTCCTGAAAACGAACCAGGCAGCTCCATCATGCCGGGCAAGGTCAATCCTACCCAATGTGAAGCGCTCACCATGCTGTGCGCGCAGGTGTTCGGCAACGACGTGGCGATCAATATCGGCGGCGCTTCCGGCAATTTCGAACTGAATGTCTTCAAGCCGCTGATCGTGCATAACTTCCTGCAAAGTGTGCGTTTGCTGGCCGACGGCATGGACAGCTTCGACGAACATTGCGCTCAAGGTATTGAGGCCAATCGCGATCGCATCGCTGACCTGATGGAGCGTTCGCTGATGCTGGTGACGGCGTTGGCGCCGCATATCGGCTACGACAAGGCCGCCAAAATCGCCAAGCAGGCGCATCACGACGGCACCACCTTGAAACAGGCGGCGCTGGCGCTCGGCTATGTCACCGAAGAGCAGTTCGCCCTGTGGATCAAGCCGGAAGAGATGACCGGCCCGAAGTAAAAAAACAATGAACATCGGCTTGGCTTGCTGAGCTTGTTACCAAAGTTTTCCGCTTGTCCGACAACGCCGCTTCCCGTAAGCGGCGTTGTTGTTTCCACTCCTCGGAAAACCGCTTGTATGCGGCTTTGTAGCGGCATGTACAGTATTCTTAAATAGGGTTACGAATTGAAACAAAGCCGTTGAAACCTTGCCGTTTTGAGTATATTGAATGCAGAGGGATGGCGTGTGCCGTCTCCGTCAGATCTCTGTGAAATATTCGAGGCGAATATGAAGAAAGCAGCTTTGTTGGGACTGTTTGCGCTGGGTTGCATGGTGGCAAGCGGCGCCAGTTCTGCGCACACCCGTTTCGGCGTGTACATCGGCGGACCGCTCTGGATTCCGCCCCCGGTCTATTACCCGCCTCCCGTGTATTACCCGCCGCCAGTCTATGTCGAGCGTCAAGCACCGCCGGTCTATGTCCAGCAAAACCCGACACCGGACAACTATTGGTACTACTGCCAGGAATCCAAGGGCTATTACCCCTACGTGCAAAGCTGCCCGAGCAACTGGATGAAGGTGGTGCCGAACGGCCCCGGCGGCAATCAGCCGCCGCCGCAATAAGGATAACAAGGAGTGCGCACAGCGACGCTGTGCCAGCGCAGGCGGCATGAGCATTGCCTCTGCCGGGCTTTATTTTCGAGGACAACATCGTGAAACCAATTTACAAGACAACAGGCGCCGTTTCGGCGGTCGCCGTATTGCTGGCGCTGGGTGGATGCGTGAGCGTGCCGACCGGCCCGTCCGTGATGGCGATGCCGGGCAACGGCAAATCGTATGAGCAGTTCCGTGCCGAGCAATCGCAGTGCCAGCAGTATGCGCAAGACTCCATCGGCGGCGCTGCGCAAGCGACGCAGAACAATACCGTCAACAGCGCCGCCGCAGGTACGGCGATCGGCGCGGTCGCCGGTGCGCTGATCGGCGCGGCATCCGGCAATGCCGGAGCGGGCGCAGCCATCGGCGCCGGCGGCGGTTTACTGGTCGGCAGTGCGGCCGGCAGCAATGCGGCGGCGGGCGGCAATTATTCCATGCAGCAACGCTATGACATGACCTACAGCCAGTGCATGTACAGCAAGGGCAACCAGATCCAGACCCAGGCGCAGACCACGGTCTACACCTATCATCCGCGCCGCTACTACTATTCGGCGCCTCCGCCGCCTCCGGGATATTACGGCCCGCCGCCGGGCTACTACGGTCCTCCTCCTGGCGCCTACTGATCGCGACCGGAAGACCGGACAAACCGCATTGTGTGCATCACGCCTACAATGCGGTTTTTATTTTTGGGGCGCGGAAGGGCGCATTCGATCCGGTTGCAATGCAGCACAGGCGCGGGTCTTGGTGATATACTCGCCCGATGCAATACCGAATCCCACAAATTCCCTTTACGCAAATTCAGCATTGGTGGCGCACCTGACCAAGGTGGCCCGCTTTTGCACAGCTTTGCAGTACAGCTTTTGTTAATGTGATGCCGCCAGTCCTGGCGGCATTGTTTTTGCGGCGATGAGACTGGCGACATTCCGAAATTTCCGGAGTGACCATGTCTTTGAATGTTTCGCCAGCGTCCGAATCTTCTGCACCGACCAAAAAACCTGTCGTATTGACCGGCGACCGGCCTACCGGTCCGCTGCATCTGGGCCACTACATCGGCTCGCTCAAGTCGCGCGTGCAGTTGCAGCATGAAGCCAGCCAGTTCCTGCTGCTGGCCGATACCCAGGCCATGACCGACAACGTCGGCCGCCATCAGAAAGTCACCGACAACGTGCTGGAAGTTGCGCTCGACTACCTGGCCGTCGGCATCGATCCTGAGAAATCCACTATCTTCATTCAGTCGCAGGTCTACGAGCTGTACGAGCTGTCGATGCACTTGCTCAATCTGGTGACGGTGTCGCGTCTGGAACGCAATCCCACCATCAAGGAAGAAATCCGCCTGCGCGGCTTCGAGCGCGATATTCCGGCCGGTTTCCTGACCTATCCGGTCAGCCAGGCAGCCGACATCACGGCCTTCAAAGCCAATCTGGTGCCGGTCGGTAACGACCAGTTGCCGATGATTGAGCAGACCAACGAACTGGTGCGCCGCTTCAACAATGTCGTCGGCAAGGACATCCTGGTGGAGTGCAAAGAGGTGTTGTCAGAAACCGGACGCCTGCCCGGCATCGACGGCAAGGCCAAGATGAGCAAGTCGCTCGGCAACGCGATTGCGCTCGGCGCCACGCCTGATGAAATCAAGCAGGCCGTGCAGCGCATGTACACCGATGCGAATCACTTGCGCGTGGACGATCCGGGGCAGGTCGAAGGCAATGTGGTGTTCGACTTCCTCGATGCTTTCGAGCCGGACCGCATTGCGTTGGAAGAACTGAAACAACACTATCGCCGCGGCGGCCTTGGCGACAGCGTCCTCAAGCGTCGTCTGGATGGCCATCTGCAGGTCTTGCTGGAGCCTATCCGGACACGCCGTCAGGAATGGGAAAAGGAACGCGGCGAAGTGCAGGCGATCTTGCGTCGCGGCACCGAACGCGCGCGTGCCGTTGCCGCACAAACTGTATCCGAAGTGCGCGGCGCACTGGGTCTGAACTACTTCTCCTGATCTGGCTTTTCAAGGCGCGCCGTCCTGGCGCGTCTTACTTAACTTGCTTGCCTATTCACACATTTTTCAGCTTTGAGCTGGTTTGCTGCGGGTTCTGCCGCCTGACTGCCTGAGCGGCAGCGACAGCAGCACTTCCAGACCGCCGTTGCGATAATTACGCAGGTTCAGCAGCGCGCCGTGGTTTTCGGCGATATTACGCGCAATCGTCAGTCCCAGGCCGGTGCCGCCGGTATCGCGCGAACGCGACGTTTCCAAGCGGTAGAAGGGATCGAACACCGCTTCCAGCTGGTCTTCAGGAATGCCCGGGCCATAGTCGCGGATGCAAATCAGCACGCGGTTGGGCAGCAGGTCGTCGAGCGCGATCGTGACATCCGCTCGCTGGCCGTACTTGAACGCATTGTCGAGCAAATTGGTCAGGCAGCGACGCAGGGCGTTCGGCTGGGCAACGATGAAGGAGCGCGTGGTGCCGGTCAGTTGAACCTGCTGGCCGGCGTCGGACGCATCGGCGCAGACGCTGTCGAGCAGCGAGTCGATATCCAGGCGCTGCATCGGTTCGGACGAATCCATGCTGCGCGCCAGATCGAGTCCTTCGCGCACCATGCCTTGCATGACGGCGAGGTCGTCAATCAGCTTCTGCTGCAACTCTCCATCGCTGACCTTCTCCAAACGCAGGCGCAGGCGCGTCAACGGCGTTTGCAAGTCGTGCGTGATGGCCGCCAGCATATGCGTGCGATGCTGGATCTGGCGGCGGATACGCGCCTGCATGGCGTTGAATGCCTTGGCCGCCAGACGGATTTCGGTAGGACCTTTTTCTGCCAGTGGCGGGTGATCGATGTCGCGCCCCAGCTCGGTGGCGGCGCTGGCCAGTTGCTTGATCGGGCGCGCCGTCATGCGCGCCACCACGTACGCCAGCATGGCGATCAGCACCAGGAACAACAGGATGTAAGGCGTGCCGCTGAACGATCCCATGTCGCCGCCGCGGCCGCGCCAGGTCGGCGGCTCGCCCGGGATATGCAGGCGCAGACGCAGCAGCGCCTTGTCCTGCAGGCTGACATAGATCACGCGGCAGGTTTCCATGCGCGGCTTGCCGGCAGGCACGGGCAAGTTATTGTGCGGCGGACGCGGCGTGCAGTCGCTCTCGCGCTGGACCACGATCTGGCGGTCGGCGCCCAGGCGCGCTTTCAGGATATCAACCATCGGGCTGGCGCTGCGGCTGACCGTATCGCCGACGCTGTCGACCATCGCCGCTTCAAAGCCGAAACTGCCGGCCGCCTGCAAGACGTTGCGGCGCGCTTCAGGACTGATTTCATCCAGCGCCTGCACAAATTGTTCGACCCGCTCCGCAACATGCTGGTAGCGGATTTCCTTGAGGGTATTGCGGCGTTCGTTGGAAGCCAGCCAGGTGGTGGTGACGGTCGCCACCACAATCCCCGCCAGCAGGATCAGGAAGACCCGGTTGGCCATCGAGCTAAAAAACGAACTGAAGATATGTTTCATTCAGGAGTTTCCATGGTCACGGTCGTTGCCAGCACATAGCCTTCGTTGCGAATGGTCTTGATGATGGTGGGCGTGCGCGCATCGTCGCCCAGCTTCTGGCGCAGGCGGCTGATCTGGATGTCGACCGAACGGTCAAAGGGATCGGCTTCGCGGCCCTGGGTCAATTCCAGCAATTGGTCGCGATTGAGGATCCGGTTGGGATGGTCGAGGAACACCTTGAGCATGCGGAACTCCGCCCCCGACAGCGCCACCACGACGCCGTCGTTGCTCAGCAGATGGCGCGCCGTCAGATCCAGCGTCCAGCCCGAAAAATGCATCGCCTTGGCTTCCGAGCGGCTCATGTTGGGCGGCAGGGCCTGGGTGCGGCGCAATACGCTGCGGATACGGGCGAACAGCTCGCGCGGCTCAAACGGCTTGGCGAGATAATCGTCGGCGCCCATTTCCAGGCCGAGGATGCGGTCCAGCGGTTCGCCGCGCGCGGTCAGCATGATCACCGGCACATTCGATTGCGAGCGCAGGTTGCGGCACAGCGTGAGGCCGTCTTCGCCCGGCAGGGTCAGATCCAGCACGATCAGGTCGACGCGCGACTCTTCCAGCACCTTGCGCATGTCGGCGCCATTGGTCGCCGTCAGGGTGCGAAAACCATTGGCGTCGAGATATTCCGCCAGCAAGGTGCGGATCTCGCGGTCGTCGTCGACTACCAAAATGTGAGAATTTGTGTCCATGGCGGCCATTATGACAATTCCTGTAAAGAGGGCGACGCTGAATTGTATATTGGGATAACAGGGCGGCCGCCAGACATAGAGCGAAACAAAGCGACCTTTCCCATATACAAACCGATACAAATCGAGCAACACGGGAAAAATCGCGGTTACACCTCAAGCGTTAAATGTGAAGCGTGCAGAAAGCACTATCACGAAAGGAAACACACCATGTTGAATCTGAAAAAACGCCTGATGATCGGCGTCGCCGCCGCGGGTATCGGTCTGACTGCCATGTCCTCGTTCGCCCAGATGCCGCCGGCCGACGGCAACGCTCCGGCCGGACGCCATGCGCCGACCGCCGACCAGATCGCCAAATTCGAGCAGCACCGCGCCAAGCGCCAGGCAGCCTTGCATGACAAGCTGAAGATCACCGCCGCGCAGGAAGGCGCCTGGAAGACCTTCACCGAAAAGACTACGCCGATGCATCCGGCCACGCCGCCGGTGCGTCCGAGCAAGGATGAATGGAACAAGCTGACCACACCGGAACGCCTGGACCGTCATCTGGACATGATGAAGAAAATGGAAGCGCGCATGACGGACCGTATCGCCGCGACCAAGGAGTTCTACGCCGTTCTGTCGCCTGAGCAGCAAAAAACCTTCGACCAGGAATTCCGCAAGATGGAAGAACACCGCTTCAAACATGGCCGTTTTGGTCATGATCAAGGCGGCGATCACGGTCCGAAGAAATAAGATTCTTTTGTAATCAAGGCCTTGCGCATATTCCCATGCGCAAGGCCTTTTGATTTTCCAGATGTTTTTGCGATGCAGCGATGAACATTTCCGGTATTTCATCATCGTATCGTCATGCTTCTGCACCATAATATAGAGTTGGCTTTTCCAGCGTCGTTGCAGAAGGTCGTTTCCTGACCGGATTGCTGCCGCAGCTGACGCCGAGCGCATTTTGTGAACACCCGCGGCCTGTGTCCCTTGGCAACGCTGATGTTCACGAAATGTCTTGATCAAAACCTATCCGTTTCCTGTCTTCCAAGATGACTACCACACCAACTCCCGATAACAAGCAAACGCCATCTTCCTCCTCTTCCGCCGGCAAACCGGGCTTGCTCAGGCGCTGGTGGTTCTGGGTCCTGCTGGTCGTGCTGGCCGGAGGCGGTTATTCCTATTGGAGCCATAAGCGCGCGGCGACCGCCGAGCAAGCTCAGGGACAGGGCGGTCCCGGTGGGCAAGGCGGTGCGGGCGCTCCCGGCGGCAGGGGCAAACGCGGCGCCGGCGGTCCGGGCGGTTTCGGCACTACGGGTTTGTCGCCGGTGGGCGTGGCGCTGGCCAAGACCGCGGACGTCAACGTCTACCTGACCGGCCTGGGCGGCGTCACGCCGACCGCGACCGCGACGGTGCGCAGCCGCGTGGACGGCCAGTTGATGAAGCTGCATTTCAAGGAAGGCCAACTGGTCAAGCAGGGCGATCTGCTGGCGGAACTCGATGCGCGTCCTTATGAAGTCGCCGTCACTCAGGCCGAAGGCCAACTGGCGCGCGACCAGGCCTTGCTCAACGCTGCGCAGCTCGACCTCAAGCGTTATCGCACGTTGCTGGCGCAAGACTCCATCGCCAGCCAGCAAGTCGACACCCAGGCTGCGCTGGTCAAGCAATACGAAGGCACGGTCAAGTCCGATCAGGGCAACCTCGCCAGCGCGCGCCTGCAATTGACCTATTCGCGCGTGACCGCGCCGGTCAGCGGCCGCACCGGCCTGCGCCAGGTCGATATCGGCAACATCGTCCATTCCAGCGACACCAGCGGCATCGTCATCATCACGCAGGTGCAGCCGATCACCGCAATTTTCAGCATCCCCGAAGACAACATCCCGGCGGTCATGAAGCAGCTGCAAGCCGGCAAAAAACTGGCGACCGACGCCTGGGACCGCGAGCAGAAAAACAAACTGGCCAGCGGCACCTTGCTGACCATCGACAACCAGGTCGATGCAACCACCGGCACCGTCAAGCTCAAAGCGCAATTCCCGAATACCGACTTCGCGCTGTTCCCGAATCAGTTCGTCAATATCCGCATGCTGCTTGATACCCGCCAGGGCGCGACGGTGATTCCAAGCGCCGCGATCCAGCGCGGCTCCAAGGGGCTGTTCGTCTATGTCGTCAAGCAGGACAACACCGTCACCGTGCGCAACGTCAAGACCGGCCCGACCGAAGGCGACGTGACTGCGATTGAAGACGGCGTGGCGTCCGGCGAAACCGTGGTGGTCGACGGTATCGATCGTCTGCGCGAAGGCGCCAAGGTGGAGCCTGTGATGCGTGGCGGCGCCGACGATCCGGCCAACAAGCTGACTGAAAAAGCCGGTCCGCGCCGTCACAAGCGCGACGGCGCCACAGGTGCAGGCGCTCCCGCTGCTGCCGGTGCGCCTGCCGCGCAAGCTGAACAAGGCGGGCAGGGCGGGCAGAACATGACACCTGAAGAACGTCAAAAACGCTGGGCCGAGATCAACAAACGCATCGACGCCGGCGAATTCGGCGAAGAAATCAAGAAGCTTCCCGAAGACCAGCGTCGCCAGCGCATGATGGAAATGCGCCGCCAGCAGCGCGCCAATGGCGGTGATTCCGCTACCGCTGGAGCTCCCGCTGCAGGCAACGCCAATGCAAACAAATAAAGGCTGAAGCATGAATCCTTCACGCCTGTTTATTCTCCGGCCGGTCGCCACGTCGCTGCTGATGCTGGCGATTCTGCTGGCCGGCATCATGGCCTACAAGCAGTTGCCGCTGTCGGCGCTGCCGGAAGTCGATTACCCGACCATCCAGGTCGTCACGTTGTATCCCGGCGCCAGCCCGGATGTGATGACGTCCTCGGTCACTGCGCCGCTGGAACGCCAGTTCGGCCAGATGCCCGGCCTCAACCAGATGTCGTCGACCAGCTCGGGCGGCGCATCGGTGATCACGCTGCAATTCAACCTCGACCTCAGCCTCGACATCGCCGAACAGGAAGTGCAGGCAGCGATCAACGCCGGCGGCAACCTGTTGCCGTCGGACTTGCCGGCGCCGCCGATCTACAGCAAGGTCAATCCGGCCGACACGCCTATCCTGACGCTGGCGGTGACCTCCAAGACCCTGCCGCTGCCGAAGGTGCAGGATCTGATCGACACGCGTCTGGCGCAAAAGATTTCGCAGCTTTCCGGCGTCGGTCTGGTGAGCTTGTCGGGCGGGCAGCGTCCGGCCGTGCGCATGCAACTGAATCCGCGCGCGATCGCTTCGCTGGGCATGAACCTGGACGACATCCGCACCGCTATCGGCAACGCCAACGTCAACCAGGCCAAGGGCAGTTTCGACGGCCCGACGCGCGCCTCGACCATCGACGCCAACGATCAGCTGAAGTCCGCCGACGAGTATCGCAACCTCATCATCGCCTACAAGAACGGCGCGCCGATCCGCGTATCCGACGTGGCCGACGTGGTCGACGGCGCAGAAAACGTTCGCCTCGGCGCCTGGGCCAACGAGTCCGCCGCCGTCATCGTCAACATCCAGCGCCAGCCCGGCGCCAACGTGATTGCCGTGGTCGACAGCATCAAGAAGATCCTGCCGACCTTGCAATCCAGCTTGCCGGGCGCCATCGACGTGCAAATTCTCACTGACCGTACGACGACCATCCGCGCCTCGGTGGACGACGTCAAGTTCGAGCTGCTGCTGTCGATCGTGCTGGTGGTGATGGTGATCTTCGTCTTCCTGCGCAACATCCCGGCAACCATCATTCCGAGCGTGGCCGTGCCGCTGTCGCTGGTGGGCACCTTCGGCATCATGTACATGGCCGGCTTCTCGATCAACAACCTGACGCTGATGGCGCTGACGATTGCCACCGGCTTCGTGGTCGACGATGCGATCGTCATGATCGAGAATATCTCGCGCTACATCGAAGAGGGCATGGAGCCCTTGCAGGCGGCCTTGAAGGGCGCGCAGCAGATCGGCTTCACCATCATCTCGCTGACGTTTTCGCTGATCGCCGTGCTGATCCCGCTGCTGTTCATGGGCGACGTGGTGGGGCGGCTGTTCCACGAATTCGCCGTCACGCTGGCGGTGGCGATCCTGATCTCGGCCGTGGTGTCGCTGACGCTCACGCCGATGATGTGCGCGCGCCTGCTGCATCACGTGCCGGAAGAAAAGCAGGGCTGGTTCTATCACAAGAGCGGCGCCTTCTTCGATCGCATCATCGCGCGCTACGGCGTGATGCTGGAATGGGTGCTCAACCGCCAGCGCTCCACCTTGCTGGTGGCGCTGGGCACGCTGGCGCTGACGGTGGTGCTGTACATCTACGTGCCCAAGGGTTTCTTCCCGGTGCAGGACACCGGCGTGATCCAGGGTATTTCCGAGGCGACGCAATCGGTGTCGTTCGGCGCCATGGCCGAGCGTCAACAGCAACTGGCGAAAGTCGTGCTGGAAGACCCCGCGGTCGACAGCCTGTCGTCCTTCATCGGCGTCGACGGCATCAACGCCACGCTCAACAGCGGCCGCATGCTGATCAATCTCAAGCCGCATGCCGAGCGCGACATCAGCGCCAGCGACATCATCCGCCGCCTGCAACCCAAGCTCGCCGAAAAAGTCCCCGGCATCACGCTCTACATGCAGCCGGTGCAGGACCTGACCATCGAAGACAGCGTCAGCCGCACGCAATACCAGTTCACGCTGGAAGACGCCGACTCCGCCGAACTCAGCACCTGGGTGCCGAAGCTGGTGGAGCGCCTGCGCCAGCTGCCGGAACTGGCCGACGTCGCCAGCAACGTGCAGGATCAGGGTTTGCAGGCCTATGTCGAGATCGACCGCGACGCCGCTTCACGCATGGGCATCACCACGGCCGCGATCGACAACGCCTTGTACAACGCCTTCGGCCAGCGCCTGATCTCGACCATCTACACGCAATCGAATCAGTACCGCGTGGTGATGGAGGTCAAGCCGGAATTCCAGAAGGGGCCGGATGCGCTCAACAGCATCTTCCTGGTCGCCTCCAACGGCAACCAGATTCCGCTGGCCAGCATCGCCAAGGTGACCGAGCGCACTGCGCCGCTGGTGGTCAATCACCTCGGCCAGTTCCCGTCGGCGACGGTGTCGTTCAACCTGGCGGCCGGTTCGTCGCTGGGCGAAGCCGTCAAGGCCATCACTGCTGCCGAGAAGGCGATCAACCTGCCCGACAGCATCGCCACCAACTTCCAGGGCGCGGCGCTGGCCTTCCAGGCTTCGCTGTCGAATACGCTGTGGCTGATCCTGGCCGCGATCATCACCATGTACATCGTGCTCGGCGTGCTGTACGAAAGCTACATCCATCCGATCACGATTCTGTCGACCTTGCCGTCGGCGGGCGTGGGGGCGCTGTTGTCGCTGATGATTTCGCGCAACGACCTCGGCATCATCGGCATCATCGGCATCATCCTGCTGATCGGCATCGTCAAGAAGAACGCGATCATGATGATCGACTTTGCGCTCGAGGCCGAGCGCAACGAGGGCAAGTCGCCGCGCGAAGCCATTTATCAGGCGTGTCTGCTGCGCTTCCGTCCTATCCTGATGACGACCATGGCGGCCTTGCTCGGCGCCTTGCCGCTGATGCTGGGCACCGGCGTCGGCTCGGAACTGCGCCAGCCGCTGGGGATCACGATGGTAGGCGGTTTGCTGGTGTCGCAAGTGCTGACGCTGTTCACCACGCCGGTGATCTATCTGGGCTTCGACAGCCTGGCCAAGCGCATGCGCAAGCGTTTCGGCAAGGACAAGCTTGACCATGCCGACGATCTCGATGACCGGGATGACAATGCGCCTTCTGCACCGGCACCGTCCTTGCCGCCGCACGCCTGATGCCGGAACGAGCTGAGACAGCATGAATATTTCGCGTCCCTTTATCGAACGGCCCATCGCCACCACCTTGCTGACCATCGGCATTGCGCTGGCGGGCATCGTGGCGTTCCGCCTGTTGCCGGTGTCGCCCTTGCCGCAGGTCGACTATCCGACCATTTCCGTCTCCGCCTCGATGCCCGGCGCCAGCCCGGAAACCATGGCGGCCACCATCGCCACGCCGCTGGAGCGGGCGCTCGGCGCCATCGCCGGCGTCACCGAGATGACTTCGTCGAGCTCGCTGAACTCCACCCGGATCACGCTGCAGTTCGATCTCACGCGCGACATCGATGGCGCCGCCCGCGACGTGCAGGCTGCGTTGAACGCGGCGCGCAACCTGCTGCCCTCCGGCATGCCGAGCAATCCGAGCTATCGCAAGGTCAATCCGGCGGATGCGCCCATCCTGATCCTGGCGCTGACCTCCGACACCATGACGCAAGGGCAGATGTACGACGCGGCCGACAGTATCCTGGCGCAGAAGCTGTCGCAGGTGCGCGGCGTCGGCCAGGTCAGCGTCGGCGGCAGTTCGCAGCCGGCGGTGCGGATCGAGCTGAATCCGACTGCGCTCAACAAGTACGGCATCGGCTCGGCCGACGTGCGTACGGCAGTCGCCGCCACCAATGCCAATCGTCCCAAGGGCATCGTCGAAGACGGCGACCGCAACTGGCAGATCTATGCCAACGACCAGGCCAAGACCGCCGCCGAGTACGCGCCGCTGATCGTCTCGTATCGCAACGGTGCGCCGGTGCGCGTGCGCGATGTGGCCGAAGTCAAGGATTCGGTTGCCGACGTGCGCAACGCCGGTTCCGCCAACGGTAAGCCGTCGGTGCTGCTGATCCTCAACCGCCAGCCGGGCGCCAACATCATCGAGACGGTGGATTCGGTCATGGCCTTGCTGCCGCAGTTGCGCGCATCGATTCCGCACGCCATCAACCTTGAGGTGATGATGGATCGCACGCCGACCATCCGCGCCTCGCTCAAGGACACCGAGAAGACCTTGCTGATGTCGATCGCGCTGGTGATCATGGTGGTGTTCATCTTCCTGCGCAACTGGCGCGCCACGCTGATCCCGAGCGTGGCGGTGCCGGTGTCGCTGATCGGCACCTTCGGCGTGATGTACCTGCTGGGCTACAGTCTGGACAACCTGTCGCTGATGGCGTTGACGATCGCCACCGGTTTCGTGGTCGATGACGCCATCGTCGTGCTGGAAAACATCTCGCGCCATATCGAGCAGGGCATGAAGCCGGTCAAGGCGGCGCTGATCGGCGCGCGCGAAGTCGGTTTCACGGTCTTGTCGATGAGCATTTCGCTGATCGCGGTGTTCATCCCCATCCTGATGATGGGCGGTATTGTCGGTCGCCTGTTCCGCGAATTTGCGGTGACGCTGTCGGTGGCGATTCTGGTCTCGTTGCTGGTGTCGCTGACGACTACACCGATGATGTGCGCCAAGCTGCTCAAACGCGAGAGCGAGCAAGAGCGCAAGCCGGGCCGCTTCTTCACGGCAGTGGAACGCCTGTTCGACAGCATACTGCGCGGATATGAACGTTCGCTGGCGTGGGCGCTGCGCTTCTCGCCGCTGATGATCGTCATCTTGTTCGCGACCATCGCGCTCAACGTCTACCTGTACGTGATCGTGCCCAAGGGCTTCTTCCCGCAACAGGATACCGGCCGGCTGATCGGCGGCATTCGCGGCGACCAGTCGATTTCCTTCCAGGCGATGCGCATCAAACTCAATGAATTCATCGAGATCGTGCGCCAGGATCCGGCGGTGGATAACGTCACCGCCTTCACCGGCGGCGGGCGGCGCAACGGCGGCAGCATGTACGTTGCGCTCAAGCCTTTGTCCGAGCGCAAGATATCGGCCGACAAGGTGATCGCCCGTTTGCGCGGCAAGCTGGCGCATGTGGCGGGGGCCAACGTGTTCCTGCAGGCGGCGCAGGATATCCGCGTCGGCGCGCGCCAGAGCGACTCGCAGTACGAATTCACGCTGCAATCGGACGACCTGGAGATGCTGCGCACCTGGGAGCCCAAGATCCGCCTGGCGTTCTCCAATCTGCCGCAACTGGAGGACGTCACCACCGACCAGCAGGACAAGGGTTTGCAGACCACGCTGACGATAGACCGCGAGACGGCGATCCGCAGCGGCGTCACACCGCAGCTGATCGATTCCAGCCTGAGCGACCTGTTCGGGCAGCGTCAGATATCCACCATCTACAGCGGCATGAACCAGTACCACGTGGTGATGGAAGCCGCGCCGCAATACTGGCAAAGCCCGGAAATCCTCAACAGCACCTACGTCAGCCTGGCCAACAGTACCGCCAACCTGTCGCCGACGACCTCGGCGCTGGGTACGCCGCCGGCGCTGACGGCGGGCGGCAAGCTCAACTCCAACTCGTCGCTGGCGCTGACCTTGTCGACTGCGGCATCGAAGCAGGTGCCGCTGACCTCGTTCTCACGGTTTGCGCCGACGACGACGGCCCTGAGCGTCAGCCATGAAGGGCAGTTCATTGCCTCGACGATCTCCTTCAACCTGGCCGAAGGCGTCTCGTTGTCGCAGGCAACCGACGTCATCAACGACACGCTGGCGCGCCTCGGTGTGCCGACGGCCGTGCACGGCGCATTTGCCGGCACCGCCAATGCCTTCCAGTCGTCGATGGGCAGCCAGCCTTTGCTGATCCTCACGGCCTTGCTGGCGGTGTATATCGTGCTCGGCATCCTGTATGAAAGCCTGGTGCATCCGATCACGATTCTTTCGACCTTGCCGTCAGCGGGTGTCGGTGCGCTGCTGGCCTTGCTGGCGACCGGGACCGACTTCAGCCTGATCGCGCTGATCGGCGTGATCCTGCTGATCGGCATCGTCAAGAAAAACGCCATCATGATGATCGACTTCGCCCTGCAGGCCGAACGTACGCGCGGCCTGTCGCCGCGTGAAGCGATCTTCGAGGCGTGCAGCCTGCGCTTCCGTCCGATCATGATGACCACCATGGCGGCGCTGCTGGGTGCGATACCGCTGGCGCTGGGCACCGGCGACGGCGCCGAGCTGCGCCAGCCGCTGGGGATTTCGATCGTCGGCGGCCTGATCGTCAGCCAGATGCTGACGCTGTACACCACGCCGGTCGTCTATTTGTACATGGAGCGTTTCCGCCTGTGGAGCAAGGGCTTGTTCGAACGCAAGACGGCGCGAGTAAACTCGGCAGATTCGGCAGACTCGACGAATGCGGGCGCGGCTTAAGCAGCGGCGCTCACGGAGAAATGAAAATGACACACGCAAAAAACTATCGCACCTTGACGATGTTCTCGCTGGCCCCTGTGGTGCTGGCGCTTGCCGCATGTTCGGTCGGTCCCGACTACGTGCGACCGAAGATGGACGAGGCGCCGGCCGTCTTCAAGGAAGGCCAGAACTGGAAGCCTGCGCAACCGCGCGAACTGACGGCCGACGGCAAATGGTGGGAAATGTTCGGCGATGCGCAACTTGATGCGCTGGTCGCGCAGGTCGATATTTCGAACCAGAACCTGGCGCTGGCCGAAGCCAATTTCCGCAGCGCCATGGCATTGGTGCAAACTTCGCGCGCGGCTTATTCGCCGACGCTGGACGCCTCGGCTTCTGCCACGCGTAGCCGCTCAGGCAGCAGCTCCAGCAATTCCTCTTCGACGAATGCCGGCGTGCGCAACTCGTATTCCTTTGCGCTGAATGCTTCATGGGAAGCCGACGTTTGGGGACGGGTGCGGCGCGACGTCGAAGCCAGCCAGGCCAGCGCCCAGGCCAGTGCGGCAGATCTGGCGGCGACCCGCCTCTCGGCCCAGGCGCAACTGGCGCAAAACTATCTGCAACTGCGCGTGCTGGATGCCCAGCAAAAGCTGCTGGACGAGACGGTGGAGGCTTACCAACGTTCTTACCAGCTCACGAAAAACCAATATGCGGCTGGCATAGTCGCCAAATCGGACGTTATCCAGGCGCAGAGCCAGTTGAATTCGGCCCAGGCGTCGGCGCTGGACAATGGCGTCTCGCGCGCCCAGATCGAGCACGCGATCGCGCTGTTGGTGGGCAAGACCCCGTCCACCTTTAGCCTGCCCAAGGCGCCGCTGGAAGCCAGCGCGCCGCCGATTCCGCAAGGCTTGCCTTCGATGTTGTTGGAGCGTCGTCCCGACGTGGCGGCAGCCGAACGCCGCGTGGCGGCAGCCAACGCCAAGATCGGTGTGGCCAAGGCGGCCTATTTTCCGAGTCTGACACTGTCGGCGTCAGGCGGCTATCAGAGTTCGAGTTTCGCCGACTGGTTCTCGCTGCCGGGACGCGTATGGTCGCTCGGCCCGCAACTGGCGCAATCGATTTTTGACGGCGGCTTGCGCCGCGCTGCCACCGATCAGGCGATCGCTTCGTATGACGGCACCGTGGCGGAGTACAAGCAGGCCGTGCTGACCGCGTTCCAGGAAGTGGAAGATAACCTGGCGGCGCTGCGCATCCTGGAGCAAGAGGCCGTGGTACAGAATGAAGCCCTGCTGTCAGCACGTCAGGCGGTGCTGCTGGTGACCAATCAATACAAGGCCGGCACCGTCAGCTATGTGAACGTGATTACCGCACAGGCCACCGCATTTTCAGCTGAACGCACGGCGCTGGATATCCTTAATCGTCGCATGGCGGCCAGCGTGTTGCTGGCCAAGGCTCTGGGCGGCGGCTGGAGCGACTCAAGCCTGAACGACCTGCAACCGGTTGTGCGCAAGTAGGGCGGTTAGGGCAAGGCTCAGGCCGGCAAGTCGGCCAGCTGCGCGCGCAACATGCCGCGCAGCGCATTGCAGACAATAATCTCTTCCGCACGCGCCAGATCTGTGCGCGTGATGTTCGCTTCGCTTGCCGCCAGGTCCGGATCGGCTAGCAGCACCTCGCGCATGATTCCCGGCAACACACCCGCCGACAGATGAGGCGTCAGCCAGCGACCATCCAGCTTCACAAACACGCTGCTGCGTCCGCCCTCGGTCAGTTCATCGCGCTCATTGAAGAACAGCATGTCGAAGCCGCCGCCGCGTTCGGCGTTTTTCCAGGCGTCGTCATAAATTGTGCGCACCGAAGTCTTGTGGCGCAAAAACAGATCGTCGCTGGCGGTGGCGACCGGCGAGACGAATACCTTGACCGGTTCCGCCAACGGCGACAACGCGCCTTGTTGCAGGCGCAGCGCGCCGTCGCGATGCAGGTCGAGGCGGAGGCGGTGCGGCGTGGCCGGCGGCAGTTGTGCGCAAGCCTGATTGAGCGCGGCGCGAATGGCAGTGTCGTCAAACAGGAAATTGAAATAGTACGCCGAACGCTGCAGGCGTTGCAGATGCAGGTCGAGATGCCTACAGCCGTCTTCCTGCGTGGCGCAGATAGTTTCGAACAGGCTGAAATCGCTTTTCAGCCCGGTCAGGAAACCCGCCTTCAGCTTGCATTCGGCATATTCGTCGGCAGCATTGCTGTCATGGACGATACCGGCGCCGACGCCCATTTCACCGCTGCGCACGCCGTCTTGCGGCGCCTGCAATACCAGGGTGCGGATCGGCACCGACATGCAGAAGTCGCCGATAGCGGCGTTATCCCCGGCAGCGTCGAACCAGCCGATGGCGCCCGTGTACAAGCCGCGCGGGGAGCTTTCCAGCTCGCGGATGATTTGCATGGTGCGTCGCTTGGGCGCGCCGGTGATCGAGCCGCAGGGATAGAGGGCGGCGAATAGTTCTGCCAGCGTGACATCGGGGCGCAACTGCGCCGTGACGGTCGAGGTCATTTGCAGGACCTGGCCGTATCGTTCGACGGCGAACAGATGCGGCACCGCTACCGAGCCGTTGACGGCGATCCGGCCCAGGTCGTTGCGCAGCAGGTCGACGATCATCAGGTTTTCGGCGCGATTCTTTTCATCGTTCGACAATTCCTTTGCGCGCAATGCATCTTCTTGCGCATCGCCGCTGGCGCGCGCGGTGCCTTTCATCGGTTGCGCATGCAGCGTGCCGCGCGCATGGCGCACGAACAGCTCCGGCGAGAACGACAGGATGCAGCGCTGATCCGGCAAGCGGATGAAGGCGCCATAAGGCACCGGCTGACGCGCGCGCAGCTTGTTGTACAAGGCAGTCGGCGCGCCGTAGGCGTCGAAGTGCAGCCGGTAGGTGTAGTTGACCTGATAGGTGTCGCCAGCGGCGATGTAGTCGCGGATGCGGGCGATGTCGTCGGTGAATTGCTGCTCATCCACGCTGGCGCGGACGTCGGCGACGCCGCTTGCATTCGCGGTGTCAGCGTCGGCTTGCTGCTGCAGCCAGGCCGTGGTCTCTGCTGCGCTCAGGAATTGGCATTGCTTGAATAGCAAGATTTCTGCCGGCGCCGGTTCGGCATCCCCGGTTGCCGCATGAGGATCGATGCCATGCAGTCCCGCACCCAGTTCATAGTGCAGCAAGGAGACCGCGTACAAACCGCCCCGGATTGCCTTTTCCATCGCGGCCAGCAGTGTCGGGAGTTCAGCGGCGCTGCGGCAGCTCAGTGTGGTGTGATAGTCCGTGTAGAGACGCGAGCGCGGCGTCGCGGCGCGCACATCGTTGTCGTCGAGCAAGGCAAAGCAGGGGAGCTGCATCATAGAGCAAAAAACGCTGCAAATTCACAAGGGATGGCAAGTATGGCGTATTGCGCCCGGCATTGCAGGCGGCGAGGGCGTACCGCGTCGCCCGCTATGCGTGCCCGGCAGCATCATAGCTTAAACGGTATACTGGCAGACATTTCCCCGTATCCGGACCGGTCGTCCGGGTGGTTGCAATGAGTTGCATTTAGTTGCAATCGGCTGTAATCGAAGCAGTCACGACCTCTTCTCCACTCTCATTTTCTCCGATGGCATTTCCGCGCACATTCACCATTCCCCTGATCGTTGCCTGCGCCTTGTTCATGGAGCAGATGGATTCCACCGTGATCTCCACGTCGCTGCCGGTACTGGCGGTCGACATGGCGGTCGACCCGATCTCGCTCAAGCTGGCGCTGACGTCTTATCTGGTCAGTCTGGCGGTGTTCATCCCGATCAGCGGCTGGATGGCGGACCGCTTCGGCGCACTCACGATTTTTCGCTCGGCGATCTGCGTCTTCATGATGGGTTCGATCCTGTGCGGCATTTCGCAGAACCTGCCGGAGTTCGTCGCCGCGCGCTTCTTCCAGGGCATCGGCGGCGCGATGATGGTGCCGGTCGGACGGCTGGTCATCCTGCGCAGCGTGGACAAGGCCAACCTGGTCAAGGCGCTCAGCTACCTGACGATTCCGGCGATGTTCGGCCCGGTGCTGGGGCCGCCGCTGGGCGGTTTCATCACGACGTATTTTCACTGGCGCTGGATTTTCTTCATCAATATTCCGATCAGCATTCTCGGCTTGTACCTGGCCACGCGCTTCATTGAAAACAAGAAGGAAGCGCAGGTCGCGCCGCTCGACTGGCCCGGTTTTATCCTGTCGGCGCTGGGCTGTTCATTGCTGATGATGGGGCTGGCGACCGCCGGCCGTCATCTGGTGTCGGGAGAAATCTCGCTGGCGTGCGTGGTGGTGGGCGCGCTGTCGCTGGTTGCGTACGTGTGGCATGCGCGTCGTACCGAATATCCGCTGATCGATCTGAACCTGTTGAAGATCACCACCCTGCAAGCCGGCGTCGGCGGCGGTTCGCTGTTCCGGCTGGGGATAGGCGCGATTCCTTTCCTGCTGCCGCTGATGTTGCAGCTGGGGTTCGGCTTCACCGCTTTTCACTCCGGTTTGCTGACCTGCGCCTCGGCGGCCGGCGCCATGTTCATGAAGACGATCGCGGCGAAATTCCTCAAGCGTTACGGCTTCCGCCGCGTGATGATCATCAACGGCACCTGCGGCGTGATTTCGCTCGCGGCCATCGGCCTGTTCACCCAGACCACGCCGTACGCCGTGATGCTGATCGTGCTGCTGATCGGCGGCTGTTTCCGCTCCTTGCAATTCACCAGCCTCAACGCGATTTCCTACGCCGACGTCGATACGCACAAGCTGAGCCAGGCCACCAGCATCGCCAGCGTGGCGCAGCAACTGTCGGTGGGGATGGGCGTGGTGCTGGGCGGTTTCGCCTTGCAGACTTCGAATCATTTGCAGGGACATGCAACGCTGGTGGCGCAGGACTTCTGGCCGGCTTTCTTGACGGTTGCGGTGGCGGCTTCGTTTTCGATTCCCTTGCTGATGCGTCTGCCCGCGAACGCCGGCGCCGAGCTGGCCGGACGCGCTTCTGAATCTGCCCCGGCTGCCAAGCCCACATCCGCATAAACGCCGGAAAGACCATTCCCGACATGCAGCTCAAATACAGCGTCTTCCCCCTCGGAGCAGTACTGATCTGGGCCGGCAATACCGTCGTCAGCAAGATGTCGGCGGGGCTGATCGAGCCGGCGGCGATTTCCTTTTATCGCTGGCTGCTGGCAGGCTTGATCCTGACGCCGTTCCTGCTGAAACCGGTCTGGCGGCAACGCCGCACGATACAGCCGCATCTGCCGAAGATCCTGGTGCTGGCCCTGCTCGGGATGGTGCTGTACCAGAGTCTTGCCTACTTTGCCGCGGCGACCTCGTCGGCGACCAGCATGGGCATGATCGCGTCGCTGATGCCGTTGCTGACCCTGCTGCTGAGCAGCCTGTTCCTGCGTGAACCGCCGACCTGGGGCACGCTGATCGGCGGCGTGCTGTCGCTGCTGGGGCTGATGATCCTGATCGGCAAGGGCCACCCCATGCAGTTGTTCGAACACGGCGTGGTGTTCGGCGACATCCTCATGTTGCTGGCGACGGTGGCCTACGCTTTATACGGCGTGCTGCTGCGCAAATGGGCCTTGCCGATTGCCTCCTGGCATCTTCTGTATCTGCAGATCTGGATCGCGGTGGTGCTGTTGTTCCCGCCATTCCTGCTGGCGCCATATTCGCCGGTGACGGCGGCCAATCTGCCGTTGCTACTGTACGCCGCCATCGCGGCATCGATCATTTCCCAGATCCTGTGGATGAACGGCGTCGCCCATCTGGGCGCCAGCCATGCGACGGTGTTCATGAACTTGTTTCCTATTTTTACCGTCATAATTGCGGTGGCGGCTCTGGGCGAGTCCGTGCATTCGTATCACGCCATCGGCGGCGGCATTACGCTGGTCGGCGTGCTGCTGGCGCAAATGCTGAAGCAAAGAATCGTGCGCCCGGCCGTCTGATCGGCATCAAAAAAAAGGTAAAACATGATCGAGACAAACATGATCGTCAACTGCACGGTCTACAAGAAGGGCAAGAAGCTGCGCGAGATCACTCTCGATGAAATCAGCGACGTGCTGGCGGAGGACGGCACCTTCGTCTGGCTCGGCCTGCTTGAGCCGAACGTCGAGCTGATGAACAAGATCAAGGAAGAGTTCCACCTGCACGAGCTGGCAGTGGAAGACGCCTATGCGGCCCACCAGCGCCCCAAGATCGAGGAATACGGCGATACCTTGTTCGTGGTGCTGCACACCGCGCAATTGGCCGACGGCGAGGTGCAGTTCGGCGAAACCCACATCCTGACCGGACCGCGTTTTGTGGTCACGGTGCGCCACGGCGCCTCGCGCAGCTACGCCAAGGTGCGCGAACACTGCGAGATGCTGCCCGAGCGCCTAGGACGAGGCCCCAGCTTCGTGCTGTACGCGATCATGGACTTCGTGGTCGACAACTACCGTCCCATCATGGACGACCTCGAGGCCAAGTTCACCCAGTACGAAGCACAGCTGTTCGACCCGACCGCCAATACCGGCAAAGCCTATCTGCAAGAGCTCTACCAGCTGAAGCGCCAACTGATCCGGCTGCGTTCGGCGGCTTCGCCCTTGCTGGATGTCTGTACCCAGCTGCTGCGCTTCCACGAAGGCCTGATCACCAAGGAAGGCAAAGTCTACTTCCGCGACATCTACGACCACGTGGTGCGCTTCATCGACACCGGCGACCGCCTGCGCGAAATGGTCGAGTCGGCGGTGCAGATCAACCTGGCCCAGGTCACCATCCATCAGAATGAAATCGTGCAGACGCTGGCCGGCTGGGGTGCGATCCTGGCCATCCCGACCATGATTTTCAGCTTGTACGGCATGAACTTCGCGAATATGCCGGGCCTGTCCTGGCAATGGAGTTTTCCGCTGGTGCTGTTGGGTATTGCCACCGGCTGTTCGCTGCTATGGCGTCGTTTGCGCAAGGCGGGGTGGCTGTAATGGTTGATGGATGCCGGTGATTCGTCGATAAGGCGACTCGGAAGAAGGACGTAAAAAAGGGCGGAGATGACCGCCCTTTTTTACGTCCGTCGAAATGGCTGTCGAACTCAATCGAAGCGGCGGTTATACAAAATATTCAAACCGTTGATGGTGCCCGTGCGCGCCACCACCGACCAGCGGCGCGACAGCTGCCACGTCGCCTTGGCGATACTGGCGGCGCCGGTCAGGCTTTGTTCGTAGCCGACTGATAGCTTTTCCGAAATCGCCTTGCCGAGATTGACGACCTGTTCGTCGGAGAGCCCCGATTCGCTGGAGCCGATGGAGAACTGGTCGAGGCCGATGTCCTTGGCGATCTTCTTGCCGCCGAAATTGCCGACGAAAGCGAGCGCCTGGCTGCTGGCGCTGCGCTGGCCGAGTCCGGAGCTGTCGCTGCCGTGGCCGAACATCATCCATGACAGTTTTTCGTCGTCCGGCACGTTCGGTTCCGACACCAGGCGCACGCGCGGCTGGTTGGCGTTGCCGGTGACTTCGACGCCGGCTTCGACGTCCTGGTTGCGGCGCATGGCCAGGATATTGAGATTCGGATTGCTGATCGGTCCCTGGAAATTGATGATGCCGCGCTCGATGTTGAGCTTGGTGCCGAAGGCTTCGTAGGTGCCTTCCGCGACATTGATGGTGCCGGTGGCGCGCAAGGGCAGCAGGGGTTCGCTGCGTACCGTCATGTCGCCGCGCAGGCGCAGGTCGGCGCCGCTGCCGTTGAAGCGGAAGTTGTTGCCCAGATCAACCTGGATGTTCATCACCGGCGCAAAGCGTCCGGCCGGTTTTTCGGTGGCGGCGGTCAGCTTTTCTTTCGATGTCGCTGCTGCGCCGGCTTTGGCTTGGGCTTTTCCATCCTTGTCCTTGCGCACGATCACGACGTCGTCGCCCAGCTTGGGCGCGCTGCTCTTGGGCAGATCGAACAAGGCTTTGTCGACCACGAATTTGCCGTCGATGCGCAGTTGTTCATTGACGTTGGCAAGCTTGGCCTGGCCCGACAGCATCAACTGGCGGTCGGGGCTGGCGAACAGCTGCAGGCGGTCGGCGACGATGGTGGCGTTGAGGTCGGGATCGGAAGCGCCCAACTGCACCTTGCCGGTGGCGCGCAAGGTGCCTTCGCCGCCGTGGAATTCGATCTGGCGCAGGTCGATGACGTTGTCGTCCATGACGATGCGGGCGATGCCGTCCTTGAGCTGGATGCCCTGGTCGAACAAGGTCACGGCCAGGTTGTCGCCGTTGATGGAACCCGACAGGCGCGGCTTGGCGACCGTGCCGCCGGCGTTCAGCGCCATGGCCAGCTTGCCGTTCAGGCTGTATTGCGGACCGAGCAGGGCGCCGATGGTTTTGACGTCGGGGACGTTGAGCCGGGCTTGCGCCTTGAGCGGCGAATCCGCTGTCAGGGCGAGGATGCCGTCCTGCCGGATGAAGCCGGCCTGGCCGCCGGCTTCCACCGTGCCGATGCGGCTGGCGGCCATGCGTCCGTCGAATTTCGCTTCTTGTCCGGCCAGGTCGACACGCAATTGCAGCGCCGACAGCCCCAGCGCCACCAGCGAATTGCCGGCATTGACGGAGACGTCGCCGCTCTTGCGCGCGATCTGCAGGAAGCCGCTGGCGCTTTCCGCCAGCGCAAAGTTCCAGTCGGCGTCGAACACCAGATCGGTCTTGACCGGCGGCGGTGTGCCGGTCATTTCCTGCACCAGTTCCATCAGGCGGCCGACGTCGACGGCCCTGGCGCTGCCTTCCGAGCGGATGCGGCCCTGTTGATAGCTCAGGCTGCGCAGGTCGATGGCCATCTTGTCGACGTTGAGCCGCGTCGCACCGGCGATCACCGTATCGGGCGCCAGCGTCAGGCTCAGCGGCGAGGCCAGGGCGATGCGCGGCAAGCCCTGGTTGTCCAGCTTGTCGACGACGCCGTTCCAGCCGTAGCCGGTTTTATCTTCGGTGATCTTGCCGTGGGCGTTGAGCTGCAAGGCCAGCGTCTGATCCTTGATGCGGCCGTCGGCTTGCAGCGTCAGTTGATGACTGCCGTAGGTGCCGGATAAATTCACTTTCAGTTGCCTGAGCACCGCGTCCGGGCCGCTGTAGCCTTCGCCGTTCAGACTCAGTTGCAGTTTATTGCCGGCCGATGCCGCGCCACCCGCGAGGTCGGTTTGCAGATCGGTTTGACCGTCGAGTTTGTTCAGGTGATGCGGACCAAACGAGAGTTGCTCGCCGCTGTAGGTGGCACGCAGGTTCGGCCGCTGCATGGTGCCGGTCACCTGGCCGTCCAGCTTCAGCAGACCGGCGATGCCGAACCCCAGGCGTGCCAGTTGAGGTGCATTGACGTGGACGTCGAGACGGTCGGACGGCGCGCCGAAGGCGCCTTTGAGTTGCAACTGGTTGCCCGCCACCAGCAAATCGACGCTGCTGGGCAGCAGCCGTTTGCCGGCCAGTTGCACTTTGCCGTTGCCGCTCATGGGCAGGTTGTCGTAGCTGCTGTCGTGAATGGTGAAAGCGAGCTTCGCCTGCAGTTCCGGCGACAGCGAACCGCTGGTGTCGAAGTCCATGTTGATGCGTGCCGAGATGGATCTGCTGCCGGAATTTTTGGCACCCTTGCTGCCGGCGCTTGCCGGCACCGTGCCGGTATGCATCCACAAGGACGGATCGAAGTTGCTGAGTTTGCCCTTGAACGCATAATCCATCGCACCGACCGTTCCCAGTGTGCCGGCCAGTTCAAGACGCGCTTTGGCGGCAGTCAGCCGGACCTGTTTCAGCGTCACCTTGTCGGCGGTGACGGTGGCATCTGCGAGGACGTTGTAGACGGCGTCTTGCAGCTTGAGGGCGATGTCTTGTGCGTCCGGCTTCAACTGTACGGTGAGCGGGCCGCGCAGCGCGGTCGGTTTGAGTTCGCGGTGAATGGCGTGCAGGTCGAGATCGGTAATCTGGAAATCAAAACTGCTGGCTTTGTCTGCCGGGAGGAATTGTCCCTTGCCGGTGATGGCAGCCTTGTTGAGCAGCGCGACGTGCAAGTCCGACAGCTGCTGGCTGTCCGCACCCAGATCGACAGTAGCCTTGGCGGACGTCAACGGCAAGCGTTGCTGATCGATGCTGCCCGGGATGGCATTGCTGATCGTCACCTCGCCCGTTACGCGCAACTTGTCGGCGGTGGCGCCTGTTGCCGGCGCCAGATCGGCTTGCAGGCGGATGTCTGCTTTCGGTGCGCCGGGGCTGAACGTCTGCGGATTGATGTGCTGCAGGTCGACCTTGGCCTGCTTCAGCGGGACGGCGGCGAAGGGTGTGGCGACCACGTCCGCGGAGCCGTTGAGCTTGTCGCCGCTGGCGGTCAGGGCGATGCCAAGTTCTTCAAGAGAGCCGGACAATTGCGCCGCCAGCTGGAATTTCTCCTGCAGCTTTTCTTGCTGATACAGGCCTGCCAGTTCGACGCCGCCGCTGGCGGCAAAGGGCCGTTTACCATTCAGATGCAGCAGCGCTGTCGCCTGGCCGAAAGCGGTCGTCAGCTTGTCCAGCACCAGCGTATGCTGCACGCCGTCGGAGGCGCCGTGCAATTGCAGGCCGCTGAGCTCGGTGACGGAAGTGCCGGTTTGCAGGCGCAGCTGCTGCAGCGAGATGTCGTTCAGGTCCAGGGCCAGCGGCAAGCTCAGCGAGGACGGCAGGACGGTCGGCGTCGGCGGTGTCGGCTGTTGGTTGATGTCGACCGTGCCGATGTGCAGATAGGACACCGTCAAGCGGCGCTGGCGCAAGGACAGGCGCCAGCTGGATTCGATGCGATCGATATCGAGCTGCATGGCGGCATCGCGGTAGCGCAGATCGCGCAGGCGTATGCCTTCGGCCAGATTGCCGCCGACAAACTGGCCCGACAACTTGCCTTGCATCGCCCACACCGCAACGCGCCATGCGTTGCGTGTGCCGCTGTCGGTGCCGGCCAGCCAGACCGTTGCCGCCGTCAGCGCGAGCAATGACGCGACGACGATCGCCAGCAGCCGGCGTCCCAGGCGCCTGCCTTTGTGCGGAGCAGGGGCGGGCGCTTGCTGGTTGTCATTGGCGTCAGGTACTGTCGGAGCGGTCATGCGTACGTCGTGTCGATGTGAGAGTAAAAATTAAAAGGCGATGCCGAGCGAAATGTGCGGACGGATCTGCTTTTTCTGTATGCCGTAAGCCAGGTCCAGATTGAGCGAACCGACCGGGCTGCGCCAGCGCGCACCGGCGCCGACGCCGTTGTAGAAGGTTTTGTTGTTCCAGTTGTCGGCCGCCGCGCCGACGTCGTAGAACACCGCCGCTCCCCATTTCTCGGTAAACCAGCGCTGATATTCGGCGCTGCCAGTCACCAGATATTTGGTCGGATAGACGGTGCCGTTTTGTTCGTTGCCGATGCTGTCGTAGCTGTAGCCGCGCACCGACTCGTTGCCGCCGGCGCGAAACAGCAGCGACGCCGGGACTTCCGACGCCGAGCCCTTGGTGAAGACGCCGCCCAGTTCAGTGCGGAAGATGATCAGGTCGCGCTTGGCGACCGGCAGGTATTGCTTGAAGCGCCCGTAGATACGGCCGAAGGTCTGGTCGGTGATCACGCCCTTGAGCGCGAAACCGGTTTCTATCGTCAGCAGATTGCCGTGGCGCGGAAAGATGGGATCGTCAACATTGCGGCGCGCCCATGAGAATCCCGGCACCAGCGCCTGATGCTTGCCTTGCGAAATGACGGTGTCGCTCGGCAGGGTGGCGCCATTCTCCTGTTGCAATTCGTCGCGGTAATAAGTCAGCGTGTAGGCGGTGTCGTACAGCTCGCCGGTGCGTGCGCGTTTGATGCCGGCGCGCAGGCTGCGCAGGTCGACGCCCTCGAGCCGGGTGCGCTCCATCGAGGTGTTGACGCTGTTGACGAAGTTCTTGCTGTCCGGCGGCATGGCCAGGTTGAGCAAGCCGTACTGGCGCTTTTGCTCCAGCCGCAACTGGCTGTCGAAGACATAGGCCTTGTTGAAGACGTTGTAGTGCGTATAGCGGCCTTCGACCTGCGCACCGGTGTCGGTGGCGTAACCGACGCCGGTACGGATGCGTTGCGTGGGGAATTCGGTGACCTGCACCTTGACCGGCGCCATGTCGGAATTCTCCGGATCGTTGTCGATGCCGACGATGGCGTTGCTGAAGTAGGGGGTGTTCTGGATCTGGCGTTGCAGCGACAGCAGGCGATTGACGTCGTATTCTTCGCCGACGCTGAGCGGGTTGACGTTGCGGATGATGCTTTCCGGATAGCGCTTGGTGCCGGTGATCTGCAGCGGGCCCAGCGTGAAGCGCGGACCGCTGTCGTATTGCACCGTCAGGTCGGCCTGCTGATCGTCGGGATCGACGCTGGCTTGCGACCGGGCGATGCGGGCGGCGGCATACTTGTGCTGCTGCAGTTTTTCGAGCCCCTGGTTCTTGGCCGTATCCCAGTCTTCCTGGCGGAACGGCGCGCCTGCAGGTAAAGACCAGTTTTTCCGGATGTCGGCGATACGCGCACTGTCTTGTTGAGCGGCGGCGCCCGTTGCGGTGACCTCGACCGATCCGATCCTGGTCTGCGGCCCGGCTTCCACATGCAGTTGTACATGCTTCGTGCTTTTTTCACCCAGGGACTGTTCGACCTTGATGGTTGTCCTGGGCGTGAAATAGCCTTCGGTCGACGCCAGTTGCACCACCTGGTCGCTCACGGTGTCGAGCAGGAACTGCAACTGCTCGTCGCTCAGGTCGGCGCGATCCTGATAGCGCACCAGGTCGAGGTATTCCTTGAGCATCTTTTGCAGCGGCGCAGGAGCGTCGATGTCAACTTTATATGCGGCATGGGCAGATCCCGCTGCGCATGACAAAACAGCAATGGCGAATCGACGAGTCCATTTCATTGGGGCGTTCGGAAATCTTCGTAATTAAAGCACTCAGATGAAAGTGCAGTTAGGATGTTGTTTATTCTAGGGCCTGTTGACTAGGCTCTGCCGGGGATAAATAGTTCCCTGTTCGGAGTTCTGCGATCAGTGGTCGGCAAGGCAAATCGGGGTTGTCGTTATTGTATCCGGCAAACCGGAAAATCGAAGCAGTAGCAGGCAATTTGCTGCAATTTTTAATGTTTTCGCCATAGGGCAAGAGGAGCAGCTTGGTGAGTGAGCAAACAACGGCAACGGACAAGGCAACGCAGGAAAGTCTTATTTCAATCCATCGTTGGACGGATAAGCTGCTGACCTTCAGGACCACGCGTTCTGCCGATTATCGTTTTACACCGGGCCAGTTCGCGCGCCTGGGTTTGCTGATCAACGGCGAGATGGTCTGGCGCGCCTATTCGATCACGTCGGCTGAAGCCGAGGATCAGCTGGAGTATTACGCCATCGTTGTTCCCGGCGGCTTGTTCACGTCGGCGCTGAACCAGCTGCAACCGGGCGACCCGGTGTGGGTGGAAAAACTCAGTTACGGATTCATGACGCCGGACCGTTTTGCCGACGGCGAGGATTTCTGGATGCTGGCGACCGGCACCGGGCTCGGGCCGTATATTTCGATTTTGCAGCAGCGCGAGGTGTGGCAGCAGTTTCGCCATCTGATCCTGGTGCATTGCGTGCGGCACGAAGAAGAGCTGACCTATCAGGAAAAATTTGAAACCCTGCGCGCAGAGGCGGCGGCGCAAAACTTGCCGGCGCAATTGCAACTGATCCGGATGACGACGCGGGACGACGGTGCGGCGCAGCCCGATCGGCTGCAGGGCCGCATCACCAGCGCTCTGCGCGAAGGCCGGCTTGAGCGCGCCGCCGGCCTGGCGATCACGACTGCATCGTCGCGTCTGATGGTTTGCGGGAATCCGGACATGATTACCGAAGTGCGCGAGATCTTGAAAGAGCGGGGGCTTGGTCCTTGCCGTCGTGCCGGCGGCGGGCAATTCATTACCGAAGATTACTGGTGACGGGTTGTACAGCCCGGGGTGGGTGGCGATGCAGACGACCGGTCTCATCGCCATTTTTTTTTGCGTGTTGCGATAAGGCCTCAGATTGAGATGCGAGTCACGAAAATGAACGGCAAATCCTAAGCATTCTTATCGATATATTATTGTTGCTATATCGACAATAAACTCGGTTGGCGCCGACGATTTCCATCAATGTGGACGACGGTGGCGTCATCAGAAAGCAGGGGAGTCATTGCATGGCTTTTGATGCCGGATATCATTTTTTGGAGGTCTGCATGCTCAAAAAATAGATAGAGGCAGGGGGAAAATATTCATAAAAATAAGAATTTTCCTAAAGATTTTGGAGGGGCTCCCTTCCTATACTCGCCCTGTTATGAGTTCATTTTTTGGATGAATCTCGTAAATCCTTGTTGCTCCATTGCTTCTATTCCTGAGGGGGAAATATGTTTTGCATGGTTGGAGCGACAAATTGCCGAGTTGATGACAGGAGAAGCTATGAGTTTGATTTTGAACAAGGTATTGCAGATTGCAATTGCCGACGACCATCCGGTCGTATTGAGTGCGTTGAAAAACGAGTTGAGCCGTCTGCCGGAATTTCGCATCGTACTGATGGCGCCGACCGGAGAAAAATTGCTGGAGTCATTGCAACGCACACCGTGTGAAGTCGTCATCACTGACTTCGCCATGCCGACTGACGACAAGGACGAGTCGGACGGCTTTGTCCTGGTCAAGCGTATCCGTAACGACTATCCGTCGACCAAGCTGATCATCTACACCGCGATGAACAACAGCGCGGTAGTGAAACGTCTGTACCGCATGGGTGTGTTTTCGGTGATCAGCAAAAAGGAAAAAACGGAAGAACTGATTAACGCCTGCCTGGCGACGCAGACGAGCAAGCAGGTCTATTTCCCGGTTTCCTTGCGCGGCGAACTGGAGATGAGCTGGGCACAGGGCGACGCTTTTACGCAGAACAAGGAATTGACGATGAGCGAACTGGAAGTCGTGCGCTTGTTTGTCGGCGGCAGCTCGCTGAGCGACATCTGCGAACGTCTGTCGCGCACGCCAAGCACGGTGAGCACGCACAAGAACAACGCCATGCGTGCAGGCGACAGTAAATCTTGGACACTGAATCCGGTCTGAGTTGGACACTCAAACCGGATCAAGTTGGTCACCTAGTCCAGCAAGAAACCAACTTCGGCATCGCAAACAGTGTTACGACGCCTGATGCAGAGATTTGGCATCGTGGATGCCATCACTCTTCCGCGAGTGAATTTTTACCTCGAGTTTTTCGCATCGATTCCCCTTTCAGTTGGATCTTGTATGCCTGATGAACAACTCGGTCCAGCACTGCATCAGCAATGGTTGGATCGGGAAAGAATCCATGCCATTTTTCCACCGGGTACTGACTGGTGATGAGCAAAGAGCCTGTCCGCATCCGTCTATCCGCAACATCCAAGATGATCTGCGCTGTGAACGGCGTCATCTCACCGATCCCAAAATCATCCAAGATCAGCAATGCAGGCTTATAGAGCGATGCCTTCAGCTTGGGCAGTGAGCCATCAAGTTGGGCTTCAACAATTTCTGTGTAAAGATCGCTTGTCCTGTGAAACGCTACTCCCATTTCAAGTCGACATGCTTGCTGCCCAAAGGCAGAAGCAAGCCATGTCTTGCCTACGCCAGTCGGGCCTATGATCATCAAGTTGAGATGACGGGTGATCCACGCACAGCTAGACAAGGCTGCAATCATCGTTTTATCCAGCCCACGAGCTGATTGAGTATTCAGGTCTTCAAGCGCTGCAGCTTCAGGAAATTTTGCTGTTTTAATCAGCTTAGTGACCTTTTTCGATTGACGCGATGCGACTTCTGCATCTAGCAGCATGCCGAGTCTGTCATCGAACATCAATTGGTGTAATTTTGGATTTTGCCCTTGAAGTTCATAGGCGCTCAGCATCGCTGACAACTTCAGATCCCGCAAATATCCGACATTTTGATTCTGGGTGCTCATATTTTAATCCTCAAAGTAGTCGCCACCGCGCAAGTTTTCATGCTCCTCGGGTGACGTTGTTGCTGGTGTGGTTGCTGGGCGCAAGTCCGTTTTATTCTTCAGAATTGACTCCATGTTGCGAAGCGTCTTAATGTTGACGGTCAAAGCATAGCCACAGGCATGCTCGAAGCGTTCTTCGCCGTATTTCCTGGCCAATTCACGTAAGCGTTGGGCCGTGCGAAGGCCATTGGTGAGATCGTTGCGATCCTCCAGATGGTGCACGATCATTCGCTTAGCATTGGCGCCAACTGAGTCTGCCCATTGCAGGAGATCAGCTGGCTCACCTTCGACGACACGCTGATGCGCCACCGGCCTGTGTTCATCCAGCGTCTGAATCAACCCCGCCTCGCCCTGGAACGAATGCAGTGCGACTCTTCGACCGTTGAAAAATACCTCCAGCGTCTTCGAGTCGTACCTCAGATCCACCCGATTTCCAATCAGATGAGACGGCACCGAGTAGTAGCTACCGCCGTGTTCGAGGTGGTAGTCCACATTCACTCGAACTTGGTATCTCCATTCACACAACTCGAACGCTTTCACCGGCAACGGTCTCAGTTTCATCTTTTCACGCTCTTCGAACCACTTACTGCGAGATCCGGGAAGCTTTTTGAAGGGATGTGCGTTCAGTTGATCGCACAGATTTCTCAGCTCTTTGTTGAGTTCGTCGATGTCGAAGAAGACGCGATCCCGCAGCTTAAAAAGCATGAATCTTTGTATGATTTTTACGCCGACCTCAACTTTGCCTTTGTCTTTGGGGCGCCGGCTACGGGCCGGACGCGGTGCGCTGTCGTAGTGAGTCAGGCATTCGCGGTAAGTCGGGTTAATGACGATCCGGTCACGCTCTCGACGTATCACTGCAGCCTTCAAATTGTCGCTGACGACCCATTTTGGAACACCTTCCATGTACTCAAAGCACTTCACATGGCATTCCACCCAACTCGCGATCGTTTGGTCGGGCACCGCGTACACGAAGGTGTAGTTTGAAAATCCCAGCACAGATACGAATATCTGAGCATGAATGACGTTCTGGGTATGAGGAATATTGACGGGCACGGTGCGCCCCGCAAAATCCACAAACAGCTTGTCCCCAGGGGTATGAACACGCCGCATCACGATGTTCAGCTGCTTTGTGAAACGTCGATAGCTGGTTGTAAATTGGCTATAACCGATCCCATCGGGACATGTTTCACGCCAAGTTTGCCAAAGGCCTTCCAATGTCGCATCTTCCCGCTGCATTTCTTCGTGGATCCAATCCCAATCTGGAACGGGCTTATTGACGGCGATGCTGCGGTTATGGGTTCCCAGGGTTGTTCGCCAACGATGATCGTCGAGAGTCTGAAGCGTCGCCCAGTCCTTCTCAGAGTTCACAAGTGCTTTTCGCAGGACGCCAACAGTAGAAGGTGAGATTCCAAGCTGATCGGCTATTGAACGGTCGGAACCAGAAATGTCATGAAAATGTAGACGTGCTACGTCTCTTTGTAGGTGAATCGCAAGCCGCATGGGCTCCTTTCACGCAGCGCACGAGTTTTGCGTTGCATTAGGATGAGTGTCCCCATTCGCCTCACTATTGACATGTGAGGCGTTGCGGCCGATACTCGCGCCATAGATCCCTCGATCTTCGGCTGCGGCCGACGAAAGAGCCCGAGTTTGCCGACTCGGGCTTTTTGCGTTTTGGGGGTGGATAAACGTAGCGTAGTTTCCTCTGTGGATAACCTCCTTAGTGTGCTCAAAAATGAGCCTATTGATTGATTAGGTTGGCGAATCCACCGTCCAGGGTGCTGAATCGGTGTTCACCGTGCCAAACCGAACTCCAAATCGCTGAAACGCTGCCGAGATGCAATTTGGTCATGAATCCTAATAAATCTCGGGGGTCGAAACTACTAGGTTAGATGGACACTTGAATGCCGTTTTATCTTGAGGACGCGAATCTTTCGCTTTTGACTGAGTTGGAAGCTTCCGTTTTGCGCGCGATCGCCGACGAGATTGGGGAGAACGTAGTTAACCCCTCAATGGCGCTAACTTTGATTCGACGCTTCTTGACGCCGTTGCTTGCAGCAGAGCAGCATGACTTGCTACGTGTTGTAGGCCAGCCTTCTTGGGACCGCATCCACACCCTATATCCTCAGTTGGCGTTTGCTAGTAATAAAGGCGCGGATCGGCAGCTACTTGCCGCGGCGACCCTGGTACACCTACTTTTTCTGCACACCACTCGCCCACCGAGAGACGTGCAATTCCCGCCTTTTGTCGAATTGTCATCTTTTAGGCGTGTTGCCGGGTACTTGAAGCTTCCCGTGGTCCCCCTCTCCGTGCAGGTAGGGGAGCATCAATTAGATCTCTATAAATTTTGCCAATACTGCTGGTTGCCGGCGAGAGCGCGAGATTTATGTGCGCTTCATTCGATAAAGCCCGGGAACCTCGGGCGTTTTGGGAAGCAATCCGCGTGCGGATATACCACTCAGAAGCAAGGGCAGCGTTTAAAGGAGTTGTTCAATGGGTGCACTCATGCATTCGTCTCGCAAGAGGAGCTTGATTTCCATGAGTCGGATTTTGCTTTGCCCTTCATGCTCCCCCCATCTGGGCTCGCGGCATGGCTCTTGGAGCGCCGGCCTTTTATAGGGGGCATGTTCGCGCAGCGCCACACCCCCGAGGCGAATCCCTTGGACACATTACTTTCAATCTTGTATGGGTCTCAGGGCGATTTGGTAGCGGAATCTATTGGCGGAGCGGTGCACCTTCTCACCCCCATAACTGCAAGGGCGGAAGGCTGGATGACGGCTTGGAACGTACGTCCAAGCCATGGTGGCAATCGCAGAAAATTGTCAGTCTGAAAACTTAATGGTTTCTGACAGTATTTTGTTGCAGAAGGTCTCAGCGTCGACGTTCTCTATCTTGCAGTACGCCATGGTCAAAAGAGTAACGGGATGAACACCTATTACTGAAGCAATTTCTTCAAGCTTGTCCAATGTAGGTGATTTTATGCCTCGTTCGAGTGTACTCAGATAAGTACGGCTCGAAACGTCCGAAAAATCCTCCTGGGTCAATTCCTGTTGTTTCCGAGTCTCTCGGAGCGCGGCAGCAAATCCTTCTCGCAACTTCATATAACAGTCTCCTAAAGAGACTGATGTACTCATTTTGAACACTTTAGAGCTACAATCTATAGTGTTCATTTATTCGTTTTCAGGAATACACCCATGAAGAAAGGCGAGATTCGGCCATTTTCCATCTACATCGGACATGGCGGTGTCATTAGAAAAGTGAAATCCATCAGCATGGCGGTGGATGGCAGTCTGTTTGTCCAATGGCGCCTGATTCGGTCCCGCGGACAGTCGGAAGAGCCAGCTGAATCCATACAACCTATCGATGAATTCGCAAGATGGGCGAAGGCATTGAAACAGACGCTATCTAAAGATTTAGAACATCACCTGAGCAAGTAATAGATGCGTGTCAACACGCTCTCATACGTCCTAAGAAAGTAACCAAGAAAAATGGATAAGACCCAATGCCCGCATTGTGAGAAGAATTGCGTCCCAAAATTGTGGCACTACCGGCCAGCCTTTGGCGCCCTCCGATACATGGCGACACAGCACCTATGCCCGTTTTGCGGGGGCGTCATGTATCAGTCTGGCGGACAACTGACGATCTTTGGCTGGTTGGTGGTTATCGTGGCCGGCACGATCTTCGGCATAGGCTTCATCGCCCAGCTGTTTAAAAGCCAGGACATCACGGAGGTGTTCATTGGCCTAGGCTCTTTGGCCTTCTGGGGATTTATCGCCTAC
Organism: Herbaspirillum rhizosphaerae; assembly: GCF_001189965.1. GTDB lineage: Bacteria > Pseudomonadota > Gammaproteobacteria > Burkholderiales > Burkholderiaceae_D > Herbaspirillum > Herbaspirillum rhizosphaerae. Next base: position 470,263 of record NZ_LFLU01000001.1, read on the forward strand.
CAGCTGTACAAGCGATTTTCGGGACGTAGACGGTAAAGAGTAAGGCCGCTGAGACTGGAAATTACCCCGACTGTGAACGGATTTAGTCAGCAGCCACTCCGTCGACGATCAAGGAACCAATGACTCAATACCCGAACATGATGAAAAACACGATGTATCGCGTACTCATGTGCGCTATCTGCTTGCTTACGGTCACCGCTTGCAAAAAAGATGGGAAACCATCCGACGATACGGCAAAGCTGACCTTGGATCAGTACTACGCAAAACGCGGCGATCTTTGCCTCTATGTCGGCAAGTTCCCAGTCGATATCAGTCCTCGGGACCTGAATCCTTCCATTATGGAGATCATGAACGACGGCCTACCAGCGCAACTAAGTGCCTTGGAAAATGCGGGCTTAGTGGGGCGTAGTTCGATGAACGTCAGCGCCGGCGGGAATTTTGGCGCCCAAATGTCAGTAGTACGCTTCACGGTCACGGATCTAGGGAACAAGTTCTTTGGTACGAAACCTCGTGAAGCTTACGCGATGGGTGGATGGATTGACGTGAATCGCCCTGAGTTCTGTTACGGTAAATTCGTCCTGGATAAGGTCGAATCAATCACAGAAATTGAGGGCAAAGACAGCAAGAGAACGGCCGAGGTCAAGTACGTCGTTCGTACTGATAACGTGGCCGGCTGGGCATCCAATAAGAAAATTCAGGATGCCTTTCCTGAAGTCAAAAGCGTACTGAAGAGCGCCACAGTTGAAGTTACTAAGACGCTTACTCCAGTCAATGGCGACTGGAAAGTCGAAAATTAATCCGTGGTCAGTTCATCAATTCAAGATCCGCTCTCATCCAAATACGTGTCACGTATATAGCGGGACCTGGGTCTGTGCCTGACATGGACGTTTATTAGCGTGGTCTTCCTATGAACATTCCATATGTCGCGCCAGAGGTGCGCACTACACTTCCTGTTTCAAGATGGGCTGTTAGTGAGTTGATTTTGCGTATGCAGAATCACGGAAGTGATGCTGACGTCTTAGGCGCGCTCGAAGCCCATTGCTTATATGGGATAAAAAAGCGTGGCGCGGATGCCGTCTCCGACTTCCCTGCATGGCAATTTATTTGGCCGGCGCCTTATTTGATCAAAAAAATCTTGCCACATCTTTCTGAAAAGCCAGGATCTGAGATACACATATTCTGGACCGTTCAACGCGATGAACTCAACGAACTGTCGCCGGCGGAGGTTCTCGCCGGCATGCCGTATGAAACGCGCGAGTTTATCGATGAATGTCAAAGAAAGTACATGGTGCAAACGAGCCAAGAGCGCGTAAAACGGCTACTTTCCGTGGTTAAGAACTTAGACGTCTATTTATAGAAAGGAGGCTGCATGAGGTACTTCCAGCTCGAAGATAGCTGCCGTCAATTCAATCGGGGTCACTATGGATATTGACTTGGATATCGCTTTTAAGAAGCTACGTCAGATGGAATTAGAGGGCGGAGACCTGGGCGCCACCTATTGGCATCAGGTCGCAATGTTGTTGCGAGATGCAGACCAACTTCGCACTCGAGCACTCGCTGCAGAGGAGCAGCTTAGGAAGGTCCGTAGTCGAAAAACTAAACGGATACTAAATTCACGCTTTGATCCCCCCGTCGGTTCTGAACGCTACTTACTTAAGCGATTTTCACCGTGAATGAACACCCGCGCTTGTCGCACACATTGAATAATCTCGCCTACCTACGGCAAAATCAAACAAATAGAGCGTCTCAGTGTTGGCAAGCGATCGTACTGACGACAAATCCCATTGGTTTGGGCTTAGTGAAATAGAAATTGCGCTGTCGTTTATTTGGGCACCTGTCCATCAATGTCGAAATCATAAGCTCCCGATTTTATTTTCTTCTGAGCTTTCTTAAAATACCCGTCTGGAACAGGAGGACTAGAGGCGCGCGCGTCATCCATTCGATCCATGAGAGCATGAAATTCCTCTTCCAGAGCATCGATAGAATCGTTAGCTTTGATTTTTGCGGCCTGCCGGAACCTATCTTGAAGGACTTTGAAACGGTGGGCACTATCGGCAATAGTTTTCAAACTAATGTCGAGTTCTAATGCCTTAAATATCGCCGGGAACAATCCGGCTAGCATGGCGCTAATGGCAATTACCCAGTCGTACGTAGGGTCCCGCACCAATATTCGAGCGCTAGCAACTGCCCCCGCAATGATCGGCACAACGATAAAAATAACCCGCCAAAAACGAACTCTCTTGAGCCACTCGTAAAGAGCCGTTGAAGTGTAAAGGCACGAATCTTCTTGCCTCTTGCATTCTTTGATGATTTCTTGCAAACGTGCATCCATCATGGATTCCTTGGAATGTTGGGTCCAAAAATCATCTGCCACATTTCACCCGCGTCATTCATCGCATTATCCCTCTCGAATCCGCACGCCAAATCGGCACGCCTGTATGCACTTTCCGCCTTACTTTTCCAATCATTTCCCAGCCAGAACAACTCACTCATGTTAGGAGCGACGAGGTAAGTGTTTGCCTTTTTAACCATCCATTCGAAGAAGTCCCTGCAAATCCAGTCGTAGTAGAAATGGTCTTGATGGCGCCAGGCGCATTGATCCAAGAACTCGATCGCAAGCAATTCCAGGTAAAACGACTTTATAGGCACCGAGCACCAATCTTGCCAAACTTTAAGCATTCGGATCAAAGGACGGACATTATTGGCATTGCGCTGATCGGCTGTATTAATTGCGACGGCTTCGTCCCCCGGTCTTGTCTTCTTATACGCGCCGCCATCCTTTGTATCGCAAACAAAATAAGCGTGTTCTTCTGTGAGCGCGAACGCCGGCACGATCTCAATGCTGAAGCTCTCAAATGCCGCCAGCACAACCGGACCGTCCCCCTTAATGGCGCTACCCGGGTACTTTGCAAGTAGTTTTCCCTTCACCTCCTGCAGTAATGCCGACTGTCTATAGCCTTGGTAGGTCTCAAAGCGGTGATAGACCGCAGCCGGCAGCAAAAAATACAGGTCGACGTCACGAGGTGGCCGAACTCGAGTTCCTTTTGCCCAAGAGCCGATAAGAAAGGCGTTTTCCGTTTCCGATCCGTGTCCATAATATGCCCAGTTCAGGCATGCGATGACGCCTCGACACTTCCTCTGCCCATCCGTGATCTGATGCGTTGTGAGCTCGATATTGCTCAGAAACTGAGTGAAGCGACGCGTAACATAGCGCCAGGAAAGCGAGGGTGGGAATGCCAAGGCATTTGGCGTGGTCGATGGAGATGCGCTAGAAAGCCCCCCAAGCAGTGTAGGAGATGCAAGCCTGGCCAGGCTATTAAGAGCTGGTGGATTAGGCTCAGGCCACGTTCCAAGCAGAGTCGAAGCAGGAAGAAAACTATTCCAAGGCGATTCAGACATGCGACCTCCATTTGAGAAGCACTGATTAAATATACAGTAAAACTACTGTTGTTGTCATCCAGTACACTTAAATGCGACATCTTGCCTCCAACGGATGCATATTTCGGAGGCTCGTGGACACTCAATTCGGTTTGATTTGGACGCTCAGACAGGATCGAACTGGACAGCGCGGCGACTACCTGAGCAGAGCGACGCGTCAGAAGTCCGTTATTGGCCGGAAGCGGACAAGTCTCACTTAGGACGAGCGCTTGGCCGTGGCAAGGAAGATGCCCAAGAAAATCATGGTTACACCTGAAATGCGGGCCATCATACGTGCCCGGGCCAGCCGAAGTTGCTCGGATAAGAGAATCCGCGCGGCGGCAAACACTGCTATGACATCGACCAGCGTGTTGAGCAGAACGCAGATGCCGCCCAGAAAGGCGACTTGTTCCGTCATAGAGATATTAGCCGAGACGAATTGAGGCAAAAATGCCAGGAAGAACAGTGCAGTCTTGATATTCAAAGCCTCGACAACGATTCCCTCTGCCAACGCGCGTTTCCAACCTTGCGCCACTGCGCGACTGGCATCCAAACGTTCGTTTTTTCGACGAAGTAGCTGAATGCCGAGGAAAACCAGATAAGCGGCGCCAATGAATTTAATGGCATTGAAAGCAATGGCGGACTTCGCGACGATAAGCGACAAACCGAGTGCCGCCGCCAACACGTGCAGCAATCCCCCCACAGCGGTGCCGATGCAGGATGCCAAACCTTCAACGCGGCCTCCTGACACAGTTTTCGCAACGACATACGCAATGCCCGGTCCCGGCGTGATGGCAAGAATAGACGCAGCAATAACAAAGGTAATTAAGGACATGGCATCAATCGTAGAGGAAGTCGTCAGATTTTACCGTTGAAGGCCGATTGTAGAGATAGACGGGCAATCCCTGATGTCTGCTCCTGGCCGATTGGTGACATTGCTTTATGGCATAACACTTGCTAAGTATGATAAATTTAAAAAATATCATACAGGGAGGGTAAGTGTTTTACGCAAAGAAGAAAATGGCCCTAGCCATTCTGGCCGCGAGCCAGGGATTTCATGCCGCCTACGCCGCCGAAGGCGATGGCCTCGCCCCAATTGAAGTCGTCGGCAATTACGACAATGCCATTGGTAGCTCGAATGCCGCAAGCCAAGGCACAGTCAACAGCTCATTGATTGCAACTCGTCCGATATTGAGAACCGGTGAAATCCTGGAATTCGTGCCAGGCATGATCGTTACTCAACACAGTGGCGACGGGAAAGCCAACCAGTATTTCCTGCGTGGTTTCAATCTGGACCACGGCACCGACTTTGCCACCTTTATTGATGGCATGCCGATTAACATGCGCACGCACGCTCATGGCCAAGGCTACACCGATCTGAACTTCATCATTCCAGAGCTGGTGGAACGTATCGATTACAAGAAAGGCCCGTATTTTTCCGATGAAGGCGATTTTGCCTCTGCAGGTGCCGCCCACATGAGGTTGGCCAACACGCTGCCAGAAGGTATTGCCTCCGTTTCGATAGGTGGACATGGCTATCAGCGTGCGCTGTTGGCGGATTCACTCTCCCTGGGAACTGGTAATCTGCTCTATGGCCTGGAAGTCACTCGCAATAATGGTCCTTGGGATGTGGCGGAAGGACTCCGCAAATACAGCGGTACGCTGCGCTATAGCGGTGGCACGCGGGCAGACGGTTATGAGGTCACGGCTATGGCCTATAGCAATCGCTGGAACTCGACCGACCAGATTCCTTCCCGTGCAGTGCAATCAGGACAGATTGGCCGTTACGGCTCGTTGGCCCCTACGGACGGCGGTGATACTTCGCGCTACAGCCTGTCCTATGCAATGCACAAGCGGGATGACAATGGGCTGTTCCAGCTCAACGCCTACTTGATCCAGTCGAAACTGGATCTCTATAGCGATTTCACTTATTTACTGAGCAATCCGACCGCCGGTGATCAGTTCCATCAGGCAGAGAAGCGCCGCATTGCCGGTTTTGAGGCCAGCCAGACCTTGTTCGGCAAGCTGGCAGGTGTGGACATGACCAACAAATTTGGCATGCAAGTTCGTTATGACTGGCTATCGCCGGTCGGTCTGTACAGCACCACCGCACGACAACAAACCAGCGTGGTCAGCGAAAGCAACGTGCGCGAAGGAAGTATTGGTCTGTTTGCCGAAAACACCATGCAATGGCTGGACAAATTCCGCACTATCGCCGGTATCCGTTACGACGCCTATCGGTTCAACGTTAATAGCAGCATCGCTAGTAATTCAGGCACCGCCAACGATCATATCGTCTCGCCTAAGCTTTCTCTGATCTTTGGCCCTTGGGCAAAGACGGAATACTTCATTAATTACGGCAGCGGCTTCCACAGTAACGATGCCCGTGGCACGACACAGACACGCTTACCCAACGGGGATCCGGCTTCGCCGGTCACGCCTTTGGTGCGAACCAAGGGATACGAAGTCGGCACCCGCACCGAAATTGTGCCGGGCCTGCAAAGTTCGCTGGCCCTCTGGCGATTGGATATCGATTCCGAACTGGTGTTTGTGGGTGATGCGGGAGAGACACAGCCTAGCCGTGCCAGTAAGCGCTATGGGGTCGAATGGAACAATCACTACGTCGCCAATTCCTGGTTGATGTTTGATATCGATCTGGCCGCCTCACGCGCTCGCTATACACAGGACGATCCTGTCGGCAACTACATTCCCGGTTCGATCAATAAAGTAGCTTCATTTGGCGTAACGCTGAACGATCTTGGCCGCTGGTCGGGGGCATTCCAACTGCGTTACTTCGGCCCGCGTCCGCTGATCGAAGATAACAGCGTGCGCTCCCAATCAACCACGCTGGCTTATGCTCGCGTGGGCTACAAGGTCGATACGAAGACGAAACTTAGCTTGGATATTTTCAACTTATTCAACCGTCAGGCCAGCGATATCGACTACTACTATCCGTCGCGGTTGGCAGGCGAACCGGCTGAAGGGATTAACGACATTCACTTCCATCCGGTTGAGCCCCGTACTTTCCGTCTCACGCTCACTCGCAACTTCTGATCTCGCTTTGACCAGGCCAGTGCTACATTGCTATCATCCTTGCAATACTACCTTGGAGAATGGCAATGCAGCGCTGGACAATTTCAGTTGACGACGACCTGGCGGAGGACTTTGACCGGTTCGTAGCCAGCAAGGGGTATTCCAATCGCTCTGAAGCTTTCCGCGATTTGGCGCGCAAGGAATTAGGTCAAACTGATGTTGAGGAAGGAACGGCCAAATGGTGCGTCGCGACGGTCAGCTACATATACGATCACCATGAACGCATGCTTGCGAATCGCCTAACTCAAATCCAGCACGATCATCATGATGTTGCGGCTGCCTCGCAGCATGTCCATCTCGATCATGACAATTGTTTGGAGACGGTCATTTTGAAAGGCCGTATTGATGAAGTCCGCGCTTGCGCCGATGCCATCATTTCGCAGACCGGAGTGCGGCATGGGAACGTCCACATCGTTCCAGTCGAGATGAAGAAGGAGAAATACGTACGGGTTGGGCACATACACTTACATCCTAAGTCCTAATGCCAGAGCTAGTAGTGGGGCTGCAGGTATCACCGTCGCCAAGGATTTCACTTGTGACTTAACAACGTTCAAAAGCGCTGCATATTGCGGGGCCTTTGAATGTTCAGACGTCCGCTTCTGGCCGATTGCGGAAGTAGGCTATGGTAAAGGTGTTCGACCTATCCCTCCCGGTCAATCGCCTCCTTGGCCTCCATGGTTGCATATTGAAGGGCATCCTGACGGTGCTTTATCGGTGCACGTCGAGGTGACTCCAAGCGACTACCTGCAATATCCGTGTGCCAGAGCCAGCCGTCACCCGTCAGCGGTTGCATCATTTGGATACTGACTTGCTTTCCCTTGTATTCGAATAGCTCGCCAGCCATGGTGCATCCCCCCGAGGTTAGTCTTTCTTGGCAACCAGGATGAAATCTTGAATCACTCCCACAGTTCGCTCCATAAATTCACGCGCGTCTTCCGAAGGGGAGAGATTTTCCTCAATGGAATCAAGCTGTCGCTGAAGGAGTATTTGAAAAAGGCGTGCTTGCTCAGGAGGCTGGACTGCGCAAAGCGAATAAAGCACAGCTTTCATACCTGTAATTTCCGCTCGCACTTTGTCAAATTCAGCATTTATCATCCGCTTCTCCCTTTGGATTTACCTTGAGGACAGTATAGCGGTTGAGTTAGATGGCGTCTCTTGGCGGATAGCAAATGTAATGTAGCTAGAAAAAACAAGCCTATTCACTTGGTCGACTGTCCGCGTTGCTGAACAATCGATGTCCATGTTGTTGAACTACGTGACCAAATTCACTGGAATATGCACCATGCGCAAACTGGGGCTGTCGACCGATGCCGACCTGATCAAGTACGCTTATGCGACGGGGATGCTCTGAGTAGTGGCGGCATTTGCAGCGTCGAGGCCTGTTCACTGAAAAGTGAGCAGGCTTTTTCATGTCGCCCGGGGCTTTTCATTCAGGCAATAAAGCGGGAAATGCTCTGTCGCGGGAATGCCAAAGTCGGATAGGCTGAGGGAACGGCCGGAGCCGTGACGAAGTAGCGCGCAAAAAACAAAAAAGGACCGTATCCGGTCCTTGACGATTTGCTGCTGGGGGAGTTGCTCAGTGCAGAGCACTGTTTGCACATTTGCAGTAATGGGGTGGCTGACGGGGCTCGAACCCGCGACAACAGGAATCACAATCCTGGACTCTACCAACTGAGCTACAGCCACCACTGCATGACCAAGACTTGTTTCTGTCTTAAGTCAGTGAAGCAAAAGATTATACAAAACTGTGAGGCTTATGGCAAATAAAATAGTCATTCAATTTTTGCAAGCCGGCGATGCGGGTGTTTCTCAGGTGATCTGGACGATATCGGGGCGTATTTTCAAGAGACTGGCAAAGATCGTCTCGAGCGTGGAGGCGCTTGCCGTCGTATAAGCCCTCAGGGCCTCCGGCGGGGTGTTGTTGTTGCACAGTGCGCGTTCCTCCAGCAAACGCTGCAGCTGGCGCGTGACCGCTTCGCCGGTGTCGATGATGACAGGCGATGCCAAACCGGCGTGACGGGCGGCGGATTCGATCAGTGCGCCGACAAAAGGATAGTGCGTGCAACCGAGCACCAGGGTGTCGGCGCCTTGTGCAATGAGCGGCGCCACATATTGATCGACCAGTCTGGCGGTGACGGCGGAAGACAGTTCGCCCTTTTCGATCTGATCGACGAGGCCGACGCAGGCTTGCGACAGGAAGCGCACCTCGCTCGTCGCGGCGATCTGCTCGCGCAGCTGGATAAAACGCTTGCTGGCCAGGGTGCTGCGGGTGGCGAGAACGCCGACAATCCTGCTTTTGCTTTGTGCCGCAGCCGGCTTGAGGCCGGGCTCGATGCCGACCACGATCAGTTGCGGCCAGCGCCGGCGGATGGCCTGGATGGCGGCGGCGGTGGCGGTATTGCAGGCGACCACCAGCGCTTTGATGCCTGCCTCCACCAGGAAGCCGGCAACCGCCAGCGAGCGTTCGACGATCTGCTGTTCTTCCTTGTCGCCGTAGGGCGCATAGCCGGAGTCGGCGAAATACAGCAGCTTTTCTCGCGGCAGCGCCACGCGGACATGACGCAGCACCGACAAACCGCCGATGCCGGAATCGAAAATGCCGATGGGCGCATCGGCGGCCATCGGCATCGGTATTGCCTGCGATTGTGACGGTAAAGCTGCGCCGGTCATCAGCAAACGGTCTCCGGTTGCAGCTTTGCCTGTGTCGCTTGTTGCAGCGTCATCATGCCGTCGTGACAGGAATCTTGCTCAGCGCAGTGTTGGTGGCGATCTTTTCCTTCCACTCGGCAGGACCGGTGTTGTGCACCGAGATGCCGTTGGCGTCGACCGCCACGGTAACCGGCATGTCCTTGACGTCGAACTCGTAGATCGCTTCCATGCCCAGATCGGCAAAACCCAGCACCTTGGCCGACTTGATCGCCTTGGACACCAGATACGCCGAACCGCCGACCGCCATCAGGTAAGCCGACTTGTGCTTCTTGATCGCCTCGATGGCGGCTGGGCCGCGTTCCGACTTGCCGATCATGGAGATCAGGCCGGTTTGCTCCAGCATCATGTCGGTGAATTTGTCCATGCGCGTGGCAGTCGTCGGGCCGGCAGGGCCAACCACTTCGTCGCGCACCGGATCGACCGGGCCGACGTAGTAGATCACGCGGTTGGTGAAGTCGACCGGCAGCTTCTCGCCCTTGGCCAGCATCTCCTGGATACGCTTGTGCGCGGCATCGCGGCCGGTCAGCATCTTGCCGTTCAGCAGCAGGGTCTGGCCCGGCTTCCACGAAGCGACTTCTTCCTTGGTCAGCGTGTCGAGGTTGACGCTCTTGGATTTCTCGGTGTCCGGCACCCAGTGCACTTCAGGCCATTCGGACAGCGACGGCGGCTCCATGTAGGCCGGGCCGGAACCGTCCAGCACGAAGTGGCCGTGGCGGGTTGCCGCGCAGTTGGGGATCATCGCGACCGGCTTGGAAGCCGCATGCGTCGGATGCATCATGATCTTGACGTCGAGCACGGTGGTCAGGCCGCCCAGGCCTTGCGCGCCGATACCGAGCGCATTGACCTTGTCGCACAGTTCGATGCGCAGCTCTTCGGTCTTGTTTTGGGGACCGCGCTGCTTCAGTTCGTACATGTCGATGTCGTCCATCAGCACTTCCTTGGCCATCAGCATGGCCTTCTCGGCAGTGCCGCCGATGCCGATGCCCAGCATGCCCGGAGGACACCAGCCGGCGCCCATGGTCGGCACGGTCTTCAGGACCCAGTCCACCAGCGAGTCGGAAGGATTGAGCATGACGAACTTGGTCTTGTTCTCGGAACCGCCGCCCTTGGCCGCGATACGCACGTCGACGGTGTTGCCCGGCACCAGTTCCATGTGGATCACGGCGGGGGTGTTGTCCTTGGTGTTCTTGCGTTCGAATTGCGGGTCGGCCACGATCGACGCGCGCAGCACGTTGTCGGGATGGCTGTAGCCCTGACGCACGCCCTGGTTGACGGCGTCGGCGATGGAGCCGCTGCCGAAACCTTCAAAGCGCACGCCCATGCCGATCTTCAGGAACACGTTGACGATGCCGGTATCCTGGCAGATCGGACGCTTGCCTTCGGCGCACATGCGCGAATTGGTCAGGATCTGGGCGATGGAATCCTTCGCGGCCGGGCTTTGCTCCAGCTCATAGGCGCGCGCCAGATGCTGGATGTAGTCCACCGGATGGTAATAGCTGATGTATTGCAGCGCGGCGGCTACGGATTCGATGAGATCGTCTTGCTTGATGATGGTCATGGCTGGTTCTCTCGGGTTAATTAAAAGGGCTGTCAATGCGGTCCGGGCGGCTCGGACGGCTCCTGCGGATGGCTCATGAGGCGGTCGCAGTAAGCGATCGCCATGGCGGACAACAGAAAGGTGATATGGATGCCGGTCTGCGCCAGCAAGGTCTTGACGTCGTACAGGTTGGCGTTGATGAAGGTCTTGAGCAGATGGATGGACGAGATGCCGATGATCGCCGTGGCGAGCTTCACCTTCAGCACGGAAGCGTTCACGTGCGACAGCCACTCGGGCTGGTCGGGATGGCTTTCCAGGTTCATGCGCGAGACGAAGGTCTCGTAGCCGCCGACGATCACCATGATCAGCAGATTGGAAATCATCACCACGTCGATCAGCGCCAGCACCACCAGCATGATGGTTTGCTCGTTGAGTTTTTCCGGGCGCAGCGCGCCGTCGATGGCGACGGCGTCGAGGATGTGTTCCAACGATGCGGCATTGCCCATGGCCGCGCCGATCAGATCGCTCAGCTCGACCCAGAAGTGATAGACATAGACGCACTGCGCCAGGATCAGGCCAAGATACAAAGGCAACTGCAGCCACCTGCTCATGAAAATCAGATTGGGCAGGATGCCGATCTTTTGCTTGCCGGAAGAAGCGGGGCGGGTGTCTTTCATTGGCGCGAATCTTAAAAGTCGTAGAGTTGAAACCGGAGGTGTCTGCGCAGCGCGGGAGCGGCGACGCTTTGTCCAATCGTTGCCGATATGCCGACGATACTCGCTCGGTATCTAGTCTGGCGCGCCGTCGCAAGCTGCGGACGAATTCAGGCCGCTATTTTACACTCCCTTGCCGCTCTCTTGGCGGCAGAGCGCGATTCCATCCCGATCGCTGCCTATCCGCCCGGCAAATGCGATAATGCAGGCGGGCAATATCGCAAGACGGATGCTTTGCAAACTTCACTTCATCGCTGCGGTCTGACCTTCGGATAATCGTGCGCGCCGCTGTGAACGACGCGCAGACGCCGCTTCCGGCCGGTCATCAATTCAGAAGGTGTAAGGACTGAGTAAGTGAAAACGCCTATGTTTTGCGAAAAGCAAAGTTGCTCGTTTTGCGGAACGCAAAAACAAATCGGTTTTTAAGAAGCATGAAAACCGGAGTTTGCGGAACGCGAAAAACGAACCGCTTTTGCAAAAAGCAAAAATCATCAATCGCAGGAGACTAATCGTGGCAGATATTCAAACCTTCAAGCAGGAAAACCGTGTATTCGCTCCACCGGCAGAATTCGTAAAAAATGCCACCGTATCCGGCATGGATGCCTACAACGCCTTGTGCGCCGAAGCCGAGCGCGACTACGAAGGCTTCTGGGCCCGCCTCGCGCGTGAAAACCTGCAATGGAAAAAGCCCTTCACCAAGACCCTGAACGAGTCCAACGCACCGTTCTACAAATGGTTTGAAGACGGCCAGATCAACGTTTCGTACAACTGCCTCGACGTCAATCTTGAAAACGGCAATGCCGACAAGACCGCCGTCATCTTCGAATCCGACGACGCCAAAGTCACCCGCGTCACCTATCGCGAACTGCACAAGAAGGTCTGCCATTTCGCCAACGGCCTCAAGTCGCTGGGCGTGAAGAAGGGCGATCGCGTCGTCATCTACATGCCGATGTCGGTCGAGGGCGTCGCCGCCATGCAAGCCTGCGCCCGCATCGGCGCCACGCACTCGGTGGTGTTCGGCGGCTTCTCCGCCAAGTCGCTGCAGGAACGCGTGATCGATGCCGGCGCAGTCGCCGTCATCACCGCCGACTATCAGGTGCGCGGCGGCAAGCAGCTGCCGTTGAAATCCATCGTCGATGAAGCGATCGCCATGGGCGGTTGCGATACTCTCAAAAACGTCATCGTCTACAAGCGCGCCGGCGCCGACATCAACTGGGTCGCAGGTCGCGACCTCTGGCTGCATGACGTCGTCGCCCATCAGTCCGACGTCTGCGAACCGGAATGGGTCGACGCCGAACATCCGCTCTTCATCCTCTACACCTCCGGCTCCACCGGCAAACCGAAGGGCGTGCAGCACGCCTCCGGCGGCTACCTGCTGTGGGCCGTGCTGACGATGAAGTGGACCTTCGACATCAAGCCCGACGACATCTACTGGTGCACCGCCGACATCGGCTGGATCACCGGCCACACCTATATCGCCTACGGTCCGCTGGCTGTCGGCGCCACGCAGATTGTGTTCGAAGGCGTGCCGACCTATCCGAACGCCGGCCGTTTCTGGGACATGGTCCAACGCCACAAGGCCACCATTTTCTACACCGCGCCGACCGCGATCCGCTCGCTGATCAAAGCCGCCGACGCCGACGAAAAAATCCATCCGAAGCAATACGACCTGTCGTCATTGCGATTGCTGGGTTCGGTCGGCGAGCCGATCAATCCGGAAGCCTGGATGTGGTACTACAAGAACATCGGCCAGGAAAAATGTCCGATCGTCGACACCTTCTGGCAAACCGAAACCGGCGGCCACATGATTTCGCCGCTGCCGGGCGCCACGCTGCAAGTGCCGGGTTCCTGCACGTTGCCGCTGCCGGGCATCACCGCCGCCATCGTCGACGAAACCGGCAACGATCTGCCCAACGGTACCGGCGGCATCCTGGTCGTCAAGCGTCCGTGGCCATCCATGATCCGCACCATCTGGAACGATCCCGAGCGTTTCAAGAAGAGCTATTTCCCTGAAGAATTCGGCGGCAAGGTCTATCTCGCCGGCGACGGCGCAATCCGCAACAAGGAAACCGGCAACTTCACCATCACCGGCCGCATCGACGACGTGCTCAACGTCTCCGGTCACCGCATGGGCACGATGGAAATCGAATCCGCGCTGGTCGCCAATCCCATCGTGGCCGAAGCCGCCGTGGTCGGCAAACCGGATGAAACCACGGGCGAATCGATCTGCGCCTTCGTGGTCCTGAAGCGTCCGCGTCCGACCGGCGACGAAGCCAAGGCCATCGCCAAAGAGCTGCGCGACTGGGTCGCCAAGGAAATCGGCCCCATCGCCAAACCGAAGGAAATCCGCTTCGGCGATAACCTCCCCAAGACCCGCTCCGGCAAGATCATGCGCCGCCTACTGCGCGTGCTGGCCAAGGGCGAAGACATCACGCAGGATATTTCCACACTGGAAAATCCGGCCATCTTGGATCAGTTGAAAGAAGCGCAATAAGGTTTGGCCGATTGCCGGGAAGACCGGGCGGGTAGAGCAGCAAGCCCGCCAAAGCCCGGCGATTGATGGCAATCAGGCAAGCAGCAATGAAGCAACAGTGGAGCAACAGCGGCGGCGCAGTAATGCGCCGCCATTATTTTTTAGGGAGTGAGAGGAGAAAACCATCTCATTTTCTGAAAAATGTTGCTATAATCGGCGGCTTCGCTAAAAACGAAGCCAAATTCCGGAGAGATGGATGAGTGGTTGAAGTCGCACGCCTGGAAAGCGTGTATAGGTTAATAGCCTATCGGGGGTTCGAATCCCCCTCTCTCCGCCAGAATACAAATGCCCGCACCAGCGGGCATTTTCTTTATGGAGAGAAGAAAGCCGCCTGCGCGGCTTTCGCGGGGGATTCGAAGGGAATCGCTTGCAAGCGATTCCGCGGCCTGCGCCTGTGTAGGCGGAATCCCCCTCCGCCAAGTTGCAGCTAACCCCTTGAAATGCCAGAATGTCAGGCTACATCAAGGGGTTTTGTTTTTTGTATAGTACATGAGCGGGTACAAAAGCAGCTACAAGCAGCGGATACTGGGGGGTAGCCACACACGACCCTATGCCACAATACATGTTCAAAAGTCCTCGCGGGATAGGCTATATATTCCGGCGAGCTGTCCCTGCCGATATTCAGCAAATCATCGGAAAACGAGAATTCAAGCATTCGCTCGGTGGAGATTTCCGCAGAGCAAGTACGCGCTGTCGAGAGTTGGCTGTGGATACTGGATAGAGGAGGCTCGACGCCTTACCTTGTCGCAGTGGCAGATTCGGCGCATGCCCCTAACAATGAAGAAAGAAGGGCTGCGTTGCGAAACGCTGCGAGCACTAAAGCTCGTATCGCTGTTTACGGGGGTCGAGAAGTAATTCGTGCGTTAGTCGACTTTGAAAATTCAGGTGCGCGTATCGTTGATACCGAAGGAAAAGAATTCTTTCTCGTACTTATAAGTGCGATGCGAAATAATGCTGAGGTTTCAAAGACCGATATTGAAATACTTTTGTTAGGCAGTAACGCTTGATTTGACATTGTGTTCATCTCTTAGTGAGGGCTTTCGAATGGCGCTGCTTGAAAATCTCGATATCGACCAACTCAACAATATGGTTCCTGCATTCAACAAGGAGTCGGACCGTGGAGCGGCGATACTTGCTGGAAGTTTTCTTGAACACTACCTGGGATTATTTCTTCGCTCCCATACTGTTGAAAAAGCAGTTGCTGACAAGCTATTTGGAAGCATGGGGCCGCTCGCGACTTTTTCACAACGAATAGCGATTGCATATGCATTTGGGTTTATCGACAAAGAAGCATTCGCCAATCTCGAACAAATACGTAAGATACGAAATCACTTCGCTCATAATCCGATAAACGCGACATTTGACGATGATGAGGTAAAAAAGAGGGTGTTATTGCTTTCGACTTATGGTGGCGAAGCCAAGAATTACAGCAATAGTCATGCTCGGCAAGTCTACTTATTCACGTGCGCCCTTTTTTGCGGAAAATTCAACAAGTCCATGCGTGAACGTTCTCTGGCATCAGGTGCCGTTGAACGATAAAGGGCTTAAAAATGGATATATTTTTCGCGCCGTATCATGATGACCAGTGTTGCCTATGCGGGTCGTCGGAATCCCTTACGGGAGAGCATAAGATAAAAGCTTCAGCTCTCCGAAAAATTTTCGGAAATGATGCGATGGTCATCGGTAAGTTTGATGGTAAGAGTAAGCCGCGCCCGGCACAGGGACCGAAATCGAGTGCCTTTCATTTTGCCGTCCCCCTGTGCGCTTCTTGCAATAGCACTCGCACTCAAGCGCCCGACTGCGAGTTCGACCGCTTTCATGCTCTGGTTTCGACATCACTAGCTACAGGTCGCACTCCGGATGAAGTGTTCAACATGCGGGAATACGAGATTGGGTCAGAGCCATACTTAAATGTATTTCGCTACTTTGCCAAACTCTTGTGTTGCCATGTGGCAGAATCAGGTGGTCCTCGGCCACTAGCAGTAAGTGAATTCGCTCTAGGGAATATGGATAGAAATGTCGTGTTGCTGCACATTGATGCAGACCCAATCTATGCAGCTTATGAAAGTAGTTTAGGAGAGAATCGGTTCGCTGGACATGGGGGACTTATCGTTCCTGTTGATGCAGAAACAGAACTCGCTACAGGTTTCAGAAGTTCTATAATTCTTGGTGCAGTTCGTTATATCTTTTTCGTTCGCTTTGATTCTATGGTGGGAAGGGAACTCCGCACCTATCATCATGATTTTTGGCTCAAATGCGAAGCAGCATATCGTGATGCAGTTGCAAATCCTATATCGGAGGAGCAGCGATATTTTTTGGGCGTCTAGCTCCGTGTGCCGAATTATCTATTTTTCGAAAGGTGTTACGTGACACGTGAACGATTTTTGGTGAAAACCTTTGGTGATAATCCCGACGGGGTTCGGTTAGGTCTGGTCAAAGTGCTGCAGCTTCTGGATACGTATCAGAGCGCTGTCATTGTAGTGCCAAATATTGGTAACGTAAAAGGTTCTATGCTCGCTAGTGTCTTAGGAGAAGACACTACAAAAAAACTTTTGAAGGACAGAGAAATCACATTTCCTGATGGGAAAAAGATTTTTATATGTGGCCAGAGTGCTCTTAAAAAATATCGTGATCACGATGTGTATCTGGATTTGTGGGGAAGTAAATTCTCAATCAAAGATATTGAAAATATGAGCTACTGGAGGGCCGTTGTACTTGTTACCTGGGGCCTTGATGATTCGGTGGAATGGGTCAAGGAATATGATGTCCTTACGATACATGACGATGGGAATACAGGAAATACCGACTTGATGGGTTAATACAAAGTTCGGTATTATTTTAAGTGTAGATGCATTTTTCTCTAAATTGTAAGTCATTATTTTTTAATATTTTTATTCTCAATGGTCAGACTCTCCCTCTCCTCCTGAATACAGAAAGGCCGCCTGATTGGCGGCCTTTTTCATTTGTGCTATTCATCGTCGTCCGCTACGTCACGCTTGCGGACGTCGCGCTCAGCCATCCATCCCATGAAAGATCGCATCATCAGGCCCGATAAAGCGCGGCGCTTTCCAGCTTGCGTCTTTGAGCGAATGCGGCACCTGGTCGGCGACGCCTAGCAGCGATGCGAAGAGTGCCATCCGGACCGGGATGCCGTTATCGGTCTGGCGGAAAATCGCCAGGCGCGGGTCGTGCAGAAGATCGGCGCCGAGATCGTTCGCGCCTGGGCGGCTGTCGCGCGGCAGCGGATGCATGATCAGCGTATCCGGTTTGCATACCGCATTGACCAGCGCCTGATTGACTTGGAAGTCCGGGGTATAGCCCTCGATGGCTTCGTTGCCGAAGCGTTCTTTTTGTATCCGTGTGGCGTACACGACATCCGCGCCGCGCAAGCCGTTGGCGAGATCCGATGTCTGCTCGACGATGTTGCCGTTGATGGTGATGCGCTCGACGATGTGCGCCGGCATTTCCAGTTGTTCAGGAGCGATCAGCGTGAATTTGACGCCGCGATAGAGCGCCAGCAATTTGCTCAGGGAGTGCACCGTGCGGCCATATTTCAGATCGCCGACCATGGCGATGTGGGCGCCGTCGACCAGCTTGCCCAGGCGGGAGAATTCGCGTTGTATCGTGTACAGATCGAGCAGCGCCTGGCTGGGATGCTCGCCGGGGCCGTCGCCGGCATTGATGACCGGAATATTGGTTGCGCGCGCGAATTCGGCGACGGAGCCCTGATCCGGATGGCGCACCACCAGGGCGTCGACGTAGCCGCTCAGCACACGGCTGGTGTCGTAGATCGATTCGCCTTTGGCCATGGAAGAGAAGGTGAAGCCCGTCGTGTCGCACACCGAGCCGCCCAGCCGGCAAAAGGCCGCGCCGAAACTGACCCGCGTGCGCGTGCTCGCTTCGAAAAACAGATTCCCCAGCACGGCGCCTTCCAGCGCGCGCGACACTTTTTGTCTGCGCGCAATCGGTTGCATCACGTCTGCCAGTCGAAACAGCGCCTCGGCCGACTCGCGCGAAAACTGATCGACGGAGAGCAGGCAGGGTTTGCCCTCATGGGTGATGCTTAAGTCTGATGTCGGATATACGCTTTGCGTATCGGTGGCAGCATTTGTGCTGAGGATTTCACTCACAAAGCGTTCCACGATGTCGGGCATGCGCCGAAATTCCTGCGACTCCGCCGGTAGCAGCCAGGTGTCCAGCGCCCTGCGACTCACGCCGATTCGCGAAGAAAGCACTTCTCGCGTCATGTTCAGGCGGCGCATGGCGTCGCGCAGGAAGCTTTGTTGCTGGATAGTCATCGCTCTTCTCAATATTGTACGCAATGCGTATTTTATTGATTATTTTTATGAATGACAATGATATTTGTGTACATATTGCGTAGTGCCTGGCGTATCCGGAGGAACGGACGTCAATCCGTTCGTTGTCAGCCTCTGCCGACGAAGGGCATGTTGCTTGCCATTACCGTGAGATTGAGCACGTTGGCGCTCAGCGGCAGCGAGGCCATGTAGCGCACGGCATCGGCAACGTGCTGGACATCCATCATCGGTTCCGTGGCGGTCGAGCCGTTCGCTTGCAATACGCCTTTGGTCATGCGCGCCGACAACGAGGTCAGGGCATTGCCGACGTCGATCTGGCTGCAGACGATGTTATAGGGGCGTCCGTCCAGCGCGATGCTCTTGGTCAGGCCGGTCACGGCGTGTTTGCTGGAGGTGTAGGCGGAACTGAGAGGGCGCGGCGTATGCGCTGAAATCGATCCGTTGTTGATGATGCGTCCGCCTTGCGGCGATTGCTGCCGCATCAGGCGAAACGCGCCGCGCGCACAAAGAAATGCGCCGGTGAGATTGGTGTCGATGACGTTCTTCCACTGGTCGACCGTGAGTTCATCGAAGGGTATCGCCGGTGCATTGACGCCGGCATTGTTGAACAAGACGTCAAGCCTGCCAAACGAGGCGGAGATGTTTTCAAACAGCGCGTCGACGCTTGCAGGGTCGCGTATGTCCACCGGCATCGCGACGGCATGGCGGCCGGCGGCCTGTGCGGTTGCCACCGCTTCTTCGAGCACTTCGCGGCGGCGTCCGGCAAGGATCACGGTGAAGTCGTCGCTGAGCAGGGCCTGGGCGACCGCCAGGCCGATGCCGCTGCCGGCTCCTGTCACGAGGGCGATTTTCGATGCGGCGGGCTGGTTCATGGCAGATCCTTTTGGCGAGAGAGAAAGCGGTAACGTGATGCCGACAGAGGGCATCACGTTACCGCAGATCAGGCAATCTCGCTGACGCGGTGGCAGGCGACCCGGCTGCCCTTGAAGTGCTGTAATAACGGAGTCTCGTGACGGCAGCGTTCGACGGCGTGCGGGCAGCGGCTATGGAAAGCGCACCCGGGCGGCGGCGCCAGCGGCGACGGCAGTTCACCGTCGAGCATGAGGCGCGCCTGGCGTTGCGCCGGATCGATGCGCGGCGTGCTGGCCAGCAGCGCGCGCGTGTACGGGTGTAGCGGACGGCTGAAGGTATCGGCCTTGCTGCCGTGTTCGACCACTTTGCCGAGATACATCACTATCACCTCATCGGCAATGTGCTCCACCACCGACAGGTTGTGGGAGATGAACAGATAGGCGACTTTGGTTTTTTGCTGGATGTCCATCAGCAGATTGAGCACTTGCGCCTGGATCGACACGTCCAGCGCCGAGACAGGTTCGTCGGCGACAATCACTTTGGGATCCAGCATCAATGCGCGCGCGATGGCGATACGCTGGCGCTGGCCGCCGGAGAACATATGCGGATAGCGGCCGTAGAATTCCGGGCGCAGGCCGACTTGCTTCATCATCTCCTTGGCTTTTTCCATGCGCTCGGCGCCGTTGAGCCGCGTGTTGATGATCAGCGGTTCTTCCAGCATGGCGGCGACTTTTTTGCGCGGGTTCAGGCTGGCGTCGGGATTCTGGAACACCATCTGCACCAGCGGGCGCACTGCCTTCAGGAGCGCGGGATCGCGTTCGGCGACATTTTTTCCGTCCAGCCAGAGTGCGCCGGCGGTGGGCGATTCGATCATGGTGATCTGTCTGGCCAACGTCGATTTGCCGCAACCGGATTCGCCTACCACCGCCAATGTTTTGCCGGCGGCGAGCGTGAAGGATACGCCGTCCAGCGCGCGGGAGATGGCCTTGGGTCTGAACCATCCCTGAGAAACGGGATAGTGCTTGGTCAGCTGGTCCGCGCGCAGCAGGACTTGCTCCGCAGATGTTGCGGACGAGCTTGCCGGAGTCGAAGTAGGGCGTTCGTTCATCAGCTTGCCTTTTGCCATTGATTGGTCGGACGGCCGGCGCTATCCAGCGGAAAATGGCAGCGCACTTGGGCATGGGCGGGGCCGGTCAGGGCCGGGCGAGTTTCACTGCAATGCGGCACAGCGTAGGCGCAGCGCGGACTGAGCAGGCAGCCGGCAGGCCGGTCGTATTGGCCGGGCACCATGCCGGGAATGGTCTGCAGGCGTTCGCGTCCGGCATTGTTTTCCGGCAGCGCCGCCAGCAGCGCCTGGGTATAGGGATGTTGCGGCGTGTTGAAGATCTCGGGAACGGTGCCGGTTTCCAGCACCTGGCCCGCGTACATCACGACGACGCGTTGCACGGTCTGGGCGACCACGCTCAGGTCGTGCGTGATCAGCATCAGCGCCATGCCGCGCTCGCGTTGCAGCTCCAGCAGCAGGTCCAGCATCTGCGCCTGCACGGTCACGTCCAGCGCCGTGGTCGGTTCGTCGGCGATGAGCAGGCGCGGATTGCAGGCAATGGCGATGGCGACCATGACGCGCTGGCTCATGCCGCCCGACAGTTGATGCGGGTAAGCGTCCAGCCGGCGTTCAGGATCGGGAATGTTGACCTGTTTGAGCAGTTCGAGTGCGCGGGCGCGCAGTTCGGCTTTCGAACCTTTCTCGTGCACGCGCAAGGTTTCCATCAACTGATACGCTACGGTGAAGGAGGGATTCAGGCTCGTCATCGGATTCTGGAAAATCATCGCGATGTCTTTGCCCAGCAAGGTGCGCCGTTCGCGCTCAGACATCTTCTGCAAGTCGCGCCCGTCGAAGGCCATGCGTTCGGCCTTGACGCGGCCGGGGTAGTCGATCAGTCCCATCAGCGCCAGCGAGGTGACGCTTTTGCCGGATCCGGATTCGCCGACGATGCCGACCACTTCACCCTGTTCGATATGCAGGTCGAGATCGTCGACGGCGAGGTGCGGATTGGCGTCCGAGCCGAATTCGACGCGCAGATGTTGGATATCAAGAAGCGCCATGGTCTATCGTTTCAATTTGGGATCGAGGGCGTCGCGCAGACCGTCGCCCATCAGGTTGAATGCCAGCACCGAGATCAGGATCGCCAGGCCCGGGAAGGTCACGACCCACCACGCGCTCTGGATGAATTCCAGCGCGCTGGCGAGCATCGAGCCCCATTCCGGCGTCGGCGGTTGGGCGCCGAGACCGAGAAAGCCCAGCGCCGCAGCATCGAGAATGGCCGTCGAAAATCCCAGCGTGGCTTGCACGATCAGCGGTGCGGCGCAGTTCGGCAACACGCAGTTGAACATCAGGCGCAGCTTGCCGGCGCCGGCGATGCGCGAGGCATTGACGTAATCCTTGGACAGTTCGCTGATCACGGCGGCGCGCGTTTGCCGCGTGTAATGCGGCAGCAGCACGATGGCGATCGCGTACATCGCATTCATCAGGCCGGAACCGAGCACGGCCACCACCGCCACCGCCAGCAGCAGGCTGGGCAGGGCGAGCAGGATGTCCATCAGCCGCATGATCACCAGTTCAGCGACCCCGCGGAAAAAGCCGGCGATCAAGCCGAGCGCGATACCGACGCTCAACGAAATGGTGACCGAGACCAGCCCGATGATCAGCGACAGACGCGTGCCGTAGATGATGCGCGACAGCATATCGCGCCCGACCGGATCCGTGCCGAGCAGGAATTTCGTGCTGCCGCCGGTTTGCCATGCCGGCGGCGCCAGCGTGGCGTCGCGGAATTGCTCGATGGCGGAATGCGGCGCAATGACATCGGCAAAGATCGTGGCCAGCAGCATCAGCAGGATCAGCGCCAGGCCGACCACCGCGCCACGGTTCTGGCGGAAGTGACGCCACAGCTCGATCGCCGGATGCGGCGGCTTGCCGGTCTCAGCTGAGAGGTTTGCGGCCGTCGCCGGCGTAGTGGAAAAAGATTGATCGCTCATGTGCTGTGCCTGATTCTTGGGCTGATGACGCCGTAAAGCAAATCGACGATGAGATTCACGCCGATGACGATGCTGGCGGACAGCAGGATGCCGCCTTGCACCACGGTGTAGTCGCGGCTCTGGATTGCGCCGACCAGCCATTTGCCGATGCCGGGCCAGGAAAAGATGGTTTCGGTCAGGATCGCGCCGGCCAGCAGCGTGCCGATCTGCAGGCCGATCACGGTCACCACCGGAATGAGCGCATTGCGCAAGGCGTGGATACCGATCACGCGTAATTGCGACAGACCTTTGGCGCGCGCCGTTCTCACATAGTCTTCACGCAGCACCTCCAGCATCGCCGAGCGCGTCATGCGCGCGATGACCGCCAGCGGGATGGTGGCCAGCGTCACAGTCGGCAGGATCAGGTGCGAGAGGGCCGAGCGGAAGGCGTCCATGTCGCCCGCGATCAGCGTGTCGATCAGCATGAAGCCGGTCACCGGCGGCAGATCGAACATGATGTCGATGCGGCCCGATACCGGCGTCCAGCCGAGCGTGACGGAGAACAGCAGAATCAGGAGCAGCGCCCACCAGAACACCGGCATCGAATAGCCGGTGAGCGAGACGCCCATCACGGAATAGTCGAGCACGGTATTGCGTTTGAGCGCCGCCAGAATGCCGGCCGGGATGCCGATCAGCAGCGCCAGCAGCATGGCGCAGACCGACAGCTCCAGCGTCGCCGGGAACAGCGTCGCGAATTCGCGCAAGACCGGTTCATGCGTGACATAAGACACGCCGAGGTTGCCGCTCGCCACCTGTTTCAGGTAGCTGAAATACTGGATGTAGAGCGGCTGATCCAGACCCAGTTCGTGCGCCATGCGCGCGTAGAGGGCGGGATCCATGCCGCGTTCGCCGGACATGGCTTCCACCGGATCGCCGGGGATCAGGTGGATCAGGGTGAATACCAGCAGGGTGATGCCGAAGAAGGTCGGAATCACCAGACCGGCCCGGCGAAGCAGAAAAACGAACATAAGAAATACCTTGGGTAAAAATGAAAAGAACGCACCGGCACATCTGGTCTGCACTGACTTTTCAGACAAGCTGCGCTGGCGCTGGCCCTATCGCTATCGCATTGGCGCAATCAGTGACCGGTACGACTTGTGTTGCCTGGTATTTTCAGTTGATTGAGGACTTGTCGAATTCTCCGGCGTCGCAGAAAAAAGGATGCCGTCCGTTTCACTGTCGTCTGGAGTTGCCAGTTTGCATTTGCCGCCGGCAGCCCTTTTTGTGAATGCAGGGAGGGCTGCCGGGAACGGTGTTGCTCAGTAAGTTACTTGGTCAGATCGACCTTGTCGAAGTAGTTATGGATCGTTGCATCCATCTTGAAACCCACCACTTCCTTGCGGACCGGGACGAAACGCGTGGAGTGTGCAATCGTGACCCATGGCGCTTCTTCCTTGGCGATGACCTGGGCCTGTTCGTACAGCTTGGCGCGGTCGGCTTGCTTGTTCAGGGACTTGGCTTTTTGTACCAGCGCTTCATAGTCCTTGTTGCACCAGCGCGCCACGTTGCCGCCGCCTTGCACCGCATCGCAGCCGAGCACGGTCTTGAAGAAGTTGTCCGGGTCGCCGTTGTCGCCGTTCCAGCCGTACATCATGGAGTGCTGTTCGCCGGTTTTGGAGCGCTTGCGATACTCGCCCCATTCAAAGGTCGTGAGCTTGGTCTTGACGCCGACCTTTTCCCAGTCGGCCTGGATCAGTTCGGCCATGCGCTTGCCGTCCGGATTGTAAGGACGGCTGACCGGCAGATACCACAGCTCGACTTCGACGCCGTTGGCGTAGCCGGCCTTGGCCAGCAATGCCTTGGCCTTGGCAGGATCGTATGCGTAGTCCTTGACCTTGTCGTTATAGCTCCACATGGTCGGCGGGATCAGGTTCTTGGCGGCCATGCCGGTGCCCAGGAACACCGTGTTCAGAATGCCTTGTTTGTCGATCGCCATGTTCAGCGCCTGACGCACTTCCTTGTTGTCGAAGGGTTTCTTCTCGACGTTGAAGGCGATGTAGCCGACGTTCAGGCCCGGCTTGGTCAGCAGCTTGATGTTCTTGTCTTCCTTCATCAAGGCCAGATCGGCCGATTTCGGATAAGCCATGACCTGGCACTCGTTGGCTTTCAGCTTGGCGTAGCGCACCGATGCATCCGGCGTGATCGCATAGATCAGGTTGTCGATCTTGGGACGGCCTTGCCAGGATTTGTCGAAGGCCTTGTAACGGATGACCGCGTCTTTCTGGTACGAGACGAACTGGAACGGGCCGGTGCCGACCGGCTCGCGGTCGATCACGTCAGGGGTGCCGGCGGCAGCCATCTTGTCGGCATACTCGGCCGACAGGATCGACGCGAAGTCCATCGCCAAGTTGGCGAGGAAGGGCGACTCAGGCGCCTTGAGCGTGAAGCGTACGGTGTAGTCGTCGACCTTTTCAAGCTTGTCGACGATCTTGCTCATGCCCATATCGTTGAAGTAGGCGAAGGACTGACCGGCCGCGAGCTTGTGGAAAGGATGGTTTTCCACCGCCATGCGGTTGTACGAAAAAATCACGTCGTCGGCGTTGAAATCGCGGGTCGGTGTGAATTTGGCCGTGGTGTGAAACTTCACGCCATGGCGCAGCTTGAAGGTGTAAGTCAGGCCGTCTGCGGAGACCTCCCACGATGTCGCCAGACCCGGCACGATGTTGGTGGTGCCCAGCTCGAACTGCACCAGGCGGTTGTACATCGGCACCGACGAGGCATCGAAGGTCGTGCCGGTGGTGAACAGTTGCGGATTGAATCCTTCCGGGCTGCCCTCGGAGCAGAACACCAGCGTCTTGGCCGCCATGGCGACGCCGCCGTAAATGCACAGGACCGAGAACAGGCCTGCCTTGATCATTAACTTGTGCTTACTTTTCATCTGTTGTGCCCCATTGATATGTACTAAAACAAAAACTCCACCGAGACGGTTTATTGCATCGTCTGAACACTTCGGCGGTTCCTTAGCCGCTTTGTTGCATTTCGCTAATGCAAATATCGGGCCAATTTCTTGAGCATGGCGTCGTACTGTTCCATTTACTGTCGGATGTCCTGTCCGCTGCACCCGCTCAGGTTGCCATGATTTCTTCAATCTCTGCGCAGGTTTTGGGGATGATCTCTCCCAGGATACGCGCGCCACTGTCGGTGACCAGGACATTGTCCTCAATGCGTATGCCGCCGAAATCCAGGTAGTCGTTGAACCGGTCGTAGTTGATGTGCTCGCGGTGCAATCCCTGATGTTCCCAGCGCTGGATCAGTTGCGGAATGAAATAGATGCCTGGCTCCACAGTGATCACCATGCCGTCGCGCAGCGGCTTGGCCAGCCGCAGATTGCGCAGGCCGAACAGGTCGCTGCGGCGGTAGCGGTCGTCGTAACCGACCAGGTCTTCGCCATAGCTTTCCATGTCGTGGACGTCCAATCCCAATTGGTGGCCCAATCCATGCGGATAGCAAAGCGCATAGGCGCCGGAATCGACCACCGCTTCCGGCTCGCCGCGAAAGAAACCCAATGCCGTCAGGCCGCGCACCAGGTCGATTGCCACCGCACGGTGCACGTCGGCGTAGGCCATGCCGGCCCGCAGGGTGGCGATGCACTGTTGTTGCGCATGCAGCACCACCTCGTAGACGGCGCGCTGGCGGTCCGAGAAACGGCCGCCCACCGGGATGGTGCGCGTGATGTCGGCGACATAATGAAACGGGCTCGCAGCGCCGGAGTCGTTGACGATCAGGTCGCCGTTGCGCAAACGGTTGTCATAGGAATGGTTGTGAAGAATTTCACCATGCCGGGAAAAAATCGGGATGTAGGGAGCATAGGTATTGTGACGGCGCAGCACGCGCTCCATTTCCGCGACGACTTCGTATTCATAGACGTCGGGTTTGGCATGCCGCATTGCCGCAATGTGCATCAGGCGCGCGACCGCTTGCGCCTTTTCCATTTCCGAGATTTCTGCGCTGCTCTTGACTTCGCGCAGGCGGACGATGGCGGCGATCAGCTCTTGCGATGCACCATCCTTGATTTGCCTGGCCGGCGTTTGCAGCAAATCGCTCAGCACGGCGACCGTCTCGGCGCGATAGGGCGGAACATAATGGATCGCGCGCTTCTGCTGCTGTGCGCGGGCCAGCACCTGTTGCAAATCCGCGCCGGGCAGGACCTTAGCGATTCCGACCCCGGCGGCTTCCTCTCTCAAACTCTTGGGGTGCGGGCCGTGCCAGATGATGTCGCTGTCGGACTGCTCATCGCCGAACAATACTTGGCTGCCGTCGTCGAGATCGATGATCGCGGTCAGTGCAGGGCGTTGCAGACCCAGGAAATAGGCGAAGGTGCTGTCCTGGCGAAACGGATAGGCATCGCGCGGCGAGCTGAGCGGAATGGCATCGGCGCCCATCAGCAGCACCAGCCCGGAAGGCATGGACTGCTGCAGTTGTTTGCGACGGTGTTGGTATTCGTTACGGGTAAACATCGTGTCTCCGTTTTATTGTCGGTAAAGATATCAATGATGCAAACGGATGCAGACTCTTCTCGGGCGCTGGCAGACTACATGGATCAGGATAATAGGTCCAAGTTGCCGGCGACGACAACTGTTTTGCATGTCTTGTCCGGTTTTCTTCAAGCTATCTTGATAACTCCTCATGCTGGTTGCGGTATGGTGCAGTTGCGTCACACAGCGCGTTGCCGGCTGTGTCGTGACAGCGGCGATCGGTATAAGGCCGGGTTTTCGCGAATACTTGAAAGGGCTTGTGAGGCGGTCAGGATGAAGAGGGATTGGCGATGAGACTGGTTTCTTCCTTCGAACGTTTCTGCAAAAAACAGGAAGCCCGGATTCTATTTGACGAGGCGTATCCAACAAAAGAATATTTTCGCTCTAGCTTATCTATTTGTTCAGCATTTTTTGCTCGCCGATCTTCTGATGCTTTGCGCAGGTAGCGATGTCTCCACCAACGAAAAGGCTCCCAACCGGGAGCCTTTTTGCTTGTGTCGACCAATATGCATGCACTTAAAGCAAGCGCACCATTGGTTTAGCCATCCGCGTTAATCCGCGAAATCAGCACCTTCAACACTTCTTCCGCCTTGTCGTTCTCGACCTGGCAGGTGCCGGCGTTCTCATGCCCGCCACCGCCGTATTCCAGCATCAGCGCGCCGATGTTGGTTTTCGAGGTGCGGTTCAGGATGGATTTGCCGGTGGCGAACACGGTGTTCTGGTTCTTCAGGCCCCACAGTACGTGGATGGAGATGTTCGTTTGCGGGAACAGGGCGTAGATGATGAAACGGTTGCCGGCGAAGATGACTTCTTCGTTGCGCAGGTCCAGCACCACCAGGTTCTTGTGCACGGTGGCGCAGCGGCGGATCTGATCCTTGCATTTTTCCGCGTGCTCGAAATACAGGTCCTTGCGTTCCTTGACGTCGGGGGAGGCCATGATCTGGTCGATGGTGTGCGTTTTGCACAGTTCGATCAGGTCCATCATCAGGTTGTAGTTGGAGATGCGGAAGTCGCGGAAGCGGCCGAGGCCGGTGCGGGCGTCCATCAGGAAGTTGAGCAGGTCCCAGCCTTCCGGATTGAGCACTTCCTGTTCGTTGAAGCGTGCGGCGTCGCCCTTGTCGACGGCGGCCATCATGTCGCCCCACGATGCAGGGAAGGCCTTTTCGCCGCCGTAGTAGTCGTACACGACGCGCGCAGCCGAAGGCGCATCGGGATGGATCACGTGGTTCTTGCGTTCACCGGTGTTGCGGATGGTTTCCGACAGATGGTGATCGAAGGCGATGTGTACGCCCGGCACGAACGGCAGGTTGGTGGTGATATCGTTGTCGCTGATGGCGATCTTGCCGTCCTGCATGTCTTTCGGATGCACGAACAGGATCTCGTCGATCATGTTGAGGTGTTTCAGCAAGACTGCGCAGACCAGGCCATCAAAGTCGCTACGCGTCACCAGACGATATTTCTTTGTTTCCGACATGAGTGTTTCCCCCTCGTTGATTGAACATTTTGCCTGGCGTTTGCCACTGCGGTGCAATGGCTAATAATACAACTCAAAATTATGCGTGGACAGTTATTGTTGCTATTTGACGCGGGTCTGAATCTGTCTCAGATTTCATCTCGTTTTATTAATGGATTTTTGCATGGCGCGCAGGCGGCAATTGCATTTGTGTGGGAGATGGGGGGGGGGCAGCCTATGGTGCGGATGCGAAGAAAAAGTGACCGCCTCCCTGGAGTTCAACGTTCTTGAAAGAATGTTTCAGCTGATCAATATTTGTTGCGCCTACTGCCGAGACTGCTCAGGTCCGATGGGGAAATCGGCAACGATCGTAGAATTCAGTTTCGGGGTTTGTCAAATGAACCCGCATAGGCAATCAGCGACGCAAATCGCAGAAATAACCGTAGAGGTGCATTTCTTTGTCGCCGATAACATGAACTGCTTGATTTTCTTCAATTGCAAATCGAATATCATATTTGGTCGTCAATATTTTTTCCACTTCAGCTTTATCGACAAATGAAATCGGATAGGCAATTTCCTTGTTCTGAAATCCATCCGGAAGAGGACCGGGACCGTTATCCGCGAGATGGGAACGCTGTATGGCGATGATGGTGCCTGGAGCGTCATTGAATGCTGTGCGCGTAATGAACAGGTGCCTTGCCTCTACATCCACAAGTTTTTGAAGCATTGCCAACGGATCAGGGCAATATTGCAAGGCGCTGCTGGAAAACAGCAAGTCAATTTCCCCCAGCGCCTGTTTGGCGATATCGATGTTGTCGAAGAAGCGTAAGTCGTCGCCGGCAAGCCTTTGTGCTTCCTTTGCCATTGCGGTTGTTTCGACTACATTCCATTTGATTTTACTGGATCGGAATCCTATTTTTGCGATTGCGTGGTGGTATCCGCCGCCACCGCCGAAATCCAGGACATTGAACGTTTTCTCGTTGTCCATGATTCCCAAAGCCAGCAGAGTGCGTATTGCATTGAAGTCCAGGGTCTTATGTTTGGCGACCTTGTTTTTGTAGATCAGATTCTTCTCAACGACAACTTTAATAATTTCATCGTTTTCGTAAGCATCGTTCTGGCACTGGGCCAATGCGTCTGCGTATCTGGAAAAAACGGGAGCCGGGCGCTTGATTTTCTTCGCTGCATTGAAAAGGACGGGGGGGATCAATGACTTAATTGCGTTTTTCATGGAGACCTGAATGTTGATTATTGGCTTCGGTTATAGCTACGTTCGCTATTTCTTAAGCGCAGATGTTTCTCGGTACGCAACACGAAGATATTGATCTACTGACGACAAAACAGTTCCACTCTTTTTTCGAATGCTGTCATCGCTTGTTATAAAAAATGTATTTTCTGATGAGTTTTTATTGCTGAATGATTTGATATTCAGGGATCTATCAACGTTACCTATCCAAATTTCTCAATGCTTAAAATCGATCTGCGAGTCGTCTCTTTCCAAAAAAATAAAACCGCATCTGCTCGTATGCAGACGCGGTTTTTTAACTGCTCAGACGAAAGGTGGCGGACTTGATTTTTGAGTGGCGTTTCCTTCGAATCCGTCGATTCAGCGTTCCTGCCGCACTTCCATAATCCGCGGCAGGCTCATCTCTATCCAATCCGTCAGCGCTTCCACGCGTTGTGCGGCTTCCAGTCCCAAGGGCGACAAGGTGTAGTCCACGTGCGGTGGCACCACGTCGTAGGATTTGCGGATCACCAGGCCGTCGCCTTCCAGATCCTGCAGCGTCTGCGCCAGCATTTTTTCGCTGACGCCGCCGATCTTGCGGCGCAAATCGCTGAAGCGGTGCGTGCCGGCCAGCAGCGCCACCAGAATCAGCACGCCCCAGCGGCTGGTGATGTGCTTGAGCACGCTGCGCGACGGGCAATCGGCGGAAAACAGCTCGCCGCGCCGC
Organism: Herbaspirillum rhizosphaerae; assembly: GCF_001189965.1. GTDB lineage: Bacteria > Pseudomonadota > Gammaproteobacteria > Burkholderiales > Burkholderiaceae_D > Herbaspirillum > Herbaspirillum rhizosphaerae. The sequence goes on from NZ_LFLU01000001.1 coordinate 500,388, forward strand.
AGCCGTTCCTTGAGCGAAACATGGTCGGCGAGCGGGTCTGGGAGGGGATCTCGTATATTCATCGGTTTATTTTACACTAACCTTTTTGTATGTACTTACTAAAAGTAAGTGCTTCGGGTAACCTGCGATTTCTTTCACCGTAGTTTCTTTTTTATTGGATAGGAATTGTCATGATCGTCGTTACCGGAGCTACCGGCCAGTTGGGCCGTCTCGTCATCGCAGCATTGTTGAAAACCGTACCCGCCGCGCAGATTGTCGCCGCCGTGCGCAGCCCGGAAAAAGCCGCGGACCTCGCCGCACAAGGCGTGCAGGTGCGCCGCGCCGACTATGGCGATGCGGCCAGCCTGGATGCTGCGTTTCAGGGCGCAACCAAAGTCTTGCTGATTTCTTCCAACGAAATCGGCGAGCGCCTTGCCCAGCATCGCGCCGTCATCGACGCCGCCAAGCGCGCCAACGTGCAACTGCTGGCCTACACCAGCGTGCTGCGTGCGGACACCTCGGCGCTGGGCCTGGCTGCCGAACATCTGCAGACCGAACAAGCCATCAAGGACAGCGGTGTTCCCGCAGCCATCCTGCGCAACGGCTGGTACACCGAGAATTACACCGCCGGCGTGCCGGGCGCGGTGGCGCAAGGCGCGATCTACGGCAGCGCCGGCGAGGGCCGCATTTCCTCGGCGGCGCGCAGCGACTATGCAGAAGCTGCGGCAGTTGTGCTGGCAAGCGAAGGGCATGCAGGCAAGATCTATGAACTGGCCGGCGACAGCGCCTACACCTTGAGCGAGCTGGCGGCGGAAGTCTCGCGCCAGTCGGGCAAGGCGGTGGAGTATCGCAATATTCCGGAAGCCGATTACAAGGCGGCGCTGATCGGTTTCGGTTTGCCGGAAGTGGTTGCGATCCTGCTGTCCGATTCGGATACGGCAGCGTCCAACGGCGCTTTGTTTGACGAGGGCCAACAATTGTCTGCATTGATCGGCCGTCCGACGACAGCGTGGCCGGTATCGGTTTCCGAAGCGTTGAAGCAAGCCGTGAAGTAATTGCCGGATGAACCCGGCAAGCCTTGCGCCTGCCGGATTTGCCATGCAGCCCGGGCTTACGAAAGCTTGTCGAGAATGCTGTAGTAAGCCACGCCGGCCGCGATGTAAAAACGCTGCAATCCATGAAATGGAATCGGCTGTATCGTGCTGACCGGAAACGGAAACGTCGCGGATGCATCGCTCGTCAGGCGTTGCGCCAGGCAGCGTCCCATGGTGCTGGCCATGGCGATGCCGCGGCCGTTATAGCCGAGCGCGATGGTCAGTCCGGCCGCCGGTTCGTGGACGTGCGGCAGGAAGTCGCGCGTAATCGCCACGCGGCCGGCCCAGCGGTATTCATAGTCGATCCCGGCAAGTTGCGGGAACAGCAGCGCCAGCGAGCGTTCCAGATGCGCGAAGTCTTGCGGCCCCTGCGGATCGGGGAAGGGGCCGCGTCCACCCATGAGCAGGCGGCCTTCGGCGTCGCGGCGGTAGTACAGCAATAGCCGGCGCGAGTCGGACACCACTTCCCGGTTTCCCAGAATACTGTCGCCCAGCGCCGCAGGCAGCGGACGCGTGGCAACGATGAAGCTGTTGGCGGCAATCACCGACTGTTTCAGCTGCGGCCACAGCGCGCCGGTATAGCCGTTGGTGGCGATGATCACGCGCCCGGCGGTGATGATCGCGCCTTGTTCGGTATGCAGCAGCCAGCGTTGTCCCTGGCGTTCCAATTTGACCACGGGCGTGCGGCCATGGATGGCGGCGCCTTGCGCCAGCGCCGCGCGCGCCAGGCCGCGGCAATATTTCAGCGGATGGATGCTGCCGGCGCGGCGGTCGACCCAGGCGCCGACATAGGCGGAGGTGCCGATGCGGCGCGCAACTGCGTCGCGGTCCAGCAATTCGATCGGCGCGCCGCGTTCGGCCCATTGCGCGGCGCGTTTTTCCAGTATGGGCATGACGGCTGCCGAATGCGCCGGCTGGATCCAGCCGTTGCGCACGGCGTCGCAGTCGATGCCGTGACGCGCGATCAGGTCGAATACCGTGTCGGCGGCTTTGCCTATGGTGTCGATCAGTCCTTCCGCCTTGGCGGAGCCGAACATCACGCGCAACTGGTCGGGATCGTATTTGAGGCCCGGGATCACCTGGCCGCCGTTGCGTCCGGAAGCGCCCCAGCCGGGTTCGCTGGCTTCCAGCACGCAGACGTTCACGCCCGCTTCAGCCAGATGCAACGCCGCGGACAAGCCGGTATAGCCACCGCCGATGATGGCGACGTCGACGCTTTTCGATTCGGTGCAAGGAGGTGTTGCTGTCGCCGCTGTGGCTGTAGCGGCCCACAGCGATGGCGGCAGGGCTGCGCCGGCCAGGGGTTGATGCATGGGTTTGGTCATGGCACTCATGGTGTGGTCGCCGTTCCGGGATGATCGCCTTGTACGCCGATCTGCGGCGCCAGGATGCGGCGCAGGAAATCCTTGGTGCGCGCATGCTGAGGCGCACCGAGCACGTCCTTGGCCGGGCCTTCTTCGACGATGGTGCCGCTATGCAAAAAGCAGACGCGGTCGGCCACTTCTTTCGCGAACCCCATCTCATGCGTGACCACGATCATGGTCATGCCGTCGGCCGCCAGCGTGCGCATGACGGCGAGCACTTCGCCCACCAGTTCGGGATCGAGCGCAGAAGTCGGTTCGTCGAACAGGATCGCCTGCGGCTGCATCGCCAGTGCGCGGGCAATCGCCACGCGTTGCTGCTGGCCGCCGGACAACTGGCTGGGATACGCATCGGCGCGTTGCGCCAGGCCGACTTTTTCCAGCAGCGCCATGGCGGATTTCTTCGCGACATCGGGGGCGATCCGGTTGACGAAGATCGGGCCTTCGACCACGTTCTCCAGCACCGTGCGATGCGGGAACAGGTTGAAGCGCTGGAATACCATGCCGACCCGCGTGCGCAATTGGTGGATGGAGGGCGACATGCTGTCGACGCGCTGGCCGTCGATCAGGATCTCGCCGGCTTCGTAGGTTTCCAGGCCGTTGATGCAGCGAAGCACGGTGGATTTGCCCGAACCCGAGGGGCCGATCAGGCACACCACTTCACCTTGCGCAACCTGCAGCGACACGCCTTTCAGCACTTCATGCTTGCCGAAACATTTATGGATCTGCTTGACCTCGATCATTTGGCTTTTCCTTTGCCGGTGCGGATTTCCAGGCGGCGGATGATGTACACCAGCGGCAGGCTCAGCAGCAGGTACAGGATCGCCACCATGGTGTAGACCGTCATGTTCTGGAAGGTGGAAGAGGCGATCATCTGGCCGGCGCGCGTCATTTCCAGCACGGTGATGGTCGACACCAGCGACGAATCCTTGAGCATCATCACCAGCGTATTGCCATAGGGCGGCAGGGCGATGCGAAACGCCTGCGGCAGCACCACGCGGCGCATGATCATGGGATTTTTCATGCCGATCGACTGCGCCGCCTCGATCTGGCCGACGTCGACGGCTTCGATGCCGGCGCGGAAGTTCTCGGCCTGATAGGCGGAGTAGGCAATCCCGAGTCCGATTACGCCGGCCTGGAAGGCGCTCAGCTGGATGCCGAATTCAGGCAACACGAAATAGATGTAGAACAGCTGCACGATGATCGGCAGCCCGCGAATGATGTTGATGATGGTCGCGGCGGTGATGGCCAGCGGCTTCCAGCGCGAGAGTTTCATCAGCGCGAAAGCGAGGCCGATCACCGAACTCAGGATGAAGGCGTAAATCGTGACTTCGACCGTCACCCAGGCGCCGCGCAGCAGGATGGGCAGGAAATCGAGCATGTTCTGTATCAGCATGGCGTTTTTCGTGGAGATAAATACCGGGCAGTAAAGAGAGAGGATTCAGCCGAAGACTGCGCGGCCGCATGGCCGGCAGTCTGGCAGGGAGGTGAGGCTCAGTTCAGATTCCACTGCTGGACGATGCGCGCGATGGTGCCGTCGGCCTTGGCGGTCGCGATGGCCTTGTTCAAGCGTTCCAGCAATTGCGTCTCGCCCTTGCGCACCACCAGGCAGACGTCGCCCATCAGGGTCGACTGGTATTCCTTGACCAGGCGCACTTGCGGATTGGCGCCTTGCGACAGCTGGTAGGCCACGATAGGGCGATCGCCGAAACCGGCCTTGATGCGGCCCAGGCCGACGTCGCGCATCATGTCGGCGATGGAGTCATACACGCGTACTTCCTTGAAGCCGCCTTTCTTGTTGAGCGCATCGACGAACACTGTGCCCACCTGCGCGCCGACGATCTCGCCCTTCAGGTCGTCCAGCGACTTGTAGACGTGCTTGTCCTCGGCGTTGACGAACAATCCCTCGCCATACGAATACACCGGATCGCTGAAGTCCACGATCTGTGCGCGCGCGGCGGTCTTGAGCATCGCGGCGGCGATGATGTCGATCTTGTTCGACGTCAGCGAAGGAATCAGCGCCGCGAAAGGCGTCTGCTGCACGTTGACGGCGAAGCCGGCGTTCTTGCCGACGGCGGTCACGGTGTCGACCATCATGCCTTGCAACTTGTTGGTCTTGATGTCGAGGAAGGTGAACGGCACGCCGGTCGAGGTGGCGCCGACGGTGTATGACGTTTGTGCGAGCGCGGAATAGGAGGTGGCGACGGCGGCAACTACGAAGGCGGCATGGAGCAGATGTTTGCGGAGAGCGGTGAACGGTTTCATACATTTCCCTTTTTGGTATGAGTCCGGCCGGATCGGCTGGCGACCGGGTTTGACGGATTGAACATCAATAAACGCTACGAAAATAAGTATATTCGCATTTGAAATATCGTCAATAGATATTATTGTATCGATATTCGATACGATTTATAATAAAATTCACATGGATAATCCAGATAAGCATCCAGAGAACACCATCAAGAGGTTTGCCATGAGCGAGACGGACGCGAAAGAACCGCGTGAGGGTTCCGACCTGTTGTTCAACCAGTCCCTGGAGAAGGGGCTGGCGGTATTGCGCGCCTTCAGTGCGCAGCGCCGCACCATGACGCTGGCCGAAGTGGCGGAAGCGACCTCGATCACCAAGAGTTCGGCGCAGCGCATGATTTACACGCTCGAAGCGCTGGGTTATGTGCGCAAGCATACGCAGACGCGGCGCTATCAGCTGACGCCCAAGGTCATGGAAGTGGGTTACAACTATCTCGCCGCCGACATCCTGGTCGACGTCGCCAATCCTTTCCTGTCCGAGCTGGCGAACATCACCGGCGAGACCGTCAACCTGACCGAGCCTTACGACAAGGAGATGGTCTACGTGGCGCGTTTCGTGAGCAGCAAATTCATCCCCATCCACATGCCCATCGGCAGCCGCATTCCCATGTATTGCACGGCGTCGGGCCGCGCCTACCTGAGCGCCTTGCCGCCCGACGAAGCGCGCGCCCAGTTGCAGGTCACCGATCTCATCGTGCGCACCCAGCACACGCGCACCGACATCAACGACATCCTGCAAGTGCTGGAGACGATCCGCGAAAGAGGCTATGCCTGCAATGTGGAAGAACTGTTCCTCGGCGACATGACCATCGCTTCGCCCATCCTCAACAATCAGGGCATGCCGGTGGCCGCGGTGCACGTGGTGGCGCCGACCAGCCGCTGGACGCAGGAAGAAGCGGAGAAGCGGCTCGGGCCGCTGGTGCTGGAATGCGCGCGTGCCATCAGCAATTCGATACGCACGCTGACCTGATTTTTCTGTCGCCGAAAAGAAAAAAGCCGCCGCAGGAATTGCTCTCTGCGGCGGCTTTCGTTGCGCCTTCAAGACCGGCGCTGCGCCGATCGTTTCTTCAGCGCTTATTTGTGGCGTGAAGACACTTCCCACAAATTGAGGTGGCCGTCCTTCGCCTGCTCGTCAATTGCCGCCAGCTCTTGCGCGGTGAAGCTCAGTTTCTCCAGCGCCGCCACGTTCTCGCGGATCTGCTTGCTGCTGCTGGCGCCGATCAGGGTCGAGGTCACGCGCGGATCGCGCAGCACCCAGGCCAGCGCCATCTGCGCCAGCGTCTGGCCGCGCGCCTTGGCGATGTCGTTGAGCACGCGTACGCGCGCCAGGTTTTCCGCACTCAGGTGATCGCCCTTGAGCGAGCCGCCGCCGGCGCGGTTGACGCGCGCGTCTTCCGGAATGCCGTTGAGGTACTTGTCGCTCAGCAGGCCTTGCGCCAGCGCGGTGAAAGTGATGCAGCCCATGCCCTGGCGTTCCAGTTCATCCAGCAGGCCTTGTTCGATCCAGCGGTTGAACATGTTGTACGAGGGCTGATGGATCAGGCAGGGGATTTTCCATTCCCTGAGCAGTGCGGCCGCTTCCCTGGTTTTTTCCAGCGAGTAGGACGACACGCCCACATACAGCGCCTTGCCTTGCTGCACGGCGGTCGCCAGTGCGCCCATGGTTTCTTCCAGCGGCGTGTCCGGATCGAAGCGGTGCGAATAGAAGATGTCGACGTAGTCGAGGTTCATGCGCTTCAAGCTCTGGTCCAGGCTGGCCAGCACATACTTGCGCGAGCCGCCGCCCTGGCCGTAGGGGCCAGGCCACATATCCCAGCCGGCCTTGGTCGAGATGATCAGCTCATCGCGATACGGCTGGAAATCCTGCTTGAACAAATGACCGAAGTTGGCCTCGGCGCTGCCGTACGGCGGGCCGTAATTGTTGGCCAGGTCGAAGTGGGTGATGCCCAGGTCGAACGCGGTGCGCAGCATTTCACGCTGGTTCGCCAGCGAACTGGTGTCGCCGAAGTTGTGCCACATGCCCAGCGACAGCAACGGCAGCTTCAGGCCGCTGCGTCCGCAGTGGCGATATTGCATGGATTCATAGCGGGTGCTTGAGGCCAGGTAGGTCATGGATGTCTCTCCTTGATTCTCGGAATAATTGATGCACGCCAACAGGCGAGGCCATGATCTTAGACCAATGCCGGCAAACGCGTCGGACTACACCGTGCCGTGTAACAAGCTACAGAGGCGCATGCAATCGAGGGAACGCCGCTGTCGGGCAGGCATGCAGATTGCGTGTACAGACGGTGCGCGCCGACGGGATTGCATTGCCAAACGGCAAGCTCAAAAACGCTGTTTTGCTGACAAAAAACTGACATATTGCTGACGCGAAACCCTTTGCTGGCGCGGCTTTCCAAGTCATCTTGGTATGTTGTAAAGATTTGTTGCGAAGCGCTTGAAAATGTCGCTTAATGTCGCCTGTCCGGGATAAATTTCTTTGAAATATGAGACACCCGGTCAAACGTCTTGGGGGGATCCAAGCACAATTGCAAGAGAATACGGTGCGCAAGGAATCGTGCACTTGCAGTGACGAGTTACAACAATGATTAACCACTCGGCTGGAGAAGTGCATGCAAAACCTTTTGATCGGGACAGGGGCGGGGCTGTTCGGCGCGGCGCTATTGTGGCTGCGCTACGGCAAGTCGCCGAATGTTGAAACACCGGTCTCCGACTTTCAGCGCAAGCTGAATTTCATCCGTGATGTCTGTGACGGCAATCTCAAAAAATCCAACGCGCTGCTCACGGAAAAAATGGAACTCGACAAAAGCCTCTCTTATGAGCAGGCCGTCGATCTGGTCTATGCCGACATGCTGGAACTTACCAGCGAAGAACGCGCCGCCGTGCTGAAGTATGGCGAACGCCGCAAGAAAAAACGCTGAGATATTCTCAGGGCGTTTTTTTGCCACCATCGAACGGCTGTCGATTCGGGTAATCGCAGCCGTTTTTCATTGTCGCTTCCTTATCTGACTTTCTTCATTATTTCGTCCGGCCATGACGCTTCTCGTTGCGGCGGGCGGAGCGTTACCCGTGGTTTTCGGAGCTTCTTGCGTCCATGGAAATGGCGCGCAGGCGGCGTCGGAGAGGATTTTCGCCGGCATGCTAGAATCCAACGCGCTACAGGTGTGCAAGTGAATTACAAGTCAGATAAGTCCAACAACAGATTTGCCGTCAACGCTTCACAGACCCGGAGAGCGTCATGCCTACCATCTCTTTCATCGTCAACGGAACGCGTCGTTCGGTTGATGTCCGCGATCCCGAACAACCCTTGCTATATGCGCTGCGCAACACCATCGGCCTGACCGGCCCCAAATTCGGTTGCGGCCTGGGGCAGTGCGGCGCGTGCACGGTCTTGCTCGACAAGACGCCGCTGCGCAGTTGCATCACGCCCTTGTCTGCAGTCGCCGGCAAATCCATCACCACGATCGAAGGCCTTGGCACCCCCGACAAGCCGCATCCGGTGCAGGCCGCATTCATCGCCGAGCAGGCCGCCCAGTGCGGTTATTGCGCCAACGGCATGGTGATGACCAGCGCCGCCTTGCTGGCGTCGAATCCCACACCGAGCGAAACCGAAATCAAGGACGCCTTGTCCGCCAATCTCTGCCGCTGCGGCACGCATGTGCGCATCGTGCGCGCGGTGATGCGCGCTTCCGGGAGGACGCCGGCATGAACGCGCCATTCGATATGCAAATGAGCCGGCGCTTGCTGCTCAAGGCCGGCGGCGCACTGGTGGTGAGCCTGGCGCTGCCGCTGTCTGCGCGCGCGACCGAACAGGTATTGCGCGACAAGCGCGGCAATGCGCAGCCGCATGCTTTATTGGACAAGACATTGGACGTCAGCGCCGTGGACGGTTTCATCGCCATCCACCAGGACGGCACGGTAACGCTGTTTTCCGGCAAGGTCGATCTGGGCCAGGGCTTGCGTATTGCGATCCGCCAGATGGCGGCGGAAGAGCTGGGCATCGGCGTCGACAAGATCGAGATGATCGAAGGCGATACCGCGCTCACGCCCGATCAGGGACCGACCGCCGGCAGCACCGGCATCATGCGCGGCGGCGTGCAGATACGCCAGGCAGCGGCGACGGCGCGCGAGGCGCTGATCGCCATGGCGGCGCAGCGTTTGCAAAAGCCGGCTTCCGAATTGATGGTGCAGGACGGCGTGGTGCGGCCCAAGAGCGGCGGCGCCGGCGTAAGCTATGCCGAGCTGGTCGGCGGCAAGCGTTTCAATCTCAAGCTGGACGCCAAGGCGCCGCTGAGTAATCCTGCCGCTTATCGCGTCGTCGGCAAGCCCTTGCTGCGTCCCGATGTGCCGGCCAAGGTGACCGGCACGCATACCTATGTCCACGACGTGAAGTTGCCGGGGATGCTGCACGGCCGCGTGATTCGTCCGGCCGGCGAAGGCGCGCAGATAGTCTCGGTGGACGAGTCGTCGGTGAAGAAATTTCCCGGTGTGAAAATTGTGCGCATCGGCGATTTTCTCGCCGTGGCGGCGCCGGACGAATGGGATGCGATACAGGCTGCCGCGGCGCTGAAGGTGGCCTGGAACGACACCGGCAAGCTGATGGGGCATGAGAAGGTCGAGCAATGGCTGCGCAGCGGTCCTTTCGACGGCGAAGAAATACTGGTCAATAAAGGCAACGCTGCCGCTGCATTGCAAAGTGCATCCGGCAAGCTGAGCGCGAGCTATTACTGGCCGCCGCAGACGCACGGTTCTATCGGCCCATCGTGCGCGGTGGCCGACGTCGGTGCGCAGCAAGCCACTATCTATACCGCCTCGCAGGGCACACATCGTTATCGTCCCGCCTACGCGCAAATGCTGGGTTTGCCGAATGAGGCCGTGCGGCTGGTCTACGTCGACGGCGCCGGTTGCTACGGCATGAATGGACACGACGATGCCGCAGCGGATGCCGCGCTGATGTCGAAGGCGCTGGGCAAGCCGGTGCGTGTGCAATGGTCGCGCCAGGATGAACACGGCTTCGATCCCAAAGGTCCGCCGCAGGCGTTGACGCTGGAAGCGGCGCTCGGTCCCGACAATACGATCGCTGCCTGGCGCACCGAGATGTGGCTGCCGCGCGCGACGGCGAGTCTGCCGACGGTGCCTTTGCTGGCGCCGCAGACCGCCGGCATGCCGCAGCCCAGGGGCATCTCGACCGGCCTGATCACGCAGAACGGCGACCCGCCGTATGAGGTCCCCAACGTCTCCGTCGGCGTGCACTGGCATGACAGTGCGCCTTTGCGTCCGGCCAATATCCGCGCGCCGGGCAAGATCGCCAACATCTATGCCGTCGAGTGCATGACCGACGAACTGGCCGCCAAAGCCGGCGTCGATCCGTTGGCGTTCCGCCTGCAATCGCTCAAGGATGCGCGCGGCGCCGAAGTGCTCAGGCGCACGGCATCGCTGTTCGGCTGGGAAGCGCGCGCCGCCAGTGCCAGCACAGGCAACAAAACCAACAAGCGCGGGCGCGGCATCGCCTATTCCCATTACAAGCACAACGAGACCTATGTCGCCATGGCGATGGAAGTCGAGGTCGATCGCGCCAGCGGCGAGATCCGTGTGCTGCGCGTGGCCTGCGCACACGATTGCGGGCTGATCATCAATCCCGACGGCTTGCGCGCCCAGGTGGAGGGCAGCATTTTGCAGACCATCTCGCGCAGCCTGTTTGAAGAGATCCGTTTCGACACGCGCCGGGTGCAGAACGTCGATTGGGCCAGCTATCCTATCCTGACCTTCCCGGCGATGCCGGAGGTGCGCATCGACCTGATTGACCGGCCGACCATGCCGCCGCTCGGGGGCGGGGAAGCGGCTGCCTCGCCGGTGACGGCGGCGCTGGCCAATGCGGTCTGGGATGCGGTGGGCATTCGCCTGCGCACCGTGCCGTTTACTCCGGAGCGGGTCAAGGCGGCGTTGGCGAGCATCTGATGCGTTTGTGTTCTACACTGCGTTGGCGGTTTCCTGCGATGTAATCACTGAGATAAAAATTGAGGAGAACAATCATGATCAAGACAAACACTATCAAGGCAGCGCTGTTGGCAGCGATGCTGTTGACCGGCGTCTCGGCAATGGCGCAAACCGTCGGCGTCGAGCTCAAGGGCGCCAATGAAGTGCCGGCCAATCCATCCACTGCCAGCGGCACCGGCAGCATCAGCGTGGCCGCCGACAAGAGCGTCAGCGGCAGTATCACGACCATGGGTATCGAGGGCAAGATGGCGCATATCCACACCGGCGTGACCGGCGCCAACGGTCCGGTGCTGGTCGGGCTGACCAAGAACGGCGACAACGGCTGGGTCGTGCCGGCCGGCGCCAAATTCACCGACGAGCAGTACGCCGCTTACATGGCCGGCGGCATGTACGTCAACGTGCACAGCGCAGCGCATCCGGGCGGCGAGATTCGCGGCCAGTTGCTGCCGAAGTAAGTCGTCGATCCGTTCAGGAGGAGAGGGCGGTTCGCCGTTTCATCTGAACAATCCGAAGAGGCCGTCATCGTCAGGTGACGGCTTTTTTTATTGTCGCCATGACTTGCGGAGATCCGGCGATTGCCCAATTGCTGTCTGATTTTTTTCTGCAAATCATCAGACAACATATTGTTTGTCGCATCGTGAAAATCGAGATTTTAACGCTATTGGAAACGATTTTCGGCATCAAAAAACGACAAAAGAAAGTGCGGTTTCACATACTTTGTTGGTGGCTTGTAAGTGGCTCTGGATAAGGCTTTGCGGGTTTTTTAACATGCCATCGATAATTCGTTTGCAAAATGAAATCGGCGTGTTTATACTCCGCCTCATGTTGTATGACGACTGATGACAAATCGGTGCAGATTACAACCCTTCAATAATAAATACTGCTGCTGCAAGCCCATTGCGCGCCGCAAGACAATAAGCAGGAGACCGCCGTCGGCGAACCAGCCTTCGGCATCGGCATCCGCATTATCGTCTCGTTGCACGCCGGCCCAGGCGCGGTACCGGTCGGGAGATAGTCAGTGAGTATCGATCAAGTCGGCGCGAAGGTAAGCGCCACCGTGCGCGCAAGCGCCAAAGCAAGTCATGTCCGTTATCTGATTCTGTTCATGCTGTTCGTGGTGACGACGGTCAACTACGCCGACCGCGCCACGCTGTCGATCGCCGGCACGTCGATGAAGGCCGAGCTCGGCCTCGATCCGGTGATGATGGGTTATATCTTCTCGGCGTTCAGCTGGGCTTATGTGCTGGCGCAATTGCCGGGCGGCTGGCTGCTGGACCGTTTCGGCTCCAAGAAGATTTATGCGCTGAGCATTTTCCTGTGGTCCTTCTTCACGCTGCTGCAAGGCGGCGTCACCTGGTTCGGCACGGCTGCGGCAGTGGTGCTGTTGTTCTTGCTGCGCTTTATCGTCGGCATGGCGGAAGCGCCGTCGTTCCCGGCCAACGGCCGTATCGTGGCATCGTGGTTCCCGACCGCGGAGCGCGGCACGGCCTCGGCGATTTTCAACTCGGCCCAGTATTTTGCGGCCGTGCTGTTCACGCCGCTGATGGGCTGGATCACGCACGTCTACGGCTGGCACCACGTGTTCACCGTGATGGGCGCGTTCGGCATCCTGCTGACCTTTGTCTGGATCAAAGTCATCCATAGCCCCAAAGATCACCCGATGATCAACAAGGCCGAGCTGGAACACATCGAGCAGGGCGGCGGCCTGGTGGACATGGATCAGGCCAAACCGAAAGCGGCAGCAGGCGCCAACGACGGCAAGGCCAAGTGGGGCTATATCAAGCAACTGCTGAGCAACCGCATGCTGCTGGGCGTGTACATCGGCCAGTACTGCATCAACACGATTACCTATTTCTTCCTCACCTGGTTCCCGGTGTACCTGGTGCAAGAGCGCGGCATGTCGATCCTGAAGGCGGGCTTCGTGGCGTCGATTCCGGCGGTGTGCGGCTTCATCGGCGGCGTGGTCGGCGGCCTGATTTCGGATCGTCTGATCAAGCGCGGCAATAGCGTCACCATGTCTCGCAAAATCCCTATCGTCGGCGGCATGCTGCTGTCGACCACGATGATCTTGTGCAACTACGTCGATGCGCAGTGGCTGGTGGTCGGCATCATGGCCGTGGCTTTCTTCGGCAAGGGCGTCGGCGCACTGGGTTGGGCTGTCGTGGCCGATACCGCGCCGAAGGAAATCGTCGGTCTGTCGGGCGGCTTGTTCAATACCTTCGGCAATATCGCCGGCATCACGACGCCGATCGTGATCGGCTATATCCTGAAGGAGACCGGTTCGTTCTCGGGGGCGCTGGTGTTCGTCGGCGCCAATGCACTGGTGACCGTGATCAGCTACCTGGTCATCGTCAAGGAAATCAAGCGCGTCGAATTGAAGCCGCTTTGATCTTGTCGTTTTATCTTGTAATAAGTTGCAGCAGATGGGAATAGCCATGAGCACCGAAACAAACGCCGAAGCCACTACCAACGTCAACACGCCGCGTTACATCCTGATGCACGAGAACGACAATGTCGCCATCGTCGTCAACGACCGCGGCCTGCCCGCCGGGACGGTTTTCCCGGACGGCCTGACGCTGATCAGCCAGGTGCCGCAAGGACACAAGATCGCCTTGCGCGATATTCCCCAGGGTGAAGCGATCGTTCGCTACGACGTCGCCATCGGCTATGCCGCGCGTGATATCGCCAAGGGCAGCTGGATCGAAGAATCGGTGGTGACGCTGCCGCCGGCGCGTGAGCTGGACAACCTGCCGATTGCCACACGCAAGGCGCCAGCTTCGGCCTCCGTGCCGCTGGAAGGCTATACCTTCGAAGGCTATCGCAACGCCGACGGTTCGGTCGGCACGCGCAATCTGCTGGCGATCACCACCACCGTGCAATGCGTGGCCGGCGTGGTTGAGCATGCGGTCAAGCGCATCCGCCTGGAGCTGCTGCCGAAGTATCCCAACGTCGAAGACGTGGTCGCGCTGGAACACACCTACGGCTGCGGCGTCGCCATCGATGCGCCGAATGCCGATATCCCGATCCGCACGCTGCGCAACATCAGCCTCAATCCTAATTTTGGCGGCCAGGCCATGGTGGTCAGTCTCGGTTGCGAAAAGCTGCAGCCGAACCGCCTGCTGCCGGAAAGCATCATCCCGATCCACAAGGAAGGCGAACCCTACGTGGTCTGCCTGCAGGATGCAGAACACGTTGGTTTCAACTCCATGATCGATTCCATCCTGCACATGGCGGAAGCGCGCCTGAAGGAACTGGACAAGCGTCGCCGCGTGACTTGCCCGGCATCCGATCTGGTGGTCGGTGTACAGTGCGGCGGCAGCGATGCGTTCTCCGGCGTGACGGCCAATCCGGCGGTGGGATTTGCGACCGATCTGCTGGTGCGCGCCGGCGCCGCCGTGATGTTCTCGGAAGTGACCGAAGTACGCGACGGCATCGACCAGCTGACGTCGCGCGCCGTCAATGAAGACGTCGCACAAGCCATGATCCGCGAGATGGATTGGTACGACAATTACCTCAAGAAGGGCGGCGTCGACCGCAGCGCGAATACGACTCCCGGCAACAAGAAGGGCGGTCTCGCCAACATCGTCGAGAAGGCCATGGGCTCCATCGTCAAGTCGGGCAGCAGCCCGATCTCGGGCGTGCTGGCGCCCGGCGATAAGCTGAAGCAAAAGGGTTTGATCTACGCCGCCACGCCGGCCAGCGATTTCGTCTGCGGCACCTTGCAACTGGCGGCCGGCATGAACCTGCACATCTTCACCACCGGCCGCGGCACGCCTTACGGCCTTGCCGCAGTACCGGTGATCAAGGTCGCCACGCGCAACGATCTGGCGCGTCGCTGGCACGACCTGATGGACGTCAACGCCGGCACCATCGCCAGCGGCGAGGCGACGATTGCCGACGTCGGCTGGGAGCTGTTCCAGTTGATGCTGGACGTCGCCAGCGGCCGCAAGCAAACCTGGGCCGAAAAATGGAAGCTGCACAACGCGCTGACGCTGTTCAATCCGGCGCCGATTACCTGATCTTTACCTGAGTTACACCACCGTACACAATAAAACCAACAAGCCCCTCGTCTATTGCTCATCGCAGGGCAGGGGCATTTTTTACCCTAAGGAGGAAGCATGGGAGTCATGAATTTTGCGCTGAAGCTTGGCGTAGCAGCGGTCTTGGGCAGCGCGGTCTGCGCCGGCGTCAATGCGGCGACGATGGTGTATGTATCCAACGCCGACAGCAAGGACATCTATGTCATGCGGCTAAACAAGGACGGTAGCGTCACGCCGGTCGAGCAGGTGCAAACCGGCGGCACCGTGATGCCGCTGGCGTTCAGTCCCGATCACACGCGTCTGTACGCGTCGTTGCGCTCGCAGCCGTATTCGGTGACCACCTTCGCCGTCGATCAGCAAAGCGGCAAGCTCAAGGCGCTGTCCACCGTGCCGCTGGCCGACAACATGGCCAATCTGGCGACCGACAAGACCGGCCGTTTCCTGTTTGCCGCGTCCTATACCGGGCACAAGATCTCGGTTAATCCGATCAGCGCCACCGGTCTGGTGCAGCAGCCTGCCACCGTCATCAACACCGGCAAGAATGCCCACGCCGTCGGCAGCGATCCGAAGAACAATTTTGTGTTTGCTTCCAATCTCGGCAGCGACGTCATCCTGCAATTCAAATTCGACGCCGCCACCGGCGTGCTGACGCCGAACACGCCGCCATCGGTTGCGACCAAGGCCGGCGCCGGTCCGCGCCATTTCGTGTTCCATCCGAATCTGCGCTATGTGTTTTCGACCAACGAGCTCGATAGCACGGTCAACACCTACGCTTACGATGCCGCGCACGGTACGCTGAGCTTGCAAAGCACCGTGTCGGCAGTGCCGGCCGGATTCAAGGGCGATGCGCCGGCTGCGGCCGATATTCACCTGACGCCGAACGGCCGTTTCCTGTATGCATCCGAACGCACCTCGAGCACGCTGGCCGCTTATCGCGTCAATGCCAAAACCGGCGCGCTGACGCTGATCGGCAACGTGCCGACGGAGACCCAGCCGCGCGGTTTCAATATCGATCCGCAAGGCAAGTATCTGCTTGCGGTCGGGCAAAAATCCAACGGCCTGACCAGCTACGCCATCAATCAGAAAACCGGTGCACTGACTCCCTTGCAACACTATGAACTGGGCAAGAATCCGAACTGGGTGGAGATCGTCAATTTCCCTTGAGTCCCCCGGGTAGACCGAGTTGCCGGATGGCACAGCTCGCCACAATCCCTCGCGATGTCATGCGGGGGATTTTTCGTTGGGCTTGCAGAATTGCCGATTCGGCAACGTTGCCGTTGATTTTCCGCAAAAACGATGCAGAAAATCGGGCTGTCGTTTCAGCCTTGTTCTAAGATGCGAGAACGCGTCGATGAAGCAACTGCGGCGTCGCGACATACACAAAATCAAAATAATCAGGAGCAGGGAATGCGAAATATCACCGTTCGTTTTAGCCTCATGGGCGCACTGGCGTTGTTCGCCGCCATGATCGCGCTGGGCGCTGCCGTCGGCATCTTTGCGCTGGGACGCGCGAACGAGTCGACCGTCATGGTGCATGACGTCACTTCACGCGCCTTGACCATCAATGACGCCTATAAGGACACTACACGCACGCGTGCGGCGCTGACCCGCGCCTACAGTGCGCTGAAAGAACAGAACGATCAGGAGGTCAAGAACTCGGCCCTGAAGAGCGCGCAGACCAGCTATGACCGCACGCTGAAACTGCTCGACGAATTCAACAAGGCGCCCGCCTTCAAAGGACAGGACGACAAGCTCAAGGCCGATCTGGTCGATGCCGGCAAACAGTTGTCGGACGTGCTGAACAAGGCCGCCGACGCCTTGCGCAACAACGACACCGCGGCCTACGCTGAAATCAATGGCCGCGACATCACGGCCAAAGGCGCCAGTTTCTCGACGCTGCTGGAGAAATTCCAGAAACTCACCAAGGATTTGTCGGAAGACATCGTCGCCCAGCGTGAGCGCGAGTACAAGATGGTGGTCTGGCTGGTGGTGGTCGGCCTGGTTGCTGCATTGGCGCTGGTGCTGACGGTGCACTTCGTCCTGCGCGGAATTGTGCTGACGCCGCTCAACCGCGCCGTCACCTTGCTGGATCAGGTGGCCAATGGCGATCTGACCATGAAGATTGCCGACCCCGGCCGCAATGAAATCGGCCGTCTGTTTGCTTCCATCCGCAGCATGCAGCAAGGTCTGCTCAACACCGTCTCGCGCGTGCGCAGCAGCACCGACATCATCAACACCGGCGCACAGGAAATCGCCGCCGGCAATCTCGATCTGTCGTCGCGCACCGAGACCCAGGCCAGCTCGCTGGAGGAGACCGCCGCGTCGATGGAGCAACTGACCGGCACCGTGAAGCAGAATGCCGAAAACGCCCAGCAAGCCAACCAGCTGGCGCACTCGGCGTCAGAGACTGCAGTCAAGGGCGGCGAAGTGGTGGCGCAGGTGGTCGAGACCATGAATGCGATCAACGAATCGTCCAGGAAGATCGTCGACATCATCAGCGTGATCGACGGCATCGCGTTTCAGACCAACATCCTCGCGTTGAATGCGGCGGTGGAAGCCGCGCGCGCCGGCGAGCAGGGCCGCGGCTTTGCCGTCGTCGCGTCGGAAGTGCGCAGCCTCGCGCAGCGTTCCGCCGCTGCCGCGAAAGAGATCAAGGGACTGATTACCGACTCGGTGGAGAAAGTCGATTCCGGCAGCCGCTTGGTCGAGCATGCCGGCAAGACCATGAGCGAAGTGGTGGAGAGCGTGCGCCGCGTGACCGACATCGTCGGCGAGATCAGCTCGGCCAGCCGCGAACAGAGCGACGGCATCGGCCAGGTCAACAATGCCATCACGCAGATGGATGAAGTCACGCAGCAAAATGCCGCACTGGTGGAAGAGGCGGCCGCCGCGGCGCAATCCTTGCAGACGCAGGCGGTGACGTTGGCCGATGCGGTCAGCATTTTCCGTATCGACGCCAATGCACAGGCGCTTGCGCCGGTGGCGCGTCCGAGGACGGTGTCTGCTTCGGTGCCGAAGGCGGTGGCTGCAGCGCCAGCTCCTGTCAAGCCGGTGTTGGCAAAGCCTGCAACGAATGCAGTCGCACCATCGAAAGCTGCGCCGAAGTTGCCGTCGCCCGGTTCCGACGACAATTGGGAGCAGTTCTGAATCCCGGTGTTGTCTGATTTGAAAAGCATCGCTCAGGCGGTGCTTTTTTTACGCCTGCAGTTTTTGAGCGAGCATAAAAAAAGCGCCGGAACACACGTCCCGGCGCTGAAACCGCCGTTGCCGGCGGCTGTGGATACCTGATGAGGATCAGGGGTTCTTTACGCGGCCTGCGCCATTACGCGGCGGTGTAAGCAGTCTTCACGGTGGTGTAGAACTCGGCGGCATACGCGCCTTGTTCGCGTGGACCGAAGCTCGACGCCTTGCGGCCGCCGAACGGTACGTGGTAGTCGACACCTGCGGTTGCCGTGTTGACCATCACCATGCCGGCTTGCGCATGGCGCTTGAAGTGGGTGGCGTACTTCAGCGACGTGGTGCAGATGCCCGACGACAGGCCGAACTCGGTGTCGTTGGCCAGTTGCAGCGCGTGTTCGTAATTGTCGGCCGGGATCACGGAAGCGACCGGTCCGAAGATTTCTTCACGCGAGATGCGCATGTCGTTATTGCAGTCGGCGAACAGCGCCGGCGTCATGTAGAAACCGTCGGTGTCGCGTTTGACGCGCTCGCCGCCGAAGGCCAGACGCGCGCCTTCCTGTTTGCCGATTTCCACGTACGACAGGTTCTGGTCGAGTTGCGACTGATCGACCACCGGGCCGATGTTGGTGTCGGCCGTCAATGCATGGCCGATCTTCAGGCCGGCCAGCTGATTGCGTGCTGCTTCGATGAAGCGCGGGTAGATGTCTTTTTCGACGATGATGCGGCTCGACGCCGTGCAGCGTTGACCGGTCGAGAAGAAGGCGCCTTGCACGGCAGCCGTGACGGCGACGTTGAGGTCGGCGTCGTTGAGCACGACCAGCGGATTCTTGCCGCCCATTTCGAGCTGGAACTTGGCCATGCGGGCGACGCAGCCTTGCGCCACGCGGGCGCCGGTCGAGACCGAGCCGGTGAAGGTCAGGGCAGTGACGCGACGGTCGTCGATGAAGCGCTGGCCGACCACCGAACCGCGACCCATGACCAGGTTGAACACGCCGGCCGGGATACCCGAGCGGCTGATGATGTCGGCAATCGCCCAGGCGCTGCCCGGCACCAGTTCAGCCGGTTTGAAGACGACGGTGTTGCCGTAGGCCAGCGCCGGTGCGATCTTCCATGCCGGGATCGCCATCGGGAAATTCCACGGCGCGATGATGCCGACCACGCCGACCGGTTCGCGGGTGATTTCGATGTCCATGCCGGGACGCACGGAGGCCAGTTTCTGGCCCTGGATGCGCAGCACTTCGGCAGCGAAGAATTTGAAGATGTTGCCGGCGCGGCCGGCTTCGCCGATACCTTCGGCCAGGGTCTTGCCTTCTTCGCGCGACAGCAGGCGGCCGAGTTCTTCCTTGCGTGCGAGGATTTCGGAGCCGATCTTGTCCAGCGCATCCGAACGCGCCTGGATGTTGCCGACGCTCCAGGCCGGGAAAGCGGCGTGTGCAGCGGCGATGGCGATGTCGGCTTGCGCGGCATCGGCTTGTGCGTACTCACCGATGATGTCGGACAGGTCGGACGGGTTGACGTTCTTGTTGATGCTGGCGCCTTGCAGCCATTCACCGTTGATGTAATTTGCGAATTGGGTCATCGGGTTCTCCTGGGTGTGGATGCCAAAACTGACCGCGGGACGAATCCGGCGGTCAGTCGAGGATTGAGTTACTTATTGTGGTGTTGCAATTACTGAGGTCCGAGGCGCTTGATCAGCGCAGCCAGTTCTTCATGTTCGGCTTCGGTGCAGGCGGTCAGCGGCGTACGCACCGGGCCTGCATCGTGACCGACAACCTTGGCGCCGGCCTTGACGATGCTCACTGCATAACCGGCCTTGCGATTGCGGATGGCCAGGTAAGGCAGGAAGAATTCGTCGATCAGCTTGCCGACGGTGGCGTGGTCTTCCTTGGCGATGGCGTGGTAGAAGTCCATCGCCGTCTTCGGGATGAAGTTGAACACGGCCGACGAGTAGACCGGCACGCCCAGCGCCTTGTAAGCAGCTGCGTAGACTTCCGCAGTCGGCAGGCCGCCGAGGTAGGTGAAGCGATCGCCCAGACGGCGGCGGATCGTGACCATGGATTCGATTTCACCGACGCCGTCCTTGAAACCGATCAGGTTAGGGCAGCGCTCGGCCAGGCGTTCCAGCATGTCGGCGTTCAGTTTGCAGACGCCGCGGTTGTAAATGATGACGCCGAACTTGACCGATTTGCAGACCGCTTCGACGTGCTCGGCGATGCCGTCCTGGCTGGCTTCGGTCAGGTAATGCGGCATCAGCAGGATGCCGTGCGCGCCCAGGCGTTCGGCTTCTTGTGCATAGGCAATCGCAGCGCGGGTAGGGCCGCCGGCGCCGGCAATGATAGGCACCTTGCCTTTGCAGGTTTCCACGGCGGTGCGGATGATGTCGGAATATTCGCCCGGCACCAGCGAGAAGAACTCACCTGTACCACCGGCCGCGAACAGCGCGCTGGCGCCGTAAGGTGCCAGCCATTCCAGACGTTCGATGTAGGTCTTCGGGCGGAAGTCGCCTTGCTCGTCGAAGTCAGTCAGCGGGAAAGAGAGCAGGCCGGCGGAAAGGATCTGTTTCAGGTCTTGTGGTGTGTACATGTCAGTAGGTGCCAGGTGATGAAGTTAAAAATACCGTCGCGCTTGAGAACAAATTCCGAACATGGTCAGCGCTTCTGGATGGAACTCGTTCTTAAGTGTCTTAAGATATCAGTCATCGTACAACATGAATTGGGAGAAAGCCAGCAGTTTTTTGCTGCCGGCCGGTGTTGCGTTGATTTTGCGCTGATGTCGTTATCAGCTTGCTACGGTAGTGCAGGACAATTCTGAAATACGTTTTATTGCCTGGTCAGGTATCCGACGTGTCCGAGGTCTTTTGCGTACCTGCTGCCGATTCAGCTGCTTCCTGCGCACGGCGCAGACGCTCGCGGCTGTTGGTCAGGTGGTTGCGCATGGCCGCGCGCGCCGCTTCGGTGTCGCGGCGGGCGATGGCTTCGTAGATGTCTTCGTGTTCGCGCTGCACGCGGTCCAGATAGCTGGCTTGCGGGTCGCGCGCCAGTTCGGCGGTGTTCAGGCGCTTGCGCGGGATCACGCCGGCGCCGAGGTGACTCAGGATTTCAATGAAATAGCGGTTGCCGGTGGCGGTGGCGATCTGGAAATGGAAGCGGAAGTCCGGGCCGACGGTGTCATTGCCTTTCTTCAGGTTCTCATGGAAGGCGTCCAGCGCCTGGCGGATCTCCAGCAGTTGTTCGTCGGTGCGGCGTGCGGCGGCCAGGCCGGCGGTTTCGGTTTCCAGGCTGATGCGCAACTCCAGCAGCGCCAGCAGATCCTTCATCGTGGTGATGGTGGCCGGGTCGATATTGATGTTGCCGGCCTTTTGCGCCTCCAGCACGAAGGTGCCGATGCCGTGCCGCGTTTCCACCAGTCCGGCGGCCTGCAGGCGTGAAATCGCTTCGCGCACCACGGTGCGGCTGACGCCCTGGGTGAGCATGATTTCAGACTCGGTCGGCAGCTTCTCGCCCGGCTTGATGGCGCCGTTGGAGATCATTTCGGAAATCGCGCCAACCACTTCCTGAGACAGGCTCTGGGTTTTCTTGCGTGGGCGCATCAGCGGGCTGGGTGTCTCGTTAACTTCCATTTTTATAGGTCGATATGTGTGAAAGTAGCCTGGTATTGCGTGAAAACGCGTCCGGACGAACGCCGTCAGCCCGCAAAAAGATATGCGACATCTTACCAGAGGATGACTGGGTTTCCTACGTTCGATACCGGTTTGAGGCGTCTTCGGCGCGTATTCTTGCCGGATTGACGGTCATTTTTCAGGTTCGGGCGGGAGACTTCGGTAAAAGTGCGGTTGGAAGCCGCCCATCTCAACAATGAACGCGATCGGTAACCGCCATCAATTCTTGCTGCGCAGCGTCTTGGCCAGGTCGGACAATTGATAGGGTTTGTTGAGAAAGGAGAAGCCGTGCACGCTGCCTTGCGTCGAGTTCAGGCCGGGCAGGGGATAGCCCGAGGCGAGGATGATTTTAGTGGCCGGATATTGTTCGCGCGTCAGTTTCGCCAGTTCGACGCCGCTGATGCTGTTGGGCATGACCACGTCGCTGAACAGGATGTCGACGGAGGTGCGTTCCAATACCTCCAGCGCTTCAGCGCCGCTGGTGGCGGTCAGGGCTTCATAGCCGAGCGTGCGGAAGAGTTCTGCGGTCACTTCCAGCAAGTCGAGCTGGTCGTCGACGATCAACACGGTCTCGATATCGACGCGTCCTTCATTGCGCTCCCGCGCTTCGCTGCTTTCCATCACCGGCAGGTAGACGATGAAGGTCGAGCCGAGCCCGGCTTCGCTGGCGATGGCCACGTCGCCAGCCGATTGATTGATGAAGCCGTGGACCTGGCTTAAGCCCAGGCCTGTGCCTTCACCCGGCGCCTTGGTGGTGAAAAACGGTTCGAAGGCGCGGGCGGCAACATCGGGCGTCATGCCGACGCCGGTGTCCTCGACGCGAATCTCTGCATACAGCCCGGCCGCCAGGCTGTTGACGGCTTTTTCTTTCAGGCGGATCCGGCTGGTGCTGATTGCCAGTTGCCCGCCGTCCGGCATGGCCTGGCAGGCGTTGACGACGAGATTGAGCAGCGCGGTTTCAAAACGCGCGGCGTCGATCTTGACGGGAATCGCGCCGGAATCGAGCTGGAGTTTGAACTGGATCGATGAATTGCCCGCGCGGCGCAGCACCGATTCGAAATCGTTGATCAGGGCATTGAGGTCGTGTTCTTCCGACTGCAGCGGCTGTTGCCGGGCAAACGACAGCAATTGCTGCGTCAGGCCGGCGCCGCGCGAAATGGCGCGACGCATGCTGTCGAGCGTGCGCGAGCCTTGCAGTTCAGGATGCTGCGCAACCAGGACGTCCATGCCGCTGGAGGCGACGGCGAGCAGGTTGTTGAAGTCGTGCGCCACGCCGCCGGTGAGTTTGCCCAGGGCTTCCATTTTCTGCGATTGGAACAGGGCCGCATTGGCCTGTGCCAGCGCTGTGGCGGCTTGCTGTTTTTCGGTGACGTCGCGGGTGATTTTGGCAAAGCCGATCAGCTCGCCGCTTTTCTTCATGATCGGATCGATGACGACGCTGGCCCAGAAGCGCGATCCATCCTTGCGCACGCGCCAGCCTTCGTCTTCGAACTTGCCTTCCGTGACGGCGATGCGCAGCGCGCGCGCCGGCAGTCCGACTTCCTGATCTTCGGCGGTATAAAAACGGGAAAAGTGCGTACCCAGAATCTCTTGCTCGGTATAGCCCTTGAAGCGCTCCGCGCCATTGTTCCAGGTAGTGATATTGCCCTTGACGTCCAGCATGTAGATCGCATAGTCGCGGATCGACGATACCGCCAGCTGGAACTGCTGCGCATCCGTCAATTCGACTTCGCCTGGAAATTCATCAGCTGTCATCTGGCTCGTTCCTTCAAATGGTCGATCAGGCGGAATCAGCGCCGATTATTGAAAAACCTGGCTGCAAGGGTGCAATGACGCACCGACAACATGCGAGGTATTGTGACGCGGACAAGCTTTTGACGCAATTACTGTTACTACATTCGTTACCGTAACCAAAGCGCGAGTTGTCGAAAGAGCATGTGGACGTTTCGCGAAGCGGCCTTGCTGTTTGTTAAAGATTTTGCCTCCTTATCCGTTAATTGATAAATACGAGTACGGAATGGATGAGACATGAAGATCGATGCAAGCGACAACCCGCAGGGTGTCGCCTCCCAAGTGAGTGCAAGCGTCAATAAGGCGAGCGCTCCCAATGACAGTCAGGCGCCGGCGTCGACCGATACGGTGACCTTGTCGGATGCGGCGACGCAATTGGCGAGCGGACTCTCGACACTGGCCGCCGCCGTGGCAGCGATGCCCCTGCCGGCACAGCCGCAGCCGCAAGCTATGAAGCGCCGCAAGGCGCAGGGCAACGGCCTGACGCCGATGCTGGACGTCGATGCCTTCCGTTTGATCCGCGACAAATTGCGTTCGCAGAATCTGGGGCTGAAGCCGGCCGATCCGACCGTGAAGAAACTGAAAGACGCCGCGCAGGACGATGGCAAGATCTCATCCCAATAGGATTTTTCGTCATTCGCACGCTGTTTTTCAAACGCATCGAATGTTGGCAGAGACAAAACAAATTCCACTCTGCTATAATTGCCGGCTCGTCGGGGCGTAGCGCAGCCTGGTAGCGTACTTGCATGGGGTGCAAGGGGTCGAGTGTTCGAATCACTCCGTCCCGACCAAAGAAATCGAAGGGCCACAAGTTTTTGCTTGTGGCCCTTTTTGTTTTTTCTTCGACAGCTTCGCCTTCTCATTGCGGAAGTTGCCTACCGGCAGGTATGGCGCAACAGGTATATAAAGATGATGTTTGCCTAGTCGTGAACGCATCGTCCGGTGGATTTTGCATCGACCGTTCCGGCATAAGCTACACGTAAGTTATGCCTTGTAAGCTGCCTTCAAAATAGGGGGAGACTGCGTGCCGGATTGCATAAATAGAAATCGAGGGCGAACCGGCTCGGCGTATCCAGATCTCCTTTCAGACAAGTTGTTCGGACGACATCCGTACTTGCCGAAACGATAGCAAATCAATAGCAAATAAGCAGCTTATCGGGCGGGGCGGAAATACAGTGAGGAGACTGCCGTATGTTCCAAAGGAAAAGCAAGGCGCTGTCGCGTGCGCTGGGGGTGTTGATGGCGGTGGTGATTCCGGTCGCGGTCGGTGTTGGCGTGTTCGCCGGCCTGGGCGCATCGGGATTGCCGGTGCCGGTGCTGTGGCAGGCGGTGATAGCGACGGCAGCGGCGGTGATCTTGTCCAGTCTTGCGAAGAAAAATGGCGACGCCGGGCAGGGCGCCAGCTTCGTCGACAAGATCGGCAGCGAGATCGATCACATCATGATCGGCGCGGCCGAGACCTCTTATTTTGTCGACTCCATCAAAAATAAAATCGGCCAGGACGTGCAGGCGGCCAACGGCATCGTTGCCGGCTCCGAGCAGAACGCCAGCACCACCGAACAGATTGCCGCCAATGCGGAACGCGCCTCCAAGGTTGCTGCCGACGTGCGTTTGGAAAGCGTGGCCGGACGCGCCGAAGTCGACCTGGGGTTGGCGCAGATCAGCAAGGCGCGCCACGATGCGCAGAACGCTTCGGTCATGATGTCGGCGCTGCAGGAAAAATCCAAGCGCATTCACGGCATTACCGAAGTGATCAGCGAGATTGCCGCACGCACCAATCTGCTGGCCTTGAACGCGGCGATCGAAGCAGCGCGCGCGGGTGAGCACGGGCGCGGCTTTGCGGTGGTGGCCGGCGAAGTGCGCCAACTGGCGCAGCGCACCAAGGAGGCGACCGATGATATCGGCGCGATGGTGCGTTCCATCACCGAAGAGGCGGAGCGCGCCGCCGGCGGCATGCAGGCGCTGAGCGTGAAGGTGCAGGAGGCGTCGCAAAACGTCGAACGCGTACACGGCTTCCTCGGCAGCATCGAGCGCTCGGCGGCCATCTCGGAAGAGGAAATTCAGCAGATCGCCCGCGCGTCTCGCGAGCACGTGGAGACCACGCACCGGATCGCCGAGGCGATCCTCAAGATCCGCGACGGCATGCTGGCCACGGATATCGAGTTGCCGCGCGTCGCCGCATCGGCGATGGCGTTGTCGGAGCGTGCCGAATTGGTGTACGACGCGATTGCCGAGAGCAACGCGAAGACGCAGCACGACGACATCCAGAAAGCGGCGGCGGCAACTGCCAAACGCATCGGCAAGTTGTTCGAGGAGGCGATCGCGGCCGGACGCATCACGCAGGCGGCGCTGTTTGACCGCACGTATAAACCGGTCGCCAACACGAATCCGCCTAAGCACACGACGCAGTTCGACGCCTTCACCGATCGGGTGCTGCCGGATGTGCAAGAAGGGCTGCTGGAGGCGATGCCGCAACTGGCGTATGCCGGCGCGGTCGACAACAACGGTTACTTTCCGACGCACAACAAAAAATTCTCCAGGCCATTGACGGGCGACTATGACACCGATCTGGTGAATAACCGCACCAAGCGCATTTTCAGCGACCGTACCGGAAAGCGTTGCGGGGCGAATACAAAACCCTTCCTCTTGCAGACATACAAGCGCGATACCGGCGAGGTCATGCACGACCTGTCGGTGCCGATTTATGTCAACGGCAAGCATTGGGGCGGTTTCCGCGTCGGCTATCGGTCGAGTCAGGCCGAGGCGGGGGCGCCGGTCGCGGCAACCGGCATTGCTGCCGCGCCGCAAACCGTCAGAACGCCGTCAGAAAAGCCGCCTAAGCAGCTAACCGGCGTGAGCAAGAACGAGAACAGCAAGGGATTGGTGCGCCAGATCTCGGCTTGAACAGCTTGACCGTGCAGGGCAGGTTGATAGACTATTCGACAACGGGGGTATTTGTCTCAGAATCGGGCAGGCCGTAATAGAAAAGGAAAATCAACTTGAAACCTGCGCCACAGAATAAGCTTGATTCTGTCAAAGAGTTCGATTTTACCAATCGTGATTTTGACCGGGTCCGCGACCTGATCTACAAGCGCGCGGGCATCGCTCTGGCAGAAAGCAAGCAGGAAATGGTCTATAGCCGTCTGGCGCGGCGTTTGCGCGCGACCGGCATCGGCTCGTTCGTGCAATACCTGGACCTGTTGGAGCGCGGCGGCGATGCAGACGAGTGGGAAGCCTTCACCAATGCGCTGACCACCAATCTGACGTCCTTCTTCCGCGAATCGCACCACTTTCCCATCCTCGCCGATTTCGTCAAGACCTTGAAGGAGCCGGTCACGGTCTGGTGTTCTGCCGCCTCGACGGGCGAAGAGCCGTACACGATCGCCATGACCTTGTGCGAAGCCTACGGCAGCCTGACGCCGCCGGCGCAGATCATCGCCACCGACATCGATACCAATGTGCTGGCAACCGGCGCCAACGGTGTTTATCCGATGGAGCGCATCGACAAGCTCTCGCCCGAACGCGTGAAGAAGTTCTTCCTGCGCGGCAAGGGCGCTCAGGAGGGCTATGTCCGCGTGCGTCCGGAGCTGCGCAAGATGGTGACCTTCAAACAGTTGAACCTGCTGGGCGACAGTTGGCCGGTGCAGGGGCAATTTGACGTGATTTTTTGCCGCAACGTGATGATCTACTTCGACAAGCCGACGCAGAGCAAGATCCTGTCGCGCTTCGTGCCGCTGATGAAGCCGCATGCCTTGCTGTTTGCCGGCCATTCGGAAAATTTCCTGTATGTCTCCGACGCATTGAAGTTGAAGGGCAAGACTGTCTACGAACTCAATGCGGCGTCACAACGCAAAGTGGGGAAATAAATCATGAACCCCCAAGGCCAGGATCAATTCGCATCCAACGTTTATTACGACCGTACCTTCGACTGCGACGCGGCGAAGATACTGCCTGGCGAATACTATTTCACGCACAAGGACATGATGATCGTCACGGTGCTGGGGTCCTGCGTGTCGGCGTGCATCCGCGACCGCGTCACCGGCATCGGCGGGATGAACCACTTCATGCTGCCCGACAGCGGCGACGGCGACAGCCCGATTTCCGCGTCGATGCGCTATGGCACCTACGCCATGGAAATTCTCATCAACGATGTGCTCAAGGCGGGCGCGCGGCGTGAAAACCTGGAAGCGAAAGTGTTTGGCGGCGGCAATGTATTGCGCGGCTTCATCGCCATCAACGTCGGCGAGCGCAATGCGCAGTTCGTCCGGGATTATCTGAAAGCGGAAAATATCCGCGTCGTGGCCGAAGATCTCAATGACATCTGGCCGCGCAAGGTGTATTTTTTCCCGCGCACCGGCAAGGTGCTGGTGAAAAAGCTCAAGCAGCTGCACAACAATACGCTGGTCAACCGCGAACAGGACTACGCCAGCAGGCTGGTCACGAAACCGGTTGGCGGCGCAGTCGACTTGTTTTAAAGTCGGGCTTGCTCCCTGCGGGGCGAGTTGTACAATGGTTCATAGGCTTCCGCGCGCATGCGCAGGAGCGAGTTTCTGGAAAGTACTGATCGTATGAAAATAAAAGTATTGATCGTTGACGATTCGGCATTGATCCGTAGCGTCATGAAAGAGATCATCGGCAGCCAACCAGATATGGAAGTCGTGGGCGTGGCCCCTGACCCTATCATCGCGCGTGACTTGATCAAGCAAACCAACCCGGATGTATTGACGCTGGATGTCGAAATGCCGCGCATGGACGGCCTCGACTTCCTCGAGAAGCTGATGCGCCTGCGCCCGATGCCGGTGGTGATGGTGTCCTCGCTGACCGAGCGCGGCTCGGAAATCACCCTGCGCGCGCTTGAGCTGGGCGCAGTCGACTTCGTGACCAAGCCGAAGATTTCGATCCAGAGCGGCATGCAGGAATACACCGACATGATCGCCGACAAGATTCGCGCGGCATCGAAGGCCAGCATTCGTCCACGCGCAATCCCGCATCCGGATGCGCACAAGAGCTCAGGCGGCGAACCCTTGCCGCAAATGCGCAATCCGCTGCTGTCGAGCGAAAAGCTGATCATCATCGGCGCCTCCACCGGCGGCACCGAGGCAATCAAGGAGTTTCTGATCAAGATGCCGTCGGATTGCCCGGGCATCCTGATCACGCAGCACATGCCGGAAGGTTTTACGCGCTCGTTCGCGCAGCGCCTGGACAATCTGTGCAAGATTTCGGTCAAGGAAGCGGCCGGCAACGAACGTATCCTGCCGGGCCACGCCTATATCGCGCCGGGGCATTCGCACCTGAAGCTGGTGCGCAGCGGCGCCAACTACATGACGCAGCTTGACCAGGGGCCGCCGGTCAATCGCCATCGGCCGTCGGTCGATGTGCTGTTCCATTCGGCGGCGGCGTGCGCCGGCAAGAACGCGCTCGGCGTGATTTTGACCGGCATGGGCAAGGACGGCGCGCTGGGCATGCTGGAAATGCGCAATGCCGGCGCCTACAATTTTGCGCAGGACGAGGCTTCCTGCGTGGTGTTCGGCATGCCGCGCGAGGCGATTGCCGTCGGCGGCGCGCATGAGGTGTTGTCATTGCAGGCCATGCCGGGCCGCGTGATGAGTTATCTCGCAGAGCACGGCAGTCGTGCATTGCGCGTGTAGTTCAAGTTCAAGTACTATGCAGCCCATTATCGAATAAGATGCTCAGTAGTAGCGCAGTGGCAAATGCGTAGTTTTGTAGGACAGGGCCTCAAGTTTCGCTGTATTCGTGTCGTTATCGTCAACAATTGTTTTGATTCAATGGAGTAATAGTCATGGCAGGCCCAAATACCAAGTTTCTCGTTGTAGACGATTTCTCCACGATGCGCCGCATCGTCCGGAACCTGCTCAAAGAGCTGGGTTACACCAACGTGGATGAAGCCGAAGATGGCGTGCAGGCGTTGCACAAGCTGCGCAGCGATCAGTTCGACTTCGTGGTTTCCGACTGGAACATGCCCAACATGGACGGTCTGACCATGTTGCAGGAAATCCGTAAAGATCCGGCGCTGGCCAAGCTGCCGGTCTTGATGGTGACCGCGGAAGCCAAGAAGGAAAACATTGTTGCCGCCGCGCAAGCCGGCGCCAATGGCTACGTGGTCAAGCCGTTCACGGCAGCGACGCTGGACGAAAAGCTCGGCAAGATCTTCGAAAAGATGGATGCCGGAGGCTAACGTGGATACTGCATCCCAAGGAGCCGTTACTCCGGGGGCGGATCAGCAAGACCAGTTCCTGTCACGCATAGGGCACATGACGCGCAGCTTGCATGACAATCTGCGCGGCTTGGGTTTTGATCGTCTGCTGGAGAAGGCTGCGAGCGATATGCCCGATGCGCGTGATCGTCTCGAATATGTGGCGATGATGACGGAGAAGGCGGCGCAGCGCGTGCTGAACGCGACCGAGACCGCCGGCCCGATGCAGGACGCCATCGGCGAAGGTGCCGGCAGCCTGGCCGCAGAGTGGAAAGCTGTCACCGAAGCCGGTTTTTCCGAAGAGGCCTATCGCGCCATGGCGGAAAAGACCCAGCTGTACCTCGGCTCGACCCGCGAAAATGTCAGCATGACCAAGCAGCAGTTGCTGGACATCATGATGGCGCAGGATTTTCAGGATCTGACCGGGCAGGTGATCAAGCGCGTTACCGCACTGGCGCACGATATTGAAAGCCAGCTGGTGCAACTGCTGGTGGACTACTCGCCGCCGGAAGCCAAGCGCGAAGACAATGGCTTGCTCAACGGTCCGCAGATCAATCCGACGGGCACCAATGTCATCGCCAATCAAAGCCAGGTTGACGATTTGCTGGAAAGCCTCGGTTTCTGAGTCAGGGTTGATCGGATGTTGTTGTTTATCAGATAATTCTCTGCAGCAAACCTCGCCGGGACAGATGTAAATTTTCATCCCGGCGCAGGTATCTCCCTCCGTTATTTCTGCCTCCTCCCTCTGAAGGCAGACTTGGCGTGCTTTTCCTACCCCGAAATACGGGGCGTTTCGCCCCTTATTCCCGCGATGATACAAGGCCTCCGTCGCCAATAATTCCCCCTGATAGTCTCAAAATTCCGTCCTTACAAGCGGAAAGCAGCAATACAGGGGAGCGGCAGTGGCCGAAGATAGCGATCAGGAACGGACCGAACAGCCCACCAGCAAACGCGTTGAAAAAGCGCGTGAGCAGGGCGATGTGCCGCGTTCGCGCGAGATGGCTACGTGTGTCACGTTGCTGATCGGCGGCGCGACGGTCTGGATGTTTACCGGTCCGCTGATCACCAGCCTGAACCGCATCATGGTGTCCACCATGACGTTCGAACGCGAGATGGCCTACGATCCGGTGTTGTTGTTCAATCACCTGAGCGGGCATTTCATGGAAATCGCGGTGGCGATGATCCCGATCGCCTTCATGATGACGCTGGCTGCAGTGGCATCCCCTCTGATCCTCGGCGGCTGGCTGTTCAACAGCAGCTCCCTGGTTCCCAAATTCAGCCGCATGAACCCGATTTCGGGCTTCATGAACATGTTTTCCATCAATTCCCTGGTCGAGCTCGGCAAGGGTATCCTCAAGACCGTCCTGGTGGGCACTGTTGCCTGGCTGGCCATGAAGAGCCATATCGATGCGGTGCTCAATCTCAGTGTTGAGCCGCTTGAGGCCAGCAGCATGCACATGCCGCATCTGCTGTGGTCCAGCTTCATCATGATCGTGTGCGCATTGATCGTGATTGCCGCCATCGATGTGCCCTATCAGTTGTGGAACTACAACCGCAAGCTGAAGATGACCCGTCAGGAAGTCAAGGACGAGCACAAGGAGTCCGACGGTAACCCGCAGATCAAGGGCAAGATTCGCCAACTGCAGCGTGCCGCAGCGCGCCGCCGCATGATGTCCAACGTGCCGACCGCCGACGTGGTGGTGACCAACCCGACGCACTTTGCCGTTGCGCTCAAGTACAGCGAAGGTTCGATGTCGGCGCCGACCGTGGTTGCCAAGGGGACCGAAGCGGTGGCCGCGAAGATCCGCGAACTGGCGCGCGAACACAAAGTGCCGATTCTCGAGGCGCCGCCGCTGGCGCGCGCCTTGCACTACCACACCGAAATCGGCGACGAAATTCCCGAGGCGCTCTATACCGCCGTGGCCGAAGTGCTGGCCTACATCTTCCAGCTGCGCACCTATGGCGCCGGCGGCGGTGTGCGGCCGGAAGAACCGCATGACCTGGATGTGCCGAAAGAAATGGACGATCCTTTGTACAAACGCAAGGCCGCAATTGCTGCCATCCGAGCTAGGGCAGCACGATGAATCTGAACAATATCAGCAGCATGAAACTGCCGGCCTGGGTGCCGGTAAAGCATACCAAGGCGCTGGCTGCGCCGGTACTGATCGTGATGATGCTGGCGATGATGGTGCTGCCGCTGCCTGCGTTCGCACTGGACATCCTGTTCAGCTTCAACATCTCGCTGTCGGTCATCGTCCTGCTGACTGCCTTGTACACCGTCAAGCCGCTCGACTTCGTTGCCTTCCCCGCAGTGCTGCTGGTGAGCACCATGCTGCGCCTGTCGCTCAACGTCGCTTCCACGCGCGTGGTGCTGACCGAAGGCCACACTGGGCCGGACGCCGCAGGTAAGGTGATCGAGGCCTTCGGCCACTTCCTGATCGGCGGCAACTATACCGTCGGTATCGTGGTGTTCATCATCCTGACGATCATCAACTTCACGGTCGTCACCAAGGGCGCCGGCCGTATTGCTGAAGTTGGTGCGCGTTTTACCCTGGATGCGATGCCGGGTAAACAGATGGCGATCGATGCCGACCTGAACGCCGGCATGATCGGCGAGCCCGAGGCGCGTGCGCGCCGCAAGGAAGTGGCACAGGAAGCCGAGTTCTACGGCGCGATGGACGGTGCCAGCAAGTACGTGCGCGGCGACGCCGTGGCCGGCATCATCGTCACCGTCGTCAACATCGTCGGCGGTCTGGTGGTCGGTATGATCCAACATGACCTGGCCTTCGACATGGCGCTCAAGAACTACACCTTGCTGGCCATCGGTGACGGCCTGGTGGCACAGATTCCTTCGCTGATCATCTCGACCGCAGCCGGCGTCGTGGTGTCCCGCGTGGCCAATGACCAGGACGTCGGCGGCCAGCTGATCAACCAGTTGTTTGCCAAGCCGGAAGTGCTTTACCTGACCGCCATCATTATCGGCGGCATGGGGCTGATCCCGGGCATGCCGCATATCGCTTTCATCCTGCTGGCGGGCATATTGGCCGGTACCGCTTATGCGGTCGGCAAGCGTATCCAGGAAGCCGCCGTGCAGACCGAAATGCCGGCGCCGACCGCCGTCGCGCCCGAAATCGAAGAGGCGACCTGGCAAGATATTCTGCCGGTCGACACGCTGGGTCTGGAAGTCGGCTATCGCCTGATCCCGCTGGTCGACAAGGGGCAGGGCGGCGAACTCTTGCGCCGCATCAAGGGCATCCGTAAAAAATTCGCGCAGGAAGTCGGCTTCCTGTCGCCGCCGGTGCACATTCGCGACAATCTGGAATTGAAGCCGTCGGCCTATCGGATTGCGTTGAAGGGTGTGGAAATCGGCAAGGGCGAAGCGACATTCGGCCAATTCCTGGCGATCAATCCAGGCATGGTGACCGGTCCGCTGCCGGGTCTGATGACCAGCGATCCGGCCTTTGGCCTGCCTGCGGTCTGGATCGAAAGCGGCATGCGCGAAATGGCGCAGACCATGGGCTACACCGTGGTCGATACCGGCACCGTGATCGCGACCCACCTGAATCACCTGATTACCTTGCACGCCGCCGAATTGCTCGGCCGCCAGGAAGTGCAGCAACTGCTCGACCACATCGCCAAAGATGCGCCCAAGCTGGTCGAAGATCTGGTGCCGAAGCTCTTGCCTTTGGGCACGGTACAAAAAGTGTTGCAAAACCTGCTCATCGAAGGCGTGCATATTCGGGATATGCGGACTATTATCGAAACCCTGGCCGAAAATGCGGCGCGGGTGCAGGAGCCGAACGAACTTACCGCCATCGTGCGTATTGCCCTGGGCCGCGCGATCATCCAGCAGATTTTCCCGACCGAAGAAGAGTTGTCCGTCATGGCGCTCGACGGCAAGCTGGAACGTTTGCTGATGCAGGCGATGCAGGCCAGCGGTCCGGACGGCGGCGGCATCGAGCCGGGCCTGGCCGACGCACTGATTACACAGACAGAGAATGCAGCACGGCATCAAGAGCAATTGGGTTTGACCCCGGTATTGTTGGTCCCGGCTCCGTTACGAGCATTGTTGTCGCGCTTCCTGCGACGCGCAATGCCGCAGCTCCGGGTGCTTTCGCACGCTGAAGTTCCTGATTCGAAAACGATTAAAGTTACTAGCCTAGTTGGAGGGCAAGCATGAACGTTAAAAAATTTATTGCAGGTTCGTCGCGCGATGCATGGCGCCAGGTTCGCGAAGCGCTTGGACCGGATGCGGTCATCCTCTCCAATCGTAATATCGACGACGGCGTCGAGATTCTGGCGATGGCAAACGAAGACATGTCTTCGCTGGTGGTGCCGGCCATGGCCAAGGACGCGATGCCGCGTCCGGCCGTGCGACGACCTCCCGCGCAACCGGTCCAGCCGCAAGCTGCGGCGCCGCGTCGCGTCGAGCATCAGGGCCTCGGCGTCGAATCGAACGCGATCGAACACAGCGCCGCACAGGCGGAAGCGCGCGTATGGCGCACCCGCAACGCCGCGCGCGCCAGCGCCAAGGAGCAGCAAGAGGGCGCTCAGCAGCAGCGTCCTGCCTCTGCGGCTTCTGCGGCAGCGTCGCCGTCCGCACAGCGTCCGAAGCAATCGCCGATCATGGCTGAATTCGACGGCAAGGATTACGACGAAATTCTGTCCGACGTGATGACCGAAATCCGTTCCATGCGCGGCGTGCTGGAAACGCAACTGGCTGAAATTTCCTGGGGCGGTACGCAAAAGCGTGAACCGGCCAAGGCCGCCATCATGCGTGAAATGCTGGCCGCCGGTTTCAGCGCCAGCCTGTCGCGCCTGATCACGGAAAACTTGCCGCAGAATCCGAAGTCGCAAGATGCGATGTTCTGGGTGAAATCGGTGCTGGCCAAGAATCTGATGACCATGGCCAACGAAAACGAATTGCTGGAAGAGGGCGGCGTCTACGCGCTGGTCGGTCCGACCGGCGTTGGCAAAACGACCACGACCGCCAAGCTGGCGGCGCGCTGTGTGATGCGCCACGGTCCGGGCAAGCTGGCCCTGATCACGACCGATGGTTATCGTATCGGCGGCTACGAGCAATTGCGCATCTACGGCAAGATTCTCGGCGTGATGGTGCACTCGGTGAAAGACGAAGCCGATTTGCGTATCGCTTTGGACGAACTGCGCGGCAAACATACTGTCCTAATCGATACGGCAGGCATGGGCCAGCGCGATCAGATGGTGGCCGAACAGGCAGCCATGCTGTCCGGCGCCGGCACCGAGATCAAGCGCCTGCTTTGCCTCAATGCAACAGCGACCGGCGGCACGCTCAACGAAGTCGTGAGCGCGTATTCGGTCGACGGCCTGGCCGGCTGCATCATCACCAAGCTCGATGAAGCAGCGACCATCGGCAACGTGCTCGATGTTGTCATCCGTCAAAAACTGAATCTGTATTACGTCGCAAACGGTCAGCGCGTTCCCGAAGACTTGCACGTCGCCAACAAGTTGTATCTGGCTGACCGAGCCTTTAAACTGAAACGTGAAACCGCGCCGTTCGAGTTTCAGGATGCAGAGTTGCCCGTTGTTGTCGGACCGACAGCAACGGCCATGAATGACAAAAGCCTGCGGGAGGTGATCCTTGGCTAGCTATGATGTTGATCAAGCGGAAGGACTGCGCCGGATGCTGGAGCGTCCGACGCCGCGCGTGTTCAGTTTCTTCTCGGTACTGCCCGACGACGAAAAAGGCGCGATGCTGATCAATCTGGCTGCTTCTCTGGCCGCGAATGATTGCAACGCCCTGCTGGTCGACGCTTGCATGACGCCATCGAGCATCTTGTCCCGATTCGGCGGACTCACCGTGGCGAGCCTGCTTGACGTCGCACGCCAGGAGCGCGATCTTGAGGAGGCGGTGCGCCTGGTGCCGGAAGGTTTTGCGCTGGCGCGCCTGTCGCGCAAGAATGTTTCTGCGGCAACGCATCCGCAGGCGTCGCGTCTGGCGGCAATTTTCGATGCGCTGACGGAAGAGTCGGACATCACGCTCGTCAACGGCGAGCTCAGCGACGATGATGTTTTGCCGGTTCCCGCCATGGAAATGGGGGAGATCGTCGTGCACATGTCGACCAGCGCCAATTCCATCAAAGCGGCGTACGTGCTGATCAAAAGCCTGAGCGACCGCCTCGGGCGCCGTCCCTTCAATTTGCTGGTGACCGGCGGTTCGGATGCGGAAGCGCAAATGGTGTTCGCCAACATGGCGCAGGCAGCCAACCGTTATCTGGCGGCACAATTGAATTTCATGGGTTCTATCCCGGCCGACGAGCATATCCGCCGTGCTTCGGGGCAGGGCCGTACCGTGTTGGAGGCATTTCCTCTGACCGGCGCAACAGTAGCATTCAAGCGTTTGGCCAATCAGTTCTCGCTTTCCAATCTCACCAAAGGCACGTACGGTATGGCAACCGATGGCGCCAGTCTCGGAGTATGACGTGTTATGTATAACGTCAATGGCAAGACGGACAAGAATGATTTGCTTCGGCAGCATGCGCCGCTGGTAAAAAAGCTGGCGCATCAGATGAAAGCAAAGCTTCCGCCGAGTGTGGAAGTGGACGATTTGATTCAGGCAGGCATGATAGGTCTGCTTGATGCCGTCAATCGCTATGAAGAAACGCATGGTGCGCAGTTCGAAACGTACGCCGTGCAACGCATTCGCGGCGCCATGCTGGATGAGCTGCGCAGCAGCGACTGGCTGCCGCGCAGCATCCGTCAAAGCACGCGCAAGATCGAAGATGCAATCCACGTTCTGATGCAGCAACTGGGACGGCCGCCGCAAGAGGCGGAAGTCGCCAAACAGCTCAAGATGAGTCTGGACGAATACCAGGAGATGCTGACCGAGTGCGGCGGCCATCAACTGATCTATTACGAAGACTTTCACGATGCCGAAGGCGGCCATGAGCATTTCCTCGATCGCTATCAGACCAGCCAGAGCGACGACCCTCTGCAGAATCTGATCAACGGCGGTTTCCGCGAAGCGGTGATCGATTCGATCAAGGCGCTGCCGGAGCGAGAGAAGATCCTGATGGGCCTGTACTACGAACAGGAAATGAACCTGAAAGAAATCGGCGCCGTCATGGGCGTGTCCGAGTCGCGAGTATGCCAGCTGCATAGTCAGGCGATTGCTCGTATGCGCTCGACCTTGAGGGAGCAAGCGTGGACTGGAGTAGCATAGGCGGTTTGGCGTTGGCCCTGGGAGGGATTTTCCTGGGGCAGATATTGGAAGGCGGTCATCTTGGTTCCATCCTGCAGCCGACGGCATTCCTGATCGTCTTTGCCGGCACAGTCGGCGCCGTCCTCCTGCAAACCAGACTCGACAATTTCGTGCGCGGCGTGAAATTGATCGGGTCGGTGTTTTCTCCCCCTGATCACGACCATCGCAAGCTGATTGAAGACATCACGCTCTGGAGCACGGTGTCGCGTCGCGAAGGACTGCTGCATCTGGAGGAATACCTGGACAGCGCGAACGATCCGTTTGTGAAAAAGGGATTGCGCTTGCTGATCGACGGCATCACGCCCGCCAAGATGCTCGAGATCCTCGAAGTCGACATTTCCACCTACGAAACCCGGCAGCGCCAGGCCATGAAAATCTGGGAAGCTGCCGGCGGCTATTCACCGACGATCGGCATCCTCGGGGCCGTGCTGGGGCTTATCCACGTCATGGAAAATCTGGCGGATCCGGCGCGCCTGGGCGGCGGGATTGCGGTGGCGTTTGTTGCCACGATTTATGGCGTAGGCCTCGCCAATCTGTTCTTTTTACCGGTTGGCAATAAACTGAAAGAACTGTTGGCCGCGGAA
Organism: Herbaspirillum rhizosphaerae; assembly: GCF_001189965.1. Taxonomy (GTDB): domain Bacteria; phylum Pseudomonadota; class Gammaproteobacteria; order Burkholderiales; family Burkholderiaceae_D; genus Herbaspirillum; species Herbaspirillum rhizosphaerae. Next base: position 537,833 of record NZ_LFLU01000001.1, read on the forward strand.
GTGACCAAACGGGAGATGATTGCCGACAGCCTGTTCGGCATCGCCAGCGGCGACAATCCCCGAGTCATTCAGGAACGCGCCGAGTCCTACTTCGAAAACGCGTAACAACGCAAAATACGGCGGTATCCATGGCGCGCAAAAAACATGAGGAAGAACACGAGAATCATGAGCGCTGGTTGGTTTCCTATGCCGACTTCATCACGCTGCTGTTCGCCTTCTTCGTGGTCATGTACGCGATCTCCCAGGTCAACGAAGGCAAGTACAAGATACTCGCCGACTCACTGATCAATGCCTTCGGCAAAGAGCCGGTATCCACTGCGCCGGTGATCGTGCAGGCCGGCGGCCAGGGCGCGCAGCAAGCCGCCACGCCAAAAATTCCTCCGCTGCAAAAACCGCGCAACAACGAAGCCTTGCGGCGCGAAAAAGAGCGCATGACCGACATGGCGCGCGACATCATGCAAGTGCTGGCGCCGCTGGTGCAGGAGGGCAAGGTGCGTGTGACGCAAACCAGTGTCGGCGTCAACGTCGAGATCAATGCGAACGTCTTGTTTGCGCCGGGCGACGCCAAGGTCAGCAAGGAATCCGAGGAAACGCTGATTGCCATCGCCAGGGTGCTCAGGAACGACGATCATGCGATCCAGATCGAAGGCCATACCGACAACACGCAGATCAGCACGACGGTGTTTCCGTCCAACTGGGAATTGTCGGCAGTGCGCGCCAGTACGGTTGCGCGTCTGTTCGGCAATCAGGGGATTGCCGAAATGCGCTTGACGGCGGTGGGGCATGGATCCAATCAGCCGGTGGCGTCGAATGACACCCCGGAAGGGCGCCTGCGCAACCGGCGCGTGGACGTGATGATCCTGTCGCGCCTGGCAGAGCAGGTGACCGAGGTGCCGATTGCCGACGGCACGCCAAAGATCAGGCCTTAGCCAGCATCAGGCTGATCAATAACGCAAACCTGGCAGGCAATAAAAAAGACCGCATCGGCGGTCTTTTTTTTGCTTTGCGCGGCGGGCTCAGCCTATGCCAAGCGGGCGTCCGGTTGAGCCGACACTGGCCGAACCATCCGGACCGTAGAGCGAACCGCCGCCGCTTCTGCCTTGCAGAATCTTCAGGGCGTTTTGATTGATGGCCATCTGACGGCCGACCAGCGTGCCGTTGACGCGGTTCAGTTCCCGCGCCGATTGCGCCAGTTCGAACAGCTCATTCCATTGTGTTTTCGCGGCATCGGCGCCGTGCTGCTCGAGCCAGCTTTGCATGCCGTTTTCGCTGGCAGGGAAACCTGCCGCCGACAGCAGTTTGTAGCGTTGCTCGGCCAGTCTCGCCATTTCGGCAATGATCTGCGCTTTTTCGTTGATGACGCCGGGAATTTCATCGGCATCGCCGTTACCGCTGAGCAGTGCCTGCTCTTGTTCCAGCGTGGCAACAAGGCGCGACGTTACCTGCTTTTCTTCAGCCAGGTATTGCGAGGGCAATTGCGAAGTCGTGCTTGTCATTACATTAAGCTTTGCTGCGTGTGCTGATCAGATTTTTCACGGTGTCCAACAGGCCGCTGGCAACTTTTTCAGGATCAACCTGGAAGGTGCCATTGGCAATTGCTGCTTTGATTTCTGCAACTTTCTTGGCGTCGAAACTGCCGCTTGGACTTGCTGCCGCCTTCGTACCAAGCGACTGATACTGAGCAGACAACTGTACATTGGCGGAATCGGCGCTGACTGTATCCGTCTTGGCTCCGGTCGCGCCTGGAGTGCGCGGCTGGGGCTGCGCTACCTCGGGTAAACCTGTGCCAGTTTTAAGGGCGTCATTAACGTTCACGGCATCATCCTTGAGTGGTTAGGGCTCTCTGGCCCGCCTGTTGCATAGATTATCGGCGATTTTTCCGCAAACTTTAATTCTTTTTCTCCGGCAATAATTCGTTGCTCGTCAGTAATTGATCTCGACAATTCCGCCCGCTCTGGCGACCCCGCTGACCACCTGTCCGGCGGGCGTCCGGGCTTGCGCTATCTGGCCTTCGCTGGCGTTGTTCAGGGCGCGTCCCTCGGTTGCAATCTGGAAACCCGGGCCGGTGGATACGATGCGGACCGATTGCCCTTGTTGTACGACACGATTGGCGCGTAAAGTATCCTGGCGCAGCGGTGCGCCGGCCGCCAGGGAGATGTTCGCGGTGCGGCCGATCGCCTGGGCCGGGTCAGTGATGATGCCGCTCGGCAAGTTCGACAAATCGCCCTTGACCTTGCTGATGTCGTTGGGGCCGATTGTCTGGCCTTGCGCCAGCGGCGTGGCTGCGACAATATATTCGGCAATGACTTGCACCGTGGCGCGTACGTAAATCGTCCAGGGCGAAGGGGCGGTGCACTTGATGCCGATGGTTGTCTTGCCCCACAGGCGGCCGCCGTTAGGCAGGAAGGCTTGCGGCGACGGGCAAGAGGGCAGGTTCAGGCGGCTGTCGACCGGTTCAATGCTTGCATTGACCGTGCCGGACAGGCCGGTGGTCTGGACTTTGACGAATTGTTCGGCGATCTGCTGCAGGGCGCCAAGATTCTGCCGTGGCGGTGAATTTGCAGGGTCGGGAATTGCCGTTTGTGCAAGCACCGGGGAGCCGATCAGAGGCAGGAGCAACGCCAGCGCTGTGAAGAATGATTTCATAACAACAACTTTAACACCTTAGTGGCCGCAGGAGTGGCCATCGTGTCAGCAATACTAATAGCCGCAGCCCTCATCAAAAGGCTGAACAAGGCACAGATTTATCTCTTTATCGGGCAATCGAGTTTCAGGTGGGGTCGTATGATCCAATGGTATCTAAATCCCATTATCGGCGTAATGCGTACTTTTTGAAGGGCGCATTCAGGAGAAATTGATGGTCGCAAAACTGGATGATTATCTGAGGTTTAACGAGACGGCGCTGAACTTGCGCGCCCAGCGTCAGCAATTGCTGGCGTCCAATATCGCCAATGCCGATACGCCCAATTATAAAGCGCGCGACATCGACTTTGCGAAGACCTTGCAGGGCGCCATGGACGGCAAGACGACCAAAGTGCCGCCGGTGGAGCTGGCGCGTACGTCGGCAGGCCATATTGCCGGCAAGCCGACAGGCGACAGCGGCATCGGCGGGTCGCCGCTGCTGTATCGCACGGTCACGCAGGGTAGCGTGGACGGCAATACCGTCGACATGGACGTCGAGCGCAACCAATTTACCGACAACGCCGTGCGTTACGAAGCAGGCGTTACGGCCGTCAACGGGCAGATCAAGACGCTGCTCGCCGCCATCCAACCGGGCTGATCATCATGTCTCTTTCCAATATCTTCAATGTCGCCGGCTCGGCCATGAGCGCGCAGTCCCAGCGCCTCAATACGGTCGCCAGCAACATCGCCAACGCCGACAGCGCGACCAGCCCGAACGGTCAGCCGTACAAGGCCAAGCAAGTCGTGTTCAAGGCTGTGCCATACGGCAATATTTCCGACAGCGGCGTCAAGGTCGACCAGATCGTCGAAGACCAGGCCCCGCCAAAGCTGACGTATGACCCGAAGCATCCATTGGCTGATGCCAACGGCTATGTCGCCATGCCGAACGTTAATCCGGTAGAGGAGATGGTCAACATGATCTCCGCTTCGCGCTCGTATCAGACCAACGTCGAGACGATGAACACCGCCAAGAATATGTTGATGAAAACCCTCACTATCGGTACTTAAGGAAGATCCTAATCATGACTACTGTTTCCAATGATCTGCTGACGTCCATGAATGGGACGCAAACTTCGACAAGCACTTCCAGCCTGAACGACAACAGCCCTGAAGCGATCCAGCAACGCTTCCTGAAGCTGCTGACGGTGCAGATGCAAAATCAGGATCCGACCAATCCGATGGACAACTCGCAGCTGACCACTCAGCTGGCTCAGCTGTCGACCGTGTCGGGCATCAGTCAGTTGAACTCTACCCTGGCGTCGCTGATGAGCAATCTGGGCGCGTCGCAATCGCTGCAAGCGGCCAACATGATCGGTCACAGCGTTCTGGCGCCGGGCAACAACGTCACGCTGACATCGGACACGACCAAGGATGCCAGCGGCAACGACGTCACTACACAAAAAGCCATCTTCGGCGTGCAACTGGCGGACAACGCGGACAGCGTCAAAGTCACCATCCGCGACTCGGCCGGCAACGTTGTCCACTCGCTGGATCTGGGTCCGCAGAGTTCGGGCACCTTGCCGATCATCTGGAACGGCGCAACCGATGCCGGCGGCCAGGCAAAAGACGGCACCTATACCTTCACCGTGTCGGCAACCAGCGCCGGTACTGCAGTCGGCGCCACTGCTCTGGCGTTCGGTACAGTCGCCAGCGTCAGCACCGGCACCGACGGCGTCAAGCTGAACGTATCGAACATCGGCACCATCAAGACTACCGACGTAGTCCAAATTCTTTAATCCACTGACCGCGTCCAGCAAAAGGAGAATCAAATGAGTTTTCAACAAGGTCTGAGCGGTTTGGCAGGGGCATCGAAGAGCCTCGACGTCATCGGCAACAACGTTGCCAACGCCAGCACAGTGGGTTTCAAATCGGCGCAGGCGCAGTTCGCCGACATGTACGCGAACTCGATGAACCGTTCCGGCAACTCGCCGGTCGGTATCGGCGTGGCAGTGGCTAACGTGCAGCAGGCGTTCACACAGGGCAACGTCACCACCACCAACAATCCGCTGGATATCGCCATCAACGGCGACGGCTTCTTCCGCATGCAAAGCAGCCTGTCGGATGCGGCGCCGCTATACGGCCGTAACGGTCAGTTCCAGCTGGACAAAGATGGCTACATCATCAACCCAAGCGAAAAGGGCGCGTACCTGACCGGTTGGCTGGGTACGGTGGTGGGCGGCGATCCGGTTCCGCTGAAGATCGATACCTCGAATATTCCTGCGACGCAGACGACAGGAGTTACAACCAAGTTGAATCTGGACTCGCGTCTGACCGGGATCAACTCCACGACAACGCCATTCGTTTTCGGTGACTCGACAACGTGGAACAGCACGACCGGCGTGACCGTCTATGACAGTCTGGGTAATAGCTATAACGTTCAGACTTACTACGTTAAGAACACAGCAACGTCGACTGCAACCGCGACCAACTGGGATGTCTATACGACCGTTGACGGTGCGCCATATCCGGCTATCGTGGCTCCTGCCACACAAGCGAAAGTCGGTACGCTGACTTTCGACAATAACGGTATTCTGACCAGCGCGCAGCCTGCCGCGACGCTGAATCTGACCGCGAAACCTGGCGCGGCTTTTGCTGCTGCCGGCATCACCCTGAACTATAGCGGCACGACCCAGACCGGCGCCGATTTTGCACCAGTCGCGCAAAGCCAGGACGGTAAAGAGCCAGGTGTTTTGTCGAGCTTCTCGATCGGCAAAGACGGCCAGATCATGGGCAGCTATTCGAACAATGACACCAAGGTTCTGGGTCAGGTTCTGCTGGTCAATTTCGCCAATCCCAACGGCTTGCAGCCTCTGGGCAGCAACTTGTACACCGCGACGTCCGATGCGGGCGATCCATTGATCGGCAAGCCGACCACCGGCCAGTTCGGTGTCTTGCAAGCGCGTGCCGTGGAAGACTCCAACGTCGATCTGACCACTGAGCTGGTCAACATGATCGTGGCGCAACGCGTTTATCAGGCCAATTCGCAAACCATCAAGGTGCAGGATACCGTCCTGCAAACCTTGGTCAGCCTGCGTTAATCGGTCTGAGCAATCTGCATTAAGCGGGGAAGCGTGCGGCAACACTGCCGCACGCAAATATAGGGGTAACTATGGATCGTGTGATCTACACCGCGATGTCCGGCGCCAAGCACTCATTGGAGCAGCAGGCCAATGCCAGCAACAATCTGGCCAATGCAACGACGACCGGTTTTCGCGAGCAGCTCAACACATTTCGCGCAGTGCCTGTTGTCGGCGAAGGGCTGGCCACGCGTACGTTTGTGGTCGATTCGACCGCAGGCACCAATTTCAGCGCCGGTCCGATTCAGGACACCGGGCGCGCGCTCGATGTCGCCGTTCAGGGGCCGGGCTGGATTGCCGTGCAGAGTTCCGACGGCGGCGAAGCCTATACCCGCAACGGCAGCTTCAAGCTGAGCGAAAACGGCATTCTGCAAACGCAGACCGGCCTGAACGTCATGGGCGACGGCGGTCCGATCAGTATTCCGCCCGATGTCACCATTGCGATCGCTTCCGACGGCACGGTGTCGTCGATTCCGACCACCGGGACGCCAAATGCGGTGAATATCCTGGGACGGATCAAGCTGGTCAATCCGGATGAAAAAGCATTGAAGCGCGGCGATGACGGATTGTTCCGCATGACCGTGGGCACGCAGGCGCCGCCGGACGCCAACGTCCGCCTCGCCGGCGGTGCGCTGGAAGGCAGTAACGTCAATGTCGTCGAGTCGATGGTCAGCATGATCAATCTCGCACGCCAATTCGATCTGAACATGAAGGTGATTACAACCGCCCAAAGTGATGCAGATAAAGCAAACCAAATTCTGTCGTTGAGTTAATAACCAGGTACTGGAGAAAAAATGATTCGTTCCTTGTGGATTTCCAAAACCGGTCTGGATGCGCAGCAAACGCAGCTGGACGTGATCTCCAATAACCTGGCTAACGTCAGCACCAACGGCTTCAAGCGTTCGCGCGCCGTGTTTGAAGATCTGATGTACCAGACCATCCGTCAGCCGGGCGCGCAATCGTCGCAGCAGACGCAATTGCCATCGGGCCTGCAAATCGGTACCGGCGTGCGTCCGGTTGCCACCGAGCGTATTCATACGCAAGGCAACGTGAACCAGACAGACAATGACAAGGACATCGCCATCCAAGGCGCAGGTTTCTTTCAGGTTCTGATGCCGGACGGCACTACGCAATACACGCGTGACGGCTCGTTCCAGACGGACAGCCAGGGTCAACTGGTGACTTCCAGCGGCTACACCGTTCAGCCGCCGATCACGATTCCTGCCAATACCACCAAGCTGACAGTCGGTCGCGACGGCACGGTATCGATCATGCAAGCCGGCTCGACGGCAACAACACAGATCGGCACACTGCAGGTCGCCACCTTCATCAATCCGGCCGGTCTGGAAAGCAAGGGCGAAAACCTGTATGCGGAAACTGCCGCATCCGGCACGCCAGCACCGAATACCCCGGGCACCAACGGCGCCGGCGCACTGTGGCAAGGTTACGTTGAAACATCGAACGTGAACGTGGTCGAGGAAATGGTCAACATGATCCAGACCCAGCGCGCTTACGAAATCAACAGCAAGGCCATCACCACGTCCGACCAGATGCTGGCGAAACTGTCGCAGATGTAATGTTTGGTGTCATGCGTATTTGTATTACTTTGTTTTGTTGAAATGGGATGAGGCAAACATGAATAGCCTGCTGAAACTTGCTGCCATCATCGGGATGTTCGCCATCGCTGGATGTACCACCGTGCCGGAGTCGATCGTCACCGGGCCGAAGTCGGCCCGGCCCGAGCCGGCTTCGTATGCACCGCCGACCAACGGTGCGATTTTCCAGTCGGCGGCATATCGTCCGTTGCTGGAAGATCGTCGTGCGCGTCTGGTGGGCGATACGCTGACCATTGTCATCAATGAAAACACCACGGCCGCCAAGTCGGCCGGCAGTTCGTCCAGCAAGACCGGCAGCGCAAGCGCCATCGCGCCGACCTTGTTCGGCACGTCGATCAAGGAGTTGTCCGGCAGCGGCGGCAGCACCAGCAAATATGATGAGAAGGGCGCCATTTCGTCCAGCAACAACTTTACCGGCACCATCGGCGTGACCGTGATCGAAGTGCTGCAAAACGGCAATCTTCTGGTCAGCGGCGAGAAGCAGGTCGCGCTCGACAAAGGCGTTGAATACGTGCGCTTCTCCGGCACCGTCAGCCCCGACAAGATCGCCACCGGCAATACCGTTTCGTCCACCGCTGTGGCTGACGCCAAAGTGGAATACCGCACCAATACCCGTGTGGATATGGCCGAATTTATGTCCTCGTTGTCGCGCTTTTTCTTCAGCGTCTCACCGTTCTAATCAGGGAGTCGCATGATGATTCAACGTTCATTCCTGGCACAGCAGACCACCCGCCTGGTGTCGGTCCTGCTGGCCTCCGTTACTTTGCTCAGTGCCGGCGTTGCACACGCCGAGCGCCTCAAGGATCTCGCCAGTATTCAGGGCGTGCGCCAGAATCAACTGGTCGGCTACGGCCTGGCCGTCGGTCTCGACGGCAGCGGCGACCAGACCACGCAAACGCCGTTTACCGTACAAAGCGTCGTCAGCATGCTGCAGCAATTGGGCGTCAATCTGCCCAGCACGTCGACCAGCAACATGCAGTTGAAGAACGTCGCTGCCGTGATGGTGACGACCTCGTTGCCGGCATTCTCGCAGCCGGGGCAGACGCTGGACGTCACCGTGTCGTCGATCGGTAACGCCAAGAGCATTCGCGGCGGCACCTTGCTGATGGCGCCGCTCAAAGGCGCCGACGGCCAGATTTACGCCATCGCCCAGGGCAACATCGTGGTCGGCGGCGCCGGCGCTTCCGCAGCCGGCAGCAGCACCACCATCAATCAATTGAGCGTGGGCCGCATTTCTGCCGGCGCCACGGTTGAACGCGCGGTTCCTTCGGCCTTGGGCCAGGGCGACGCCATCAATCTGGAATTGAACGACAACGATTTTTCCACCGCCAGCCGCGTGGTGGAAGCCGTCAACAAGCGTTTTGGCTTTGATACCGCCGTGGCGCAAGATGGCCGCGTGATCCGGATTCGTGCTCCGGTAGGCAGCGGCGAGCGCGTCGCCTTCCTCGGTGCGCTGGAAAATATCGATGTCGTGCCTGCACGCGTCAGCGCCAAGGTCATCCTCAATGCCCGTACCGGCTCGGTCGTGATGAACCAGTCCGTCAGCCTGGACACCTGCGCGGTATCGCACGGCAACCTGTCGGTGGTGATCAATGCAGAGAACAGCATCAGCCAGCCTGGCGCCTTGTCCGGCGGCCAGACGGCAGCCAACCAGAACGCCCAGATCTCGATCAATTCGACGCCCGGCAAAGTCATGTACCTGAAGGGCGGCGCTTCGCTGGCCGACGTCGTCAAGGCGCTCAACGCGATTGGCGCCACGCCACAGGATTTGCTGGCCATTCTGCAAGCGATGAAGGCTGCCGGCTCGTTGCGCGCCGAGCTGGAAATCATCTAATCGAGGCAAGTTCATGATCAACAACATCAAGCCGGTCAATCCGACTGAAAGCCTTGCCGTCGATGCCAACAGCCTGAACAGCCTGAAGTCGTCGGCTGCAGCGCAGTCGCCGGAATCGCTCAAGGGCGCGGCCAAGCAATTCGAGGCCTTGTTCCTGAACATGATGTTGAAGAGCATGCGCGATGCAACGCCGCAAGACGGCATGTTCGACAGCCAGCAGACCAAGATGTTTACCAGCATGCTGGATCAGCAACTGAGCCAGAACATGGCGCAGCGCGGCGTCGGCCTGGCCGACATGCTGGTGCGCCAGTTGTCGCATAGCCTGAACAAGCCGTTCCCGACCGATGACGAAGCGTCGTCGTCAGGCTTGCCGCTGGATATCCCGCTGGCCAACGGCCTCAGCGATCTCGACAAGGCGCGCCTGGTGCAAGGCATCGCCAACGGCACCGACGACGTATCGCAGGGCGGCGGCAAACGCAACAAGGGCGGTCAGCAGCGTCCGGCGCATATCGAAGCATTCCAGAACCGTCTGCAGGCCGATGCCGAAGCCGCCAGCCAGGTCACGGGCATCCCGGCCAAGTTCATGCTGGCGCAAGCCGCATTGGAAACCGGTTGGGGCAAGAAAGAAATCCGCGCCCGCGACGGCAGTTCCGCGCACAATCTGTTCGGCATCAAGGCCACAGGCAACTGGACCGGCAAGGTGGTTGAGGCGACCACGGTTGAGTACGTCAACGGCGTGGCGCAGCGCAAGATTGAAAAATTCCGTGCTTACGACTCCTACTCGGAAGCCTTCCAGGATTACGCCAAGCTGCTGCGCAGCAACCCCCGCTATGAAAAAGTGTTGGCGAACGCGCAAGACGCCCACGGTTTTGCTTACGGCCTGCAACGCGCCGGCTATGCAACCGACCCGCATTATGCGGAAAAGCTATCGCGCATCATCCGACAATCCCTTTCCGCCTGATTGTTGGTCCGGCTCCGGCATGACCGTGGGGGCGATGGCGATGAATGGCGCTTTTTGGGGAACGCCCTTGTATAAGCGCACTCTCAAATTCATTGCCGGTCACTCCTAAAGTTTCCTGACGAAATGCCGTTGATCAGGATATTCCGTTAAAGAAAATATCGTATGGCTACCAGTATCTTCAGTATCGGGCAGAGTGCACTTGCGGCGGCTCAGGCGGCGCAAGCGACGACCAGCCACAATATTTCCAATGCGACAACCCCGGGTTACAACCGGCAGGTGGTCGTGCAAAGCACGGCCGGCGGTATTAACTACGGCTATGGCTTTGTCGGTCAAGGCACTCAGGTCGCGGAAATCAAGCGCGTCTATGACGATTTCCTGTACAAGCAGGTGCTGTCGTCCCAAACGACTGCCAGCTCGCTGGACTCTTACGCCACGCAGATCAGCCAGATCAACAATCTGATCGCCGATACGTCGGCAGGCTTGTCGCCGGCATTGCAAAGTTTCTTCACGAGCACGCAGAATCTGGCGTCGACCCCGAACAATGACGGCGCCCGTCAGTCGGTGATTTCTGCCGGTCAGACGCTGGCTGCGCGTTTCCAGAGCCTGAACGATCAATTGACGCAGAGCCGTAACGGCGTCAACAGCCAGATCACGTCGACCGTCGACACCATCAATACATATGCCAGCCAGATCCTGGCGCTGAATCAGGCCATCCTGAAGGCGTCCGGCGGCAGCGGCGTTGCACCTAACGATTTGCTGGACCAGCGCGATCAGGCCATCGCCGATCTCAACAAGATCGTCAAAGTCACAACCCTGCCGCAAGACAATGGTTCGATGAGCGTCTTCATCGGCAACGGCCAGCCGCTCGTGCTGGGCAATACGATATCGACACTGGTGGCGACAACGGCGACCAATGATCCGACACGCCTGCAGATTTCGTATCAGACCAATGGTCAAAACGTCCTGATTCCGGATTCGGCATTCGCCGGCGGCAGTCTCGGCGGCATCCTGCAATACCGCAGCGAGACGCTCGATCCGGCGCAAAATTCGCTGGGCCGCATTGCCATCGCAATGGCGACGGCGTTCAACACACAGCACAAGCTGGGCCAGGATCAGAACGGCAACCTCGGCACCGATTTCTTCAACGTCGGCAAACCGGTGGTGTATGGCGACACCGGCAACTCGGCGACTGCTGCAGCGACCGCGACCATCACGGATCCATCCAAGCTGTCGACCAGCGACTACAAGCTGAGCTACGACGGCACCAAGTACACATTCACGCGTTTGTCCGACAACACCAAGACGATCGTCGATCCGACTGCTGCGCCGCCGGGCACCTTCCCGGTGACGATTGACGGCGTGACCTATGCCGCTCCTACGATGGCAGCGGGCGACAGCTTCCTGATCAAGCCGACCGTGGCCGGCGCTGCATCCATGAGCGTAGCGATCACCAATACGCAACTGATCGCCGCGGGTACGCCCGTGCTGACTTCCAGCAATGCCGTGACCGACATGGGTATCGTCACTACCGGCAACACCGGTACCGGTGTGATCACTTCGGCCACGGTAGACAAAGCGACATTTACACCTGGCGCTACGCAGACCTACACCTATAACTCCGGCACGACGTCGCTTGCGCTGGTGCCGCCGGCAGCAGTAACAGTGACGACGACCGCCGGCGTGACGACAACCTATGCATCCGGTGCGGCGATTCCGTATTCGGCCGGTGCGACTGTTTCCAGCGGCGGCGTCAGTTTCGTGTTGAGCGGCGCTCCAGCCAACGGCGACACATTCAAGTTTTCGCCGGTTCCTGCAAATACCGGTACCGCCACCATTTCATCCGGTACGATCGATTCGACCTATACGCCATTGGCGGCAGGCACCAAGCTGGCCTTTACGTTTAATAGCGCTACGAATCAATTTACTCCGTCGGCATCGGTCGGCGCTGTGGTGGTGACGCATGCAGACGGCACGACGACCAACTATGCCGCGGGTGCAGCGATCAACTACACGTCGGGCGACACGTTCACGACCGCCGGCGCCAGCTTCAAGATCACCGGCCAGCCGGCCAACGGCGACCAGTTCTATCTCGGCCCGAATACCGGCGGCGTCAACGACAACCGCAACGCCCAGGCATTGAACGCGCTGCAGACCGCCAATACCATCGGCAACACTTCGTTCCAGGGATCGTATTCGCAACTGGTTGCGACTATCGGCAACAAGACCAATGAAATCAATGTCACCAACAAGGCTGAAAATGCCCGTCTGACATCCATTCAGCAGCAGCAGCAGTCCGAGTCCGGCGTGAATCAGGATGAGGAATTGGCCAACATGATCAAGAACCAGACCGCCTACCAGGCAGCAGCCAAGATCATTCAGGCTGCCAGCGATATGCTGAATGTCTTGTTCACCCTTGGCGGTTAAAGTTTGAAGGAAGATTAAAATGCGCATCAGCACCAACATGATTTATCAGTTGAGCAATAACGACCTGACCAGCATGCAGGGCGGGATCTTGAAGCTCAACCAGCAGATCAACGCCGGCCAGACGGTCTTGCTGCCGTCGGATAGCCCGATCGCCGCTGCGCGCGCGCTGGATCTGGCGCAGACGCAAGCGCTGAACACCCAGTTTGCGACGAACCGCAACAACGCCAACAGCTCGCTGGCGACGGTGAGCAATGCACTGACCAGCGTCACCGACATGATGTCCAAGCTCAAGTCCGACATCATCGAAGCCGGCGACGCGTCGTTCTCCAATGCCGAGCGCGCCAACATGGCGACGGAGCTCAAGGGCAACCTCAACGAAATGCTGGGTTTCGCCAATTCGACCGACGGTCTGGGCAATTACGTGTTTGGCGGCTTCAAGAGCGGCACCGCGCCGTTTTCCTTTGATGACTCCGGCAATATCGTCTACAACGGCGACCAGGGCGCACAAACACTGCAGGTCGATTCGACGCGTCAGATGGAAGTCAGCGTGTCGGGACAGTCGGTGTTCCAGGGCAATGGTGTGGATACATTCAAGATGATGCAGAACATGATCACCTTGCTGTCCGTACCCACCACGGAAGCGGCAAACAACGCCGATACCCAGGCTGCCAATACATTTGAATATCCGTCGGGTTCGGGGCAGTTCCCGATCCAGGCTTACAAGACCGCGCAAGCGGCATTGGACGCAGCTCAGCCGACCGATCCCAACTATGCAACATTGTTGACGCAGGCCGCCAACGCCAAGCTCTTGTCCGACAAGGCTGACGCCGCACGTACGCCGATTGCCGGCAGCCAGGCAGCGCTGACCCGCAGCTTGAATTCGTTCCAGGCGTCGATCACTTCGCAGATGAGCAATATCGAAGCCGCGACGGCGTCGGTCGGTGCGCGCCAGAACGAGCTGGATAACCTGGATGCGCAAGGCAAGGTACTGGATCAGCAATACACCCAGACCACCAACGATTTGCTGGGCCGCAACCTGAGCGACACGACTGCACTGGTCAGTCAGCTGGCGCTTCAGCAACAGTATCTGCAGGCCGCACAAAAGGTGTTTGTGTCGACTACCAGCCTGACGCTGTTGAACTACCTCAAGTAATTCCCTCTGCCGGGTGAGCATGCGCTCGCCCGGCGTCGCGTTTTTCCTTCCGCTTTCTCTTTCTTTTTTCTGCTTATTGCGTGCTTTGCGACGTTACCGTTGCAAGCTTGTCGTCGCCTTGCATATCGCCGCCCAGGGCCTGATACAAGGTCATCTGGTTATTCAGCCGATTCAGCCGGTTCTGCGTCAGCGACACTTCCGCCGTGCGACGTTTTTCCTGCGCATCCAGCCAGTCCTTGAGCGCCACATAACCGGTGCGGTAGCGCAGCTCATAAAGGCGTTCAGTGGTCCGGGCCGCTTGCAGATTCTTTTCCAGCAGGGTCCCTTGCGCGGCATATTGTTCGCGCGCCGACAGCGCGTTTTCAACGTCGGAGAGCGCGGTGTAAAGCGTCTGGCGGAAGCTCACCACGGCGCTTTCGTAATCGGCTTGTGAAGACTTGATGTTCAGCTGCATCTGGTTCCACTGCAGGAAGGGCAACACCAGCCCGGCGCCCAGCGTGCCGATCGGGTTCAGCAATACGTTGCGCAGGTCCTGGCTGCTGCCTCCTGCCGCCGCGGTGAGTGTCAGGCTGGGGTAGTAGCTGGCGCGGGTGTAGTCGACCGTGGCGAGCGATTCGCGCAGGCGCAGTTCCGCTGCGCGCAAGTCCGGACGACGTCCCAGCAGATCTGCGGGCAGGCCCGCCTGCAACTGCGGCAGTGCCTGCTCAGGCAGGCGTTGCGGCGAAGGATAGCTTTTTCCCGGCGGACCGTCGAAGAGCAGGGCGAGCGCGTTGGCGGCCTCGACTTGCTGCTGCAGCAGTTCGGTATGGCTCGACTGTTGCGTGGCCAGATTCTGTTCCGCTTCCAGTACTTCCAGCGACGACACCGCGCCGGCCTGGTATTGCGTGCGCACCAGCGCCAGCGTCTTTTCGGCGTAGGCGATGCTTTCCATGCTCAGGGCGATGCGCTGATTCAGATAGGCGCTTTGCCAGTACAGGTTGGCGGTGGTGCCGATCAGACTCAGGGCTGTGCTTTCGCGATCCTGTTCGGTGGCCAGCGCTTCCCATTTTTTGGCGTCGTACTGGCTGCCGAGCTTGCCCCAGAGATCGGCTTCGTAGCTCAGCGTCACCGCGGTGGAGCTCGACTTGTAGCTGCTGCGGTCATTGCGCAGAGCGCGATTGTAAGTCGTGGAGGTGCTGGAGCTGAGCGCAGGCAAGCGCTCGTCGGCGGCGATGCCGGCTTGCAGTTGCGCGCGCCGCACCTTGATGGTGGCGGCCGCGAGATCATTGTTGCGCAGCAGGGCTTCATCGATCAGGCGGTCCAGGTTGGCGTCGCCGAAATGTTGCCACCATTTGCCGCCATCGACTTCTGCGCGGCCGTCGCCGTGGGCCCAGGTGGCCGGGATGGCGGTGGTGGGCGCCGTGTAGGGCGTCTGCATCAGCGCGCCGCAGCCGCTCAGCAGGCCGGCGGACAACAGGAGGGCCGCCAGGGCAGCAGGGCGGAGGGTAAGGTATTTGTTCATTATTCTCTCGACAGTGCATCGACCGGATCCAGCCGTGCGGCATTGCGTGCGGGCAGGAAGCCGAATATGACGCCGATCAGGGTGGAGCAGGCGAAGGCGGAGACGATGGAGGTCGTCGAATACACCATGGTGAAATTTTTGCTGAAGCTGGCGAACAGCGCGCCGAACGACAAGGCCAGCAAGACCCCGAGCAGGCCGCCGGCCAGGCACACCAGCACCGCTTCGATCAGGAACTGCTGCATGATGTCGCTCTGGCGCGCGCCGACTGCCATGCGCACGCCGATTTCACGCGTACGTTCGGTGACCGAGACCAGCATGATGTTCATCACGCCGATACCGCCGACGATCAGTGAAATGACGGCGATCATCGATACCAGCAGGGTCAGCGTGGCCGTCGTCTTTTCGATGGTCTGGCGGATGCTGTCGGTGTTGAAGACATAGAAATCCTTGGTGCGATGGCGCAAGGTCATCAGCTTCACGATCCCTTGCTCGGCTGCGGATGAGGGGACGCTGTCGCTGACGCGCACCGTGATGCCTTTCAGGTAATTTTGCCCGAGCAGGCGGCTCATGGCGGTGGTGTAGGGCACCCAGACATTCAGGCTGTCGTTGTTGCCGAAACCGCTTTCCTGCTTCTTGGTGACGCCGATGATGCGGCAGGGAACGCTGCCGAGAAAGATCACCTCGCCGATCGGATCGGCGTTGTCGGCAAACAGTTTTTTGCGCGTGTTGGCATCGATGACGACTTCTTGCGCACGCGACGCGACGCCGTCGCTGTCAAAGCTTTGTCCCTCGGTGACGGCAAGCCCGCGCACGCGGAAATACTGTTCGCCGACGCCGCTGATCTGCGCGCTGACCGAGACATTGCGGTAGCGCACCGACGACGTGGTCGACACGCTCGGCGTGACGCTGTCGACATAGCCTTGCTGGGCCAGCGCGTCGGCGTCGGCCGGCACCAGCGTGCGTATTGCCGACGCTTTCATGTCGCCGAAATCGCTGCCGGGAAAGACGTCGATGGTGTTGGTGCCCATGGCGCTGATATCTTTGAGGATGCGTTCGCGCGACCCGGCGCCGAGCGCGACGACCGACACCACCGAGGCAATGCCGATGATGATGCCGAGCATGGTCAGGAAGGTGCGCAGGCGGTGTGCATTCATCGCCAGCAGCGACATGTGGAAGGCTTCCGACAGCCGATCCAGCCCGGCGCGCCAGGGGCTGATGGCAGGCGCGGCTTTCACCGGCGGCGATGATGACGCTGCAGGCTGGGCGGCCTCCTTGCGGCGGTCGCCGATGATGACGCCGTCGCTGATTTCGATGATGCGCTGCGCGTGCTCCGCCACTTGCATATCGTGGGTCACGATGATCACGGTGTGGCCTTCGGCGTGCAGCTCCTTGAGGATGCTGATGACTTCCTGGCCGCTGTGACTGTCGAGGGCGCCGGTCGGCTCGTCGGCTAGGATCACCTGGCCGCCGTTCATCAGCGCGCGCGCGATACTCACGCGCTGCTGCTGTCCGCCCGAGAGCTGGCCGGGCTTGTGCTGCATGCGTTCGCCCAGGCCCAGGCGCTGCAGCAGGCCGGCGGCACGTGCATGCCGGCTGTTGCGTTCCTTGCCGGCATAAATGGCCGGGATCTCGACGTTGCCGAGCGCGCTCAGGTCCGACAGCAGGTGGTAGCGCTGGAAGATGAAGCCGAAATGTTCCCGGCGCAGTTCCGCCAGTTCGTCAGGGCTGAGCCGGGCGGTCTCGCGGCCGGCGACCATGTAGCTGCCGCGCGTCGGTTTGTCGAGGCAGCCGAGGATGTTCATCAGCGTTGATTTTCCCGATCCGGATGCGCCGACGATGGCCAGCATTTCGCCGGCGTTGATGGACAGATTGACGTCGTTGAGCACCGTGATGGTCTGGTCGCCCGCCGGAAATTCGCGATGCAGATTCCGCAGTTCGAGTAAGGGGGTATTCATGCGCGCCCCGATTACATCATCGGCGGCGGACCGCGGTGTGTGTTGGTGGAGAGCGTATCGGCGCCGCTGCTGTTGCCGATGACGACGCGCTCGCCGGCGTTCAGGCCTTCCGTGATTTGTACGCTGGCGTTGGTGTTGATGCCGATGCGCACCTTGCGCGCCGTTGCCATGCCTTTGGCGTCGAGCACGCGCACCGTATAGCGGCCGCCGGCGTCGCGTTCGCCTAGCGCAGTGGAGGGAATGACGATGGCGTTGCGCGCTTCCGCCAGCACCACGTAGACCTGTGTGGTCATGGAAATGCGCAGTTTGCCGTCCGGATTGGGCACATCCAGCAAGCCGTTGTAATAGATGGCCGTGGAGGTGGTGCTGGTGGTGGTCGACGATGTCGACGTGGTCGAGGTGTCGTCCTGCAGGATCGAATCCGGGGCCGGTTCGATGGAGCGCAGTGTGGTGGTGTAGCGCTTGTCTGGCTCGCCGAGGATGGTGAAATAGACCGGCTGCCCGGTCTTGACGCGGGTGACGTCGGCTTCGGATATCTGCGCCTTGACGGTGACCGTATCCATGCGCGCCACCTTGATGATGGTCGGCGTGCTCTGGTTGGCGTTGACGGTCTGGCCTTCCTGCGCAACGATGGCCACGACGGTGCCGTCGATAGGCGCAGTGATCTTGGTATAGCCGAGCGTCACACGCGCCGTGTCGACGGAAATCTTGCCCTTGTCGATTTGCGCCTTGAGTGCGGCGATATCCGCTTTGGTGGTGTTGAGCGTGGCTTCTGCGGTCTCGTAGTTCTCACGCGAGCTGGCGTCTTGCGCCAGCATCTGCTGCTGGCGCTGATAGGCCAGTTCGGATTGCTTCAGCGTCGCTTCCTTGGCGCGCAGCTGCGCACGCGTGTCTTCCAGTTCGGCCTCGGCGGTCTTGAGCGCATTCTCTTGCGTGAGCGAATCGATCTCGGCAACCAGTTGGCCTTTTTTCACCTGGTCGCCCAGCGCAACCTTGAGCGACTTGATCTGGCCCGATGCCTGGGCGCCGACGCTGACCTGCTTGAAGGCTTTGATGGTGCCGCTGGCAAGGACGGTGTCCTGGATGTCGCGTCTGGCAGCGGTGGCGCTGAGATAGTCGGGCGCTGCTGCGGAAGGGAAAAGCGTCATCCTGGCGAAGGCCAGCAAGGCAATGACGGGGACCAGGACAAGGGTGTATCTGAGGATTTTTTTTCGGCGGGTATTCATGCGTCATGACAGTTGAAAATATCGGGAAAATGGCGGCAGGCGGTCCCGATATGGGGGCGAGGAGCAAGTGTGCCTCCGATCGCGCCCTTGAACTGTAAAGATGCGTAAAGTGGATGTAAGTTCGCTGTAAAAGCTGATCAGCGCTTGGGCATGGGGGGAATGGTCGCCATACCGCCCAGCATGCGAACCAATTCGACGGTGTCGTTGAGGAAGTGCTGCATCGGCGTGAGCATGTACGGCAAGCACACCGCGATGAGCACGAAGCCGACCACCATCGTGATCGGGAAGCCGATCCCGAACAGATTCAGCTGAGGCGCCGCGCGCGTGAGGATGCCCAATGCGACGTTGGTGATCAGCAGCGCCACCAGCATCGGCAGGGACAGCTGCAGGCCCATGCTGAAAATGCGCGTGCCGGACAAGGCGAGATAGTGGAAGCCTTCGGCAGTGATCGGCGCCGCGGTGATGGGCAGGGTGTGGAAACTGTCGGCCATCACTGCAATGAGAACCAGGTGGCCATTGATGCTCAGGAACACCAGCGTGCCCAGCAGTGAGAACAACTGGCTGATCGCTGAAGTGCGGCCCTGCGACTGGGGATCGAAGAATACAGCGAAACCGAGGCCCATGGTGTTGCTGGTCAGTTCGCCGGCCATTTCGATGGCGGCAAAGACCAGGCGCACCGCAAATCCCATGGCCAGGCCGATCAGCAATTGCTGGAGCAGGATCATCAAGCCGGTGATGGACATCGGGTCGAGCGCAGGAGGAACGGGGACGTCGGGCGCGATGACCAATGCAATCATGATGCCCAGCAACAACTTGACCTGCATCGGCACGCTGGCGCTGCCGAATGGCGGCGCGATGGACACCAGGCCGAGAATGCGGGTCAGGGGCCAGATGAAGGAGGCGATCCAGATGGCGAGCTGGTCGCTGGTGAAATTGATCATGTTTTTTGTCGGATTGCAGCGAAGTGCAATCGCCGCCGGTGCTATTGCACCATGGCGGGTATGCCGGTGAACATCAGGCGCATGTAGTCGAGCATGACGCCGATCATCCACGGACCGGCAATGATCAGCGCCAGAAACACGCCTACCAGCTTGGGAATGAACGACAGCGTGGCTTCATTGATCTGCGTCGCCGCCTGGAAAATGCTGACGAGCAAACCGATGACCAGTGCCGTCGCCAGCATCGGCGCGGCGATCATCAGGGTGATTTCCATGGCATGGCGGCCAAGGGACATTACGCTTTCAGGAGTCATGATCGAACCTTAGTAAAAACTTTCCGCCAGCGAGCCGATCAGCAGCTGCCAGCCGTCGACAAGCACAAACAGCATCAGCTTGAACGGCAGCGACACGATGGCCGGCGACATCATCATCATCCCCATCGACATCAGGATACTGGCGACCACCATGTCGATGATCAGGAACGGAATGAAGATGGCAAAACTGATCTGGAAGGCGGTCTTGAGTTCGCTGGTGATGAAGGCCGGAATCAGCAAGCGCAGCGGCACGTCTTCAGGGCCTTGCAGGTCCGGGCTGTGCGACAGCTTGACGTACAGGGCCAGATCGGACTGGCGGGTTTGCTTGAGCATGAATTCCTTGAGCGGGCCCGCGCCTTTTTCCATGGCGTCGATCATGGAAATCTTGTTTTCCGAAAACGGCTGGTAAGCGTCGACGTAGATCTTGTCGAACACCGGCCCCATCACGAAAAACGTCAGGAACAGCGCCAGTCCGACCAGCACCTGCGTCGGCGGCGTCGACGACGTGCCCAGCGCCTGGCGCAGCAGCGACAGCACGATGACGATGCGGGTGAAGCAGGTCATCATCAGCAGCGCCGCAGGGATGAACGAGAGCGAGGTGAGGAACAGCATCGTCTGGATGCTGAGATTGTAGGTCTGGCCGCCGCCGGCCGACGGCGTGCTGGTGAAGGCCGGCAAGCCCTGCGCCGAAGCCGCAAGCGGCAGGCACAGCAGCAAGACCGGCAACAGGCGCAGCCAGGAAGGTGAGCGCGCCAGGAATGTTCTAACTGCTGCCATTACGCTTATCGATAGTTTGTTTGAGCCAGGAGGCGAAGTTGGCGGACGCGGTTGGCGTCGTCGCCGCAACATGCTCCTGACGCGGCATGGTGGCCAAGGTGTTGACGCGTCCGGGAGCGACGCCGACGACGATCCACTGGTCGGCGACTTCAACCACGATAACGCGCTCGCGTGTGCCTACGCTGACACCGCCGATAATTTTTGCCACAGCGTTGCCGCCGGCGTTCGGCGCCAGTCCGCTGCGTTTGAACAGCCATGCGATGCCGACCATGAGCGCCAATACGGCGATCAGGCCCAATAGCATGGTGAAGATGCTGCCGGACGTGGAGGGAAGGGCGGCGGCCGGTTGCTGCTCGGCCGCCTGAACCGCACCGGCAGCGAGTGCTGCCGGCAGGACTGCGATGAGGCTGTAAAACCTGCGAGCCGGAGCGAGGCTGAGGCGGTTTGGACGGTTCATCTATTCAGTTTGCGAATACGCTCTGCAGGCGTGATGATATCGGTGAGGCGGATACCGAACTTGTCGTTCACCACCACCACTTCGCCCTGGGCAATCAGGCAGCCGTTGACCAGCACGTCCATCGGTTCACCCGCCATGCCGTCCAGTTCCACCACGGAGCCCTGCGCCAGTTGCAGCAGGTTCTTGATGGCGATCTTGGTGCGGCCCAGTTCGACGGTCAGCTGCACCGGGATATCGAGGATGAAGTCGATATCGTTCGGTGTATTGGTTTGCAGATCCGCCGCGCTGAGATCCTTGAAAATCGTCGCTTCAGCCGGTTTTGCAGTAAGCCCGCCGTCGTCTTCCGGAGTCTTTTTCTGCGCTTCTTCAGCCTGTGTTTGTTCGGCCAACGCGGCGCCCCACGGATCGTCTTCCGCCGCTGTTTGGTCAACGTTGTCTTCAGCCATTCTGCTCTCCTTGAATACTTTCTGGTGTTTCCTGTTGCGTGATGGACAGCAGTTTCTCGACGCGCAATGCGTATTGACCGTTCAATTTGCCGTAACTGCATTCCATCACGGGGACGCCATCAACCTGCGCGGTGACCGGTGTCACGGTATGCAGCGGGATGACGTCGCCGACCTGCATGTTCAGCAAGTCGGTAAATGTGACGCGGGCGGTGCCGAAGTTGGCGATGAGCTCCACTTCGGCAGTCTGGATCTGTTGCTTCATCAGGCGGATCCAGCGCTTGTCGACTTCCAGCGCTTCGCCCTGCATGCTGCTGGTGAGCTTGTCGCGGACCGGCTCGATCATCGAGTACGGCGTGCAGATGTGAATTTCGCCGCTGACCGGACCCAGTTCGACGGTGAAGGTGGTCGACACCACCACTTCGTTCGGGGTCGCGATGTTGGCGAACTGCGTGTTCAGCTCGGAGCGGATGTACTCGAATTCGATCGGGTAGATCGGCTCCCACGATTTGGAATAGTTTTCGAAGCAGATTTCCAACACGCGCATGATGATGCGTTGCTCGGTCGGCGTGAATTCACGACCTTCGATGCGGGTGTGGAAACGGCCGTCGCCGCCGAACATGTTGTCGACCAGCAGAAACACGAACTGCGGATCGAACACCACCAGGCCGATGCCGCGGAACGGCTTGATATGGACCAGGTTCAGGTTGGTCGGCACGACCAGGTTGCGGATGAATTCACTGTACTTGGCGACCTTCACCGGGCCGACCGAGATTTCGGCGGTACGGTGAATGAAGTTGAACAAGCCGATGCGGAAGAGGCGGGCGAAACGCTCATTGATGATTTCGAGCGTCGGCATACGGCCGCGCACAATACGTTCTTGCGTCGCAAGATTGTAGTTGCGTACCGTACCGGGGGCTTCTTCGACGACCTTTTCTTCGTCTTCGTCCCCCGTCACTCCTCTTAGGAGTGCATCGACTTCTTCCTGGGATAGAAAGTGTTCGGCCATGATGCTACTGCTGTTGAATCACGAAAGAGGTATAAAACACGTCGGTAATTGTCGGACCCTTGCCGCCGCCGGCAAATGGTTCGCCCAACTGATCGATGATTTCATCGGTCAGGTTGCGCTTGCCTTCATTGGTCATCAGTTCGGATGCTTTTTTGCTGGACAAGACCATCAGCAAACGGCTGCGGACTTGCGGCATGAAGACTTTGAGCGTTTCTGCGGTTTCGGCATTCGGCACTTGCAGCGTCAGCGCAACCTGCAGGAACTGATCGCCGGTTTCCTGCAACAGGTTGACCACGAAAGGTTCGATCACGACGAAGACCGGCACCTTGGAGGTGGCCTCTTCTTTCGGATGGTCTTCCGCGCCTTTCTTGGCTTTGCTGCCCATCATCATGAACGCGGCAGCGCCGCCGCCGACAACCAGCAGCAGGACAACGCCCAGAATGATGAAGAGCATTTTCTTCGACTTTGGTGCCGGCGCATCTGCTTCCGCCCCCTTGGCTGCCGGTTTTGCTGCTTTTGTTGCCATCTATTTTTCCCTTTCGTGGGTGCCTGCGGTGCACATAAAATTACTATCGGCAAGAATCTGCTGATATTGAATGCTGCGGTCCGGACACCTGTTTATTTTTGAATTCTGTTTAACCCGACTCTTCGTCGCGTCTTATGTGTTCATCCGCACTTATGCAAATGTGTCCACGAGTCCCTGGCCGCCGGTTGCAACCGGGCGCGGGACGATGGCGACATTCACGTCGGCGTCATCGGTGCCGGCGCCGAAGTGCGACGAGTTGCTGCCGCGCGCCTGTTGCTGATTGGCGCCTTGCTGCTGGTTCGGGTTGCCGGTGTTGACGGTTGCCTGGCCGAGCTGAATACCGGCCTGATCCATCATTTCACGCAGCTTCGGCATGGCGTTTTCAAGCGCCTGCTTGACTTCCGGCTGGGCAGTGATGAAGGTGGCGTCGGCGTGCTGGTTGGTCACGTGCAGGACGACTTGTAACGGACCCAGATCCGGCGGGTTCAGCGTCAGCGATGCGCTTTGCGTACCGTTGGTGGCCATCCACAGGACTTTTTGTCCGACGGCCTGATCCCAGCCCTTGCCGCCTACTGTCGGCGCCAGGCGATCCACGGCCTGGCCGGCGAGGGCGGCTTGCTGGCTCACGGTCAGGCTTTGCTGTAAAGCGGGAATGACGGTGGCTGCGGTAGGCTGCGCGGTGTCTGCCGGCTTGACGACGACTTCAGGCGCTGCCTTGGCGGCGGCGCGCGTAGCGTTGGCGGCATCTTGCAGGTCGGCCTGAACGGCCTTGGTGCTGACCGGCGATTCAGGCTGCGCCTTGTCTGCGGCGGAACGCGCCTGGAAGACCGGTTTGTCTTTGCTGTCGGCAACGTCCTTGTTGTCCGACATGCTGGAAATATCGAGTGCTTTGCCTTTGCCGTCGTCCTGCTTTTGCAGATCGGCCAGGTCTTTTTGATCTTTGGCGTTGATGACGGCGATGCTCTTCTTGCCGCCTTTCTGGTTGGCGAGCGCATCCATATCGGCGTCGCCCGGCTTCCTGGCGGTCGGTTGAACGGCGATCTGGCCCAAGTTGGCGACCAGCGCCAGCATTTGCGCCGAAGCGGCGTCGGTGGTGCTTTGATCGTCGGCTGCGGCTTTGTCTTCGTCGCTCTTTTCGTCTGTGGACGCGGTCTTGGTGCTGCTGTCCGAACTGGCCGCCGTGCTTGCCGGCGGTGTCGGCGTCGCAGGTTTGGCTGCGTCGGCCGCGGCGTTGTCCTGAGTGGCGGTGTTCGGTTTGCTTTGATTTTCGGTGTTGCGGTTGCTGACTTCCTTGTTCAACACCTGGTTGAACGGGACGTCGGCCGAGAAGGAATCGGCTTGCGTTGCCGGGCGTGCAGAATTCTGCAGGCTTGCGACATTGAGTATCGGCAATTGTGTGTTCATCGTTTCCGCCAGTCCTTGCTTACCGTTCTTACCGGTTATTACCGCTTGTAAAACGTGATCCGCGAAGCATGTTCATCCGTCTGCTTCTGATCACGTCGACTTTCGCGCAACTGCGCAGTTTGCTTGGCGCGTGTCGCCAGCGTGCCATACGACATCCGCTTGCGTTCGCATGCCTGCCATGCCGCCCGAGCGTCGGCGACACGTTGCTGCGCATTCCTTACTACGTCTTGCTGGCCGGAAATGGCGCTGTCGATTTTTTCAATGAATAACTGAAAATTGCGATAGCTCATCGCCGTCAAACCAGATGATAAGCTTTCCTGAAAGCGCAAAGCATAATCATCACGGTATTGTTCCAAAATAACAAGTTTCTGCTGTGCTTCTTCACTCGTGCGTACTGCCCGTCCCAAGCGCTTTGTCGCTTCATCGGTTTCTTTGGTCGCCAGTTCAATCAGCGTCTCGAGGGCAGAGGTCGTAGCCATGGTAACTTTGATTATATTTTCCGGGCCAACTGCTCAATCACTGGAATAGAGCGGTAAGTTGCCCCAAGCTCTCGGTAACACCGGCTCTTTCCGGAATTCCCTGCTGCAAGAACGCTTCGATTCGCGGCAAAAGCTGGATCGCCTGGTCCAGAACCGGGTCGGTTCCGGCGGCGTAGGCGCCCACGCTGATGAGGTCGCGATTGCGTTGATAGCGGGAGTACAACTGTTTCAGCCGGCGCGTATCGCGCTGATGTTCCATGGAGGTAATGCTGTGCATGGCGCGGCTGATGGATTGTTCGATGTCGATGGCGGGATAGTGCCCGGCTTCCGCCAGTACGCGGTTGAGCACGATGTGGCCATCGAGAATCGCGCGCGCCGCATCGGCGATCGGATCCTGTTGATCGTCGCCTTCCGTCAGCACGGTGTAAAACGCCGTAATCGAGCCGCCGCCGACGTCGCCGTTGCCGGCCCGTTCGACCAGCGCCGGTAGTTTTGCAAACACCGAGGGCGGATAGCCTTTGGTCGCCGGCGGTTCGCCGATAGCGAGCGCGATTTCGCGCTGGGCCATCGCATAACGCGTGAGCGAATCCATGATCAGGAGAACGTTTTTGCCTTGGTCGCGGAAGTATTCGGCGATCGCTGTGGCATAGGCTGCGCCTTGCAAACGCATCAGCGGCGGGGTATCCGCGGGGGCGGCGACCACCACGGAGCGCGCCAGGCCTTCGGTGCCGAGAATGTGTTCGATGAATTCCTTGACTTCGCGTCCCCGTTCGCCGATCAGGCCGACCACGATGATGTCGGCGCTGGTGTAGCGCGCCATCATGCCGAGCAACACGCTCTTGCCGACGCCGGAGCCTGCGAACAGGCCCATGCGCTGGCCGCGTCCGACGGTCAGCATGCTGTTGATGGCGCGTACGCCGACGTCGAGAATGTCGACAATCGGTGCGCGTCCCAGCGGGTTGGCGGCGCGGACATTGAGCGGTGCGGAATTTTCGGTATGCAGCGGCCCCAGATTGTCGAGCGGGCGGCCGGCGCCGTCGAGCACGCGGCCGAGCAATTCGTCGCCGACCGGCAGGCGGCGGCTGTGTTCGTCAAGGCGGCGAACGTAAGCGATGGGGCCGGTGCGCGGCGGCGGCTTGACCGGTTCCACCGGGTAGACGCGGGTGCCCGGTACGATGCCTTCGACGTCGCTCTGCGGCATCAAAAAGAGTCTATCGTCCTGGAATCCGACGACTTCTGCTTCGATCAGGTTGCCATTCGGGAGCGGCACCGTGCATGGGCTGCCGACCGGCAATTTGAGGCCGACGGCTTCCATGACCAAGCCCGCCACGCGCGTGACGCGACCTGAAATCTGGGTAGGCTCAGTCATTCCCACCAGGCCGCTGCAATTGTGCAGGTAGGCCTGCCAGCGGCTGAAGTGGGAGGGCATCGGCGAGTTCATCGTTGCACCTGTGAATGAGGATTGCCGGGTGCGATCATGCTGCTACTCCAGCCAATCGAGTTGCTTGCTGAGCGATTCGGCGATACGGCGCCAGCGCGTTTGCGTGGTGGCGTCGACCTGGTTGGTGCCGGTTTCGATACGGCAGCCGCCGCGGTCGAGTTCCGGATCTTCGACGATACGCCAGCCTTGCTGGCTGAGGTCGTCTTCCATGTTTTCGCGCACCAGCGCGGCATCGGCGGGGTGCAGATACAGCAAGGCCGGCAATTGCAGGCTGGGCAGGGAATGGATGGCGGCGCTGATGGTCGGCAGGATCAGCTCCGGCTTGACCTTGAGCACGGTTTTCAACATGGCCTTGGACAGATCCAGGCCCAGGTTGAGCAATTCCGGCGCCATGTTTTCACTGCATTGCGACACTTCGGTGCCGAAAGAAACGGCGACCTGGCGCAGATGCTGGATGATTTCGTTGATTTCTTGCTGGCCTTGTTGCAAGCCTGCCATGTAGCCTTCCTGGCGGCCTGCCTGCAGACCTTGCTGCTGGCCTTCGGCGTAACCTTCCTGACGGGCTTGTTCGCGGATGGCGTCGAGCTCTTCGGCGGTCAGCATCGGCGGCGGCGGAGGCTCATCGGCGAGCGGTTCTTCTTCGACCGGAGGCAATTCCTCTGCTTCGTCGAAGGACGCCAGTTCCCAACGCTGATAAGGCGTCATCTGTTCTTTGGGAATGATGTTGTTTCGTGATGCCATTTCAGATCCGGTAAAGCTGAGTAGTCACAATCGATGCGATGCGGCCGGGTAGGCCGCACGCATCGGTCGTGGCGACCTTAGATGAATGCATCTTCGCCCTTGGCGCCGAGCACGATCTGGCCTTCGTCGGCCAGGCGACGAACGATTTGCAGAATGGCCTTTTGTTGCGCGTCGACTTCCGACAGGCGAACAGGGCCTTTGGATTCCAGATCTTCCCGCATCATTTCCGCAGCACGCTGCGACATGTTGCCGAAGATCTTGTCGCGCAGGCCTTGCGATGCACCCTTGAGCGCGACGATGAGCGACTCGGACTGGACTTCGCGCAGCAGCAGCTGGATGCCGCGACCGTCGATGTCGATGATGTTTTCGAACACGAACATTTCGTCCATGATCTTTTGCGCCATGTCTTCGTCGTAGGCGCGCAGATTGTTCATGACCGATGTTTCGTTCTCGCCCGACAAGAAGTTGAGGATTTCCGCAGCAGTGCGGATACCGCCCATTTGCTGCTTCTTCAGGCTTTCGTTGCCGGTCAGCAGTTTTGTCAGAACGTCATTCAATTCTCGCAACGCCGCCGGCTGCACGCCGTCGAGGGTTGCAATACGGAGGACCACGTCATTGCGCAGGCGTTCCGTAAAGTTGTTCAGGATGTCGCAGGCGTGATACCGCTCAAGGTGGACCAGGATGGTGGCGATGATCTGCGGGTGTTCGTTGCGGATCAGTTCGGCCACCGATTGTGCGTCCATCCACTTCAGGCTCTCGATGCCGCTGGCGTCGCGGCCGCCCAGAATGCGGTTGAGCAGGGACGTGGCCTTGTCGTCGCCCAGCGCCTTGGTGAGCACGCTGCGGATGTATTCGTCGGAGTCGAGGCCGAGCGAAGACGCCTGGCCGGTTTCGCCGACGAACTCGATCAGCACTTCGTTGATGTCCTCGAAGCTGATGTTCTTCATGGCCGACATGGCGGCGCCGAGCTTTTGCACTTCGCGCGGTCCGAGGTATTTCATGACTTCGGCGGCCTCGTCCTCGCCCAGAGCGAGCATCAGGATGGCACCTTTTTCAACGCCTTCGTTACTCATTGTTCACCCATGTCTTAATGATGCTTGCCACCAGTTTAGGATCATTCTTGGCCCATTGCTTGGCAGTCTCGAGATTGGCCTTGTATGCGGCGCGTTCGTCGATTTCGCCGCCTTCGCCGGAGAGGTTGACGATGGCGTCCGGATTGTCCGGATCGTACATGGCGGCGGCAGCAGCGGCAGCTTCGGCGGCTTCGGCTTCGGCGCGGGCTTTGGCTTCTTTCTCTTCCTTGCCGGTGATCTTCCAGATGATAGGACGCAGAACACCGAAGTAGAGGTAGAGCAGGACTGCGGCCAGCAAGACGTACTTGCCGATTTCCTTGGCCAGCTGGATCATGTCCGGTTGCTTCCACAACGGCAGTTCCGGCTCGGCATCGCTGCTGAATTGCGTATTGACAACATTGAGCGAGTCGCCGCGATCCTTGTTGTAGCCCATTGCTTCTTTGACCAGGTCCGAGATCTGGCTGCGTTCGGCTTCGGTCAGCGGCTTCATGACGATCTTGCCGGTCTGGTCGATCGTGCGCTTGTAGTTGACGACGACCGCAACCGTCAGGCGCTTGACGCCGCCCATCGGCTGTTGAACGTAGCGGACGGTCTTGTCAACTTCGTAATTGATCGTCGCGTCTTTGTGCGAGGTGCCGTTGGTGGTGGCCGGCTGGGCCGCCGCAGCGCCTGCTGCGCCTGCCGCTGCGCCGGCAACCGGCGGATTGGTGATGGGCGCGGTGGCCGGAGCAGGCGGCTGGTTGGTCAGTGCGCCGGGAACGCCGGAAGTGCTCGAACTGCCGTTTTGCGATTCGCTGCTTTGCTTGCTGCGCACTGCGGCGGTATCGGCCGTCTGGTTCGGCTTGTAGGTTTCCGCCGCTTGTTCGCTGCGCGAGAAGTCGACGTCGGCCGTCGCTTCGGCACGCACGTTGCCGTTGCCCACGATAGGCGCAATGATCGATTCAACGCGCTTGACGATGTCTTGCTGCAGGTCCTGGACGTATTTCAGCTGGGTCGGATCGAGGCTGTTGCCGGGTTGCTTGGTCGTGGTGTCGGAGAGCAGGTTGCCGTTTTGATCGACGATGGTGACGGCCTTGGGCGACAGCTCGGGGACGCTGCTGGCGACCAGATGCACGATGGCGCTGACTTGCTGGGGATCGAGCATGCGGCCCGGATACAGGCTCAGGATGACCGATGCGGTCGGTTTTTGCTGGTCGCGTACGAAAACGGAGGCTTTGGGCAGGGCCAGGTGAATACGAGCAGCCTGTACTGCGGAAAGGGACTGGATCGAGCGCGCCAGTTCGCCTTCGAGGGCGCGCTGGAAGTTGACTTGCTCGAGGAACTGGGAAACGCCGAGCTTCTGGTTTTCCATCAGCTCGAAGCCGACATTGCCGCCCTTGGGCAGGCCTTGCGCAGCCAGTTTCAGGCGGGCATCGTGCACCATGGTTTCTGGGACCAGGATGGCGCTGCCGCCTTCGGAATACTTGTAGGGGACGTTCATCTGCTGCAACGAGGCAACGATGGCGCCGCCGTCGCGGTCGGAGAAGTTGGAGAACAAAACCCGATATTCGGTCTT
This sequence comes from Herbaspirillum rhizosphaerae, assembly GCF_001189965.1. Lineage (GTDB taxonomy): Bacteria > Pseudomonadota > Gammaproteobacteria > Burkholderiales > Burkholderiaceae_D > Herbaspirillum > Herbaspirillum rhizosphaerae. Next base: position 567,419 of record NZ_LFLU01000001.1, read on the forward strand.
CTGGCTCCACATCCAGATGCCGATCATCAAGGCGATGACGGCTGCCGCCGCCACCATCAACAGGACGCGACGTCCTTGCGGCGACTGGGCGTAACCCACAACGCCGCTGCGGCGCGCTTCCTGAGACGATATCTCGCCCGGAACCGCGCCTTCAGTGGCGGAGCTGTTGCCGTCGTTGGTCATCGTGCCATCGGCTGCTACCGCCATGATTTCCCCTTGCGTGTGCCGCCGAGCTTGTGGCTTTGTATGATTTGCTTCACTGCTTCCCTACCCATATAGGTTTTTTGCTTAGTGTGGATTGTCCTGCCAGAGCCGAAATTTGATCTATGGAACAGAATGGCTATTTCCCCGCTTATTGTTGCGAGTCGCGAAGACTCGCGTGGTAATCTGCCGTTGTAGAAGCGGGAAGTGTGATTGCGGTGTGCAATCATCTGTCGCGGAATTGAATTCGAAGAGGTGCAAATTGGCCGTCAGCATGATTGATACTAGCAGAATCGAAGCCATGGTGGCGCAGCTGAAGGCGGCTGCTGCCCGTGCGCAAGGCGCGCAGAGCGACGTCGCGCCGATCGACAGCATCACCGGTAGCGAAAAGCCGGCTGCGCGCGTCGATTTTGCCAGCGTGTTGAAGAATTCGCTCGATGAAGTGAATTCTTCCCAGGACAAGGCGAGCAAGATGTCGCAGAGCTTTTCCATGGGCGACGACAACATCAATTTGTCGGACGTCATGATTGCAATGCAGAAGGCCAGTATTTCCTTTCAGACAAGTGTCCAGGTCCGCAACAAGTTGGTTTCGGCTTATCGCGACATCATGACGATGCAGGTGTAGGCCGGTTGTCGTGAGTGTGGCCGGCTATGCCGTGTTTGTTGCTGCAAAATAAAAAAGCTGCCATCGGCAGCTTTTTTTTCGGCAACTTTTCGTCAAGCCTTACATCATGCCGGATGCTTTGGCATTTTGTTCGCGTTCCAGCTTCGTGATGAAGCGCTGGATCGCCGCCAGAACGGCGCGCGGAATATCGACAAATTCGCAGCCGAAGCGGTTGACGGTCTTGCCGGAGGTCAGTTTGACTTCCTTGCAGTCGCGAATCTGCAGTTTGACGGTCACGACTGTGTTGTCGGTCATTTCCAGCGAGCAGTCTTCGTAAATGCGGCCCAGCGTCGTGTCGAGCAGCTTCTTTTCGTCGGTAATGCCGACGCCGCCGGCGCTGATGTTGTTGAGCAGGGTGACGACCGTGCTGAACGAGCCGTCTTCACGCGTGACGCGGAACGTGCAGCGCAAAGGCTTGGCGATGGGCGTCGCAATGCGGAAATATTCACGGCGTTGCAGGCGCACCAGGCTATTCGGAATGGTGATCTTGAGTGCAGGGCGTTCCTGGAACAGGCACTTTTGCGCCTTGTCGACATTGAACGTGATACGGATGTTGTTGTAGACGGCTTCGAAACCGATGCGATTGCTTTGCAGGATGCTCTCGTTGAGCGAGGTGCTTGGCGCAGCGTCAATAACGACGCTGTCGTCATCTTCGTCGATATCCAGAATCGACGTGATAATGGATTCCGAGCCACCCTTGATGAGCAGGCTCAGCAGCTGATTGCGCTCCATCATGCTGGTCAGCAGTGACACAATCTCCCGTCGGGAATGTACTCGAAACGGGCTGTCGTCTTTGATCTCGTCGTTGTTTGCCATCTGTGCGTCTATGCGTCTCAAATCAAAGGATAGAAGGATAAAATTCTATCCCAAAGGGGGACTTGCTAATCTAACCCCTAATCATACATCACTGTGGTCCAATTGCATATTTTCAATGCGATACAACCAAGCCAAAAGTTCCGCGACCGCGCGATAAAGCGCAGGGGGAATCTGTTGGTCGAGGTCGACCTGCATCAGCAGTGAGACGAGTTCCTTCGATTCATGGATATAGACGCCGCTTTCCTTGGCGCGCGCAATGATGGCCTCGGCAATCAGGCCGCTGCCCTTGGCCACGACGCGGGGAGCTGCCTGGTTGGTGTTGTAGGCCAGCGCGACTGCATTCTGGTAGGGGAGATTAGGCTTTTCCATCTTGCTTCACAATCAATGAGTCAAGAGAAGAGCCGGCCGCAGCCATGGCGTCGGAGAGCATGCTGCCGTTGGCGCGCAACGCTGCCGCGGTGACGTCGCTGTCGGTACGCACTTGCATGTGGATTTGCTGCCCGATCAGGCGTATCGAGGCGGAAACGCTGCCCAGATGAGCGAAATTGAAGCGCACCACGCTGTGCCAGCTGGGCGTGGGGCCGCCGTCCTGTTCGTTCTGCTGTGGCGTATCGGAGGAGTCCTGGCCGATTTCCCACTCCATGTGCTGGCCGGGCCAGACTTCACCATGCCAGACCAGGCGTTGTTGTTCCAGCGCATTCAGCTGGAGATTGACGATCTGGCCGAGCTGCGTGTGCGCAGGATCCGAACTGGTAAGCAAGTCGGAGATGCTGTCGCTTTGCGCTTGCTGAGCAAGCTGGGCCTGCGGCTCTTTTTGCAGTTCTGCAAGCGGGCGCCTGCCGTCGGCCCACGCCGCGACATGCGATTCGTAGAAGGTGCCGCTGAGAGCGATCGAGTCGTGCAGCGCACCGGCGAGTTGCGTGGTATTGGTCGGATTGCTGACAAGCGGAGCATTGGGTTTGATGGCGCTGGGCAGGTCGCTTTCTTCCGAGGCGTGCAGCAGGGCGTCGACCAGTTTGCCGGCTACGCTGAGCGAGGTCTTGGTGCTTTCGGGGACATTGGAAGGGGTTTGCGCAGCCTGTTTGCCCTCTTCGTCTGTGAGTTGGTCGTTGCGACCGACAACGGTGGGAAGGCCTGGCTGCGCTGCTTTGAGCGATACCAGGTCTTTTTCCATCATCTTGCCTGCGACGCTGAGCGAAACGGCGGTCTCTTCGCTTTCCTCGGGGCTGGTTTCCGTCAGCAGGAAAGTGGGGCGCGGATCTTTGCTGACCATCGTCAGCAGCAGGGAGTCTCCGGTTTTGGTCGCCGTCGGCAGGACCATGCGGGCGGCCGTATTGGCGATACGGACCAGATATGAGCCGTCGTTATACGCGGACAGCACCTTGCCTTGCAGTTGTTGTCCGATGGCAATTTGCGCAAGCCTGCTAAAGGCCTCTTGTCTGGCATCGGCGACCGAAACGATGGACGTCGTCGCCGCGACGTTGGCGACAGGCTGGACCGTGTTGGTGGCGAGGTCGGCCCGGGGTATCATCGCTAACCTCGTTGATTGGTGCTGCCGTAGGCCTTAACCAGTTTGCGTTCGACACTGGTGCTTTGGATCAGGGTGGCAAGTTTTTTCAGGCCGGGATCCGTCAGGTTGCGGATATCGCGGTCATCTTCCAGTATTTTTTTCAGGATTTCAATCTTGCGCTCGCGCCTGTCGTCGGTCAGCGTGACGGTTGCTTCATGTTTTTTCAAAATGTCGACAACATGGGCGCAATCGGCCTCAAGTTTCGATAGCAAATCCCATTCTTCCCGGCGTGCAGCGGCAAGCATCTGATCAGTCAGTTCTGCGACCGCTTCATAAAGGGAAATGACTTCTGCGCCGTCCATGGTTGTGCTTTCGCGAGTGTTTGTTGCGAATTGTTGTAAGGCGGCAGCTTAAGCTGCGTCTTGCGCCTGATTGGTGCCATTGGGACCGATGGTCTCCCAGGCATCTCTCAGGCCGTCCAGCAGGCCGTGGACTTCTTCCAGGATTTCCTGGGAGTTTTCGACATTGGCCGCGAACAGGCGCCTGCCCATGTATTCGTAGAGCGCATCCAGATTGAGGGCGATCTCGCCGCCGACATTCTTGTTAAGGCTGGCGCGCAGGCCGCTTTCAATGATCAGGATGGCTTGGGTGATCGACTCGCCCTTTTTTTTGATATCGCCGGCGCCCATGTATTTTTGGCCCATGGCAATCGCCACCAGGGCGCCATCGAACAGCATGGTGATCAGCTTGTGCGGACTCGCTGCGACGACACCGGTCTCCACGCCAATATTTGCGTACGCATTTGCGCCACGTTGCATGGTTCCGAACATTATCTTCTCCCGCCTTCAGTCAAACGATTAGCTTGCTTTTGGCAAGTTTGCCAATTGTTGCGTCAGATAGCTTTGTGTTGTCGCCATGCTTGCCAGTGTCACGTTCAGAGCATTGAACTGGGTCGTGTACTGGTCCTGCATGGTGCTCAAGCGTGTGTTGATGGCAGTCTGTCGATCGCTATTGATCTTCAGGCTGGCTTGCAAACCCTTGGTCTTGGTATCAATGATACCGCCATCTGCGAGAAAACCATTGACCAGCGTTTGCAAATTTGTCAGGACGCCGTTGGTGCCTGTTGTATTTGGCGTGCCGTCGGCATTGGTGCCGGAGGTCGATGTGAACAGATTGGCAATGCCGGCGAAGTTGTTGGTGGTGGCAGTCGACAGTTTGGAGGCGTCGAGCGCCAGCGTACCGTCTTTCTGGAAGCCGATGCCGATGTCGGTCAGCGAGCTGATGCCGTTGCCGCCGGCCACGCTTGCCAGCAGAGCGTTGCGCAATTGGGTCATCATGCTTTGCACTGACGACTCGCTTGCCAGCGGCGACGACGTGCCTGCCTGGCCGATCGTTGTCGATGGTGTCTGTTGCGTCAGCCCGGTGATCGCTTTTTCCAGCGAGTTATACGCTGAAACAAACGTGTTTGCCGTGCTGGCGACGCCGCTGGTGTCGTTGCTGATATTCAGTGTGAAGTTATCCGATGCAGTCGTGACCTTGGACAAATTGAGGGTCACGCCGGAAATCGCATCCGTCACCTTGTTGGTTGCGCTGGTCACGCTGACGCCGTCAATGCTCAGCTTGGCGTCTTGTGCCGCCTGCAACTGGCCCATGGTGCTGCCGGTCAGGGTGGCGAAATCGCCGGTGCCGGTCAGCGAGACGGGGCTGGTGGCACCGGTGCCGGAAGGCGTCAGCACCAAATGATCGTTCGTGCCGTCGTTGGTGATGCTTGCCGTCACGCCGGCATTGGCCGTGTTGATGGCGTCGCGGACATTTTGCAGGGTTTGGCCGGCGCCGCTCAGTGCGATGGTGGTCGCAGTACCGCCGACATTCAGCGTCAGGCCGCCGGCTGTGGCGTCAAATGTCTGGCCGGTCGCAACATTGGGCGAGGTGTATTTTCCGCTCGGGTCAAAAGACAGCGACGAATAATCGCCGGTGCCGGTAACGCGGATCGAATTCGTGGCGCCGCTGTCTTTGGCTGCAATTACCAGGTGGGCACTGGTGCCGTCGCTGACGATCGTGGCGCTTACCCCTGCATCGCTGGCGTTGATGGCGTCGCGCACCCCGGCCAGCGTGTTGGTGGTCGGCTTGATGATCGCGGTTGATCCGTTGCCTGTTTTGATCGCCAGGATGCCGGAAGTGAACGAGGCAGAGGACGAAAAACCGACAGAAGTAATCTTTTGCGCTTGCGCCAGTTGGGAGACGGAGACCGTATAGTTGCCGGATGCGGCAACAGTGGCGTCGCGTGGCGCCTGGATTTGCGTTACTGTGCTGGCCGTCCCACTGGCAGGATCGTAAGCGAGGGACGCCAGGCTGTTGTTGGCCTGGACTTTGATGGTGTTCGCAGTCCCTGCGGTGTTCGATTCCAGAACCAGATGGTCACCGGTTCCGTCGGTTGTGATGCTGGCCGTCACGCCGGTCTTTGCAGCGTTGATGGCGTCGCGCACACCTGCGAGCGTCGCATTGGCTTGCAGCGTGACAAAGGTTGGCGGATTGGTGCCGACCTTGATTGCAACGGAGTCGCCCGCATTGAAAATCTGCGAACTGGTAAAACCTGCCGATTGAATTTTTTGCGCCAGCAATTTCGTCGAATCGTCGGTATTGACGTCGGCGGTGAAAGGGTCTGTCGTAAGAGTTGTTCCTGTGCCGCTATTGGAAACAGCCGCTTTTTGCGCGCTGAAGCTTGCTGCGGTGAGGCCGTTCAGTGCGCTTTGATATGAGGAAATCGCGCTTTTGAGGCTGCCATAGGCTGAAATCAGGCTGTTGTAGCTACTGGCCTGCTGCGTCAACGGGGTGAGAACGCTGGATTCCGCGCTCATCAACTTCGCCACGAGCGAATTGACGTCTAGGGGGCCGGCGGAAGTGGTGATGGTCCCGGTGGAAGTGGCCATGAGATCTCCTGATTTCTAAATGCAAATGCGATGTGCTGATTCCAGAAGCCCAGGCGACGAACGCTCAATCAGGCGTGCTTCAGTATTCTTGGGCACTTATCCGAGAATGACTTCCGGCACTATCTTACACATACGAGATGATATAAATCCGCTATGAATTGCCGAGGCGAAATATAACATGCGCAAATATCTTGTTTGCGCATGAATATTTCTGGTGCGCCAGCAGTTCGTATCAGACTCAAACTTTATGGTTGATCAGCAAACCTTGCAGTTTGTCGATCGACTTGGCGATTTCAATCGCTTCCTGGCTTGGAATCTGGCGAAGAACCGTATTGTCTGCTGTATCAATAACCTTGATCACCGTCTTGCCGCTGTCCTGATCTTTCGAAAAGGTAATGGCAGAAGCATTTTGGCTTGCGAAGTCATTCAATTTGCTGACAGCGTGCTCAACATCGCTATCGCTAGCACGTTGCGCCTGAGGTGTTGCCGCAGGTGCAACAGTCGATACCACCGGATCTGGTTTTGTAGTTGAACTCTGTGCTGGCGTGTAAGAGCCAGAATCGCCAGCTGCAGTGATATTAAGTGGGGAAATCGACATGGTGTTACTCCCTTAAAGGAATGTGCGGAGAATACGTACGCATACATATTCCCCGCACTTTCATCCTACATAGCTCTTAAGACTATTTCAACAGCGACAGGACGCTTTGCGGTGCAGAGTTCGCCTGAGACAACATCGCCGTACCTGCTTGTTGCAGAATTTGCGCACGTGTGAGGTTTGCAGTTTCTGCCGCGTAGTCGGTATCCATGATACGGCTGCGCGATGCAGTGATGTTTTCGCTCGAAATCTGCAAGTTGCTGATAACGGCGGTGAAGCGGTTTTGAACTGCACCGAACTCTGCGCGCTTGGACGAGATCAGGTTGATCGCTTGGTCCAGGTTCTTGATCGCCTTTTGCGCATCGCTTTGTGCCGATGGATCGGCAATTGCCTTGTCCAGGGACAGCTTGGCGGTGTCGATGGCTGCTTGCAGGGTCACTGCAGATGCTGCCAGCGCTGTGGATGTCATTGTCGAACCTGTTGCGAACAGGTTGTCCAGAGCAGCCTTGGCCGAAGTGTAAGTCACTTGAGCAGCGTCAACCGAAGTTGTCACGCCCAGACCGATCAGACCCTTGGCGCTTGTACCGATCACGTTAGCGATCGTCGAAGCGTTGGACAGGTCGGACAGCGAGATGCTGATTTGGTCATTCAGCTTGTTGTCGGTAACGTTGGCGCCGACTTGGAAAGTCAGTGTCAGCGAAGCCGAAACGTTAGCCGAATCAGCGCCGGTACCAGCGCTGGCGCCGGAACCGATACCGGTGAACAGGTTTTGACCGTTGAAAGTCGTACCGTTCAGGATACGGAATGTTTCATCCGACAGCTGTTTGTATTCGTCGTTCAGGGTCTTGCGGTCTTGTGCGCTGTTGGTGCCGTTCGATGCTTGAACAGCCAGCTCACGCATACGTTGCAGGTTGTCGGTAACTGTGCTCAGTGCGCCTTCAGCGGTTTGAGCCAGGGAGATACCGTCGTTGGCGTTACGTTGCGCAACTGCCAGACCTTTGATCTGTGCATTCATGCGGTCGGCAATTGCCAGGCCTGCAGCGTCATCCTTTGCGCTGTTGACGCGCAAGCCGGAGGACAAACGTTGAATCGAAGTATTCAACGACGATTGCGAGGTGTTCAGGTTGCGTTGCGTGTTAAGCGACGCAATATTGGTATTGATGACTGATGCCATATTAGTTCTCCTAAGATTTGAGGCCGATAAATCCGAGTTTCAGTGCTTAACTTTGGTTTTTACCTAAAGCCTCAGGCGTTCAAACCGCTGTTGTTAGCTATATCGGACGGTATCGGAAAAAGTTTAATGTTTATCGCAAAAAATTTTTTTCCAATGCTGTCCGACCTAAAACTGCGTGCTTCTATACGTCAAGCAAATCTTATTTCGACGGCATTTCAGAAAACTTTAGTGGGTATTTTTGTAAAAGTTCCCGAAATGATGCCGGGGAGGATTGCATTGCATCATTCGTGAAGCTTGACGCAATGCAATTTTGGCGGAGGATAAGTCTTTGATTAGGCGAGATTTTGCTTCTTTTGATCGCGCAATGCCGCAAGTTCGGATGACACTTTGGCAATGACGGACGGCCAGTCGCCGCGTTCTTGCTGCCTGAAAAGACGCATGCTTGGATACCAGGGAGAATCTTCCCGGTCATTCAGCCAGCGCCAGTCAGGGGTTTGGGCGAGAAGCGTCCATGTCGGCCTGCCGAGTGCGCCGGCAAGGTGGACAACGGAAGTGTCGACGCTGATGATCAGGTCCAGATTCGCCATGGCCGCGGCCGTATCGGCAAAATCATTGAAATCATCGCCAATATTGTATACGGGCAATTCCGGCGGCAGTTTGGCCAGGTCGGGTGTCGCGTGGCCTTTCTGGATCGAAAAGAATTTGACGCCCGGGACGTTCAGAATGGGGGCAAACGTTTCCAGCGGGATCGAGCGTTTGCGATCGTTGCCGTGTTCAGGGTTGCCGGCCCAGACAAATCCGACGCGCAGGTCGGTTTTGTTGCCTGCCAGTGCGTCGAGTTTGTCGCCCCACTTGGCAATATCGGCGGGATCGGCCGACAAGTAGTGCGGGTAAGACGGAATGTCTTCAACATGATCGGTGCCGAGCGCATGCGGCAGACTCATTAATACATAGGCGCAATCGCATTTCGGCAGCGGGTCGTTCTCCCTGACAAGCGTAACCTGGTCGGAAACGCTGCGGAACAGCCGCGCAAGCGGATCCTTGACGTGCAAGGCCACGCGCGCGCCTTGTGCCAGCAGGGCATGTACATAGCGTACGAATTGGATGCTGTCGCCGAAGCCTTGTTCGTGCATCAGCAGGATGTACTTTCCCGCTAGGGAAGACTGGCCGTCCCATTTCGGGATGATCCCGAACAATTTGTGGATCAGCTTATAGACGTAGCGGCGTTCTTTGACGTTCAGGCGGCTTTCATGATTAGCCCAGCCTTCCTTGAGGTCGCCGGCCAAAAGTTGCCCCAGCGCAAGATTGTGCTGTGCTGTCAAATAGTTCGGTTTGAGGGCCAGGGCATCTTTGAAATACTGCAGGGACGTCTTCGTTTCGCCATGGTCGTACATGGTGGCGCCGATGTTGTTTAACGTCAGCGGATGCTTTGGATCGACCTCCAGGGCGCGACGGAAGATCTCCATCGCATCTTCGTAACGATCCTGATTGGAGAAATAGCTGGATGCCAGCTTGGTGTAGCTGTTGGGATCCTTGGGCGCGAGCTCGATGATGCGCTCATAGTGCTCGTGCGCTTTTTCAAATTCCTTCAGTTTTATATAGGTGTCGGCGATCTTGTTTTGTGCGTAGATGTCCGTGGGGTCCAGCAGCAGCGAGGTTTTGTGGCACTCAAGAGCGTCGTTGAGCATGTTCATTTCTTGGAAGGCAATGCCCAGATTCGTATGCGCAGGGGCGAAGTTGATCTGAAGCTCCAAGGACTTCAGCAGGACGCCGACCGCTTCCTGATATCTTTTTGCGTCGATCAGGGCTTTTCCCAGATGGGACAGCGGACCCGGCGCATCGGGAGTGCGCCTTACCGCTTCTTCGAAATATGCAATCGAGGCATCGGCGTCATTCTTTTCATGCAGTGCATTGGCGAGTCCGATGCGGGCTTCTTTGTTCTCGGTATTGATCTCGATCGCTTTTTCGTAAATGGCGATGGCGTCGTCGATGCGGTCCTGATTGAGGACGGCGCCTCCCAGATTGGTCAGGTATTCGGCATTTTCCGGGTCGGCCTTGATTGCCTTGCGCAGCGCCTTTTCTGCTTCGACATAGTTGTTTTCATGCATGGCGATCAGTCCCCATGCGTGATTGGCAAAAACCAGGTCGGGTGCGCGCTTGAGTACTTGCGCGCAAAGTTCTTTGGCTTCGGCGACCTTGTGGTCGTCCAGAAAGCTGAGGCATTCACGAACGGCTAGCAAATCCTTGAGATTGTGAGACGTATTCTTTTTAACCGGCTTGTTGCTGCTACGCGTTGACATTGGAAATCCTTGGCAGGTGATGATGTCCCAAGGCGACCGTCTTCACTCCGGGCGGCGGGAGCGGCGATCGCCATTGCGACGGCGCAATTAATCAGTGCATATCATATGATGCAATTTCTCATTTGATTGTGCAAACAGACGTAAAAAAGCCCGCATTTAGCGGGCCTTGGCGGATTTTCAAGTCCGTATCATCAGTTCCAGCTGCGCAATAAGCCGACCGCAAGACCTTCCAGCGCAAAATTGTCTTCTTCTGCGGAGACCTTGATGATGTTGAAGTCCGGATTTTCCGGCAGCAGCTCAATCAGCGAGCCCGTCTTGCGATAGCGTTTGACGGTGACGTCGTCGCCCAGGCGGGCCACCACGATCTGGCCGTTGCGGGCCTGATCCGTTTTTTTGACCGCCAGCAGGTCGCCGTCGAGGATGCCTGCGTCGCGCATCGACATGCCGCGCACTTTCAGCAAATAGTCCGGTTTTGCGGAAAAAAGGGCCGGGTCGACGTTGTAATTGCTCTCTATATGTTCTTGCGCCAGGATAGGCGAGCCTGCGGCCACGCGTCCGATCAGCGGCAGCGACAATTGCATGAGGGCAGGGTGGGGCAGCGCCATCTGGCGGCCGCCGCTGGCGGAGGGGGCATGATCGCGCAGGCGGATGCCGCGCGATGTTCCGGGGGAAATCTCAATGGCGCCTTTTCGTGCCAGCGCCTGCAGATGTTCTTCGGCGGCATTGGCGGAGCGGAATCCGAGCTCGTTGGCGATTTCTGCCCGTGTCGGTGGGAAGCCGGTGTTTTCAATGGCGTCTTTGATCAGATTCAGAATCTGTTCCTGGCGAGCGGTCAGTTTGAGCATGTCGGCTTTCGGTGCGAAGTTATGCTGGTTGCATAAACAGTCTGTATTTTTATACAGTTATAAAGCAGTGTCAATCTGCAATATTGAAATCATGTCATCGCAGACGCGTCGCCGTTACAACGCCGCATGCACGGCAAATGCCTGAATGTATTGAGGTTTTTGGTTCAGTGTTGTATGATTGCGGGCTTTCCTCTTCCCACACTCGTCTTGACGCCGAGGTGGGCGATTTGTTAATCAGTCCATAAAGGAGTCTACATGCGTCATTATGAAATCGTATTTATCGTCCATCCGGACCAAAGCGAGCAAGTTCCAGCGATGATCGAGCGTTACAAGGGCATCGTTACTGCACGCGGCGGCAAGATTCACCGTGTCGAAGATTGGGGCCGTCGTCAATTGGCGTACCAAATCCAAAAACTGGCAAAAGCGCACTACGTTTGCCTGAATATCGAAGTTGACGGCGAAACTCTGGCCGAAATCGAAACCGGCTTCAAGTTCAACGATGCAGTGTTGCGTCACCTGACAGTCAAGATGAAGAAGGCCGAAACCGGTCCTTCGCCAATCCTGAAGGCTGTCCAAAAGGAAGACGCTGCAAAGAGCAATCGCGCAGAAGCACCAGCAGCTTAATTGCTGATGCTGCGATAGAAAAGTACCAGGGAGAGTGAACCAGTTTCAGTTTGTCGCCATCATCGCCGAGCGTGACGTCGTACGTTACACCCCGGCGGGCATACCGGTAGTGACTGCAAAATTGCAGCACCAGTCGGAACAGGCTGAAGCAGGCATCAAGAGGTTGGTCGAGTTTGAAATCACTGCATTTGCTGCAGGCGAAATTTCAGGCCGGCTTAATCGGGCCGGTCTCGGCGAGGTGCTCAAGTTCACCGGCTTCATGGCACGCAGAAATCGCAACAGCAAAAGCCTTGTGTTTCACATCGTTGATTTTGAATCTGTAGTTTAGAACCACTCAATTTTTAGATATCAGGAGCCGCAAAATGGCATTCGGTAAAAAGTTCGATAAAAGCAAGTTGAAGCAAAAACGCCAACAGCAAAACCCGCTGTTCAAACGTAAAAAATTCTGCCGCTTCACCGCAGCAGGTGTTGAGCAAGTCGACTACAAAGACGTCGACACGCTGAAGGATTTCGTGCAAGAAAACGGCAAGATCATGCCAGCACGTCTGACCGGCACCAAAGCACACTATCAGCGTCAAGTTGACACCGCGATCAAGCGCGCACGCTACCTCGCGTTGCTGCCATACACTGATCTGCACAACGCGTAATTGACGACGAGATATAGGAGAAAAATATGCAAGTTATTCTGTTGGAAAAAGTCGTTAATCTCGGTGGCCTGGGCGAAGTCGTCCGCGTCAAAGACGGTTATGCACGTAACTTCCTGATCCCGCAACGCATGGCTCGCCGTGCTACAGCAACCGCGATCGCTGAATTCGAAGCGAAGCGCGCCGAGCTGGAAAAAGCAGCTGCTGAAAAGCTGGCGGCAGCACAAGCCCAAGGCGAAAAGCTGAGCGGCCTGACTGTTCAGATTTCGCAAAAGTCCGGCGTTGATGGCCGTCTGTTCGGTTCCGTGACCAACTTTGACATCGCTGAAGCGCTGGCAAAGCAAGGCTTCCCGGTCGAAAAGGCGCAAGTTCGCCTGCCGCAAGGTCCTTTCAAGGTCGTTGGCGAACATGCTGTTTCGGTTGCTCTGCACACCGACGTCGTGGTTGACGTGACTGTTGCTGTCGTGGGCGAACACGCGTAAGTCTTGCGCTGAAGTCGTTCCATGTACTGAATAAAGAAGCCGGGTTCGCCTGGCTTTTTTATTGCGCCGGATTTGTCTGCTTGCCCTGAGAGCAAACCGGCGCAAAGCTCCACTGCATTTCGTTTGTCAAAACCGGCTAAATTCGCCGCCGCTCCTGAAGCGACTACTCTTAGCAGGTATAATGCGCGCCATGAACGCATCTTCCGATCCGCAAATAGAATCCCTGCGTGTCCCTCCGCACTCCATCGAAGCCGAACAATCCGTCCTGGGTGGTTTGATGCTGGACAACGCCGCGTGGGACCGTATCGCTGACTTTGTCAGCGCGGACGATTTTTATCGTTACGATCACCGCATCATCTTCCAGCACATCGTCAAGCTGATCAACGAAAGCAAACCGGCGGACGTGATTACCGTCTACGAGGCGATGTCGACCAGCGGCAAGGCCGAAGAGGTCGGCGGCTTAAGTTATCTCAATGCGCTGGCGCAAAACACGCCGTCTGCGGCGAATATCCGCCGTTACGCCGAAATCGTGCGCGACCGCGGCGTGCTTCGCAAACTGATTACCGTCTCCGACGAAATTTCCGGCGACGCCTTCAATCCGCAAGGCAAGAACGTCAAGCAGATGCTCGACGAAGCGGAATCCAAGATTTTCGCCATCGCTGAAGAAGGCTCGCGCGGCGCGCAGGGCTTCCTGGCGATCCAGCCGCTGCTGACCCAGGTGGTCGAGCGTATCGACGAGCTGTACAACCGCGACAGCACCAGCGACATCACCGGCGTGCCGACCGGCTTTATCGACCTCGACAAGATGACCTCCGGCCTGCAGCCGGGCGATCTGATCATCGTCGCCGGCCGTCCTTCCATGGGTAAAACCGCGTTTTCCATCAACATCGGTGAAAACGTTGCCATCGACAGCGGATTGCCGGTCGCCGTGTTTTCCATGGAAATGGGCGGCGCCCAGCTCGCGATGCGTATGCTGGGTTCGGTCGGCCGTCTCGATCAGCACCGTCTGCGTACCGGCCGTCTGATCGACGAAGACTGGCCGCGCCTGACGCACGCCATCCAGAAGATGAACGATGCGCAGTTCTACATCGATGAAACGCCGGCGTTGAGTCCGATTGAATTGCGCGCACGCTCGCGCCGTCTGGCGCGTCAATGCGGCAAACTCGGTCTCATCATCATCGACTACCTGCAGCTGATGTCCGGTAACGGCGGCGGCAATAGCGGCGAAAACCGCGCGTCTGAAATTTCCGAAATTTCGCGTAGCCTCAAGGGCCTTGCCAAAGAACTGAATTGCCCGGTGATCGCCTTGTCCCAGTTGAATCGTGCACTGGAGCAACGCCCGAACAAACGTCCCGTGATGTCCGACTTGCGCGAATCCGGCGCTATCGAGCAGGATGCCGACGTTATCTTGTTCATTTATCGTGACGAAGTTTACAATCCGGATTCGCCGGACAAAGGCACCGCCGAAATCATTATCGGCAAGCAGCGTAACGGCCCGATCGGCAGTATCCGTCTCGCCTTCCTGGGACAATTTACCAAATACGACAACTACGTCGGCAGTCTGGCTTCGCCTTACGGCGGCGACTGACGGGCTGACGCCTGGGGTTTATCGTCCGCTTGTATCCGGACGGACAATGCAGGCCGCTACACGGCGGTCCTTATTGTGTAAGTGCAGCACCAATTAATCATAAGAGAGTGGAACATGTTTGGACGCCTGATGCCCACCGAGGGCAAATTTTTTGATCTCTTCAACCAGCATGCCGAACTGGGTGTGAAATGCGCCAAGGAAATGGTCGCATTGATGACCAATTTCGACGACCTGGAAATTCGCGTGCATGCGATCGAGACCCTGGAAAAGCAGGCCGACAAGGTCACTCACAACACGATTGAGCTGTTGCACAAGACCTTCATCACGCCGCTGGACCGTGACGACATCCATCAGCTGATCACGCGCATGGATGACATCCTCGACCTGCTGGAAGACGGCGCACAGACGATTTCGCTGTATGACATCAAGGCCATCACACCCGAAGCCAAGCGTCTGGCGGAGTTGTGCCTGGCCTGCGCCGAGAAGGTCAAGGCGGCCGTCGGCCTGCTGCACAACATGGACAACTCGCGTCAGATCCTCGCCATCTGCGAAGAAATCGACCGTTTCGAATCCGACGCCGATCATGTGATGCGCGCTGCGATGTCCAAGCTGTTCCGCGACGAGCCGGACGTGCGCAACCTGATCAAGCTCAAAGCCATCTATGAAATCCTGGAAACCGTTACCGATCGTTGTGAAGACGTCGCGAACATCATCGAAGGCATCATCGTTGAAAATGCCTGATTTTCGTCATTGATTGCGGTGGTTTTTCCTGCCGGCGCAATGCAATGCCACCGATGCTTCTCAAGATAACGGTTCATTCATGCATACAGTTCAAATTAGTTTTCACATCCTCGCTTTCCTGATCGTCCTGGCGCTGCTGTTCGACTTCATGAACGGCTTCCACGACGCGGCAAACGCGATCGCGACCGTGGTGTCCACCGGCGTATTGCGCCCGCAGACAGCCGTGGCGATGGCGGCCTTCTTCAACCTTGCGGCGGTGTTCGTCTTTCACCAGTTGCATGTCGCCGCTTCGGTGGGCAAGGGTACGATCGACCCTGCCGTGGTCGATCATGTCGTGGTGTTCGGTGCATTGGTCGGCGCGATTTTCTGGAATCTGGTGACCTGGTACTACGGCATTCCGTCGTCGTCGTCGCACGCCCTGATCGGCGGCCTGGTAGGCGCTGCCGTGGCCAAGGCCGGTACGGGTTCGCTGGTGTCTTCCGGTCTGATCAAGATCGTCCTGTTCATCGTGCTGTCGCCGTTGCTGGGCTTCATTCTCGGCTCGATCATGATGCTGCTGGTGTCATGGATTTTTGTACGCTCGACGCCGCGCAAGATCGACGGCTGGTTCCGCCGCGCGCAGTTGCTGTCCGCATCCATGTACAGCCTCGGTCATGGCGGCAACGACGCGCAAAAGACCATTGGCATCATCTGGATGCTGCTGATTGCCTCGGGCTATTCCGGCACCGACAATCCGCCGATGTGGGTCATCATCAGCTGCTATTGCGCAATCAGCCTGGGTACATTGTTCGGCGGCTGGCGCATCGTCAAGACCATGGGCCAGAAGATCACCAAATTGAAGCCGGTCGGCGGCTTTTGCGCAGAAACCGGCGGCGCGATCACGCTCTTCATCGCAACCGCAATGGGCGTGCCGGTCTCGACCACGCACACCATCACCGGCGCCATCGTCGGCGTGGGCGCATCGCACAAGATGTCGGCCGTGCGCTGGGGCGTGGCGGGCAATATCGTGTGGGCGTGGATCTTCACGATTCCGGCATCGGCATTTGTTGCCGCGATCGCCTGGTGGATCGGCATGCGTATACTCTGAAGCACGATTTCTCCGGACAACAAAAAAGCCACCTTGCGGTGGCTTTTTTGTTTGCTGCGGATGTTTCCGGTCGTGTGCGTAACGCTTACAACACGTCGCTGGCGTGATCCGCCAGACGTGAACGCTCGCCGCGCGCCAGGGTGACGTGGCCGCTGTGCGACCAGCCCTTGAAGCGATCGACCACGTAAGTCAGGCCGCTGGAGCCTTCGGTCAGATACGGCGTATCGATCTGTGCGATGTTGCCCAGGCAGACGATCTTGGTGCCCGGACCTGCACGGGTGACCAGCGTTTTCATCTGCTTCGGCGTCAGGTTTTGCGCTTCGTCGATGATCAGGAACTTGTTGACGAAGGTGCGGCCGCGCATGAAGTTCAGCGACTTGATCTTGATGCGCGAGCGGATCAGGTCTTGCGTTGCCGCGCGACCCCATTCGCCGGCGTCGCCGTCGGACTTGTTCAACACTTCCAGGTTGTCGTCGAAGGCGCCCATCCACGGCCCCATCTTTTCTTCCTCGGTGCCCGGCAGGAAGCCGATATCTTCGCCCACCGGCACGGTGACGCGGGTGACGATGATTTCGTTGTAGTTCTTGGTTTCCAGTACTTGCGCCAGACCTGCCGCCAATGCCAGCAGGGTCTTGCCGGTGCCGGCCTGGCCGAGCAGCGTGACGAAGTCGCATTCCGGATTCATCAGCAGGTTCAGTGCGAAGTTCTGCTCGCGGTTACGTGCCGTGATGCCCCAGACGCTGTTCTTGGTGTGGCCGTAGTCGCGCAGGGTTTGCAGGACTGCAGTCTTGCCGTTGATCTGCGTGACCTGGCCGTAGAAGGCCGGTTCGCCGTTCTTCGGCTCGATGAAGACGAACTGGTTCACCAGCATCGACGGCACGTGCGGGCCGGTGACGCGATAGTAGGTGTAGCTGGTGCCGTGCTTGTTTTCTTGCCAGGACTCCATGCCCTTGCCGTGCTTGTTCCAGAAATCGTCCGGCAATTGCTGGATGCCCGAATACAGCAGGTCGGTGTCTTCCAGCACGTGGTCGTTGAAGTAGTCTTCCGCCGGCAGGCCGATGGCGCGCGCCTTGAGGCGCATGTTGATGTCTTTCGACACCAGCACGACCGGGCGTTCCGGATATTGCTGGTCCAGTGCGCGCACCACACCGAGGATCTGGTTGTCGGCTTTGCCTTCCGGCAGGCCTTCGGGCAGCTTGGCGTTTTGCAGCTTGGTCTGGAAGAACAGGCGGCCCTTGGCGTCCTTGTTGCCCAGTTTGGACAAGGGGATGCCGAGGTCGATCGCGTCTTCCGCGATGTCGCTGACCAGCGCGTCCAGCGAGCGCGAAATCTGGCGCGCATTGCGGGCGACTTCGGACATGCCTTTCTTGTGGTTGTCGAGTTCTTCCAGCGTCACCATCGGCAGATAGATATCGTGTTCCTCGAAGCGGAACAGCGAGGTCGGATCATGCATCAGCACGTTGGTGTCCAGCACGAACAGCTTCGACACGCCGAGCTTGTCGGCGGTGCGGCTGGTGGTCGACTTGGCGCGCGATTCAACGGCCTTGGGCGCGGCGCGCGGTTTCTCGACCGGGCTCTTGCCGGTGATCTTGGCTTGCGGCGCCTGCGGCTTCGGAGCCGCCTTGGCGACGGCAGGGATGACGGCAGGTGCGACAGGTTCTACTAATGCGATATGGGGTTTGACAGATTTATTACCGCGTTCGGCCTTGGGATAGTCTTTGGGTGCTAATAAAGCAGCTGGTTTACTCGGCAGTTTGGGCAGGGGCATCAGAACCTCGGTAGTGAATGGAGAAAAAATGCCGCTTTGTCAGAGCGAACAGGTACTGCAGGAGGTACAACAAACGAAGGACGGCTGCCGCTAATAAAACCCTTCTTGGTACAAGCATGCATCGCCGACGGATGCAGGAAAAGAGGAAGGAGGGCTTGATTAGTGGAAGAACTACAGGCGTTGAACAAGACACCGTCAATGGAGTGATGCGGCGCTGCCATCGGCGTCGGGCTGGCAGCGCTAAATTGCAAAGTAAAAAAGCCGTTTTGGCAGGTTCGCGACCTGATCCAAAAACGGCTTCTCAAAAACGGTTTTCTATTTGAATTCAAAGGCTTATCTAAAATAACCGCATCTTTCGGCTAGCCGCGGCAAAAACGACTTTTCAGATCCATCCTGCCGCCGCTCCGGGAAACGTCATCCATCGTGGGAAAACGTTTCTTAAGCAATTGTCTTCACAAAATCCAGCACCTCGTCGACATGCGATGGCACCTTCACTCCACGCCATTCTTTCACCAATGTGCCTGCGCCGTCAATCACAAACGTGCTGCGTTCGACGCCGCGTACTTTCTTGCCGTACATGTTCTTCATTTTCATCACGTCGAACATGATGCACATCGTTTCGTCAGGATCCGATATCAGTTCAAAAGGCATGCCCAGCTTGGCTTTGAAGCCTTCGTGCGATTTCAGGCTGTCGCGGCTGATGCCGAAGATTTCGGTATTGTGCTTCTGGAATTCGGGGTGCTTGTCGCGGAATTCGAGGCCTTCGGTGGTGCAGCCCGGCGTGTTGTCTTTTGGATAAAAGTACAGCACCAGATTCTTGCCCTTGTAGTCCGACAGCGAGAAGGTTTTACCGCTGGTCATCGCTGCGGAAAATTCAGGCACGGTCTTGTTCAGTATGGATGGTGTGTCGTCAGTCAAAGTAGCGCCCCGAGGTAAGTGTTCGTATTGTGGTGTCGAGAGTGATGGCAATCATGCCGCCTGCAGGATCATGTCTCCGGAGCGTCCCGGCAATTCGCCCCAGGCAATCGGGAGAATCGGCAAGACATCGTCTTTTACGGTCTGGTAGTAGTCGCCCATGGAGACCAGATCGTAACCCTGCGCGCGCCAGCCAAGCAGCAATTGCTCGAAGATGGGGGCAAGTTTCTGTCCTTCAAGCTCGGCGTGCAGCGTAAAGACGTGGTCGCGCGTTTGTCGTTCGGTCAGTCGCAACAGCATAGCCGCAACATTTGACGTATCCATGACAACGCCGTTGATGCTGCGCCCGAGCAGCTCGTCCAGTGTCGGCAGCGTGGTCGGCAATTGCACGCAGGCCAACGGCTTGCCCAGTACAGAGAGCCGATGCGGACCGGCCGCAGCGTCATCCAGCGAGCCGTCTTCCTTCAACACGGCGCGTCCGTCGGACGAATAGGCGATGCCGAATTGGTCCAGTTGCGCAAATGCGTAGTCGTTCATCTGCCAGCCGGCGGCGCCGTGGGTTACGGGTGTGTGGCCGAAGATGTCGTGGAAGCGTGCATACGAGCGTTGCATCACCTCCTGCGTCCACGCCGCATCGCGGACGCGCACGTTGTCTTGCCAGACCCGGTGGTCCCAGGTGTGGATGCCGCATTCGAAGCCCGCGTCGCGTACTGCGCGCATGTAGTTGCCGCAGGTCTTGCCGATATCCGGCGCAGGCAGCAGGGTGCCGTACATCAGCGTCTTGATGCCGTAATGCTCCACCACCGAGGTGCGCGATACCTTGCTGAAGAAGCCGGGACGGAATACCTGTTTCAACGCCCAGCCCGTGTGGTCGGGACCGAGCGAGAACAGGAAGGTCGCGTTGGCGCCATGGCGCAGCAACTGCTGAACCAGATTGGGAACGCCTTCGCGGGTGCCGCGATAGGTGTCGGCGTCAATTTTGAGAGTGATCTGAGGCAAGGCGTCTTGCTTTCGTGATGGGGAAAATGATCGGCGCCTGCCGCGAAGAAGAGCGAAGGGCAGACCCGGTTGCCGGATGGCTAAATTGTGGCACGAAAGACGCAGCGAATAAACCCATTTTGAGGATTCATTCGTGTTTGCTCAAGATGCGGTGATTTCGGCGAGCGTGGGCAGCGTGCAAATCAGGGACGGCATTGCGCGCGAATAAGGCGGCAGAAATGAAAAAAGGATCCGCCCGGATGAGCGAATCCTTTTCTCTCCGACCGTCGGGAGGCTTAGTCGACCAGTGCGCGTGCTTCTGCGACCTGACCGCGGTAAGCGTCGAAAATGTTGCGCAGGGTGTCGGCCATGGTGAAGGTCGGCTTCCAGTTCAATTCTTCGCAGGTGTTGGTGATCTTCGGCACGCGATTCTGCACGTCCTGATAGCCCTTGCCGTAGTAGGCGGTGGAAGTGGTTTCCACCAGTTTGACCTGTTTGGCGGAGTCGGCATATTCAGGATATTCGGCGGCCAGTTTCAACATCATGTCGGCCAGATCCTTGATCGAATAGTTGTTGGTCGGGTTGCCGATGTTGTAGATCTTGCCGGTGGCGACGCCGCCTTCGTTGGCGATGATCTTCATCAGCGCGTCGATGCCGTCGTCGATGTAAGTGAAGGCGCGTTTTTGCTGGCCGCCATCCACCAGGGAGATGTTCTCGCCGCGCACGATGTGACCGAAGAACTGCGTCACGACGCGCGAGCTGCCTTCCTTCGGCGTGTGGATCGAATCCAGGCCGGCGCCGATCCAGTTGAACGGACGGAACAGGGTGAAGTTCAGGTTGTCTTCCATGCCGTAGCCCCAGATCACGCGATCCATGAGCTGCTTGGAGCAGGAGTAGATCCAGCGCGGCTTGTTGATCGGGCCGCAGATCAGTTCGGATTCTTCCGAATCGAATTCGTCGTCATGGCACATGCCATAGACTTCCGAGGTCGACGGGAACACCAGATGCTTGCCGTACTTGGCGGCGGCACGCACGATCGGCAGGTTGGCTTCGAAGTCCAGTTCGAACACGCGCAGCGGCTTGTTGACATAGGTCGATGGCGTCGCAATGGCGACCAGCGGCAGGATCACGTCGCATTTCTTGACGTGGTACTCGACCCATTCCTTGTTGATGGTGATGTCGCCTTCGAAGAAGTGCATGCGCGACTTGTACGCCTCGTTTTCCAGAATGTCGGTGATGCGGTCGGTCATCATGTCCATGCCGTAGACGTGCCAGTCTGTAGTTTCCAGAATGCGCTTGGACAAGTGGTGGCCGATAAAGCCGTTGACGCCGAGGATGAGGACTTTTTTCATATTAAGGGGATGGCTTAAACAGCCATGTATTTCAGATAATTGTTAAGAGAGACATCCTGATCGTTGATCTGGATGCCCAGGATTTGCAGATAGTTGCCGTCGCCGCAGCGTGCGTACAGGCGGCCGCCTTCAAAGAACTTGTCTTGTGCGCCGTGCGACCTTTCCAGTGTCGGACGGGCAGAGGCCGGGACCATTCGCGTTCTCACCAGCGTGATTTTATCACCTGCGATTTCTTCGAAGGCGCCGGGATAGGGCGGGGCGACGGTCCGGACCAGATTATGCACGTGTTGCGCGGGCTTTTTCCAGTCGATACGGCCGTCTTCGGGCTTGCGGCCGCCGAAGTAGCTGCCCTTGCTCAGGTCGTTCGGCAGCTTCGGTGTGCGTCCGGCCAGCATCAGCGGCAACACGCGCCACAGGGTTTGCTCGGAGGCAACCACCACCTTGCCGAAGACTTCGAAAGCGGTGTCGTCCGGCAAGATCGGCACGGATGTCTGCGCGACGATGGCGCCGGCGTCCGGCTTGGCCGCCATCTCGTGCAGCGTGGCGCCGGTTTCGGTCTCGCCGTGCAGGACCGCCCAGTTGATCGGCACGCGGCCGCGGTATTTCGGCAGCAGCGAACCGTGCATGTTGTAGGCGCCGTGCTTGGCCAGCGCCAGCAGGTTCACCGGCAGCATGTGGCGGTAGTAGAAGCTGAAGATGAAGTCCGGCTGCGCCGCCTGGACCTGCGTCAGCAATTGCGGCGATTTCGGATCTTCCGGGGTGATGTAGGGGATGCCGTATTCGCGGCAGACGCCGGCGACCGAGTTGAACCAGATGTTTTCGGTCGGGCTGTCTTCATGCGTGACCACCAGCGACACGCGTACGCCGCGCGCCAGCAATACCTTCAGGCAGCGCACGCCGACATCGTGATAGGCAAAGACGACGGCGTTCATGAGCTTTGCTTGTCCTCGCTGGAGGATTGTTCGAGGATCGCCTGCACCACATAGCGCGGACGCGCGCGCACCTGCAGGTAGATGCGGCCGATGTATTCGCCCAGCAGGCCGATGCCGAACAGGATCACCCCGATCAGGAAGAAGGTGATGGCGAACAGCGTGAACACCCCTTGCACTTCCGCGCCGAGGATGAAGCGGCGGATCACCATCAGGATGAACAGCGCGGCCGACGCAAACGACAGCCCGATGCCCAGCAGCGAGAAGAATTGCAGCGGCACCAGCGAGAAACCGGTGACCAGGTCGAAGTTGAGGCGGATCAGGCTGTATAGCGAATACTTGGATTCGCCGGCCGAGCGCTCTTCGTGCTCGACGATGATTTCCGTCGGCTTGCGGGCGAAGGTGTACGCCAGCGCCGGCACGAAGGTGTTGACTTCGCTGCACTGGTTGACGAGGTCGATCACGTTGCGGCCGTAGGCGCGCAGCATGTTGCCCTGGTCGGTCATCTTGATGCGCGTGATCTTTTCGCGCAGGTGATTCATGGCCTTGGAGGCCCAGGTGCGCCACGCCGAATCCTGGCGTTGGCGGCGAATCGAGCCGACGTAGTCGTAACCTTCGCGCATCTTGGCGACCAGGTTGCCGATTTCTTCCGGCGGGTTTTGCAGGTCGGCGTCGAGTGTGACGACGATGTTGCCGCGGGTGGCTTCAAAGCCGGCCAGGATAGCCATGTGCTGGCCGTAGTTGCCGTTGAAGAGCACAACGCGAGTCACGTCCGGACGGGCGCGATACTGATCGGCCAGAATCGCTGCCGACTTGTCGCGGCTGCCGTCGTTGACGTAGATGATTTCATACGCGATACCGAGCGCGTCCAGCGCCGGATAAAGGCGGGCGAACAGCTTGGCAAGGCCGGATTCCTCGTTGTATACGGGGATGACGACGGAAAGTTCTGGTTTCATCAAAGCCTGATAATGAAAAATTGCTGTACTGAAAGCGATAATGTAATACATGCAAGCCGCATACCACCGGCTGGTCGACGGCTTGCTTCAAGGAGTAGTTCGAAATATTGCTTCTCGAACATACTCAACGCTTCAATTATTCCTGCGAATTATGCGAGCACGGATTTTACCGCGCCGACTGCGCGTTCGACATCTTCTTTACTCATCGCAGTAAACATCGGCAGCGACACGATCAGGCGGCCGACGCGTTCGGCGATCGGGAACATGCCTTCCCGGAAGCCGCGGTCGCGGTACAGCTTGAGCAGGTGGATAGGCGGGTAGTGGTAGCCGATGCCGATCTGGCGCTCCATCATTTTTTCCATGAATGCGGCGCGCGTGATGCGCTCCGGCAGCACCAGCTGGAACATGTGCCAGTTGCTGTTCTCAAAGTCGGCGACCGGCAGCTGGGCGCCGCTTTGCGCTTCGAAATCCGGGCCGAACACCTCGAAGTAGTGCTTTGCCAGGCCGCGGCGCTTTTCGGTGATGGCGTCGATATGCGCGAACTGGCCCAGGCCGATGGCGGCGGCAACGTCGGTCATGTTGAATTTGCCGCCCAGCACGTCGACTTCCAGGCCGTCGAAGCCGCTGCGGGTCACGCCTTGCAGGCGATATTTTTCGGCCAGGCGCGCTTCGTCGGCAT
The DNA here is from genome assembly GCF_001189965.1 of Herbaspirillum rhizosphaerae. GTDB lineage: Bacteria > Pseudomonadota > Gammaproteobacteria > Burkholderiales > Burkholderiaceae_D > Herbaspirillum > Herbaspirillum rhizosphaerae. The sequence goes on from NZ_LFLU01000001.1 coordinate 591,197, forward strand.
TGTTGACGACCAGGCAACCGCCTTCGGAGCTGGTGACATTCTTGTTGGCCTGGAAGCTGAACGAGACGAAGTCGCCGAATGCGCCGATGCGTTTGCCTTTCCAGGTCGAGCCCAGCGCCTGTGCGGCATCTTCGATGACGCGCAGATTGTGTTTTTTGGCGATGGCGTACAGACGGTCCATGTCGACCGGCAGGCCGGACAGGTAGACCGGGATCACGGCCTTGGTGCGCGGCGTGATGGCGGCTTCGAGCTTGTCGAGATCGATGTTGCGCGTGATCGGATCGATATCGGCGAACACCGGCGTGGCGCCGGTTTCGATGATCACGTTGGCGGTTGCTACCCAGGAAATCGGCGTGGTGATGACCTCGTCGCCGGCGCCGATGCCGGCGATGCGCAAGGCGATCTCCATGGTGCAGGTGCCGGAGTTGAAGGTGCGCACGATGCGCCCGTCCAGGTAGTCGGACAAGGCTTTTTCGAAGGCCTGCACCTTGGGGCCGCTGGTGATCCAGCCGGAGCGCAGCACGTCGCCGACGGCGGCGATCGTGGCTTCATCGATGGTCGGTTTGGAAAACGGTAAGAACGACTGGGTCATGGAATGCTCGCAATGAATCGGATAAAAGTCGGAGAAGACGCTTATCCGGGTCTGAAAATGAAATGCTGCCGATGCCGTCGCCTGGTGCGGTGTCAGGCATCTACATACCGGCGCGTATTGTAAATCAGCCGATTCGCGTACGTCAGCAAATTAGCTTCTGGTCAACAGGATGACGCCGACAATGATGACACCGATCGCCAGCAGGCGCTGGGCCGACACGGCTTCGCCAAGGAAATACCAGGCGCCGACGGCGTTGATGATATAGCCCAGCGACAGCAAAGGATAGGCCACGGTCACGTCCACGCGCGACAGGCCGATGATCCACACGCCGACCGAAATCACATAGCAGGTCAGGCCGCCGATGATCGGCAATTGCGTGGCCAGCTTGATTCCGGTCGAGAACCAGTTCTCGGCGGTCAGGTGGATGGCGCCGACGGCGTTGGTGCCGGCTTTCAGCAAGAGCTGGGCGACGGCGTTGAGGCAGATGCCGACGAAAATGAAGCCGAACGTAGCGAGATTCATGGCGTTGCTTTCTTTTTATTTATTGCCGGCCGTGCCGGTATTGGTGCTGCCCGCATTGTCGGGATTGTTGGCGACGATCACGCGGCGCGGGTCCTGGCCGATCAGGCGCATCGGGATGCCGCGCTGCTTCAGGTCGGCATAAACGGTCGGATCCATGATCGCGATATCCTTCTTGCCGGCGGTGTGGTCGGCGACCCATTGGGCGACGAACGCATCAATCGTCGGCAGCCACAGCTGCGGTTCCTGCTTCAGGCCGAATTCCATTTCATCGGCGTGGCGCACCAGCGTCATGGTGCGTTGCAGGTAGAACGGCAGCGCCTGCTCGTAACGGCCGACCAGGTACATCGGCGTTTCCGGCGTCAGTTCAGCCTGCAGTGCCGGCACATAGTCGATGCCCGCCGAATAGCGGCCTTGCGGGTCATGTCCCAGCATCAGCAGCTGGCCGCTGATGAAAGTGCCGGCGGCCAGGCACACCATCGCCAGGTCTTTCTGGCTGCGCGCAAAACGAATCGCCAGCACGGCGCCGATGAAGGCGACGATGGTGGCGGCGTAAATCCATGGCACGTGCGCGGTCACCAGCGGCAGCGAGTAGGCATCCTTGGCCAGCAGCGGTACGCGCGGGATGAAAGCCATGGCGATCGCGCAGGGCACGGCCACGACCGATGCCGACAGCACGATGGCCTTGAACGTGGCGCGTTCCAGGTAGCAGGCGATCAGCAGCGCCAGCGTCGGGAAGATCGGCAGGATGTAGGACGGCAGCTTCGAGCTGGAAATGCTGAAGAACACGAAGATGAACACCGACCAGATCAGCAGCATCTTGCGCGGCTGGAACTTGCCGCTCGACAGGCTGCTGAAGCTGCTGCCGCTGTGTTCTTCGCGGGTGCCTGTCAGCAAGCTCTGGACGAATACGCCCAGCCAGGGAAGGATGCCCAGCAGCAGAATGGGAATGAAGTAGTACCAGGGACCGGTGCGGCTATGGATCTTGGTCGTGAAACGCTGGAAGTGTTCGTGGATGAAGAAGAATTGCGGAAACTCCGGATTCTTCATCGACACCAGCACAAACCATGGTGTGCAAATGGCGAAGAACAGGATCAGCCCCTTGACCAGGTGCAGGCGCTTCCAGATCGCCCAGTCGCGCGAAAACAAGGTGTACAGCACCAGCACCGCGCCCGGCAGGACGATGCCGATCAGCCCCTTGGACAACACCGCCAGCGCCATGCCGGCCCAGCACAGCAGCATCCAGCCGCGCTGTTCCTCACGGTTGGCGTCGTTGCGCTGCGCCAGCAGCAGGGCGCAGATGCTCAGCGTCATCATCGCCGCCAGACCCATGTCCAGCGTGTTGATGTGGCCCATGCCGGCCCAGAACAGGCTCGACGCCAGCACCAGCGGAGCATAGAAGCCAACGCGTTCGTTGAACACGCGGCGGCCGGTGTAAGCCACCAGACCGATGCCGAACAGGCCGCACAGGCCGGTCCACAGGCGCGCTTGCCACTCGCCGAGGCCGAACAGCTCGAAGGTGATAGCGTTCATCCAGGTTTGCAGCGGCGGCTTTTCGAAATACTTGATGCCGTTCAGTCGTGTGGTGATCCAGTCTTGCGTGGCCACCATCTCGCGCGCCATTTCGGCGTAACGGCCTTCATCGCTCGGCACCAGCGTGCGTGCACCCAGCATGTAAAACCAGACCAGCAGGAAGAGGATGAGCAGCGTCCAGACGAACGCCTTGGATTTATACAGTTCGCGCATCAGGCGAGATCCTTAGTGTAGATAAGCAGTGCAAATTGCGGTGCGAATATGCTTGGTAAGCCGGCACGACGGGCTGCCACCATGCCAGGTGAAGATGTTGAGATCGCGCTCGGTCGATCCCGGTTCAATGATCAGTGTTCTATGATCAGCGCCAGCGCAACTTTCCGGCCTTCCGCCATCAGGATGTTGTAGGTCCTGCAAGCGGCCTGATTGTCCATGCACTCGACGCCGATGCGGCGCGACGTCAGCACGGCGGTCAGCTTCGGATGCACGAAACGCTGGCGCCGGCCGGTGCCGAAAATCACCACGTCCGGCTGGGTCGCATCGATCTGGTCGAAATGTTCCGTGGTCAGCTGGTCGAACGACGCCACCGGCCAGGCAACCGGGGGTGTTTCCGGCAAGACAAGCAAACTATGCTCGAAGCGGGCTGCGTTGATTTCAATGCCGCTTTCGTCATAGGAGGTGACGGTCTGGTATTGCTGGGTTTCTGTGGAGTGGAGCTTCATGGCGCGCAGTGTCGAATTGCCGTTCGCGGCAGGGCGGTCAGGCAAATATCGGCAATAAGGTCTTAAAGTGCTGCATTGTAGCGTTTTCCTGTTCCGGACTCTGTTTTATTCATTGATAAAATAGAGGGCTTTCGGCAAAATGGCCGGTTCCGGCGGCTCGGCCGGGCTGGCCTGATTGGCTCATTCAAAGGATTTGTACTGTGCGACCGATTCAAAAATCGAAAAAACTGGCTGATGTCTGTTACGACATCCGTGGACCCGTGCTGGAAAAAGCGCGCCAGATGGAAGAAGAAGGCCACAAGATCATCAAGCTGAACATCGGCAACCTGGCCGCCTTCGGCTTCGATGCGCCGGATGAAATCGTGCAGGACATGATCCGCAACATGGGTAATGCCTCCGGCTATACCGATTCCAAGGGTTTGTTTGCGCCGCGCAAGTCGGTCATGCATTACACCCAGCAAAAGAACATCCAGGGCGTCACCATCGACGACATCTACCTCGGCAACGGCGCTTCCGAGCTGATCGTCATGAGCGTCAACGCCTTGCTCAACACCGGCGACGAAGTGCTGGTGCCGTCGCCCGACTATCCCTTGTGGACCGCGGCGGTCAGCCTGTCCGGCGGCACGCCCGTGCACTACGTGTGCGACGAGCAGGCCGGCTGGCAGCCGGACATCGACGATATCAAGAAAAAGATCACGTCCAACACCAAGGCCATCGTCGTCATCAACCCGAACAATCCGACCGGCGCCCTGTACAGCACTGACGTGCTCAAGGAAATCGTCGAAGTCGCGCGGCAGAACCAGCTGATCATCCTGGCCGACGAGATCTACGACAAGGTCTTGTACGACGGCAACACGCACACCTCGCTGGCGTCGCTGGCGGACGACGTGCTGTTCATCACCTTCAACGGTCTGTCCAAAAATTATCGCTCGTGCGGCTATCGCGCCGGCTGGATGGTGGTGTCGGGCGAGAAGAAACACGCCAAGGACTACATCGAAGGCCTCAACATGCTGGCGTCGATGCGCCTGTGCGCCAATGCGCCGGGACAGTATGCGATCCAGACCGCCCTGGGCGGTTATCAAAGCATCAACGACCTGGTCGGCCCCAACGGCCGCCTGGCCAAGCAGCGCGATCTGGCGCACAAGCTGTTGACCGACATTCCCGGCGTGACTTGCGTCAAGCCGAAGTCGGCGCTGTACATGTTCCCGCGTCTCGATCCGGCGGTTTACCCGATCAAGGACGATCAGGAGTTCGCCTACGAACTGCTGGCCGAAGAGAAAGTGCTGATCGTGCAGGGCACAGGCTTCAATTGCCCGACGCCGGACCACTTCCGCGTGGTGTTCCTGCCCAACACCGACGACCTGACCGAATCGATGGGGCGCATTGCGCACTTCCTCGAAGGTTATCGCCGTCGTCACGGCACCGCCTGATTCCGCCTGCGCAGCAAGTGAAGCATTCAGGCCGGTTTGCCTCGCGGCGTGGCGGGGCAAACCGGTCGTTCGAGTTTTACCGCAGTACCCGTCATGGAATCGTCATGACGGCATTTTTAGCATGTTTATCAACCACGAAGACATTATGAAATCCATCAAAGTAGGTTTGCTCGGCATCGGCACCGTGGGTTCCGGTACTTTCAATGTATTGAAGCGCAATCAGGAAGAAATTGCGCGGCGCGCAGGGCGCGGCATTGAAATTACCATGGTGGCCGATCTGAACACAGAGCGCGCCACCGAGCTGACCAATGGACAAGTCAAGGTGGTTAACGACGCCAATCTGGTCGTCAACGATCCGGACATCGATATCGTCATCGAACTGATCGGCGGCTACGGCCTCGCCAAGGATCTGGTTCTGAAGGCGATCGCCAACGGCAAGCACGTGGTCACCGCCAACAAGGCTCTGATTGCCACACACGGCAACGAGATCTTCAAGGCCGCCCAGGAAAAGGGCGTCATGGTCGCATTCGAAGCGGCAGTGGCCGGCGGCATCCCGATCATCAAGGCGTTGCGTGAAGGCCTGACCGCCAACCGCATCCAGTGGATCGCCGGCATCATCAACGGCACCACCAACTTCATCCTGTCCGAGATGCGCGACAAGGGCCTGGACTTCGACGTCGTGCTGAAAGAGGCGCAACGCCTGGGTTATGCAGAAGCCGATCCGACCTTCGACATCGAAGGCGTGGACGCTGCCCACAAGCTGACCATCATGGCCTCAATCGCGTTCGGCATCCCGGTGCAGTTCGACAAGGCGCACGTGGAAGGCATCACCAAGCTGCAGGCAACCGACATCCGCTATGCAGAACAACTCGGCTACCGCATCAAGCTGCTGGGCATCACACGCCAGACCGCCAACGGCATTGAACTGCGCGTGCACCCGACGCTGATTCCATCGGGCCGCCTGATCGCCAACGTCGAAGGCGCGATGAACGCCGTCATGGTGCGCGGCGACGCCGTGGGCGAGACGCTGTACTACGGCAAGGGCGCCGGCTCCGAGCCGACCGCGTCGGCCGTGATTGCCGATCTGGTAGACATCACGCGTCTGGCGACCGCCGATCCGGAACACCGCGTGCCTTACCTGGCGTTCCAGCCGCACGCCATGGCCAGCACTCCGGTGCTGCCGATCCAGGACGTCACCACCAGCTACTACCTGCGCATGCACGTGGCCGACAAGCCGGGCGTGCTGGCGGATGTCACACGCATCCTGGCGGACTCGTCGATTTCGATCGACGCCATGCTGCAGAAGGAACCGTCGGAAGGCGAAACCCAGACCGATATCATCATGCTCACGCACCAGACGCAGGAGCGCAACATCGAGGCCGCCATCGCCAAGATCGAAGCCTTGTCGACGGTTGTTGGCACGGTGATGAAGATTCGCCTGGAAGAGCTGGGCTGATCCGGCTGCAATCAGGAAAATAAAAAAGGAGCCTTCGGGCTCCTTTTTTATGCGGGTGCGACCAGCGTGCGCTCACGGAAAAGGGCGCCGAAGCGCCCCGGGTTCCTGCCGCGATTGTCGCGGCTTATTTTTTTACGTCGGCAATCTTGTAGTCGCAGACGGCCTGCACCATGGCCTCGGCAACAGACAGCGGCTTGGGTTTGACGAACTGCATGTTTTTCAGCGCATCGGAATGATCGCGGCTATCGCCCTTGCCGTCGTTTTCTGCGTAGATGATTTCCTTGGTCAGTTTCAGCGTCTGATCCTTGCAGTTGTATTGATGCATGTCCTTGTAGGACTTCAGCGTCGGAAAGCCGCTTTCATTGTTGGGGCGGGCTTCCTTGAAATTCCAGATCGCCCAGGCTTCGCGAATGCCTTTGGTTTCCTTGATGGAGTCGACATCGATCGACAGCTCAGCCTGATCGGAGCCGCCCAGGCTTTGCCAGTTTTCCGCATGCGCAGCGCCAGCGCAAATCATGCCCAGCATCAAAATCCATTTTTTCATCATCTATCCATTTCTGTTCAGAGTGGAGCGCGTGCATGGCAGTGCCGCCGGCGATCCGTGAGTGAATATGCAGAGAAAGCCGCACCTGCATACGCTTCAGGGCAGTCAGCATAGCGTGCCGGGAGGTTGCTTACAACCCCGGTAACGTTTTATTTCACTTCGTCAGGAGAGAGAAAGAAGCGCTCGGGAGCGGCCGATGCGTCGATGCGCCGCGGGAGGGGAAGACCGGCGCGCAGCTTGTGCGCCGGCCGGGGACATCACTTGAAGATCACCGTCTTTTGCTCTTGCACGGTGTCGGACTGGCGTTCGATGCGGCGCGAGCTGCGGGTGGAGGCGGCCGGATTGAACTGCGCCTCCATCTCGGCGGCGACCGCGTCGCCCAGCGAACGCGATACCTCTTGCATCACCTTGCTCTTGTTGAGCGCGATGACCGTGCCGGCGGCATTGGCCAGGCGCGTGTCGGAACCTTCGCCCATGGCCGAGAAGGCAGCTTTGATCTCATAGGTTCTGGTATTGATCAGCGAAAACTCGCCGACCAGCTCCAGCGCCAGCGAGAACGACACCGCATTGGAGCCCTGGATGGGGTTGCTCTCCTGGCGGAAGTCGATGTTGTTGATCGACCCGAACAACACGTAATCCGCGCCGGGGTAGTAGCCCTTCTTGATGCGGTCGATGATGTCGTACAGCTTCTCGGTGTTTTGCTGCGTCCATGGCTTGCCCTGCACCAGGCGATAGGCGCCGGACTTCAGCAGTTCGCCCTTGATGTCCGCCGTGAACTTGCGCAGTTCGCCGCGGCTGATCATGGTGATCGAGCCTGAAGCGGCGACCACCGAGCTTTCGCCGCGGCTGGAAGCGCGTTCCGACGACGATCCCGACGAACTGAAGTTGGAGTCGCGCGAGCGTTCGCTGGCGGAGTAGCTGTTGTTGTGCTTTTCGCGCGCTTCGAAGTATTGGAAATACTCCTTTACCTTCTCTTCGTACGACAGATCGGTAACGGCAATCCTGGGCAGATTCTGCGCGTGCAATGCAGGCGTCGCAGCGAGCAGGGACAGTACGACGACAGCCTGTCCCAGCAAGACGTTAAGCATCTTTGATGGCGATGTCAGCATGATGAAATTCCTTCTGTAGGCGTGACGGTCAGTGAACGATCAACGCTTGGAAGTCTTGCGAATTTCTTTTTCGTCAGCCCATTCGATCGTGCCCGATTCGATGTTGGTCATGATCAGGCTGAATTTGTAGTACACGTCCTTCATGTCGCTGCTGCGCTTGACGATGGAAGTGATGTTACCTTCGATGCGGAACTGGGCGCCTTCCATCTTGCCGACTTTGGCCGTGGCCGATTTCTTGTACATGCCGCTGTTGTTCTGGCGCACCAGTTCGTCGGTCTGGTTCTGCATGCCGGCGATGTCGGTGGCGAAACGCATGGTGCCGCCCTTGAGCAGCTGCACGCGGATCGAGTCGGTGATCGAACGCGTATCGATGTATTCGCTGGTCTTGTTCTTGACGTCGGCAATCGTCACCAGCGGCTTGCTCTTGTAGCCGGCCGCGGATTGACCGAGCGAACGCGCCATCGATTCAGCGATGGTTTGCAGGTCGGTCGAACCGAATTCGTTGGTGACTTGCTCGACGGCCTTGGCATCGCCGTACTGCACGTTGCTGCCGACGGTCGGCGTACCGGTTTGCGCGCAGCCGAACATCAGGGCGGAGATGGCGGCCAGGGAGGTGCAGCGGAGTGTGTTGTTCATCATGGAAATATCCTCGTTGATTCTGGTAATGGTTTTGTTTTGTCGCCGCACTGACGCTTGCTCAGCAACGTGTCGTCCCAGGCGGCCTTAGCGGCCCATGTATGGCGAGTCGCTGGTCGACAATGACTTGTTGATCGTGGCGCTGAACTGGATCGCAAAATCGCGCGCCTTGGTTGTCGGCGAGACGATCTGCAGCGTCAGCTTTTGCTCGCCGTTGATCAGCAAGGGTTTCCACGGTTCGTCGTCCCAGACCTGGAAGCCGGTCTCGTCCATCCATTTGACGCGGTAGTAAGCCGTATGCGGGCGATTGTCGCGATTGGTGACCTCGGCCTGGACGTTCAGCAGGCCGTTCTGGTCGCGCATGCGCAGGCCGGTGAATTCCAGCGAGGCGGGCGCGCCCAGCAATTCAATCTTGGAGGCGATGGTTTGTGCGTGCGCCGGCGATGCCGGCATGCCCAAGGCAAGCGCAGACGCCAGCGCGCCTGCGATGACGGCGGTATTGATCTTCATGTTGTTGACTGCTCCCTGTTATCCCACACTACGTGTTCTTGTTGCTGCATTTGTTGCCGCATCGGATGCATCACGGCGCCGTGACGCTGGCCGATACCGGCACAATGGCTTTTTTCTTGCTGCCGGCGACGGTGCTTGTTTTGTCTGCCGTGGTGTTCGTCGTGCTTGCAGCCGTATTCGTTGTCGCTGTTGTCTTTTTCGCTTTCCCCTTGGCAGCGACCTTGGCGGATGGCACCGGTTTGTCCGGGGCCGCCAGCGCCAGCGCTGCCTGCTCCGCATTATAGGGTGTCTGCGCCAGATAAAGCGAGGGGCCGGAGGTGCGCAGGGTCACCAATGCGTAGGCGCCGGAGACGCCCACTTCGCGCAGCTGCGGGCCGGTCGCGGTCGGCAGCAGGATCTTGTGCATGCCCGGCGACAGCTTGACGCGGGCCACCGAGAAGAAGCCGGGCAAGGTGCGCCAGGTGCGTTCGTCGGCCACTTCGCTGACGACGGTGCCGACCTTGGCGGCGATGCTCAGCAGCGAGCCGAACGCACCCATCGAACCGGCGTTGTCGTCGATGGCTTTTTGCGCCACGCCTTTGGTGATGGCGCGAATCGACGAGCGCGCGATGATGCCCGGCATTTCATCCGACAAGGCGCGGCGCGCCATCTGGTCGACGCTGGTCAGCAGCGAAACCGGCACCGGCTTTTCGTCCACCGTGATGCTGGCCGGAACGATGGAATTGTCGGCGGCGCGAATCACCGGCCAGGAGATCGGCGTGGCGATCAGGCTGAGGCCGTTGCGGCCCGGAATCGGCAGAATGATCGGCAAGGTCATCGAACTGATGGCCGGCGCGCTGCCGGATTCGATCACGATCAGCGTATCGACCAGTTTCGGCGAGCGGGCGCGTACACGGCCATCGAGACCTTTGAGTCCGTCTTCCAGCAACGCCTGGCCCGGACGCATTTCGATCGCCTTGCGGTAGCCGGCTGCGGCCAGCGAGGGCTCGCCCAGGCCTTCGTAGACGAAACCGGCGAGATAATTGGCGAAGGCCGATTCGTAAGAATTCTTCAGTGCGCGCACCGCAGGGTCTTCCAGCGTTTCCACCGGATAACCGTTGAGCTCCTTGTAGGACGTGGTCTTCAATCCTTTCGATTCGGCGCTGCTCTTGGCGGCGTCCAGTTCCTTGCTGCGGAAGTCCGAAATGATGGCTTCGCGCTCATGCATTTTCTTGATTTCGGTGCGGGCGGAGTCCCAGTCGCCGATGGCCAGATGGTCCAGCGCGAGACGAACGTTGACGAAGACTTTTTCGTAATCGCGGCCATCGTAACGGCGCGTGGTGTCGTTCAGCAGGAAGGAGCCGATATCGCCCATCACTTTGGAGGGATCGGTTTTGACCTGGTCTTCCCAGCCGCGTACTTTTTCGTCGGCGGCGAGCCAGGTTTCCTTGCTGGCTTCATACGAACCCTTCATGCGCAGGAGTTCGCCTTTTTCAAGGAAGTAGAGCAGATCCTTGTCTTTGTCCGGGTTCTGCTGCTCCAGCGCCTGCAACGCCATGTCGGTGTTGCCCATTTTCATGGCGTCTACGGTGGAGGTCGCCTTGCGATCGTAGCCCTGCGTCGCGCAACCGGTGATTAGCGCGGCGATACAGACGCTGCTGCCGACGCTCTTGCTGAATTGCCTGAATTGTTTTGTGATGGAATTGTTGTGCTGAAGCATTTTTTATCCTCCCCAGGAAAGCCTTGCTGCCGAAAGATGCCGGCAGGCATTTTTTTGTTGTATGCATTGTAAAGATTGCAGGCGCAAATTGCCTCATTCATTTGAATGAGGCAAGGAAATGTTCTATTCTCAGCCGAGGGAAAGTCGCAGCAGAAAAATAAAGCGATTCAGGGGTAGCCATGACAACAAGCAATAGCACGGGGAACGCCGGGCAACGCTTTGGTCAGCTGGTCGAGTTGATCTACGACTCGGTGCAGGACCTGGGGCAGATTGCACCGGCGATGGAAATGATGTGCCGCGAACTGGGCGCGATTGCAGGGCACTATGTCCAGATGGATGTGCAGAGCCGCGAAGTCATTGCGTCTTGCGTGAGCAATAGCGACTATCAGGCCGGGGATCTCGAATACAAGGAATACTACAGCCAGGTCGACGACCGGCTGGGATGGCTCGCGACCGGCGAGGTCGGCGAGTGGCGCGCCGACCACCAGCGTTTCGACGAGCGCTTCGTGCGCAAGAGCGAGATCTACAACGATTTTCTTTTCAAATACGGCGGGCGTCACATGGTGGTGGGGCGCATCGCGGAGAACGCCAGCCAGTCCGAAGCCATCGCTTTGCTCAGGCCGCTCGGCGCGCCCGAATACGCCGAGCAGGAATATCAATTCCTGCGTACGCTGTCGCCGCACCTGATTCGTTCCGCCACCTTGCGCTCGCGCATGTGCGCGCTGGAGCGCCAGCAGTGCGCCAGCGAATCGGTGGTGGCGCATCTGCCTTACGGCACCGTCTGGGTCAATGCCGCCGGGCGTATCGTCTCGATGAACACGCAAGCGGCGGATATCTTGCAGGCCGCCGACGGTTTGTCGGTGCGCAAGGATCGTCTCGTGGCGTATGAAACGGCAGATGCGGAGAAACTGGCGTGCGCCTTGCAACTGGCGACGACAGCGCAGGCGCGACAGGGTCAGTGGTTTGCTGTGACGCGTCGCAAGGAAGCCGTGCCGCTGGTGGTGTCGGTCATCCCCGCCACGATTCCGGCAGCGCTCGATCCCCTGAGCGGCGGACCGTTCGCCCTGCTGATTCTGCAAGACATGACGCGCCAGCGCGTCTCGCGCGCGACGCAGTTGCAGATCATCTATCGCCTGACGCCGGCGGAAACGCGTCTGGCCGAAGCCCTGCTGGAAAACGACACCATCGAATCCTATGCGCTGAAAAGCAGGGTCAGCCGCAATACCGTGCGCACCCATCTGGCCAGCCTGTTCGCCAAGACCGGCACCAAGCGCCAGGCCGAACTGATCCGCACCTTGCTGGCCTCGCAGCCGCACGTGATTTTGTAGCCGCCATCAGCGCACAGCCCGAAAATCGTGGCCCCCTGCGGCCAGCCAGCTATAATGACGGTCTTCGTGCAACCTGCTGCAAGACTTATCTCATATACGCTATGCAATACGTTTCCACCCGCGGTCACTCTGCAACACCTTCCTTTTCCGAAATCCTGCTGGGCGGCCTCGCACCGGACGGCGGCCTGTATCTGCCGGCCGACTATCCGCAAGTGAGCGGCGCCGAGCTGGATCAATGGCGCAAGCTTTCGTATGCCGATCTTGCGTATGAAGTGCTGAAAAAATTCGCCACCGACATCCCCGACGCCGACCTCAAAGCGCTGACGCACAAGACCTACACGGCCGACGTCTATCGCAATACGCGCGCCGGTGAGGACGCCTCGCAGATCACGCCGCTGCGCACGCTGGAAGACAAGGATGGAAAGAAGCTGGTGCTGCAGGGTTTGTCGAACGGTCCGACGCTGGCGTTCAAGGACATGGCCATGCAATTGCTGGGCAACCTGTTCGAATATGCGCTGGCGAAGAAAAATGCAGAGCTGAACATCGTCGGCGCCACCTCGGGCGACACCGGCAGCGCGGCCGAATACGCCATGCGCGGCAAGAAGGGCATTCGCGTCTTCATGCTGTCGCCGCACAAGAAGATGAGCGCCTTCCAGACGGCGCAGATGTTCAGCCTGCAGGATCCGAACATTTTCAACCTGGCCGTGGAAGGCGTGTTCGACGATTGCCAGGACATCGTCAAGGCGATCTCCAACGACCTCGATTACAAGGCCACGCAAAAGATCGGCACCGTCAATTCGATCAACTGGGCGCGTGTGGTTGCACAGGTGGTGTACTACTTCCGCGGTTATCTGGCGGCGACGACGAGTAACGAACAGAAGGTGTCCTTCACCGTCCCGTCGGGAAATTTCGGCAACATCTGCGCCGGCCATATCGCGCGCATGATGGGTTTGCCGATCGATAAACTGGTGGTCGCCACCAACGAGAACGATGTGCTCGACGAATTCTTTCGCACCGGCATCTACCGCGTGCGCAAGTCGGCCGAGACTTACCACACCAGCAGCCCGAGCATGGACATCAGCAAGGCGTCCAACTTCGAGCGTTTCATCTACGATCTGCTCGGGCGCGATAGCACCCGCGTCAAAGCCTTGTTCCACAAGGTCGAGACCGCCGGTGGCTTCGACCTGACCGGCGCTGCCGGCAGCGATGGCAACGAATTCGCCAGCGTGATCCGCTACGGTTTCGCCTCGGGCAAATCGACCCACGCCGATCGCCTGGACACCATCCGCTTTGCCGAAAAGACGTACGGCATCACCGTCGATACGCACACCGCCGACGGCATCAAGGTCGCGCGTGAAAACCTCGCCGAAGGCGTCACCATGATCGTGCTGGAAACAGCGCTGCCGGCCAAGTTCAACGAAACCATCCGCGAAGCGCTGGGCCGCGATGCCGAACGCCCGGCCGGTTTTGAAAACATCGAAGCGCTGCCGCAGCGTTTTGAAGTGATGCCGGCCGATGCGGCGAAGGTGAAGACGTTCGTGGCCGGGCATACCGGGCTGTAATCTGCCGCCGACGTTGTGCGAAGCTGGGTCCCGACGCAAGCCGGGACCCAGTTTTTTTATGCGTCATACAAACCTTCCCGGCTGACGTCAGTGCACAGTCAGATTGCGATGCCACGATGCCACAATGTCGCTATTGCGGCACGTTTCATCCCTGATTATTCCCTTCCATTAGCGGTCATTGAATTGCGGAATCGGACATGGCAAACCTGTTGAATGCCGGAAATCTCATGATGCTGGCGTTGGCGCTTTCTGCCGGTGCGGCCGGCGCTGCGCCGGATGAGCAAGCGCTCGGTCAGGCTGCGGGTTATCCGGCCGCGAAGAATCTCCGGCAGGCGTATCAGCAAACCTACATTGTCGGTTCGTTCAGCGCGATGGACAGTTTCAATCCTTCGTGTTCGCAGGCGCCGTCGGATCATCCTTTGCCATTGACGAGTGCCGCCGTGCCGACGGCATTTACTTACCGTTTTCGCGGAGACTCTTTTACGCTGGACGACTACATGCAGCGCCAGCGCGTGACTGCGCTGGTGGTGGTCAAGGACGGTAATATTGTGGCCGAGCGATATAACTATGGCCGCACGCCGCAGATGCGCATGCTCTCCAACTCCATGGGAAAAACCATCGTCGCGCTCGGCATCATGAAGGCGCTGGAAGAGGGCAGGATACACTCGCTCGACGACCGGGCCAAAGACTATGTTCCCGCACTTGCCGGTTCGCTGTATGGCGAAACGCGCATCCTCAATCTGATGCGCATGGCCTCGGGCGCCAGCTATGTCGAAGACTATTCCGCTCACGACGATCGCGCCAGCTTCAACGAAGTCATGCGCAAGGCGGGAGTCTTGCAGGCGGTACGCAGCGTCACCAGGCGCAGTGATCCTGAGGGAGAACGCTTCAACTACGCCGGCGCGCAGACTGCAGCGCTTACGCTGGTGCTGCGCGCCGCCACCGGGCGCAGTCTGTGCGACTACATCGAAGAAAAAATCTGGAAGCCGATCGGCGCACAAGCCAGGGCGACGTGGCTGCTGAATCCGGCGGATGACGTCGAACTGGGACAGGGGGGATTCAACGCCACTGTCCACGACTATGCGCGCCTGGGCATGATGATGGCTGCTGACGGCCAGGTGCGGGGTAACGCGGTGATAGAGCGCGAACACTTGCTGGACATGACCGACGCCGGCCGCCAGCCGCCGGCATTTCGGCCGGGCAGCATGCAATATCACGGCAGCACCTACGCCGGGTATGGACTGCAAACCTGGATCCTGCCCGGCAGCCGTCGCCGTTTCGCCCTGCTGGGGGTGTACGGCCAGGCGATTTTTGTCGATCCCGAACTGAATTTGGTGGTGGTGCACATGGCGGCCGGCAAGGACGCATCGGGCGACGCCAGCGGCACGCACCTCGGGGCAGAGCGCGATGCCTTGCTGCGCGGTATCGTGGCTGCCTACGGCAAATGGTAGCGGGTCCGGGCCTGCTCGCGTGTGTGAGCGCTCAGCGAGGGTGCCGCCAGTAACTCGGCTGTGCATAAGCATGCCGCAGGAAATCCACGAAGGTGCGGATGCGCAAGGGCAGATGTCGGCGCTGAGCAAAGACGGCATAGATCGCCGGCGCCGGCGCGATGAACTTGTCCAGCACCGTCACCAGTTCGCCCGATTCGATCGCTGCACCGACTTCCCACATCGAGCGCCAGGCCAGTCCCTTGCCGTTGAGCGCCCAGTTGTGCAGCACTTCGCCATCGTTGCAGACCATGTTGCCGCCGACTTTGTACACGCTGACCTTGCCGTGTTGCTTGAGCGTCCAGCCGCGCTGGCTGCCTTCGCTGCTGATCGCCAGGCAGTTGTGGCGGCTCAGGTCGTCCGGCGTTTGCGGCGTGCCGTGGCGGCGCAGATAAGCCGGCGCGGCCACGATGACGCGATCGTTGTCGGCCAGTTTGACGCTGATCAGGTTGGAGTCGGTCAGGTCGGCGATACGGATGGCGACGTCGATGCCTTCGCCGATCAGGTCGACGATGCGGTCATTCAGGTTGAGCGTGAGCGTGACGTCGCGGTGTTCCGCCAGGAAAGACGGCACCAGCGGCGCAACGTGCTGGCGGCCGAAGCCGGCCGGCGCGGAAATCAGCAAGCTGCCGCTGGCCCTGGCGCTGCGCTCCGACACCGACGATTCGGCGTCTTCCAGATCGGTCAGGATGCGTTGGCAGTCTTCCAGGAAGGCAGTGCCTTCGTTGGTCAGTACGATCTTGCGCGTGGTGCGCTGAAGCAATTTGACGCCCAGCCGTTCTTCCAGCGCATCGAGGCGGCGGCCGATCATGGCGGGGGCGATGCCTTCGGCGCGGGCAGCGGCCGACAGGCTGCCTTTGGCGGCGACATCGACGAAGGTGGAGATTTGCTTGAACTGATCCATAGGGGTACTCTCGAACTGCAAAGACGATCAGGCCATTATCTCTTCACTTGTGACTAAAACGCAAAGATAAAGTGATAAAACGTTTCACTCATGGTCATTTAGTTTAAATATACTAAGTGCACAAAAATACAGTCTGACAACGAATTTCTTTACCCGCATTTCTTTACTGAGGAGCACAGCATGACGCAATTGACACTGCCGGCCGGGATGCAGATTTCTGGTGAAATCAAGCCTGGTTATGAACAGATCCTGACGCCCGACGCGCTGGCGCTGGTAGCAAAATTAAGCCGCGCTTTCGAGTCGCGCCGCCAGGAACTGCTGGCCGCCCGCGCAGAACGCGTCAAACGCCTGGACGCCGGCGAGCGTCCCGACTTCCTGCCTGAAACTGCGAACATCCGCAGCGGCGACTGGAAGATCGCTCCTATCCCTGAAGCGCTGAAGTGCCGCCGCGTGGAAATCACCGGCCCGGTCGAGCGCAAGATGGTCATCAACGCCTTCAATTCCGGCGCCGACAGCTACATGACCGACTTCGAAGATTCGAACTCGCCGGTCTGGGACAACCAGGTCACCGGTCAGATCAATTTGTTCGACGCGATCCGCCGCACCATTTCGCTGGAATCGAACGGCAAGAGCTACAAGCTCAACGACAAGATCGCCACGCTGGTGGTGCGTCCGCGCGGCTGGCATCTGGACGAGAAGCACGTCACCATCGACGGCAAGCGCATCTCCGGCGGCATCTTCGACTTCGCGCTGTTCCTGTTCCATAACGCCAAAGAGCAACTGGCGCGCGGCGCCGGTCCGTACTTCTATCTGCCGAAGATGGAATCGCATCTGGAAGCCCGTCTGTGGAACGACATCTTCGTGATGGCGCAAAATGAAATCGGCCTGCCGCAAGGCACCATCAAGGCGACCGTGCTGATCGAAACCATCACCGCCGCTTTCGAAATGGAAGAAATCCTGTACGAACTGCGCGAGCACAGCGCAGGCCTGAACGCCGGCCGTTGGGACTACATCTTCTCCTGCATCAAGAAGTTCAAGAACGACAAGGACTTCTGCCTGGCCGACCGCGCCAAGGTCACCATGACGTCGCCGTTCATGCGCGCTTACGCCTTGCTGCTGCTGAAGACCTGCCACAAGCGCGGCGCGCCGGCAATCGGCGGCATGAGCGCACTGATCCCGATCAAGAACGATCCGGAAAAGAACGCCATCGCGATGCAAGGCATCATCAACGACAAGCGCCGCGATGCAACCGACGGCTACGACGGCGGCTGGGTTGCCCATCCGGGCCTGGTGGAAGCATCGATGAAGGAATTCGTCGACGTGCTGGGCGACAAGCCCAACCAGTTCGAGAAGCAACGTCCCGACGTCGACGTCAAGGCGTCGGACCTGCTCGACTTCAAGCCGGAAACACCGATCACCGAAGCCGGCCTGCGTTACAACATCAACGTCGGCATCCACTATCTGGGCGCCTGGCTGGCCGGCAACGGTTGCGTGCCTATCCACAACCTGATGGAAGATGCGGCAACGGCGGAAATCAGCCGTGCGCAAGTCTGGCAATGGATCCGCAGCAGCAAGGGCAAGCTGGAAGACGGCCGCAAGGTTACCGCCGACATGGTGCGCGCGATGATTCCGGAAGAGCTGGCCAAGGTCAAGGAAGTCGCCGGCACCGGCCCGACCTACGATCGCGCTGCAAAGATCTTTGAAGAAATGTCGACTTCGGAAACCTTCGCCGAATTCCTGACATTGCCGCTGTACGAAGAGATCTGATGTAAGCCGGGGAGTGCAGCGGCAGAATGCATCGCCGCTGCGAACCTCGTCGTCGAAATTGAAAACGCCCGCTGTTCGCGGGCGTTTTTCATTGATCCAGAACTTAACTTATATGAATAATAGAAACGTAACTGAAGTTACGTTGTGCCGTGACGCACTGAGCCGTATCGCTATGCCCGATTGCGATCGGCGAGAGTCGGTCGCAAGAAAGGGCGCGAAACGTACAGACGAAAAAAATCCCCGAACATGTCGGGGATTTTTTCTTCATCTAGCTTACTAAGCGATGCTTAGATTGCTTGGATGTTCGAAGCTTGCTTGCCCTTAGGACCAGTAGTCACTTCGAAAGAAACGCGTTGGTTTTCTTTCAGGGACTTGAAGCCGTTCGATTGAATAGCCGAGAAGTGAGCGAACAGATCTTCGCCGCCTTCGTCAGGAGTAATGAAGCCGAAGCCCTTCGAGTCGTTGAACCACTTTACGATACCAGTTGCCATGTTAATTCCTAAATAAGTTAATGTGGGCTTTGCCCGTTATTATCGTTTAAACCTAGAGAGGAATGACAGACTAATACCGCACTACCAGCTCGAATCTTAACGACCATTTAATTATACCGATTAAATTGCCAATGCAAGTGGTTTTCACTCGCGAGGAACAATTTAATTTGCAGTCGGTTTGTATACCAAAACCACCGCTTCAGCGGCGATTCCTTCCTCGCGGCCCAGATAACCGAGCTTTTCATTGGTTTTGGCCTTGATGTTGACTTGCTCGACGGCAATGCCGAGGTCCGCCGCAATATGTGCCGTCATCTGCGGTATGTGGGGCGCCATCTTGGGTGCTTGCGCGATGATCGTCGCGTCGACGTTGCCGATCAGGTAACCCGCAGCGGCTACGCGCTTGACGGCTTCGCGCAGCAACACGCGCGAATCGGCGCCCTTGAATTCGGCCG
Source organism: Herbaspirillum rhizosphaerae (assembly GCF_001189965.1). Taxonomy (GTDB): domain Bacteria; phylum Pseudomonadota; class Gammaproteobacteria; order Burkholderiales; family Burkholderiaceae_D; genus Herbaspirillum; species Herbaspirillum rhizosphaerae. The sequence goes on from NZ_LFLU01000001.1 coordinate 609,935, forward strand.
CGGTATCGGGAAAATGCCGGCCGATGTCGCCCAGTCCGGCCGAGCCGAACAGCGCATCGGTGATGGCATGCAACAGCACGTCGGCGTCTGAATGGCCCAGCAGGCCGGTCTTATGCGGAATGTCGACGCCGCCGATAATCAGTTTGCGGCCGGCCACGAGCGCGTGGCAGTCGTAGCCCTGGCCAATGCGGAAGGGGAAAGTCATTCTTGTCCTTGTAGAAATAATTCAGCCAGCGCGACGTCGTGCGCCAGCGTGACCTTGAAATTGCGCGGGCTGCCTTCCACCAGTTTCGGTTGCAGTCCCAGCATCTCGACGGCGCTGGCGTCGTCGGTGATGTCGCCCACGCGTCCTTGTTCTTGCGCGGCATCCAGCGCACGTTGCAGCAGCGCGTAGCGGAACATCTGCGGCGTCTGCGCCGCCCACAAATCGTTGCGCGGCACGGTTTCCGCCACACGTGAAGCATTGCTGCGCTTGAGCGTATCGACGATAGGCAGGGCCAGCAAGCCGCCGACGTCGTCGTCGTGCAAGGCCGCGATCAGCTTGTCGAGCAGGGCGTCATTGAGGCCGGGGCGGGCGGCGTCGTGCACCAGCACCCAGTCGTCGTCGCCGACTTGCGTGCGGATCGCCAGCAAGCCGTTGCGCACGCTTTCCTGGCGCGTCTCCCCGCCGCGGCGTACGACCGTCACTTTGCCGGCCAGTTGCGGTTGTGCTGCGAGGAAGTCGTCGATGTAGCCGTCCGCAGCGCTGACGACGATAAACGTGTGCGCGATGGCTGCATTGTCGGCGAAGGTGTCGAGCGCGTATTGCAGCATCGGTTTGCCGGCCAGCGGCATATATTGTTTGGGAGTTGCGCCGCCCAGACGCGCGCCGACGCCCGCAGCGGGGATCAGCGCGAAATGCCGGACGGGTCGGGCGGTGTTCTGTGAAGTTGGAGCGCTCATGCGAGATGCGCCATGACAGCCAGAAAGCAGGAAATGCCTGCTGAGCTCACCTTGCGGGGCGGCCTTGTCTGCAGAGGGCTTCGTTTATAATGTGAGGCTGAATTCTAAAGCTAAATTTGGCGCCTGATAACAAATCATTGTTAAGCAGGCCTTGGCTTGTCCAGCAGCATTTTGTCGTATTTTGCGCGCTTCGGTGCGCCTCCCTATCCAGCCAATGTCTTTTGACCTGAAAAAAATCCTTCCCAAGCCGGGCGTGCGTTTCGTTCCTCCTGCCGTGCATGGCTCCGCCGACGCTTATTTGCTGGCGCAGGCGGCCGTTGCGCTCAAGGCCGACAAGCGCATGCTGACCGTGGTGGTCGCCAACGCCACCGACGCGCAGCGTTTGCTGGCGGAAATCCCGTGGTTCCAGCGCCAGGTTGACGGCGGCGACGACAACAGCAAGCTGCGCTGCCATCTGCTGCCGGACTGGGAAACCCTGCCTTACGATGCCTTCTCGCCGCACCAGGACCTGGTGTCCGAGCGTCTGGCGACCTTGTATGAAGTGCAAAACGGCCAGTGCGACGTACTCATCGTGCCGGCCACCACGGCCTTGCTGCGCATGGCGCCGCCAGGCTTTTTGGCGGCGTACACCTTTTTCTTCAAGCAGGGCGAAAAGCTCGATGAAGCGCGCCTGAAAACCCAGCTCACGCTGGCCGGCTACACCCACGTCACGCAAGTGATGTCGCCCGGCGAATATTCGGTGCGCGGCGGCCTGATCGACATCTTCCCGATGGGATCGCCCTTGCCGTATCGCCTCGACCTGTTCGGCGACACCATCGAAACCATCCGCACCTTCGACGCGGATACCCAGCGCTCGCTGTATCCCGTGCGCGAGGTGCGTTTGCTGCCGGGGCGCGAATTTCCCATGGACGAGACTTCGCGTACCGCGTTCCGCAGCCGCTGGCGCGAAGTGTTCGAAGGCGATCCGTCGCGCTCGGCCATCTACAAGGATATCGGCAACGGCATCGCCTCGGCCGGTATCGAATACTACCTGCCGCTGTTTTTCGAAGAGACGGCAACGCTGTTTCGCTATTTGCCCGACACCACGCTGTTCGCCACCGTCGGCGATATCGACCAGGCCATCAAGCGTTTCTGGAGCGACACGCGCTCGCGCCACAACTTCCTCAAGGCTGACCGCGAGCGTCCGGTGCTGCCGCCGGAACAGGTTTTCCTGACCGACGAAGACTTCTTCACGCTGGTCAAACCATACGGCCGCCTGGCGCTGCAAACCGACGACGCACCCTCGGACTTGTCCGCGCCGATACCGAATATCGCCGTCAATCGCCGCAGCGAAGATCCGCTGATCAACCTGCGCGCCTATCTGCTCAAAACCGGTAAGCGCGTCATGTTGTGCGCCGAATCGAACGGCCGCCGCGAAACCCTGCAGCAGTATTTCAAAGAATACGACTTGCACCCGGCGCTATGCGACGGCTATGAAAGCTTCATTGCCAACAACGAGCTGCTGATGCTGGGCGTGGCGCCGCTGCATGCCGGTTTCGAACTGGTCGATGCGGAAGTGAGCTTCATTACCGAGACTGAGTTGTATGCCGGTTCGGGCCGACGCGCGGGCCGCAAGAAGCAGGAAGCCGTCACCCAGGTCGAGCACATGGTGCGCGATCTGTCGGAGCTGAAAATCGGCGATCCGGTGGTGCACGCCAATCACGGCATCGGCCGCTACATGGGGTTGCTCAGCATGGACCTGGGCGAGGGCGAAACCGAGTTCCTGCATCTCGAATACGCCAAGGAAACCAAGCTCTACGTGCCGGTCTCGCAACTGCATGTGATTTCGCGCTACTCCGGCGCCTCGCCGGACGATGCGCCGCTGCACTCGCTCGGCTCCGGCCAGTGGGAAAAAGCCAAACGCAAGGCCGCGCAACAGGTGCGCGACACCGCCGCCGAATTGCTGAATCTGTACGCGCGCCGCGCCTTGCGTCAGGGCCACGCCTTCCAGTATTCGGCACGCGATTACGAAACCTTCGCCGAGAGCTTCGGTTTTGAAGAAACGCCCGATCAGGCAGCCGCCATCAACGCCGTCATCGGCGACATGACCAGCGGCAAGCCGATGGATCGCCTGATCTGCGGCGACGTCGGTTTCGGCAAGACCGAAGTCGCCTTGCGCGCCGCCTTTGTGGCCGTCATGGGCGGCAAGCAGGTCGCGATCCTGGCGCCGACCACCTTGCTGGCCGAGCAGCACGCGCAGACCTTCGCCGACCGCTTCGCCAACTGGCCGGTGCGCATCGCCGAGCTGTCGCGTTTCCGCAGCGGCAAGGAGATCACGCAAGCGATCAAGGGCATGAGCGACGGTACGCTGGATATCGTCATCGGCACGCACAAGCTGCTGTCCGACGACATCAAGTTCTCGCGTCTCGGCCTGGTCATCATCGACGAAGAACACCGTTTCGGCGTGCGTCAGAAAGAAGCGCTGAAAGCCTTGCGCGCCGAAGTGGATGTGCTCACGCTGACCGCCACGCCTATCCCGCGCACGCTGGGCATGGCGCTGGAAGGCTTGCGCGATTTTTCCATCATCGCCACCGCGCCGCAAAAGCGCCTGGCGATCAAGACCTTCGTGCGCGCCGAAGGCGAATCGACCATCCGCGAAGCCTGTCTGCGCGAGTTGAAACGCGGCGGACAAGTCTACTTCCTGCACAACGAAGTCGAGACCATCGAAAACCGCAAGGCCATGCTGGAAGCCTTGCTGCCGGAAGCGCGCGTGGTCATCGCCCATGGCCAGATGCACGAGCGCGATCTGGAAAAGGTGATGCGCGATTTCGTCGCGCAGCGCTCCAATATCCTGCTGTGTACGACCATCATCGAAACTGGCATCGACGTGCCGACCGCCAACACCATCATCATGCATCGCGCCGACAAGTTCGGCCTGGCGCAGCTGCATCAGTTGCGCGGCCGCGTCGGCCGTTCGCATCACCAGGCGTACGCCTATCTGCTGGTCAACGACGTCAAGGGCCTGACCAAGCAGGCGCAGCGCCGTCTCGAAGCGATCCAGCAGATGGAAGAGCTGGGCAGCGGCTTTTACCTCGCCATGCACGATCTGGAAATCCGCGGCGCCGGCGAAGTGCTGGGCGACAACCAATCGGGCGAGATGCACGAGATCGGTTTCCAGATGTATTCCGACATGCTCAACGAAGCCGTGCGTTCTCTCAAGAACGGCAAGGAGCCCGATCTCGCCGCGCCGCTGGCCAGCACCACGGAAATCAACCTGCACGTACCGGCGCTGTTGCCGAGCGATTATTGCGGCGACGTACACGAGCGTCTGTCGCTGTACAAACGTTTCGCCAATTGCACCTCGCAGGACACCATCGACGGCCTGCAGGAAGAACTGATCGACCGTTTCGGCAAGCTGCCGGAAGTGGCTAAGGCGCTGGTCGAAACGCATCGCCTGCGCATCGCCGCCAAGCCGCTGGGCATCATCAAGATCGACGCGCATGCCGAATCGGCGCTGCTGCAATTCGTGCCGAATCCGCCGGTCGACGCCATGCGCATCATCGAACTGATCCAGAAGAACCGCCACATCAAGCTCAACGGCCAGGACAAGCTGCGCATCACCGCCAACATGCCCGACCTCAATGCGCGGGTGACCCAGATCAAGGCGACCATGCGCTCGCTGGTAGGATGATGACAGGCGTGACGAAAAGCATGACGGCAGGGCGATTCTTACCCGACTATTTACGATATTGAAACAAGACTGAACATGAATCTGATTCTCCAAGGACTCCATACCGATCGCGCCGCCGTTGCAGCCATCATTCAACTGGCGCAGCCTGCGCGCGTGGTGGACATCAACGCCCATGCCTGGCGTTGCGAAGGCGTGGCGTACAGGGACGCGCTCAAGGCGCAGATCGATGCGGCCTGCTTCGCGCAGCAAGTCGACTATGCCTTTATCGAAGCCGGTCGCACCCTGGCCGATTTCAAGCTGGTGGCGATGGACATGGATTCCACGCTGATCACCATCGAATGCATCGACGAGATCGCCGACATGCAAGGCCTCAAACCGCAGGTCTCCGAAATCACCGAGGCCGCCATGCGCGGCGAAATCGAATTCAACGAAAGCCTCACGCGCCGCGTTGCCTTGCTCAAAGGGCTGGACGCCGGCGCCTTGCAACGCGTTTACGACGAGCGTCTGCAACTGTCCTTGGGGGCGGAGAAGATGCTGAATGCGATTCAGGCTGCGGGTCTCAAAACCCTGTTGGTGTCCGGCGGTTTTACCTTCTTCACCGACCGCATGAAGACGCGCCTCAATCTCGACTACGCCCATTCCAACGAATTGGAAATCGTCGACGGCAAACTCACCGGCAAGGTGGTCGGCGGCATCGTCAACGCGGAAGAAAAACGCCTGACCGTCGAACGCGTCTGCGCCGGGCTGGGTGTGCCGACCTCGCAGGCCATCGTCATGGGCGACGGCGCCAACGACCTAAGGATGATGGGCGTGAGCGGCTTGTCGGTAGCGTTCCGCGCCAAGCCGGTGGTGCGCGCGCAAGCGAGCGTGGCATTGAACTTTGTGGGACTCGACGGCATCTTGAACATATTGGCATAACGCAAAGGAGAAGCGCATGAGCATGAGTCAGGATGTTGTTCTGGATGCAGACCTGCAGTCGACCAAGGATCTGGCCTGGTGGCTGTACATCTTCCACGGTCTGAGCCTGGTGTTGTCGCTGGGCATGCTGTCGTGGCTGCCGTTGATCGTCAATTACATCAAGCGCGGCGATGCCGCCGACACCTTTGTGTACAGCCATCACCGCTGGCAGATCCGGTCGTTCTGGTGGTACCTGTTCTGGATGTTCGCCGGCGGTGTGATCTGGATGACGATTATCGGTATTCCGCTGGCGGTGCTGATCTGGTCGTTGGCATGGATCTGGAAGGCTTATCGCATCATCAAGGGCTGGTTGGATCTGAACGACAACAAGGCCATGCCCGCGTAATCGTACTTGCACGTGCTTGTCACATAGTTGGATTAGAATGTTTCGGCAGGTTTTCAGCATAATTCAGAAAAGAGAGGCGACCGTA
>NZ_LFLU01000010.1 GCF_001189965.1 Herbaspirillum rhizosphaerae
TCAAACTCTCGGCCTGGTTAAAGACCGAGGCGGCCAAATCACGCAAGCAACGTCGCACGTTAAAACAGCTCCATTTGGAGCTGCGCGCGTTGGGTTATGAGGGGTCGTACGATCGGGTCGCGGCCTTCGCCAGGCGCTGGAAGGTGGATCAATTGGAGAGGGGCAATTCTGCGAGCAAATCAACAGCCATAACTAAATAAGTTGGTATGTTTTTGATAATTTAAATTGTGTTGTCGATAAGAATTTGTTGCTTTTGGGTCACCATCTTTACTTAAACTAACATCCTCCTCCGTAGGAAGAGTTCCCGCCCGTAAAATTCCGCCCGGAAATTAAATTAAAAATAATCGGGGTTTTACGGGGTGGTGTTTTGCATTGCAATAACAAAATATTTCAGCGCGTCAGCTATTTGGCGGGGCTTTTCTTTGGTGTCTTTCCAAACTCGATCCAGGCTCCGGCTGCTCACGTAGCCGGGCTTCACGATGCACTTCGTGCGCAGGACGACGAAGTACACATTCAAACACATTGGATAGTCAAGAGTCTCACGGCCCTGATGTTCTTGGCCAGCGCAGGAAATGTCGCGCCGGTGTTCGCGCAGACCGATGCCTCCGCTCAAGAGTTTCAGCGCCAGCAGGAGCGAGAACGCCAACTGCGGCGCCAGCAAGAGCAGCAGCCTGACGTCCGGCTGCCTGAAACGCAACCGGCGAGTGGCGCAGTAGGAAAAATTCCAACTGGCGAGTCTCCATGCTTTCAGGTGACACGCATCACTCTCACCGGTGAGTCAGCTCAGCGATTTCAATTTGCGTTGGCAAACTTCAATGCCGGTGACGATCCCGCGATGGGCCGTTGCCTGGGGGGGCAAGGTATCAATATCGTCATGGCGCGAATTCAGAACGAAATCGTTACGCGGGGCTATATCACCACGCGCGTGCTTGCCGAGCCTCAGGACATTGCCAGTGGCGAACTGCGCCTGACGGTGGTGCCGGGGCGAATTCGCGCTATCCGTTTCGCTGCGGATGCAGATCCGCGCGCTAGTCAATGGAACGCCGTTCCCGCGTCACCGGGCGATCTGCTCAATTTGCGCGACATTGAGCAAGGCTTGGAGAACTTCAAGCGTGTGCCCACCGCCGAGGCGGACATCAAGGTCGCACCTAGCGAAGGACCAGATGCCAAGGCCGGCGACAGCGATCTTATCATCAGCTATCGCCAAGCCATTCCCTTGCGTCTGACAGCTTCGATCGACGACAGCGGCACCAAATCAACCGGAAAGTATCAGGGAAGCGCAACGGTCTCTCTGGACAACTGGTTGACGCTCAACGACCTGTTTTACATCAGCTACAACCACGATCTGGGTGGTGGAGATTCCGGCATACGCGGGAGCCAAAGCCATGTGGTGCACTATTCGCTGCCCTTTGGCTACTGGGCTTTGGCGTTCACCAATAGCGCCAGCAGTTATCACCAGGCCGTGGCAGGCATCAATCAAACCTACATCTATAGTGGTGAGAGCGAAAGCAACGAGCTCAAACTCTCTCGCCTGATCTATCGCGACGCCGTACGCAAGACTACGCTCTCGTTCAAGGGCTTTCTGAAAGCATCCAGCAACTACGTGGATGACACGGAAGTGGAAGTCCAGCGTCGTCGCACCGCCGGTTGGGAATTGGGTGTGACGCACCGAGAGTTCATGGGCGACGCCACGCTTGATCTGTCTCTGGCGCACAAGCGAGGTACAGGCGCGTTTGATTCCTTGCCAGCCCCAGAAGAGGCATTCGGCGAAGGTACTTCTCGTTTTCAGATTACGACAGCCGATCTGTCTCTCAACCTCCCTTTTTCCTGGCAAGCGCCTTGGGGTAAGCAGGCGCTTCGCTATTCATTCAGCGCTCGCGCTCAATGGAATGGCACGCCGCTGACGCCTCAGGACAGATTTTCGATTGGTGGGCGCTACACCGTGCGGGGCTTCGACGGCGAAGTGACCTTGTTGGCCGAGAACGGCTGGTTTGTCCGCAACGAACTTTCCGCAGCGCTGGGACAAAGCGGGCAGGAAGTTTACGTGGGCGCGGACTACGGACAAGTCGGCGGCCCTTCGGCCGTACTGTTGACTGGCCGTCGCCTGGCCGGCGCGGTGACGGGACTGCGCGGTGCACTCGGACGTGTCTCCTATGAAGTCTTTGCCGGTACGCCGATTTCCAAGCCCGATCGATTCCAGACTGCCCGCGTGACAGCGGGTTTCAACCTGATGTGGTCGTACTGACAGCGGCGTTGCCGCACCCTGAAGAGAAGAAAAAAGAACATGAACCAATTGTGCTATCGCATCATTTTCAACAAAGCCCGCGGCATGCTCATGGCGGTTGCCGAAACTGTTCGTAACTGCAATGGAAGCGCTTCACAAGGTACTGAAGGCAGTCGTCGCCCTGCGCTAGCCATGGCACGTTTGAGCTGGATCGGATTGGCCGTGTTGACGCTGGTCGGCGCGACAATGATCTTGCTGCCGCGGGCGCAGGCGCAAATCGTGGCGGACCCTAATGCACCCCGCAATCAGCAGCCGGTTGTCGTGAATACCGCCAACGGCGTGCCGCAGGTCAATATTCAGACGCCGAGCGCGGCGGGCGTGTCGCGCAATACCTATAGCCAGTTCGATGTCCAGCGTAACGGCGCCGTCCTGAATAATTCCCGATCCGACGTGCAGACCCAGCTGGGTGGCTGGATTCAGCGCAATCCGAATCTGGCCAACGGCACTGCTCGCGTGATCCTCAATGAAGTCAATTCCAGCAATCCAAGCTATCTACGTGGATTCGTGGAGGTTGCAGGAGACCGTGCCCAGGTCATTATTGCCAATCCGTCAGGAGTGACCTGCGATGGATGCGGCTTCATTAATTCAGCGCGTACTACGCTTACCACCGGTGAAGTCATCATGAACGGCGGTAATCTTGACGGTTATGTGGTGCGCGGAGGACGAGTCAAGATCGAAGGGGCCGGAATGAGCGATGCCCAGTCCGACTATACCGAGATCATCGCGCGCGCCATAGAAGTAAACGCAGGTATCTGGGCGAAGGAATTGCATGTGACCGCGGGGGCCAATCGAGTCAATGCCGATCATACGCAACTGACGCCCATCGCCGCTCAGGACGCTGCGCCGGCGTTCGGTGTCGATGTAGCGCAGCTAGGTGGAATGTACGCCAACAAGATTTTCCTTGTGGGCACTGAATCTGGCGTGGGCATGCGCAATGCCGGCAATATCGGTGCCGCCATTGGTGAGGTCACGTTGACGGCTGACGGTCGGATTGAAAATAGCGGCACCCTAAACGCCCAGGACAAGATACGCATCCAATCGACTGGCGTGGCCGCTAGCTCCGCCCACGGTGTAATCAATACAGGCAGCATCACCGCAGCAACCTCCGAGATTACCCTGAGCACCGACGGCCGAATCGACAATGGAGGTTCGGTGACGGCTCAGACTTCCATCAGCGCCACTGGGCAGGATGTACACAACAGCGGAACGTTGAGCGCAGCAGGAAGTGCAGTCGACGTCGTCGCCAATGGGAAGGTTGACAACAGCGGCGCCATTCTCGCGCAGACCGATGTTCATCTTACTGGCGCTGATGTCAAGAATGCCGGCAGCATAGCGGCCGCCAACGGCGACATTACCGTTGCTGCAAGCGAAGCTGTCGACAATAGCGGTTCGATGACTGCTCAGAGCAACATCAATATCATTGCGCAATTGCAGAATCCGAATGGAAGTCCTGCGTTGCGCAATGACGGCACGTTGAGTGCAGTCAACGGAAGCATTGCAGTCAATACCGGCGGAGGTATTGATAACGCGGGCACCATGGTCGCGCGCAATGATGTACGTCTGGATTTGTCCGGCGCTGGTGGGATGCCAGCCAATGTGAACAACCGTGGCAGTATGAGTGCGATCCAGGGGCTGTTAAAGATTAACGCGGACGGCAGCATCGACAATGCCGGTTCCCTGATTGGCCAGGCGGCGCTTGACATCGCAGCACGCCACGTTGGGGCAGCCGTGGGGCAAGCTGGTCTGCGCAATGGAGGAACGATCAGCGTGGCCGGTGGCGCGATCTCCCTCGCGATTACCGGTGCCATCGACAACAGCGGAAAAATTCTCGCCAGAGATGGCGTAGACATGCGTGTCGCAAGTGGATCAGGAAGCAATGGCATCGATGGTCGCTATGGCTTGCGCAATACGGGCGACATCGGGGCGAGTGCCGGCGCCGTCCAACTCAATATCGACGGCGGCGTGACCAATACCGGCGCTGTGATTGGCCAGAATGGCGTGATCATCTCCGCGCGCAATGCATCCGGCCAGCCGTTCGCAGGTGGTCAATTTGATATCGACAATGGCGGCAGTATCCAGGCTGCAAACGGTCAGGCGCAATTGGGTGCTGACGGACGCCTAACCAACAGCGGCACGATCACGGCAGCGCAGGCGGTAGACGTTGACGCCGCCAATCTTGCCCGGGGCACGTTTGCGGGAAGCGACGTGGCCGTAACTAACAACGGCACCATCACTGCAACGGCCGGCGCATCCACGCTGGTTGCCAACGGCGGCATACGCAACAGCGGCACCATTGCCGCACAAAGCGACGTGAACCTGACAGCGCGCAACGCGGGCGCATCGCTGTACAACGATGGAAAGATCCAGGCCACCAGTGGTACCGCGTCGCTGATCGCCGATGGGCAGTTGAGTAACACGGGGACGGGCACCATCACAGCGAAGACCCTGAACATTTCTGCGCAAGATGTAGTGAACGACGGCAGTATCGGTGCCCAGGCGGCTGCTTCATTGGCTTCTCGCAGCGGCTTCCGCCAATCCTCGACGGCCGCCTTCGCCGCCAACGGCAATATGGTATTGAACCTGGCAGGCAACTATTCCAACGCCGGACAATTGCGAGCAGGAACGCTGGCGTTGTCGGCAGCGCAAATCAGTAATCTCAATACGGCAGCAATTCAGGCGGACTCGATCACCATCAACGGTAGCGGTACCCTTACCAATGCTGGTGAAATTAGCTCGAGGAATCTGCTCGATATTACCGCGCCGACCGTCGACAACACGGGCGTTATTCTGGGTGGCGATCTGGTAGTGCGTACTCAGACGTTAAACAACACCGGCAACAATGCTTTGCTGGGTGGCGGAAACAGCATGTCGCTGTGGGTGACGAGTGCTCTTTCCAATCGCAACAATGCGGTCATTTACAGCGCTGGCAGCATGGCGATCGGCGCTAACGACCAGCGTGATGCAAACGGTCTGGTAAACGGCACGGCGCAGATCACTAACGAAGATTCGATCATCGAAGCTGGCGGCAACATGGAGCTGGCGGCCGTCAATTTGCGTAATACCCGCAGCGGCGTGGCGGTGAGTACGGTACAGACACTCGACGAGACATACGCGATGCGAGCGCCTTCCTGGTGGCACAACGGCGGCAACCAGATGTACTACAAGCCAGACTCATCGAACTTCAACGCCTATGAGATCTTGTATGTCAATCCGGCCGACGTGTTGGAGACCAAAAATATCATTACGCCGGATGGCTACGTCATCGGTCGGGCAGTCATCAGGACGCACGCAGACGACAGCGTTTTCTATAAGGGAATTTCTTCCAACTGGGCAATCTTCGGGCAGATCAGCCGCGGGAGTGCCACGGACGGCACGCGCGTGGTGTATTTCACCGCACAAAGCAACAATGTCAGCAACCCTGACAAGGTCGCTGGAGGCGATGATCCGCGCGACGGGCGTGGCGACATCAACTGGGAACCCATGCCCGGGTACTCAAACCAGTACGGAAATTGCACGACGAATTGCATTCGTTTCGTGGCTGAACAAGACTATACCGATCCCAACACCATCTTCCGGCGCGACACGCAACGCTACCTCGCACAACAACACGACTCGCTGGAACTCACCCGCAATGCGCATCACACGGCCACCGAAGACAGGCTGGCGAGCGGCGCTGGAGCAGTTGCGGAGATTCGCGCTGGTGGTAACGCTCGTATCAACATCGGCCAGTCGCTGAGCAACGAATTCAGCAATATTGTCGTCAATGGCAGCTTGTGGTTGGGCGGAGCCAACGCAAACATCACGAACCTGGGACAAACCTTGTATCGCCGACATAGCTTCGACGGCACCTTCACGACGACAGGGGGGGCTGTCGCGGGCTACAGCATGCCGGATATTTCTGAAGTGATCGGTACCACTCAGGGAGCGATTGTGGGCAATGGCGGCGTTACCATTATTGCGAACAATTTCAGCAATGCCGATCTTTCCGCAGGAAGCGCCGCCAATATTCGTAACGATATTACGCCGGCCACGGGCAGTGGTCAGTCGATCGGCGGCATGTTGGGGAGCGTCGCCACACGCGCCGGCAGTAATGCGCCAACCGGCGGCACGCTGCCTTCGGGGGCGGGCCTTCCGACGATGAGCGGATTCCCCGCTGGCGCGCTCTTTCCGCAAAACGGAAGTGTACCGGTACCGATTCGGCCGGGCGTACTATTCCAGCCGTCCGCCAGCGGCAGCTACTTGCTGGAAACGCGTTCACAGTTCACCGACCATCGCACGTGGTTGAGCAGCGACTACTTGCTGACAGCCCTCAACGTCGATCCAAGTACGGTACAGAAGCGCCTGGGTGACGGCTACTATGAGCAACGCCTAGTGCGCGAGCAGATCGCACAACTTACCGGCAAGGTCACCGGTGCCGCCAGCGACGACAGTCAATATCAAAAATTACTTAGCAATGGTGTCAGCACAGCACAAGCCTGGGGATTGCGTCCAGGCGTGGAACTGACGCCCGACCAAGTTAGTCATCTGACTAGCGATATCGTCTGGCTGGTAAGCCAAACCGTTACGTTGCCAGATGGTAGTACCCAAGATGTCCTAGTGCCGCGCGTCTATCTGGCGCATCTGGACGACAGTGCGCTTCAGAACACCGGCGCCCTGGTCAGTGGTTCTAACGTCACGATCCAGGCCGCCAACATTACCAACAAGGGGGGCATGATCGACGGGCGGGCCGATGGTACGGGACGTACAGTGCTGGTCGCTTCGAACGATCTGGCCAATCTGGGCGGCGGCATTCGCGGCGACGACATTGTCATCAGTGCGGGCGGCAATGTCCGCAACGAAACGCTTACCGTCCAGCAGACCTATGCGAATAGCCAGACTAGCGGCAGCTTTACGTCTCTTTCAAATGCAGCTGGCATTACAGCCGAGAAAAATCTGACGATCAATGCTGGAGCCGATATCAATATCGTTGGGGCTGCGCTGGTAAGCGGACGATCTGGCGATGCTGGCGCAGGCGCTCTCACGTTGAACGCAGGTCGAGACGTTAATTTGAATACGGTTAAGACCGGCAGTACCTATGATATCAACTTCAATGGCTATGTCGGGCACGACAAAAGCATCAATAACGTTGGGGCAACGGTAAACGCTGGCGGAGATCTCCAGATCGTCGCACAGCGAGATATCAGCATGACCGCGGCGCAAGTCGCTATTGGTACAAATGGTAGTGGTAGCGGTTCACTCTTGGCGGGTCGTTCCGTTACGATCGGTGCCGCACTCAATGAATCCGAATCGGTAAGGACGCACTCCCAATCCCGTTCTTTTGCGCAATTTGAAAGCCAAACCATAGACGTGGTCGGTAGCCAGATTAGCGCTGCTGGAGGACTTAGTCTCCGTGCAGGATTGTTGGAAACGGCAGATATAAAGATTGCTGCTAGTAACATTAACGCGGATAAGGAGCTCAATGTTGCTGCTAGTGGTAATGTCAGTGTCGTGTCTGAAGATGCATTCCACAGCTACAGTGAATATGCCACGAGCTCGTCCAAGAGCTTCTTATCTAGCAGGAGTAGTACTGGCTACGGGAAACAAGCTTATTCGGATGCCATTGGTAGCAACTTGAGTGGCGATAGTGTCGTGATTCAGGCTGGGAGAGACCTGAATATCACCGGCAGCAATATCGTTTCAAACGCAGATACCATGCTTTCTGCAGTCAATAACGTGACGATTTCTGCCGCTACCGAAAGATTCCAAGAAGTCCACCAATATAGCGAGAAGAAATCTGGTTTTGCCGCGAGTTTTGGTGCTGGTGTCGCCAGCATTGGTTACAGTAAAACTAGTGCCAACGGTGAGAGTAGTTCGGAGACGGTGACTCAGCAAGGGTCAACCATTGTCTCCCTCAATGGAAATACGCAAATTCAAGCGGGTCAGCAATTGCGCGTCACTGCCTCCGATATCGGTGCCGGTAACGACCTCACGCTGATTGGAAAAAGCATCGATCTTACTGCAGCACAAAATACCAGTGTCGAGCACAGCACGCAACAGAGCAGCGCTAGTGGTTTCTCGGTTGGAATAACATATAACCCTCTCGCAGCCTTCAAAAATGCCTATCAGCAAAGCGCTCGCGGCAACCCCAGCACCAGCTTCCTCGGACAGGCCACGAAACGTGCCGATGCCACGGTCGATGGTGTTTCGGCCGCTACCACGGCTGTTGTAGTGCAAGCCGGATCACGCAGCGCTAACAGCAACCAGGACTATGCCACCAGCAGCGCTAAGGTCAGCACTCTCACGGCCGGAAATAACCTGACTCTGCTTGCTACCGACGGCAGTATCACCAGCCAGGGCACTGCGATGAGTGCGGCAGGCGACGCTTTATTGATCGCTAAAAACAACATCACGCTCGATGTCGCGCGCAGCTATGAAACTCAGGGGCAGACCAACATCGCCAACGGCTGGAGTCTGGACAATCGCGGCACCTTGCCGGTCGGGATGTTCAATAACAATGGCAAGGGCGACGGCACCACCACCACCGTCATTGGCACCAGTCTCTCGGCTGGCCGTACTGCCTCGCTGTCGACGACCCAAGGCGACATCACCCTCACTGCCGCCAATCTGGTCGCTAACGGCGATCTCAGCATCAACGCTGCCAAGAGTCTCACAATTCAAAGCGGCCAGGACATTCTGGCTAATGCCAATAAGAGCAACAATCAGGCAATTGGCAAGGTCGTTGTCTCTGATACTGAGCGCTTCTCGGGCTACCACACCGAGAAGAGTCAGGATGACAACAGCGGCGTCACCCAGGTCGCCAGCAATATCGGTAGCTTACAAGGCAACGTCAACCTGCGTGCCGGTGATAGCTATACCCAGACCGCCAGCAACGTTCTGGCAGCCAACAACATAGACATCAATGCCAAGGCCATCACCATCAATACGGCTGACAACACCGGCAGCAATGATCAAAACAGCGAAAGCCTCAAGATCGGCGCATTCGCGCGCATCAGCTCACCGTTGATTGACCTGGCCAACAACATCGAGAACGCCAAGAAGTCCGATGGGCGTCTACAAGCCATGCAAAGCCTGGCAGCGGCAGCGAATGGTTACCAGGCGGTGAGTGCCATGACCGGCGGCAGCGGCGACCTGATCAAGGGCGAAGTCGGAGTCGGCTTCGCCACCGCCAACAGCGAAGACCACACTCGCTATACGCAGGCCCAGGGAAGTACCATCCAGGGTGGTGGCAACGTCACCCTCACGAGCACTGAGGGCGATATCCACGCCACCGGAGCCAGCATCGCCGCCGGCAGTACTCTGACCCTTGATTCGGCACGGGAAATTCTACTCGATGCCGCGCGGAGCACTGTCGTCAGCAATGGCGACAACCACAGCGCTGGCGCCGAAATCGGCGTTGGCTTCTCGGTTGGTGCCAAAACCGGTGTCTACGCCTACATCAGTGCCAACATCGGTAACGGCCGTTACGACTACAACGCGCTCACCAACAGCAACACGCAATTGAGCGGCGATACCGTCACTCTCAAATCGCAGTCCGACACGACGCTCAAAGGTGCCAGCGTCCACGCAGATACTATCAATGCTCTCACCGGCGGCAAGCTGACGATTGAGTCGGTGCAAGACCAGATCACGCAGCATAGTGAGCAGAGTAGTGTCGGTGGTCGCGTGCAGATTTCCTTCGGGACTGCCTGGGAAGCTTCCGGCAGCCTGTCGCAATCAACTGCCAACGGCAGCAGCAGCTTTGTGAATCAACAGTCGGGCCTGTTCGCCGGCAACGGTGGCTACCACGTCGTCGCCGACACCATCGCCCTGAAAGGCGGCGCCATTGCCAGTAGCAATGCAGGTAATTCGGATCTGAGCACTAAATCGATCAGCTTTGAGGACATCACCAACAAGATGGAATACTCGGCGGACACGATGAGTATCTCTGGCAGTTTTGGTGGCAGCCTTAAAAAGGCCGATAGCACGGGCGGTACCTCAACACAAAATACCAGTGAGGCTGGCGCAACGCTGCAGAATAGTAAGGGGGCCCCAAGTCCTAATTTGACTCCCGGCATCATGTTGCAAGACAGCGTTAGCGCCAGTTCTACCACTTACGGGACTTTAACCGACGGCAAGATCACCATCGGCGGCCAAGCCACGAGCAGCGCCGCCGGTCTTGGGGCACACACCGATCTGGCGACGGCGCATACCGCAATTGAGGCGTTGCCGGACTTAAGAAACGTGATGAAGGAACAGCAGGCCATGGCTGCTGCTGCCAACACGGTGATTGCTACAAGCGCGCAAATCGCCGGCGATATTGCAAAGAGTCAGGCTGCAGCTGCAAAAGCCAGAGGCGACGCTGACGCTGAAAAGAACTGGGGACCAACTGGTGACTACGCCCGTGCCCTCAAAACTGTCACAGCTGTCTTGGTGGGAGGGCTAGCGGGCCAAAGTGGAGGACAACTGGCAGCCAGTGCAGGAGCTCCATATCTGGCCAATGCTATCGGCGACTATTTCTCACAACCTGGCAACGAGAATAGGACTGCGCAGGTACTAAGCCATGCCGTGCTGGGCGGCATTCTCGCCGCTGCGAATGGTGGTAGCGCAGGAGCTGGTGCCGTTGCTGGTGGGGTAGGAGAGCTTGCTGCGCAAGAGATCACCAAGCAGTTGTATCCAGACGCCTATGATGCAGATGGCACTTTTCACCCGGAGAGGCTGAATGGCAGTCAGCTCAACACTGTGATCGCGTTATCCACAGCAGTGGGTGCGATCATGGGTGGAATCACAGGAGGAACGACGCTTGATACGATCGTTGGCGCCAATGTTGCGGCAAATGCAGCGGCGAACAATTACTTGAAGCAGAAAGATGACTCGTATTTAGGAAAGAAGCTTGCATTGTGTAAAGCAGATGACAGTTCATGCCGTGATCGTGTAGTACAAGAGGCCAAGTCAATTAGCGATAAGAATGATGCAGAATTATTGGCTTGTACTACAGAAGAATGTGTAAATAAACTTATTCCCGGGATTGTTGCTGGAGCTAAGTATTTCGATGCACTTTATCGTGGTGATCAAGCAGTTGGCAATAGAGATAAAACTGCTTTTGGCGCAATGAGCGATATGGAAACGAAGTCTCTATTACTGGCGGCCAACATGGCGGCGGGATTGAAAATTTATAATGAGACTGGCGGCGACAGAGACGCTTTCTTGAAAAACGTCAAAGATCTAACATTTACGCAAGGTCAAAGCGGGACTTCTTGGCAACAAGCGTTTAGCGCCTATGAGAGCGTAGTGGGAAGTACTAAGCAGCCACACGAATATACAGATATAACCGTAGGGTGCATGACAGGATATTTTGTGGGTTGCGGTAGCCCTGTTGATCAGTTCAACGCACTACGAAAGTATGCTGGACCAGGCACAGATGGAAGTCAATTAGCAGGCAATGGCGTTGTAAGCGAGCTGAATGTTGGAGGATTCAAGCTCGGGTATGTTACACATCTTATTGATCCCAGTACAAACAGCGTTATTAATATAACGGTGCCAAGTGAGCATGCGCTAGATCCAGGATTTGTCGTACGAAAAATAGTCCCTGATGGCAAAGGAGGCTTCTCCGTTGATACGAGAGGATGGGGTACTGGAAGTAGTCCTCTATTTAATTCCAACGTATGGGCGGCCAGTACGGTTTGGGGCTTGAATACAATGAACATTGGTATAGAATCCGTCAAATTTGAGTGGCTAACTATCCCAAAATGGCTAACCAATCTCTTACCAGGACAATCTAAATGAGTGCAGCGAACAGTCCTGAAGAAAAAACAATATAGGTGCGCCAATGAGTTTGATAAATACAAATGCATCCCTACGTATTTTGGGTTTGCCTGCGTGCGGAGGAGTGATTGTAGTACTTGGCATATCGCTACCCTATATTTTTTATACGTCGGATTACTCTCATTTGATGGGATTGCTCACTATGTTTTTTATTGGAGCATTCGCAAGTGCCATTGTCGGTTGGCCTTTGTTGGCTCTGGTTGAGTGGAAGCTGTCGAAAAATAGATTCAGATACATCATTGGCGGCATTGCATGCTCCACCGGAATCTGGTTACTTCTCGATATGCCAATTTTTCCGAAAGATTGGGGTACGTGGTCTGACGTAAATTTTTTGCTTCATTACGCATGGCGGAGATTTATATTTTTCTCAATTTTCGGACTTGTCTCAGGATGCTTATATACAGGTGTCGTGGCATTGATAAATAAATATATTCCACGTCAGGGCATCCATTAGCTTCAAGACGGGGTAGCCCCTATGACTCCTCTACTGTGCAGACGTTTAGAGTTAGCGGAAGCAATATGCCAATTCAATGGCGGTGGCACGATGACGAGGCTGAAACAACCGCTGCGAAGTTATGTATAAGTAAAAATTGATCTGAAATGGGTGACAGCACTCGGCCAGAAGCTGCCATTTAAAATCTTAAGGGCCTCGTAAATACGAGGCTTTGTTCTTTTAATGGCGCTCAACTGACCGTAGGAATGTCAGTTGATGCAGCGAGTTCCTTTTGCGCTTCGACGGCAGCGAGTCTCTCCGTTAACGCTTTGCGAATGATTCCCCAGGAATCGCTGCCAAGAACGATCCGCTTCGGTGCCGGCATTTGATCCGCGCTATCAACGATGATTGCCGCCATCTTTGCCGGGTCGCCAGGGGGCAAGCGCGACGTATCCTTGATCATCACGTGCACCATCGCCGCCGGCGTGCCCTTGTAGGCGTCCATCTGTTCGCCGAGCCGGGCGCCACTGAAGCGGAAGTTTGTACGTGCGCCACCCGGCTCGATAATAGTGACCCCGATATTGAAGGCCGCGAGTTCCTGACCAATCGAATCGAGGAAGCCTTCCAGCCCCCATTTGCTCGCATGATACAAAGACCCGCCTGGAAGAGTTGCCTGACCGCCATATGTGGACAAACCGATGATCCTGCCACTTCCCTGGGCTCGCAAGTAAGGCAAGGTTGCGCGAATCAGCGTGATTGGACCGAGCAGATTTGTTGATATCTGATGAGCAATCTGTACGCCGCTCAATTCCTCAACAGCACCGAACAGGCCATAGCCGGCGTTGTTGACGATGACATCGATTTTGCCGAGGTCAGTAAAAGCCATGTTTACAACTTGTTCAATCCCGGACATGTCCGTCATGTCCAGATGGGCAAGCCACAAAAGCGCCCCGTATTTCTCTTTAAGATCATCCATTGCATCCATCTTGCGGACGGTTCCTGCTACGCGATCGCCCCGCGCGAGAAGTTGCTCCGTCATCAGTCGGCCGAAACCGCTGTTCACACCCGTGATGAACCAAGTTCGTTGCTGAGTCATTTCTGTGCCTTTCAAATAATGCCAAATAAATGCTTCTCTGACTGGACTTGGATGGCCACGGCAAAGACCGAATCCCAAACCAGAGCATGCAGAATAGCGGCCAGGGATGAGATTTTGAATGCTTGATCGTCGGGGTTTTATGCGTCAAAATCTGAGAATGCAGCTAGATCCCTTTTCAGACCTCCTCAAGCTACTCAATGCCCATTCCGTTCTGGCTGGCGGACTGATCACGGGCGGATCGTGGGCGATCAGGTTTCCCGCATCCGATCAGATCAAGTTCTGGGGTATCGTCCGAGGTAGCTGTTCGCTTGTGATGGCAGGGGAGACGACGCCCATTCCTGTCGAAGCGGGGGACGTCTTTCTTCTTCGGACGCCACGTTCACATGTGCTGGCCAGCGACCTCTCCGCCAGGCTGGTAGAACTGCAGGATGTCTTGGCAGATCGAAAAGGCGCCGTCGTCGAGTACGGCGAAGGCGATGAATTTTTCATGATCGGTGGCAAAGTCGAGCTGTCAGGCAACAGCGGACAGCTTCTGTTGGATGAGTTGCCCTCGCTGATTCACATCCGTGCAGCGTCACGTCATTCAACATCGCTACGCTGGCTTCTGGAGCAATTGGTCAAAGAACAGGATGATCATCATCCGGGCGTGGCGGCGGCTTCGTCGCAACTGGCCCACCTGATGTTCATTCAGATTTTGCGTGCTTGCTTTGAGAGTTCGGAACCGCTTGCCAGCGGCAGGCTTCGCGCTATTGGCGACCGACGTTTAGCGCCAGCGCTGCAATTGATGCATGGCGATCCGGGACGCGCGTGGCAACTGGACGAATTGGCAAAAGCGGCAGCGATGTCACGTGCGACATTCTCGTCTCACTTCAAGACTGTTGCCGGTGTTGCGCCCATCACTTACTTGACGGAATGGCGCATGCGACTCGCCGAACGTATTTTGCGGAGCGAACGCACTTCTGTCAGCGCACTTGCGGCATCACTTGGCTATGCATCGGAAAGCGCATTCAGCAATGCGTTCAAGCGTGTGACCGGACGATCGCCAAAGACTTATCGGAAGGCGACGATTGCCCGGGATACTTCGGGATGAATGTATCCGTTGCATTCCTGGGCCACCGGCGTACGGGCCTTAAAGTTTGCTTGCAGGATGCTCCGCCAGAGAGACAAAGCTGTTCGTGGCGGCGTCCAGCGCGTCTATTGAGCCACTTTCGATATCATAGACCCATCCGTGAAGCGTCAATCGACCTTGAGCTAGCGCCAGGGCTACTGATGGATGCGTTCGGATGTTGTTTAACTGTGCAATGACGTTCTCGCGAACCATGCCGTTGATGCGATCGTTCTCATTCGCGTGGTTCCTGGATTCGTTAATCATCCGAGCTGCATCGGCATAGTGCAGCCAGTGTTTGACCGCTGGCATGTGGTCCAGACATGCGCACGTGGCGACTGCTTTCATCGCACCGCAATCGGAGTGGCCGCAGATGACAATGTCCGTTACCTTCAGCTGCGCTACGGCATATTCAACCGTTGCGCTGACACCGCCAGGTTCAGGGCCGAACGACGGCACGATGTTGCCGGCATTGCGAATCACGAATAACTCGCCTGGCTCTCGTTGGGTGACAAGCTCTGGAACCATTCGACTGTCAGAGCAAGAAATGAATAACGCCTTCGGCGTTTGACCGGTCGCAAGCGTCTTGAATAGCTCTTTACGTTCTGGAAAGACTTCCTGTTGGAAGCGCAGAAAACCATTAATAATGTCACGCATATTGAATTAAAAGCTGATACAGGAACGCTATTATCGCGTGGATTGGTATCAGATATCTACATTGTCAATATGGAGGGCGTATGGCGAGATTGAGATTTGACCGTGGAACAGGGCTGATATGTGAAGGAAGGAACGGCCCCACGCGGGGTAGCACCTTAAAAGAGGCAACAGTGCTTAAGATTTTGTGGGCCTCTCAGATCGACAGCAATAGCGATGTTGAACGCCCATAGAGGCATGCATTAGCGGCCGTAGTCCGCCAGTAACCGATATCCTCACCATTGCGTGAAAGATTCACATGCCATCAGGTTTGCTCGGCATTGAATCAATACAAGTAGCTCATTTCCAGTCACGATAATCCTCATACCGCTAAGGATACCCATGAATGAACATGATTCGATTGCCGCAGAACTGATCGCTCGTCTTGAACTTTTTCCGCACCCGGAAGGAGGCCATTACAGAGAAACCTACCGTAGTCAACAAAGAGTACTGCGGGAAGGTACGGATCTCAGCCGCTCCGCAGCTACCGCGATTTACTATCTCCTCCGCCAGGGAGAAAGGTCAACGTGGCACAGGATCCAGTCCGACGAGATGTGGCATTTCTATGCAGGGGAGCCCCTGCATGTTCATGTCCTCGAACACAGCGGCGAGCTGCATACCCTGATGCTGGGAAATCCCTTGACGCACGACGGCGCCACGTTCCAGGCCTTGGTCCCAGCGGGCGCCTGGTTTGCGGCGCAATGTGCCGGGTCGGGCGCCTATGCCCTTGTAGGTTGCACGGTAGCACCAGGTTTTGAATTCCAGGAATTTGAAATAGCGGACAAGGATTTTCTCCTGAAAACCTGGCCGCAACATGCACAGGTGATCGAGCGCCTGGCATAAAGTGTGTGCTTGCGGCCAGAAGCAGCCGCTCCCTCGATAAATAAAGATCTTCTCTCTCAATGACATGAAGGCCTTCGTCATATCCGGGCCGTCTTCCGGCCCGTTTTCTGGCGATCTGCTCATGCGGCCCGCAGCTGCACATATGCGGGTGTGATGTCGATCTCGCATGCATTCCCCTCCATTTGGGCCTGGCTCAGCTTGAAAGTGCCAACCAGTTCGGTCAGATGTTCGGCCTGCTGGCTCATCGACTGCGATGCCGCGGCAGCTTCTTCGACCAGCGCGGCGTTTTGCTGGGTGTTCTGATCCAGCAGCGAGATCGCTTCGTTGACGGCGTTGATGCCGTGGGACTGGGCGTGGTTGGCAGTGCTGATTTCTGCCACGATTTCAGTCACGCGCCTGACGCTGGCGACCACTTCTTCCATGGTGCCGCCGGCCTCCTGCACCAGCCGGCTGCCGTCGGCGACGCTGCTCACTGAGTGATTGATCAGTTCCTTGATTTCCTTGGCGGCAGAGGCCGAACGTTGGGCCAATGAGCGCACTTCGGAAGCCACCACCGCAAAGCCGCGTCCCTGCTCGCCTGCGCGAGCCGCTTCCACCGCAGCGTTGAGCGCGAGAATGTTAGTCTGAAAAGCGATGCCGTCGATGACGCTGATGATGTCCACGATCTTTCTGGAAGCATCGTCGATCACTCCCATGGTGGAGACCACCTGGCCGACCACTTCGCCGCCCTTGGTCGCGATCACCGATGCCGAGTCGGCCAGTTGCTTGGCCTGCTGCGCGTTCTCGGCGTTCTGGCGTACGGTGCGGATCAGCTCTTCCATCGCCGCTACCGTTTTTTCCAGCGTGTCGGCCTGTTGCTCGGTACGCTCCGACAGGTTGATGTTGCCGGAAGCAATCTCGGCCGAGGCGCCGGCGATAGTGTGGGTGCCGATACGAACCTGCTGCACCAGCGAGGCCAGCTTGTCGCGCATGACGCGGATCTCGAACAGCAGGCTGGAATCGTCTTCATGATGGGTGTCGACCGAGGTGGATAGCTCGCCGTGCGCGATGCGTCCGGCAATCTTGACTGCATAGGCCGGCTCGCCGCCAAGCTGTTTAAGCAGGCTCTTGCGGATCAGCCAGGCAATCAGCACCGACACGCCGAGGATGATCCCTGTCCATACCGTGATCATGCGCAGCGAGCTGTCGAAGAGACCGTCGGCAATCATGCTGGCTTCTTCATTTTCCTTTTGCTCGAATTTCAGCAAGGTATCGATATCCTGCACGATCTGGCGGCGCAGCGGGCTGCATTCCTTGACCAGAAAGGTCCCGTACTCGGCCATCTGTCCAGCCTCGCGATACTTGCGCGGACGAGTCAGTTCATTGCCCATCGCCAGCAGCCCGGCCTTGACCTTTTCGAATTGCGCGTTGCCGGCGAACACCGGCTCCAGCTGTTTGAGCGCTGCGAGGTAAACGGCTTTCTGTTCGTCGAGAATGGCGAGTTCCTTTTTGGCATCGCCTTCATCCTGAAAGATGAAGGCGTTGCGTGCGGCCAGCCCGGTCTGATCAAGCGCCTCGCGCGCGACGTAGAGCGGTTCCAGTTTGGTGGCGCGCACCTGGTCCTGATGCTTGACCGCCGCCGAGATGGAACTCATGCGCGTCAGCGCAAACAGAATAAGCACCAACATCAGCATGATCAGCATGCCGAAGCCGAGGCTCAATTGCGTGCCGATCTTGAGATTTCTAAAGTAGTTCATTTCTAACTCCACCATTCGAAGTGTTTTAAGAAGGCTTGCTGTGACGAATGTAAAGTTTCTGCGTCCCTTGCTTGCCCACAATCAGTGTGAGCAGACCTTTTTTGCGGAAACTAAAGTGGAGTTTTAGTCAAAAATAAAATGCTGGCTATGAGGATTTTCCTGAGTCGCAGTACTTGACGACACAGTTGCGTTGCATTTGATTAATCACCCAATGCCGAGCGGAAAGATGTAGTTTATGGTCGACTCAGGAATATACGTTTGATTTAACGGGTTTATATTTTCTGCCCGCAAAACCCCAAAAAAAAGCTCGCGATCGGAATGGGCCGATCACGAGCGATTCAGCCTGTCGGCTGAAGAGGAGATGTCAGGTTTAAGCTTACGGCTTGCATCCGTTTTGGACTATCGGGGCTTTCCTTATTTTCAGTTGGCAATACCGTAGAGAGGCAAGCGCAAGCTACGCCCGGCTACCTGGCCGGGCGAATGGCCGTCACCACCGGCGACATGCCGCTTCCCTTCAGATCGAACGACACTTGATCGCCGACTTTGACGCCCTTGAGCAACTTCTCATCCGACACCTTGAAAGCCATCGTCATCGCCGACCAGTTCAGTTCCTTGATCGGTTGATGAGACAGAATGATGGTGTTCTGTTTGGTGTCGATATCTTTGACGACGCCAACGCCGTGCGCAACTTTTTCGGCCGAGTCGCTCTTGCCCATATTCATGTTTCCCATGTCGGCGGCGAAAGCGGAGGATGCTCCAACGGTGGCAAAGGCAACGAAGGAGGCAACAATAAAGCAATTTTTCATGATGATTTTCCTTTCAGGTTAAAAGATGAATCAAGCCTGCGCGGCTTCAGGTTGACGGCCGCGCATCAGGCGATATGCGGCCGGGATGACAAACATGGAGAGCAAGGGGGCGGTGATCATGCCGCCGACCATGGGCGCGGCAATGCGGCTCATGACTTCGGAGCCGGCGCCGCTGCCCCATAAAATAGGAATCAACCCGGCCAGGATGACGGCGACGGTCATCGCCTTGGGACGAACGCGAAGCACGGCGCCTTCCCGGATCGCATCCTCAAGAACGGCTGTCGTCAGTGTTGTTCCGGATCTTTGCCGGGCGGCAGCAGCTTGCTTCAGATAAAGCAACATGACCACACCAAATTCGGCAGAGACGCCCGCCAGCGCAATGAATCCGACGCCGGTGGCAACCGACAGGTTGTAACCCTGCAGGTAGAGGAACCAGATGCCGCCGACCAGTGCGAATGGCAAGGACGCCATGATCAGCGCAGCTTCGTCGATGCGCCGGAAGGTCAGGTACAGCAGCACAAAGATGATCAGCAGTGTCGCCGGCACCACCAGCTTCAGGCGTGCGTTGGCACGCTCCAGATACTCGAATTGTCCCGAGTAGGCAATGCTCAGCCCCGGCGCCAGTTTCACTTTTGCCGCCACCGCGGTGCGCAGATCGGCAACGACGGAAGCCAAATCCCTGTCCCGGACATCGACATAGATCCAGCCGCTCGGCCGTGCATTTTCGCTTTTCAGCATCGGTGGTCCGTCGCTGATTTTCAACTTGGCGACGGTTCCCAGGGTGATCTGCTGGCCGCTTCCGGTCAGGATCGGCAAGTCGCGCAGTTTTTCCAGCGAGTCCCGGATTTCCCTTGGGTAGCGAACGCTGATGGGGTAACGCGCCAGCCCCTCGACTGTTTCGCCCACGTTTTCGCCGCCGATCGCCGAGGACACGATGCTTTGCACGTCGGCGATGTTGAGTCCGTAGTTGGCGGCCGCAGATCGGTCAATGTCGACATCCACGTAGCGTCCGCCGCTGAGACGTTCGGCGAGTGCTGAACTGACTCCGGGAACCTGCCTGGCGACCTGCTCGATCTGTTGTGCCGTCTTGTCGATATCGGCAAGGCTGGTTCCGGATACCTTGACGCCGATCGGACTTTTAATCCCGGTGGCCAGCATGTCCAGGCGATTGCGGATGGGAGGAACCCAGATGTTCGACAAACCAGGGACTTTGACTACACGGTCAAGCTCATCGATCAATTTTGCCGGCGTCATGCCGGGGCGCCATTGATCGCGTGGCTTGAACTGGATGGTGTTCTCGAACATCTCCAGCGGCGCCGGATCGGTCGCACTTTCAGCCCGGCCGGCTTTGCCGAAAACGCTGGCGACTTCCGGAACGGTCTTGATCAGGCGATCGGTCTGTTGCAGCAACTCGGATGCCTTGGACGCGGACAAGCCCGGCAAGGCGGACGGCATGTAGAGCAAATCGCCTTCATCCATCTGCGGCAGGAACTCGCCGCCCAATCGGCTGATCGGCCACAGCGTCGTCAGCAAGGCCAGTCCGGCAATGACCAGCGTCGTTTTCGGGCGGCGCAGGACGGCCTCCAATAAAGGTCGATAGCAACGAATCAGCCAGCGGTTCAGCGGATTGCTGTTTTCCGAGGGGATGTTCCCGCGGATCATGTAGCCCATCAGGATAGGAATCAGCGTCACGGACAAGCCCGCAGCGCCGGCCATGGCATAGGTCTTGGTGAACGCCAGGGGGCCGAACAGGCGTCCCTCCTGCGCCTCCAGCGTGAATACCGGAATGAACGACAAGGTGATGATCAGCAGGCAAAAGAACAAGGTCGGCCCGACCTCGGCCGCCGCGTCGCCGATCACGCGCCAATGCGCCTCGCCTTGCAATGATTGCCCCGGATGTTCGTGCTTCCACGCTTCGATATGCTTATGGGCGTTCTCGATCATGACAACGGCAGCGTCGACCATGGCGCCGATCGCGATGGCGATCCCACCCAGCGACATGATGTTGGCGTTGACGCCCTGATAGCGCATCACGATGAAGGCAATCATGACGCCGAGCGGCAAGGACACAATCGCCACCAGTGCGGAGCGGAGATGCCACAGGAACAGGCCGCACACCACCGCGACGACGATGAATTCCTCGAGCAATTTGTGCGACAAGTTGTCGATGGCGCGGTCGATCAATTGACTGCGGTCGTAGACCGGAACGACCTCGACGCCGGACGGAAGGCTCTTCTTAAGTTCTTCCAGTTTGATCTTGACCGCGGCAATGGTGTCGCGCGCATTCTTGCCGGAGCGCAGGATGACGACGCCGCCGACGGTTTCACCCTGGCCGTTCAGTTCTGCAATGCCACGCCGCATCTCCGGCCCCAGTTGGATGCTCGCGACGTCGCCCAATTTGACCGGCACGCTGTTTTGTCCCGTCGCCAACGGGATGTTGCGAAAATCCGCCAGCGTCTTCAGATAGCCGGAAGCTCGCACCATGTATTCGGTTTCCGCCATCTCCAGCACCGAACCGCCGGTTTCCTGGTTGGCTTTCCTGATCGCGTCGACGACTTTGTCTTGCGTGATGCGGTAGGCTGCCAGCTTCACTGGATCGAGCACGATCTGATATTGCTTGACCATCCCGCCGACCGTCGCCACTTCGGCCACGTTGGGCAAGCTCTTGAGCTCATATTTCAGGAACCAGTCCTGCAGGCTGCGCAGCTGGGCCAGGTCGTGCTGGCCGGTCTTGTCGACCAAAGCATACTCGTAGATCCAGCCGACTCCGGTGGCGTCCGGCCCCAGGGATGCCTTGGCCGAAGCCGGCAGGCGGCCTTGAACCTGGTTGAGGTATTCCAGCACCCGGGAGCGGGCCCAGTACATGTCGGTGCCGTCCTCAAACAGGACATAGACGAAGGAATCGCCAAAGAAGGAGTAGCCGCGCACGGTCTTCGCTCCAGGCACCGACAGCATGGTGGTCGCCAGCGGATAGGTCACCTGGTTCTCAACGATCTGCGGCGCCTGGCCGGCATAGCTGGTGCGGATGATGACCTGGACATCCGACAGATCCGGCAATGCATCCACCGGCGTCGTCTTCAGCGCCCAGACACCCCATGCCGCGAGGAACAGGACGGCAAGCAAGACCAGAAAACGGCTCGCAATCGACCATTTGATGAGTTTCTCTATCATGGTGCGCTCCGATCCAGCTTCTCGATCACGTAGTCGCCGTTCTTTTCGCGGAAGCTGAAATGCACGCTGTCGCCGGTCTTGAGGCCTGACGCCATATCGGGGCGCGCCAGTTTGAACGTCATCGTCATCGGCCCCCAGCCCAGCGAGGGAACAGGACCATGCGAGAGCGTGATATCGGCTCCCTTGAGCGATTCGATTTTCCCGGTAGTGTTGTTGAGGGCGGCCTGAGTGGCATCAGCGACAGAAGACGGCGATGTATTCAATCTCGTCAACACGCCTTTGAGGCTGGCCTCGGAATCGATCAGGAATTGCCCCGATGTGACAACCTGCTGTCCCTCGGTGAGGCCGTTCAATACGACACTCTTGCCGTCGGCCTCCTGGCCAAGCTGCACTTCGACCGGCTGATAACGTCCATCGCCCGTGGCGACCAGCACGACATTGCGTGTGCCGGTGCGGATGACTGCTTCGGATGGAATCGACAGGCTTTGCGTTGCCTTGCCTGCGCCCAAACTGATCTGGGCATACATGCCTGGCTTCAACCTGCCGTCGCGGTTGGGTAATTCGGCGCGCACCCGGAGCGTACGGCTGTCTGCGTTGGTTTCCGGCAGGACGGCAAGGATCTTTCCGGTGAAGTTTTCGCCCGGATAGGCAGAGAAATAGGCGACCAGCTTGCCGCCGGCATTGACCTGCCCGGCCTGCGCCTCAGGAATGGCTGCTTCCAGCCACACGGTATCCAGACCGTTTATCCTTGCCAGCGGAGCGCCTGCCGTTACCGTCATCCCGCTTCTGATATCAAGCGTCTGAATCAGGCCTGCGATGGGAGCGGTAATCGTGACAATGGTTTGGGGGCGGCCGTTCTTTTCGACGCGGCTGATCAGATCGCTGCTCATCCCGAGCAGGTGCAGACGCTCGCGGGCGGCCTGGATCAATGCTGTATCGTTTGTTTTAAGGACCGCCAGAAACTCGGCCTGTGCACCGGCCCATTCGGGAATCAGCAAATCGACCAGCGGCGCGCCGCGTGCGACCACATCGCCAGGGGCTCTTGCATAGACGCGCTCCACGAAACCACTGCTGCGGGACTGTACAATCGCGACCTGACGGTCATTCAACTGCACGCTGGCGACAGCGCTCAACGTTGCCGACAAGCTGCCTCGCTCCACTTTCGCGGTGCGCATTCCCAGATTCTGAACGACGCCCGCATCGATCCTGACGCCGGCGCCGTCTGCTTGCTCGTCGGCGTATTTGGGTACCAGCTGCATATCCATGAAAGGCGACTTGCCCGGCTTGTCGAAGCGTTGGTTCGGCATCATGGGGTCGTACCAATAGAGCGCCTTGCGCTCCGCCTGCCTGGCCTGGTCTGTTGTCTCTCCATGCATGGCCGGCATGGCGTCAGTACGGTGAGCGAGCAAGTAACCGCTTGCTCCGCTCACAGCAGCCACAGCCGCCATCAGTACGGCGACTTGATAGGTATTTTTCTTCATTGCAGATTCTCTCCATAAGCAAAATAGAGCTGTGCGGCCATCGCCGTGCGCTGCGCTTCTATCTCGATGATTTTCAGACGCTGATCGACGATTTCACGGCGCGCAGCCAGTACCGCAGTCAAATCGTTTTTACCCGCGCGATAGCCGGCGTACTGAAGATCGAGCTTCTGCTGTGCCAGCGGCAACGTGGTCTGATTGGCGCGCTCCAGTTGGCGGGTCAAGGTCTGGTAGTCGGCGAGATCGTTTTCCAGTTCGTTGGTGTGATCGCGCAGCATGGCTTCGCGGTCTGCATCGATCCGATACAGCTCCTGCTGTTTGGCGGCAATGCGCGGATCCTGTCGGGTTGAGGGCGAGACAGGAATCTCAAACGTGAATTGGACGGAGACCATGTTGCCGAAGCGCGCATCGCGTCGCTGGTAGGCCAGCTCCACGCCCCAGTCTGATTTCTTCATGGCTTGCGCTTCGCGGACCTCGGCTTCTGCCTTGCGTGTTTCGGCGGCAAAGGCTTGCAGTTCCGGATGCTGGTGCAGGTGATTGCGCAGATGCTCCGCATCGATGTTCAGAACGGGCAAGGCGTCGACCAGCGGCTCATCCGCCTCACCGCCTACATAACGGCGCAAACCGGCCTTGGCTTTGACCAGATCCCGGATCAGATCGTCGCGGCGATCGGCCAATTGCGCCGCCTCCTGTTTCGGCATGACGCTATCGGCAGCTTGGGTGTGACCGGATGCGACCTGGGCGCGTACCGCATCTGACAAAAGCAGATTCTCTTTGTCCAGGCTATCGAACAGCGAGATCTTGCGCTCCAGATAGTAGCGATTGAGCCATGCCAGGGCAGTCGCCCGGCGCAATTTCAAACGCTCGACCTGCCGTTGTGCTTCGGCGGTTTCGATGGAAGCTTCGGCTACCGCCACACGGGCCTGGCGTTTCGCCGCATTGGGAAACTCCTGCATGACGCCGATCTTTTGCATCGTCATTGAGTCGGCATTAAGCCGCCCCCGATCCGGGCCGGAGACGGGATAGTTGTCGATGCCGGCAAAGATTTTCGGATCAGGCAAAGCGCCGGCGGGTATCGCGGACGATTGCGCTGCCTGGATTTGCGCCCTGTTGGAGGCAAGGTTGGGAGACTGACGCTCGGCAATGTCGAGCGCAGCGTTAAAAGACAAGGGGCCGGCTTGGGCAAGACCGGCCATCCCTGCGAGCAAAGCAAGCAAGGCGGTAGATATCCTTCGAAGGGACATGTGTTCACTCCATAGCGTGACGGCGCGCACGAAGGCACGCAAACAATCGCCCGGCAGCTAGGCCGGACGCATCAACGAATCAATGAGATTTAGAGCGAACGAGGGGGGCGCCACAACCCGGACGGGTCGTGAGAAGGCAGAAACGATTCAGGCAGCAATGCAACGGTGTCGATCAGCGGCAGGATCAAGGTATTGATATCGACGGAAGATGTCGTCGATGGAAAAACCTGGCAAATCTTGCAGGCGTCGCCCATCTTGCACGGCGCCGTCGATTTGGAGGACGGGTCGGAATCCGACATGGCCATCACACAAGTCTCATCCGCAGCGCTCGCGGATGACGCCATTTCCGTAGAGACAGAATTGGTGCGCATCGTTTCGACCATGCGCACCGCTGCCAGCCCCTCAAGGGGAATGGCAATGGCCAACAGCAGGATCAGAAATGTACGCAGCATTTTCATGAACCGGATTATAGACGATGTTTTATTGGGCGATCTGGGGAAGTGTTGCATCGGGATTTGAGAAGCGTCAGATCGACAGAGAGCAATCGAATCAAAAAACGCCCCGCAACGACAACGTTGCGAGGCGTTTTATTTCAAGTCGCAGACGCACTCCGGCGTTTTCTGCCAGGCAGCCAGGCACGCAAGCGGTTACGCCAAGATGGCGTTTGCCGGTTCGCATCGCCATCATCGGAATCCGATGCATGCGCCAAGCGATACAACAAGGGAAGCACCAGCAAGGTCAGCAGGGTCGACGACAGGATACCGCCGATCACCACGGTCGCCAGCGGGCGCTGCACCTCGGCTCCGGTGCCGGTTGCCAGCGCCATTGGCACGAAGCCCAGCGACGCCACCAGCGCTGTCATCAGCACCGGCCGCAAGCGCGTCATGGCGCCTTCGAAGATGGCCTCGTCGAGCGAGCGGCCTTCTTCGCGCAGCGTACGGATGAAGGCGATCATCACCAGCCCGTTGAGTACTGCAACACCGGACAAGGCGATGAAGCCGACCGCCGCCGAGATCGACAACGGGATGCCGCGCATGGCCAGCGCCAGCACGCCGCCGGTCAGTGCGAACGGGATGCCGGTGAACACCAGCAAGCCATCCTTGACGTTGTTGAACATCGCAAACAGCAGCACGAACACCAGCAACAGCGCGACGGGTACGACGATCTGCAGGCGTTGCGTGGCCGATTGCAGATTCTCGAACTGACCGCCCCAGGCGGTCCAGTAGCCGGCCGGGATTTTCACCTGTGCGCTGATCCGGCTTGCCGCATCGTCGACGAAAGAACCGAGGTCGCGGCCGCGCACGTTGGCGCTGACGACGATGCGGCGCTTGCCGTTTTCGCGGCTGACCTGGTTCGGTCCCGGCGCGATGTCGAAGTCGGCCACTTCTCCCAGCGGGATGTAGCTGAGCTTGCCGTCGGCATGCGGTCGCGGGATTGGCAGGCGTTTGATGGCGTCGAGGTCGTTGCGCTCGTGTTCCGGCAGGCGCACGATGATGTCGAAACGGCGGTCGCCCTGGAACAGCGTACCGGCTTCTTTGCCGCCGACGGCCATCGCCACAGTGTCTTGCACGTCGCCGATGTTGAGGCCGTAGCGCGCCGTTTTCTCACGGTCGATCTTCACCGTCAGCATCGGCAGGCCGGTCGATTGCTCGACCTTGACTTCGGTTGCGCCGGCGACCTTGCCCAGGACGCCGGCGATGCTGGCCGCGGTGTCGTTGAGCACTGCCATGTCGTCTCCGAAGATTTTTACCGCCACGTCGCTGCGCACGCCCGAGATCAGTTCATTGAAACGCAACTGGATCGGTTGCGAAAACTCATAGCTGTTGCCGGGCAGCGCCGCCACCGCATCTTGAATGGCGTCCTGCAATTGCGCCTGCGTCTTCCTCGGTTTAGGCCATTCATCTTGCGGCTTGAGCATGATGTAACCGTCCGAGATATTCGGCGGCATCGGGTCGGACGCTACCTCGGCGGTGCCGGTGCGGGCGAACACGCGTTCGATCTCGGGGAATTTATCCTTGAGCGTGCGTTCCAGCTGCTGCTGCATTTCCACCGATTGCGTCAGGCTGGTGCCGGGGATGCGCAAGGCTTGAATCGCGAGGTCGCCTTCATTGAGGATGGGCACGAACTCGCTGCCCAGTTTTGTCCCGAGCAGGCCGCACAGCACGATGACGGCCGCCGCCAGCGACAGCACGATCGGCTTGTTGCTCATCGAGCGCTGCAGCAGGGGCGCGTAGCTGCGCTTGGCAAAGCGCATCAGCGCGTTTTCCTTTTCGTCGACCTTGTCGCCGATGAACAGGGCGATCGCTGCCGGGATGAAGGTCACCGACAAGATCATCGCACCCAGCAAGGCCGCCACCACCGTGAACGCCATCGGCTGGAACATCTTGCCTTCCACGCCGGTGAGCGCGAACATCGGCAGGTAGACGATCATGATGATCAACTGGCCGAACAGCAGCGGCCGGCGCGCTTCGCGCGAAGCGGCGAACACTTCGTGGTAGCGTTCGCTGCGCGTCAGCGGACGTCCGTGATGCTGCTGCGCATGCGCCAGGCGCCGCACGCAGTTTTCCACGATCACCACGGCGCCGTCGATGATGATGCCGAAGTCGAGCGCGCCGAGACTCAGCAGGTTGGCGCTCACATGGTTGGACACCATGCCGGTGAAGGTGAACAGCATCGCCAGCGGAATCACCGTCGCCGTGATCACTGCCGCCCGGATATTGCCGAGGAACAGGAACAGCACCGCAATCACCAGCACCGCGCCTTCGATCAGGTTTTTCTTGACGGTATTGATGGCCTTGTCGACCAGCACCGTGCGGTCATACACGGTGACGGCCTGCACGCCTTCCGGCAGCGAACGGTTGATTTCGATCATCTTTTTGTCGACCGCCTGCGAGACCGTGCGGCTGTTCTCGTCGATCAGCATGAAGACGGTGCCCAGCACCACTTCGCGGCCGTTCTCGGTGGCGGCGCCGGTGCGCAGTTCACGGCCGATGCCGACCTCCGCCACATCGCGGATGCGGATCGCCACGCCTTGCACGCTGCTGAGGACGATGTTGCTGATATCGTCAATGGACGCCACCTGGCCCGGTGCGCGGATCAGGTATTGCTCGCCGCGCTTTTCGATGTAGCCGGCGCCGACGTTGGCGTTGTTGCGTTCCAGTGCGGTCGCCACGTTTTGCAGCGTGAGGCCGTAAGAGGCCAGCTTGGCCGGCGAGGGCGCAACGTGGTATTCCTTGGCGTAGCCGCCGATCGAATTGATCTCGGTCACGCCGGCGACGTTGCGCAGCTGCGGCTTGATGATCCAGTCCTGGATCTCGCGCAGATCGGCCGGCGAGTAGGGCGTGCCGTCGGCTTTTTTCGCGCCGTCTTTGGCTTCGACCGTCCACAGGTAGATTTCGCCGAGGCCGGTCGAGATCGGCCCCATCGCGGGATCGATGCCGGACGGCAGCTTGCTGCGCGCTTCCTGGATGCGTTCGTTGACCAGCTGGCGCGCGAAGTAGATGTCGGTGCCGTCCTTGAAGATGACGGTCACCTGCGACAAACCGTAGCGCGACAGCGAGCGCGTCTGTTCCAGATTGGGCAGGCCGGACATGACCGTCTCGATCGGGAAGCTGATGCGCTGCTCGGTCTCCAGCGGCGAGTAGCCCGGTGCGGAGGTATTGATCTGCACCTGCACGTTGGTGATGTCGGGGACGGCGTCGATGGGCAGCTTCTGGTAGCTGTAGACGCCGTAGGCCGCCATGCCGAAAACGGCCAGCATGACCAGCCACCGGTGCTCGATGGCGAAGCGGATGATGCGTTCAAACATGAGTGTGTCCTTCTCGCGGGAGGTGGGCGATATCCTTGCTGACTATGTTTGTCGGGAAATTAATGGGCATGTTCGGCGCTCCCTTTACCCAGTTCCGCCTTGATGACGAAGCTGCCGGCGGTCGCGTAGACGTCGCCGGACTTGAGGCCTTTCAATATCTCCACGCGTTTGCCGTCGTTGCGTCCGAGCGTGACTTCCTGTTTATTGAAACCGCCGGGCGTGCGCACGAAGACCACATTCTTTTGTTCCACCGACTGAACGGCGTCGGCGGCGATTGCCAGCGGCACGTCCGTTTCCTGCGCCAGCACGTCGATGTTGACGAACAGGCCGGGACGCCAGGCATTGCCCGGATTAGGCAGCACGACGTGGGCTTTGGCAGTGCGGGTCTGTTCACCCAATAGCGCGCCGACATAGGCGATCTTGCCGACGGCGCTGGAGGCGAATGCGGTGGCGTTGACGGTGACGTTTTCGCCGACGCGCACGGCGTTCATGTCGCGGGCGGCGACCGTAATCTCGGCCCACACGCTGGACAGGTCGGAGATCGTGAAGACGTTGGCGTCTTCCTTCACCGCTTCGCCCAGCGCCAGGTGCTTTTCCACCACGATGCCGTCGAAAGGCGCCCGGATTTCATAGCGGTTCAGTCCGGACAATGCGCTGCCTGCGCCGATGGCAGCCAGTTTCTGTTGCGCGTTGCGTACGGCGATCTCGGCTTCCTTCAGCGCTTGTCCGGCTTGCAGGTAATCCTGTTCGGCGGAGATTTTTTCCTGCCACAAGGTTTTCTCGCGTGCATGGGTCGATTGCGCCAGGGCCAGCCGTTGCTGTGCGCTCAGCAGTTCGCTGCGCTGTTCGGACACCGTGCTGCTGCTGACGACGGCGAGCACTTGTCCTTTCTTCACTTGCTGGCCGAGATTGGCACTGACCGATTCGACCACGCCGTTGACCTTGGGGACGACGTGCGCCGTGCGGTCCTGATTGAAGCGGATCTCGCCGGGCAGTTGCAGGCTGGTGCGGATGCGGCCCGGCGCAGCGGTGTCGAGCACGATGCCGGCGGTTTTCAGTTGCGCTTCGCTGAAGGCGATCGCGTTTTCTTCGTCATGGTCATCGTGGCCGGCTTCCTTGTGTTCATCTTCTTTGTGCTCGTCCTTGGCATTTTTTTCTACGTCGTGATCGTGCCCGCTTTCAGCGTGCGCATCGGCCTGTGTCGCTTTGCCGGAACCGCTGAGCATGATCAGCGCAGCCAGCAGCGCTGTAATGGCCGCAATCGCGGCGATGGTGAGTTTCTGTTTCTTGGTCATGATGGCGTCTTGTTATCCGGTTATGGGTTGGGGGCGGCGGAGCCGAGCAGGCGCTCCAGATCGGCCGAGGACAGGTGCGCGTCCGAGAGTGCGCGCAGGTATTGCGAGCGCGCCTGGAACAAGGTGCGCTGGGCGTCGAGCACTTCCAGGAAATTGAACTTGCCGAGTTCGAACCCCTTGCCGGCGGCGGCGTAGGCGCTTTGCGCGCCGGGCAGGATGTCGCTGTGTAGGACGGCGACTTCGGCATGGGCGTTGCGCAGTTTTTCATAGGCTTGCGCGATGTCGGTGCGCACGCGGGTCTCCGCAGCGGCCAGTTCGTCGCGCGCCTTGTCGGTGCGGCGCAGGGCTTCTTCCAGGTTGCCGCGATTGCTGTCGAAGAAAGGCAGCGACATCGACACGCCGACCACCCACATGCTGCGGCCGGCTTCTTCGTCGCGCTTCCGGCCCAGGCTCAGCGTGGCGTCGGGAATGCGCTTGCTGCTTTCGATCTTGCTCAGGGCCTGGCGGCGTTCGACTTCGATCCGGGCCAGCCGCAGTTGCGGCGCGTCGGCGCTGCGCTCCGCAACGTCGGCGATGGCCGGCAGCGGCGGCAATTGCCCGGCGGCGCCTTCGGCCAGCGTGAAGCGCGGCTGGGCATTGCCCCACAGGCCGGCGAGGCGGCGGCGCGCGAGGTCGAGTTCGCCGTCGGCCTGGCTCAGTTCGAGCCGTGCAGAGGTAGCGGCGACGCGCGCTCGCGTTTCTTCGACCGGCGAGATCTTGCCGGCGGTGACGCGACGGCCGGTGGCGTCGGCGGCGCTGCGCGCGAGCTCGGCGGACTCCTGCGCCAGGCGTCGGCGTTCTTGCGCGGTCAGCACGGCGAAGAACGCGGATGTGGCGGCGATGCGGATTTCATCGCGCCGGATCGCCAGCTCGATGCGGGCGGCGTCGCGCGAACGTTCGGCGGCGCTGATACGGGTGGCACGCTTGCCGCCGAGTTCAATTGGCTGGTTGAGCTGGATGGTGGTGGTGCGCGTACTTTTGCGCGTGTCTTCCATCAGCGTCGACAGTTCGGGATTGGGACGCGCGCCGGCTTGCGTGACGGTGGCGTCGACCGCCTCAAGTTCGTGCCGGGCGGCGGACAGTTCAGGATTGTTGTCGAGCGCGAGCGCGACGGCGCTGCTTAGCGTGATGGGCGTTGCCGCCTCCTGCGCATGCGTGTAGACCGGACAGGCGAGCAGAAGCGCCAGTCCGAGCGGATAGAAACGGGTGTACATCGAATTCTCCGGATGAAAGGGATGGAATTCGGCGAGCGGTCAGCGGTGGTGAGGAAAGGGAAAGACGGCTCGCCGGCGCAGAAGCTGTTCAAGGTCTGTAGCGAGAAGCCATCAACTGGCGGCGTCCGGAGCGGAGCTCAGTTGAAACCCTTGGAATGTACTTGAGTACATGAGAATTTCGAGCACCGGACGACGCCAGATCATGGCTTCGCAGCAAGACCTTGAGCAGGTTCTCAGGCGGCGAGCATCCAGTCGGGCTCTTCGGGGGATTCTCCGATATAGGAGAGATAGCGGGCAGGCGTTGAGGCGGTGAAGCTGTCGTTTTCAGCGGCGGCGGGCGCCCAGGACACCAGCGGATTCATCGGCTTGCTGCAGGAGAAATGGCAAACGCTGCAATCGGCGTCGTCGCCTTCGCTCAGTTTCTTTTCCGGCGCCTGATCTTGCTTGCTGCCTGCGTCGGCAGTATCGGCAGTATGGTGACCGATATGCTGTGTGCTGCTCTCAGTTTCATGCTGGCAATACGATGCGACCGCGGCCCAGGAGAACTGGAACGGCAGGAGCAGCAGCAGGAAAATGATCAGGTAGCGTCGCATGGCGCGGCAATTATAGCCGTACTTGTCGGGAGGGCGCGCAAATCCGATGCCGGCGATAGCGGAGCGTCGAATGATGAATGTGTGCTGGCTGAGGCATTCGCTTTGACGAGTAAATAGAAAATTCGCGATTAAAAGAAGGGTTTTCAATCTCTTACAACTGCGTCGTCAACACGCGTCGCCGAGGCATCGTTGTTGGTCCAGTCCTTGGGAGCGGCGCAGCGCACTGCAATGCAAGAGATGTCTCTCAGGCAAGGCGTCGGTTGTCTGAATTGTTCAGGTCAATCGACATGTTCGTTATTTTTCGAAGGTAAATCATGCATTACATTTTGATGTTCATCGTTGGCATTGTCGCCGGCGCGATCGCTCGCCTTGTCGTACCGGGGAGCGAGCATTTCGGCATCTTGCTGACCGGGGTCTTGGGTATCGTCGGTTCGTTCGTCGGCGGCCTGATCGCCCGTCTGTTCAGCAGGCCGGTCGATGGCGCGTTGTTCCATCCGGCAGGCCTGGTCCTGTCGGTGATCGGTGCGGTGGTGGTGCTGGTGGGCTATAACCACTTTCTCCGTTGATGGGCAATTGATCGCGTTGTTGTTTCCGGCAGAGTGATGAAAAACGCCCCCTGGCGCGATTGCCAGGGGGCGTTTTCATTCATGCAACGAACAGGCTGTTTTAGGCCGGCGCTCTCGCTGCGCGACGGTCCAGCAGCGCCGATGTCAGCACCGTCAGGAAACCCAGCACCGACACGCCCGCACCCAGCAGCGGCAAGTCGGTCAACGGCAAGCCTGCCGAAATCGCCAGGCCGCCCAGCCAGGCGCCCGTCGCATTGCCCACATTGAAGGCGCCTTGGTTAAGCGTGGAAGCCAGGTTCGGCGCATCCTTGGCCTTGTCCAGCACGCGGATCTGCGCCGCCGGCACGACCGCAAACGAGAAGGCGCCCCAGACGAACATGGTGATCAGCGTCGGCAACTGGTAGTGGCTGCTCCACGAGAATTGCACCAGGATCAGCGCGATGCAGACGAACATCGAAAACAGCACCGGCATCAGGCGCCAGTCGGCAAGGCGTCCGCCGATCAGGCCGCCGACCGTGATGCCCGCGCCGAACAGCAGCAGCACCCAGCTTTCCTGATGCGCTGTGAAGCCGGTGACGTCGAGCAGGATGTAGGCGATGTAGGTCAACACGCTGAACATGCTGACCGAGGCCAGCGTGCTGGTCAGCAGCGCCAGTTGCACTTGCGGATGAATGATGGCGCGGAATTCCTTGAAGATGCTGCCGCCTTGCATGGCGATCTTCTTCGGCAGGCATACCCACAGCATGATGACGGCAGCCAGGCCGATCAGCGTGATTGCGCCGAAGGTCGAGCGCCAGCCGGCGGCGTGGCCGAGCGCGGTGCCGAAGGGCACGCCGAGGATGTTGGCGACGGTCAGGCCGGTGAACATCAGCGCCACGGCTTGCGCGCGCTTTTCACGCGGCACCAGCTCGGCGGCGACCACGGCGCCGATGCCGAAGAAGGCGGCGTGACAGAACGCCGTCACCACGCGCGCCACCATCAGGAAATTGTAGTTGGGCGCAATCGCACAGAGCACGTTACCGAGGATGAACAGGCACATCAGGCCGACCAGCGCACGCTTGCGCTGCCACTTGGCGGTGAGGATCGCCAGCACCGGCGCGCCGGCCGCCACGCCCAGGGCATAGCCGGACACCAGCATGCCTGCCGCCGGCGCAGAGACGCCGAGGTCGCGCGCGACATCAGGCAACAGCCCCATGATCACGAATTCTGTAGTGCCGATGCCGAAGGCGGCCACGGCGAGGGCGAAGAGGGGCCAATGCATGCTGGAGAAATCCTGTTGAAATACTACGGAGGGAAAACCGCTATTTTACGTGGCTGCGGCCCGGTCTGCTGAGCAGATGCGGGCCGCATGGATGAAATATATTGAAGAGCGCGGTGTGATCTCGAAGAGACCGAAACTTGTTCGTGGTCCGTAGCGAGGGAGCGTCAGCCGCCGCCGACCGGAGCGGAGGAACCGGAGTGTACATTTAGTACACGAGGATTCCGAGCACCGTACGGCGGTGGATCACGCTTCCGCAGTAGGACCACGGACAAGTTTTACCATTCGGCGAAGCTGCCGTCTTTATGTCTCCAGATCGGATTACGCCAGCGGTGACCGACTTCCGCACGCTGCTTCACATACTCTTCATTGATTTCGATGCCCAACCCCGGACCGTTCGGGATGGTCACATAGCCATCCTTGTAGCTGAACACTTCCGGCTTGGTGACGTAGTCGAGCAAGTCGTTGCTTTCGTTGTAATGAATGCCGAGACTCTGTTCCTGGATGAACGCGTTGTACGAAATCGCATCGACCTGCAGGCAGGCCGCCAGCGCAATCGGTCCGAGCGGGCAGTGCAGCGCCAGCGCGACGTCGTAGGCTTCGGCCATGGTGGCGATCTTGCGCGTCTCGGTGATGCCGCCGGCGTGCGAGACGTCGGGCTGGATGATGTCGACATAGCCTTCGCTGAGGATGCGTTTGAAATCCCAGCGTGAGTACAGGCGTTCGCCCAGCGCAATCGGTGTGGCGGTCAGGTGGGCGATTTCCTTTAGGGCTTCGTAGTTTTCGCTCAGCACCGGTTCTTCGATGAACATCAGCTTGTACGGCTCCAGTTCCTTGATCAGGACTTTGGCCATCGGCTTGTGCACGCGGCCGTGGAAGTCGACGCCGATGCCGATGTTCGGGCCGACGGCGTCGCGCACGGCGGCGACGTTGGCCAGCGTGGCTTCGATCTTGTCGTAGGTGTCGATGAATTGCAGTTCTTCGGTGCCGTTCATCTTGACGGCGGTGAAGCCGCGCGCCACCGCATCCTTGGCGGCCTTCGCGGTGTCGGCCGGACGATCGCCGCCGATCCACGAATACACGCGGATGCTGTCGCGCACCGGGCCGCCCAGCAATTCGCTGACCGGTACGCCGAGCGCCTTGCCCTTGATGTCCCACAAGGCCTGGTCGATGCCGGCCAGCGCGCTCATGTGGATCGCGCCGCCGCGATAGAAGCCGCCGCGATAGAGCACGGTCCAGTGGTCTTCGATGTGGCGCGGGTCTTTGCCGATCAGGTAGTCGGCCAGTTCCTCGACGGCGGCGGCGACGCTGTGCGCACGGCCTTCGACGACCGGCTCGCCCCAGCCGACGATGCCTTCGTCGGTTTCAATCTTCAGGAAGCACCAGCGCGGTGGAACGATAAAGGTGGTCAGTTTGGTGATTTTCATCGGAGAGATATCCGTTTCTCTGAGTAGCGCCCGGCCATGGTCGATGGCTAGGCTGGTTAAATGCTTGGCCGGCCCCGGCTCCGGCTGTTGCTGCGGCTGCTGTTATTCGTTTACTTCACGCTGGCTGCGGCGCGGGTTTGCCAGGCGCTGACGAAGGCTTTGGCGTTTTCGCCGACGGCGGCGGCTGTCAGGCCTGGTTTGTACAGCGCCGAGCCGAGGCCGAAGCCGGAGGCGCCGGCATCGATAAAGACCGAGACGCTGCTCGGCAGGATGCCGCCCACCGGCAGCAGCGCCACCGATGCCGGGATGACTGCGCGCCAGGCCTTGACCACGTGCGGCCCGAGCTGCTCGGCCGGGAACATTTTCAGCACGTCGGCGCCGGCGGCCAGCGCGGCAAAGGCTTCGGTGACCGTCGCCACGCCGGGCGCGCAGCACAGGCCGGCTTCCTTGGCGGCGCTAATGACGCGCGCGTCGCTGTGCGGCATGACGATCAGTTCGCCGCCGGCTTCCTTGACCTGCAACACGGCTTCGGGACTGAGCACGGTGCCGGCGCCGATGATGCAATCGGCCGGCAATGCGCGGCGCAGTGTGGCGATGCTTTGCAGCGGCTCCGGCGAATTGAGCGGTACTTCGATGATGCGAAAGCCGGCTTCATACAGGGCGTGCCCGATGGCTTCGACTTCATCGGGACGCACGCCGCGCAGGATGGCGATCAGGCCGCAGTCTCTGAGCGCGTGTTGGAAAAGATTCTTCAGCATGGTTCTGCTTTCTGGATGACGAAATGGGTAGCGCAATGTGA
Source organism: Herbaspirillum rhizosphaerae (assembly GCF_001189965.1). Taxonomy (GTDB): domain Bacteria; phylum Pseudomonadota; class Gammaproteobacteria; order Burkholderiales; family Burkholderiaceae_D; genus Herbaspirillum; species Herbaspirillum rhizosphaerae. Next base: position 35,690 of record NZ_LFLU01000010.1, read on the forward strand.
TCGGGTAATCAGGCAATCAAGCCGGCGTGCTGGGCCAGTTTCCACAGGCCGTGTTCGGTTGCCGCCTCGGCGATCTCCGCCTGCGTGACGCCGTACAGCGCCAGCACCTGGAGATAGCGCCGGCACAGCATGTCGTCGCCGATCAGGGCGATGCGCGCTTGCAGGCGACCGTCGACCAGCGCCAGCAGCGCGGCGATTTCGTGACCGATCAGCAGACCCGACAAATAATCGGCCTGGGCGCGCGGCGACAGTTCGCCGGTCAGGCCCAGGGTGCGGCTGCTGAAAATGTTCGACAGCATGCCGGCGCGGCCGTCGGCGGTTTTCGCCACGCCTGCGCCGCGCAGGAAGGCCGCGTCGTCAGGTGCGCCGTCGCGCTGCATGGTGCGGCCGAGAATGGTGTGGTTGGACAGCGCGGCATACATCTCGCCGGTCATGAAGGTGTCGAAATGCGTGATGCGGCGACCGGCCACATGCACCCATTTTGAATGCGTGCCGGGCAGGCCGATCAGGATGTCTTCCACCTGCAACTGGTCGAGGATGCCGGCGACCTGCGTCTCTTCACCGCGAATCACATTGGGCAGGGCCGAGCGTTCGAGCAGGCCGGAGACGATGTGCAGCGGCGTGCCGAGGCCGGTGTCGACGGCGGTCAGCGATTTTCCGATGTCGCTCACGGCCAGCGGCACGTCGAGATACGGCGCTTCGCGCCAGCCTTGTTTGCTGCCGACCATGCCGGCTGCGATCAGCGGCGTGCCGGGCGCTGCGCGCAGCCAGTCGCCGCAAGCGGCTTGCAACGCGCGCCGGAAGCCGGCGTCAGTACGGTCGTCCGCATCACCTTCTGCGGGCGGCAGATTCATGATGCCCCACGGCAGCGCGCGTTTGTCGACGACCTTGCCTTGCTTGTCGAAACGATAGGCGCGCAGGGAGGACGTACCCCAGTCGAGCGCGATCAGGCCGGTGGATGAAGAGGTTTGCATTGCAGATGTCATGTTCAGAGTTCGCTCACCTTGAAATGGGTGAGCAGTTGCATGGATGCGCCGGGAACCAGGTTGACCAGGCCGTCGCGTGCAGGCATGTGGAAGGCGTCGATGGGATGGGTGATCGGTTCCAGGCAGAAATAGTCGAGGCCGGGCGGGCGGTACATCAGGCTGTAGCCCTTGCAGTTTTGCATGCGCATTTCGATGCGCAGGCCGCGGTCGGGATAGTCGATGCGGGAGACGCCGTCCCAGCCGGTGAAGCAGTTGTCGATCAGCGGCCCGTCGGCGGGGAAGTCGACCGGCGCAAACGCGTTGTAGTCGAAGGTCGCGGGAAAATCCCGCGTATGCCCGGTCGGGATCGGATCGTTGCCGCACAGCCAGACGCCGTCGGCGCGCGATTGCAGCCGCGTCGCCGCATTGCGCGGAAAGTAAGGATGCAGGCCGAGGCCGAAGGGCAGTTCGTCGGCGCCGCGATTGGTGACCTGCAGGTCGATCTCCAGGCCGTCGTCGTGCAGGGTCAGCGTCTGCGTCGCGGAATAGGTGTAGGGATCGCCGTCATATTGTTCCGAGCTCAGCGTCAGCACCACGCTATTGTCAGTGTAGGCCTCGGCCTGCCACGCCTGCAGCCAGCCATCGCCATGGATGGGATAGTTTTCGCCGGCGCGATTTTGCAGCACCGGATAGTGCATGCCCTTGTGCATGAAGCCGCCTTCGGTGATGCGATTGGACCAGGGCACCAGCGGGAAGCAGGCCGTTGTATAAAGATCATCGCCGCCGGCCCAAGGGCGGAACAGCGGCGTCCACTGACCGCGCCACTGCAGATCCCAGGCCGCCACGCTTGCTCCCAGGGCCGGCAATACGCTCAGGCGTTGCCGTCCGGATTGCAGGGTGAGCGTCTCGATAGCGGACGCGCCGCCGCGCTGCGGTGCTGGTGATGTGGTCATGGCTTCTCGGTTGCTTGTCTCGATTATTCAGGCGGATGCTGTGCGGTCTGCTCCGCTTCGTCTTGAGTGGCCCTTGGTCAGGCGTCAGGCCGAACAAAAACAGGGCCGATCCTAACATTCGCTACTGATGCGGAATAATGAAAAATTAGTAAAGATTGATATCAAAAACGATCTGACTTTCCACATCCCGTTCCGGATGTAGTCAGGTAAAGCGTCATGCCTGTTTCAGTATCGGAAAGCGCGAAAAATTCATTGGATAGATATTTCTCACGCTCCTAATATTGACCGGCACATATCGCTGCACGCCAGGTGCAAGCGAAGACGCAAAACACGGCGCAACCATCGGTTCACCCTCGCTCCGACAGCGCCGGATACCAATAAAAACAGATCGTGTTGATAAACATAATTGGAGACAACGCAATGAAAATGACACGCAGAACACTGCTGGGCGCCGCCGTTTGCATGACTTTGGGCTGGGGCGTCATGTCCTCCGCCATGTCGGCGGACAAACCGCTGACAATCGGCTTCTCGCAAGTCGGCGCCGAAAGCGAATGGCGCACCGCCAACACCGTTTCGATCAAGGATGCCGCCAAGAAGGCCGGCGTCAACCTGAAGTTCGCCGATGCGCAGCAAAAGCAGGAAAACCAGGTCAAGGCGATCCGCTCCTTCATCGCGCAAAAGGTCGACGTGATCGCCTTCTCGCCGGTGGTTGAGTCGGGCTGGGACACCGTCCTGCGCGAAGCCAAGGCCGCCAAGATCCCGGTCATCTTGACTGACCGCGCCGTCAACGTCACCGACAAGTCGCTGTACGTGACCTTCATCGGTTCCGATTTCGTCGAAGAAGGCCGCCGCGCTGCACGCTGGCTGCTGGACCGCGCCAAGACCATGCCTGCCGGCGAGATCAATATCGTCGAGCTGCAAGGCACGGTCGGCTCGGCGCCTGCGATCGACCGCAAGGCCGGTTTCGAGCAAGAAATCAAAGCCAATCCGAACCTGAAGATCATCCGCTCGCAAACCGGCGATTTCACCCGCGCCAAGGGCAAGGAAGTCATGGAAGCCTTCCTCAAGGCGGATGGCAAGAAGATCAACGTGCTCTACGCGCATAACGACGACATGGCCATCGGCGCCATCCAGGCGATCGAAGAAGCCGGCCTGAAACCGGGCAAGGACATCCTCGTGATCTCCATCGACGGCGTGAAGGGCGCGTTTGAAGCCATGATGGCCGGCAAGCTCAACGTCACCGTCGAGTGCAGCCCGCTGCTCGGACCGCAACTGATGTCGATCGCCAAGGACGTGAAGGCCGGCAAGGAAGTGCCGAAGCGCATCACGACCGAAGAAGGCGTATTCCCGGCGGAAGTGGCCGCCAAGGAATTCCCTAACCGTAAATATTGATCAGTAGCGGTTCAGGTACTAATCTGAACCGATGTTGATCGTATCGCCGGGAGCGGCGACGCTCCCGGTCTTGTTCTCCTCCTCTGGAGTATCCCCCTGGGCCTTGAGGGTCTGACACCATGCCGTTGATTTCGCATTGACCGCATCCTGTCGTCGGTATGGTGTCAGGCCTTCATTAAAAAGGCTTTACGCGGCGAGCTTAAGTTTTAGGTTCGCCGCCTTTTCTTTTCTGGAAACGTCCATGTCTGGAGTTGCCATGTCTGCCGCAACCAGTGTTGCCACCACTGCCGAACCGGCGCTGGAACTGATCGGTATCTACAAAGCATTCACCGGCGTCAAGGCCCTGACCGATGTCGGCCTGCGCCTCTATCCCGGCGAAGTCCATACCCTGATGGGGCAAAACGGCGCCGGCAAGTCAACCCTGATCAAGGTACTGACCGGCGTGTATACGCCCGACAGCGGCCACATCCTGCTCCAGGGCCGCGCGATCCAGCCGGGTTCCACGCTGGAAGCGCAACAGCTCGGCATCAGCACGGTGTATCAGGAAGTGAATCTGTGCCCGAACCTGTCGGTGGCCGAGAATATCTTCATCGGCCGCTATCCGCGCAAGTGGGGCGGTTTCGGTCCCATCGACTGGGCCACCATGCACCGCCGCGCCACCAAGCTGCTGGCCAAGCTCGATTTGCATATCGACGTGCAAAAGCCGCTGTCTTCGTATCCGCTGGCGATCCAGCAGATGGTGGCGATTTCGCGCGCGGTGAGCGTGTCGGCCAGCGTGCTGATCCTCGACGAGCCCACCTCCAGCCTGGACGAAGCGGAAGTGCAGCTGCTGTTCAAGGTCTTGCGCAGCCTGCGCGACGAAGGCATGGCGATCCTGTTCGTGACGCACTTCCTCGACCAGACCTACGAAATTTCCGACCGCATCACCGTGCTGCGCAACGGTGTGCGCGAAGGCGAATACGCCGCCAGCGAATTGTCGCGCCTTGATCTGGTCAACAAAATGGTCGGCGTGCAGATTGATGCCACCGCCGCCGGCAATGTCCTGGCCGCCAACGCCGCCATCACGCCGGCCGCCGGCGATGGCGAAGTGTTTTTGCAGGCGCGCGGACTGGGCCGCAAGGGCGCGCTGGCGCCGCAGGATCTGGCGTTGCGCGCCGGCGAGGTGTTCGGCCTGTGCGGCCTGCTCGGCTCCGGCCGTACCGAAATGGCGCGCTTGCTGTTCGGCGCCGACAAGGCGGACAGCGGCACTATCAGCATCAAGGGGCAGGGGGTGAAATTCTCCACGCCGCGCGACGCGATTGCGGCGGGCATCGGCTTCTGCTCCGAAGACCGCAAGAAAGAGGGCGCGATCCTGGAGCTGTCGGTGCGCGAAAACATCATCCTCGCGCTGCAGGCGCGCAACGGCCTGCTGCATGTGATTCCGCGCAAGCGCCAGCAGCAGATCGCCTCCGATTACGTCAAATGGCTGGGCATCAAGACGCCCGACATCGACACGCCGATCGGTTCGCTGTCCGGCGGTAACCAGCAGAAAGCCTTGCTGGCGCGCTGGCTCGCGACCGATCCCGACATGCTGATCCTGGATGAGCCGACGCGCGGCATCGATGTGCGCGCCAAGCAGGAGATCATGGATTTCGTCATGGCGCTGTGCCACAAGGGCATGGCGATTCTTTTCATTTCTTCCGAAATACCCGAAGTCCTGCGTTGCAGCGACCGCATGCTGGTGTTGCGCGATCGTGAGGGCTGCGGCGAATACCTGCGCGGCGAGCTTGACGATGCGTCGGTGTTGCAGGTGATTGCGGGAGAAACAGCGTGAGCGCATCAATGAATTCAAATCTGGTTTCCGGGCAGGACAAGAACGATGCTGCCGGCTGGCGCGTTCTGCAGGGCTTGCGACATCCGTTGGCGCGTCCTTTGGGGGCGCTGGCGGTGCTGTTGCTGATCGACTTCTTCATGATCCCGGGCTTCTTCCGCATCGAGCTCAAGGACGGCCATCTGTACGGCAGCGTGATCGACATCGTCAACCGCGCGGCGCCGCTGATGCTGGCGGCGCTGGGCATGACGCTGGTGATCGCCACGCGCGGCATCGATATTTCGGTGGGGGCGGTGGTGGCGATTTCCGGTACGGTCGCGGCGATGCTGATCGGCGGCACCATGGTGATGAACAACGGCGTGCAGGAATATGCCAGCAATATCCCCATGGGCTGGGCGATTGCCGCCGCGATGGGAGCGGCAATCCTGTGCGGCGCGTGGAACGGCCTGCTGGTGGCGACCCTGGGTCTGCAACCGATCATCGCCACGCTGATCCTGATGGTGGCCGGGCGCGGACTGGCGCAGCTGATGACCGACGGCCAGATCATTACTGTGTACTACAAGCCGTTCTTCTATCTCGGCAGCGGCTATCTGTTCGGGCTGCCGTTCTCGCTGTTCATTGTGGCCGGGATGTTCGTCGTGCTGGCGCTGCTGATGCGCAAGACGGCGCTGGGCCTGTTCATCCAGTCGGTCGGCATCAACCCGGTGGCGTCGCGCCTGGCGGGGATCCGTACGGCGGCGCTGATCTTCTTCGTCTACATCTTCTGCAGCGCCTGCGCCGGCATGGCGGGGCTGATGATCAGCGCCAACATCAAGAGCGCCGACGCCAACAACGCCGGCCTGCTGTTGGAGCTGGACGCCATCCTGGCCGTGACGCTGGGCGGCACTTCGCTGGCCGGCGGCAAGTTCAGCCTGGTCGGCAGCGTGATCGGCGCGCTGATCATCCAGGCGCTGACCTACACCATCTATTCGCTCGGTGTGCCGCCGGAAGTCAACATGGTGGTCAAGTCGGTGGTGGTGTTCCTTGTGTGCCTCTCGCAGTCGCCCGAGTTCCGCCGCCTGCGTTTGTTCAAATCCGGCAACCAAGCCTAAGCATTCAGGAAAAATCATGAAGAATTTTCGTTCCTTGCTGGCGACGCCTTACTTCACGTCGCTGGTCACCGTCGCCTTGCTGGTGGTGTTGTTTGCGATGGGCTCGGTCGCCTATGACGGTTTCTTTTCGGCGCAGGTGGTGCTCAACCTGCTGATCGACAACGCTTTCCTGCTGGTGATCGGTATCGGCATGACCTTCGTCATCCTGTCCGGCGGCATCGATCTGTCAGTCGGTTCGGTGCTGGCGCTGACGACGATGATCTCGGCTTATCTGCTGCATGCGTGGCACTGGCATCCCTTGTTGGTGATCGTCTGCGTGCTGGTGCTGGGCGGCGTGTTCGGCGCGGCGATGGGCATGCTGATCCATTTTTTCAAGCTGCAACCCTTCATCGTCACGCTGGCGGGCATGTTCCTGGCGCGCGGCTTGTGTTATCTGATCAGTATCAATTCCATCACGATCGACGATCCCTTGTATGTGGCGATGTCGCAGACGCGGCTGGAGTTCGGGTTCGGCGACGCCTTCGTCTCGCCCAGTGTGGTGATCGCGGTGCTGATGCTGGCGCTGGCGATCTATCTGGCGCATTTCACGCGTTTCGGCCGCGCTGTCTATGCCATCGGCGGCAACGAGCATTCGGCCCTGCTGATGGGCTTGCCGGTCGGCCGCACCAAGATCGCGATTTACGCCTTCAGCGGTTTCTGCGCGGCGCTGGCGGGTGTATTGTTCTCGTTCTATATGTTGTCCGGCTACGGTTTGCATGCCCAGGGCACCGAACTGGACGCGATCGCGGCAGTGGTGATCGGCGGCACCTTGCTGACCGGGGGCTACGGCTACGTGGCGGGAACGCTGACCGGCGTGCTCATTTTGGGCGTGATCCAGACTTTGATCGCCTTTGACGGCACGCTGAGCTCGTGGTGGACCAAGATTGTGATCGGGGTGCTGCTGTTCGTGTTCTGCCTGGCGCAAAGGTTGATGTCGCTGGGCGCGGCCAAGGCGTCAGATGCGAATAGCGGCGGCGGTTCCGTCAAACCGGCCGCGCAGGCAGCGTAAAAGAAAAACGCCGCAGACGCGAGTTGGAGAGAACTGCGGCGTTTGCGCAAAAAGTGATGCTGAAAACAATATTGGTTTCATGAAAAAAATCATTAGAAATGTATTGCTCTAATGGTTATCTTAGAGGCCTTGCAGAACATCGAGCGTTCCCCGCGCGTTTTGACATGTTTTGCATTGCCAGTAAAACAACAAACAACTTAGGAGACAGAAGTATGAAACTCAAATCGGTATTGGCCGGGCTGACACTCGGCCTGAGCATGGGTCTGATGGCTGTGAGCGCGCAAGTCAGCGCCCAGACCAAGGGCCTGATCGGGATCTCCATGCCGACCAAATCCTCGGCGCGCTGGATCGCCGACGGCAACAACATGGTCAAGGTATTCAAGGAAAAGGGCTACCAGACCGACCTGCAATACGCGGAAGACGACATCCCGAACCAGTTGGCGCAGATCGAGAACATGGTGACCAAGGGCGTGAAAGTCCTGGTGATCGCGGCGATTGACGGCACGACTTTGTCCGACGTACTGCAAAAAGCAGCCGACAAGGGCATCAAGGTCATCGCTTATGACCGCCTTATCCGCAACTCCAAGAACGTCGACTACTACGCAACTTTCGACAACTACCAGGTCGGCGTGCTGCAGGCTTCGTACATCGAAAAGGCGCTGGATCTGAAGGGCGGCAAGGGTCCGTTTAACATCGAACTGTTCGGCGGCTCGGCTGACGACAACAACGCCTTCTTCTTCTACAACGGCGCCATGTCGGTGCTGAAGCCATACATCGACAAGGGCAAGCTGGTCGTGCGCAGCAAACAGCTGGGCATGGACAAGGTGGCGACCCTGCGTTGGGACGGCGCGACTGCGCAAGCCCGCATGGACAACCTGCTGAGCGCTTACTACGGCAATGCCCACGTCGACGCAGTGCTGTCGCCGTATGACGGCATCAGCATCGGCATCATTTCCTCGCTCAAGGGCGTCGGCTACGGTACACCGAAGCTGCCGATGCCGGTCGTGACCGGCCAGGATGCGGAAGTGCCTTCGGTCAAGTCCATCATCCGCGGCGAACAGCGTTCGACCATCTTCAAGGACACACGTGAACTGGCCAAGGTCACTGTTTCCATGGTGGACTCCGTGTTGTCGGGCAAAGCGCCAACCATCAACGACACCAAGACCTATAACAATGGCGTCAAGGTTGTGCCTTCCTACCTGTTGAAGCCGGTCAGCGTCGACGCCAGCAACTGGAAAGAAGTGCTGGTCGGCAGCGGCTACTACACCGAAGCACAAGTTAAATAAATTCGGTAATTCCGATTAGTTTGTGTTGTTCGGTTTGTCGGCACTCAGGATCGGACACAATGAAACCCCGCGCCGTGCGCGCGGGGTTGGTGTTTCCGGAGTACGCTGATTCCCGTCGGCGCAGAGCAGTAAAACCGGCTCGCCCTATCCCTCCCAATACGGCAGGCCGGCGCAGAAGAAGAGGTCAGAACACATGAGTACAATTCTGGAAATGCGCGGAATTGAAAAGACATTCCCGGGTGTCAAGGCGCTCAACAACGTCAACCTGGCAGTGCGCACCGGCGAAATCCACGCCGTGGTCGGCGAGAACGGCGCCGGCAAATCCACCCTGATGAAAGTCCTCAGCGGCGTCTATCCGCACGGCACCTATTCCGGCGACATCGTCTATCAGGGCCAGACACGCGAATTCAAAGACATCGTCGACAGCGAAAGCGTCGGCATCATCATCATCCACCAGGAGCTGGCGCTGGTGCCGCTGCTGTCGATTACCGAGAACCTGTTTCTGGGCAATGAGCAAGCCACCGGCGGCGTGATCGACTGGGAGGCCTCCTATGCCAAAGCCAAAGAACTGCTGGCCAAGGTCGGCCTGAAGGATCCGCCGTCGACGCTGATCACCAACCTCGGCGTGGGCAAGCAACAGTTGATCGAGATCGCCAAGGCTTTGTCGAAAGAGGTCAAGCTGCTGATCCTCGACGAGCCCACCGCCAGCCTCAACGAAAGCGACAGCGACGCCTTGCTCGAACTGCTGCTGGAACTCAAGGCGCAGGGGATTTCGTCCATCCTGATTTCGCACAAGCTCAACGAAATTTCCAAGGTCGCCGATTCCATCACCGTGCTGCGCGACGGCGCCACAGTCGATACCTTCGACTGCCGCAAGGAAGCCATCAGCGAAGACCGCATCATCCAGAACATGGTCGGCCGCGAGATGGCGGACCGTTATCCCAAGCGCGAACCGCAGATCGGCGAGACCATTTTTGAGGTCAAGCAGTGGCGCGTGCATCATCCTATCCACCCTGAGCGCGTGGTGATCAAGGACATCGATTTCAACGTGCGCAAGGGCGAGATCGTCGGCATTGCGGGCCTGATGGGCGCCGGCCGCACCGAGCTGGCCAAGAGCATCTTCGGCCGCGCTTACGGCGCCAAGATCAGCGGCGAAGTGCACCTGCACGGCAAGAAAATCGACGTCGGCACCATCCAGAAAGCCATCAACCACGGCATCGCCTACGTCACCGAAGACCGCAAGGGCGACGGCCTGGTGCTGGAAGAAGACATCAAGAAAAACATCTCGCTGGCCAACCTCGGCGCCATCGCCGACAAGTCGGTGATCGACGAGGCGCGCGAATTCAAGGTGGCGGCGGACTTCCGCAACAAGATGCGGATCCGCTGCTCGAGCGTATTGCAAAAGGTCGTGAACCTGTCCGGCGGCAACCAGCAGAAGGTGGTGCTCAGCAAGTGGCTGTTCTCGAATCCGGAAGTGCTGATCCTCGACGAGCCGACGCGCGGCATCGACGTCGGCGCCAAGTTCGAGATCTACACGCTGATCAACCAGCTGGCCGCGGAAGGCAAGTGCATCATCATGATCTCGTCGGAAATGCCGGAACTGCTCGGCATGTGCGACCGGATCTACGTCATGAACGAAGGGCAATTCGTCGGCCAGTTTGCGGCGGCGGAAGCATCGCAAGAGAAAATCATGCGAGCGATTGTGAGGAATGTGAAGAATGGAGAACAATGAAATGAGCAAGAAACCTGCGCTCGACGCGGTCCCTGAAGTCAAACGGGAATACGCCGGCTTCCTCAAGAACAACATGCGCGAATACGGCATGCTGCTGTCGCTGGTGGCGATCATGGCCTTCTTCCAGGTCATGACCGACGGCACGCTGATGCAGCCGCTCAACCTGACCAACCTGGTTCTGCAAAACAGCTACGTGGTGATCATGGCGCTGGGCATGCTGATGGTGATCGTGGCCGGCCACATCGACTTGTCGGTGGGCTCGGTGGTCGGTTTCATCGGCGCGCTGGCGGCGGTGCTGATGGTCAACTATGAAATGAATTTCATCCTGACCACCGTCATCTGCCTGATCGCCGGCGCCGCCATCGGCGCGGCGCAAGGCTACTGGGTGGCGTTTTTCCGCATCCCGTCCTTCATCGTCACGCTGGCCGGCATGCTGGTGTTCAAGGGCCTGACGCTGGCGCTGCTGGAAGGCCAGTCGGTGGGGCCATTCCCGCGCGGCTTCCAGTTGCTGAGCTCGGGTTTCATTCCTGAGTTGTTTGCCGATACCGGCAGCGTGCGCCTGACCTCCTTGCTGGTTGGCGTGGCGGCAGCGGCAATCCTGCTGGCGGTGAAAGTCCACGGTCGCAGCAAGCAGGTCAAGCATGGCATGGAAGAAGAGCCGGCCGTGTTCTTCCTGCTGAAAAATATCCTGTTCGCTGCAGCGATCATCGCTTTCAGCTATCTGATGGCGTCCTACAAGGGCATGCCGAACGTGCTGATCATCATGTTTGCACTGATGGTGATCTACACCTTCGTCACCAACCGCACCACGATCGGCCGTCGCGTCTACGCCGTCGGCGGCAATGAAAAAGCGGCCAAGCTGTCCGGCATCAAGACCGAACGCGTGAGCTTCTACACCTTCGTCAACATGGGCATGCTGGCGGCGCTGGCCGGCCTGATCTTCGCGGCGCGCCTGAACACGGCGACGCCGAAAGCCGGCACCGGCTTCGAGCTGGACGTGATCGCGGCCTGCTTCATCGGCGGCGCCTCGGCATCGGGCGGCGTCGGCAAGGTGATGGGTGCGGTCATCGGCGCCTTCGTGATGGGCGTCATGAACAACGGCATGTCCATCATGGGTATCGGCATCGATTATCAGCAAGTGATCAAAGGCCTGGTGTTGCTGGCCGCCGTGTTCTTCGACGTCTATAACAAAAATAAATAACAAAAATTCTGCAAGAGGGGGTGGCTGCAAATGCGTATGAAGTATTGCATCTTGCAGCCGGTTTTGATCAGCGTCGCCGCATCGGGAGGCGGCGACCGCATTATTCCATTGGATGAGTAAATGACTATCGACAAGAAGCGTACGCTGCGTTCGGCAGCATGGTTCGGTACAGCCGACAAGAACGGCTTCATGTATCGCAGCTGGATGAAGAATCAAGGTATTCCCGATCACGAATTTCAAGGCAAGCCGGTCATCGGCATCTGCAACACCTGGTCCGAACTGACGCCGTGCAACGCGCACTTCCGCAAGATCGCGGAACACGTCAAGCGCGGCATCATCGAGGCGGGCGGTTTTCCGGTGGAGTTTCCGGTGTTTTCCAACGGCGAATCGAACCTGCGTCCGACCGCCATGCTCACGCGCAATCTCGCCAGCATGGACGTCGAGGAGTCGATCCGCGGCAATCCGCTGGATGCGGTGGTGCTGCTGGTCGGTTGCGACAAGACCACGCCGGCATTGCTGATGGGCGCGGCCAGTTGCGACGTGCCGGCCATCGTCGTCACCGGCGGCCCGATGTTGAACGGCAAGCACGAAGGCAAGGACATCGGCTCCGGCACCGTGGTCTGGCAGTTAAGCGAACAAGTCAAGGCGGGCAAGATTTCGATTCATGAATTCATGGCGGCCGAAGCCGGCATGTCGCGTTCGGCCGGCACCTGCAACACCATGGGCACCGCTTCGACCATGGCTTGCATGGCCGAAGCGCTCGGTACTTCCCTGCCGCACAACGCGGCGATCCCCGCCGTCGATTCGCGCCGCTATGTGCTGGCGCACATGTCCGGCATGCGCATCGTCGACATGGTGTGGGAAGGACTGACCTTGTCCAAGATCCTCACGCGCGAAGCGTTTGAAAATGCGATTCGCGTTAATGCGGCGATCGGCGGTTCGACCAATGCCGTCATCCATCTGAAGGCCATCGCCGGCCGTATCGGCGTCGATCTGGAACTGGAAGACTGGACCCGCGTCGGCCGCGGCACGCCGACCATCGTCGACTTGCAGCCTTCGGGCCGCTTCCTGATGGAAGAGTTCTACTACGCCGGCGGCTTGCCTGCCGTCTTGCGCCGCCTCGGCGAAGCCGATCTGATCCCGCACAAGAACGCGTTGACCGTCAACGGCAAGACGCTGTGGGAAAACAATCAGGATGCGCCGATCTACAACGACGAAGTGGTGCGCCAGCTCGACAATCCGCTGATTGACGACGGCGGCATCTGCATCCTGCGCGGCAACCTGTCGCCGCGCGGCGCGGTGCTGAAACCGTCGGCCGCTTCGCCCGAGCTGATGAAGCATCGCGGCAAGGCGGTGGTGTTCGAAGACTTTGCGCATTACAAGGAACGCATCAACGATCCCGATCTGGACGTCGACGCCAGCTCGGTGCTGGTGATGAAAAATTGCGGTCCCAAGGGCTATCCCGGCATGGCCGAAGTCGGCAACATGGGCTTGCCGCCCAAGCTCCTGGCGCAAGGCGTCAAGGACATGGTGCGCATTTCCGATGCGCGCATGAGCGGCACCGCCTACGGCACCGTGGTGCTGCACGTGGCGCCGGAAGCGGCTGCCGGCGGTCCCTTGGGCATCGTGCAGGACGGCGACTGGATAGAAATGGATTGCGCGGCGGGCCGCCTGCATCTGGACATCAGCGATGAAGAAATGGCGCAACGCCAGACCGCCCGCGCCGAGAAGCTGGCGCAGGTCAAGCCGGCGATGCAGGGCGGCTATCAGTCGCTGTACATCGACCGCGTGTTGCAGGCCGACGAAGGCTGCGATTTCGATTTCCTGGTCGGTTGCCGTGGCGCTGCCGTCCCCAAGCATTCACATTGAGGAGTAACAAGCATGTTGCTGGTGCAATTCAAACAAGCCGACGGCAATCGTCACGTCGGCGTTCTCGAAGACGACGGCAAGAAGATCCGCGTTGTTGACGGCTATCGCAGCACCTACGCATTGGCGCGCGCTGCGATTGCGAAGAAAAGTTCTCTGCAGGATTTCGCCGGCGCGGCACTCGGCTCGACCGTAGCCGACTACGCATCGGTTGCAGAAAGAGGCGGCCTGCTGGCGCCGCTGGACCATGAAGACACGGCGCACTGCTACGTCACCGGCACCGGTCTGACCCATCTGGGCAGCGCCGACGGCCGCGACGCCATGCACAAGAAGCTGGACGGCGCCGGCGACAACCTGACCGACAGCATGAAGATGTTCCGCATGGGCCTGGAAGGCGGCAAGCCTGCGGCCGGCAAGATCGGCGTGCAGCCCGAGTGGTTCTACAAGGGCGACGGCTCCATCGTGCGCGCTGCGGAAGAGCCGCTGGCGATGCCGCACTTCGCGCTCGACGGCGGTGAAGAGCCGGAGATCGCCGGTCTCTACCTCATCGGCGACAACGGCCAGCCGTATCGCCTGGGTTTCGCCATCGGCAACGAATTTTCGGACCACGTGACGGAACGTCAGAACTACCTGTTCCTGGCGCACTCCAAGCTGCGCGTCTGTTCGGTCGGTCCGGCGCTACTGGTGGGCGAGCTGCCTGCGCACGTGCAAGGCATGTCGCGCATTCGTGCGCAAGACGGCAAGGTCCGTTGGGAAAAACCTTTCCTCAGCGGCGAAGACAACATGTCGCACACGGTTGCCAATCTTGAATATCATCACTTCAAGTACCCGCTGTTCCGCCGTCCCGGCGATGTGCACATTCACTTCTTCGGCACGGCGACGCTGAGCTGTTCGGACAACATCAGCGTCGCACCCGGCGAAACGTTTGAAATCGACGTTGCCGCCTTCGGCCCGGCATTGCGCAACCGCCTGAGCCTGGATGACGTGCCGCACCCGCAGGTCAACGTGCTCTGAGCAAAATCTAATTCTGGAGAATCTATGTCTGCAACATATCAACTGGCGAGTTACCCCAGCCTCAAGGGCAAGCGCGTATTCGTCACCGGCGGCGGCACCGGCATCGGTGCGGCCATCGTCAGCGCTTTGGCAGAACAAGGCGCGGTCGTCGCTTTTGTCGACATCGCCAGGGATGCCAGCGAAGCGCTGTGCAAGAAGATCGCCGACGCCGGTTTTGTCGCGCCGTCGTTCCGCTACTGCGATCTGCGCGATATTGCATCGCTGCAAAACACCATCAAGGAGCTGGCGGCGCAACTGGGCGATTTCGACGTGCTGGTGAACAACGCCGCCAACGACGAGCGCCACAAGCTGGAAGACGTGACGCAGGAATATTGGGACAACCGCATCGCGATCAACCAGCGTCCTTCTTTCTTCGCCGTGCAGGCCATTGCGCCGGGCATGATCAAGAAAAAGGCCGGTTCCATCATCAATTTCAGCTCGATCAGCTGGCATACGTCGAGCGGCGGTTTCCCGGTCTACACGACGGCAAAATCATCGGTGCTGGGCCTGACACGCGGCCTGGCGCGCGACCTCGGTGCGCACAATATCCGCGTCAATACCGTGACGCCGGGCTGGGTCATGACCGAGCGTCAGATTGAATTGTGGCTGGACGAGAAGGGCAAGGAAGACATCAAGCGCAATCAGTGCCTGCAGGGCGAATTGCTGCCATGGCATCTGGCGCGGATGGTGTTGTTTCTGGCGTCGGATGAGAGCGTGATGTGTACGGCACAAGAATTCATCGTAGATGCCGGCTGGGCGTAGATTGTCGATAAAGCACCGCTAGCGGCGTTGCTTCTCCTTGCCGTGCTCACGCACTGTCTGCGTCGGCGCGCCTTGCTATCGGCACTTTCTCGACAATCTAGGCGAGATGCGAAAAAGACCGAAAACAAAAAAGCGAGACTTCAGGTCTCGCTTTTTTTATTGGTGAGAATGTTGAAAACTAGTAAATCGTCTTCGCCACATCCCTGATCGCCTGTTGCAAAATCGTCGCGCCCGGCGACAGCAGATGTTCGCGGCGGGTGATGATGCCGAAGCCGTCCATCTTGCACGGCAATTCTATCGGCAGCAGATCCATCAGGCGCGCCTGGGAGTAATAGCGCGCGACTTCGGTCGGCATGGCGTAGAGGAAGTTGGTCTGCTGCAGCAGGCTGGTGATGGTCAGGATGGCGGTGGTGTCGACCACGTTGGCCGGCGGCGTCAGGCCGCTCTTGCGGAACATCAGGTCGACGCGGCTGCGCAGGATGCTGCCTTTGGGCGCCATGATCCACGGGTCGTCGACGATGTCTTTCAGCTCCAGGTTCTTGTGTTCGTGGAGCGGGTGGCCGACGCGGGCGACGGCGCAGATCGGTTCGTCGGATAACTCTTCGTAGTGCAGGTTGTGGCTGACTTCTTCATCGAGAATGCGCGCCACCAGAAAATCCAGATCGCCGCGCAGCAGGCGCGCCAGCAGGATGTTGCTGCTCTCGACTTCGACGCCGATGCGCAACATCGGCGAGTGTTCCTTGACGCGCGCAATGGCGGCGGGGATCAGGGACATGCCAGGCGACAGGATGACGCCGACGTCGACCTGGCCGGACAGGCCGGACTTCAGCGCGACGATGTCTTCATGCGCTTTCGACAGGCTGGTGAGCGCCATGCGCGAGTGGCGGATCATGGCTTCGCCGTAGATGGTCGGGCGCATGCCGCGCGGCAGGCGATCGAACAGCGTGACGCCGAGCGTGTCTTCCAGATCCTTGAGCTGCTTGGACGCGGCCGGTTGCGTCATGTTGAGTTCGTTGGCTGCGCGATGGATATTGCGTTCGTCATCCAGCGCGATCAACAGCAAGAGTTGCCGTGTTTTCAGACGCGCGCGCAGGAACCAGTTCGGGTCGCTGTTCTTCATTTGTCTCCACCATTTTTTATATCTTTTGATGATATCAAATCAAGTATCGGCTTAGGCAAATAATTCATTAGAAATATATGTCGCAAATCCTTAGTATCTAGCCCAGTTCACAACGATTTCACGTTGTGATCTTCACGTTGAAATGGCGCTTACGGAAAGCTTATCGAACGGTTACGAATACCGGTATCGAGGAGATTTTTTGCGCGCCGGATCAAGGTGATTTTCAACAAAAAGTGCGGGTGCAGCAATCGACTACACCCTGTCAAAACTACAAAGATCTACGGAGACCTCAGATGACTCAGTCCATCTCAACCAAAACCATTCTCAAGGCCTTGGGCACGGCCTCGTTGTTCGGCGCATGCCTGGCGTCCGCGCAGGCGGAAGACAGCGTCACCATTTACGGCCGCGTCGTCGCCGGCGTTGATGTGCAGACCAACGTGCATCAGGCCAACGGCGCCACCGGCACGCAAGTGCGCGCCGCCAGCAATCAGTGGGGCACCAGCATGATCGGCTTCAAGGGCAAGGAAGACCTGGGTGGCGGTCTGAACAGTTTCTTCCTGCTGGAGTCGGGTTTCGGCGCGACTAAAGGCGCCACCAACGGTACTGCGCTGTTCAATCGTCGTTCGTATGTCGGCCTGAACGGCAGCGCCGGTTCGGTCAAGATCGGTAAAAACCTGTTCATCGACAATGACGTCTGGTTCCTGGATCCGACCGGTCAGCAATGGATCGGGACCGCCAATCTGGTGCACGGCCGCAACTGGGGCGGCGCCAACAACGTGATCGAATACCAGACGCCGACCTGGGGCGGCTTCAATGCCACCTTCCAGACCAGCCTGGGTGAGCAGGCCGGTTCGACCACCAAGGGTCGCAAGGATGGCGTCTCGCTGGTCTATCAAAACCAGGGTCTGGAACTGCGCGCGATCTACGATCTGGTACGCGACGCCAACGGCAAGTACGGCAGCGTCATGACGAACTCGTCGGGCGCTACAGTTCCGGGGACTGTCTATGATTCGTCCAAAGAGCTGATCCTGGGCGGTACTTACACCATCGACAAACTGAAGATGTACCTGGGTTATGAAAACCTGAAAGCGCCGGACGTGGCGCCGGGCTCGACGGACAAGGTCAATCATTACTGGATCGGCGCCAACTACGAGGTCTCGCCTGCGCTGACGCTGATCGGTTCGGTCTTCCACGTCAACGCCAACAAGAACGGCGGCTCCGCCAACCTGTTCATGGCCGGCCTGAACTACAACCTGTCCAAGCGCACTTTGCTGTATGTCGGCGCGGGTACTGTTCGCAACAGCGGCAACGGCACCTTCTCGCTGGAAGCCGACGAAGCCGGCGCGCCGCTGGCGGGCCAAAGCCAGACCGGCGGCTACTTCGGTATCGCTCACTCGTTCTGATCGTATGAGGATCCGATCATAATGTGCAGCAGAGCGCAGTAAAATGCAGCAAGGAAAGAGGCAAGCCACGGCTTGCCTTTTTTCGTTTAGAGTTGATTGAGTTTATTTGAACAGTGAGAGCTTCTGACAAAAAAACGATGGCAAGGAGATGCAACGCGGCCGGCGGTGTTTTATCAGTGGCTCTGAAAACGGAGATGATGTCCCATGCAAGCAAGCCTTATCGTTGACGGCAAATGTGAACTCGGCGAGTGCGCGATCTGGTGCGATCGCACGCAGTCGGTGTTCTGGACAGATATTCAGGCCTCGGTATTGTGGAATTACCGTCCCGCCGACGGCGTCACGCGCAGCTGGAACATGCCGGAGCGCCTGTCGGTCTTCGCGCTGACGGCACAGACCAATCGCCTGCTGATCGGCCTGGCCTCGCGGCTGGCGTTTTTCGATCTGGAGACGCAAGCCGTCACGCCGATCTGCCGCATCGAAGACGACTTGCCGACCACGCGCCTGAATGACGGCCGTTGCGACCGCCAGGGGCGTTTCGTGTTCGGCACCCTGAACGAGGACAAAGGACGCGCGCCCATCGGCAGCTACTATCGCCTCAATACCGATCTCAGCCTGGAGCGTTTGCCGCTGCCGGGTGTGGCGATTCCCAACAGCGTGTGCTTCAGTCCGGACGGCGCGCGCATGTATTACTGCGACACGATGCAGGGCAAGATCATGTGCTGCGATTACGATGTCGCGACCGGTGCGATCAGCGGGCAGCGTCTGTTCGTCGATCTGGGCGGTGAACAGGGAAGTCCCGACGGATCGGCCATCGACAGCCGCGGCTATCTCTGGAATGCGCAATGGGGCGGTGCACGCGTGGTGCGCTACGCGCCCGACGGACTGGTCGACAGGATCATCGCGGTGCCGGTGTCGCAGCCCAGCTGTCCGGCGTTCGGTGGCGTTGCACTGGATACCCTGTACGTGACAACGGCGCATGAAGGCATGGATGCGGCGCAGCGCGAGCGCGAACCTTTGTCGGGGGGATTGTTTGCGGTGGCGCTGGATGGCGTGACAGGCATTCTCGAGGTGCGATTCGGCGGATGACGCCGGGCAGCCTGGATGGCATGAAAAAGCCCGGCATGATAGCCGGGCTTTCTTTTTGGAAGTCGCCGATCTGCGTTCAGCCTTGCGTCTGTCGCTGCAGTTCTGCGCGGACATCCTCGATGACCTTGCTCCAGTCGCCGGGCTTTTCCTGGCGGAAGATGCGCATGCTCGGATACCACGGCGAATCGTTGCGGCCCAGCAGCCAGCGCCAGTCGGTGTTGCAGCGATTGAGCAGCCAGACCGGCTTGCCCAGCGAACCTGCCAGATGGGCGGCGGCGGTATCGACCGAAATCACCAGATCGAGGTTGGCTATCAATGCGGCAGTATCGGAAAAATCGCGCAGGTCGCGCGTGTAGTCGACGAGACGCGGGCCGCCGAGGTTGAGGCCCGACGATTGGCCGCCGAGGTTGAAGCTCAGCGAAGTCAGGGTGCTGTTCTGCGGTTGCACGGCGAAGAATTCGATCTGGTCGTTTTGCAGCAACGGCGACAGCGCGTTGAACGGGATCGAACGCGCAGCGTCGAGTCGTTTGGTTGCCGGGCTGTTGACGCGCGGGTTGCTGCCGGACCAGACGATGCCGACGCGCGGCTTGCGTTTTTCGCCGAGGCGGACCTTCCAGCTTTCGGATTTGGCCGGATCCGGCTGCAGGTAACCGGCGCCGGGGATGTCGTTGAGCGAAAACGTCTGGCAGGCAAGCGGCAGGCTCATCAGCGGGCAATGCAGGTCGAACGGCGGCAACTGCTCGCCGGTCGCCAGCACCGCGCCGACGCCTTTGATCGTGGCCATCAGGGGCTTGAGCGCCGGTTGCACCTGCAGGATGACGCGTGCGCCGCGTTCGGCCAGCATGGGAACGTAACGTGCGAATTGCAGCGTGTCGCCGAAGCCTTGCTCGGAATGCAGCAGGATGGTTTTGCCGGCCAGCGGAACCTCGCCCAGCCACAGCGGCTGCGTGAAATAGCGCTGGGTCTTGCGCATCTGCTCGGTCTGCCAGCGTTGTTCGTACTGGCGCCAGCCGGCTTCGAGATTGCCGAGCTTGAGGTTGCACAGCGCCGTGTTCCAGCGCGCCGACTGGTAGTTGGGATCGCTGGAGGGCACTTGCGCATAAGCGGCGATGGCTTCGTCGTAGCGTTGCAGTTCTTCCAGCGTGACGGCGCGGTTGTAGGCCATGTCGGGATAATCCGGCAGCAGCGCGATGGCGCGGTCGTAACCGGCGAGCGCTTCTTCCAGGCGGTTTTTGCCGGCCAGCAGATAGGCGCGGTTGGCGATTGCTTCGGCGAAATCCGGCTCGATTTCCAGCACCTTGTCATAGGTCGCCATGGCTTCGTCGATGCGGTCGAATTCCTTGAGCGTGTTGGCCAGGTTGAACAAGGCTTCCGGGTATTCCGGCGCAGCTTCCACGGCTTTCTCGTAGCAGGTAAGGGCCTCGCGCAGACGGCCCAGGTCGTTGAGCGAGTTGCCTTGCTTGAGCCAGGCCTGGGCATGGTCAGGCTTGACGGCCAGTACGCGCTTGTAGCAATCCAGCGCTTCCATGTGGCGCTTCATCGCGCGCAACACGTTGCCGCGGCGGTACAGCGCTTCGGTGAAATCGGACTTGAGCGCCAGCACCAGATCGTAGCTGCGCAGGGCCTCGGTGTAACGCTCCAGATCTTCCAGCGCGGTGGCGCGGTCGAATTGCGCATCGATATGGGTAGGGTTGATCTTGAGCGCCTGGTCGATCCATTCGATGGCGCCGGCCGGATCTTCGCGGTGCAGTTGCAGCATGCCCATCAGATACAGCGCCTGGAAGTGCCTGGGCGCCTTGGCCAGCACTTTCTTGTACATGGCTTCCGCCTTGTCGTGGTCGCCGCGCTGGTGCAGGACGACGGCTTGCTGAATTTGTGCTGCAATGGCTGGATTCTGGGGTGTAGGCCGCATAAGCTGAGAGTCTGGGTGACGTTTCGTGAGAAAGTGAGAACTAAGCGTGAAGCAAGGGTGAACCAAGCGTTAAGTTTTCACGATGCTACACAAAAAAACAGCCCTCATGTCGGATTTCGCCGTCTGCGGCCAGCATGGCGCGGTGTTTTCTTTTACACTCGCAGAGGCCCGATGGGGCTGCTCAGCATCCAAGAACATATTTATAGCCGGAGTTTCAGCCATGACTTACGCCATACCCGTTCCCGCCATCACCACCGTACCGGTCGTCGGCGGCGATCCTTTCCCTGTGCGCCGCATCTACTGCGTCGGCCGCAATTACGCTGCTCATGCGCGCGAAATGGGTCACGATCCGAACCGCGAACCGCCGTTTTTCTTCATGAAGCCGACCGACACCATCGTGCCGACCGACAGCGAGGTGCCGTATCCGAGCAAGACCAACGACTACCAGCATGAGATCGAAATGGTGGTGGCTCTGGGCAAGGGCGGCCGCGATATTCCGGTGGAAAAAGCGCTGGAACTGGTGTTCGGCTATGCCGTCGGCCTCGACATGACGCGCCGCGACCTGCAAGGCGAGGCCAAGAAGCTGGCGCGCCCGTGGGACATGGGCAAGGGCTTCGACCATTCGGCGCCGTGCGCGCCGTTGCTGCCGGTGTCGAAGATCGGCCACCCCGACAAGGGCGCGATCTGGCTCAAGGTCAACGGCGAAGTGCGCCAGCAAGGCGATCTGTCGGACCTGATATGGAACGTGGCCGAGACCATTTCCTATCTGTCCGGGCTGGTGGAGCTGTTCCCCGGCGACCTGATTTATACCGGCACGCCGGAAGGCGTCGGCGCCGTGGTCAAGGGCGACAAGTTGCACGGCCACGTCGACGGCCTGGTCGATCTGAACGTCACGATCGTCTGATTTTCTCCTGTTTTTCCCTATGAGGGCCGTCCTTGCCGCCGTTGCCGGCGAGGCGGCCTGATTGTCATTTTTATATCGCCCGGTTGACGTGACATTAAACTGTCATGAAGCCAAATTGCCGAGGGGCGTATAATAGCGGTTTGCCGGTCGGTTTCCGTTCGGCAACCTCTTGACGCGGGCGCCCTGTTTTTCATGCAGGGTCGGCGCCGCGTGATATGTCAAACATCCGTTATTACTGAAAGCAACAGAGCCTCTTCGCGAATGTGCCCGTCGCAATCTGCTGTGCAGAACATTGTGTCGCATTGCATCGATTCACGCAGGGTTCGCCTGAGGACTCATCCCTAACATGCCCGAGCAATTGCCTGAAACAGCAGTACCTGAAGTGCCTGAAGTTCGTTTTGAAGACTTCGGCCTGTCGCCCGACATCCTGAAAGCGCTGTCGGAGCAGGGGTACATCCATCCGACACCGATCCAGGCGCAGGCGATTCCTGTCGTATTGCAAGGGCGCGATGTCATGGGGGCCGCCCAGACCGGCACCGGCAAGACGGCGGGTTTCTCGCTGCCGATCATCCAATTGCTGCTGGCCCACGCCAGCACCAGCATGTCGCCGGCGCGTCACCCGGTGCGCGCGCTGATCCTCACCCCGACGCGCGAGCTGGCCGACCAGGTTGCCGACAACGTCAAAGCTTATTCCCGTTTCACGCCGCTGCGTTCCACCGTGGTCTTCGGCGGGGTCGACATGGCGCCGCAAACGGCAACCTTGCGCGCCGGCGTTGAAATCGTTATCGCGACCCCGGGCCGCCTGCTGGATCATGTCCAGCAAAAGACCGTGAATTTGTCGCAGACCCAGATCCTGGTGATGGATGAAGCCGACCGCATGCTGGACATGGGCTTTCTGCCGGACCTGCAGCGCATCATCAACCTGCTGCCTAAGCAGCGCCAGAACCTGATGTTCTCCGCGACCTTCTCGCCGGAGATCAAGAAGCTGGCCGCCAGCTTCCAGAACAACCCGGTCACCATCGAAGTGGCGCGCAGCAACGCCACCGCCGAGCGCGTGACCCAGACCATTTACAAAGTCGACGAAGACGCCAAGAGCGAAGCCGTCGCGCATATCATCCGCGAGCGCCAGCTCAAGCAGGTGATCGTGTTTTCGAACACCAAGATCGGCGCCTCCAAACTGGCGCGCCAGCTGGAGAACGACGGCGTCAAAGCTTCCGCGATCCACGGCGATAAATCCCAGGGCGAGCGCATGGCCGCACTGGAAGCCTTCAAGCAGGGCCAGGTCGAAGTGCTGGTGGCGACCGACGTCGCCGCGCGCGGTCTGGACATCACCGATCTGCCTTGCGTGATCAATATCGATCTGCCGTACAACGCCGAAGACTACGTCCACCGTATCGGTCGTACCGGCCGCGCGGGCGCTTCGGGCGATGCAATCTCGCTGTTCTCGGACAAGGACGAGCGCCTGCTGGTCGATATCGAAAAGCTGATCAAGATCAAGTTCGTGCGTTCCGAACTGACCGGTTTCGTTCCGCGTCAGCGTGGAGAGCGCAGCGATCGTGGCGAGCGTTCCGAACGCGGCGAAAGAAGCGATCGTGGCGACCGCAGCAGCAGCCGTAGCAATGGTGCCGCTGAGCGTAGCGAGCGCGTCAGCGCGCCGCGCGATACGCAATCCTATGGTCGCAGCAACGGCGGCGGCCGCAAGGAAAAAGTCGATCCGTGGTTCCTCAAGCCGTATGAGCCGACTTCGGCACCGGCGCCGGTCGAGGCCGGCGCAGCCGTTGCCAAGCCGGTAAGCAGCAAGCCGCCGAAGCACAAAGTGGCGGCGTTGCTGGGCGGCATGCCCAAGCGTCAGGCTTAAGTTTTCGGATTAGATTTGCAACTTAGGTTTGCAGCTGCGCCAGACGGCGTTGCCAGGCCGAGGTAGCAAGCTCCCAGAACGCGGCGACTTCGGTCGCCGTTGTCATTTCCAGTCCCAGAAACTCCGCAGCCAGGTGCAACTCGTCGAGCGGGCGTGTGAGATCCAGCGCCTGTGCGCCGTTTTGCTTGGACAGTTTCTCTCCGTCCGTATGCTTGACCAGCGGCACGTGCAGATAAGACGGCGTCGGATAGCCGAGCAAGCGTTGCAGGTAAATTTGCCGCGCCGTCGACTCCAGCAGGTCAACGCCGCGTACGACATGCGTCACGCCTTGCTCGGCATCGTCCACGACGACCGCCAGCTGATAAGCCCAGAAGCCATCCGCGCGTTTCAGGACGAAATCGCCGGCTTCGCTGGCCAGATGCTGGCTCTGCCATCCCAGCCAGCGATCCTCGAATGCAATCTCTTCGCCGTACTGCCCCGGTTCCGGCACGCGCACGCGCAGCGCCCGTGCAGTCTTGCCCGGCGCCAGGCCGTTGCGGCAGGTGCCGGGGTAGATGGCGGCGCCGTCCGCAGCGATCCCCAGCCGCGAATCGGCGATTTCTTTGCGACTGCAGCCGCAGGCGTAGACATGCGCGCCCAGCCGGTCGCACGCGTCGCGATAGTGTTGTTTGCGTCGGCTCTGCACCAGTACCGGCCCATCCCAGCGCATGCCGAAGGTGCGCAGGGCGGCTTCGATGTCGTGCGCCGCGCCGGCGACGGTGCGCGCTTCGTCGATGTCTTCGATGCGCAGCAGCCACTGTCCCTGATGCGCGCGCGCATCCAGATAACTGGCCATCGCGGCCACCAGCGAGCCGGCGTGCAGCGGGCCGGAAGGCGAGGGGGCAAAACGGCCGATGTAGGAGGAGGGGGCGGATGCAGACTTCATGGCGTGACGGGGCCCAGCAGCGAACGCTGGATTTCAGGTTGCGACAGTTGATGGAGGAACCATTTTAGAGACTTTCCCTGATCGGCCTTGGGCCAGGCCACCAGGAAATTTTCATGCGGCTTGCTCATGATGGTCTGTTTCTCGATCAAGGCGCCGCTGTCGAGATAGTGCTGCGCCCAGAAGCGCGGCAGATGGCCGCAGCCCAGCCCGGCCAGCTGCGCCTGCAGTTTGTCGTCCACGCCCGGCACGGTCAGGGTTTCCTGGCCGGCCAGCAAGCCCATCGTGATGCCGGGATTGCTGCGGCTGCTGTCGCCGACGGCCACGGCGCGATGCTGGCGCACCAGTTCGGGCGAAAGCGGTTCCGGCGCGTCGGCCAGCGGATGGTCCGGCGCTACCGCAAAGGCCCAGTCGACTACGCCCAGCGGGCGCGTCTGGAAGCGGCCGCTGGTGCGCACGATTTCCGGTCCGTCCAGCGTGGCGCCGATGACCAGGTCGGCGCGTCCGGCCATGAGTTCTTCCCAGGTGCCGGACAAGACGCCGGGGACGAAGCGCAGTCTGGTGCCGCCGGCTTCGCGGTCGAAGGCGGCGATCAGCGGCAGCATTTTGGCGAACGGGATGATGCTGTTGAGGACGATGCGCAATTCGGTTTCGCGGCCGGTGGCGGTGCGCTTGACGCGCTGTTCGAGATCGTCGGCGGCATGCAGCAGGTGACGGCCTTCGGTCAGCAGTTCCTGGCCGGCCGGCGTCAACTTGGCGCGATGGCCGCGCCGGTCGAACAGCAGCACGTCGAGGTCGTCTTCCAGTTTGCGCACACTGTAGGTCAGCGCCGACGGCACGCGGTCGAGCGCCAGCGCCGCAGCGGCGAAGCTGCCCTTGCGGTCGATCATGTCGAGGATTTGCAGGGCTTCCAGCGTGAGGTTCATGCGATGAGGGCGGTCGGAAAAAGCCTGTCGGCGGGTTTGTTTAAAATTTTTGAATAATATGTCTGAATTGACAGGCTTATCTCAGTGAAAGCAAGTGGATATAGTGTAGTGCACGCACAGAAAATTTGTACAAGCGCCTGAAAATATCCGATTAGTCTGCCAAAAGACGCTATTCTTTCCCGGCTTCTTCTGCAGTTCTCTCGTTAGTACATACAGGCGTCAGTTTTTCCTCTCACCCCAACAAGGAAACCAACATGAGCAAAGTCGCTATCGTTTATCACTCCGGCTACGGCCACACCAAGAAGCAAGCTGAAGCCGTGCAGGCCGGCGCCGCATCCGCCGCCGGCGCCACCGTGGACCTGATCGCCATCAACGCCGAAGGCAATATCGCCGACGCTGACTGGGCCACGCTGGACGCTGCCGACGCCATCATCTTCGGCTCGCCGACCTACATGGGTTCCGTCTCCTGGCAATTCAAGAAATTCGCCGACGCCAGCTCCAAGCCATGGTTCTCGCAAAAATGGAAAGACAAGATCGGCGCCGCCTTCACCAATTCGGCCACGATGAACGGCGACAAGCTGTCGACCCTGCACTACCTGTTCACGCTGGGTATGCAACACAGCATGGTCTGGGTCGGCACCGGCCTGATGCCTGCCAACTCCAAGGCGGCGCAACGCAACGACATCAACTTCGTCGGTTCTTTCTCCGGTCTGATGGCGCAAAGCCCGTCGGATTCCTCGCCGGAAGAAGGCCCGCTGCCGGGCGATCTGGAAACCGCCAAGCTGTTCGGCAAGCGCGTTGCTGAAACGGCCGCGCAATTCAAGAAATAAGCGCGACGTTTCCCATGCAAAAAGCCCACCGAAAGGTGGGCTTTTTGTTTATGTGCCGCCGACAGCGGGAGATGCTCAGACGGTCGCACCTGCATTCGGCGCCGGGGCAGGCGCCGTCGCCAGTTCCGGAGCGCAATGCGGGCAGGATTTGCCGGGCACGTAGGCCGGCGACAATTGCTCGCGCGGCGTCACCACGGCGCGGCAGGCGAAGCATTGCTCGGTCTGCGTTTCCTGCAATTGCGGGTTGAGCGCGGTGCGGTAGTCGAAGACGAAGCAGTCGCCCTGATAATGCGCGCCGCCGACTTCTTCAAAGTACTTGAGAATACCGCCCTCGAGCTGATAGACGCTGTCGTAGCCGATGTTTTGCATGTGGATGGCGGCTTTTTCGCAGCGGATGCCGCCGGTGCAGAAGGTCACCACGGTCTTGTCGTTCAGCTCGTCCTTGTGATCGGCGATCACTTGCGGAAACTCGGTGAATTTTTCGATGCGGTAGTCGATGGTGTTTTCAAAGGTGCCGACATCGACCTCAAAGGCGTTGCGCGTATCGACCATGACCACAGGTTTGCCGTTGTCGTCATGGCCCTGATCGAGCCAGCGCTTGAGCGTTTTGGCTTCGACGAAGGGCGCGCGGCCTTCTTCCGGCTTGATCAGCGGATGCTTCATGGTGATGATCTCGGCCTTGAGCTTGACCAGCATGCGGTTGAACGGCTGGTGTTCGGAGAAGCTTTCCTTGACCTGGATGTCGGCAAAACGCGCGTCGGCGCGCAGCCAGGTTAAAAAGGCGTCGATATCGGCGCGCTTGCCGGCGAGGAACAGGTTGATGCCTTCGGGGCTCAGGATGACGGTGCCGCGCAGCTTGTGCTGCTGGCAGAATGCCAGAAACACTGGGCGCTTTTCGGCGGTGTCGTTGAAGGTGATGAATTTATAGGCCGCGATGTTGACGTACGAATTTGCGGTTTCTTGCATTTGTTGCATGGTGATATTGCCTAAGTCTTTGAATTAACAGCATTATAAACGCCCCGAGGCCATTCTGCGCCGCACGCGTGCAGCAATTTGCGGGATCCATGATGCAAATCAAACAGCGTCGACCGAGACCGTCTTCCGGGTATGTTGTTGTCTTGTGATTGCTAATCGTAAATTCCACCTGAGCGGCATGTCACGGCACGGTAAAATATGGCCCTATGACTACACCGCAATTCGTTCATCTACGGCTCCATTCCGAGTATTCCATCGTCGACGGCCTGGTCCGCATCGACGATGTTGTCAAAGCAGCAGCAAAAGACGGTCAGGCGGCCCTGGCGATCACCGACCTGGCGAACCTGTTCGGCATGGTCAAGTTCTACAAAGGCGCGCGCGGCAAAGGCGTCAAGCCGATCGCCGGCTGCGACGTCTGGATCAGCAACGACGACGACCGCGACAAGCCGTCGCGCCTGCTGCTGCTGGTCAAGAACCATCACGGCTATCTGCAGCTGTGCGACCTGCTCAGCAAAGCCTGGCTGACCAACCTGCACCGCGGCCGCGCCGAAATCCGCCCCGAGTGGCTGGAACAATTGCGCCACGAAGACGGCGGCAACGGGCTGATCGCACTGTCCGGCGCCCATTTCGGCGATGTCGGCATTGCCATTGAGAACGGCAACGTGGCTGCAGCCGAACGCTGCGCACAACGCTGGAGCGAGTTCTTCCCCGGCGCTTTTTATGTGGAAATCCAGCGCGCCAACCAGCCCAACATGGATATCCAGGTGCGCCAGTCGGTCGCCCTGGCGGCGCGCCTCGGCTTGCCCGTGGTGGCGACGCATCCGATCCAGTTCCTGTCGCAGGATGAATTCGTCGCCCACGAGGCGCGCACCTGTATCGCCGAAGGCGAGATCCTGGCCAATGCGCGCCGTGTGCGCCGCTTCAACGACCAGCAGGATTTCAAATCCCAGGCCGACATGGCCGCGCTGTTCGCCGACTTGCCGGGCGCCATACAAAACACTATCGAGATCGCCAAGCGCTGCAACCTGACGCTGACGCTGGGCAAGCCGCAGTTGCCGAACTTCCCGACGCCGGACGGCATGACCATCGACGACTTCCTGGTCGCTGAAACCAAGGTCGGCCTGGAAGCGCGCCTCAAGCACCTGTTCCCGGACGAAGCGCGGCGCGAGAAGGAACGCCCGCGCTACGAGGCGCGCCTGAAGTTCGAGAACGACACCATCATCAAGATGAAATTCCCGGGCTACTTCCTGATCGTGGCCGACTTCATCCAGTGGGCCAAGAACAACGGCGTGCCGGTCGGGCCGGGCCGGGGTTCAGGCGCCGGTTCGCTGGTGGCGTATTCGCTCTCGATTACCGATCTGGATCCGCTGGAATACAACCTGCTGTTCGAGCGCTTCCTGAACCCTGAGCGGGTTTCCATGCCCGACTTCGACATCGACTTTTGCCAGGAAGGCCGCGACCGCGTCATTCAGTACGTGAAGGACCGCTACGGCAAGGAGGCGGTCTCGCAGATCGCCACCTTCGGCACCATGGCGGCCAAGGGCGCGGTGCGCGACGTCGGCCGCGTGCTCGATCTGGGCTACAACTTCTGCGACGGCATTTCCAAGCTGATCCCGTTCAAGCCGGGCAAGCTGGTGACGCTGGCCGACGCCATCGAAGAAGAGCCGCTGCTGAAAGAACGGCTGGAAAACGAAGACGAAGTGAAGCAGCTGATGGGCCTGGCCCAGCAGGTCGAAGGCATCGCCCGCAACATCGGCATGCACGCCGGGGGCGTGTTGATCGCCCCGGGCAAGCTGACCGATTTCTGTCCTCTCTACACCCAGGGCGGCGACGCCGGCGTGGTGTCGCAGTACGACAAGGACGACGTCGAAGCCGTCGGCCTGGTGAAGTTCGACTTTCTGGGCCTGACCACGCTGACCATCCTCGACCGCGCGGTGCGCTATATCAAGCAGCTCGATCCGAACATGGCCGATTTCGACCTGGCCAAGCTGCCGTTGACCGACCGCGCATCGTACGACCTGCTGACCAAGGCCAAGACGGTCGCCGTGTTCCAGCTTGAAAGCCGCGGCATGCAAGGCATGCTGAAGGACGCGCGTCCCGACCGCTTCGAAGACATTATTGCGCTGGTGGCGCTCTACCGTCCGGGCCCGATGGACCTGATTCCCGACTTCTGCAAACGTAAGCACGGCGAAAAGTTCGACTATCCCGATCCGCGTACCGAAGGCATTCTGTCCGAAACCTACGGCATCATGGTGTATCAGGAGCAGGTGATGCAGATGGCGCAGGTGGTCGGCGGCTACTCGCTCGGCGGCGCCGACTTGCTGCGCCGCGCGATGGGTAAGAAGAAGGCCGAAGAGATGGCCGAGCACCGCAATATCTTCCGTGCCGGCGCCGCCAAAGACGGCCTGTCGCAGGAAAAGGCCGATGACATCTTCGACCTGATGGAAAAGTTCGCGGGCTACGGCTTCAACAAGTCGCACGCCGCCGCCTACGCGCTGCTGTCGTATCACACCGCTTACCTCAAGGCCCATCATCCCGCAGCGTTCATGGCAGCCAACTTGTCGCTCGCCATGGACGACACCGAAAAGATCAAGATCCTGGTTGAAGACGCACTCGACGTCTGCGGCCTGGGCTTGCTGCCGCCCGACATCAACCTGTCGGATTACCGCTTTACGCCGGTCGGCGAGCCGGGCAAGAAGGCCATGCAGATCCGCTATGGCCTCGGCGCCGTCAAGGGCTCCGGCCAGAGCGCGATCGAAGCCATCATCGCCGCACGCCAGGAAGGCGGCGCGTTCAAGGACTTGTTCGACTTCGCCAAGCGCGTCGACAAGCGCCAGATCAACCGCCGCACGGTCGATTCGCTGATCCGCGCCGGCGCCTTCGATTGTTTCGGCGTTGACCGCGCGATCCTGCAAGCCTCGGTCGGCCTGGCCTGGGAAAACGCCGAGCAGCTGGAAGCTTCGGCCAACCAGGTCAGCCTGTTCGGCGGCGACGACAGCGACCTTGAAACACCGCTCGAATACGTGGAAGTGCGTCCGTGGACCGACAAGCAACGCCTCACCGAAGAAAAGACCGCGCTCGGCTTCTACCTCTCCGGCCACCTGTTCGACGCCTATGAGAAGGAAGTGCGCCAGTTCGTGCGCACCAAGATTTCCAGCCTGGAACCCTCGCGCGATCCGCGCTCGCTGGCCGGCATCATCACCGGCATCCGCGTGCAGATGACCCAGCGCGGCAAGCTGCTGATCGTGTCGCTCGATGACGGCAGCGGCACGGTCGACGTCACCGTCTATGGCGAACTGGCTGAGCCGAACAAGGCCTTTTTCAAGGAAGACGAATTGCTGATCGTGCAAGGCAAAGTATCGGAAGACCGCTTCAACGGCGGCTTGCGCATCTCTGCCGAAAAGGTCATGGACATCGGCGCCGCGCGTATTCAGTATGGGCAACGGGTCGTGGTGTCGCTCAACAAGAGCATCGATCCGGCGTATCTGCGCGACACCTTGTCAACATATCGTCAGGAGCAGGGCTTACCCTTCGTCATGAAATATGTACAGTCCGGCGTGGGTTGCGAAGTGGTGCTCGGAGACGCCTGGCGCGTTGTGCCCAGCGATGGCCTGCAGTCGTCGCTGCGAGAGTCATTCGGGCAAGAAGCAGTTGTCGTTGAATATTAATAAACCCGGAATCGGCAATCGGTTCCGGAATAAAGGATGGTCGGCTTTACCGGCAAGAACATATGACTCAAGATAATTCTGTAGAACATACTGGTGCGACGTCGGGGGACGAAGCGCTGCATATCGCATTTGGTGTCGACAGCAGCTATTTCCGCGGGATGGGCGTTGCGATTGCGTCCGCCATCAAGAACAATCCGGGGATGCGTTTCGTATTCCACGTTTTTGCGTTCTCCGTCTCGGACGACAGCCGCCGTCGCATCGTGCAACTGGAAGCGCACTACGCGACCGAGATCCGCATCCATGTGCTGGATCCGCACGTGCTGGATGCGTTCAGAGGTTTTCCTTGCTTCGCGCAGCATCATCTGGGGACATTCATCCGCCTGCTGATCCCCGATCTGCTGCAAGGCGTGACAAAGCGCGTTCTGTATCTTGACGCCGATTTGCTTTGTCTCGGCCCGATGGACGAATTGTTGAGCATGGATCTCGATGGCTGCATCGCCGCGGCCGTGCACGATCAGCTTGAAACGACCGCCAGCACGCAGATCGCTGCGCTGGGATTGCCGGTGGCGGAGTATTTCAACGCCGGGGTCATGTACATCAATGTCGATAACTGGGTTGCGCACGATACGCAAGTGAAGGCATTGACGGTCTTGTCGACGCAGGAACTGGTGTTTGCAGATCAGGACGCACTGAACGTGGCGTTGAACGGGCGCATCAGGTTCATCGACGAAAAATGGAATTATCGTTATCACCTCGTGGATTTCCTGAGCCGGGGGCACAAGACGCTGGACGTTGTCAGGCCGGTGGTATTCATGCATTTCACCGGCCCGGTCAAGCCATGGCACGATTGGTGCCTGCATGAAGCGAAAACGATTTTCATCGGCTATCAGAATTTATCCGCCTGGGCGGACATGCCGTTGGATCAACCCAAAAGCGCCAGGGAACTGAAGCTGTTTTCCAAGTTTCTCGTCAAGCAAGGCCGGACGTTGGAAGGGATTGGCTGGCATGTGAAATATCTGTGGAGACGTTCTGCCGTCAGCCAAAAGATGCCGGGTAAAAAGTGAGGGATGCGGATTCTCTTCTCTCTTGTACGCACGACGTCTTATCGCCATTCTAGGAGTTTTCATTGAATTACCTGAAGCTGCCGGTCATTGTTCTGGTGACCTTGTTTTATGCTTTCGCTTTGGTCGTGGATCGATCTGCAGGCGTGGTTTACTCCCTGCTGCTGCTGCTGGCGTTCGCCGGCATCGTGCTCCGCGCCCGGCCGGAACAGAAGTCTTTTTTTGATCTGCTGAAAGAGTACTGGCCGCTGATGCTGGCCATGGCGACGCCATTGATCGCAGTCGTGGCGCACCAGCTGTCGACCGGCCATTTCGCAGGCAGAAGCTACGATGCCCAGTCGCGACTGGCCTTGTTTGCGCTGGTTTTCTGGGTGATGCTGTTTATCCCTCTTCAGTACATGAAGCAGGTGCAATGGGGATTGATCGTCGGCATCGTCCTCGCTGCGATTAAGATTTACATCCTCACCGAAGGCGGGAAGACGCGCTACGGTACGGATTTCATTCCCATCATCATCTTTGCCGAACTGGTTTTGTTAATGAGCGTTTTTGCAGTGTTCTCGATCGCATGGGATAAAAAGCATAACCGGGTGCTGGCTGCCTTGAAGGTCTTGGTCTTGCTGGTCGGCTTCTACGTGGCCTATTTGTCGCAGTCGCGAGGTGTATGGGCGACGATTCCGGTCTTTGCCATCATCGCGGGCATCGCCGTGAGGAATATTCCATCGGCATACAAAATCGGCGTAGCAGTGCTGTTCGCATTGTGTATCGGGGGCGTTTTCCAGTACGGCAGCATTCTCAAGGAACGGGTGAGCGTTGCTGAAACTGATATCCAGCAATACACCAGCGGCACGCAGGTGGATACGTCGCTCGGCATACGCTTTCAACTGTGGCGGGGATCCTGGATCTTGTTCAAGGAACACCCGGTGTTCGGCGTCGGTATTGAAAACTATCCTGCAGCGCTCAAGGATTTGGCGGAACGGAAGATCATCAGTCCTTTTTCGGCAAGCCTCCCGCATTCGCACAATGAAATTCTTTTCATGATGGCGCGGCTCGGTATTTTCGGACTGCTCTCGGTTCTTGCGGTGTATTTCGTTCCGTTCTATTACTTCGCCAGGGACATCCGCCATCGGGATTCCGAAGTCAGATGCGCGGCCGCCATGGGTTTGGCGTTGTCGCTGGGGTTCTTTACCCTCGGGTTGGTCGACGTGGTCTTCTTGTGGTGGGAATGCTATCCGTACTACGCCATCAGCACGGCCTTCTTCCTCGCGTATATAGTCAAACGCAAGAATTTGCTGGCGCAGCAGGCGCCGGCAAACGGCGTCGCGGCCTGACGGAGATTGCACCAGGCCTGCGTCGGGAAAAATTACCGATGCGAGCCTGCTGCCTGCTTTTCGGCTATCCAAGCTTGTACGACCTCCATCACCGCGGCCGGTGTGATCGCCCGCATGCAATCGCAGGTGACTTTATCTCGCCTGCTGCAGCCCACGCAGCCGGCCTCAGCCATGCACAAGTTTTGCGCGCGTTTGCCGATGGCCGCCCAGCGACCCGGATGCATGGGGCGGGTAGGCGGGAACAGGCCGAGCGTGCGTTGTCCGATCGCCGCTGACAGGTGCAAGGGGCCGGTGCCGCTGGCGATGAGGCCATCTGCCTGATGGATGAAGCTGGTCAGTTGCGCGAGTGTCTGCGTGCCGCACACATTGCTGACATTCGGCAGGGCAACCAGTTCAGCCGCGTTTTCATTGAGCCATTCGCCTTCCTTCCCGCTTCCGGTCAGCCAGACATGCACCTGCGGTGATTTCCCCAGTTCTTTTGCCAGCGCCAGGTAGGACTCGATCGGCCACTCCCTGCCGTGACCGTTCGACTTCGCGTGCAGGATCAGATTGAATGCATGCGGTGCGAACAAGACCTCGCTGGCGGCATCGTGAGGAATGTTGAAGTGGTAGTAGTCAGGAATCTCTTCACGGCTGGGGATGTGCTTGTCGCCATACGGGCGCAAGAACTCGAAGTTGATTTGTGATTCGTGATGCTCCGACAAGCCCTTGCTGAAACGCACGCGGCGATTGCAGTAAATCAGCTGATAGATTTTTTGGCGGGCGTTGCCGATGCGATGATGGATGCCGGCGCGGAATGACGCAATCGCCAGAGCGCGATCCGGTTGCGCCAGGATCACCGTATCGATGTCCGATTGCTTCAGGTAGCCGACCAGATCATTTTCAATCGTTTCGATCTCGACGACATCGTCGATGTCGTTGCAATAACGCACGACTTCGGCCGCATAGGCGCGGCACAGCAGCGTGATCCTGACGCCGGGATTGAGTTGCTTCAGGCGCGCCGCCATCGGCAGCGTCAGGATAACGTCGCCGATGTTGTCCTGGCGGCTGATGAGGATATGTTTGCTGGTGATGGGCATTTCTATCGGCGGATCGGGTAGCGTTGTTCAGGTGTGACGTGCAAGCTTACTTCGCGGCGCGCTTGCGCAGATAGCGGATATACCACTTCAGGCTTTCCAGCGGGCGGCCCTGGCGATACATGAAGCGCGAGTGCATGCGCATTTCCTTGGTGTTCTTCGGTTCCGGGTCGAGCGGCATGTCCGACCAGGGCGTCAGCGACAGGTACTTGCGGAACAGGTGGCGCGCATCGTGGCCGCTCCAGTCGGTCCACGGTTTGACCGCGCCGGCGAAGTGGACGAACACCGCCTTGCCGACCGGGCGCAGGGCGAACTTGTTGACGTTCAGGTCGTGGATCAGGTCATACAGGTAATTCCAGCGCGGCGAGATATAGCGCGCCCGGCCGTTGAGCACGATATTGAGCGCATCCTGGTCGTTGAAACGCATGTCGGTCTTGCTGTCGAGCAGCGCATCCAGCGTTTGCTGCGTGATGTCTTCGCTGATCCATTTTTCAATGTTGATGAAGATCACGCCGCCGTTGAAGTATTCATTGTGCTTCAGGCCCAGGGCGGCGACGCGGCGTTGCAGCGTGACCGGCGCATCCGGCACCACCACGGCGATGTCCTGGCTGATGTCCATGTCGACCATTTCGTCGAGCTTGTTGACGCACAGGATGTCGGCGTCCAGATACAGCACGCGGTCGGTTTGTCCCCGGAGCACGGTAGGGATCACCAGGCGCGTGAAGATCGACAGCGAGTAGTGGGAGTGGCCGAGGAAATGCGAAAACTGCGTGAACGACGCCAGGTCCAGCAAATGCAGCTGGGTGCTGACCGCATACATCTGTTCCAGCTGTTTCAGGCGGCGCTGATGCTCGTCGGAGACCTCGAACGCCAGCACGTGAAAGGTGAAATGCTGCCCCGGGTTGTTGGCTATGATGGACGAGATCGTGCCGCCCATCGCGCGGAAATAATTGTTGTCCACGCAAAAGGCGATGTGGAAGGACGGCTTGCCGTTGCTGCCGACGGCCGGGGGTGTTCCTTGCGCTGCTTGCAGATTCTCTGGCTGATTCATTGCATGGCTTTCATGACTTGTTCGACCGTGACGGCCTTGACCCAGTCGCCGCGGCTCGGGGCCGTGATGACGGTGCTGTTGGCGCGGTCGATCGGGACCCACTCCGGATTCTTCTGGCGCATCAGTGCGATCACCGGGACATGCACGGCATTGGCCAGGTGCATGACGGCAGTTTCCACCGAGATGATCAGGTCGCATTGCGCCAGGATCGCCGGCAGCTGGAAGAAGTTTTCTTCCGCGCTGAACAGCTCGGTGCGCTCCAGCTGATAGCCGCTGATCACCTGGCGCGCATGCGCCAGTTCCTGCGGCACGGCGTTGACGATGAAACTGCTGTCGCGCCATTTGTCCTGCTTTTTCATGGCGATGATCAGCTCGGCGACATGCTCCAGCGGCCAGCAGCGTTTTTTGGTTTTGGCGTAAGGATTGATGAAGATCAGCTTGCCCGGATTGCCTTCGGCATTCCTGAAGCCCCATGCCGCCAGTTTTTCTTGTGCGTACTGCTGCCATTGCGCGGGGATGTCGACAAACGGAAACCGCTCCGCCGCACCGACTTCCAGGCCGCTGAGTTGATGAAACCAGTGCGCGTAGACGTCGCTGATGTGCTGCGGATTGCTGCGGTCGACGGTATAGGGTGGAATCGCCGCATTCAGCTTGCGGTAGGCGAGCTGGTGATGCGGCTGGTAGAACTTGACGCGTTTCTTCATGCCGACGACCAATCCGTCCGGGCTGATGCTGCGCGCCAGGGCCGCGTACAGGTGCGGCCGCAGGGTCGCCAGCGAGACGACGATGGGGTAATGCTCCTGTTGCGCCTCCGCGATCGATTCCTGATACAGCGTCGGGCTGTAAGTGCGGGTGTAGATCTTGTTGAAGAACGGGCAGGCGGCGACCCAGTCGTACAGCGAATATTTTTGCAGATGCGGCCATTGCGAGGCGTCGCTGGTGCGGCGCACCTCATCCACCCACAAATCCACTTTCAGATGCGGATTGGCGCGCTGGAAGGCCTGGAAGAAATTCTGCAGATAAGTGAAATCTCCCAGCGCCAGGTGGGCGATGAACAGGATCTTGTCCGACTTTTTCAGCAGCTCTGCAGGAATGAGTGTCTGGGGCATGGTTGAGTTTTTCTCTGATGCTGCGCGATGTTCTTCTGTATTTTTGCTTGCGGCCGCAGTGGCTTCAGGCTGCCTGCTGCGAGAATTGTAAACGGTAGAGATTGGCGTACACGCTTTCGTTGGCCAGCAACTGCTGATGGCTGCCGACTTCGACGATCTGGCCATGCGACAGCACGACGATACGGTCGGCGCGTTCGATGGTCGACAGACGATGTGCAATCACGAAGGTGGTGCGGCCTTCCATCAGACGATCCAGGGCGGCCTGCACGGCGCGCTCGGACTCCGTATCGAGCGCCGAGGTGGCTTCGTCGAGGATCAGGATAGGCGCATCCTTGTAGATCGCACGGGCGATGGCCACGCGCTGGCGCTGGCCGCCGGACAGGCGCGAGCCGTTGTCGCCGATGCGCGTTTCCAGGCCTTCCGGCATGCCTTCCACGACATCGGTCAGATGCGCCGCCACCACCGCCGCGCGTATGCGCCCGGCATCGGGCTGGGCATCGCCGTAGGCGATGTTGGCCGCCAGCGTGTCGTCGAACAACACGGTGTTCTGGCTGACCATGGCGATCTGCTGGCGCAGGCTGGTCAGCGAAATCGATTCGATCGGTTTGCCGTCGAGCAGGATCTCGCCGCCTGTTGCGGAATAGAAGCCGGGGATCAGGCTCACCAGCGTCGACTTGCCGCCGCCGGACATGCCGACGAAGGCGATGGCCTCGCCCGGTTGCACGTTCAGGTTGATGTTCTGCAGCGCCAACTGGGTATGGCCGGGATAGGAGAAGTTGACGTTGACCAGATCCAGCTTGCCGCTGCTGCGCGCAGGCAGCGTCTCGCCGCCGGTGCGTTCGATGGGTTTGTCGATCAGGATGTAGACTTCTTCCGCCGCCGCCATGCCGCGTTGCAAGGGGCCGTTGATTTCCGCCAGTTGCTTGAGCGGCGCCAGCAGCATCAGCATCGCGGTCAGGAAGGACACGAAACCGCCGACGGTGATCTGGCCGTTGCCCGACTGGATCAGCGCCATCACGATCACGACCGCGACGGCGCAGGCAGTCATCAGTTGGGTGATCGGCACCGTGGCGGAAAATGCGGTGGTCATGCGCATCGTGTAACGACGCAGGTTTTCGGCGCGCTCGTGGAAGCGGCCCTTTTCATAATCGTGGCCGCCGAAGATCTTGATCACTTGCTGCGCACGCGTGGTTTCTTCGATGACTTGCGTCAGTTCCGCATTGACGGCCAGCGAATCGCGGTTGAGTTTCTTCAGGCGCTTGCCTGTCATGCGCACCACCACGGACACCAGCGGCAGCAGCACCAGCGTGACGATGGTCAATGCCCAGTTCAGATACAGCAGCCAGGCCAGCAGGCCCAGCACCGTCAGCGCCGAGCGCACGATGGAGGTGAACACCTTGGTCACCATGTCGATGATCTGCTGCACCTCGAACATCATCGAGTTGATCACTTTGCCGACCGTATTGGTGGCGTAGAAGTTGACCGGCAGATCCAGCATGCGCGCAAACATCTGGCGGCGCAATTCATTGAGGATGCGCGTCGTCACCCAGGTCATCATGTATGAACTGGTGAACGTCGCAATGCCGCGGATGAAGAAAATCCCGATCACCGCCACCGGCACCAGCCACAGCGAGAAAGTCGGTTTGCCGACGAAACCTTTGTCCAACAGCACCTGAAAGATGTATGGCACTACCGGCTCGGTCGCTGCCGTAACGATCATGGCGAGAAACGCGATTGCCAGGCGCTTCTTGTGGGGCCAGTGCAGAGCGGCGAGGCGCTTCATATTGTGGGACAAAAACATGCTGTTCCTTACTGATTGCTGCAATTGAAAATGCGATGGGCGATCATGCCACGGCCAGCGGTTTGCGGGTGCGTCAGCGTCCCTTCCGGGCCGTTCGCGACGCTCCTGGATGCGCCTCAAAAGCGCAGCCAGGTCGCAAATCGGAGAAACCGCACATTGTAATGCAAGGGAGGGGCGAATTGACCCGCCGGGCATGTAAAGCAGGCGGGAATAAATTTGTCGGTATGGCAACTTTTTGGCCGGATCTGCCGCCCGGCGTCGGGTGCGCCTTGGCGCGGTCTGCACTGCGATCAGCGGCGTACCAGCGCGATCAGGTATTTGCAGGCTTTGCTGCCTGGGTTGG
This sequence comes from Herbaspirillum rhizosphaerae, assembly GCF_001189965.1. GTDB lineage: Bacteria > Pseudomonadota > Gammaproteobacteria > Burkholderiales > Burkholderiaceae_D > Herbaspirillum > Herbaspirillum rhizosphaerae. The sequence continues at coordinate 74,222 of NZ_LFLU01000010.1, forward strand.
TAAACACGCAATCCATCGGCGGGCCAAGCTGGAGGCAGTCGCCCGGATTGAGCTGGTGCTCCTGTTCGCCTTCGCGGAACAGCAGGCGGCCTTCGAGCATCAGGATCTGCTCATGCTGGAAGGTGAAGGCGCTGGCCGGATAGGGGACGCTGACCTTGGCCGGCAAGACGATTTCCAGCAATTCCAGCATGCCGCCGGCGGGCGGCGACAGGGTGCGGCGGGTATAGCCGGTTTCGGGGTCGGTCCAGACATTCTGATGCGCGTGCTGGTTCAGGCGGTTGCCGTTCTGTTCCGCCAGCGACAGCAGCATCGACAGCGCCAGGCCAAACGCGCCCGACAAGCGGCCCAGTACGGTGGCGGTGGGGCTGGCCTCGCCGCGCTCGATCTTGCTGATCATGGCCTTCGACACGCCGGAGCGCTCGGACAATTCCGCCAGCGACCAGCCCCGGCTTCCACGTTCGATCTTGATGCGGGTGGAAATGGCCTGGGTGGGGTCTTCTGCGATGAGGGCGTGAGAGGTATTCAAGCGGATGAAAGATCGATGTCGGTAAGGCTCGGATTATAACCGCTGCACCGGACCGGGGAAAACCGGAAGGACGCGCGCACCACGACCGGGCTTGATCCGGATCAATGTGGGGCATCTTTATTTAGTCTAAAAAATATGTAAAATATTCTTGCATAGTGTATTTTTGTCCAATATAGTAAACGACAGATAAGTAGAAAAAATACAATCAAGATGCACCTGATGTCTTGAGTTTGCATCGTTTATAGCAACAAGAAAAGCATTCACTATCGAGGAGACCGGATGTCCAAGGAAATCCATTTCAACGCATTCGACATGAACTGCGTTGGTCATATCCAGCAAGGCCTGTGGCGCCATCCGCGCGACCGTTCCGCCGATTATCGCGACATCCGTTATTGGATGGACTACGCAAAAAAGCTTGAGAAGGGCTTGTTCGACGGCATCTTCTTCGCCGACGTGGTCGGCGTCTACGACGTGTATGCCGGCAACCCGGACGCCGCCATCCGCGGCGCGGTGCAGGTGCCGGTCAATGATCCGACCATGCTGATCCCGGCCATGGCGGGCGTCACCACCCACCTCGGTTTCGGCGTCACCAGCAATCTTGTGTACGAATCGCCCTTCCTGTTTGCGCGCCGCATGTCGACGCTCGACCACCTGACGGGCGGGCGCGTCGGCTGGAACATCGTGACCGGCTATCTGGACAGCGCAGCGCGCGCCATCGGCCTGTCCGGCCAGATGGCCCACGACGACCGCTACGATCTGGCGGACGAATACATGGAACTGGTCTACAAACTATGGGAAGGCAGCTGGGAAGACGGCGCCGTGCAGGTTAACCGTGCCGACGGCTTTTACGCCGATCCATCCAAAGTACACGTCGTCCACCATCGTGGACGCCAGTATCAGGTCGACGCCATGCATCTGTCGGAGCCCTCGCCGCAACGCACCCCGGTGCTGTATCAGGCCGGCTCCTCCACGCGCGGTCGCCAGTTCGCCGCCACGCATGCCGAGTGCGTCTTCGTCAACGGCCAGAGCAAGGACGGGGTCAAGAACATCGTGGACGATATCCGCGCACAGGCCGTGGCCTTGGGGCGCGCTGCCGCCGACATCAAGGTCTTCCTCGGCGCCACCATCATCACGGCGCCAACCGAAAGCCAGGCCAAGGAAAAATTCGCCGAATATCAGCGCTACGTCAGCTCGGAAGCGGCGCTGGTGCACGCCGCCGCCTCCATGGGCATCGACTTCGCCAAATACGACATGGATGAGCCGATCGAAACCGGCAAGAGCCAGGCCATCGTCTCCAACGTCGAAGCCATGACGCGCAGCGCCGGTCCGCAATGGACCAAGCGCAAGCTGCTGGAACAGATGACGCTCGGCAGCCGCCAGCAACCGCTGGTGGGATCGGCGGAGCAGGTGGCGGACGCCCTGATGGGCTGGTCGGAGGAAGCCGGCGTCGACGGCTTCAACCTGTCGCGCACCGTGGTGCCGGAGTGCTTCGACGACATCATCGAGCTGGTGGTGCCGATTCTCCAGGAGCGCGGCGCCTACAAGACCGCTTACAAGCAGGGACCGTTGCGCGAGAAGTTGTTCGGCACGCCACGCCTGCCGGGCAGCCATAGCGCCAATCAGTACCGGATCCACCCCAAGCCGTAACACCGGGCGAGGCAAGGCCCGCTCTTCCGTTCAATGAGTCAGACGGCGCATCGCATTCTTGCCATGCGCCGCGGGAGAGCGTTCGCCTGCCGATCCGGATATCAGGATTTTCATCGCGCAGTCCGTTCCACCGGTTTCACCATAGAGAAGGCCCGTCATGATCGATAAAGCCATTTTCCGCGAAGCGATGTCCAGCTTCGGCGCCGCCGTCAACGTCATCACCAGCGACGGTCCCGCAGGCCTGGCCGGATGCACCGTATCCGCCGTCTGCAGCGTCACCGACGAACCGCCGACGCTGATGCTCTGCATCAACCGCGACAGCCGCAACAACGCCATCTTCAAAGAGAACGGCGCCTTGTGCATCAACGTGTTGTCGGCCAGCCAGCAGCAACTGGCGGTCTTGTTTTCGAGCAAAGGCGTCGACGTCAGGGAACGCTTCCTGTCCGCCGAATGGGAGCGCCTCGACACCGGCGCGCCGGTGCTGGTCGATGCGCTGGTGGCGCTCGATTGCAAGATCGATTCGGTATCGGAAGTCGGCACCCACAGCGTGTTCTTTTGCTCCGTACAGGCGGCGCGCAGCAACAAGGGTATGGAAGCGCTGATTTATCTGGGCCGCAATTTCCATCGTTTGCCCACAGCGCTTGCAGCCTGAGAGGCTGAGTAAGAAATTGAACGCAAACTCATCCCCCATGCCGTCTCATCAGACCGCTGCGCTGCCCGGCAAGATGCGCTCCCTGTTCATCTTGCTGCTGTGTGAAATCGGCGCGATGGCGGTGTGGTTTTCTTCCGCCGCCGTGGTGGCGACGATCAAGCGCACGCAGGCCATCCCGGCGCTGGATCAGGCGCTGCTGACCAGCTCGGTGCAGTTCGGCTTTGTTGCCGGCACGGTGATCAGCGCTTTGCTGTCGCTGGCCGATCGCTACGATCCGCGCCGCCTGTTCATGGCGTCCGCGCTGGTGGCGGCTGCCGCCACCGGCTTGCTGGCGCTGATGCCGCCGGTCGGACCGGCTGTGTTCCTGCTGCGCTTCATCACCGGCATGTGCATGGCCGGCGTATATCCGGTCGGCATGCGGCTGGCGGTGACGTGGGCGCAGCGCGACATGGGTTTGCTGATTGGTTTGCTGGTAGGCGGACTGACATTCGGTTCGGCCAGTCCCCATTTGCTGGCGGCCATGGGCGGCATCGACTGGCGCGCCATTTACGCGACGGCGGCGGCGTGCGCGGCCCTGTCCGGCGTCGGCATTCTGTTGTGCGGACTCGGTCCCAACATGGCGCGCAGCAGTCGCATCGATTTCAACTACATGGCCCAGGCCTGGCGCCATCCTGCGATTCGCCTGGCCAACCTGGGCTACCTCGGCCACATGTGGGAGCTGTACGCCATGTGGGCCTGGCTGGCGGCTTTTCTGGCGGCGAGTTTTGCGGCGGCCGGCATGGCGCGTGCGGACCATTTCGCCAGCCTGTGGACCTTTGCCGCGGTTGCCATCGGCGCGGTCGGCGCCGGCGGCGGCGGCTGGCTGGCGGATCGTTTCGGGCGCACCACGCTGACCATCGCGGCGATGGCGACCAGCGCCTGCTGCGCGGTGCTGATCGCTTTCCTGTTCGGCATGACGCCCTGGCTGGTGGTGCCGGTTGCGCTGGCATGGGGGATTTCGGTGATCGCCGACTCCGCCCAGTTCTCCGCCAGCGTGGCCGAGCTGGGCGAGGCGTCCATGACGGGAACATTGCTGACGGTGCAAACCTGCGCGGGATTTCTTCTGACGCTGGCGAGCATCCACCTGGTGCCGGAAGCGGTGGCATGGGCGGGTTGGCGCGCCGGCTTCTTCCTGCTGGCGATCGGTCCCGCGCTCGGCTGCATCGCCATGTATCGCCTGCGTCTGCGGCCGGAGGCAGTGCGTCTTGCAAACGGAAAAAGATAGATAGTCCCAACAACATAAGGTCGAGTGATGAACAACTATCCTGAAATTCAATTCCTGATCAACGGCAACTGGATCCACTGCGCCGGCAAGCCGGTCCTCAACCCGGCCGATGAAAGCGTGATCGGCAGCGTGCCGATGGCCACACCGCTGCATCTGGAGCTGGCGTTGCAGGCCGCCGATGCGGGCTTTCATATCTGGAAGAACATGGCTCCCGCCAAGCGCGCGGAAATCATGTTGCGCGCCTGCGACCTGATGCGCGAACGGGTCGACATCATTGCCGCCGCCATCACGCTGGAGCAGGGCAAGACGCTGGCGCAGGCGCGCGCCGAAGTGCTGCGCGGCTGCGATCTGATCGCCTGGGACGCCAACGAAGGCCGTCGCCTGTATGGCCGCCTGATTCCTGCTGAACCGGGGATGCGGCACACCGTATTCCGTGAACCGGTCGGCGTGGTCGCCGCTTTCACGCCGTGGAATTTTCCTCTGAGCTCGCCGGCGCGCAAAGTCGGCGGCGCACTGGCGGCAGGTTGCTCCATCATTCTCAAGGCGGCGGAAGAAACGCCCGCCGGCGCCGTCATGCTGGCGCGCGCTTTCACTGATGCAGGTTTGCCGCCGGGCGTGCTCAACCTGGTGTTCGGCGATCCGGCGCAGATTTCAGAAACGCTGATCTGCCATCCGCTGGTGCGGCTGGTGACTTTCACCGGTTCGACCGTGGTCGGCAAACAGCTGGCGGCGATGGCGGCGCGCCACATGAAGCCGGTGATCATGGAACTCGGCGGACACGCGCCGGTAATCGTCTGCGAAGACGCCGATCCCGAGCTGGCGGCGACGATCTCTTTGCAGGGCAAGCTCAACAACGGCGGCCAGGTGTGCGTGGCGCCGACGCGCTTCTTCGTGCATCGCGCCATCTACGATAGGTTCGTTGCGGCCTGTGCCGCCTTCGGCGAAAAGATCCGCGTCGGCGACGGCATGCGCGAGGACGTGCAGATCGGCCCGGTCACCAACGTGCGCCGGGTGCAAGCCCTGGACGCCATGGTCGACGATGCGCTGCTGTACGGCGCGCGCATCGTGTGCGGCGGCAAGCGCCTGCCCGGCGCCGGCTATCACTTTCCGTTCACGGTGCTGGCCGATGTGCCGGTGACGGCGCTGGCGATGCGTGAAGAACCGTTCGGACCGCTCTGCCTGATCAGCCCGGTCGACAACATCGACGAGGCCATCGACAAAGCCAACGCGTTGCCGTTCGGCCTGGCCGGCTACGCCTTCACCGAATCGGCCAACTATGCCTACAAGCTGGCGACCGAACTGGAAGTCGGCAATCTGGCCATCAATCACATGGTGTCCGCTGTGTCAGAGACGCCGTTCGGCGGCGTCAAGGACAGCGGTTACGGACGCGAAGGAGGCACCGAGGGACTGGAACATTACACCCACGTCAAATCGGTGTCGCACAAGTTGCTGGGATAGATCCTGTTCTTGGCGCTGTTCTTGCTGCGGAGGGGACGCCATGCAATCCGTCCGTGTCCTTCTGTTTTATTTTGCATTTTTTGTTCTTGAGTTAGTTCGTCAGTCCGGTTCGCCAGTCATCTGCGCTGGGAACCTCGCAGTCCATCGTCGCCTGTTTCTGCTGCTCGCACGTCGTTGTACCGGCGGCAGACCACGCTTATTGTCGTTTGCATTTGTCAATTGTCAATTCAAGGGGGGATTCAATGAGTGCAGTTAGGTATCTTGCGTTAGTGCCCGTGGCAGCCGTCATGCTCGGGCCGTTTTTCGCCAATCGTGTCACGCCGTTTTTGTTCGGCCTGCCGTTTCTGCTGTCGTGGATGGCGCTGTCGCTGGCGATGACCTCGGTGGTGATGTACATCGTGTATCGCTTCGACCCGCGCAATGCGCCCGGCTATGTTGAACTCGGCGAGCAGGGAGAGTGACATGAATATTTCTCTGATCCTTATTTTCGGCACCATGCTGCTGGCCTTGTGGCTCGGCGTACGCGCCCAGCGCGGCAAGGACATGAGCCTGGAGCAATGGACGGTGGCCGGGCGCGGCTTTGGCGCCGGTCTGGTGTTCCTGCTGATGGCGGGTGAAATCTATACCACCTTCGTGTTCCTCGGCGGCAGCGGCTTTGCCTACGGCGTCGGTGGTCCGGCGTATTACATGCTGGGATTCGGCAGCCTGAGTTTCGTGCTGTCCTATTGGCTGCTGCCGCCGATCTGGCGCTTCGCCAAGACGCACAGCCTGCTGTCGCAGCCGGATTTCTTCGCCAAGAAATTCAACAGCCCCGCACTCGGCATCCTGGTGGCGCTGGTGGGCGTGGTGGCGCTGATGCCTTACCTGGTCCTGCAACTCAAGGGCCTGGGCATCATCGTGAGCGTGGCATCGTATTCGGGATTAAGCTCGACGCAGGGCGTCTGGATTGGCGCGATCGTGACCGTGATCTACGTGATGGTCTCCGGCGTGCACGGTTCGGCCTGGACCTCGGTGTTGAAAGACTTCCTGGTGCTGGCGGTGGCGATTTTCCTCGGCTTGTATCTGCCATGGCATTACTACGGCGGCATCACGCCGATGTTTGAAGCGATCGAACACGCCAAGCCCGGCTTCCTGGCGCTGCCAGCGACCGGCAAGAGCGCAGTGTGGATGACCTCCACCGTGCTGCTGACGACGCTGGGTTTCTATATGTGGCCGCACATGTTCATGGCGTCCTTCACCGCCAAGAGCGAACAGAACCTGCGTCGCAATGCCTATACCTTGCCGATCTACCAGATGATGCTGCTGTTCGTGTTCTTCGTGGGCTTTGCCGCAGTCTTGCAGATTCCTGGATTGACCGGTCCGGACATCGATCTGGCGCTGTTCAAGATTTCGCTCGCGACCTTCGATCCCTGGGTGGTCGGCATCATCGGCGCTGCCGGCGTGCTGACGGCGATCGTTCCCGGCTCGATGATTTTGATGGCGGTGTCGACGCTGCTGGCCAACAACGTCTATCGCGCCTGGCGCACATCGACAGGCAATGCGGCGGCGGACAACCAGCACATCGGCCGCGTCGCCAAACTGGCGGCGCCGCTGGTGATGCTGGCCGGCCTGTGGTTCACTTTGCAGGGCGGACAAACCATCGTGTCGTTGCTGCTGATGGCCTACAGCCTGGTTACGCAATTGTTCCCGGCGCTGCTGGCGAGTCTGTTGCCGTCGAAGCCGGTCAGCAAGGCAGGCGCCATCGTCGGCATCCTGGTGGGTGAGGCGACCGTGGCGGCGCTGTCGGTGACCAAGATGACGATCGCCGATCTGCTGCCCTTCATTCCGGATGCGCTGAAAGACACCAACGTCGGCGTCGTGGCCCTGGCGCTGAATGTGATCGCCATGCTGCTGGTCTCTGCCATGACGCGTTCCGGCGTCAAGCAAGGCAGCCAGTCGTTACAGGCTGATTCGGTGGCATAACGTTGCGGCGGCGCGGCAAGGTGAGAAGGCATTTTCCACCAGGCTGCGCCGCTTTTTCACGATTTCGATTCCCTCACCATGACCTCTATCGATGCTCCGGCTTTTTCCGACAGTCAGATGCTGCGCGCCCTGATTGCCGCCAACCTGCCTTTTTTGAGCAGCTTCCGGCGCGACCTGCATCGCCATCCCGAGCTGCGTTTTGAAGAACACCGTACCGCGGCAGCCGTCGCCGCAGAATTGCAAAACGCCGGTTACCGCGTGCGCCAGAGCATGGGCGGCACCGGCGTCGTCGCCACGCTGGAAGGCCGGCGCGACGGTCCGGGAATCGTCCTGCGGGCCGATATGGATGCCTTGCCGATTCGCGAGAAAAACGTCTTCGCCCACAGCTCCTCCTGTGAGGGCCGGATGCACGCCTGCGGCCATGACGGCCACACCACGATGCTGCTGGGCGCGGCCTTGCTGATGAAGACGCTGCCGGCGCCGCAGCATGACGTGCACTTCGTGTTCCAGCCGGGTGAAGAGGGCGGCGCCGGTGCGCGCAAGATGATGGATGACGGCCTGTTCGACGAATTCCCGACGGCGGCGGTATTCGGCATGCACAACTGGCCGGACCTGCCGGCCGGAGAGTTCGGCTTGCGCGTGGGGCCGATCATGGCCGCCGGCCAGCGCTTCCGGATTACCGTCAACGGGCGCGGCGCGCATGCCGCGCAACCGCAGCTGGGCATCGATCCGATCCCGATCGCCTGCGCCATCGTGCAGCAATTCCAGACGCTGATCGCGCGGCACAAGAGCGCTGTCGATCCCGCGGTGATCTCGGTGTGCATGTTCAACGCCGGCGAGACCGACAACGTGATTCCTGACAGCGCCGAACTGCGCGGCACGGTGCGCACCCTGTCGTCGTCCCTGCTGAAAAAACTGCAAGGCGACATGGCGCGCATCGCCGAAGGCATTGCGTCGATGCACGGCGCCAAGGCGGTCCTGGATTTCTTTCAATACTATCCGGCAACGGTCAACACCGCCGCCGAAACGGCATTTTGCCAACGCGTGCTGGAATCCTGTTTCGGCGTGGAGCAAGTGCAGGGCGACATGCCGGCCAACATGACGTCGGAAGATTTCGGCTTCATGCTGGAAGAACGGCCCGGCGCCTACATCCTCATCGGCAACGCCGCGCAGGGCAACAACCATCGCTTGCACAATGCGCATTACGACTTCAACGACGACGTCATCGCCTACGGCGTGGAGTACTGGATACGGCTGGCGCAAAGCTACGCGCGGCCGGGGTAAGCGCCGGCGCGTCTGCTTGACGGGCGCGCTCTGGTTGTCAGCTGTGCATCAACCCTGAAGGAAAATCTGTACTCCAGGCAGGGCGCTGTTTGGGCGTATTCTGTGACGCATAGAGTCCTTCACGTCGCCGAGAGAGTCCAACATGATTGTCCGCCCGCAGCAAAACTGGTTTCGGATGCTTCTGGTCTGGGATGGCTCGGTGCTACCGTCCATCCTGCCGCAGATGGCGCTGATGACGATCGTGTCGACGCTCGCTGTCGTCACGAAGGGCAGCGTGCTGGGCGAAAAGTTGCCGCTCAATATCGCTTCCTTTACCTTGCTGGGGCTGGCGCTGGCGATCTTCCTCGCGTTCAGGAACAACGCCAGCTACGAGCGCTTCTGGGAAGCGCGCAAGATGTGGGGCCAGTTGCTTATCTCGGCGCGTACGCTGACGTCGCAGGCGCAGCGCTACGGTAACCCCGGCGTCGGCGAATTTGATCAGGTGCTGTTCGAAAATCGCCTGATCGCGTTTGTGTACGCGCTGAAGCATCAGTTGCGCCACAGCGCGTGGAATGACGACCTGGCGCGCCTGCTGTCCAACGAGGATCTTGGGAAGTGCGCGCAGGTGCAGTATCGCCCCGTGATGCTGCTCGACAGCTTGCGCGACATGATTGCCGTTGCCCATCGCAGCGGCCATCTGTGCAGCGAACAATTGTGGATGCTGGACAATCAGCTCAACGAACTCAGCGTCATTCTCGGCGCCTGCGAGCGCATCGCCTCGACGCCGATTCCCTATCCCTACAGCGTGCTGCTGCATCGGACCGTGTATGTGTACTGCCTGTTGCTGCCGTTCGGCCTGGTCGACACGATAGGCATTGCAACGCCGGTCATTTCGGTTTTTGTGTCCTATACCTTCCTGGCGCTGGAAGCGATCGCCAGCGAGATCTCAGAGCCTTTCGGCGTGGCGCCCAATTGCCTGGCGCTAGACGCCATCGCGACCGAAATCGAACGTACGGTGCTGGAGCTGGGCGGTCGGGATATGCCTCCTGCCGCTGCAGCGGGAAAGAACTTCCGGCTCAGTTAACCGGCAGCGGAAGATGCGCCGTCAGGAAACTCGCAGCGCAATTCCCGATACGCCTGCACCAGATCGTCCAGGCTGAAGCCACGGTTCAGTCCGCTGGGATTCGGCAACAGCCAGACCATTGCGCCGCCGAGCGTTTCCGTCTGTTTTCCCCAAAGGAGTTTTGAGTTTCCCGAGATGACCTGATACGCGGGCTTTCCCAGAAAAGCCAGGCACCTGGGTTTGAGACGTTCGATTTTTTCGCGTAATTTCGCTGAGGCGAGAAAAAATTCGTCACGTGCCAATTCATCAGCGCGTGCGGTTGGTCGTTCGACGACCGTCGTCAGTCCGCAGCGATGTTCAAGGATCCGGCGGTCGTCGAGCGGATCAAGGCATGTCGGCGTGAAGCCCGCAAGATGTATGGTTTTCCAGAAGCGATTGCTGCGGCCCATGAAATGGTGGCCGGTCGCCGCCGCAGACATCCCCGGATTGATGCCGCAGAAAACGACATCGAGCCCCGGCGCCAGAATGTCCGGGAGAGGCGCGGCTGCAAGCGGCGTCATGATTGGCGTTGCTCAGGCATGCAGTGACAGCTCACATCAAAATAATGTCGTACTGCTCCTGCTGATAATCGGTCTGCACCTGCAAGGAAATCGGCTTCTTGATGAAGTCGCCGAGCATCGCGAGATGCTGGGATTCCTCTTCCAGGAACATGTCGACCACCACTTGCGCCGCGAGGATGCGGAATTCGCGCGGGTTGAATTGCTTGGCCTCGCGCAAGACCTCGCGCAGGATTTCGTAGCACACCGTGCGCGAAGTCTTGACCTGGCCCTTGCCTTTGCAGGCGGGGCAGGTTTCGCACAGGATGTGGGCCAGCGATTCGCGCGTGCGTTTGCGCGTCATTTCCACCAGGCCCAGCGTCGAGAAGTTGGACACCGAAATCTTGGTGCGGTCGCGCTGCAGCGCCTTGTTCAATTCACTGAGCACGGCGGCGCGGTGCTCAAGGTTTTCCATGTCGATGAAATCGAGGATGATGATGCCGCCCAGATTGCGCAGGCGCAGCTGGCGTGCGATGGCGTGTGCGGCTTCCAGGTTGGTCTTGAAGATGGTGTCGTCGAAGTTGCGGCCGTTGACGAAGCTGCCGGTGTTGACGTCGATGGTGGTCATCGCTTCGGTCTGGTCGACGATCAGGTAGCCGCCGGATTTCAGGTCGACGCGGCGGCCCAGCGCGCGTTCGATTTCTTCTTCGACGCCGTACAGATCGAACAGCGGACGTTCGCCGCGATAGTGCATCAGCTTGGGCAGCACCGACGGCGTGTAGAGCGTGCCGAATTCCTGCAGCATCTGGAAGTTTTCGCGCGAGTCGACCTGGATGTTGGAGGTGTCGTCGCTGACGAAGTCGCGCAGCACGCGCTGCGCCAGGCTCAGGTCCTGGTACATCAGCGTGGCGGCGGGCTTGGTCTTGGTCTGGGCGATGATGCTGGCCCAGGTCTTGCGCAGATATTCGACGTCCATCTGCAGGTCGGCGTCGGAAGCGTCTTCAGCCATGGTGCGGATGATGAAGCCGCCTTTTTCCTCCGGCGGCAGCAGGCTTTGCACCTTGCTGCGCAACAGTTCGCGCTCGGCTTCGTTCTCGATGCGCTGCGAGATGCCGATGTGCTTGTCCTGCGGCAGATACACCAGCATGCGGCCGGCGATGGAAATCTGCGTCGACAGGCGCGCACCCTTGGTGCCGATCGGGTCCTTGATAACCTGGACGGTAATGGTCTGGCCGTCGAACAGCAGTTTTTCAATCGGGATTTGCGGCACGTTCTGGCCATGTTGGCCGTCGTGCGGCTTGGCTTCCCAGATGTCGGCGACATGCAGGAAGGCGGCGCGTTCGAGGCCGATGTCGATGAAGGCCGACTGCATGCCGGGCAGCACGCGCACGACTTTGCCGAGATAGATGTTGCCGGCCAGGCCGCGCGAGAGCGTGCGCTCGATGTGCAGTTCTTGCACCGCGCCTTGCAGGATGAGCGCCACGCGCGTCTCCTGCGGCGTGATGTTGATCAGGATGTCTTCGTTCATGGTCTGGTGACCCTAAAATGTGAATTCTTGGAGGTGCGGGCCGCGATCGACGTGATCACGGCGTGGCCGGCGGCAGGATGCGCAGGCCGGCGTTGTGCAGCAGCTGCGCCGTCTCGAACAGCGGCAGGCCCATGATGCCGGAGTGGCTGCCGGCGATGTCCTTGATGAAAATCGACGCCAGTCCCTGGATGCCGTAACCGCCGGCCTTGTCGTAGGGTTCCTGGGTGGCGCAATAGGAGCGGATCATGTCGTCGCTCAGCGCTTCGAAGACGACGTCGGAGTATTGCGTGGTCTGCCACATCTGTTCCTGGAACGCGACCGCGATGCTGGTGAGCACCTGGTGCGTGCGTCCGGACAGACGTTTGATCATCTCGATGGCTTCTTTCATGTCGGCCGGCTTGCCGAGGATCAGGTCGTCCACCACGACGGTGGTGTCGGCCGCGAGTATGGGGCGCATCGGCAGTTGCCGGTACAGCATGGTCTGGCGTGCGCTCATGAGCTTGTCGCGCGTGACGCGGGCGACATAGGCGGCGGGTTTTTCGTCCGGGAGGACTTGCTCGTCGACTTCCTTGTCGTTGAGCAGCAGTTCGAAATCGATGCCGATCTGGCGCAGCAGTTCGCGCCGGCGCGGGCTTTTGGAGGCGAGGTAGATTTTTTTGTCAGCAAGTTTCATGAAGCAACACTTCTCAGTATTTATCCGTACGTCGTCGCTGTGTTTCCATCTGCGACGACGTGCTTGCTTGTATTCTTTCCGTGTCTCGTCTGTTACGCCGTTGATCCTTACACGCGGTGATAAGGATGATTCTGCGTAATCGACCAGGCGCGGTATAACTGTTCCGCCAGCAGTACGCGCACCATGCCGTGCGGCAGCGTCAGGCTGGAAATGCGCACCAGCATGTCGGCATTGGCCTTGAAGCCGGGATCGAGTCCGTCGGCGCCGCCGATCACGAAGGCGACGTCGCGACCGTCCTGCTGCCACTGCGTCAGCAACTGCGACAACTGTACTGAGGTGATGTCCTTGCCGTGCTCGTCCAGCGCGATGATGCGGGCGCCTTTCGGCAGGGCCGCTTCGATCTTGCTGCGTTCCTGCGACATCACGGTTTCTGCGGTCCTGCTGCCGGAGCGTTCTATCGGTTTGATTTCTTTCAACAGAACCCGGCACTCGGCCGGCATTCTCTTGGCGTATTCGTTAAATCCCGATGCGATCCAATCCGGCATTTTGTGGCCGACGGCGGTAATGATGAGCTGCATGGCTCACACTGCCGGGGTCAGGCCTTGGCTTTTGGACGTGCCGGACGCTTGGCGGCGGCCGCCTTCTTCGACGCAACGGCGCTTTTCGGCATGGCGACCTTGACCGTGGTGCCGACTGCTTTCTTGGCCGGGGCCTTGCGCTTGACGGCAGTACCGGTGCCGGCGGCAGCCTTGTTCTTGGCGGCGCTGAGGGTGGTCGAGGCGCGCGGTGCGCGCGTGGTCTTCGGCGCCGGCTTGGCGTCGGTGGTGACCGAAGTGGCGCGCGGCTTGCGTGCCGGCTTCTTCGGTGCTTCGTCGTCGTCGATGGCCTGGCTGGCTTCAACCGCTTCGGCTTGCTCGCGGGTGCGGCGGATCTTGGTCGGCTTTTCGTCTTCGGCGGCCTTCTTGGCGGCGGCGGTGGAGGCCACGCGCTTGGCGGCGCCCATCTTCACTTCCTTGTCGCCCCAGATTTCTTCCAGGCGGTAGTAGGCGCGGATGGCCGGCTGCATGATGTGGACGATCATGTCGCCCAAGTCGACCAGCACCCATTCGCCGGTGTCTTCGCCTTCGACGCTGACGACGTGGCCGCCCTTGGCCTTGACCTTGTCGCGCACCGATGCGGCCAATGCCTTGGTCTGACGGTTCGAGGTACCGGAGGCGATCGCCACGCGGTCGAACAGGCTGGTCAGGTGAGTGGTGTCATAGATCTTGATGTCCTGAGCTTTGACGTCTTCCAGCGCGTCCACGACGGCTGTTTGCAGTTTTTTGATATCCATTAGTTTTGATAGAGATGATGTTGTTCGATATAGTCTAGCACCCTCGCCGGGATCAGCGACTCCGGTCTTTCGCCGCGTTGCAGCAAGGAACGGATTTCGGTCGACGAAATGTCGACGTCGAGACTGGATGCCAGATAGGCTTTGCCGTGCGAGGTGGTGCGTATTTCCTTTTCAGTGCCGGCACGGCGTGTGAATTCCTGCATGACAACGTCCGGCACCTGCGCGGCGTCGATGCCGAAGCCGGGGCGCGAAGCCGCGCACAGGTGGGCATAGTCGAACAGCTGTTGCCAGCCTTGCCAGGTGTCCAGATGCTGCAATTGGTCTGCGCCCATCAGGAAAACGATGGAGACCTCGGGACCGAGCTCGGCCCGCAAGGCCTGCAAGGTATCGATGGTGTAAGTTGCCGTGGTGCGGCGGATTTCCTGTTGGTCAATCACCACAGGCACGTGTTCATGGCCGAACGCCAGTTCGACCATTTCTACGCGTTGCGCCGGCGTGGCCTGCAGGCCATGCTTTTGCCACGGGTTGCCCGCCGGAATCACGCGCAACTCGTCCGGCTGCAGCAGTTCGACGAAATGATCGCCCAGCGCGACATGGCCGTTATGGACCGGATCGAAGCTGCCGCCCAGGATGGCGATGCAGCGCGAGGCTGGTACAGGCAAAGAGGCGGCCACCACTAGATCCATTCCTTATGCGGCAGGAAATCGGTATACAGCTGCGCCTCCGGGCTGCCGTCTTCGGGCTGCCAGTTGTAGCGCCACTTCACCACCGGCGGCATCGACATCAGGATCGACTCGGTGCGTCCGCCCGATTGCAGGCCGAACAGCGTGCCGCGGTCGAACACCAGGTTGAACTCGACATAGCGTCCGCGACGATAAGCCTGGAAGTCGCGTTCGCGCTCGCCGTAAGGCGTGTCCTTGCGCTGTTGCAGGATCGGCAGGTAAGCATCGAGGAAACGGTCGCCGACGCTGCGGATCAGGGCGAAACTGTCGTCAAACGGCAGCGCGTTGAAATCGTCGAAAAAAATCCCGCCGACGCCGCGCGCTTCCTTGCGGTGCTTCAGATAAAAATAGTCGTCGCACCATGTCTTGAAGCGCGGATGCAGTTCGTCGCCGAACGGCGCCAGCGCATCGCGGCAACTGCGGTGGAAATGGCTCGCATCTTCGGCGAAGCCATAGTAGGGCGTCAGGTCCATGCCGCCGCCGAACCACCAGACCGGCTCCTGGCCGTCCGCCTTGGCGACGAAGAAGCGCACGTTCATGTGCACCGTCGGCGCGTAAGGATTGCGCGGATGCAGCACCAGCGATACGCCCATGGCTTCCCACTCGCGGCCGGCGATTTCCGGACGGTTGGCGGCAGCCGAGGGCGGCAGGTTCTTGCCCATCACGTGAGAAAAACCCACACCGCCGCGCTCCAGCACATCGCCTTCTTCGATGATGCGCGAGGTCCCGCCGCCGCCTTCAGGGCGTTCCCATGAATCGGTCAGAAAGGATTTGCCGTCCACGTCTTCCAACGCCGCGACGATGCGGTGTTGAAGATCTTGCAAATAGGCTTTAACGGTAGAAGGTGCGTTGGCGGATGATGTCACGGCGCGTCGATCGGAAGGGGGCGTGGTGGCAGCCGCTAAGGCGCTCTTTGGTGCACGCAAGAAAAATTACCCCCGCGATTGTACCCTGACAGGGGCTTCAGCGGGTAGTCCGGAGCCGTTTTGACGGCTCCGGAACAGGCTTTAGAGAGGGATTTGAGACAGATAGAGACAAAAGCGCGCGGTTCAGGCCTGTGGGGCAGGCTTGTCTGCATCGGGTTTGGCGCCCGGCGCGGCCGCCGGATCTGCGGAGGGATTGGCGATGCTGACCTGATATGTTGCCGGCGCCGGCCAGCCGGCCTCGGCGCAAGTCTGGGCGATAGCCTGGTTGGTGTCGTTGTAGACCTGGCCGAAATTCGGCGTTGCCGCAAACAGGCGCACCGCCAATAGCGTGCCCATGGCGTTGAACTCCTGGATCACCACCGCAATGGCAGGGGTGGTCAGCACATTGGGAATGTGCGAGACCTTCTCGGTCAGGCGCGCAATCGCGGCGGCCGGATCGACGCCGTAGGCGATCTGGCAACGCAGATCGATGCGGCGGGTGGGCTGGACGTTGTAGTTGGTGATGATGTCCGAGAACAGCTTGTTGTTGCCGATGATCACGCGCAGGTTGTTGTCGGTCAGCATGGTCGTGGTCACCAGGCCGATGTCGGTCACGGTGCCGGTCTGCCCGGCTGCGGTGATGTAGTCGCCGACCTTGAACGGGCGCAGCACCACCAGAAAGATGCCGGCCGCGAAGTTCGACAGCAGGCCGGACCAGGCCACGCCCAGCGCCACGCCGACCGCGCCGATCATGGCGGCAAACGAAGTGGTCGGGATGCCGCAGACTTCCAGGATGCCCATCACCAGCAGCACGCGCAGGATCACGTGGATGGCCGACACGGCGTAATTGATCAGCGTCGCCTCGAACTGGCGCGCCGTCAGCACGCGCCGCACGACCTTGGCGAAGGTGGCGATCAGCATGCCGCCGACGATCCAGATGACCAGCGCGGCGAGGACCTTGAGGCCGAACGGCACCAGGTAGAGGTTGATCAGGGTGTCCAGATTGAGCAGATGTTGTTGCATGCGTGTTCCTTTCTTGTATTCGCTGCGCAGATAGGGTGGCGGGTATCGTGATGGGCGGTGTTATCCACGTCATTCATCGGGATTAGTTCTCCCGTTGCGTTTTTTGTTGCAGATTTGATGCGATTTTATGCAAAACAGGCGAATACAAAGAAAAAACCTCGCAAAACATAAGATTTTGCGAGGTTTCCATCGATTCCGCGTTTTGCGCAGGGATCAGCGCTTGATCGCGCGCCAGCCGATGTCGCGGCGCAGTTGCGCGCCTTCGAAGTGGATCAGGTCCGCCGCGGCATACGCCTGCTTCTGTGCGACCTTGACGCTGTCGCCCAGGCCCACGACGCACAGCACGCGGCCGCCCGAGGTGGTCAGCTTGTCGCCGGTGAGTGTGGTGCCGGCGTGGAAAGTAACGCAGTCATCGGTCTCTGCAGGGATATCGGTGATCAGGTCGCCCTTGCGCGGCGCGTCCGGATAACCGGCGGCTGCCATCACCACGCCCAGCGCGGTGCGGCGGTCCCATTCCAGTTCGATGGTGTCCAGCGTGCCTTGCACCGCGTGTTCCATCACGGCCAGCAGGTCGGTCTTCAGGCGCGCCATGATCGGCTGGGTTTCGGGGTCGCCCATGCGGCAGTTGAATTCCAGCGTCTTCGGATTGCCCTTGTCGTCGATCATCAGGCCGGCGTACAGGAAGCCGGAGAACGGGATGCCGTCCTTGGCCATGCCCTGCACGGTCGGCACGATGATTTCGCGCATCACGCGGGCGTGCAGCGCCGGCGTCACGATCGGCGCCGGGGAGTAGGCGCCCATGCCGCCGGTGTTCGGACCCTGGTCGTTGTCTTGCAGGCGCTTGTGGTCCTGGCTGGTGGCCAGCGGCAGGATGTTCTTGCCGTCGACCATGACGATGAAGCTGGCTTCTTCGCCGGCCAGGAATTCTTCAATCACCACGCGCGCGCCGGCGTCGCCGAGCTTGTTGTCCGACAGCATCATGTCGACTGCGCCGTGCGCTTCTTCCAGCGTCAGCGCGACGACCACGCCTTTGCCGGCGGCCAGGCCGTCAGCCTTGATCACGATAGGCGCACCCTTTTGGTCGACATAGTCGTGCGCTGCCTTGACGTCGGAGAAGGTCTGATATTCAGCCGTCGGGATTGCATGGCGCTTCATGAAGGACTTGGAGAAATCCTTCGAGCTTTCCAGTTGTGCGGCTTCCTTGGTGGGGCCGAAAATCTTCAGGCCGCGGGCGCGGAACAGGTTGACGATGCCGGCGGCCAGCGGCACTTCCGGGCCGACCACGGTCAGCGCGACGTGTTCTTTTTCGACGAAATCGGCGAGTTCGTTGAGATCGGTGATCGCGACGTTTTCCAGGCGCTCGTCGAGCGCGGTGCCGCCATTGCCCGGTGCAACGTAGACGGTTTGGATGCGTGGGGATTGGGCGATTTTCCAGGCCAGTGCGTGTTCACGACCGCCGGAGCCAACAACGAGAATTTTCATGGGATAGGCTGATTAAGTTGAATTGGCCGGCTTATTCTTCAATCACGGCGTTGCTGTAAATTTCTTGCACGTCGTCGAGGTTTTCCAAAGCATCCAGCAGTTTTTGCATCTTGACGGCGTCGTCGCCGGTGAAGACGGTTTCGGTTGCGGGCTTCATGATGATTTCGGCCATTTCGGCCTTGAAGCCGGCTTTTTCCATCGCGGCCTTGACGACGGCGAAGTCGTGCGGCGGCGTCAACACTTCGATGCCGCCTTCTTCGTCGGTGATGACGTCATCGGCGCCGGCTTCGAGCGCGGCCTCCATGACCGCGTCTTCGCTCACGCCCGGCGCGTACATCAGCTGGCCGCAGTGCTTGAACATGAACGACACCGAACCTTCGGTGCCCATGTTGCCGCCGAACTTGGAAAACGCGTGGCGCACTTCGGCCACGGTGCGGATGCGGTTGTCGGTCATGCAATCGACGATGATGGCCGCGCCGTTGATGCCGTAGCCTTCATAGCGGACTTCTTCGTAGTTGACGCCGTCCAGGGTGCCGGTGCCGCGCTGGATGGCGCGCGTGACGTTGTCCTTGGGCATGTTGGCGTCGGCCGCCTTGTCGACGGCCAGGCGCAGACGCGGATTGGCGTCCGGTTCGCCGCCGCCCATGCGGGCTGCAACGGTGATTTCCTTGATCAGGCGCGTCCAGATCTTGCCGCGCTTTTCGTCCTGACGGCCCTTGCGATGCTGAATATTGGCCCATTTGCTGTGTCCAGCCATGATGAATCTTTCCTGCCTTGATGAAACGCGCTCCAACCGGATCGTCGCGAAGTCTGCTGAATTTTCCCGAATTTTCAGTGGATATCGGAGATTGACGAAAGGCGTTCTAGTTATAATCGACCGGGAATTTTACCATATCGTCCGACCCCAAAGCCGACCTCCGGCCATCCTCTTTATTGGCGTTCTTATTACATTCCTATCATGATCAATCCACTTCTCGTCGCCCGCAATCAGACCCAGGAACTGGCCTTGCTGCCCAATCTGGTCAATCGCCACGGCTGCATCACCGGCGCCACCGGCACCGGCAAGACCGTGACCCTGCAAGTGGTGGCGCAGGCGCTGTCGGACATCGGCGTGCCGGTGTTCATGGCCGACGTCAAAGGCGATCTGTCGGGCTTGTCCAAGGCCGGCGTGCTGACGGCCAAGGGCAAGGAACGCCTGAGCTCGCTCGGCATGAGCGAGCCGGCGTGGGAGGCGCTGCCGGTGACGTTCTGGGACGTGTTCGGCGAAAAGGGCCATCCGGTGCGCGCCACGGTGTCCGACATGGGACCGCTGATGCTGTCGCGCATGCTGAACCTGAACGACACGCAGGAAGGCGTGCTGCAACTCGTGTTCAAGATCGCCGATGACAACGGCTTGTTGCTGCTCGACACCAAAGACCTGCGCGCCATGCTGCAGCACGTCGGCGACAACGCCGCCACCTTCAAGACTGAATACGGCAACATCTCGGCCGCCAGCATCGGCGCCATCCAGCGCGGCCTGATCGGCATCGAGGAGCAGGGCGGCGACAAGTTCTTCGGCGAGCCCATGCTCAATATCGAAGACTGGATGCAGACCGACGCCAAGGGCAAGGGCGTGATCAACATTCTCGCCGCCGACAAGCTGCTCAACGCGCCGCGTTTGTATTCGACCTTCCTGCTGTGGATGCTGTCCGAACTGTTCGAGCATCTGCCGGAAGTCGGCGACCTCGACAAGCCCAAGCTGGTGTTCTTCTTCGATGAGGCGCATCTGCTGTTCGATGAAGCGCCCAAGCCGCTGCTGCAAAAGATCGAGCAAGTGGTGCGCCTGATCCGCTCCAAGGGCGTCGGCGTCTTCTTCGTCACGCAAAATCCGCTGGATATTCCCGACACCGTGCTGGGCCAGCTCGGCAACCGCGTGCAGCATGCCTTGCGCGCCTACACGCCGCGCGACCAGAAGGCCGTGCAGGCAGCGGCTGAAACCTTCCGCGCCAATCCGCAACTCAATACCGCGACTGCGATTACCGAACTCGGCGTCGGCGAAGCGCTGGTGTCCTTCCTCGACGAGAAGGGCCGTCCGAACGTGGTCGAGCGCGCCTACGTCATGATGCCGGGTTCGCAGATCGGTCCTATCACCGACGACGAGCGCAAGGCCTTCATCGCCTCGTCCGTGGTCGCGGGCGTCTACGAAAAAGTCGTCGACCGCGAGTCCGCCTACGAAAAACTCAAGGGCCGCGCCGCCCAGCAGCCGGGCACTGCGACTGCTTCCGGCGCGCCTGCCAACACGACCGTGCCGGCCGAACCGGAATCTTCCGGCGGCGGTTTGGGTGATTTGCTGAAAGACGCTGCCGGCGGATTTTTCGGCAACAGCGCCGGAGGCAAGAGCCACCGCGAGTCGCCCGTGGAAGCCATGGTCAAATCTGCAGCGCGCAGCATCGGCTCGCAGGTCGGCCGTGAAATCATTCGCGGCGTGCTCGGGTCCCTGCTCAAGAAGCGTTGATCGATCCGCCGATGGCAGTTTCCGAGGACCAATCCTCATCGTCGCTGAACGCCTCTGAAGTACTGGGGCGCTTTCGCCCGCGCCTGACGCTGCACACGCTCACGCGCGGCGACGGCGTGTTCGGCCTGCGTCCGGGCGGACTGTTCGGGCCGCGCGGCGGTAATGTGACGGTTGCGCAGATCGACTGGACGTATCAGGCCGGCGAGCATCTGCGCTGGGAAACGGCCGCGCAAACCAGCCTCATGGACCGGAGCGTCGCCGCGACGCAAACCTTGTTCGATGGCAAAGGACGGCAAATCGTCATGCGCCGCAACCTGCACGCCGAGGCCGATGCGCTCGAAGCGATCCAGGCGGCGGGATTGTTGCCGCTGCCGCCAGACGCTTTGCAATGGCGCGCCGACGACATGGCGACCTTGCACGATCCCTTGTGGTCGCTCCTGCTGGAAAATAATTTCGGCGATTTCTGGGCCGATCAGGTGCCGCAATTGCAGGAGCAGGGCTGGACCATCGTCGTGCGTCCCGGCTTCGCGCACGAGAGCGTGCCGGTCGACGCCTGGCGTCTGATCGTCAGTCCCGAGTCCGGCGCCGTGCTGGGCAAGGAAGTCGCCAGCCGGTTGCTGCAAGGGCGTCACAAAGTCATCGGCGACTTCGGTGAGGTCGGCCCCGGTCGCGCCGCCTGGTGGCTGCTGACCATGGGCATTGAGATCGAAGGACAATCGTTCGACCTCGCGCCGATGCTGGCCGACCTGTTGCGTCGCGATGCGCGCTGGACCGACGTGCAAAAGATCGCCGCCATCGACGACATCTCCGTCATCTCGCTGCGCGCGCCCGGCGGCAAACGTGTCGATGCGCTGGCGGCGCCGCTCAAGGTCATCGTCTCGTCCATGCTCGACCTGCTGACCGATCCGCGCCGCAAGGAAGGCCCGCTGCGCATTTCCGCCTGGGATGCCGGCCGTCTCGAAGACATGTGCCTGCGCCTGGGCGACAGCGACGCCGCACGCAGTGGCGTGCTGACCATGCAAAACGACGCCGGCCTGCGTGCGCTGGCGCAACGCCTGCGCGCTGCCGGCGAGCCGCCTCCGGTGGCTGCGCCGCAAGGACTTGGCGTCACGCTGCGTCCGTATCAGCTGCACGGCGTCGCCTGGCTGCAATATCTGCGCGAGCACAATCTGGCCGGCATCCTGGCCGACGACATGGGGCTGGGCAAGACGGCGCAGATGCTGGCGCACATCCTCATCGAACATCAGGCGGGGCGGCTCGACTGTCCCGCGCTGGTGGTGTTGCCGACCTCGCTGGTATTCAACTGGCAGGCGGAAGCCAGGCGCATGGCGCCGGCCTTGCGCGTGCTGGCTTTGCAAGGTCCGGAGCGGGAAGAGGATTTCGCGCGCATGGCCGACTACGACATCGTGCTCACCACTTATCCGCTGGTGTGGCGCGACCTCGACATGCTGGCGCGGCAACCGTTCCATCTGCTGATCCTCGACGAAGCGCAGACCGTCAAGAATGCATCGGCGCGCGCCGCCAGCGCGGTGCGCCGTTTGCAGGCACGGCATCGCATCTGCATGACCGGCACGCCGATGGAAAACCATCTGGGCGAGCTGTGGACGCAATTCAATTTCCTTATGCCGGGATTCCTCGGCGACGCCACCACGTTCGCGCGGCTGTGGCGCAAGCCCATCGAAGAAAACGGCGAGACCTTGCGCGCACAATTGCTGGCGCAACGTGTGCGTCCCTTCATCCTGCGTCGCCGCAAGGAAAACGTCGCCGCCGAATTGCCGGCCAAAACCGTCGCCGTCAAACTGCTGCGGCTGGCAGGAGCGCAACGCGACCTCTACGAAAGCGTACGCGTGGCCGCCGACAAGCAAGTGCGCCGCGTGCTGGAGCGCAAGGGTTTCACCGGTTCGCACGTGACGATCATGGATGCCTTGCTCAAGCTGCGCCAGGTATGTTGCGATCCGCTGTTACTTAAGGGAGACAAAGCGCCAAAGAACATCGAACGCGCCAAGATAGAAATGCTGCGCGACATGCTGCCCTCGCTGGCGGCGGAAGGCCGGCGCGTGCTGGTGTTTTCGCAGTTCACCGAGATGCTGGCGCTGATCGAAACCGAACTCGACGCCTTGCAGCTCGACTGGCTGTCGCTGACCGGCAAGACGCCGCCGGCGCAGCGCGGCGAGGTGGTGGCGCGCTTCCAGAGCAAGAGCGTGCCGATTCTGCTGATCAGCCTCAAGGCCGGCGGCATCGGCCTCAACCTGACCGCGGCCGACACCGTCATCCTGGTCGATCCCTGGTGGAATCCCGCCGTGGAAGAGCAGGCCATCGCGCGCGCGCATCGCATCGGGCAAGACCAGACCGTGCTGGTCTACAAACTGATCGTCGAAGGCAGCATCGAAGAGCGCATCATGGAGCTGCAGGAACGCAAGTCGGTGCTGGCCGAAGGCGTGCTGGGCAGCGATGCGGAGCTCGCGCCCAAATTCGACGCCGCCGAACTCAATGCGCTGATGGCGCCGCTGAGCGCGTCCATCCGGACGGCTTGAATCCGGCAGCGACGGCACTTCGGCGCTTCGGGCCGGGAGCGTTTACAATCATGCGATGTCTTCCGCCACACTTTCCCCCGCTATTTCCAAACGCCAGGCTTATCTCGGCGGTTTGCTGCTCGCCGTCGTCGGCGCCATTTTCTTCTCGGCCAAGGCGATCGTCGCCAAGCTGATGTACCGCTATCACGTCGATGCGGTGATGGTGATCAGCCTGCGCATGATGTTTTCTTTCCCGATGTTCGCCGTCGTGGCGGTCTGGCAGGCGCGCCATTCGCCGCCGCTGGCCGGACGCGATTACGCCAAGATCGTCTTCCTCGGCCTGATCGGCTACTACCTGTCGAGCTTCCTCGATTTCCTCGGCCTGCAATACATCTCGGCCGGGCTGGAGCGGCTGATCCTGTTTCTCACGCCGTCGTTCGTGCTGCTGATTTCCTTCACGTTCTACAAGCGCAAGGTCGGCCTGGTGGAATGGGCCGCGCTGCTGGTGTCCTACCTCGGTACGGCGCTGGTGCTGCAACATGACATCAACACCGGCGGCAGCAACGTGGTGCTGGGCAGCGTGCTGGTGCTGGGCGCGGCGATTTCGTATGCGCTTTATCTGATCTTCTCCGGCGAGCTGGTGCGCCGCGTCGGCGCGATGCGCCTGGTGGCCTATGCCATGTGCGTGTCGTCGGTGGCGTGTATTGCGCAGTTTTTCATCTTGCGTCCGGTCGGCGCGCTGGTGCAGCCGGTTGAGGTGTATCAGTTGTCGGCGTTCAACGCCGTGTTTTGCACCGTGCTGCCGGTATTCCTGACCATGATCGCCGTGGCGCGCATCGGTGCGCCGAGCGCTGCCCAGGCCGGGCTGGTGGGGCCGGTGTCGACGCTGTTCCTCGGCGCCATGCTGCTGGATGAGCCGATCACGGCGATCCAGCTGGTCGGTACGGCGCTGGTGTTGTCCGGGATTTATTTGTTGTCGCGCAAAAAGACTTAAGCAAGTTTTCTTCAATCGCCATTCAGGAGACCGAAATGACAAAAGCAATCAGAATGTTCAAGACCGGCGGACCGGAAGTCATGGAATACGTCGACGTTGAGGTCGGCGATCCCGGTCCCGGCGAAGTCCGCATCCGCCACGCCGCCGTCGGCCTGAATTTCATCGACGTCTATTTCCGCATCGGCCTGTATCCGCAGCCGCTCCCGAGCGGCCTCGGCCAGGAAGGCGCAGGCACCATCGAGGCCGTCGGCGCCGGCGTCACCGACTTCAAGGCCGGCGACCGCGTCGCCTATGCCGGCCGCCCCAACGGCGCTTACGCCGAAGCGCGCGTGATGCCTGCCGATATCCTGGTCAAGCTGCCGGATTCGATCAGCTTCGACACCGCCGCCGCGATGATGCTGCAAGGCATGACCGTGCAATACCTGCTGCGCCAGACCTATCCGCTCAAGGGCGGCGAAACCATCCTGCTGCACGCCGCCGCCGGCGGTATCGGCCTGATCGCCTGCCAATGGGCAAAGGCGCTGGGCGTGACCGTGATCGGCACCGTCAGCACCGACGAAAAGGCTGCGCTGGCAACTGCTGCAGGGTGCACCCACGTGATCAATTACAAGACCGAGAACTTCGTTGAGCGCGTCAAGGAACTGACCGGCGGCAAAGGCGTGCCGGTGGTCTATGACTCAATCGGCAAGGACACCTTCCTCGGTTCGCTCGACTGCCTGTCGCCGCGCGGCATGATGGTCAGCTTCGGCAGCGCCTCCGGTCCGGTGTCGCCGTTCGGCGTGAGCGAACTGGCGTCACGCGGTTCGCTGTTTTTGACGCGTCCTTCGCTGGGCAATTATGTCGCCACGCGCGAAGCGCTCAACGCCACGGCCGGCGACCTGTTCGCCATGGTCGAGAGCAAGAAGGTCTGCATCGACATCAACCAGCGTTATGCGCTGAAAGACGTCGGCCAGGCGCATGCCGATCTGGAAGGCCGCAAGACCACCGGTTCCACCATCCTGATTCCCTGAGGACCGATCTTGGCTAACTCCGATCCGGGCAAGAGCCCGATGAATCACCCCGACGAGCAGCCGTCCGGCACCGACGGCTCGCCCAGGTTCGGGCGGCTGCTGATCGTGCTGATCCTGGCGGTATTGATGATTGTGGCGATTACCTTCGGCAGCGAAGCGTACTTCTCTTAGCGCTGCGGTCGCGTAGCCCCCTCGATAGCTTTTCACGCACCCCGGCCTGTCGCAAGATACGCCGGGGTTTGTGTTTTATTTGTGTTGTATAGATGGCAAAAAATGTAACGTTGCTTGCCGATCTATTTGTGTTGTCGATAATGCAATATCTTGCTCTTGATTATTACGATTTTTTATTCGTTTTAAGTGAGAATTTATGTCGACAATACCTTTGTTCAGGGACAAATATTCTCTCTTGAGCGCCTTGTTTGCCGCCCTGCTCTGGTTTGCCGCCGGCAAGGTCCACGCCGAGATCGGTGTCAGCGAAGCCAGGGTTCTGTTGGGGCAGTCGGCACCTCTTTCCGGGCCTTCCGGAGAGTTGGGCAGACTTTTCAATCGCGGCGCCAGCGCTTATTTTTCCAAGGTCAATGCCGATGGCGGCGTGCACGGCCGTTATATCGAACTCATTGCGAGGGACGATCAGTACGAACCTGAACGGACTGTCAAGAACACCGAGCAACTGATCCGCAAAGATGCAGTGTTCGCACTGTTTGGCTATGTCGGCACGCCGACGGCGCGCGCCGCCTTGCCGTTGGTTAACCAGGCCGGGATTCCGTTTTTTGCGCCGGTGTCGGGCGCGCAGTTCCTGCGCGAACCCTTCAACGCGCTGGTCTTCAACATTCGCGCCAGCTATGAGGTTGAAGTAGGCTACATGCTCAAGCAACTGATCAGCAGCGGTAAAAAGCAAGTTGCAGTGCTGTATCAGAATGATGAGTTCGGCTGGTCGACATTGGAAATATTGCAGCGCAAGCTGGCTGAAAAAAATATCCAGTTGATTGTCAGTGCCTCCGTAGAACGCAATAGTCAGGAAGTCGCCGGCGCCATCGGCAGAATCGCGCCTCATCAGCCCGATGCAATTATCGTGGTCAGCAGCTATGTTTCTTCGGCTGCATTTATCAAAGCCATGCGCAAGGGCGGCTATCGCGGAATTTTTTACAATCTTTCCTTTGTCGGAGCGACCTCGCTACTGGCGTCATTACAGGGTGAAGGGGCCGGCAATGTCATCACCCAGGTCGTGCCTTTCCCTTGGTCAAAGCGTGTTCCGATTGTGTACGAATACCAAAAGGTTTATGGAGAACAGCATGGAGGGAAATTCGATTTCTCCAGTCTCGAAGGCTTCATTGCTGCCAAGATTTTGGTGGAAGGCTTGAAACGGACCGGCAGATTGCTTACGCGAGAGCGTTTTATGCAGGCGCTGGAATCGATCAGTACCAAGAACTATGACGCCGGCGGCTTTGATATTCGTTTTGAGCCGGGCAACCATAACGGTTCCAGTTATGTGGACGTTACCGGTATTGCCTACGGCTCAAAGCTCATCAACTGAACTCCAGGAACTCATTTCGTCAATAGGCGTGAGCTGCGTGCTAGGGGACAGTTCCGACAGGCGAGGCGGGCGTCGGCGCGGGTGCAGGTGTCGGCGTTTTGGCCGTCTTGTCCAGCTTCAGCACCACATGGCGCGACACACCGCTGGGGCCGGGGAATTCCGCAAACGCGCTGCGCACCATGTAAGGCATCGCCATCGGCAAGGTGGCTTCGCGGCCTTCGCTGTCGACGGTCACTTCATACAGTTTCTGATCGCCGGCTGCGCGCGCAATGGTCACATGCAAACGCCGCTGGAATACCGGGAAGGCAGTGGTCTGCATCGGCGGTCCCCAGAACGGATCGTAGAACGGTCCCGGTCCCCATGGCCCGAAGCCGCGTCCGCGCCAGCCCGGATAGCCGGGACCGTACCAGAAGGGGTCATACATCGGTTGCGTCACGACGATGGTGCCCGATTGCATGCCGTAGGCGAACGACACCTTCAACGCTGCCGGTGCCGAAGCCGGGGCATCGGTAAAGCCCAGGCGCAGCAATTCGGCGCGGATCAGTTGTTCGTAGTTACGGTATTCGAGGCTGCCTTCCTGTTCCTTGGCGGGCGCGAAGACGAAGGATTTGTCCTTCAGGTCCGCCGGCCAGGCGTGGAAAGCCGTGACGTCGCTGGTGATGGTGGTGGCGCATCCTGTGAGCAGGGCGCTGCCGGCGAGGAAAAGGACTCCAAGCAAGCGTTTCATGGTGAGTCTCCGGTGGTTCTGGCAGGTCATGGTGTGAGCATCGTGAAGTGAGCGGCTTCGGTGAAATGTCCGGCTACGACGCCTGGTAGCGAGTCACAACTGACTATTCTCGCCCTTTTCTGCCTATCCATACGGTTGATTGGTAAAATCCTGTTTTGTTCCTATTGCACCTAGTGCCTCCATTCCACGGGATATCCTCCATGCGCACAGAAACGCCTCCGACGATTTACCGCAAAGATTACGCTGCTCCGACCTATTTTGTCGATACTGTCGAAATGGGTTTCGACCTTGAGCCGGAACTGACCCGCGTTGCCACCCGCATCACCATGCAGCGCAACCCTGCCGCCGCCGGCAAGGACATCGAACTCTACGGCGAAGAACTGGACCTGGTCCAGCTGCGCCTCAACGGCAAGACGCTGACCGCGCGCGACTACCGCGTGCAGGGCGGCATCCTGCGCATTCCCGGCGCGCCGGCCAAGGTCACGCTGGATATCGAAACCACCACCAATCCGCAGCGCAATACCTCGCTGATGGGTTTGTACGTGTCCAACGGCAATTTTTTCACGCAGTGCGAAGCCGAAGGTTTCCGCAAGATCACCTACTTCCCGGATCGTCCCGACGTCATGGGCAAGTACACCGTCATGCTGCGCGCCGACAAGAAAAAGTACCCGGTGCTGCTGTCCAACGGCAATCTGATCGAAGAGGGCAATCTGCCCGACGGCCGTCATTACGCCAAGTGGGAAGACCCGTTCAAGAAACCGTCCTACCTGTTCGCGCTGGTGGCCGGCAAGCTGGTCTGCCAGGAAGAAAAATACAAGCTGCAATCCGGCCGCGAAGTGCTGTTGCAAGTGTGGGTGGAAGCGGGCAACCTCGACAAGACCCAGCACGCCATGGATTCGCTCAAGAACAGCATCCGCTGGGATGAAGAGCGCTTCGGGCTGGAACTGGACCTGGACCGCTTCATGATCGTCGCCGTCGGCGACTTCAACATGGGCGCGATGGAAAACAAAGGTCTTAACATTTTCAACACCAAGTTCGTGCTGGCCAATCCGCGCATCGCCACCGATGTCGATTACGCCAACATCGAAGCCGTGGTCGGCCACGAATACTTCCACAACTGGACCGGCAACCGCGTCACCTGCCGCGACTGGTTCCAGCTGTCGCTGAAGGAAGGCCTGACCGTGTTCCGCGACCAGGAGTTTTCCGCCGACATGATCGGCAGCGACAGCGGCCGCGCGGTCAAGCGCATTGACGATGTGCGCGTGCTGCGCCAGGCGCAGTTCCCGGAAGACGCCGGCCCGATGGCGCATCCTGTGCGTCCCGACTCCTTCGTCGAGATCAATAATTTCTACACCGTCACCGTCTACGAAAAAGGCGCCGAAGTGGTGCGGATGTACCAGACCCTGCTCGGCCGCGATGGCTTTCGCAAGGGCATGGACCTGTACTTCAAGCGCCACGACGGCCAGGCCGTGACCTGCGACGATTTCCGCGCCGCCATGGCCGACGCCAACAAGCGCGATCTCAAGCAGTTCGAACGCTGGTACAGCCAGTCCGGCACACCGCGCGTTGCCGCCTCCGTACGCTACGACGCCAAGGCAAAGACGCTGGAACTGACGCTGGAACAATCCTGCCCGTCCACGCCGGGACAAAAGAAAAAGCTGCCGTTCCACATTCCGGTCGCGGTCGGCCTGCTCGACAGCAAGGGCAAGGATATGGCCTTGAGCCTGTCCGGCGACAAGGCAGCCAAGCAGACGCAGACCACGCGCGTGCTGGAACTGACGCAAGCCAGACAGACTTTCAAATTCACCGATGTCGCCGAGAAACCGGTGCCGTCCATACTGCGCGGCTTCTCCGCACCGGTGGTGCTGGAATATGAATACAGCGATGCCGAGCTGGCCTTCCTGATGGCGCACGACAGCGATGCCTTCAATCGCTGGGAAGCCGGGCAGCGTCTCGCCACACGCCGCCTGCTCAACCTGACCATCGCCGTGCAGGCTGCGCGCCAATCGGGACACGTCGTCTCGGTCGAATCCGTGCTCGGCAACCTGCAGCAGGACGATGCCTTGACCAACGCGTTGCGCGCCACGCTCAACGACACTTCGCTGGACCCGGCCTTCCGCGAACTGGTGCTGACCCTGCCGTCGGAAACCATGATCGCCGAGCAGATGGAAGTCATCGATCCGCAAGCCATCCACGCCGCGCGCCAGTTCCTGCGCCGCACGCTGGCCAAGGACCTGCGCACCGATCTGCTGGCCGCTTACAAGGCCAACCAGAACAAGGGCGCCTACAGCCCCGACGCAACCGCTTCGGGCAAGCGCGCACTGAAAAACGTGGTGCTGTCCTACCTGGCCGAACTCGACGACGAGCAGGCGCACGCGCTGGCGCAACAGCAATGCGACGACGCCAACAACATGACCGACCGCCTGGCAGCACTGGCGGCGCTCACCAACAGCCGCGCCGAGGGCAAGGGCAAAGCGCTGGAAGTCTTCTACACCGAGTTCGAACAAGAAGCGCTGGTCATCGACAAGTGGTTCACGCTGCAAGCCACCGCACGCACCGCCGATGTCGACACCGTGCGCGCGCTGGCGCAGCATCCGGCCTTCACGCTGAAGAATCCGAACCGCGCACGCAGCCTGATTTTCAGTTTCTGCAACGGCAATCCATCGGCCTTCCACGCGCTCGACGGCAGCGGCTACGCCTTCTGGGCCGAGCAAGTCATCGCGCTCAACGGCAGCAACCCGCAAGTCGCGGCCCGTCTGGCGCGCAGCATGGACCGCTGGCGCAAGTATTCGCCGGCGCTGCAGGAAAAAATGCGCGCCGCGCTGCGCCAGGTGGCCGATACGCCTAACCTGTCGCGCGACGTCGCCGAAGTGATCACCAAGTCGCTGTCCAATTAAGCGTCGGTAGACTGAATAAAGAAAATTTGATTTTTAAGAGAGAGCATCATGACCAAACGCATCAGCCTGACCCAACACCTGATTGAGCAGCAACGCCTGCACAACAAGATCCCATCCGAACTGCGCCTGCTGATCGAAGTCGTCGGCCGCGCCTGCAAGAGCATCAGCCACGCCGTCGGCAAGGGCGCGCTGGGCGAGGTGCTGGGTAGCGCCGGCAGCGAAAACGTGCAGGGCGAAGTGCAGAAAAAGCTGGACGTCATCTCCAATGAAATCCTGCTCGAAGCCAACGAGTGGGGCGGCCACCTGGCCGGCATGGCGTCGGAAGAAATGGAAACCATCCACCCGATTCCCAACCGCTATCCCAAGGGCGAATACCTGCTGATGTTCGATCCGCTGGACGGCTCCAGCAACATCGACGTCAACGTCTCCATCGGCACCATCTTCTCCGTGCTGAAGGCGCCGGAAGGCATGACCACGCCGTCGGAACAAGACTTCCTGCAACCCGGCACCAGGCAAGTCGCCGCCGGCTACGCCGTCTACGGCCCGCAAACCGTACTGGTGCTGACCACCGGCGACGGCGTGCACTGCTTCACGCTGGACCGCGAAATGGGCGCCTGGGTGCTCACGCAGCGCGACATGCAGATTCCGGAAGACACCAAGGAATTCGCCATCAATGCCTCCAACGCCCGTCACTGGTATCCGCCGGTCAAGCGCTACGTCGACGAAATGCTGGCCGGCTCCACCGGTCCGCGCGGCAAGGACTTCAACATGCGCTGGATCGCTTCCATGGTCGCCGACGTGCATCGCATCCTCAACCGCGGCGGCGTCTTCATGTACCCGGCCGATGCGCGTGAACCGGACAAGCCAGGCAAGCTGCGCCTGATGTACGAAGCCAACCCGATGGCCTTCATCGTCGAACAGGCCGGTGGCGCCGCCACCAACGGCGATCAACGCATCCTCGATATCCAGCCTGAGAAGCTGCACCAGCGCGTCGCGGTATTCCTCGGGTCGAAGAACGAGGTTGAGCGCGTTACCGGTTATCACAAAGAGTAATAGCGACAGCGGCGGGAAATTTCCAGCTGCCGGAACGACAAAGGGACTTGCGATGCAAGTCCCTTTTCATTTTTTCGGCGAGTTTTTAGCGCCGCCGCATCAGTCTCACGCTGTGAATCGCCGTAAAGCCGACCGACATCCAGATCGGAATATAAGTCCACAACTGCGCCGCGCTCAGCGTCTCATCCAGCAGGATGATCGCCACCACCACCAGCAACACCGGCTCGACATAGCCGAGAATTCCGAACAGACCCATCGGCAGCAAGCGGCTCGCGCGCAGGAAACAATCCAGCGCCGCCGTGCTCAACAGCCCCAGGCCCGGCAACAGCAGTAGATACATGTCAGGACGTTGCCACACCGCTGACAGATTCGGACTGATCGCCAGCGTGTACAGCGCCACCGGCGTCAATAGCGCGATCTCCATCGTGAAGATCACCATCGAGTCGAGCTTCAGGCGGCGCCGCAGCATGAAGTAAGGTGGATAGCCCAGCGCCACCAGCACCGTCGGCCATGAAAACGCCCGCGTCATCCACAGCTCATGCAACACGCCTGCGACCGCGCACGCCACTGCAATGCGCTGCCACACATCCAGCCGCTCGCCGTAATAAAACCGCCCGATCAGCACCATCGCCAGCGGCAGCAGGAAATATCCCAGCGACACATCCAGCGCCCGCCCATTCAGCGGCGCCCACAAGAACAGCCACAGCTGCACCCCCAGCATCGCCGTCATCGCCACAAACAGCAGCGCCTGCAACGGCGCGCGCAGCAATGCAAGAACGGCATCACGCAACTGCGCGCCATGCTTGCGCCAACCGATCAGCACGAACGCCAGCGGCAGCGTCCACACGATGCGCCAGGCAAAAATATCGAGGCCGTTGAGCGGCGTCAGCCAACTGGTATAGGCAGAGAGCAGGGCGAACAGCGTCGACGCGATGACCGACAAGGCGATGCCGCGCGCCGTTTCAGGGTGGTTCATGCAGAAAATGAATTGGAGTTGGATATTGCGGCACCAACGTGGTGCGAGCGCGATTGTAGCCTAGTGGAGTGGTGGCGCAGGGACCTTATGTCGAGAAAGCATGGAGAGGGCTGCAGAAGCGATTTTTGCGAAGCAGGAATTTTCGCTAGAATATTGTTCGCGCTGATGTAGCTCAGTTGGCAGAGCAACTGATTCGTAATCAGTAGGTCGGAGGTTCGATTCCTCTCATCAGCACCATGAGTGGTAAGCACGGCGCAAGCGTCTTCAGGTCGTAACAAGACACTTCGGTGGCAATGCCGTTCAGTGAAAGCTGAACGGCATTTTTCTTTGCGCGCGTAAGCAGTGGGCGAGGTTGGCAAGCTGCGAGCCTGCGTCCCATGCTGCAATGTATTTCCCGGGCAAGCCGGCAACTTCCCAACAGTTTTGAACTTCATTCTCCTCCATCGGTTTTATTCGCGTTATAGTGCAGAAACAATACGGCAAAATATTAAATAAAATTCGCTGGGAGACCGCGCATGCCTATGTTGATTCGATGTGTCTTGTTCCTTGCGCTAGTCCCGCTGGTGGCGTTGTCGCAAGAAAAAGAATGCCGGAAAGTGGTCGTCTCGGCTGATTCCGACTACGCGCCGCTGCAATGGTACGACGGCAAACATCTGACCGGCGCCAGTATCGAAATCGTGACGACCGCCTTGAGCGCGCTCAGCATCCCCTACGAAGTTCGCTATGTGGGGCCGTTCCACCGCGTATTGAAAAGCGCACAGGACGGCGAGATCGACATGATCGCGTCGCTCAAGGACACCCCCGAAAGACGCGAGTATCTGGCCTACACAAGCGTGGCCTTATTTTCCAATCCCATTGCCGTATTTGTCGCCAGGGACAAAAAAATCAGCTATTCGGGATGGCAGGATCTGATCGGGAAAAGGGGCGGGGTCACGCTTGGCAATCAGTTTGGAAACGGCTTCGATGAGTTCCTGCAAAACAATTTGCAGGTGCAGGCTGAGCAAAAAACCTACATGAATTTCAAGAAGCTCGAACTGCGTCGCATCGATTACCTGATCACCGGGTACTACAGCGGATTGGCCTACCTCGCCACATCCGGACAAAACGACAGGTTCGTTGCCTTAAAGCCGTATGTCTCGGAATCAGACAATTTCATCGCCCTCACGAAATCCAGTCCCTGTATCAAACACCTGAAGGCATTGAATCTGCAATTGGACACTATGCGCCATGAAGGCAAACTGAAGCTGATCCTGGACAAGCACATGGCGCTGCTGGCGCAGCGGACCAGGCAATAATAAATACCTTTGCTTTGCCGGGAAAGGCTGGAACTCATTTCATAAATTCTCTCGCGTGCAGATGCATTGGCAGAGTGCACCGCAATCTTGGGCGGCAGGAAGCCGCGTGTCGCAACAGCCTCTTCGATCCATAAAAATGACGTCGTAACCGGTACCTCGCTCGTCATTGCCAAGATCATGATTGCGACCGCATCCGGTTGATTGCCGCCTGATGCAAATATTGCAAACCAATCAAACCAGGGCTTCCTTGTTTCGCTGTTTCATGTAGCGTGCCGGAGTCGTCCCGAGCGCCTTGCGGAACATGGTAACGAAGCTGCCGGTTCCTTCATAGCCTAGCCTTTCGGCGACCTGTTGCACGGAACTCCCGCTGCCCAGCCAGGTAACCGCCAGCATCACTTGCAGCTGCCGGCGCCAGCGGCCGAAGCTCATCCCGGTCTGCTGCGCAAGCAGGCGCGCCAGCGTGCGTTCGCTCAATCCCACCCGTCGGGCCCATGTCTGCAGCGTGCCAGGGGCGGCTGGGTCCTTCATCAGCATATCTGCGATCTGGCGCAGCCTCTTGTCGGAGGGCATCGGTAAGTGCAGGCTGCCAATCTCCGCCATGGCGAGCTCTTCCATCATCAGATCGGTCAAGTGCGTTTCCAATCCTCCTTCCGGATAAAGCAGTTCAAAGCCGGCGGCGCGGATCAGCAGTTCTCGCAACAGCGGAGAGGCGCTTATCGCACAGCACTGCGCAGGAAGCCGGGCGGCAGCAGCCGGTGCGACGAAGGCGATATAGCATTCAATCACGCCCGATGCCGTGACTTTGTGCTCGAGCTCGGCGGGTATCCAAAGGGCGCTATGCGGCGGCACAACCCAAAGTCCTCCCGCTACTTCACAGGTGAGAATGCCGCGCAGCGCCAGCACCAATTCACCCTTTTGATGGCGATGCGCACCCACTTCCTTGCGCTCGCGTGCGATGCGTTCCCATTCCTCGGGCGCGATGTCCGGCGGCACGCTCCCCGCCGCGCCGAAAGTGACCAGCGGACGCGGCACCAGGTCCGGGTCTATCCATGCGGGGGGATGGGCTATGTCGTTCAGCAAAGGCATCTCGGCACACTAAAAGTTTGCAACGCCACCATATTGGCATGAATTCATCATTTATTGACCTGGTTTGCCAATGTCGCCAATCCGGCAAATGCCTACGATGGCGTCAATGCGGCATACGGAATTCCCCGTCGCCGCCTCACTTGGAGCGCAACGCATGCCAGATTCTTTAGAACACGGACCAGTAACGGACACACTGAATCGCCTTTTCAGGGAAGCCGAAGAGGCCGATCGC
Source organism: Herbaspirillum rhizosphaerae (assembly GCF_001189965.1). Classification (GTDB taxonomy): domain Bacteria; phylum Pseudomonadota; class Gammaproteobacteria; order Burkholderiales; family Burkholderiaceae_D; genus Herbaspirillum; species Herbaspirillum rhizosphaerae. Next base: position 109,070 of record NZ_LFLU01000010.1, read on the forward strand.
AACTTGATGGCGCAGTTCACCGATGGCGAGTCGTCGGAGTTGCAGATCGAAAAAGCCGTTGCGGAGCATATCGCTGCGGAGACCCGGGATCTCCTCGGCTTCTATCATGGCTATGCCGACAATTTCCTCAACGTGACGCAAGAATACGGTCGCTTCCTTTATCAATGCGCGCGCATGCGCGGAGCCAAGCGCATCGTCGAGTTCGGAACTTCCATGGGAATTTCGACGATATACCTGGCTGCGGCTCTCCGCGACAATGGGGGCGGCCATTTGACCGGCACTGAACTGGAACCGGCCAAGGCAGCGCGTGCGCGCGCCAACCTGCAGGCGGCGGGATTGGCCGGCCTGGTGGATATTCGTGAAGGCGACGCCCGCGATACATTGGCTGATATGGATGGCGCAGTGGATTTGGTGTTGCTGGACGGCGCCTTCAGCCTCTACTTGCCGGTGCTGCAACTGATCGAGCCACATCTGACGTCCGGAGCGGCGGTCCTGGCTGAAAATGCCTTCGATCATGGCAATGCTTATCTGACCTATGTTCGTGATCCCGCTAACGGTTACCGCTCGCAGGCGCTGGCGATCAACGAAGGGCGCGGAAATGAGTTCAGCGTGCGCACGCATTGATCGCCACCGGCGAGGCCTTGAGGCGAATGACGCCTTGCCGGTGGCCGACACCCGAACGCGGCGTCAATCCAGTGTATCAAGCGCATCCGCAAACTTGCGCATGAGGCGCACCAATTCATCCATCTCGGTTTGCTCCCAGGAAGCGAAGATTTTCTTGCCTATGCGTTCGCGCGCGGCGTCGACCAGGTCGGTCATTCCCTTTCCCTTGGCGGTGACCGAGGCCATGCGAATCCGGCGATCGGCGGCGCTGCTTTCTCTGCGCACCAGTCCCAGTTCTTCCAGTTTCGAAACCTGGCGGCTGACGGTGGTGTAGTCGCGCCCGACGCGGTCTGCAATCTCCACCACACCGATAGGCCCCAGCTTTTCTATTCCGACGAGCAGGGGAAACAAGGCCCGGTCCAGGGGAATGCCTGCTTCCTTGATCATCGCCTCATCTCGCTGCGGGCGATTCATCGCACTCGCGATACTGATCAGCGTTCCGTGCAGAATCTTGAGTTGCGACGATATATGTGTATCTTGCACATTTTTATCTGATGACATACACTCTCCTAAGTTATGTGCATATTACACTTAAGAGGCCGATAATGCTTATGAATAAAGAAGTCGACGTATTGATCTGCGGAGCAGGCCCGACTGGCCTGACGCTGGCGCTTGTCCTGGCGCAACGGGGCGTTTCTTTCCGCCTCATTGAAAAAATGGAGGCGGCTTTTCACGGTTCGCGAGGAAAAGGCCTGCAACCTCGCACCCTGGAGATCTTTGAGGATGTGGGAATTCTCGAAAAAATCATGGCGGCAGGCGGACCCTATCCGCCGCAGCGCGAGTATCAGGATGACGGCAGCTGGCGTGACTCCCCGACTGCCGAGCAAAGGGCGCCGACAGCGTCGGAGCCCTATTCGATGCCGTGGATGGTGCCGCAGTTTTCAACCGAAGCGGCGATGCGCGCCAAACTCGGCGAGCTGGGCCATCAGGTGGAGTTCGGCTGCGAACTGATCGGACTGGAACCGCAAGCGCAAGGCGTCAACGCGCGCGTCACCGGCCAAGACGGGGAGCATTTGCTGCGCGCACGCTATGTGGTGGCGGCAGACGGCGGGCGCAGCTTTGTGCGCAGTCTGCTGGAGATCGATTTTCCCGGCAAGACGCTGGGCGTCAGGGCGGTGGTCGCGGACGTATCCTTGCAAGGCTTGAGCCGGGATGTCTGGCATCGCTTCAGCGGCGGTGCGCAAGAACGGCAAATTGCCTTGTGTCCTCTGGCCGGAACCGATCTGTTCCAATTGCAGGCGGCGCTGGCCGGCGACGAACAGCCGGACCTCTCCGCCGATGGTTTGACGAGAATGGTGTCGGAACGCACCGGCCGCACAGACATCGCCATCGTCGCCGTGCAATGGGCTTCGGTATTCCAGATGCATGCGCGACTGGCGCAACGATATCGCGTCGGTCGCGTCTTGCTGGCGGGAGATGCGGCGCACGTTCATCCGCCGACCGGCGGCCAGGGTCTCAACACGAGCGTGCAGGACGCCTACAACCTGGCGTGGAAACTTGCCGCCGTGCTGGCCGGTGCGGAAGAAACGCTGCTCGATACCTATGAAGAAGAGCGGCGTCCGATTGCCGCATCCATGCTGGGGTTGTCGACCAGACTGCTGGACGAAGCCAGGCGCGGCGAAATGCGCCGGGGAAGGGAAGTGCAGCAGCTCGACCTCGGGTATCCGGGATCATCGCTGGCCTTGGAAATGCCGGTGCGCCGGCAAGGACTGATGGCAGGGGACCGCGCGCCGGACGCGCCGGTCGCAACGCTCTCGGGTGCGCCGCGGCGTCTCTTCGAGCTGTTTCGCGGCACGCATTGGACCCTGATCGGATTTCACGTGCAGCCCGCGCGCGCACCGCAAGCTGATGACTTGCAGGTTCATCTCTTCGGACCCGGAGGAAACCTGGCGGACGTGAGCGGTCATTTCCGCGATGCCTACGGTCTCGAGAACGGTGACTGGGTGCTGGTGCGACCGGACGGTTACATCGGCGCGATTGTCGCCTCGGACAATCTGGAGGCGCTCATGAATTACCTGCAACGCGCAGGAGTATCAGCGCATCGGGAGGAGTAATTGCCTGCTCCTGGCGGCAAGAAAAAGCCCGTAGCAATACGGGCTTTGCGTGCTGACCGTCAAACCGGCCGGACGATCGTGCCGGCGCTGTCGCCGACCACCGTCGTCCACAAGCGCACCTGCCATTGCGTGACCACGCCGTTGAGCACATACGGATCCTTGTTGGCGAAATTCTCGGCAACCTCGGGCGAGTCGCCCTTGAACAGCAGCATGGCTTCATCTTCCGGATCGCTGAGCGCGCCGCCGAGGATCAGCTCGCCGCGCTCGGCCGCCTCCCACGCGAATTTGAGATGGTCGTTGCGGAACGGCAGTTTGACGGTCTTGCTGTCTTTGACGAAGCGGTAAAAAAGAACGTAGTGCATGTCGGCCTCTCTTCAGAATGATGCGATGCAATTGTATGTCGACTTGTCCCGGCAGTCGGATGTCGCCTGCGTTTATTCGAGCTGCTGCGCTCGACGCGAAGAGCCCTGGCGCCTCAGGTTGCGGAACCAGCGTTGTATCGGGGATTCAATCAGTTTGTAAGAGGCAACGCCTGCGCAAACGGTAAGCAGCGTGGCCAGCGCAATCAGCACCTCAGGGTCGAGGTGCGGATAGACGAGGTGAACAAGCTGTCCGCAAGCGGAGACAGTAAACACTTGTATCAGATAAATGGAGTAGGAGGCGTCGCCGAGCGTGACGATCCATTTGGGCAAGCCTCTGTCGCCTGCCGACGCCGCGCACCAGACAAGGAATGCCGACGGGACGCCAAGCCACAACAGGCGAAAATCCTGTTTCAGGATGACGACCAGAGCGGATGCGACGCCGATAAAGGCTACTTCTATCCATTCGACGCGCCTGTTTTTGACGATCTGGCCGATCACGATGCCGGCAAGGAATTCAAGCATGATCTGCGCCGTCAGGAAATTCGCAATCGGACCCGATGTCTGCATCAATGCACCCATGCCGACCAGGCATGAGATGGCCATGCAGACGGCGCGCCAACGGTGCCGCATGAGCAGCATCGAGGCCGCCGCGCTGATATAGAAAAACATTTCAAATTCAAGCGTCCAGCCGACATACAGGACAGGACTGGATTCGCCGAGAAACGAAACGAAGCCGAGCGACTCCGCCAGTTTGAGCCAGGTAAATTGCGCACTGGCCGAGCGATAGGCAAACGGTACGGCCAGCAGGGTCAAGATCCAGTAGATCGGGACGATGCGTTCAAGGCGGCGGCGGATGAACATCCCGGGTGGCGTATCGTCGTTGGCGTAATAGATGACAAAGCCGGAAATGACGAAAAACAAGTCCACGCCATACGTGCCGAACTTGAAGAAATCAATGAACCGCGATGGAAAATCGGAATATTTGGTCGTGGCGACCGATGCATGAAAGATCACGACGGCGATGGCGGCAATGGCGCGGAGTAACTGGATGTAGTTTAGTTTTTTGCTACTCATGATTTCCTCTGGGCCGAATTGTATCAGGACTCATGAGCAGCCCGACCGCGGCGGCGTCGTGCATCGGTGCGCCGGCCAGCTTGTCGCTCATTGGCGCGGCGGGCGCTGGTAACAGATATCCCATTGTTCTTCGGCCACCTGCACAAAACCATGTCGCTGGTAAAAGCGGTTGGCATCGCTCCCTTTCAGCGCGCCGACACGCAAGGCCAGGCCTGCGCTGTCCGCGTGATCGAAGATCGTCGCGAGCACCGCGCCGCCGATGCCTTTGCCCTGGTGTTCCGGAAGGATGTACAGATGATCCAGCAGCAAGTGATCCGCTTTCGTCTTGAGTACGACAAAGCCGACGCGGCGCGTTTCATGAAGTACAAAGCGCGTATCGGCGGGCGAAAATCCCGATTGAAGGCGCTCGCGCGCCCTGACCGGATCGAAGCGTCCGACGCGCTCCAGGCTTTCGCGCATGGCGGCGATGCGGATGCCGACCAGTTCGTCGAGGTCGGATGATGCTGTCGGCGCGAAACTGATGATGGGGGCGTCGTGTTGAGTCATGATTTCAAGAGCTTCGCGAGTTTCAATGCCGGTGCCGGTGGTGCGCATCCGGGTAGTGTGCATGCGAGTGCGTCAGGCCGAGGTGTTGATGCCTGTGGCGATGCGTGACGCCGGGTGCGACCGGGACGTCGTGTTCATGCAGATGGTGTTCATCGTGGCTGTGCTCGTGATCGTGTTCCATCTCGTCATGGCGATGTGTATGCGCGTGGCGTTCCGATAAATGCAGCCAGATGCCCCAGGCCATGAAGAGGCCGGCGACCACGAGTTGCGGCGTCAATCGTTCTCCGCTCAGCAGGGCCAGGCCGGCGCCGAAGAAGGGCGCGACGGAGAAGTAAGCGCCTGTCCGTGCGGTTCCCAGATGGCGCAGCGCTGCGACGAACAATGCAAGGCTGACGCCGTAAGCCAGAAAACCGACCAGCAAAGTGGCGCCGATCACGGGCGCTTCCGGAAAGTGCGCGCCGGACAGCAAGGCCAGCACCAGGTTGGTGCCGCCGGCGGCAAGGCCTTTGACCGAGGCAATCCAGGTGGCATCGTTGAGCGAGACTTTGCGCGTCAGATTATTGTCGAGCCCCCACGCAAGGCAAGCGCCGAGTACGGCCAGCATCGGCCACAGCGTGACCGCCCCGGTCTGCGCAGGCCAGCTCAGGATGACGGCGCCCACGACGATGGCGAGCATGCCGAGCATGATGCGCCGGTCGACGTTTTCCTTGAAGGCGAACCATGCCAGCAGTGCAGTGAACACACCCTCTGCATTGAGCAGCAGCGATGCGGAAGACGCCGGCATGCCGGTCAGCCCCATCATCAGCAACACCGGGGCGAGTACGCCGCCGCAGGCGATGGCGCCGGCAAACCACAGCAGCTCAGCGCGCGCCGGCACGACTTGCCTGGCGCCGCTGATCCGACGGTAGGTGGTCAACCCGAGGCCTGAACCGAGATAGAGCAGGGCGGCGATCATCCACGGCGAATTGTTCTTCAGCAGCATGCCGGCCAGCGGCGTAGCCGCGCCGAACAGCAATGCCGCAAGCAAGGCTGCCTGAGGACCGGATGAGGCGATGTTTTTCAATTTGCGCATGATGATTTTGCAGGCCGGTTGGAAGCAGATCTATTTTAATCCCTCGCCGGATGGCTCAAGTCAAGGCTCGCCCTTGCAGCCGGGTTGATCGAACAGCGCCGCCAATCCGCAAGCCGAGTGATACATGGCGTAGGTGCGATGGGCGACGTCCGGCACTTCCAGCAGGCGATGGCGTTGCGGCAATCGAGCGGCTTCAGCCGCGGCGTTGATATAGCGGAAATAAGCATGTCCGCGTTCCAGGCGAGTTGCGCCCTGGCTCTTGTAGCCGCAAGACAGGCCGAGCGCATCGGCGTTGGGATCGTTGTCGGCGGTGCCGAGCAGATACACGACATCGCGCTGCAGATAGTTCCTTTCCAAATCGGCGGGCGACACCGGCTGTTCCAGGTAAGTGGGCAGTTTGGAGGCGAAGCCGTTGTTCCATGTGCTCACGGCCGGACAGTTGGCACTGACGTCCGCGAAGCTGCCGTCCGGCTGCGGCCGCCTGTTGTCGAAGTACAGATAGGACGCCGGGTTGGCGACCACATAGCGCACGTGGATGTCGGCGCCGGCGAGATTCTGCATGGCGCGTCCGGCGACTGCGTAGCGCTGCACGAACTGGCCGCCGGCCGAGTGGCCGGCCAGCACGACGTCTTTCAGATTGGGAAACAGCCGGCGATCGGCCAAGCGCGCAAAGAGCGCGTCCATCACGGCGAAGGTGCTGATCGGCGCGGGCGATCTGGCATCGTAGCCTTGCTGCCATCCGCTTTCCTGCCACAGCAAGGTGGCGGCGGAGAGGTGATGAGCGGCAGCGTCGGTTGCGGTAAGAAATTGCGGCGTGATCAGGAGCGTATGGGCGGCGAGGGCGCCGGCACGTCGCTGCAGGTCCTTGTCGGCGTCGACGTCGCGGCGCGGCCAGCCGTGAATGATGATGACGGCGCGCGTGATATCTGTTTGCGCAAATTGCCAGTCGCGCGAGACGCGTATCGGTATGTCGCCTGCGCCCCTTATCGTTTGTACATGAAAGCGATCTTGCAGCACCATCGGCACCGGGCTGTTGACGACGTCGATTTCCGCCGCGTCGGCGGCGTGCAGGAGCGATACGCAGAACATCATCCTTGGTATCAGCATATGAAGCCTGCGGATGAGCAGCATGCATTTTCCTTTCTCCTCGCTACGCGCAAGTTTGTGGCAGTGGGGCAAGAGGCGCATTGTCGCATTCCGCCTCATCGCGAGGCTGACATTTCGCTGAACTTTCTGCTCCTGCCCATCGGCTCCGTATCCGGCGTAAACAGCCTGTTTACCGGCCTATTTCCTCGGTTGCAGTTTAATGGGTCGTCGGGTAACATCAGCCGACTAGCGCGCTGGTGATTTCAATAGAATGATCCGCCGCGATGCGTCATTTTCATGATGACACGAGGTTGGTCTGAGGCAATAAAAAATAATCCTCAGGCAAACGAATCAACGAACAACGAATGCCGATAGCCAGCAAGTCATCAGCAAGCCATAAAACGGATGTACACGGATGCACACTGATGCACGCGAAGGGGGCCGTATTTCTGTCATTGTTATCGCCGGGGGGGCGGTGATCCGCCGCCGCTTTGTCCGTATTGCTTGCGCCTGCAGTCTGTTGCTTGCGGCGTTGATGCCGGGTGCGGCCAGCGCCGGCGGTCCCGATTGTTCCCGTCCTTATACCCTCGCCCTGCATGATCACGGCCTGTTGTACTCCGCCGATACCGATACCGGCATCGACAAGGACTTCGCCGACGAACTGATTCGCCGCAGCGGCTGCAAGGTCGGCGTGAGCCTGATGTCGCGTGCGCGCATCTGGCAACTGATCGAATCGGGCGCGCTCGACTTCAGCCTGTCGGGCATCGCCAATCCGGAGCGCCGCCGCTTTGCCTCATTCGCCTGGTACTTCAGCAACAAGTACTACCTGCTGGTGCGCAAGGATGCCAACATGCGCCAACTGGCGGAATTCGAACGCAGCGAAAAATTCCGCCTCGGCGTGATCCGCAGTTTCCGCTACAGCGACTCGGCCAATCGCCTGGTCGACACGCTGACGGCGGCCAATCGCGTCACGCAGGCCGGCGGTCTCGATCCGCTGTACAAGGCGCTGCTGGCCAATCGCATCCAGGGCATGATCATGGAACCCTTCGACTATCCGGTGGTGGAAGAGAAACATATCCGCGACGTGACGTCGATCATTGAATTCAACGATCCCTCGGTGCCGCACGGTCTCATCATGTCCAAAAAAGCCTTGTCGGAGCCGGAGCGCGACAAGTGGCGCGCGCTGGTCAACGAGATGCGCGCCGACGGCACCATCCGTCGCATTTTTGAAAAATATTTCTCGCCGTCGCTGGCCGCGACGATGGTCGAATTCCAGGCGGAGCCGTGAACTGGATCCGGCAAATCTTGCTGCCGCTGGCGATCATGATCGCCGGCTTCAGTGTGACGTGGCTGGCCTGGGATCACGAGCGCCAGGCGTCGCAGAAAGAGCTGCGCGCGCAGTTTGATTTTTCCCTGCGCGATGCCGTCAGCCGCGTCGAGCAGCGCATCGCCAGTTACGAGCAGATGCTGCATGGCGTGCAAGGGCTGATCGTCGCCTCCGGCAATTTCGATCGCACGGCTTTTCACGACTACGTCAATTCCTTGAATCTGGACGCCAACTTTTCCGGCATCCAGGCCATCGGCGCCGAAGAGTGGTTGCCGGGCAGCGACAAGACCGCTCACATCGCGCGCATGCATCAACTCGGCTATGCCGACTATGCCATCCGTCCGGAAGGCGAGCGCTCGGACTACGCGCCCATCATCATGCGCGAGCCCTATGTCGGCTACAACCGCGCGCCGTTCGGCTTCGACCCCTGGTCCGAGAGCAAACGGCGGCGTGCGATGGAGAAAGCGCGCGACTCGGGTATGGCCGCCATTTCCGGCAAGGTCAATCTGGATATCGACAATGGCGCCAGGGCGCAACCGAGTTTCCTCATGTACCTGCCGCTCTTTGCGCGCGGCATGCCGCAATCGACCATTGCCGAGCGCCGCGCCAATCTGATCGGCTGGGTGCACGCCTCGTTCCGCATGAGCGACGTGATCGCCAGCCTGTACGGCGAGCAGCCGATGGCCGTGGCGTTTTCCATTTACGACGGCGTGGAGCCGGCGCCGGAGGCGTTGCTGTATCGCTCCGTCGGTTCCGACGCGGCGGCGAGCGGCAAGGACATGATTTCTGCCACCGAGTACCTGGTCGTGGCCGGTCACAACTGGACCCTCACCATGAATACGCTGGACGACTTCAATGCCCGTTTCGGCCGCAATGCCGAGGCGCAGACGGCCGTCACCGGCATCGGGCTGACCTTGCTGCTGGCGTTGCTGGCGTGGGCGCTGATGTCCAGCCGCCGCCGTGCGATTCGCCTGGCGGGCAAGATGACGCAGGAATTGCGCATCAGCGAAGAACAGTTCCGCGCCATCGCCGACTGCACCGTCAACTGGGAAGTCTGGTGGGGCATGGACGGCAAGCCGCGCTGGGTCAATCCCTCGGTCAAGGAATACACCGGTTACACGGTCGACGAGTGCATGGCGATGGACGATTTCCGCTCGCAGATCATCTACGCCGAAGATCTGCCGCGCGTGGCACCCGAGCTGGACAAGGGCTTGCGCGGCGAACGCGGCGACGATCTTGAATTCCGCTGCGTGCGCAAGGACGGCACGCTGTTCTGGGTGTCGGCCTCCTGGATTCCCATCACCGATGCCAATGGCGCGCTGGCAGGCTGTCGCACCAGCGGCCGCGACATTACCGAGCGCAAGCAGGTCGAAGCCGAGTTGCGCATCGCCGCCGTGGCTTTCGATTCCCTCGAAGGCATCATGGTCACGGATGCCGAAAGCCGCATCCTGCGCGTCAACAACGCCTTCGCCAAGATGACCGGTTATTCCGCCGCAGAGATCATCGGCCAGACGCCCGACGTGCTGCGTTCGGATCGCCACAGTCCGCAGTTCTACGACGAGATCTGGGAAACCGTGCAACGCTTCGGCGGTTGGCAGGGCGAAGTCTGGACCCGTCGCAAGAACGGCAAGGTCTATCCGGAATGGCTGACCATCTCGGCAGTCAAGAGCGACCATGGCAGCACCACGCATTACGTCGGCACGCATCACGACATCACCGAGCGCAAGATCGCCGAAGAGCGCATCAAGGAGCTGGCCTTCTTCGACGCGCTGACGCGCCTGCCGAACCGCACGCTGCTGCTGGACCGCCTCAAGCAGGCCATCGCCGTGAGTGCACGCAACAAGACCTGCAGCGCCTTGCTGTTCATTGACCTCGATCACTTCAAGACCCTCAACGACACCCTCGGCCACGACAAGGGCGACCTGCTGCTCAAGCAGGTGGCGCAGCGCCTGGCATTGAGCGTGCGCACCAACGATACCGTGGCGCGCGTGGGCGGCGACGAATTCGTGGTGGTGCTGGAAAGCCTGCACAAGAGTCCGCAGGAAGCCGCCAGCCAGACCAAGGCCATCGGTGAAAAAATCCTCAGCGTGCTGGATGAGCCGTATCAATTGGAAGACGTTGAATACCGCGCCACCGCCAGCGTCGGTGCGACCATCTTCAGCGGTCGCCAGGCATCCATCGACGAACTGCTCAAGCAGGCCGACCTGGCCATGTACAAGTCCAAGGAAACCGGCCGCAACGCCATGAGTTTCTTCGATCCCGCCATGCAGACCGTGGTGCTGGAACGCGCCGCGCTGGAAGCCGGTTTGCGCAAGGCCATCGAAGGCGGGCAACTGGTGCTGCACTACCAGGCGCAGGTGGTCGAAGGCGGCCGCGTGACCGGCGCCGAAGTGCTGGTGCGCTGGCAGCATCCGCAACGCGGCACGGTGCCGCCGGGCGATTTCATCCCGCTGGCCGAAGAGACCGGGCTCATCCTCTCGCTCGGCAACTGGGTCATGGAAACCGCCTGCGTCCAGCTGGCGCTGTGGGCTAAACGGGTCGAGACCGCGCATCTGACGATCGCGGTCAACGTCAGCGCGCAGCAGTTCCGCGAAAGCGATTTCGTCGAGACGGTTTCCGGCATCATCGCCAGGACCGGCGCCAATCCCAAGCGCCTCAAGCTGGAGCTGACCGAGAGCCTGCTGGTCGACAACGTTGAAGACATCATCCAGAAGATGTACGCGCTCAAGGCCAAGGGCGTCGAGTTCTCGCTGGACGACTTCGGTATCGGTTACTCGTCTTTGTCCTACCTCAAGCGCTTGCCGCTGAACCAGCTTAAAATCGACCAGTCGTTTGTGCGCGATGTTCTCGTCGACCCTAACGATGCCTCCATCGCCAAGACCATTGTTGCACTCGCGCAAAGTCTGGGACTGGGAGTCATCGCCGAGGGCGTCGAGACCGATGCGCAACGCAGTTTCCTGGCCGATGCAGGGTGCCACGCCTATCAAGGCTACTTCTTCTGCCGGCCGTTGCCCCTGGAAGATTTTGAAAAATTCGTCCAGGAAGTCGATCCCATACTGGAGTAATTTTTTATGTCCGCATTGTCTGCATTCCCTATTGACGCCAAATGGCCGGCGCAGCATCCTGAGCGCATCCAGCTGTATTCGCTGCCGACGCCCAACGGCGTCAAGGTCTCCATCATGCTGGAAGAAACCGGTCTCGCTTACGAGCCGCATCTGGTCAGCTTTGAAACCAACGACCAGTTCTCGCCGGAATTCCTCTCGCTCAACCCCAACAACAAAATCCCCGCGATCATCGATCCGGACGGCCCCGGCGGCAAGCCGCTGAGCCTGTTCGAATCGGGCGCGATCCTGCTGTACCTGGCGGAGAAGAGCGGCAAGTTCCTGTCGCAGGATCCGGCTGAGCGTTATCAGACAATCCAGTGGCTGATGTTCCAGATGGGCGGCATCGGCCCGATGTTCGGCCAGCTCGGTTTCTTCCACCGTTTCGCCGGCAAGGAATTCGAAGACAAGCGTCCGCGCGACCGTTACGTCGCCGAATCCCGCCGTCTGGTCGGCGTGCTCGATCAGCGTCTGGCCGATCGCGAATGGGTGATGGGCGACTACAGCATCGCCGACATCGCAATCTTCCCGTGGGTGCGCAATCTGGTGGGTTTCTATGAAGCGGGCGAGCTGGTCGGCTTCAAGGATTTCCCTCATGTGGCGCGCGCACTGGCGGCGTTTGTGGCGCGTCCGGCCGTGATCAAGGGACTGGCGATTCCCGCGCGCGGCTGATCGCAAGCCGCTGCAATAGCAAACCTGCGTGGCCGGCCCTGATCAGGGCCGGCCATTTTTTCGTCTGCAGTCTGCGTTTCCGCAGGCACTCTTCCCCAAGTCTTACAAGCAAACAAGGCGTCTTCTTATGCCGCCGGCCGCAGGTTGTCCGTACGCTATGGTCGAGGCGCGGGTTTTGCGCCGCTTTGCATGCTTTGCATTTCCACCCAGTAGCGAGAAGTCAAAAAACATTCTTCATAGGCTCGCGAATGAGACACCCGATAGCACGGTACATCCTGACCGGCTTGCTGGCGATACTGATACTCGCCGCGGCCCTCCTCCTCTTTGTTGCGGTCTTCGACTGGAACCTGGCGCGGCCCTTCATCAATCGCGAGGTGTCGTCGCTCACCGGCCGCGACTTTGCTATCCAGGGCGACCTCAAGGTCCGCTTTCGCCAGGGCCTGCGCACCGAACACGGCTGGCGGCGCTACGTGCCGCGGCCGCTGATCAGCGCCGGCGACGTGCATCTTTCCAATCCATCATGGAGCAGCGCCGGGCCGCAGATGTTTGTCGCGCACCGCGTCGATATCGCACTGCATCCGCTCGACCTGTTGCGCAAGACCGTGGTGCTGACCGATGTCGTGCTGGACGCGCCCGCCGTCGCGCTGGAACGCCGCGCCGACGGCAGCAATAGCTGGACCTTCAGGCAGGATTCGTCAGGACCGTCGGCCTGGAGTGTCGAAGTGCAGCGCCTGGCGTTTTCCGGCGGCACCGTGCGCTACGTCGACGGCGTGATCGCGCTCGATTTGCAGGCGAAGATATCGTCGATTGCCGACAAGGTCGACGATGCGCAGGCGCGGCAAGCCGCTGCCGCAGTAAAAGCCGAAGTACAGGCCGCTGCGCCCTCCGGGGCAGTGCAAAAATTCGGCCTGCAGTTCGAGTTGGGCGGCACCTATCGCAAGGCCAAAGTCAGCGGATCCGGCAAGGCCGGCGCCGTCATGACGCTGGAGCGGGATCACACTGTCTATCCGATCCAGGTCCAGGCACAGCTCGGTGAAAACGAGATCGGCGTCGAAGGAACGCTCACCGATCCGCGGTCCTTGTCGGGCATCGATCTGCAATTGACGCTGGGCGGCTCCAGCATGGCCAACCTGTATCCGCTGACCGGCGTGCTGTTGCCGGAGACCCCTCCTTACGCCACCCGCGGCCGCCTGCTCGGCAAGAAGGACGGCGACATCTGGAACTGGACCTATCAGAACTTCACCGGCACCGTCGGCAGCAGCGATCTGGCCGGAACGGTGCAATACCTGCCGCGTCAGCCGCGGCCTTTGCTGCGCGGCGAAGTGACGTCGCAGCAATTGCGTCTGCAGGATCTCGGCCCCGCCGTGGGCGCCGACAGCAACGCGCAAAAACAGGCGCGCGGAAAAGCCGCGGTGCAGCCGGACGACAAGGCGCTGCCGGTCGAACAATTCAATACCGAAAAATGGGGCGCGCTCGACGCTGACGTCACCTTCAAAGGCAAGAAGCTGGTGCGCAGTGAAAACATTCCCTTGCACGACATCGTCGCCGAGATCCACATGAAGGACAAAGTGTTGAGCCTGACGCCGCTCAACTTCGGTATGGCCGGCGGCAACGTCACTTCCAACATCTCGCTCGACGGCCGCGAAAAAAACATCAGCGCGCAAGTCAAGCTGGCGGCGCGCCGGCTGCAGGTGCGGGAACTGTTTCCTGCGCTGCAATCCATGAGCGCGAGCTTCGGTGAAGTCAACGCCGACGCTGCGCTCACCGGCCACGGCAATTCCGTCTCGGCGATGCTGGGCTCGTCCAACGGCGAGCTGGGCGCGGTGGTCAGCGAAGGCTCGGTCAGCAAATTCATACTCGAAGCGGCGGGGCTGAACGTCGCCAATGCCGTGTTCGCCAAAGTGTTCGGCGACAAGCAGGTGCATCTCAACTGCATGGCCAGCGATTTCGAGGTGAAAGACGGCCGCGCCGGCATTCGCCAGTTCCTGGTGGACACCGACGATGCGCGGGTCGACGTGACCGGCGATATTGACCTCGCCAGGGAATTGCTCAACCTCGACGTGCGGCCCAAGACCAAGGGCGTGCGCATCTTCTCGCTGCGTACGCCGCTGTACGCCAGGGGCAGCTTCAAGCATCCCGACGTCGGTCCCTATAAAGGTCCGCTGGCGCTGAAGGCCGGCGCCGCTGCTGCCCTGGCTGTCGCTTCCCCGCTGGCGGCGTTGCTGCCGCTGGTCAACATGGGTAATGTCAAGGACGCCGACTGCGCCGGCGCGCTGGCCAGGGCAACGCAGACGCGCGCCGATCCCAAATCGGAACCGACCGCCGCACCCGCCAAACCGGTCACGCAAGGCGAAGTGCAAAAGTCGCAGCAAGAGAAAAAACAGGAGTAGCGATGGAAGGCCGCGATCATCCGCAACAAGCATCCTCCCGGCAAGCGGCGATGCCGATGTCGGCGACGGAAAAACATATCCTGATCGGCGCCGCTGCCGTCACGGTGCTGGGCGTGTTGCTGGGGCGTCGTCGCCGGAGCAGGAATCGCGACAGGAGCAAGACCGGAACCGCGGCAGCAGTCGTGCCGCCGGCAGTGCAAGCTCCGCCGCCCCGGCATTCCTTCTTGCAGCCCGACGCCAGGCTCATGCACGATTTGCTGCCGGTGCTGACCAGCGCCTTGTCGATGCTCGCATCATGGCGCGCCAAACGTCAGCAGCAAGACGCGCAGGAGCATGCCAGAAAAGCAGTGACGCTGGCGACCGAGATCGAAGCCAAGGCCGCACAGCTGCCCGCAAAGCAAGACAAGCTGCTGGACGCCGACGTGGTCAGGATCATGCCCGGCAACCGCGTGCAGGTGGCATGGCAATTGTGCCGCGCCGCCGTCAATGCGTGGCTGGACGATTTCGCGCCGAGCATGGGCGCGGCGATTGCCTACTACACGGCGTTTTCGATCGCGCCGGTGCTGATCATCGCGATCGCCATTGCCGGTATGATTTTCGGCAAGGATGCAGCGCAGGGAGAAATCGTCTGGCAGATTCGCAGCATCGTGGGAGAAGAGGGCGCCATTGCCGTGCAGGGTTTGCTGCGCTCGGTCAGCGTGTCGTCCGACAGCGTCATCGCCACCACGCTGAGCGTCATTACATTGGTGATCGGCTCCACGGCGGTGTTTGCCGAGCTGCAAAATGCGCTCGACCGCATCTGGCGTACGCCGGCGGTCGTGCGGAGCAACGGCGTCTGGCTGTTGATCCGCACGCGGCTGTTGTCGTTCGGCCTGATACTCGGCCTCGGTTTCATGCTGATGGTATCGCTGGTGGTCAGCGCTGCGCTGGCGGCGCTGAGCAAGTGGTGGGGCGGGTGGATCGAGGGCTGGGAAATCTTCATGCAGGTGCTGAATCTGCTGATTTCCTTCGGGGTGTTTACCGCGCTGTTTTCGGCAATCTACAAATTCATGCCGCGCGCCAATTTGTCGTGGCACGACGTGCGGATCGGTGCGGTAGCCACCACCGTCCTGTTCCTGATCGGCAAGTCGCTGATCGGTTTGTACCTGGGGCGCACCGGCATGAGTTCCGGCTTCGGCGCCGTCGGCTCATTTGCCTTGCTGCTGGCCTGGATTTATTACTCGTCGCAGATATTCTTGCTGGGCGCAGAATTTACCTGGATCTACGCCAACAATTTCGGTTCGCGGGCGAAGCGGCAGACCCGCGCGGAAAAGGCTCAGGAGGCCTGAGCTTCCATGTCGCGGACGCTTGTTTCCGTTGTTGCTGTGGTTGCTATCGCCGGCGACAGCTGTGAGGTGTCGGCCTTGAAGACCTGATCGATCACTTCCATGCATTCTTTCGCGGCGGCAAGGTAGTCGTATTCGCCGGGTGTGCCGTTGGACAGGCTTGCCAGTTTGCGGGCGCGGCGTACCGATTCCAGCGCATCTTCGCGCGTCAGGTAATTCTTCCTTACCAGCAATGCCAGGATGTCGAGCGTTACTGCATAGTTGGCGATGCAATAGCTGAGCGAAATATCGTTGCTGGTCTCGTTGCTGGTGGCGTTCATCGTTGGCTCCGTTGAGGATGTCGTTGGGGGATGGACTGAAGTGTAGGGTGATCGAATTGACAACGGTATCAGGAATTTCCTTAACTGCGCGCCGGCAAAAACCTCCCCCGGTCGGCGCGTTGCCGGAACGCATCCCCCGCCTGTTTAAAAAATGCGTTCTACAATACCCGCATGGCAATCTCTCATCCCCTGACTTTTCGCACCTATGGCGGCGACGGCGTCCTGCATCGGCACGAGCACGTCCAGATCGTCTTGCCCATGCAAGGGGAGATGGAAATCGAAGTCGACGGCCGCGGCGACAGGCTCGACGTTGCACGCGCTGCTTTCGTGGCGCCTGATACCAGCCATGTGCAATCGGCCAGCGGCAAGAATCGTTTCCTGATTCTCGATTGCGATCTCGCTGACATCGGCGACGACGATGCCGAGCGCTTGCGACGGCAGACTTTCTTGCCGATCCCGGCAGCGGTGCGGCGCCTGCTCGATTTCATTGATCTCAGCATCGGCGCGGATCGGCCCGTCGGTCAATTGCCGGATACGGTGGCGCGTCATTGCACGCCGCTGCTGCTCGCTGCATTGACCGCCATGCCGCAACGCGCGTCGCGTCTGCAAGCCTTGTTGCGCCGGATCGAAGCGGCGCCGGGACGCCTCTGGACGGCGGCGGCGATGGCGCGTGTCGCCAATCTCAGCGTCAGCCGCCTGCATGCCTTGTTCAAGGCCGAGCTGCAACAGACGCCGCAAGAGTGGTTGTCCGATCTGCGCCTGCGTCTGGTGCAGGAAGCGCTGGTCGAATCCGACGTGCCGCTGGCCGAGCTGGCCTTGCGCGCCGGCTATTCCGATCAGAGCGCCCTGACGCGCGCCATGCGCCGCACCACCGGCCTGACGCCCGCTGCATATCGAAAACAGCATCGCCAGTAGCCTCGGCCTATTTTTGGCGAGGGGCGGTCAATACATCGTCGCGCCGTTTCACTATCCTGCATGGCAATAGTGAAACGAGGTGCAGCATGCAAAACAAGATCAAAACGCAGGGCAGGATTTTTCTTGGCGTCGGCAACGGCGTCGCCGCCGGTGCGTTCTGGGGGCTGGTGTTCCTGGCGCCGCAGGTGCTGGGCAATTTCAGCGCACTGCAATTGTCGGCGGCGCGCTATCTGGCTTACGGCCTGGTCGCGGTCTTGCTGCTGCTGCCGCGTTGGCGCACGCTGACGGCGCGTCTCGGTCGCGACGAATGGATCGCACTGGTCTACCTGAGCTTGCTCGGCAACATTCTGTATTACCTCTTCCTCGCCAGCGCCGTGCAATGGGCGGGCGGCGCCTCGACCTCGCTGATCATCGGCCTGCTGCCGGTGGTGGTGAGCGTGATCGGCGCGCGCGATGAGGGCGCGCTGAAACTGAGCGCCTTGCTGCCGCCGATGGCGCTCTGCCTGTTCGGCGTCGGCCTGGTCGGTATCGAAGCCCTGTCGGCGGAAAGCGCCGGAGGCGATGTCGCCACGCGCGCTGCGGGTTTGCTGTGCGGTTTCGGCGCGCTGGCGTCGTGGTCGGCCTATTCGGTGCGCAACAGCCGCTGGCTGGCGCGCCGCCCTGATATTTCCTCGCACGACTGGTCGCTGCTGACCGGCATCGTCACCGGCGCGCTGGCGCTGATGCTGGTGATCCCGGCGTTTTCGCACGGCATGGAAGGGCATGACGGCGCCGACTGGCTGCGCTTCTGGGGTGTGGCGGCGACCGTGGCGATCTTCGCGTCGGTGGTCGGCAACGCCTTCTGGAACCGCGCCAGCCGCCTGCTGCCGCTGACGCTGAGCGGCCAGATGATCATCTTTGAAACGCTGTTCGCCTTGCTCTACGGGTTTCTGTGGGAACAGCGCCTGCCGACCCGGCTGGAACTGCTGGCGATCGTCTGCCTGGTCGGCGGGGTGCTGTGGTGCGCGTCGCTGCACCGGGAGCCGGCGGCGACAGCGGCACAGGCATAGCGCGCAGATGTTTTCTTTTTTGCAATAGTGGTGAGGCGCGGACGCATCGTGCGTTTTTTTGGACTCCCTTGCGCCTGCGGTAACTGATAACATCGGTGGATTGCGCCCATAAATGTCCGGCGCCGATTGAAAACGGACCCCTATGGCTAACTTCATTGATCCCATCGATTTCGAAGCTCTGAAACAAGACGACACGCTGCCGTCGCCCAGCGGCGTGCGCCTCAACATCATGCGCATGTGCCGCCAGGAGGATGTCTCCCTGCCGGAACTGGTGACCCAGATCCAGACGGATCCGGTGCTGGCCGGGCGCATCATCAAGATCGGCAACGGCGCCTCCATCAACAAGGGGCGGCCGATTGTGGCGATCAGCAAGGATGTCTTGCTGATGATCGGCTTGCATGCCGTGCGCCAGCTGGCGCTGGCAATTTCTCTGACCACCGAGCGGCGCGATGACGGTTGTCCCGGCTTCGATTACGCCGCATTCTGGGCGCGTACGGTGGCGATGGCCTGTGCCTCGCAGGCGCTGGCCGATTACTACGGCGATGCGCCGCCGAGCGAAATGTTCGCCAGCGGGCTGTTGGCCAACATCGGCCGGCTCGGCCTGGCATCGGCGCGTCCGGATGCCTATTCGGCGCTGCTGGGCGAAGATGTCGGCCCTGAACAATTCCGGGCTGCGGAAAAAGCACGCTTCGGCTACGACCATCTGGAACTGGCTGCGGCAATGATGCAGGATTGGGATATCCCGCGCCTGTTTTGCGAGGCGGTGTTGCATCACGAAGTGCCGGAGCAGTCAGGCTTGCACGACGAGTCGCGCCAACTGCGGCTGGCCCAGATGCTGCACGTGGCGGGCGCGGTGGCCGACTACTGCGTGGCCGCCGAGCCGAATCGTCTGGCCGCGCTGCAGGCTTTGCTGGATGCGGGATTGCCCCTGGCCGGCGAGGTCGATCACGTCATCGCGATCTGCGACCGCACCGTCCGCGACTGGATCGAGTGGGGCTCGATGGTCAAGATCGCCACGCATCCGATGCCGCCCACGCGCGACGTCATGCAGCAGTTGCTGGAACAGCCGCCGGAGTAAGCGCGGCACTATGCCTTTATTGCTCGCCTGTGCGCTGCAGTTCCGGATACATGGCCAGCGCCAGCAGGCATAAGGTTTCCACCGCATCGGCTTGCGCCATGTCGTGTATCACCGGGCGCTGATGCAGGAGCCGCGCGCAGGACGCATTGACGGTCAGCTCGCGCGCGAACAGGCCGGCCATGTTGTCCAGCCATCGATCGAGTCCGCCGTGCGGCAGGTTCTTTTCCTCCTCTTTTCCTCCATGCAGCCAGATGTGCGTCGCGGCGCTCGCCAGGCGGCGCGACAAGGCCACGCTGATGCGTGCCTGATGGGTCTTCTTGCTATCCATGTCCTGTTCGCGCAGCAGACGCTGCAACAGCAATCCGTTTTCGATGTTGACGACGCAGGCGGCGCGGCGATGTGCGTGCATCTGCGCCGTATCGTGGGTCGCATGGTGGGACGCATCCAGTGCGCTGCGCAGATAGGCGAGGTTGATGCCTATCATCTGCGACAGGCTGCGATGCAGGTTGGCTTCCTGCCGGCGCGGCCACAGCAGGTAGGTCGCGACAATCGCCACGACAGCGCCGATGACGTTGTTGCCGGCGCGCAGCAGCGCGTTGCTCAGCTGCTGTTGCGGGTCGCCGGCGACATCGGCCACCAGCACGAAAACCGGCGTCAGGAAGGTCGCATACAGGCCGTAACTGACAGGGCGCAATCCCATCGCCAGCAGCGACAGCGGAAACACCAGCAAGGCCAGCGCCAGCGGCGAATGGATCACGAGGCACAACAGCACCGCCAATACCCCGCCGACAATGCTGCCGACTGCGCGTTCCATGCTGCGCGACCAACTGTCGGCGATGGACGGCTGCATGACCAGCATGGTCGCCATCGTCGCCCAGTAGCCGAACGGCAGCGCCAGCAGATGCACGATCAGGTAGGTGGCCCCGGCCGCCACGGCGCAGCGCAGCGCGTGTCGTACTTCGGCCGAACCGGTCTGCAGATGCGAAGTGGCGACGCGCAGCATGTCTACGGCGTTGTCGCGCCAGGCCGGCGTCGCAGGCGCTTCGCGTGCCGCGCGTTTCCAGTCGGCCAGCGCGGCCAGGCCGGCGGCGTCGTGCAGATCCGGCAGCTGCAGCATCCGCGCCGCCTTCGAGGGCATGCGTCCGATCAGCTGGCGCAGCCGCAGCACGGCGCGCGCATCGTCGGCGCTGCCGATGGCGTGGCGGGATACGACAAGGCTGCGCTGGATTTCTGCCAGCAGCAAGGCCATTGCCTGCAGCACGCGGCCCAGGCGCAAGCGTGAGGCCGGCGTCGCATAAGCCGACAGGTGCAGGTCGCCGAGCATCGTGATGCAGTCGAGCAGCGCATCGGCGCGCGCCAGTTTGATCAGCAGGTTTTCATAGAGCGGTCGGACGTCGGCGCGCTCGGCGGCAATCGCCATCAAGCTCGTCTTTGCCGCTGCGATGTCGGCGCGCGTATGGCGGCGTGTCTGGGCAGCGTTTTCTTCCTGAAATCCCGGATCGGCGGCGTGACGGCCGGCGACGCGGGCCAGCTCGGCCAGCGAACCGTAGACGCGGCCGACCGCGTGGCGCGCCGGTGCAAACGGATGGATGCGCCAGACCGTCAGACCCAGGCAGGCGGCCCAGGCGCAGCCGGCAAAATAGATCAGGATGTGGCTGTGTTGCATCGGCCACAGCACGATAGGGAAATCCGCAAGGATGGCCGATACGCCGGCCGCCAGCATCAGCACAAGGCCGGTCGCCGCGCCGTAGATGCGGGCGAAACCTGCGATGCCCGCGCAACACATGATGGCCAGCAAGCCGACCGGCATGCCCATGCCGGACAAGGTCGCGGCAAACACGCCGCCCACTGTGGAGGCGACGGCAAAGCCGCCCATGGAGGCCAGGCGGGCGCGATTCGATCCGGCGCTGTCGGCCAGGCAGGTCAGGAAGGCGCCGATGGCGGCCCAGGAAAACAATGGGTTGTGCAGCCATTCGCCCAGCATCAGCATGGTGCCGGCGCCGAACGCGGCGCGCAGTCCCTCAGGCAGGCTGGCGTTGCGCAAAGGAAAAGCGGCGGCCCAGCGGCGCAGGGGCAGGAAGCTGGCGTGGGAAGCGAAATGGCGAAGAAGACGCGGCATGCTGGCGAAGGGCGGTAGCCGTAAAGGAGCCAAAGGGAGATGGCTGTCTTCGCAGTATAGAAACGGCAGCTATTGCCGGTATGACTTAAATTCGCATGATCCAGTCGGAATTTTCATGTTTGCATGGCGGCGTGTTCAGGCCGTCTTGCCGCCGGCAAACAGTTCTTCGCTCAGCGCCAGCCAGGCGCGCGCGGCATGCGACAGATAGCCGCCGCGGGTGACATAGGCAACTTGCCATTGCACCTCGGGCTCGGTCAGCCGCACCGATTGCAACTGATCGGTGGCGATGCGGTGTACGAAGGGTTCCGGCAACAGCGCCACGCCCATGCCGGCCAGCGCCATGCCGACCAGCCAGTCCCACTGGCCGCTCTGGGCGGCGATGCCGGGTTCGATGCCGGTGTCGCGGAACATGCTGCGCAAGGTGCGGGTGAGGCCGAACTCGTTGTTCAGCAGCAGCAGGGGCATGTCCCTGAGCGATTTGCAGGTCAGCGTGCTGCGCTGTTTCTGGAAACGCCCGGCTTGCGCCACCGCCCAGATCGGGTAGCGTGCGACCGGCGTGAGACTCAGTTCCAGTTCGGGGTCGATGGGCAGCACGGTCATGCCGATTTCCAGCGTGCCGGCGGCGACGCGCTGTTCAATGCGCGGACCGGTGTCTTCCACCAAGGTGATGGCGATGTCCGGATGGCGATCGCGAAACGCCTTGAGCACCGGCGTGCACAGGATATTGACCATCGGCGGGATGCCGATTTCCAGATGTCCCTGGCGCAGGTTGCGGGTGTTGTGGACTTCCGTATGGAGGCGCTGCACGTTGGCGAGGATCTGCTGCGCCTGTTCATAGACGATGCGGCCGGTATCGGTGAGTTGCAGGCTGCGCCCCGAGCGGATCAGCAGCGGGGCATCCATTTCATCTTCCAGCTGGCGCACCATCTTGCTGACGGTCGACTGCGTCACATGCAGCGCATCGGCGGCGCGGCTGAAACTGTTGAGCCTGACGGTTTCCGAAAAGTAACGCAGTGCGCGAATGTCCATGACGTTGGAAAAATAAAGTATTCAAAAAACGACTGAATGCGCGGAATTTAAATCATGCCGTGCATGTATTCCCGATTCTATACTCGTTTGAAAGGATGGCGGAGAACCATCTTTATCCTGTCTAAATCGAGTTGGAGAACCACATGCATTGCGAGCGTATTCCGCCATCGCTGGTCGACAAAGTCATGTCCGCCGCCGAGGCAGCCAGCCTGTTCCACACCGGCATGACCATCGGCATGAGCGGCTTCACCCGAGCCGGCGACGCCAAGGCCATTCCACGCGCCCTGGCCGCGCGCGCCGAAACCGAAGAGCTGCGCTTTACCGTGGTCACCGGCGCTTCGCTGGGCAACGACAGCGATGGCCTGATGGCGCAAGCGGGGCTGCTGGCGCGCCGACTGCCGTTCCAGGTCGATACAGTCTTGCGCAAGAAAATCAACGCCGGCGAGGTGATGTTCATCGACCAGCATCTGTCCGAAACCGTCGAGCAGTTGCGCGCCGGCATGCCGGGCAAGATTGACATCGCCGTCATCGAAGCCGTCGCCATCACGGCCGAGGGCATCGTCCCGACCATGTCGGTCGGCAACTCGGCCAGCTTCGTCGAGCAGGCGCCCCTGGTCATCATCGAACTCAACAAAAGCGTGCCGCTGGCGCTGGCAGGCTTGCACGATATCTATCTGCCGGCCGCGCGTCCGTCGCGCCAGCCGATTCCGCTGACTGATCCGGCGCAGCGCATCGGCACGCGCGCCATTCCGGTCGACCCCTCGCGCATCGCCGCCATCGTCATCACCGAGACGCCCGACAGTCCGTCCAGCGTGTTGCCGCCCGACGCCGAAACCAACGCCATCGCGCGCCACGTCATCAGCTTCCTCGAAGGCGAAGTGGCCGCCGGTCGCATGGGCCCCGAGCTGGCGCCGTTGCAGGCCGGTATCGGCACCATCGCCAATGCCGTGCTGCATGGGCTGACGCAATCGTCGTTCCGCAACCTGACCATGTTTTCGGAAGTGCTGCAAGACAGCGCGATTGAATTGCTCGATTCCGGCCAGCTGGCGTTCGCATCGGCGTCGTCGATCACCTTGTCGTCGGCGATGAATGCCAAATTCATGCGCGAGCTGGATCGCTATCGCTCGCGCATCGTGCTGCGTCCGCAAGAGATCAGCAATCATCCGGAGCTGGTGCGCCGCCTCGGTCTCATCGCGCTCAATACGGCGCTGGAGTTCGACATTTACGGTAACGTCAATTCGACCCATGTCGGCGGCACCCACATGATGAACGGCATCGGCGGTTCGGGCGATTTCGCGCGCAATGCGCAGGTGTCGATCTTCGTCACCAAATCGATTGCCCGCGGCGGCGACATTTCCAGCGTGGTGCCGATGGTGTCGCATGTCGATCACACCGAACACGATGTCGACGTGCTGGTCACCGAATACGGTCTGGCCGATCTGCGCGGGCTGGCGCCGCGCGAACGCGCACCGCTGATCATCGAGCATTGCGTGCATCCCGACTATCGCCCGGCCTTGCGTGAATATTTTTCACGCGCCTGTGCCGTCGCCGGCGGCCAGACGCCGCATGTGCTGGCGGAGGCCTTGTCCTGGCATGTGAACTACGCCGAACGCAAGACCATGCAGCAGCCATGAAACAGGCTGACGCCATCTCTCTTTCCTGTGTATTCATACGACGGAGAAGGTGGCCGCGCGGAGGTGCCGATCGCCATCCATTCATTGTTAAATCAATAATTATTGTCGTTCGTGCAAGTCGTTTGCAGCGGCGTCGCGCATTGTCTTTTTGTCTCCTCTCCGACACAAAAATCAATAGCGGTTTGAAATCGTTTGTGAGACGATGCCATTAAATAACTTTGTTGGCATCAGCGTAACTTTCAGTAACGTAAATGCAAGACGTAGGGATTAATTCGAACGAATCCGGATGTCTCCTTAAAATAATAAATTACAAATTGTCCGGGACAGCAGGTGTGCACCGGGGGATGCTCCGATTCATTTATTGACGTGTTTTTCCGAAGAGAGAAGCCGTTTATGAAACTGTTCAAAAAAGGTCTGTTGCTCGTCGCAATTCCTGGCCTGTTTGAATTGGGTTTGCTGGGGGTGTTGTACAAGAGCCAGGAGAACGCCACGCAAGCCGAGGTGTGGGCCTTGCATACCAAGGACGTCATCATCCAGGCGGCGGAGGTGCGCGAGCCGGTGCTGCTGCAGTCGGCGCGTTTGCGTGCGGCCATCATTCTCAATGACCCCAGCGGTCTCGAAAAAAACGATCTGTGGGAAAGTATCGACAGAGAAGTCAATGAGTTGCGCGATTTTGTCGTTGACAATCCCTCGCAGTTGCGCGCAACCGAGCAGATCCGGGAATCGATCAGGGAATATCACGCCTGGACCGACCTGCAAACCGAGCTGCTCAAGAGCGGCCGTCGCGACGAACTGGTGGCGGCTCTGCGCGATCCCAATGCCTTGCGCCTGATACAGGTCATCCAGCGTCAGCTGGTGGAGTTCATCAAGGTAGAAGAAGCGCTCGACGATGTCCGTCAACAGCGCGTCATCGAAGCGCGGAAATTACAAAATATTGCGTTGTGGATTGCCTTGATCGGTTCCGTTCTGGCGGCGGCGGTTGCCGCGAAAGTCTTCAGCAAGGACGTCGGCGGCCGGCTTGAGGTACTGACCGGCAACGCCAGGCAGCTTAGCGAAGGCGGCGCGCTGGCGACGGCAGTGGGCGGCAACGACGAGATCACGGAGCTGGACAAGGTTTTGCATGAAACCCATGGACGGCTCAAACAGGCGGAAGAGGACGCCCGCGCGTATCGGGAACAGCTGGAGCGCCACGCGCGCGAACTGGCGCTGGTCAACGACGACCTGCAACGGCAGACGCAGGACAACGAAATGTTCATCTACAGCGTGTCGCATGACTTGCGTTCGCCGCTGGTGAACCTGCAGGGTTTCAGCAAGGAACTGCATCACTCCATCAAGGAAATGCACGACACCATTTCCGGCAGCAACCTCAACGACAAGGACAAGCAGCACATCCATGATCTGATTGAAGACGACGTGGAAGTGTCGCTCAAGTTCATCCGCACGGCGGTGTCGCGCTCGGCATCGATCATCGATTCCATGCTGCGCCTGTCGCGCGTGGGGCGGGTCGAATATCAGTCGCAACTGACCGACGTCAACGAAGTGGTCGGCCGGGTGATCGACGCCATGAGCTCTACCATCCGCCAGCGCGAGGCGGTGGTGCTGTCGCAGCCGCTGCCGCCGTGTTACGGCGACCCGACTGCAGTGGAACAGATCTTCGGCAATCTTATCGGCAACGCCGTCAATTATCTCGATCCCGCGCGACCGGGTACGGTAGAGATCGGCGTGCTGCCTTCGGATCCAGGTCAGCCGGATTTCCGCACCTATTACGTCAAGGACAACGGCCTCGGCATTCCGGCCGATTATCTCGGCAAAATGTTTTCCGCTTTTAACCGCCTGCATGCAGACGTGGCTCAAGGGGAGGGCGTCGGTCTGGCGCTGATCAAGCGTATCGTGATGCGTCACGGCGGCAAGATCTGGGTCGAATCCACCGAAGGCGTCGGCACCACCTTTTATACCTCGCTGCCGGTTTCGCCGGCAGACAATCCTGCAAGCCAACTTGCTCAAGGAGAACAGACTCATGGCTGATAGCGAAGAAGTAGGCATCCTGCTGGTCGAAGACGACGACGGCCATGCCTTGCTGGTGGAAAAAAACCTGCGCCGCGCCGGCTTGTCCAACGGCTTTCTGCGCTTGAAGGACGGGCAGGAAGCGCTCGATTATTTCTTCAACAGCGACGGTGCGCCCAACAAACCTGGCTTTGATTCCATCGTGGTGCTGCTGGACGTCAACATGCCGCGCGTGAGCGGCGTCGACGTGCTCAAGCGCCTGAAGGAAAACGAAACCACCGCGACGATTCCCATCATCATGCTGACCACCACCGACGATCCGCGCGAGATCGAGCGTTGCTACGACTACGGCTGCAACCTGTACATCACCAAACCGGTGGAGTACGAGGCCTTCATCGAAGCGGTGCGCCGCCTCGGCTTCTTCCTGCAAATCATCAAGGTGCCGGCGACAGGACGTGGTGGCACATGACTGTATCCGACCCTGCCATTTTGATTATTGAAGATGACGAAGGCCTGCGCATGCTGGCCCGGCGTCGCCTGGAAAAGCGCGGCTATACGGTCGGCAGCGCCGGCAGCATCGCGCAGGCGCGCAGTCTGTTGCGCGATGGCGGATTCGATTTGCTGGTGATCGATTACCAGCTTGACGACAACATGAGCGGTCTGGATTTTTACAACGAGTTGCGCGATCAAGGCGTGGATATTCCCGCGGTGATGTGCAGCGGATTTTCCGACGATGCGCATGTCAGCGAAGCGCTGCGCTGCGGCATTGCGCATGTGCTGCCGAAGACGCAGGACTATCTTGATGAACTGGCGGATCTGGTGAAGCAGGTTTTGCAGCAGCAGGCCGGCGCTGCGGACTGAGGCCGTTGCGGGCGCTTAGCCGGCCTGTTCGGCGGTCTTTCTTTTTGCCGCAATCGGAGTGCCGATGCTGGCCAGCCAGCCGTTCCAGAAAGCGTGCGAAGCGTTCTGGAAGCTGCGACCGTATTGCAGCGCTCCCGAACGCAGGCCGGCCAGGCTGACTTCCGCGGTATGGGCGATTTCATGGGCGTGGCCGATCAGCCATTGCTCCACCATGCGCACGTCGAATTCCGGATGGAATTGCAGCGCCAGGCAATTGCGTCCCCACGAGAAGGCCTGGTTGCGATAGCGGTCGGTCGAGGCCAGATGTTTCGCGCCCGCCGGCAGATCGAAGGTGTCGCCGTGCCAGTGCAGCACGTGGGTATCGTTGCCGATCAGTTCTTCCATGCAGGGGATGTCAGCGGCGTGCTCGCCCGCTTGCAATGTGCCCCAGCCGATCTCCTTGCCCGATGTTCCCGGATAGACGCGCGCATGCAGCGCCGCTGCCATCAGCTGAGCGCCGAGGCAGATGCCCAGCGTCGGCAGGTCGTCCAGCAGGCGTGCGCGCAGCCAGGCGATCTCTGCGCGCAGATAAGGATAGGCGTCCATGTCGTAGACCGCAATCGGGCCGCCCAGCACCACCACCAGATCGGCGTCCAGCGGCGAGATGGCGGAGAAGGAATCCACGCCCACTTCGAAATAGCCGACCTCGAAGCCGCGCTTCTTCAGCAGGGGTTCCAGTTGTCCAAGGTTCTCAAACGAGACATGGCGTAGCGCCAGCGCTTTCTTCATATCTTCTTCCTGTTGCAGTGACGATCTTCCGGGCCGCAGCGCGGGGAAATGTTTCGCTATATTTTAACGTATACAACGATGGGTCATGGCAAGCAAGCAGGTAGGCCGGCAATAAAAAAGCCAGGCGCAGGCCTGGCTGAAATGCGGAGCGTGCTGCAACCGTTCGGTTGCGGCCCTGCTCGCGCAGTGAGATTGTCAGTTTGCTATCGGAATCAGGCCTTCACGCCGACGATCACATGCGAAGCCTTGAAGAAGGCGACGACAGGCTTGCCGGTCGCCAGGCCCAGCGACTCGGCGCTTTCCTGGGTGATGATCGCCGCTAGCGTCTGGCCGCCCTTGAGGCTGACTTCGACTTCGGTGTTGACCGCGCCGGGCTTGACCGACTTGACGGTGCCTTCGAGGCGATTGCGGGTCGACAGTCGGATGCCGTTGTCCGGCACCGACAGGATGATCCATGGCGCCTTGATCAATGCGATGGCGTCGCTGCCGACCTGCAGGCCCAGCGATTTGGTGCTGGTGCGCGTGATGACGGCCACCAGACGGTCGCCGCCGCCGAGGGTGATTTCGATTTCGTCATTCACCGCGCCGTCGTGGATGGCGGTGACTTTTCCGGAGAATTCATTGCGGGCGCTGGTGAGCATGGGATGTCCTTTGTCTTGATGAGGGCGAGAATATATAGCGCAGATTTGGCCGTACAGATCATAACCACATTGCGCCATGGCGGGGTGTTACCGACCGATTACCGGCTATATTTTTGCCGATATGAAAACGCTG
The DNA here is from genome assembly GCF_001189965.1 of Herbaspirillum rhizosphaerae. GTDB lineage: Bacteria > Pseudomonadota > Gammaproteobacteria > Burkholderiales > Burkholderiaceae_D > Herbaspirillum > Herbaspirillum rhizosphaerae. The sequence goes on from NZ_LFLU01000010.1 coordinate 137,293, forward strand.
AGCGGGTGTTGGCTGGCGGTATATTTTCCTTAGTGCGATCTTGTCGGCGGTATGTTACGATGCGGCCCGTTCATGATTCAGTTGATGCCGTTGCATGTCGAAACAACAGTTTTTGCTTGAAAGCCCCAAGGACACCGGCGACGACCGCGTGACCTTCATCATCCGCAACAACGGCACGGTGCTGCCGGGTTTCGTGGCACGCGCCACGCTGATTTCCATCGGCGGCCTCACCAGCAACAATATCGTTGCGCTGTATACCGAACACCGCGCGCGCATCGCCGACGCAGTCAAGAAGAAGCTGGCCGAACCGGTGCTGCGCCAGTACATTTCTCTCAGCCTGGAAGATCTCCAGTAAGCCGCCTCCGATAGTACGAATAGTGATGCAGGGAAACTCCGCAAGCCCGGCGTAAGCTGGCGCTGGTATTTTGGCGTGGAATCGTGAGACAGGCGCAGCGGGCGTGCTACTCTAGCGCCTGCGCGCAAAATGCACGATAAAGCATGGTGCACGGCAAGCCTTATCATGGCGATACCGTGCAGCGGCGCCGCACCGGCACTGAAGACAGGCCGGCCGTCTTCCAAAACGGAAGACGCATAAAAAAATCATCGGAGACACAGGCGATGGCACGCAACCGGCAACAGGTTCGCGGCCGGGCCTGCTACAGGAAAAAGCTTGAGAGCATTGCAGAGACGATTATCGAATGCGTTCGTCGCCATTCAGGCACGCTACGGCCGTTCGGCGCGCGCCCGCGGCGCGCATGCACGCGCGCACGCCTATGCCTGCCACCTTCATCAGCAGGTGCGTTCGCCGTCGGCCGACCTGGCGCGCAGCTTCCGCTATTTCGCCGATCAGTCGCTGGTGGGCGTGTACATGCTGCGCAGCGACGGCTGCATCCTGCACGCCAACGACAAGATGGCCAATATGCTCGGCTACGAGTGCGCCGTCGATCTGATCGGCCTGCACATCGGCGAGCTGACCGCACCCGAAGATCTCGCCTTGCTGGAAGAAAACCTGCAGGCGCGCCTGAGCGGCGCGGCAGAGCATGTGCGCTATACGCATCGCATCCTCAGCCGCGACGGCACGCACCGCTGGGTCGAGGTGCACGGCAGCGTCTGCCAGTACGAAGGAGGCATCGCACTGGTGGAGATGGCGCTCGACGTCAACCAGAAGGTGCAGTCCGAATGGCAGTCGCGTCTGGCTGACCGCGTGTTCGAATCGACCAGCGAAGGCATCCTGATCACCGACGCCGAGTTTCGCATCCTGGCCGTCAATCCGGCGTTCACGCGCATCACGGGCTATCACCCGGAAGAGGCGATGGACAAGCGCTCGCGCATGATGACCGGTCCCGGCGCGCAGGCTGAAATCAATCGCGGCATGCTGCAGCGCCTAGCTTCCGACGGCCACTGGCAAGGCGAAATGAAAGACCGTCGCAAGGACGGCAGCTGGTATCCGGCTTGGCTGTCGATTTCGGCGATCCGCGACAACCAGGGCGGCATCACCAATTACGTCGGCGTATTCACCGACAACACCATCCGCAAGGAAGCGGAGAACAAGCTGGCCTTCCTCGCCGACCACGACAGCCTGACCGGCCTGCTCAATCGCAACAGCCTGATGCGCATTTTTTCGCAGCAGATCGATGCCGCACAGAGCTCGGGCGAAACGCTGGTGCTGTTCTTCATCGACCTCGACCGCTTCAAGACCGTCAATGACACGCTCGGCCATCACGCCGGCGATCAGTTGCTGGTGGCCGCGGCGGAACGGCTGCGCGAGCAACTGCGCCCGGACGACGTGCTGGCGCGTTTCGGCGGCGACGAATTCGTGGTGATCCTCGGCGGTTCACCGCCGCAGGAGATGATTGCGGCAATTGCGCAGCGCCTGATCAACAGCATCCTGCGGCCGTTCGTGATCAACGGCCACGAGATGTTCATCAGCGCCAGCATCGGCAGCGCCGCCTATCCGGAACACGGCGAAGATGCGATTGCGATTCTGAAGAACGCCGACATCGCCATGTACCACGCCAAGGAACGCGGCAAGAATGCCTTCCAGCTGTTCAACAAGGAAATGAGCAATCATGCGCTGGAGCAGATGCTGCTGGAAAACAGCCTGCGTCACGCGATCGAGCGCAAGGAATTCGAACTCTATTACCAGCCGCAATTCTCGGCGGTCGATGGCGCCATCTGCGGTGCAGAGGCGCTGATCCGCTGGCGTCATCCGACCCGCGGACTGGTGGCGCCGGGCAGCTTCATCACGCTGGCGGAACAGACCGGCCTGATCGTGCCGCTGGGCGCCTGGGTGCTGCGCGAAGCCTGCCGCCAGGGCAAGGCCTGGCTCGATCGCGGCTACCAGTTCGGCCGCATTGCGGTGAACCTGTCGCCGCGCCAGTTTTCGTCCGACGACCTGCTGATGACCATCGACAATGCGCTGGCGCACAGCGGCCTGCCGTCGGCCATGCTGGAGCTGGAAATCACCGAAGGCGCGATCATGCAGAATCCGCAGGAAGCAGTGGTGCTGCTCAAGCGCATGCGTCAGCTGGGCGTGACGATTTCAGTGGACGATTTCGGCACCGGTTATTCGTCGCTGGCCAGTCTCAAGCAATATCCGCTGGACACGCTCAAGATCGACCGCAGTTTCGTCAAGGGCATCCCCGGCGACGCCGACGATGTCGCCATCACCGAAGCGATCATCGCGATTGCCCACAAGCTGCATCTGCAAGTGGTCGCGGAGGGCGTGGAGTCGCAAGAGCAGCACGACTTTTTGCGGGCCGCCGGCTGCGACATCGTGCAAGGTTATCTGCATTCGACACCCTTGTCGGCCGGCGAGATTGAAGCGCGCTGGTATCTGGGCGGTGCGCAAGCCGAGACCTGAGGCCGGGCTTGTGCCTGCATGCGTTTGCATCGGCGCGAAGAACAAATAAAGCGACTAAGCAAATACGTTCTTGTTCGTTGACCATGCTTTTCCCTGCTTACTAAGATGGCGTGTTTTCAACGTCTCGGGGATAGCATGAAGAAGTGGGGAAGAAGAATATTTGCACGCCGCGTGATCGCTGCTGCAGCCGTAGTTACGGCGGGCGCTATGGCGGCGCTGTCGGGACTCGGCCAGCTCGCCAATGCGGCAGAGCCAAAGCCGGGCGGCACGCTGACCTGGATCGTTACGCCGGAACCGTCGTCGATCCTGCCGCTGACGACCACCGCAGGCGGCAATACCGAACTCGGTCCCAAGATCGTCGAGGGTTTGCTGACCTATGATTTCAATCTCAATCCCAAGCCGCTGCTGGCGACGTCATGGAGCATCAGCAAGGATGGCTTGCAATATCGCTTCAACCTGCGGCGCGGCGTCAAATGGCATGACGGCAAAGACTTTACTTCGGCCGACGTGGCCTTTTCCATCCTCACGCTGAAAACGGTGCATCCGCGCGGCCGCGCCACCTTTGCCAATGTAACGGAAGTGCAGACGCCGGATCTGTTTACCGCCATCATCGTGTTGTCGAAACCGTCGCCGACCTTGTTGACTGCGCTGGCAGGCGCAGAGTCGCCCATCGTGCCCAAGCATCTCTACGACAAGACCGACATCCTCAACAGCAAGTACAACAGCGCGCCGGTCGGCACCGGTCCGTTCATCTTCAAGGAATTCGTCAAGGGCAGCCACATCGTGCTCGAGCGCAATCCCAACTACTGGGACAAGCCCAAGCCTTATCTCGACAAGGTGATCGTGCGCTTCATCCCCGATGCGCTGGCGCGTGCTGCAGCGCTGGAGTCGGGCGCTGCCGATCTGGCCGGACAGGCGATCCCGCTGTCGGATGTCGCCCGTTTCAGCAAACTGCCGAAGATCAATGTCGACACCACCAACTGGGCTTACATCGGTTTGCAGCAGCAGTTGTACTTCAATCTCGATACGCCGGTTTTGCAAAAGCTGGAAGTGCGCCGCGCGATTTCGCAGGCGATCGACGTCAATGCGCTGAACAAAGTGGTCTGGTACGGCTACGGCAAGGTCTCGGCCGCCGTGATCGGGACGCTCAACAGCAAGTACCACAATGCGGATATCAGATACTTCCCGTACAACCCGAAAGAGGCGGAAGCTGCATTGGATGCAGCCGGCCTGAAGCGCGGCGCGGACGGCGTACGCTTTCGCCTGCGTCTGCTGTACAACCCGTTCCAGGAACGTCGCGCCGCCGATTTCGTGCGGCAGTCGCTCAGCCGCATCGGCATCGATGCGAATATCGAGAACTATGACTTCGGCACCTATGTCACCAAAGCCTACACGGAGCGCGCCTTCGACCTGACGCTGGAAGCGCTGGCCAATGTCTTCGATCCGACCGTCGGAGTGCAGCGCGTGTTCTGGTCCAAGAACTTCAAGGTCGGTTTGCCATTTTCGAACGCGGCCCACTATGTGAATCCGGAAGCCGATCGCTTGCTGGAAGCCGCCTCGGTGGAGGTGGATGAAAGCAAGCGTCGCCAACTGTTCCTGGATTTCCAGAAGGTCGTGCATGACGATATTCCGTCGATCGAATTCGGCGCCAATCCCAGCATCACGATTGCCGCGAAGAAGGTGAAGAACTACGCGCCGACGGCGGAAGGCCTGCGCGGGAGTTTTGCCGATTTGTACTTCGACTGAATTTGCGGCTTCGATGCAAGGACATAAAAAACCGGCCCCTGGAGGCCGGTTTTTTTTACGCCGAGGAACGCGCAGCTCAATACGGTCGCCCTGATCCTCGCCGCTAATCCGTATTCTGACGCGCGTACTCCTTGCGCTTCATCGCCAGATATTCAGCCTTGTCGACTTCATGCAACTGGCGCGGATAACGCTCGGTGGCGTTGTACCAGGTTTGCAGGCGTTGCTCCAGCTGTTGCGCCGGCGGCGTCGCCAGGCCGCTCAGATAGGCGTCGATGGCAAGGTAGTAGCGCATGGTGTTGCGCTCCACGGTGCCGCGCATGCCGCCGACATAGGCCGGCTTGCCGCCGTCCGATTTCTCCAGTTGTGTGAAGCCGACCTTGCTGCTGCCCGCCGTCGCCAGGTAGGCGCCGATGGCCATGCGGCTGGCGAAGCCGTAGCTGTAGGAGTACGTCAGATGCAGAAAGCTGCGGCCGTCGGCGACCGGGACGGCTTCCAGCTGGATACGATAATCTCGGGTGTCCAGCGGGCCTTTGTCGGCATTGAGACGGATGTCGAAATAGTCGTCGCTGTCGGCATTCACGCGGTAGGCGAAGTCCAGTCGGTAGGCATCATCCAGCGCCTGATCGTACTTCTTGCCGACGCGCATGCTGAGCGTCGCCGGGGCCTTGCCGGCGCTGGCACGGCAATACTTGGTGTTGAGATGCAGGATCAGTACGTCGCACCAGTTGCCGGGTGCGGTCAATGCGCCGTGCACCTGCGCGAACGGATAGTCGACCACCGCGTAGATGTCGCCTTTGATGGCGGACGAACTCTCGGAGGAATTCAGATACACCGGGCGGGCGAACTGATTGTGCGTGAGTTGCGCTTGCAGCGACTGATATTTTTCTTGCAGGGCAGTCGCGCCGGACGGCGTGTCCGCAGCCATTGCGTGTGCGCCGGACAAGGCCAGCCATACTGCAATCAGCGCGGTGAAAATACGTGAGACCAATGTCGGCGATGAGGGGTATTGAGCGTGGTGCATACGAAATCCTTGTTGCATCCGCAGGTGCATGTTCAGGTGCACCTGCGGGTGAGTTACAGCCAGCGCGCCCATAGTCCGGCGCCGAATTCTTTCATGCGGTCGCTGATGGGGCGGTCTTTCCAGGCGTCGAGGGTGATCTCTTTGGAGGCCGCGATGTCGCGGTCGAACATGGCCTGCATCTGTGCGCTGAATTGCGGACCGAGAATGACGGCGTTGATTTCCTGATTGTAGATGAAGCTGCGCCAGTCGAGGTTGGTGGAGCCGATGGTCGACCAGACGCCATCGATCATCGCGGTCTTGGAATGCAGCAGCGCGTCCTGCCGTTCATAGATCTTGATGCCGCCTTCCAGCAGTTCGGTGTAGAACGAGCGCGAGGCATACAGCACCAGCGACGAGTCGCTCTTGCTTGGCAATACGAGACGGACATCGACGCCGCGCTTGACGGCGTCTTTCAGTGCCTCACGCAGTTGCGGATCGGGAATGAAGTAGGCGTTGGTCAGGTAAACCCTGGACTCGGCATGCTGGATGGCCGAGATGAAGGTCGCATAAATCACGCTGTAGGGATCGTCCGGCGAGCTGCCGATGCCGCGCACGATGTCGTTGCCCTGGTTGGCGATCCTGGGGTAATAATTTTTTGCAGCGAGCTGCGGACCGTGCTGTTTTTCCCAGGTGTCGATGAACAGCTTCTGGAATTCGGCAACCACCGGCCCGTCCATGCGTACCTGGGTATCGCGCCACGGTACCTTGCTGGCGTCGTCGTCTTCCTTGGGCTTGCGTTTGCGGAAGGAGCCGCTGGAGTACACGCTGCTGATGTTGATGCCGCCGACGAAGGCGGTCTTGCCGTCGACGATCAGCAGCTTGCGGTGATCGCGCTGATTGACTTCCCAGCCTTTGCGCGCCTGCGCCGGATTGACCGGATTGAACTCCAGCACCTGGATGCCGGCATCGATCAGCGGTTGAAAGAATTCGCGCGGCGTGCTCAGGGTGCCGACGCTGTCATACATCAGATTGACCTGGACGCCATGCTTTTGCCGGTCGATCAACAGGTCGGCGAATTGCTTGCCGGTATCGTCGCTTTCAAAGATGTAGGTTTCCATGTTGATGTGATCGCGCGCCTCGCGGATCGCGGCAAACATGGAGGCATAGGTGGCGGGGCCATCGATCAGCAAAGTCACCTTGTTGCCGGCCACCAGCGGCGAGCCGGTGATGGCTTCTTCGACTGCCAGGTGTTTTTCCAGGATCAGGTTGTCCTGATTGTCTTGCTTGCCGTTCTTGAGTTTGTCGAGCGCGGCCTGGCTTTGCTCCGGCGTGAGGATGCCGCGTCCGCCCTTGATCTGGATCACCTTGGCCGACTGGCTGTCCATGTCGGGCACGATGTGCGGCAGCGAGCCGCAGCCGGCCAGCAGCAGGGGCGCGGCGAACAGCAGCCGGCGCAGGGGGATGGCGCAACGTTCGATGAGGTCTCTGAGGTTTTTTTGTTTCATCTTCACTATCCGGCAGTACATGGTGACCGGCCTGGTCGGGGTGGAAAGCGTGCAGGAAAACAATGACAGGTCGAGTATATGCCCAGTTTTTGCGTGCCTGAGGCCGCCGGACGACGTTACGGCCATGAATCGGCGGAGTCCTACAGCAAAAGGCGGCGAGTGCTGACAAGTCCGGGGCGGCTTGCGGCGGCGCAGCGTATTTTTACGGCCTGTTTACCTGGGCAGGCATTCTTTTTAGATCGTCTTTACGCTGCCGTGGCTAAGCTTGCTGCATGGTCACTGTGATCGCAATCCGATCACAGTCCGCACACAATCCCGACACAATAAGGAATGGGGCCGATATGAATCCGATGGTATGGCGCAAGCGTTCTTCTCTCGTGAGCAAGCTGTTGTTTCCGGAAGTCTTGCCGTCGTTGGCGGCGGGGTCTGCCAGCGCCGGTCTGGGGCGGGAGATTCCGTCCGCAGTGTACCAGTCTGGTAGCCGGCCGACGCTGCCGAAACAGCGTGAACGCATGATGCATATCACCGTGGAAAGAGCGGAAGTCACGCACCTGCGCCAGGTGGTGATGCAGAGCTGCGGCCATTGCGTGTGCTTCATGCGCATGTCGCCGCTGGATCATGCGACGCGTATGGAGCTCTGCCTGTGCGTACAGGCGGAGGCTGTGCCCATGGTGATGGATGCCGTGATGTGGGCGCTGCCGCAGGCGGAGTTCAGCCTGCGGCAGGGGAAGGCGCACTAAAGAAGCTCTGACGTTTAATACACGTCGCGGCGATAGCGGCCTTGCGCGATCAGATCGTCCAGCGCCGCTTCGCCGAGGATGTCGGCCAGCGCAGCGTCAACGCCGGCCGCCATGCCGTCCAGGCTGCCGCAAACATACAGCACGGCGCCTTCTTCTATCCATGCCTTCAGCATGTCGGCAGCCTGGCGCAGCTTGTCCTGCACGTAGACGCGCTCGGCCTGGTCGCGCGAGAAGGCGAGGTCGACGCGGCTGAGCATGTCGGTCTGCATCCATTGTTCAATCTCGGCGCGATAGAGGAAATCGTGTTCGCGCTTGCGTTCGCCGAACAGCAGCCAGTTGCGGCGCAGGCCGAGTTGCACGCGTGCGCGCAGATGGCTGCGCAGGCCGGCGAGGCCGGAGCCGTTGCCGATGAAGATGGTCGGGACCGGTTCCGGCGCCAGCGAGAAGCTGCTGTTTTCCAGCAGGCGCATCTCGATGGCGCTGCCCGGCGATGCGTATTCGGTCAGCCAGCCGGAGGCGATGCCGAGGCCGTCTTCATGCACCGCCTGGCGCACCAGCAAGTGCACGCGGCCGTCCAGCGGGATTGAGGCGACGGAGTACTTGCGCGAAGCCAGCGCCTGCAAGCCGTCCGCTAATGCTTGCGCGGTGATGCCGGAAGGGAGGCTGCCGGTCGCAGGCAAGACGCTGCGCGCCAGTGCGTCCGCCAGGGTGCGGGTCGCTCCTTGATGCTGTATCGGCGTCTTGCCGTCGAGCGACGTGCGCGAGAGGAACAGCGCGACGCGGTCGTCGGCATGGCGCGGCAGGATTTCTGCGAGCGCGCCCGACTGCCAGTTCAGTGCGTTGGCCGAGGGGGCGTCGAATTCTAGATGATAGATGCCCGAGCCGCAGCTGCCGGCGTTGAGCAGCGTGCGTGTGCGCAGCGTCCAGGCGCCGTAGGCGGCTTCCTGCGCGACAGGTGCGGAAACTTCCGCTTCCAGCGGTGCGCCGCCGGTCAGCACGCTCAGTTCGTGCTGCCATTTGGCCAGGCTTGCCGGGGCGTTGTTGTCGACTTCGATCATCGGGAAGAAAGCTTCCGCGCCCTGGCTGCGCAGCCAGTGATCGAGCGTATGGCCGAAGCCGCAGAATTTTTCGTAATGGCGGTCGCCCAGCGCCAGCATGCCGTACTTCACATGGCCCAGCGTGCTGCCTTGCTGACGCGCCAGTTGTTTGGCAAAACGGCGCGCGCTGTCGGGCGGTTCGCCTTCGCCGAAGGTGCTCACCACGAACAGCACGCGGTGGAAATGGCGCAGGCGTTCCGGATCCAGCGCCGCCAGCGATTGCACGCTGACGGCGACGCCGGCCTTTTGCAATGCCGCCGCCGTATGCAGGGCGACGCGTTCGGCCTGGCCGGCTTGCGTGGCGTAGGCCAGCAGGACGGCTTCCTTGCTGTCGGTCGGCGCAGCGGTGGCAGCCGCAGTCTTGTTCTGATCGAGCAGTGCGCGCTCGGTGCGGACGGCGCGTTTTTTGCGGCGGCGATCCAGATACAGCATCCAGCCGGTGATGCCGAACAGCGGCATGATCAGCGCGGCAATCGTCATGATGATGCGGCCCGGCAGACCCCAGTAGGTGCCCATGTGCAGCGGATAGATCGCGCCGATGAAGAGGCCGCCGGTGTTCTTGTCGGCGAAGCGTTCGTTGAGCTTGATCTCGCCGGTTTGCGGCAGCACGTTCAGGCGGTTGCGAGCGCGTTCATGCGAGGCGTCAGGCAAGAGGTAATTGAACTGGACCGGCTGCGAGGTTTTTTCGGCAATGCGGATGTTGACCAGCGTGTACGGACCGGCTTCGCGCACGAAGGTGTTCCAGGCCAGGGTGAGATCAAGCGGCGCTGCTTCGGTCTTGTCGGACTTGTCTTTTTCCTTGTCCTTCTCCATGTTCATGCCCATGCCTTTGGGCTTGTCGCGTTTGGCGTCCTTGGCTTGCGGCGCGCGCACCGGCGTTTCCTGACCTGCCAGCGTATTGACGCCAGCCCTGAACCAGTCGAAGGCCCAGAACATGCCGGTGGTGGTGAAGATCACATACATCACCAGCGCCCAGGTGCCGATCACCGAGTGCAGGTTCCACAGGAAAGAGCGGCCGGACAGGCCGAAGTCCAGTTTGAACCAGGCGCGCCAGTTCAGCGCGCGGCGCGGCCAGCGCATGTACAGACCCGATAATGCGAGGACCAGCAGGCACATCGACAGGCTGCCGGCGACGATCTTGCCGGCGTCGATCGGCAGCAGCAGCCAGCGGTGGAAGCGTTCGGTGAACTCGAAGAATTCGTTGCCTGCCAGCGGCGGCAGCAGCGCACCGGTATAAGGATCGGCGTAGCGCATTTCACCGCGGCGCACACCCGGCGGCGGCGCGAAATTGATGCGTACGGAAGCACCCGGTTCGATTGATGCGATGAGTACGGCAACGCGTTCATGCGGCACTTCTGCGCGCAGGCGTTCCAGGATTTGCGGCGGCGTCAGTGGGGCTTGCTGGCGCACGGCGACATGCACGATGCCGGGATTGAGCCAGTCGGTAATTTCTTCGCGGAAAGACAGGATGGCGCCGGTCACGCCGATGAACATCAGCACCGTACCGGCGGTAATGCCGATGAACCAGTGGATCTGGAACCAGATTTTCTTGAACATTTTTTTCTCTTATTGGCCGGCCGACAAGGAGGTAGCCAGCGAGCGGAAGGCGTTTTGCTAAAGCGCTCTATTATAGATGATCAAGAGAATGAGAATTATTCCTGAATGTATCCGGTATGTTGCAAATGGCCGTTTCAGGCGTTCTCCGTGTCTTTTTGCAACACCATGCTGGCCAGAATCATGGCGGCGACCAGCAAAGCTACCGGCAACAGTCCGTAGTGCAACAGGAAGCCGGCAATCTGGGTGCCGATGCCCGACAGCGTCAATGCCAGGAACATCAGGAAGCCCGAGGCCAGGCTGGTCAGCGACTTCGGCACCGACAATGCGCGCGTCACGGTAGACGGGCCGCGCAGGCCGAGGCCGCCGCAGAACAGCATCCAGCACAGGATCAGCGGCGCGACGTGGTGTACGTCCAGCAGGCCCAGCGCGATCAATCCGGCCACGGAGAACAGCTGGACGATGGCGCCGGCCTTCATCAGTTTGTAGGTCCCGCAGCGATGCGCCATGGCGCCCGCGCGTGAGGCGGCGACGATGAAGGACGAGACGCCGCAGACTTGCATCAATGCAAAGGCGCCGGGGCCGCGTGCGCTCCATTGTTCGATCAGGTGCGGCGCACTGGCGACGAAGGTCACCAGTGCGCCGAAGGTCAGGCCGTAGACCGTGGCGTCGCGCAGGAAGGCGCGGTTTTGCAGCAGTGCAGGATAGCTGACGGTTTCATCGGGCGAGTGCAATACCTGTCGTCCCGGCACCAGCGCCAGGATGAAGGGCAACAGGATCAGCGCCAGCACCGCCACCAGCCAGAAGTTGCTGCGCCAGCCCGACACCAGCAGGATGCCGGTGCCGATCACAGGGGCAATCGCCGGGATGATCGATTCGGCGATGCTGACCCACGAGATGGCGCGCACGGCATCGGCGTCGGTGAAGCGCCGTCGCAGCAACACCGGCACCACCACCGTCGCGGCGCCCGCACCGATGCCTTGGATGGTGCGATAGACGATCAGCGCGTCGACGTCCGAAGCCAGTGCGCAGGCGACGCCGGTCGCCGCCAGCAGCGCGATTCCCGCCAGCAGGGTATTGCGCATGCCGAGTTTGTCGGCCACCGCGCCCCAGAACAGCTGCGACAGCGCCAGCGCAATCATGAAAGAGGAAATCGTCGCCTGCACGGTCGGCACGTCGGTGCCGAGATCATGCGCGAGATGCGGCAAGGCGGGCAGGTAAAGATCGGTGGCCAGCATGCCGACGCCGGTCAGTGCGGCCAGGGGGATGATTTGCAGCAGAGGAGGACGGGACATCAATGCAACTCGATCAGGCTCTGGCGCATGGCGACATGCAGAGCGCATAACAATGTGAAAAAGGCGGAGCGCAGTCTCTGATCATGCACGGGCTTGCCATGACAGGCGAAGACCGGCGGAGACGCGGCACGGAGAACGAGGATGATACCACCCGCCGTTTTTCACTCTTGCAGTTCGGCCTGGTGCACTTCCGCACTCATTTCCGCACTTGTTTTCTCAGTCACTTGCCGGCCATGGCGATGATGGCGTGCGCCAGTTCACCGTTGCCGTCGGCCAGTTTGTCGATGACGTCCAGATGATGGCCGTCCGCCAGTTTGACTTGCTGCACAGGAAAACCTGCCGTATGCAGGGCCAGCGCATAAGCGCTTTTCTGCCGGTGGAACTCTGCCGACTCGGCGCCGCCCGCCGTCAGGATCACCGGCATCGGCCTTGCCGGCAGGTGATGCAGCGGACTGTATTGCCCGACCTGCATCGTGTCGAGCTGCAAGGTCTCGTTGAGATAGCACAGCCGTATCGGCTCCAGGTCGTAGAGGCCGCTGACGCTGCATAGCCCCTTGATTGCATCGGTCGGAAGACCCGCGCTGCGCCAGTCGTTGTTCGCCAGCATTGCCGCCAGATGACCGCCGGCCGAATGCCCCATGACATGAATGCGTTCGGCATTGAAGCCGAACGACGATGCCTGCCGGTACAGCCAGGCGAACGCCGCACGCACGTCGGCGACGATCTCGGGGATGTCGACTTCCGGCGCCAGGCGATAGTTGATCATGGCCACGGCGATGCCGGCCTGCCGGTAAGGCTCGGCCAGATGGCTGAAGTCGTTCTTGTCGAGCGAGCGCCAGTAGCCGCCATGCACGAAGACCAGCAACGGCGCTTCGGCGTCGGCAACCGGGAAGTAGTCCAGGGTTTGCAGGCGATGCGTGCCGTAATGGAGATTGCTGCGCATCTGCAGGCTCGGTTGATTGCGGTAGTCCGCCGCCTGCTGATTCCAGCGGTCAAAGATATCCTGGAAACGGGGGATGCCGGCGCGCACGTTGTATTGACGGTCGAGCTGTTCGCGGTCGTAGTGCAGGTAGTGCATTGCTGTCTCCTCAGCCTGTTATTCGGCAAAGTGCTCCGAGATGAATCCGCGCAGCCACACATTGCCTTCGTCCTGATTGAAGCGGCGGTGCCAGAAGATGTTCGTTTGTAAAGACGGCAGGCGCAGCGGCGGACGAATGTATTGTAGGTTGAACGGCTGCGCCGCGCTCTCGGCCAGTTTTTGCGGGACCGTCACAATCAGGTCGGTGGTGCTGACGATGTAGGGCACGGCAGTGAAGTGCGGCACGCGGAAATGCACGTTGGGCCGGATGCCGGCCTTTTCCAGATTCTGGTTGATGCGGTCGTAAGGGCTTTCCAGCGAAGACACCACCAGGTGCCGCGCCGCCAGGAAGTCCTTGATGGTGACCTTCTTGTCTGCCAGCGGATGGCCCTGGCGAAACATGCTGACGTAGTTCTGGCGGAACAGCCGGCGCTGATACAGGGCACCGGACACATTGTCGAAAGCGCCGATGGCGAGGTCGACGCGACCCGATTCCATCTCGGTCTTCAGGTCTATCGTGCCGGCGCGCACCGTGCTGATCTGGATGCCCGGCGCCAGCCGGCTGCATTGCTCGATCAGCACCGGCATGAAATACACCTCGCCGACGTCGGTCATGGCGATGGTGAAATGGCGCTCGCTGGTGGCAGGGGAAAAAGCCTCTTGCCGGTTCAGCGCCTTGGATACATGGAGCAGCGCCGACGCTACCGGCTCGGCCAGTTGCTGCGCGAACGGCGTCGGCTGCATGCCTTGCGCCGTGCGCACGAAGAGGGCATCGCCGAAGGTGCGGCGCAGGCGCGCGAGCGCATTGCTGACCGCCGGCTGCGACAGGTTCAGGCGTCGCGCCACGGAAGAGATCTGGCGGTCCTGGAAGACTTCCTGAAACACCACCAGCAAATTAAGGTCGATATCCTTGGGTTCGATCATGTTTGCAATATTCGTTAGGTATTGATGCTTTGATTACTATTCATAATATCAATGAACTACATTGATCCATTTATATCGTAAAAGTCGCATCGTTGCATTACAGTCTTATATCAATAAAAAATAGCTGTACTGTCTAGAAAATTATCAATAAGACAAGCGGCGCACATCCACAACCAATCTGGAGGAGCACAGATGCAATCTGATGTGATCAATGTCGACCATGTCGTCGAGCAGAGCCGTTTCGGCGCGTTTCAATTCGGCCTGTTGCTGCTGTGCGGCCTGTGTCTGATCATCGACGGTTTCGATATCCAGGCCATGGGCTATGTCGCGCCGGCCATCATCGGCGACTGGCATGTCAACAAGGCCAGCCTCGGTCCCGTGTTCGGCGCCGGTCTGTTCGGCATGCTGCTGGGTTCGCTGGTGCTCACGCCGGTGGGCGACAAGTACGGGCGTCGTCCGGTATTGATCGTTTCCACGTTTTTCTTTGCCGTCTGCATGCTGCTGACCACGCGCGTGCAAACCATCGACGAGTTGCTGGTGCTGCGCTTCATCACCGGCTTCGGTCTCGGCAGCATCATGCCGAACGCAATGGCGCTGGTCGGCGAATTCAGCCCCAACAGCAAGCGCGTGACGCGCATGATGCTGGTCTCGTGCGGCTTCACGGTCGGTGCGGCGGTGGGCGGCTTCGTCAGTGCAGCGCTGATTCCGGCTTTCGGCTGGCGCTCGGTGTTCCTGGTCGGCGGTCTGATCCCGGCGGCGCTGGGTGTCGCGATGCTGGTCTGGCTGCCGGAATCGATACAGTTTCTGGTGCTGCGCAAGCGCCCGATGAAACAGGTGGCGCGCTGGCTCAACAAGGTGCAGCCGGGTTTGCAAGTCCATGAGGGCAGCACCGTCGTGGTCAAGGAGGCCAAGAACGACGGCATGCCGGTGGCCGAGCTGTTCCGCGAAGGTCGCGCCGGCGTGACGCTGCTGCTGTGGCTGATCAGTTTCATGAATCTGATCAATCTGTATTTCCTCTCCAACTGGCTGCCGACGCTGATCAAGGATGCCGGCTATTCGACCGGCACGGCGGTGCTGATCGGCACTTCGCTGCAAGTCGGCGGCATCGTCGGCACGCTGACGCTGGGCTGGTTCATCAATCGCTTCGGTTTCACCAAAGTGCTGGGCAGCTGCTTTGTGGTCGCCTGCGTGTTCATCGCCCTGATCGGCCATGTGGCGACGATGCCGGTGCTGCTGTTCATCAGCGTGGTGGTGGCGGGTTTCTGCGTGGTGGGTGGCCAGCCGGCGGTGAATGCGCTGGCCGGGACTTTCTATCCGACGCAGTTGCGCTCGACCGGTATCGGCTGGGCGCTCGGCATCGGCCGTATCGGCTCCGTGCTTGGGCCGGTCATCGGCGGCCAGCTGATCGCCATGCAATGGGCCAACAGTTCGCTGTTCGTCGCAGCTGCCGTGCCAGCGATCATCTCGGCGCTGATGGTGGCGCGCCTGCATTGGTACCGGCCGCAATAAGACTTTGCTATTTCAAGAAGGACGATCATGAATACGCTTGCAGAATCTTCTCTCGCCAAAGCGGCGATGCAGACTGCCAGTTATCAATCCGGCTTCGGCAACGAGTTCGCAACGGAAGCGCTGCCGGGCGCCTTGCCGGCGAATCAGAATTCGCCGCAGCAAGTCGCCTACGGTCTGTACGCCGAGCAGGTTTCCGGCACCGCCTTCACGGCGCCGCGCAGCCATAATCGCCGCTCCTGGCTATACCGGATTCGTCCGGCGGCGATGCATGAGCCGTTCGTGCGCATCGACAACGGCCTGATCGCGCGCTTCGACGATGTCGAGACGCCGCCGAACCAGTTCCGTTGGGATCCGCAGGCCATGCCGGCCGCGCCGACGGACTTCGTCGCCGGCTTGATCACCATGGCCGGCAACGGTTCGCCCGATGCCCAGACCGGTTGCGCGATTCATTTGTATGCGGCCAATCAGTCGATGACGGACAGCTTCTTCTACTCGGCCGACGGCGAGTTGCTGATCGTGCCGCAAGCCGGGCGCCTGCAATTGCTGACCGAACTGGGCGTGATCGAGATCGAGCCGCAGGAGATCGCAGTGATTCCGCGCGGCGTGCGCTTTCAGGTGAAGCTGCCGGACGGCCAGGCGCAAGGTTATGTCTGCGAAAACTTCGGGGCGCTGCTGCGCCTGCCGGATCTGGGTCCGCTCGGTTCCAACGGCCTCGCCAATCCGCGCGACTTCCTCACGCCGCAGGCCTGGTATGAAGATCGCGAAGGCGACTTTCGCCTGATCGCCAAATTCGGCGGCAACCTGTGGCAGGCGAAGATCGGCCATTCGCCGCTGGACGTGGTGGCCTGGCACGGCAACTACGCGCCGTACAAATACGACCTGCGCCATTTCAACACCATCGGTTCGATCAGCTACGACCATCCCGATCCATCGATCTTCCTGGTGCTGCAGGCGCAGAGCGATACGCCGGGCGTGGATACGCTGGATTTCGTGATCTTTCCGCCGCGCTGGCTGGCGGCCGAACATACCTTCCGTCCGCCCTGGTTCCATCGCAATGTCGCGAGCGAGTTCATGGGGCTGATCCACGGCGAGTACGACGCCAAGGCCGAGGGCTTCCGTCCCGGCGGCGCCAGCCTGCACAATTGCATGACCGGCCACGGCCCCGACGGCGCGACTTTCGAAAAAGCCAGCCGCAGCGATACCAGCAAGCCGAACAAGGTGGCCGATACGATGGCCTTCATGTTCGAGACGCGCAACGTCATCAAGCCGACGCGTCACGCATTGACGTCGCCGACGCTGCAGAAAAATTATTATCAGTGCTGGATGGACATCAGGAAGCACTTCAACCCGCAACAAGCTCCGGAGCAACAATGAGCCCCTCTTTGAATTTGAACGAAACACACGACGTCGCCCTGCGCAGCTGGGTTGCCTCGGCCAATCGCGCCGGTAACGATTTTCCGATTCAGAACCTGCCGTATGGCGTGTTTCGCCGCAAGGGCAGTGGAGAAAGCTTCCGCGTCGGCGTCGCCATCGGCGACCGGATCCTCGATTTGCGCGCGGCATTTGAGAGCGGCGCGTTCGGCGGTTTTGGCGAAGTCACGCATCAGGCCATCCTTGCTGCGACGACCGGCAGCAATCTCAATCTCTTGATGGAACTCGACGCCGCAAGCTGGTCGGCGCTGCGCCTGGCGCTGTCGACCTTGCTGCGCGAAGGCTCGGTGCACCAGTCGCAGCTGGAGCCGACGCTGGTGCCGCAGGCTGAAGCGGAGCACGCCTTGCCGGCGCAGATCGGCGATTACACCGATTTCTACACTTCCATCCATCACGCGACCGCCGTCGGCAAATTATTCCGTCCCGACAATCCTCTGCTGCCCAATTACAAATGGGTGCCGATCGGTTATCACGGCCGCTCTTCGTCGATCGCTGTGTCGGGCCAGCAATTCCACCGCCCGGTCGGGCAGACCAAGCCGCCGACGTCGGACACGCCGGTGTTCGGTCCGTGCAAGCGCCTCGATTATGAAATGGAAGTCGGCGTCTTCATGGGACAGGGCAACGCCATCGGCGACGCCATCGACATCGGCCGGGCGGAGTCGCATGTGTTCGGCCTGTGCCTGTTGAACGACTGGTCGGCGCGCGATGTGCAGGCGTGGGAATACCAGCCGCTCGGCCCTTTCCTGGCGAAGAATTTCGCCTCGACCATTTCGCCGTGGATCGTCACGATCGAAGCACTGGCGCCGTATCGCGCCGCATGGACGCGCGACGCCGATGACCCGCAGCCGATGGCGTATCTGGATTCCGCCGATCTGCGCGCGCACGGCGCTTTCGACGTGCAGCTGGAAGTGCTGTTGCAGACCAAAGCCATGCGCGAAGCGGGCACGCCGCCGCAGCGTCTGTCGCTGGGAAATTTCAAGGATGCTTACTGGACCGTATCGCAACTGGTGGCGCATCACACCGTCGGCGGCTGCAACCTGCGCGCCGGCGATTTGCTGGGTTCAGGTACCTTGTCGGGACCGGCGCCGGAGTCGGCCGGCTCTCTGCTGGAACTGACCGCCGGCGGCAAGCAGTCGATCAGCCTGGCCAACGGCGAGACGCGCATCTTCATCGAAGACGGCGACACCGTCGTCATGCGCGGCTGGGCCGGGCGCGAGGGCTTGCCGCGCATCGGTTTCGGCGAGGTGGCGGGCACGGTGCTGCCGGCGCGTTCGCTGTAATCATTCAGATAAAACAAGCCTTAAGGAGACCCCGGCATGACGATTCATCTCTACAGCTACTTCCGCAGTTCGGCGTCCTATCGGGTGCGCATCGCCCTGAACCTGAAAGGCCAGTCCTACGATACCGTGCCGGTGCATCTGGTCAACAACGGCGGCGAACAATTCGCGCCGGCATTCAGCGCCCTGAATCCGCAATCGCTGGTGCCGGTGATGGAAGAAGAGGGGCGTCACATCACGCAATCGCTGGCGATGCTGGAGTATCTGGAAGAACGCTTTCCCACGCCGGCGCTGCTGCCGCCGGGTTTGCTCGATCGCGCCCATGTGCGCGAGATATCGCTGGCGATCGCCTGCGATATCCATCCGCTGAATAACCTGCGGGTGCTGCGCATGCTCAAGCAGGAGCTGGGCGTGAGCGACGAGGTCAAGCAGCAGTGGATACAGCATTGGGTCAAGCTCGGCTTCGCCGCACTGGAACAGCAACTGGCGGCAAGTCCGCAGCGCGGGCGTTTCTGTTTCGGCGACACGCCGACGATGGCCGATTGCTGCCTGATTCCGCAGATCTTCAATGCGCGTCGCTTCGAGGTCGACATGACGCCTTATCCGACGCTGGCGGCCATTGATGAAGCCTGTAGTCAGCTCGAAGCGTTCCAATTGGCGCAGCCGTCGGCACAGCCCGACGCAGCCTGAGGTCCGTTCACCCGTCGTTTCACTCCTTCCTCATTCATGGATGGCGCAGGGCAAGGCAAGCCGGGCATCCGCTCCCGGTTCCTGCCCATCCAGCCGGTAAGACCTTTCCAGCGGTACGCTATTCCCATGGTCGGCTTGCCCCAAAAACGGGCATCTTTCAGCGCGACGGAAAAGAATCCAGGCATTCTTGTTGGAAATTTGCCAAATATCTTTCTCTATTGCTACAGCGGTCCGCCGGAAATACGGTTGATAACTGTATTGCCGGTATAATTTTCTTCGCTAAACTACCGAATCAAAATAACAAGACGCTCAGACAAGCGCTGTGGATAAAAGCAATGATGCAGGGGCTGCTGAGGCGCCTGCCTATAATGATCAAGTCTGACTCAGGGAAATACAGTTTCGCCGTAAACGGGGAGCAGGGAACGCTGCCGTCATCGTCCCGCCGAACAATGAGCCGCCGCTGAGGTATCGTCGGGCGGCAATCAATGTTGGCGCGGCGCGATCCGGAGGTGGTTTGCGCCCTTGTCCTGTCGACGGCGACGCAGCTTCCGGGGGTAGGTCTCTTCGCTGGGGTTCTTTTTATGCAAGTAGTCAGCCGACGTTATCGCTGGGCGATTTACGGTTTGCTGGTGGTCGTGATTGCCGCCGGCATCGCGCTGTTCTTTGCCATGGCGCGCACGGCCAATGATATTCGTTCGTCAACCACCCCGCTGTTGAAGGAAAACATCCCAACCCTGCGTCATCTTTCGGATTTTGAAAGCGCCTTGCTGCGCTATCAGTTGGCGCTGAACAAATACTACGTGGCTTCCGTCGGCCGCGATCGCTTCGATCATATTGAATCCGTCGCCGCCGAACAGATGCGCGCCAATTTCGATTTTGTTCGTCGCGACCTGCGGCAGACGGCGCAGATGTCGGCACTGGTCAGTAACTACGATGCGGTGCTGGCAATGGGCCCGGCCCTGGAAAAACTGTTGCAGACGCAGACCGCCAATCGCGATCAGGCGCGCGCGTTGCTGGGCGACCTCAACGTCAAAACCAATACGATCCGCAATCTGCTCGACAAAGCCAAGCTGGACGTCGAGGGTTCGGTATACCGCGTTGGCGAGATGGCCAACACCGGTGTCGATCACATTTCGTGGCTGGTGCATGTGTACAGCGTCGGTATGTTGCTGGTGGCCTTGTTCATGATGTATCACGTGTGGGCGCGCTTCCGCTCGGAGAATGCGCTGGCCTTTGCTGCGGCTCACGATCCTCTGACCGGGCTGGCGCACCGCGGCTCGTTCGAGCGCCGTCTCAAGACCATGGAAGACCAGCCGCACACCGTGGTGTTGGGCATGATCGACCGTTTTGAGCGCGTTGTCGGCGGCCTTGGCCATGCCTTCGGCGATCGCCTGATGCAAGAGATGGCGGGCCGCATCAAGCGCGCGGCGGAGCGCCACGGCGGCGAGGTGTTCCGTCTCAACGGCGCCAATGTCGCGATCCTCTATAAGTCCAAGGGCGATCATGTGAATTTTCAGGAAGCCCTGTCTAGCCTGCAGGAATACATGCGCCAGCCGTTTGAATTCGGCCAGCATGAGATTTTTTCCAGCATGAGCATGGGCGGCGCCGAATATCCGCGCGACGGCGCCGAGCCTGCGCATCTGCTGCAGAATGCCGATGCTGCCTTGCAGGCGGCGCGCGACGCCGGCGGCGATTGTTTCGTGCAGTATTCGAATGCGCTCAACACGCGCGCGCAGGAGCGTCTGGCGCTGGAAGCGCAACTGCGTCACGCCATCGAGCGCAACGAACTGGAATTGCACTTTCAGCCGCAGCAAGGCTTGACCGACGACCGGCTGG
The DNA here is from genome assembly GCF_001189965.1 of Herbaspirillum rhizosphaerae. GTDB lineage: Bacteria > Pseudomonadota > Gammaproteobacteria > Burkholderiales > Burkholderiaceae_D > Herbaspirillum > Herbaspirillum rhizosphaerae. Next base: position 157,838 of record NZ_LFLU01000010.1, read on the forward strand.
TCGGCTTCGAGGCGCTGGTGCGCTGGCGCCGCAACGGCGAGCTGATCTCGCCGGCCGACTTCATCCCGCTGGCCGAAGAGTCCGGCCTGATCGTGCCGATCGGCGACTGGGTGCTGGCGGAAGCCTGCCGCCAGGCCAAGATCTGGAGCCTGGAGACGCCGCGCAAGTTCGTCATCGCGGTCAACATTTCGCCGCGCCAGTTCCACCATCCGTCCTTCCTGCGCCGCGTCACCGAAACCTTGAGCGAAAGCCAGATCGATCCCTCCTTCATCGAGCTGGAAATCACCGAAGGCATCGTCATGCGCGATGTCGAACGCACCATCGAGTTGCTGGAAGACCTGCGCAAGCGCGGCCTGACGCTGGCGATCGATGACTTCGGGACGGGGTATTCGTCGCTGGCCTACCTCAAGCGTTTTTCCATCGACAAGCTCAAGATCGACCAGTCCTTCATCCGCCATCTGCGCCCCAACAGCGAAGACGCGGCGATCGTGCAGGCGGTCATCAACCTCGGCCACCATCTCGGCCTGTCGGTCATCGCCGAAGGCGTCGAAACCGCCAGCCAGCGCGAGTTGCTGCGCGCCTGGGGTTGCGACGAGATCCAGGGCTATTTCTACGGCCGTCCCTTATCGGCCGACAAGGCGACGCAGTTCATCTTTGAAAATTAAATGATCGACAGATCAAGCTTGCGGCCGGCGCGGGACCAGGAGGTTACCGGTCATGACCAGCACCGGCTCGTTATTCTGATTGAAGGTGGTGACGCGGTGCTTGAGGAAGCCCTGCTGCGGTTTCGACTGCGAGAATTTCAGTTCCAGCACCTCGACTTCAACGCGCAGCACGTCGCCCGGACGGGTAGGGCGCGGCCAGCGGAATTCTTCAAAACCCGCGCCGATGACGCCGCCCCTGATCGGCAGCGTCTTCACCAGCAGGCGCATGGTCAGCGCCGCCGTATGCCAGCCGCTGGCCGCCAGGCCGCCAAAAAAACTCTGCGCCGCTGCGGCTTCATCCAGATGGAAGGGCTGCGGGTCGTAGCTCGCGGCGAAGGCTTTGATGTCGTCGGCGCTCAGTGTTTCGGTGGCGGCGACACTGAATTTCTGGCCGGCGGTGAAGTCTTCCAGATACATCGGCGCGTTGGAAATATCAGGCATGGCAGTCTCCCTCGAGTTGTTTTATAATGTCAGTATCAAAATGATAGTAAGTTGTTCAATCGAATGATAATCAGCTTGATGGGACTTGTCTATGGAACGTAAAAGCTTTGGCAACATGCAATGCCCGGTCGCCCGTACGCTCGAACGCGTGGGCGAGTGGTGGAGCATTCTGATCCTGCGCGATGCGATGCACGGGCTGACGCGTTTCGACCAGTTCCAGAAGAGCCTGGACATTGCGCCCAACATGCTGACGCGCCGCCTCAATTCACTGGTCGAATCCGGCCTGCTGGAGCGCCGCCAGTACAGCGAGCGTCCGCCGCGTTATGAATATATCCTGACCGACCTGGGACGCGATTTCCGCTCCATTCTGGTCGCGCTCAACAGCTGGGGCAACAAGCATTTCGCGCCCGAAGGTCCGAGCGTGCTGCTGGTCGATTCGACTTCCGGCGAAGTGGCCGATCCGATCATGGTCGACCGCAAGACCGGCAAGCCGCTGAGTTCTCCTGAGTTTGTCTTTACCCCCGGTCCGCAAGCCAATGAGAGCATGATCCGTCGCATCAACTTTGCGCGCGAACGTGCGGCTGCAGCCAACGATGGCGGCGACAATTCTGTCGGGCAACCGGAGATGGATGAGCCTGCGGCACTGGCCAAGACGCCGCGCAAGAAGGCCGCGAAGAAAAGCGCCTGAGCGATTCACTATTCTTTTTTGTCCGGAAATGGCGCCGTTGTTACGGCGCCATTTTTTTGGGGCTCGCATTCAAGGTCGCTTGACAGGCTTCTTCACATTCATTAGTATGCATATACATTAATGCATATGCATCGATTTATCCAGCAGATAACTGGACAGATCGATCCGGAAGGTAATTGAGCATGTTTAACCAGTGTACTTGCACCCGTTTGCGTCGGCTTACCCGTCGCATCACGTCGATTTATGACCGGCATTTATTGCCGGACGAGCTGACCATCAGCCAGTATTCGCTGCTGAGCCGGGTGGGCAAGCACGGCTCCATCGCCAATCTTCGCCTGGCGGCGGAGATGGGCATGGATCGTAGCACGCTGAGCCGCAACATCAAGCCGCTAATGACCGCCGGCTGGATCGCCACCGTCGACATGCCGCCGGATGAGCACGTCGACAAGCGCTCCTTCGGGCTGACCCTGAGTACGGCAGGCAAGGCCAAGCTGGATGCCGCGCGCCACAACTGGGTGGAAGCGCAGCTGGAAATCGACGGCTTGCTGGGCGAAGACATGCATGCGGCCTTGTCGGGCATGATCGACGACGCCTACGAACGCTTGCAGGAAGCCTGATCCGGCAGCGCCAGGATCTTCAGTATCGGCAACGGGTAACCCGGTCAGCAAGTCAGTTAGCAGCATCATGAGCACCATCAGTGTCATCAGTACATCAGTACGCCAGGCATTGATGGTTTTTTATTCTTCTTTTTATCCTTCTCTGATTGAGCGTCATGAATAAAGTCACGCAAGCCATCGCCACGCGCACCTCACACCGGTTCAGTTACGCCTGGGTGGTGGTCGCCGTCATCTTCCTCGTGTTGCTGACCTCGGCCGGCATCCGCGCCACGCCGTCGGTCATGATCCTGCCGCTGGAGCATGAGTTCGGCTGGAATCGTTCCACCATTTCGCTGGCGATTTCCTTCAACATCGCCTTGTACGGCCTGATCGGTCCGTTCGCGGCGGCAGCCATGCAGCGTTTCGGCATCCGTCCGGTGGTAATGGGCGCGCTGGTGCTGCTGTCAGTCGGCACCGCCCTGAGCACGCTGATGCAAATGCCGTGGCACATGGTCATGACTTGGGGCTTGCTGGTTGGCTCGGGCACCGGCGTTGCCGCCAACACGCTGGGCGCGACGATTGTCAGCCGTTGGTTTGAAATGCGCCGCGGCCTTGCCATGGGTTTGCTCACGGCAAGCGCAGCAACGGGCCAGATGGTGTTCCTGCCGCTGATGGCGTCGATGGTGGAACATTACGGCTGGCGTTCGGTGGCGTTCCTGGTCGCCATCGTGGCTGCCGTGGCGGTGCCGCTGGTGGCGTTGTTCCTGCCGGAGCGTCCATCCGACGTCGGTCTGCGCCGTTACGGCCAGGCGGCCGATGCGCCGGCTGACGCCGCCGTGGCACAGCGCAATCCGTTGGCGATCGCCTTCGATGCGCTGCGCCAGGCGATGAAGGTGCGCGACTTCTGGCTGCTGTTTTTCAGCTTCTTCGTCTGTGGCATGAGCACCAACGGCTACATAGGCACGCAGTTCATCGCCATGTGCAACGACTACGGTATTTCCGAAGTCGGCGGCGCCAGCATCCTGGCCGCGATGGGCATGCTTGATCTGGTTGGCACCACCTTGTCCGGCTGGTTGTCGGATCGCTTCAATCCACGCGTGCTGCTGTTCTGGTACTACGGCCTGCGCGGCATCGCGCTGATCTTCCTGCCTTATGCATTCGGCCTCGACTATTTCGGCTTGACCGTGTTTGCGGTCTTCTACGGACTCGACTGGATCGCTACCGTACCGCCGACCGTGCGTCTGGCCAATGACGTGTTCGGTCGTCTGGCCGCGCCGATCGTGTTCGGCTGGATCGTCGCCGGTCACCAACTCGGCGCCGCTGCCGCCACCACGATATCGGGCTTCATGCGCGCCAATCTCGGCGACTATACGGCGTCATCGATACTGATGGGCGTGGCCTGTCTGATCGGCGCGGTGATGGTGTTGCGCATCAAGGGCCAGCAGCATGACAAGCCGGTAGCGGTTGCCGCATAATTTCGCTTCATCCGATAAAAGCCGCCCGCGTCCCGAAAAGGAGCGGGCGGTTTTTATTGCCTTGCCTTGATTACTTCGCCAGCGCCTTGCGCAGGCTGGAAGTCGCCAGATCGACAGCGCTCTTCGCGGCTGGTGTATCGCCCAGCGCATTGAGCATCACGAAGTCATGGATGGTGCCGAGGTAGCGCACCTGTGTCACCGGCACGCCTGCCTTGGCCAGCTTGGCGGCGTAGGCTTCACCTTCGTCGCGCAGCACATCGTTTTCGTCAGTGATGACCAGCGCCGGCGGCAGATCCTTCAACTGTTCCAGGGTCGCGTTCAGCGGTGCGATATGCGGATCCTTGCGGTTGGCGCCGGCCGGCAGGTAGGCGTTCCAGAACCACTTCATCGCTTCCTTGGTCAGCCATGGGCCGTTGGCGAACTGGTTGTACGAACCGTTCTCGAAATTGGTGTCGGTTACCGGGTAAAACAACACCTGGTACTTGATCGCCGGACCTTTGCGCTCCTTCGCCAGCAGGCTCACCACGGCAGTCATGTTGCCGCCCACGCTGTCGCCGGCAATCGCCAGGCGGCTCGCATCGACGTTGAACTCGGCGGCGTGCTCGGCGACGTATTTGGTCGCGGCATAGTCTTGCTCGATGGCGATCGGATAACGCGCTTCCGGCGAACGGTCGTAATCGACGAACACCACGGCGACCTTGGCGCCGTCAACGATCTGGCGCACCAGGCGGTCATGCGTATTGACGTCGCCCATCACCCAGCCCGCGCCGTGGAAGTACATCACCACCGGCAGCGTTTCCTTGTTGCCTTGCGGACGCAGGATGCGGATGCGTGTGCTGCCGGTCGGGCCGACCGGGATCACACGGTCTTCGATGTCGGCGGCCGGCTTGGCGACCTTGCCGGACTGCGCGCCAGCCAGCAGATTGCGGGCTTGTTCCGGTGTCAGTGTGTAGATCGGAGGGCCGCCGGCGGCGGACAGCACGTCGAGGAAACCCTGGGTTTGCGGTTCCACCGAAGCGGCAGTTGCGTTTTGCACGGCAGAGGCTGCAGCCAGTGCAACGGTGCTGAGGGCGAGAAGTTGTTTGATCGATTTCATGATGTTTCCTTTCGGTGGTCGGGGTAGTTTTGAATCAAGCAATTAAATTGTGTGCAATATATTTGATGCTTCTGTATCTCAAATGCGTGCTGCATGCGCTGTCCTCTTCGTAGGCCGCGCTATCGCTGGCGACCGGTTCGTTGGGTGAGTGCATGGACTGAATATTAAATTGATGGAAATTAAATTGCAAGCAATTTAAAGATAAAAATACAACACGCGACATTTTCCGGAACGCGGGGCGAACTAGAAGCAGGGGCGCAACAGTGACAAAACCCCATCTGCATCGGCGATACAGGTGGGGTTTTGCGTGCATCTCTCCCGATGCGATGAGGAGAGAGCGGCGGGTTCAACTGAGTTTTCGGCTCAATCCCATTGCGGCGCAAAATCGGGATTGGCCAGACGATCGTTGCGATCGAGCCGGGAGATGGCATCCATCTCGGCATCCGTCAGGCGGATGTCCTTCGCCGCCAGATTGCTTTCCAGGTTGGCGCGCTTCGTCGACGACGGGATGGTGGCAAAGCCCTGCTGCAGCGACCACGCCAGCGCGATCTGAGCCGGATTGGCCTGATGCGCCTTGGCGATCTCAACAATCACCGGATCGGTCATCACCTTGCCGTAAGCCAGCGGCATATAGGCAGTCAGGTGGATGTGTTGGCTGCGGGTGAAATCCACTACCTTGCGGTTTTGCAGGAAAGGATGGATCTCGATCTGCTGGGTCGCGATTTCACTGGCGCCGACGGCGTCGATGGCTTGCTTCAGATGAGCGATGGTGAAGTTCGACACGCCGATCAGCTTCGTCAGCCCTTGCGCCTTAGCTTCGGCCAGCGCTTCCATATAGGTCGCGACGGCGATGCTGTCGTTCGGCGCCGGCCAGTGGATCAGCGTCAGGTCGACCTGGTCCATCTGCAGTTTGGCCAGGCTTTCCTTCAGGCTGGGGATGAGCTTGTCTTTGGACAAATTCTCCGTCCAGATCTTGGTGGTGACGAACAGTTCGTCGCGCGCCACCTTGGCGGCGGCGATGGCCTTGCCGACATCGGCTTCATTGCCGTAGATCTGGGCGGTATCGATGTGGCGATAGCCCAGATCGAGGCCGTTGCTGACCGAGTCGATGACTTGCTGGTCTTTCAGACGGAAGGTGCCGAGGCCGAAAGCGGGAATGTTGTTCATGGTTTTCCTTTGTAGAGACGGGGCGCGGGCACGGGCCGGCGCAATGGCGGAGACAGGGGAAATGTTTTTGTGTTCCCCTGCATGGACTGAAGTATGCAGCTAAATAGTTGTTGCAAAAATAGGGTGGAAGGCAAAACTTTATTGCCTCAAGAGCAAAGATCTTCACGTTGAGCATGCTGAAATCAACTTTCGAATATTTCGATAATTGATCGTCAATCTTTCCGTTTTTCTTTCGTTTCTTGTTCGCCCATACTTCGCTCCATGGTGAACGACAAAGAGAAAGACGGACACCAAACAAAGCACCCACCCTTATCGAATTAATCGACCATATCTCAGGAGAACATCATGGCAATCGCAAAAGCACAACCAGGCAAGACACTGCTGAACCCAAGCAACCACACACTGATCATGATTGACCATCAGTCGCAGATGTCCTTCGCCACTCATTCGATCGACATGGTCACCCTGCGCAACAACGTCGCCCTGGTCGCCAAGGCCGCCAAGGAATTCAAGGTATCGACAATTTTGACAACAGTCGCCGAAAAATCCTTCTCCGGCCCGATGTTCGATGAAATCAAATCGGTGTTCCCGAACGAAGAAGTGATCGACCGCACCAGCATGAACACCTGGGAAGACCCACGCATCGCCGACCGCGTCAACGCCATCGGCAAGGACAAGATCGTGCTGGCCGGCCTGTGGACATCGGTGTGCATCGTCGGTCCTGCGCTGTCGGCGCTGGATCAAGGCTTTGAAGTCTATGTGATCACCGACGCCAGCGGCGACGTCTCGAATGAAGCGCATCAACGTGCCATCGAGCGCATGATCCAGCTGGGTGCGCGTCCGATGACATCGCTGCAATACCTGCTCGAACTGCAACGCGACTGGGCGCGCACCGAGACTTACAACGAAACCGTGGCAACCGCCATCGCCAACGGCGGCGCATACGGTCTGGGTTTGATTTACGCTAAAACCATGTTCAACGCATCCGAAGGCCATTAACCCGTTACTGAGCTTTCATCCGGGATCCTGTCTCAAGAGAAAACAGGATCCCGCAGTGTAGAAATCCCCCGACAAAACATAACGACTACCTCCAGGAGTGAACATGAGCGCCGACCTGATTCTGCTGAACGGAAAATTCCACACCATCGACAAAGAGCAAGCGCTGGCTTCCGCCGTAGCGATCAAGGACGGCAAGTTTCTCGCCGTCGGCGATGCCGAAGCCGCCATGCGCCATCGCGGCGCCAAGACCCAAGTGGTCGACCTCAACGGCCGCAGCGTCGTGCCGGGACTGAACGATTCGCACATCCACCTGATCCGCGGCGGCCTGAACTACAACCTCGAACTGCGCTGGGAAGGCGTGCCCTCGCTGGCAGACGCACTGCGCATGTTGCGCGAACAAGCGCTGCGCACGCCGCATCCGCAATGGGTGCGCGTGGTCGGCGGCTGGACTGAATTCCAATTTGCCGAGCGCCGCATGCCGACGCTCGACGAAATCAACGCTGCAGCGCCTGACACCCCGGTGTTCATCCTGCATCTGTACGATCGCGCCTTGCTCAACCGCGCCGCCTTGCGCGCCGTCGGTTACACCAAGGACACGCCGAACCCGCCGGGCGGCGAAATCCAGCGCGATGCCGCCGGCAATCCGACCGGCATGCTGATCGCCCGTCCCAACGCCATGATCCTGTACGCGACGCTGGCCAAAGGCCCGTCGCTGCCGCTGGACCAGCAAGTCAATTCGACGCGCCAGTTCATGCGCGAACTCAATCGCCTCGGCGTCACCAGCGCCATCGACGCCGGCGGCGGCTTCCAGAATTATCCGGAAGACTACGCCATCATCGACCAGCTGGCGCGCGAGCAGCAACTGACGATCCGCATCGCCTACAACCTGTTCACCCAGCGCAAGAACCAGGAGCTGGAAGACTTCCAGCGCTGGACCGACATGATCACGCCGGGGCAGGGCGACGACTTTTTCCGTCACAACGGCGCCGGCGAAATGCTGGTGTTCTCGGCAGCCGACTTTGAAGACTTCCTCGAACCGCGTCCCGAACTGGCCGCCGGCATGGAAGACGAACTGGAAAAAGTCGTGCGCCATCTGGTGTCGAACCGCTGGCCGTTCCGCCTGCATGCGACCTATGACGAATCGATCAGCCGCATGCTGGACGTGTTCGAAAAAGTGAACCGCGAGATTCCGTTCAACGGCTTGCATTGGATGTTCGACCACGCCGAAACCATTTCGCCGCGCAATATCGAGCGCGTGCGTGAGCTCGGCGGCGGCCTGGCGATCCAGCATCGCATGGCCTTCCAGGGCGAATATTTCGTCGATCGTTATGGCAAGGAAGCCGCCAAGGCCACGCCGCCGGTGCAGCGCATGCTCGACATGGGCGTGCCGGTCGGCGCCGGCACCGACGCCACCCGCGTCGCCAGCTATAACCCGTGGACTGCGTTGTACTGGCTGGTGTCCGGCAAGACCGTCGGCGGCCTGCAACTGGCCGAAGCCGGCTTGCCGCGTGAAACCGCGCTCGAACTGTGGACGGCCGGCAGCGCCTGGTTCTCCAGCGAGCAAGGCAAGAAGGGCCGCATCAAGGAAGGCCAACTGGCCGACCTCGCGGTGCTGTCGACGGATTTCTTCAGCGTGCCGGAAGAAGACATCAAGGCCATTGAATCGGTGATGACCGTGGTCGGCGGCAAGATCGTCTACGGCGCCGCCGAATTCGATCCGCTGGCGCCGCCGCCGATCCCGGTCTTGCCTGACTGGTCGCCGGTGAAGACCGTGCCGGGTCACTATCGTCCGGTGGCCAAGTCGGCCGCCGCGCCACAAAAGCAATCCGCGATGCCGCATCAATGCGCCGGCGCCTGCAACGTGCACGCCCACTCGCATGATGTCGCCCGCCGCTCGTCGGTGCCTGCCTCGAACTTTTCGGGCTTCTGGGGCGCGCTGGGTTGCAGCTGCTTCGCTTTCTGATTCGGAGTTTAAAAATGACTTATTCCAAAGTGATCTGGGGGCTCGCGCTCTCCTTCGTGGTCGGCTTCTGCTGCCATCTGGCGCAGATTCCCGTGCCGTCGCCGCCGGTGCTGAGCGGCGCGCTTCTGGTGTTCACCATGAGCAGCGGTTATTGGCTGGTGGATCGCTACCTGGCCTCGCGCACTATCAAGGCAGCAGAGGTGAAAGCATGAGCGCGCTGTTCACCGGCGCCGTACTGGGCGCACTGATCGGCGCAGTCTGTCGCTGGTTCGGCGTACCGTCGCCGACGCCGCCGACACCGGTCGGCGCTTCGCTGGTGGTGGCAATGACGCTGGGTTATGTGGTCGCCGGCTTTGTCCTGGTCGGTCATCTGTAATTTCAATTTTCGATTTTCGATTTCCCACTGAGGAGAATCATCATGCAAACGTATCAAACCGTACCCGCCGCACAGGCTGTCAAACAAACCTGGCTGCCGCGCCTGCTGTGGGCGCCGGCACAGCATCTCGGCCTGCTGTTCCTGCGTCTCTCCGGCGCCTTGCTGTTGCTGTACGTGCATGGCCTGCCGAAGATCATCAACTTCGCCGGCGAGCTGCAGCATATCGACGATCCGCTGCATGTCGGTCGCGCCTTCACGCTGGGCTTTGCGATCTTCGCCGAAGTCCTGTGTCCGGTGCTGATCGTGCCCGGCATCCTGACGCGTCTGGCCAGCGTCGCCGTGCTGGTGTTGCTGGGAGTATCGATGTTCCTGGTGCACGCCGACTGGAGCATCGCTGAAGGCCAGTTCGGCTGGTTGCTGATGATCGTGTTCGGCAGCATTGCACTGATGGGCGCAGGCCGTTTTTCGATCGATGCCGCATTGAGCCAAAAAGCCGAGGACTGAGATGAGCACAATCGGCAACATTCCTCGTGCGGCCTGCCAGGGCGTCGCCATGAGTTTCCTGGCAGGTTATGTGGATACCGTGGGTTTCGTCGCCTTGTTCGGATTGTTCACGGCGCACGTTACCGGCAACTTCGTGCTGATCGGCAGCGAGCTGGCCAATCCCTCGCACGGCGTACTGATCAAGTTCCTGGCGTTTCCCGCCTTCATCGGTTCCGTCATTTTGACGCGGATGGCGGTGATCTGGCTGGAGCGCAGCGGCAAACCGGCCTTGCCATATGTGTTGGGGCTGCAACTGCTGTTCTTGCTGGTGTTCATGGGGCTGGGGCAAAGCATTGCGCCGGTCGGCGTGGCCGATGCGAGAGCGACGGCAGCCTTGCTGGCGGGCATGTTCGGCGCGGCGGCGATGGGTGTGCAGAACGCCGCGGCGCGCTTGATTTTGCCGCAGTCGGCGCCAAGTACAGTCATGACCGGCAACGTCACCCAATTGGTGATCGACGTCGTGGATATCGTGCGGGGCGCGGCAGATCAGAGCGTGCGCCAGCGCTGCACCAAGTTCTTCTGGCCTATCGTCGCCTTCGGCGCGGGTGCGATCGGCGGCGCGTTTGCCTACCGTTACGCCTTGTTCCTGGCCTTGCTGTTGCCGGTGGCGATTTTGGTGGCAATGATCTGGGTGGAATATCCGGGACGAAAGTCGGGAGCGGCAACGCCTTCAACCCTATAATGAGCGCCTGGGCTGAATTAGGGCGTCAAAAATAGAGATCTGCAGCCATACTGCAGATCGACAGACAAGGGTAGCGGTGCGGCGATGACTTATTTGTATCACCTGATTGAACAGTACGGTCTGATCATCGTATTTCTGAATGTGCTGACCGAACAACTCGGCGCGCCTATTCCTGCCTACCCGACGCTGGTCATCACCGGCGCGCTGGCCTACCGCGGTCAGTATCCGGTTGCGCTGCTCCTGCTGGTGGCGGTGGTGGCTGCACTGATCGCCGACTATGTCTGGTATCTCGCCGGCCGGCGCTACGGCCGCCGCATCATGTCGACGTTGTGCCGCATTTCTCTCTCTCCCGATTCCTGCGTGCGCCAGACCGAGTCCATCTATTCGCGCTGGGGCGCCCGCTCGCTGCTGGTGGCCAAGTTCATCCCCGGCTTCGCCTCGATCGCCAGCGCACTGGCCGGCACCGTCGGCACCTCGCGCGGCAAGTTCATTTTGTACGACGGCGTCGGTGCCGCCTTGTGGGCCGGCGTGGCGATTTTTCTCGGCGCGCTGTTCAATACGGCCATCGACGACGTGCTCAGCGTGCTGGCCCAGCTCGGTCAATACGGCATGATGCTGATCGTCATCGCATTCGCCGTGTTTGTCGCCAGCAAGTGGTGGCAGCGCCGCCGCTTCCGCAAGTCGCTGGAGATGGCGCGCATTTCCGTCGGCGAACTGGACGGCCTGCTCAAGAGCGGCATCCGTCCGACCATCGTCGACGTGCGTTCACCGGCTTCGCAGCAGGCCGGGCGCATTCCCGGCGCGCTGACGATTTCCAATCAGGAGATCCAGACCTTTGCTTTCGATGCGCCGATGGAAGATGAAGTCATCGTTTATTGCGCCTGCCCCAACGAAGCCTCGGCCGCATTGGTGGCCAAGGCGCTCATGCGGCGCGGCTACAAACGCGTGCGGCCGCTGACCGGCGGCATCGATGCCTGGGTCGCGGCCGGTTATTCCGTCGAAGCCTGAGCAGCTTTCCACTTCCTTTTTTCATTACTTCCCATGTTCAGAATCAGCCTCGACGCTTTGTTGATCCTTGATGCCATCGACCGGCGCGGTTCGTTTTCCGCTGCCGGCCTGGAGTTGCATCGCGTGCCGTCGACGATTTCCTATACCGTGTCGAAGCTGGAGCAAGACCTCGGTGTGCAAGTGTTCGAGCGGCAAGGACCCAAGGTCGTGCTCACGCGGGCCGGTGAGGAATTGCTGAAAGAGGGGCGCTACCTGCTCAAGGCGGCCGAGGATCTGGAACATCGCGTACGCCGCGTCGCCTCGGGCTGGGAAACCGAATTCACGATCGGTCTCGACTCACTGTATTCGGCTGCATCGCTGGAACCCGACATCGTGGCCTTCTATCAGGTCGCCGATCGCACGCGTCTGCGCATTGCGCGCGAATCGCTGGCCGGCACCTGGGAAGCCTTGCTGGACCGCCGCGTCGATCTGTTGATTGCTGCGCCGGGAGAGGGGCCGGCCGGCGGCGGTTACGTCGCCGAGCAAATCGGCACGGTGAAGTTCGTCTTCGTGGTGGCGCCGCATCATCCGCTGGCGACAATGAACAAGGTGCTGAGCAAGGCCGACCTGCATCCGTATCGCGCCATCAGCGTCGCGGATTCGGCGCGCAAGATGCCGCCGCGCACGGTCGGGCTGCTGTTCGGTCAGGACACCTTGACGGTGCCGGACATGCGCAGCAAATACGCTTTGCAACTGGCCGGCGTGGGTTTTGGCTTCTTGCCGGAGCCGTGCGTGCAGAAGTCGATTGCCTCCGGCACGCTGATCGTCAAGGAAGTGGAAGAGCCGCGGGCGGAAGAAACTTTCTCGCTGGCCTGGCGCGTGGGTGAAGACGGTGCGGCCTTGAGCTGGTGGCTCAAGCGCATGCGCGAAACCGATGTCCTCAAACGCATGCTGTCGCAGATCGCGGACGGCGGTTTGTAGACTTAACAAGTGTTAAAAAAAGCGCGACAGCTTATGGCTGTCGCGCTTTTTTCATGGATGCCTGCCGGATCGATCAGGCAGCAAATTCAGGTCGCAAATTGCTCAGGCGGCAACCAATGTGCCGATGGTTTGGCGGGTTTGCGCGATGGCCTTTTCAACAGCCGCTTCGCCCATGCCCAGGCCTTCGCTGTGCACGAAGGTGATGTCGGTCATGCCGATGAAGCCCAGTACGCCGCGCAGGTAGGTTTCATGGAAGTCCATGACCTTGGCCGGACCTTCGCTGTAGACGCCGCCGCGCGAAGTGAACACATACACCTTCTTGCCCTGGATCAGGCCGACCGGACCGGTTTCGGTGTACTTGAAGGTCACACCGGCACGCGCCACGTGGTCGATCCAGGTCTTCAGCGTCGAGGTGATCGAGAAGTTGTACATCGGTGCGCCGATGACGATGATATCGGCCGCGTTGACTTCGGCGATCAGTTCTTCGGAAACTTTCACCAGTGCTTGTTGTTCGGCGCTGCGCTTGTCGGCAGGCGTGAAGAATGCGCCCAGCTTTTGCTCGTCCAGATGCGGGATCGGGTTGGCGGCGACATCGCGTTCAACGACGACGCTACCTGGTTGGGATGCTTGCAATTTAGCGACGAACTCGCCGGCGACCTGGCGCGAGATGGAGCCGGTGCTGCGTGCGCTGCTGTTGATGAAGAGAATGTTTGCCATGATTTTTCCTTGTGTTCGTGATTGTGAGGTTGTTGCCTGCACCGCCGTTGTAGCGGCACAGGGAGTTGGATTTAGTAAGGCAGATCGAAGAGCAGGAATTCAGCCGCTTCCGCCTTTTCGAAGGTGATCAGGCTCTCGGCGCTGACCTTGATCGCATCGCCGCCGGACAATTGCTTGCCGTTGACGGTCAACTGACCGCGGATCAGGTGCACGTAGCCGAGGCGTTTGGCGCCCAGCGCGTGTTCCAGTTTGGCGTCGCCGTTCAGGATTGAGGCAAAGATCGAGGCATCCTGATGGATCAGCACCGAGTTGTCGCGACCGTCAGACGAAGCGATCAGGCGCAGCTGGCCTTGCTTTTGCTCCGGAGTGAAATTCTTCTCTTCGTAGCTTGGCGGAATGCCTTTCACGTTCGGCTGGATCCAGATCTGCAGGAAATGCACCGGTTCTGTCTTCGAGTGGTTGAACTCGCTGTGACGCACGCCGCTGCCGGCGCTCATGCGCTGGACGTCGCCGTAGTGCAGGACCGAGCCTGTGCCCATGCTGTCCTTGTGCTCCAGCGCGCCGTCGAGGACATAGGAGATGATTTCCATGTCGCTGTGGCCGTGCGTGCCGAAACCCATGCCCGGTGTCACGCGGTCTTCGTTGATGACTTGCAGCGGACCGAAGCCGACATGTTCCGGATCGTAGTAATGGCCGAACGAAAATGTATGGTGCGAATTCAACCAACCGTGATCGGCGACACCGCGTTCCTTGCTTTTGCGAATTTGAAGCATGATTTTCTCCGTCGGTTAGTGCTGGCAAGGGCGTTTTCCACCTTGGAAAACTGCCTTCTTGTTTGCATGATTAAGTGGACAGAACGGAGTATGCGCGGGGCAAAATGAAAAGAAAAACGGAAAGATTTGTGGGCTATCATCGAATTATTCGATGATTAATTTAACTATTTGATAAATAAGGATTTATTTTAATTTTAAGATGATTTTTGTGCGCTGATGAGGTGGTATTTGCACGTGTTTTATCATCGTTTTCGATAAGGATCGAAAATCTGTGAGCCGGAGGGCTTCAGACGAAAGCAGTACGTATCGGCGTGCCTTCGCGCAACGTCTTGGTCACCGGCGTCTTTTCGCAGATTTCGCCGAGGCGGGTGATCTGTTCCGGCGTCAGCGCGTTGCCGAAGGTGACGGTGCGCTCGATGTTTTCCAGACCGCAGTCGTCTCGCGAGAAACGCGCATCGATATGTATGGTGCCGAGATCCCAGCCTTTGCGATCGGCGTACATGCGCAAGGTCAGCGAAGTGCACGCTGCCAGCGCCGCCAGCAGCAATTCGTAGGGTGCAGGGCCGGTATCGGTGCCGTTGTTGCTGGCGGGTTCATCCGCTTGCAGCTGATGGGTGCGGGCGCGGATGCGCTGCGCATAGCCGGCGTCGTTGTGCAGATGAATGGTCGCCATGATGTTCTCCTTGAAAGCCGGGATGAAGATGAATGATTGTTGCACATTCCATTTTCAAGTTTCCACCGGGCGTAAAAAAAGCCTGCGCAAGGCAGGCTTTTTCCAAGAGCAAAAACTGAATTAGCTTAGGCGAAATTCTTCGCTGCGAAATCCCAGTTCACGATGCCCCAGAATGCTTCTGCATACTTCGCGCGTGCATTGCGATAGTCGATGTAGTAAGCGTGTTCCCAGACGTCGATGGTCAGCAGCGCCTTGCTGTCGGTGGTCAGCGGTGTGCCGGCGCCGGTGGTGTTGACGATGTCCAGCGTGCCGTCGGCTTTCTTGACCAGCCATGTCCAGCCGGAACCGAAGTTGGCCAGGCCTTGCTTGGTGAATTCAGCCTTGAAGGCGTCGAACGTACCCCACTTGGCGTTGATGGCGTCAGCCAGTGCACCGCTTGGCGCGCCGGCGCCCTTTGGTGTCAGGCCGTTCCAGTAGAAAGTGTGGTTCCAGATTTGCGCTGCGTTGTTGAACACGCCGCCGGAGGACTTCTTGATGATGTCTTCGAGGGACAGGTTTTCGAATTCAGTACCAGGGATCAGGTTGTTCAAATTGGTCACATAGGTCTGGTGGTGCTTGCCGTAGTGATATTCGAGCGTTTCCTTGGAGATGGTCGGTGCCAGTGCGTCGAGTTCGTAAGGCAATGCCGGTAGGGTATGCGCCATGGTGAATCCTTTCGGGTTTGTTGATTAAAACAAGGTTTTTATTCTGAGTCTGTGATTCTAAAGCGGATAGCGATTCTTTGCACTCTCCGCAGCCCGTGTAAAGAGGTATCGACTGTCGGTATTTAATGTAGGAAATGTCCGCGTGGGCCCGTATCGGCCTTGCAAAACGTGATGATTCTCAATCAAGTCTTAGTCAAGCGTCGGCTGCACGCTGGCGATGCCGACTTCGGCGCTGCCCTCGGCCAGCCGCAGCGTCACATTGCTGCGCGGCTGCAGGTCCGACGGTGCGCGCAAGACCTTGCCTTTGCTGTCGGTGACGATGGCGTAACCGCGCTCCAGCGTGCGCTGCGGATTGAGCAATTCAAGCTGGGCGTTCTGCGCCGCCAGCAACTGGCGCTTGCGCTGACTGAGCTGAGCCACGGCATTGCCGATGCGCCGCTGATGATCGCTCAGGAGGAGGCGCGCGGAGCGTGTGTCGGGCAGACGATTCTGCAGGCGCATCTGCAAATGCTGAAGCTGGTAGCGCGCTCTGGTGACCGGCGTGCGGGTGGCGTGTTCCAGCCTGGCTTGCAGGGCGTTGAGCTTGACGCGTTCATGCGTGATGTAGGCGGTCGGGCTGACCAGCCGGCGCGACATCCAGTCGACGGTCTGGCTGCGCTCGGTCAGCTGGCGCTTGAAGGCGCGCGTCAGGTCGAGCGCGTGGCTGTGCAATCCGGCCAGCCATTCGGCGCGGGGCGTGGCGCACAACTCGGCGGCGGCGGTCGGCGTCGGCGCGCGCAGGTCGGCGGCGAAATCGGCGATCGTGAAATCGGTCTCGTGGCCCACGCCGGAAATCACCGGGACCGGGCAAGCCACGATGGCGCGCGCCACGGCTTCGTCGTTGAAGGCCCATAAGTCTTCCATGCTGCCGCCGCCGCGGCCGACCAGCAGCACGTCGCATTCGGCGCGCTGTGAAGCGGTCTGGATGGCGCGTGCAATTTTGGCGCCGGCGCCTTCGCCTTGCACCGGCGTCGGATACAGGATCACGCGCACATGCGGGGCGCGGCGGCGCAGCGCGGTCAGGATGTCGTGCAGCGCCGCTGCCTGCGGGCTGGTGACGATGCCGATGCAGCGCGGGAAAACCGGCAACGGACGCTTGCGGTCGGGATCGAACAGGCCTTCGTGTTCCAGCTTTTCTTTCAGGCGCAGGAAGGCCTCGTACAGATTGCCGACCCCGGCGCGGCGGATCGCCTCGACATTGAGCTGATAGTCGCCGCGCGGCGCATACAGCGTGACCAGCGTGCGTACTTCCACCTTGTCGCCTTCGCGCGGCGAAAAACCGGCGTGCTGGGCGCGGCCCTTGAACATCACGGCGCGCACCTGGGCGGCGTCGTCTTTCAGCGTGAAATACCAATGGCCCGATGCAGCGCGGGTAAAATTGGATATTTCGCCGGATACCCAGACCAGCGGAAACGTCCGTTCCAGCACGCGCGCGACCGCCTGATTGAGCGCCGAGACGGCGAGCACCGGCGGACCGGAAGGCGCGGCGGAGTGCGAAGAGCTGGAAAAATCGTCGAGAGCCATGTGTCTGGTGACTGGAAAAAGTGGAAGGGCGTTGTCCGGGCTGTGCACGTTTTCTGCTCAGATTTGAAAAACGCTTTGAAATCAAAGGCTTTGTTTATTGCGCAGGCCGTTGTTCACAAAGTTATGCACAGAAAATGTGGGTAAAGTGCACAGGCTTTGCAAACGTGGTCACGCATGATGGTAAAGCGGGATTTTAAAGCGCTTTTGCCGCGACGTCCGCTGAAGAGCGCATTTCAAGGGGAAACCGCTGCCAAATGCATCTTGGCCTTGCCGGGCAGGGGGCAACGCGTTACATTCTGCACCGGAAAATTAATCCGTATATATTCCGTTCGTATTCAGTTCGTTAGTTAACAAAGGAGTCTCTCTTGTTCGAAATCATCCAAGCCGCAGGTTGGCCGATCTGGCCGTTGTTGATCGCCTCCGTCATCGGCCTTGCGCTGGTCATCGAAAGACTCTTGTACCTGCGCCGCTCGCGCATCCTGCCTGAAGACCTGCTGCCGGAAGTGGTGCGCGTCTATGAATCCGGCCGCGTCAACGAGGATGTGATCGACAAGCTGGAACAGAATTCGCCGCTGGGCCAGGTGCTCGCCGCCGGCTTGCGTAACGTCGATGCGCCGCGCGAAGTCATGAAAGAAGCCATCGAAGAAGCCGGCCAGGCCGCTGCGCATCGTCTGGAGCGCTATCTGACTACGCTGGGCACGATTGCTTCGCTGGCGCCGCTGATGGGCCTGTTCGGTACGGTGATCGGCATGATCGAAATCTTCGCCTCGCAAAACGCCGCCGGCACCAATCCTGCCCAGCTGGCGCACGGTATTTCGATTGCTCTGTACAACACCGGTTTCGGCCTGGCGATCGCGATGCCGGCGCTGGTGTTCTATCGCCACTTCCGCGCGCTGGTCGACGGCTTTGTGGTCGACATGGAGCAGCAGGCGGTCAAGTTCGTGGACGTAGTGCACGGCGCGCGCCAGTAAAAAGGGAATCGCCATGAATTTTCGCAAAGGCCGCGGACGGGAAGATCTGGAAATCAACCTGATTCCCTTCATCGACGTGTTGCTGGTGATCGTGATCTTCCTGATGGTGACCACCACCTACAGCAAGTTCACCGCCCTGCAGATCACGCTGCCGACCGCCGACGCCGAGAAGGCGCTGGAGCAGCCGTTCGAGCTGAACGTCGCCGTCGACGCGCAAGGACATTACGCCATCAACAACGTGCAGATCGCCGCGCGCGATGTCAACGGCATCGCCAGGGAATTGCAGAACGCGGTCAAGGCGAACGAGGCCAATGTGGCTGCCGGCACCGCCAAGGCCGACCCTGTGGTCATCATCAACGCCGACGCACTGGCGGCGCATCAGACGGTGATCAATGTGCTGGAAGCGGCACGCAGCGCAGGATTTGCGCGCGTGACGTTTGCTGCGCAAAGCAGCAGCGGCAAGTAACCGTAAGTAATAGCAAGCAATTGCGCCGCTGTTTTCGTTTCTCTGACCAGGCTCACTTTTGTCCGATCACGCTTCCCTTGAATCTGCATTGACGCGCGCCTGGATGCGGCGCGGCTGGCTGGCGTGCCTGCTGTGGCCGCTGTCGCTGCTGTTCGGGCTGATCGCATTCGGGCGGCGCGCCCTGTACCGCACCGGCATCAAACGGGCGACGCGTCTGCCGGTGCCGGTCATCGTGGTCGGCAACATCTTCGTTGGCGGTACCGGCAAGACGCCGCTGACGATCTGGCTGGTGCAAGCCTTGCGCCAGGCCGGTTACACGCCGGGCGTGATTTCGCGCGGCTACGGTGCAAAGCTGGGCGAGGCGCGTGAAGTGACTGCTGCTTCGCAGGCGCGGGATGTCGGCGATGAACCCCTATTGATTGCTGAACGTGCCGCTTGCCCGGTGATGGTCGGACGCGCACGCGTCGCCGTTGCTCAAGCGTTGCTGGCGGCGCATCCCGAGATCGATGTGATTGTGTCCGACGATGGCCTGCAGCATTACGCCATGGCGCGTGATCTTGAAATCGTCTTGTCGGACGCGCGTGGCAACGGCAACGGCTGGCTGTTGCCGGCAGGGCCGCTGCGTGAACCGGTGTCGCGTCGTCGCGACTTCACGGTGTGCAATGTCGGCAGCGACGGTAGCATGACTGCTGTGCCTGCCGGCGCTGTCGCCATGCAACTGACAACCGATCAGGTGGAACTGTTGCAGGACCGTTCCTGCAAGCAGCCGCTGGAAGCGCTGAGCCAGGCCGAAGGCATCGCCGCCGTCGCCGGCATCGGCAATCCCTCGCGTTTTTTTGCGACGCTGCGCCAGGCCGGTCTGAACTTTGAAGCGATAGCATTGCCAGATCACTATGATTTCGCGCAAAACCCTTTTGCCGGCCTGTCGGCCGCGCTGATCCTGATCACCGAGAAGGATGCAGTAAAATGCAGGGCAATTGAGGCCATCAAAAACGACCCGCGCATCTGGGTCGTGCCCGTGACGGCGCGCATAGACGGCGCGCTGGCTGAACATATAGTGGAGAAACTCCGTGAACGCCCGACTGCTTGATATTCTCGTTTGCCCGATTTGCAAGGGACCGCTCGAGTTCGACAAAAAAGCCCAGGAACTGATTTGCAACGGCGACAAGCTGGCTTATCCGATTCGCGACGGCATTCCCATCATGTGGGCCGACGAAGCGCGCGATCTTGGCGCTGCGCCTGCGACCGCAGCTGCTCCGATTGCGCCGGTTGCCGAGTAAATATTTGCCTTAGTCCTGTTTCTGTTTTTGCTGACCGTCTGATTGCATCTGCCATGTCCTTTACCGTCATCATTCCCGCGCGCCTTGCTTCCACCCGTTTGCCGAACAAGCCTCTGGCCGACCTCGGCGGCAAGCCGATGATCGTGCGCGTGGCGGAACGCGCGGCCTTGTCGGGTGCGGCGCGTATCGTGGTGGCGACCGACCATCGCGATATCTACGCGGCTTGCGAACAGCATGGCATCGACGTCGCCATGACGCGCGCCGATCATCCGTCCGGCACCGATCGCATCGCCGAAGTGGCAGCCGCGCTGGACTTGGCCGACGACGCCGTGGTGGTGAACGTACAGGGCGACGAGCCCCTGATCGATCCGGGCCTGATCGCGGCCACTGCTGCGCATATCAAGTCCGACGTGCCGATGGCGACCGCGGCGCACAGCATCGAGTTGCTGCCGGAGATGTTCAACCCCAATGTCGTCAAGGTGGTGCTGAACAAGGAAGGCCGCGCCATGTACTTTTCGCGCGCGGCGATTCCCTGGCATCGCGACGGTTTTGCGCAGTCCAAGGAAAGCCTGTCCGAGCTGCACAGCCACGAGTTCGCACCGCTGCGGCATATCGGCATGTACGCCTACACCAACAAATTCCTGCAGATCTACCCGACGCTGACGGCGTCGCCGCTGGAGCGCATCGAAGCGCTTGAGCAATTGCGCGTGCTCTGGCACGGCTATTCGATTGCGGTGCACGTAACGTCGCTGCTGCCGGAAGCCGGCGTCGATACGCCCGAAGATCTGGAGCGCGTGCGCAAGCATTTCCAGGCGCCTCCGGACAGCCCGCTGGTGGCGGCAATTTCCGCCCTGTAATTTTTTATCGCGGGTGAGCGCGTTTCGGCATCGAAGCGAAACGACTCGTATCGTTATGAATCATTTATCGGCGCTCTCTTTGTAAGTCTGCTGTCATTCTCGCCAGTGATAATTCAGTGAACCGGGCTGCCTAAAAAATAGGCGTTTGTCATGATCTGGTAAGATTTTGTGGTAAGTTTCGTACAGAGCAGAGATACACGGCGTCAACAGAGACAATCGCCTTCGATGGCAACAATTGGATAAGTTGGTACGTTCAGTGGCCATCGCAACAGAATTCAAAACTTCAATTTAGGAAAAAATATGCGCCTCATCCTTCTAGGAGCGCCTGGTGCCGGTAAAGGTACGCAAGCCACTTTTATCAAGGAAAAATACAATATTCCGCAGATTTCGACCGGAGACATGCTGCGCGCCGCCGTTGCTGCCGGCACGGAACTGGGCATCGCCGCCAAGAAGGTCATGGACGCAGGTGGTCTGGTGTCCGACGACATCATCATCGGCCTGGTCAAGGATAGACTGAAGCAGTCCGATTGCGCCAACGGTTACCTGTTCGACGGTTTCCCGCGCACGGTGCCGCAAGCCGACGCCATGAAGGACGCCGGCGTCACGATTGATTATGTTCTGGAAATCGACGTTCCCGACAGCGCCATTGTTGAGCGCATGAGCGGCCGTCGCGTGCACCAGCCTTCGGGCCGCACCTACCACGTCAAGTTCAATCCGCCGAAGGTCGAGGGCAAGGACGACGTCACCGGCGAAGCGCTGATCCAGCGTGACGACGACAAGGAAGAAACCGTCAAGAAGCGTTTGTCGGTGTATCACGAACAGACCGAAGTGCTGGTCGGCTATTACGGTAAATGGGCAGAATCGGGTCAGCCCGGTGCGCCGCAATATCGCAAGATCGCCGGCGTCGGACCGGTGGAGCAAATCAGAGAGAGTGCATTTAAGGCACTGTCGGCATAAAATGAAGCGGACCATGTGTCCGCTTTTTTTACGCCCGTGATCAGGTCGCCGCGGCAACAGCGGCAGCATCAGTAACATCAGCAGAGAGCAGGCGGAAAGCAGCAAAGGGGTATAGCCCGGCATCACATAAAAGATCCATAAGAAAAAGGGCGACGTAAAGTTTTGCAGTGCGCAGTGTCTGCATCAGGGCCGGTCGACGAGAGCGGCGGTGCAGAAGGTCGTGATTGTTTACTTTGTCGTGATAACAAGGAGGAGACATGATGGCAGGAGCCTTATGGTTTGCCGTGGCATGCGGCGTCGTCGCAGTGATCTACGGCCTCATTTCCCGCAGTTGGATTCTCAAGCAAGACCCCGGCAACCAGCGCATGCAGGACATCGCGACTGCGATTCAGCAAGGCGCGGCGGCTTACCTGGCGCGTCAATATCGCACCATCGCGCTGGTCGGCGTGGTGCTCTTCATCGTCATTGCATTGATTCCCGGTCTCGGCTGGATTACGGCGCTCGGTTTCCTGATCGGCGCGGTGCTGTCGGGCGCGTGCGGTTTCATCGGCATGAACGTCTCGGTGCGCGCCAACGTGCGCACTGCGCAGGCGGCGACCAAGGGCATGAACGAGGCGCTCAATGTGGCGTTTCGCGGCGGCGCGATTACCGGCATGCTGGTGGTCGGGCTGGGCCTGCTGGGCGTGGTGCTGTTTTTCTGGTGGCTGTTTTTGCGGGGCGTCGGCACTGCGCCGTCGCTGCATGACGCGATCCAGCCCTTGATCGGCCTGGCCTTCGGCGCCTCGCTGATTTCCATCTTTGCGCGTCTGGGCGGCGGCATCTTCACCAAGGGCGCGGACGTGGGAGCCGATCTGGTGGGCAAGGTCGAGGCGGGCATTCCCGAGGATGATCCGCGCAATCCGGCGGTGATTGCCGATAACGTCGGCGACAACGTCGGCGATTGCGCCGGCATGGCGGCCGACTTGTTCGAAACCTATGTCGTCACGCTGATTGCAACCATGCTACTTGGCAGCCTGCTGATCAAGGGCGCGGAAGTGCTGGCCGTCATCTATCCGCTGCTGCTGGGCGCCGTCTCCATCCTGGCGTCGATCATCGGCTGCATGATGGTCAAGGTCGCTCCCGGCAAGAAGATCATGTCGGCACTCTACACCGGCTTGTGGTGGGCGGCGGGGCTGAGTCTGGTTGGTTTCGCGATTGTCACCTGGACCGTCATGCCGCCGGAGCTGCGCATGCCGATGATGGGTTCGGCCGTGATCGGTATCGTGCTGACCGGCCTGATGGTCTACATCACCGAGTACTATACCGGCACCGACTTCAAACCGGTCCGGCATATTGCGGAGGCTTCCACCACCGGGCATGGCACCAATATCATCGCGGGCCTTGGCGTGTCGATGAAATCGACGGCTTATCCGGTGCTGGCAGTGTGCGTGGCGATCCTGGCGTCGTACTGGCTTGCCGGCTTGTATGGCATCGCGATTGCGGCGACCTCGATGCTGTCGATGGCCGGCATCATCGTGGCGCTGGATGCCTACGGTCCCATCACTGACAACGCAGGCGGCATCGCCGAGATGTCGGGCATGCCGGAATCGGTGCGCGCCATTACCGATCCGCTTGATGCTGTCGGCAATACCACCAAGGCCGTGACCAAGGGTTACGCCATCGGTTCGGCCGGTCTGGCGGCGCTGGTGCTGTTTGCCGACTACACGCATGCGCTCGATTCGGTGGGCAAGAGCACGTCCTTCGATTTGTCTAATCCCATGGTGATCGTCGGCTTGTTCATCGGCGGCTTGATTCCCTACCTGTTCGGCGCCATGGCGATGGAAGCGGTGGGGCGTGCAGCCGGCGCGGTGGTGATCGAAGTGCGCCGCCAGTTCAGCGAGATCAAAGGCATCATGGACGGCAGCGGCAAGCCGGAGTATGACAAGGCGGTCGATATGCTGACCTCGTCGGCGATCAAGGAAATGATCATCCCGTCCTTGCTGCCGGTGATCGTGCCTGTCGTCGTCGGTCTGCTGCTCGGGCCGGCGGCGCTGGGCGGCCTGCTGATGGGTACGATCGTGACCGGCTTGTTCGTCGCGATTTCGATGACGACCGGCGGCGGCGCCTGGGACAACGCCAAGAAGTACATCGAAGACGGCCATCACGGCGGCAAGGGTTCCGACGCGCACAAGGCGGCCGTGACCGGCGATACGGTGGGCGATCCTTACAAGGACACGGCCGGGCCTGCGGTCAATCCGCTGATCAAGATCATCAATATCGTGGCCTTGCTGCTGGTGCCTTTGCTGCCGGCGCCGGCCTTGACTGCGGCATCTGCTGCGGTGGTGACGCCAGTCTCCGCTGCCGCAACCGAGACAACTGCTGTTGTTGTGACCGTCCCCGTGGGAAAATAGCCATCCCCATCCCACAAGGGTGATTACAAGATGACCGGCA
This sequence comes from Herbaspirillum rhizosphaerae, assembly GCF_001189965.1. GTDB lineage: Bacteria > Pseudomonadota > Gammaproteobacteria > Burkholderiales > Burkholderiaceae_D > Herbaspirillum > Herbaspirillum rhizosphaerae. The sequence continues at coordinate 181,927 of NZ_LFLU01000010.1, forward strand.
TGGGCATCCCATGCCGGTCTTTATTATTGGAGAACGAGACATGCAGATTGCTGGACAAGTGTTTGTAGTAACAGGCGCGGCATCGGGATTGGGCGCGGCGACCGCGCGCATGCTGGCGGAAAACGGCGGCAAGGTGGTGCTGGCCGATTTGCAGGAGGAGGCCGGTGAGAAGCTGGCGGCCGAGCTGCAAGGCAAATTTGTGCGCTGCGATGTGACTACGGAAGAAGACGGCCTCAAGGCGATCGAAGCCGCAAAACAACTCGGCAGTCTGCGCGGCCTGATCAATTGCGCCGGCATCGCGCCGGGCGCCAAGCTGATCGGCAAGGATGGCCCGCACAGCATGGCCTTGTTCCAGAAAACCCTCAATATCAACCTGGTCGGCACCTTCAACATGGCCCGCCTGGCGGCGGACGCCATGAGCAAGCAAGATCCGCTGGAGCAGGGCGAGCGCGGGGTGATCATCAATACCGCTTCGGTGGCGGCCTTCGACGGCCAGATCGGGCAGACCGCGTATTCCGCATCCAAGGCGGCGATTGTCGGCATGACGCTGCCGATGGCGCGCGACCTGGCGCGCAGCGGCATCCGCGTGATGACGATTGCGCCGGGCATCTTCGAGACGCCGATGATGATGTCCATGCCGCAGGAAGTGCTGGATTCGCTAGGCGGCGCGGTGCCTTTTCCGCCGCGGCTGGGCAAGGCGACCGAATATGCCCACCTGGCCAAGACTATCATTGAAAACCTCATGCTCAATGGCGAAACCATCCGTCTCGACGGCGCCATCCGCATGCCACCGAAGTAGAAAAGTTACGTAACTTTTATCTGCGTATTTTTGGCAACACCTCGCACTTTTGCCGGCTAAATTTCGCCTAAAGCGCGTGCGCCCTGCTAAGCTGTTGGCATGGAGTCAACAGATAAAAAAACGGGATTGATCCTGACTGGCGGAGGAGCACGCGCGGCTTATCAAGTCGGCGTGTTGAATGCCTTGTCCATGATTTTGATGGAAGCCGGCTGGCCGGCCCATCAGAATCCTTTCCAGATCATTTGCGGCACCTCGGCCGGGGCCATCAATGCGACTGCGCTGGCGTGTCGCGCCGACGATTTCGGCGAGGGTGTGCGCGAGCTGATGAGTGTCTGGTCGAACTTTCGCGTCGAACAGGTCTACCGTTCCGATTCGCTTGGCGTGATCCGCTCCGGCGCGCGCTGGCTGTCGCTGTTTTCTTTCGGCTGGCTGCTGCGCAAATGGCGCGCCAATCCGCCCAATTCCCTGCTGGACAACACGCCGCTGGTCACCATGCTGCATCGCTTGCTGGATTTGCCGCGGCTGGACGATGCCCTGGCCAACGGCACCCTCCATGCACTGGCGGTGACGGCCTCGTCTTACACCGGCGGCCAGCATCTGACCTTTTATCAGTCGATGCAGGAAATCGAGCCCTGGCGGCGCACCCAGCGCGGCGCCATCCGCGACCAGATCGGCGTCGAGCATTTGCTGGCGTCGTCGGCGATTCCCTTCATCTTCCCGGCGATTCCTATCTATTACGAAGGCCGCCGCGAATATTTCGGCGACGGTTCGATGCGCCAGATTGCGCCGATCTCGCCGGCGATTCACCTGGGCTCCAGCAAGATCCTGGTGATCGGGGCCGGCCGCATGGGCGAACGTTCCGAAGCGCCGACCGAGCTGGCGCAATACCCGAGCCTGGCGCAGGTGGCCGGTCACGCCTTGTCCAGCATCTTCCTCGACGGGCTGGCGGCGGACATCGAGCGCACCAACCGCGTCAATCAGACTTTGTCCATGCTCACTCCCGAGCAGCGCGCCAAGATGCCTTTGCGCCCGATCGAAGTGCTGGTGATTTCGCCGTCCGAACGTATCGACGAGATCGCCAGCCGTCATGTCAACAGCCTGCCGCGCCCGGTGCGGGTGATGCTGGGCGGCATCGGCGCCACCGAAGTACGCGGCGCCGCACTGGCGTCCTATCTCCTGTTCGAGCAGAGCTTCACGCGCGAGCTGATCGCCCTCGGCGAACGCGATACCTACGCCATGCGCGAGCAGGTTCTTGCATTTTTTGAACCAGAACTGGCATTGGCGCTCCAAGCCTGAGCTCCACGCACCTACCTTGCAGAACGCAGATACGGGTTGCTTGGTTTGAAGCAAAACGTTACTCTACGCAATGGTATTGCGAAAAATTAATACTTGTGCAACATAAAATAATGCGAGCCTGCTCTTGAAGACAACCTTTCTGAAACAGTGGTGTGTATTCCTCGCAGCGCTGTTGTTATCGTTTTCTGTATTCGCCAAAGGCCCGTCCGACAGCGGCGTCGGCGACATCGCCGCAGACACGTTACCGCTGGAAGCGCAGCAGACTTTGGCGCTGATCAAGCAGGGCGGACCGTATCCGTATGCCAAGGACGGCGTCGTGTTTGGCAACTACGAAGGGGTTTTACCCAGGCAGAAGCGCGGGTATTATCACGAATTCACCGTGAAAACGCCGAAAGCGCGTAATCGCGGCGCGCGCCGGATCATCTCCGGCGGCAATCCGCAAACGTCGGGTGAGTACTATTACACCAAGGATCACTATCAGACATTCCAGCGCATCAGGGAATGAACAAGCAGATTCTGGTTGCAGCATCCATTGCAAAATCTGAGGGAGAAATGAGTTTATTTAAAACGGTGCCGCCAAATGTTGTGCAGTCCATCCGCGCTTTTCGCGTCGGCGACTTGCAGGAGGAGGCTGCTCGTCTTGGCCAGCACTTTCTGTACGCCTATTGCGCCGAGGCAATGACGAAGCAGCAGGTTCTGGCGATCATTGCCGGCGCTTTTCATTTCCCCCGCCATTTCGGCAAGAACTTCGATGCGCTCGGCGACTGCCTGACCGACCTGACGCACAAGGCCGGTCCGCAGCCAGGCTTCATCGTTGTCATTGAGCAATTGCCGAATACCCAAAAATTCGACAAGGAAGCCCGCGAAACCTTGCTGGACGTGTTTCGCGACGCAGCGGATTTCTGGGCCGACAAGAAAGTTGCTTTCCGCGTTTTTTACTCGTTTCAGTAACATTTACCCGCCCGTAGTTGCGTTTTTGCCGATTTTTCGTCAATTTGGCCTCGGGCAGCGGTTACAATGCCGACCATGAGAAGCATTGTTATCCTGATTTCCGGACGCGGCAGCAACATGGAAGCCATCGTCCGGGCCGCACAGGCTGAGAATTGGCCTGTTTCCATCGCAGCAGTCATCAGTAACCGGGCCGATTCCGCCGGTCTCGATTTCGCCCGGCAGCATGGTATTGCGACTGCGGTCGTCGCCAACAAGGACTATCCCACACGCGAGCTGTTCGACACCGCCTTGCGCGCCGTCATTGAGGGGTTTACGCCCGATCTGGTGGTGCTGGCCGGTTTCATGCGTATCCTGACAACTCCTTTTGTCGAACACTATGCCGGACGGATGCTGAACATCCATCCGTCGCTGCTGCCATCCTTTCCCGGGCTGGCAACGCACCGGCAAGCGTTGGCGGTGGGCGTCAAGCTGCACGGCGCAACGGTGCATTTCGTCACGCCCGATCTGGATCACGGCCCCATCGTGATACAGGCGGCGGTGCCGGTGCTGAGCACCGACAGCGAAGAAGTGCTGGCCGAGCGCGTGCTGCAGCAGGAACATCTAATTTACCCGCGCGCTGTGCGCTGGTTCGTCGAAGGCAAGCTACGCCTGGACCACGGTCGTGTTCATATCGATCCGTCCGCCGAGCAAGCCTGACATCACTTTGAAGGAAGCAGTATGAGATTGCCACCCGCAATCGTTCCCCACACGGAAGAAGTCTTGCGTGAGATTTTGCGTTTTACCGGTCCGGCCGACGTGGCGTTGTCGCGCTATTTTCGCGAGAATCCCAAGCTGGGCGGCCGTGAACGCGGCGTGATCGCTGAAGCGGTCTACGGCTTGTTGCGCAACAAGTCGGTTTACACCAATTTTGCCGAATCCGGCGTCGGTCCCATGATGCGCCGCATGGCGCTGCTGGGCTTGACCGATACCGTCAGCATCGAATCGATCGCCGGTTTGTCGCCGGAAGAAGTCGAATGGCTTACGCGCACTGCGCAAATCGACCGCAACAAATTGCCGCTGGCGATGCGTTCGAACCTGCCGGCCTGGCTGCTGGAAAAGCTGATCGCACGCGACGGCGAAGCCGCCACCATGGAACTGGCCGAAGCCATGAATCAGCCGGCGCCGCTGGATTTGCGCGTCAACGTCATCAAATCCAATCGCGAAGCCGTGGCCGCAGAACTGGCCGCCGCGCCGATTCTGTGCGAGCCGACGCCGTATTCGCCGCTCGGTTTGCGCGTGATCAAGAAACCGGCTTTGCAAAATCTGCCCTTGTTCAAGGACGGCGCCATCGAAGTGCAGGACGAAGGCAGCCAGTTGCTGGCGCAGGTCGTCGGCGCCAAGCGCGGTGAAATGGTTGTCGACTTTTGCGCCGGCGCCGGCGGCAAGACGCTGGCGCTGGGTGCAGGCATGCGCAATACCGGTCGACTGTATGCTTTCGACGTCTCGGAAAAACGCCTGGCCAAGCTCAAGCCGCGTGTGGCGCGCAGCGGTTTGTCCAACGTCCATCCGGTCCTGATCGCGCACGAGAACGATGCCAAGGTCAAACGCCTGGCCGGCAAGATCGACCGCGTACTGGTCGACGCGCCATGCAGCGGCTTGGGCACCTTGCGCCGCAATCCCGACATGAAATGGCGCCAGACCGTAGAAACGATCGCCGAGATGCACGCCAAGCAGGTCAACATCCTGACCAGCGCCGCGCGGTTGTTGAAAGCCGGCGGCCGCCTGGTCTACGGCACCTGCAGTTTCCTCAATGAAGAAAACGAAGACGTCGTCGCCGAATTCCTGCAAAACAATGCCGATTTCACGCTGGTGCCGATGAGCGCCGTGTTGGAAGAGCAAAAGATCGCGCTGGAAATGGGCGATTACCTGAAGCTGCTGCCGAACCTGCATCAGACCGACGGTTTCTTCGCCGCCGTACTGGAACGCAAGAAGTAATGCGGGCAGGGATGCGGCCGACGGGCCGGGCTATCTTGTTGTCGCTGGCGCTGTTGTCCGCCGGCGGCGCAGCGCAGGCTTTCGACGCCAGTGGAGAGCAGCCGAAGCCGATGGCGGCGCAGGGCAGCTTGCAGGTGGCTTTCACGCCGGGCGACGATATCGAAGGATTGATCGCCGAGACGCTCGGCCAGGCGCGCAAGCAGGTTCTGGTTCAGGCGTATATCTTCACGAGCAAGCCGCTGACTGCGGCATTGATCGCCGCACGCAAACGTGGCGTCGATGTGCGTGTGCTGGTCGATGCCGGCCAGCTCAACAAGTCGGGACGGGATCGCATTGCCGAGCTGCAGCATGCCGGCATCCAGGTCCGGCAAGAAACCAGATACAAGAGCGCGCACAATAAAGTCATTGTGATCGACGCCGACAACGCTGAAGCTACGGTGATTACCGGCAGCTATAATTTCACCTGGACTGCGCAGAACAAGAACGCAGAAAATATCCTGGTGGCACGCAAGAATCCGCCTCTCGCCGTCAAATATGCCGCCAACTGGATGCGTCATTTCCAGGATGCAGAGGCTTACCAATAAGATTGACTACATAGCGCGTCCGCCTCGCTACAAGGATCATGTCGACTTTGTTATCCGATTTCTACGAATACCTGTTTGGCGACCTGGCTCCGCTGGAGCTGGTGCGCCAGACCATCGTCATTCTCATGTGCGTGCTGGTGGGACTGGGTTTGTCGCGCTGGCTGCGCAGACTGCTCACGGTTTCCGGCAGCGAAGACAGCGCGATGCAGATCGGCGTCAAGAGCTTCGTGCGGGTGTTGTCGCCGCTGCTGATCCTGATCCTGCTGGCGCTGGCGCGGCTGGTGCTGATGCGCCTGAAATTGCCGGTGACGCTGTGGCAGGTCATGCTGCCGCTGATGATTTCGCAGGTGGCGATGCGCTTCGTGTTTTACGTGCTGCGCCGGATTTTCATCAAGGACGCCACCGCAGGCGCTTTCCTCCAACTGTTCGAAAAGGCTTTCGCGGTGCTGGTCTGGATTTGCGTGCTGCTCTACATCACCGGCCTGTGGCCCGATCTGGTCGATTATCTCGATACCACGATGCTGCCGCTGGGGCGCCACAAGACTTCGCTGCTGACTATCCTGCAAGCCACCGCATCGGTGCTGGTGACGCTGATCATCGCCATGTGGGCCGGCGCCATGCTGGAAGAGCGGATGATGAAGCTCAACACCATGCACTCCTCGTTGCGCACGGTGGTGGCGCGGCTGGTGCGGGCCATCCTGATCCTGGTGGCGATTCTGGTCAGCCTGTCGCTGGTCGGCATCGACCTGACCGTGCTGTCGGTATTTGGCGGCGCCCTGGGCGTGGGGCTCGGTCTGGGTTTGCAAAAGATCGCCAGCAGCTACGTATCGGGATTCGTCATCCTGCTGGAGCGCAGCCTGGCCATCGGCGACATGGTCAACGTCGACCGCTATTTCGGCAAGGTCACCCAGATCAATACGCGCTACACTATCCTCGAAGGCCTGGACGGCATTGAGTCGGTGTTGCCGAACGAAATGTTCATGTCCGGCCCGGTGCAGAATTATTCGCTGAATCGAAAAATTATACGTCTGGCAACACAAGTTACCATCTTGTATCAGGACGATATCGAAACGGTCTTGTCTATGCTGGAGCAGGCCGCAATCGGGGTGGAGCGCGTTTCCGACCAGATCCTGCCGCAAGCCTTGCTGGTCAAGATCGGCGAGGACGGTTTGCAGCTGGAAATAGGTTTCTGGATCACCGATCCTGAAAACGGTCGTCTGAATGTGCTGTCGGACGTTAACAGGGCAATCTGGCGGGTATTCAAAACCCAGGGAATCCAGGTGGCGCATCCAAAACGCGACATTCGCGTCATGGATCAGCGCAGTTTTGAACAAAGTGTTGTCGGTTCGGCATCTTCCATGCACAAGGATGCATAATCAGCGTACAATGCCGGAAAATAAAAGAATATAAGTGGTAAATGGTTGCAACTTAAGTTTGCAACTCTTGTTTGCAACGGGGTTCTAACCTTTAGTCGCCCATATCGGCTGGCGACTCAGCTTGGCAAGTTCAATTGCCGTGAAGTATTTCTTTTGGAGTGGTAATGACAGTAGATTCGATCCTGGACTTTCTTTCGAACGGTTTGCTGCACGCAACCGGTTGGCAGATTTTCTTTTACACCCTGATCATGACGCACATCACGATCGCCGGTGTGACCATTTACCTGCATCGCTGCCAGGCGCACCGTGCGTTGGATCTGCACGCCATTCCAAGCCATTTCTTCCGTCTCTGGCTGTGGATGACCACAGGCATGGTCACCAAGGAATGGGCTGCGATTCACCGCAAGCACCACGCCAAGTGCGAAACCGAAGAAGATCCGCATAGCCCGCAAGTGCGCGGCATCAAGAAGGTGTTGCTGGAAGGCGCCGAGCTGTATCGCGCCGAGTCCAGGAACGCCGAAACCATGGAAAAGTATGGCCATGGCACGCCGGACGACTGGATCGAGCACAACATCTATAGCAAATTCGGCTGGCAAGGCGTCGGCCTGATGCTGATCATCAACGTCATGCTGTTCGGCGTCATCGGTCTGACCGTGTGGGCCGTGCAGATGCTGTGGATCCCGATCACCGCCGCCGGCATCATCAACGGCATCGGTCACTTCTGGGGCTACCGCAACTACGATTGCAACGATGCTGCGACCAACGTGTTCCCATGGGGCATCATCATCGGCGGCGAAGAGCTGCACAACAACCACCACACCTTCGGCACATCGGCCAAGCTGTCGTCCAAGTGGTATGAGTTCGACATCGGCTGGATGTACATCCGCATCCTGGAAATGATGGGTCTGGCCAAGGTCAAGAAGGTTGCGCCGGCGCCGAAGTTCGATCGCCAGAAGCTGGTTGCCGACTTCGATACGCTGCAATCCGTGATCGCCAACCGTTACGACGTCACGTCCAAGTACGCCAAGTCCCTCAAGCGTGCATGGGCCGATGAGCTGGAACACCTGGCTGAAAAGGCCAAGCTGGAATCGCGTTTCCTCAAGTCGTCCAAGAAACTGTTGCAACGCGAGCCGGCCAAGCTGGAAGACGGCCAGAAGCAACAATTGTCAGAACTGTTCACGCACAGCAAGGCGCTGCAAACCATGCACGAAATGCGTGTGGAACTGGGCTCGATCTGGGGCCGCTCCAACTCGACGCGCGAACAATTGCTGCATCAGCTGCAAGACTGGTGCGTGCGTGCAGAAGCTTCGGGCATCCATGCTCTGCGCGACTTTGCTCAGCGCCTGCGCAGCTACGCTTAATTTGTCCCGCTCGGCTGTGGGTAAAATCCATTCTTCGGTTTTGCTCGCGGCCGTCGCCGCTTTGGCGGCGCTTCCCTGCGCAACGCTGGCGAAGACTGCAAGTCTTACTCTCCCTGGTGTCAAACTGTTCAGTCAGGAACGCGTGATTTATCGCTGCGCGGGCGACGTGCGTCTGCCGGTACGCTATCTCAATACGGATGCCGGCGCGCTTGCCTATCTTCCCGCAGGCGGCAAGAGATTGCTGTTCGTCAGCGTGATGGCGGCCTCCGGCGTGAAGTATGTCGCCGGCAACTACATCTGGTGGAGCAAGGGCAAGGAGGCCTTCCTGGCGGATAAAACGCAGGGGGACGATGCCGAGCCGCTCCTGAAGGACTGCAAGCAGATTGAAAACTGGTAGGGCGGATTGATTGCCCGGATGGCGGTGAGTCCGGAGTCGCCAGTAGCAACGGCAATACGAATGCACCGAACAATAAAAAGCCCCGCAGATTTGCATCGCGGGGCTTTTTGCTGACAAGAGAAAATCAATTACTTGATCTTGGTCTCTTTGTATTCGACGTGCTTACGTGCCTTGGGATCAAACTTCATGATCGCCAGCTTTTCAGGCGTTGTACGCTTGTTCTTTGTCGTGGTGTAGAAGTGACCTGTACCTGCGGTCGACTCCAACTTGATTTTGTCGCGGCCGGATTTAGCCATGATAGATTTCCTTTACTCTGCTAGTTAGACTTTTTCGCCGCGAGCACGCATGTCGGCCAAAACGGCATCGATGCCGACTTTGTCGATTACGCGCAAACCAGCGTTGGACAAGCGCAGGGAAACCCAGCGGTTTTCCGACTCAACGAAAATGCGACGGTTTTGCAGGTTAGGCAAAAAGCGACGCTTGGTCTTGTTGTTCGCATGGGAAACGTTGTTGCCGACCATCGGCCCCTTCCCGGTGACTTGGCAGACACGTGCCATGTAAGTACTCCTTAAAAATTCCAGAATTGGAAAAAAGGAGAGTATATATAGAAAACTCTGATTTTTCAATGACTTGCGAAAAACAATTGTGTCGCTGTTTGTTTCTAAATTTAACAATTTGGCGTACGCACCTGAATCCCGCCCATTCACGCCCGGCTCTCACAGCTGTCCGTGTTCCGCAAAAGAATAAGTCTGTCGTCCCGCCACCACAATGTGATCCAGCACCTTGATGTCCACCAGACCCAGCGCCTGCTTGAGGTTACCGGTCAGATGCAGGTCGGCCGTGCTCGGCTCGGCTTCGCCGGAGGGGTGATTATGCGCCAGGATCAGGCTGGCGGCGTTGTGCGTCAGCGCCGCCTTGACGATTTCACGCGGATAGACGCTGGCATGCGTTAACGTTCCGCGAAACAGCTCTTCCGAGTCAATCAGGCGATTCTTGACGTCGAGGAACAGGACAATGAAGGCCTCATAGGTTTTGCCGTGAAACAGCAGCTGCAAATACTGCTTCACCGCCAGCGGAGAGTTGAGCGTCGTTCCCGTACGCAATTCTTCCGACAGCGCGCGCCGGGCCAGTTCCAGCACCGCCTGCAATTGCGCATACTTGGCCGGGCCGAGGCCGTTGATGCGGGCGAAGTCGGTCAGCTTGGCGGCAAACAGGCCCTGCAGCGAGCCAAACTGCCCGACCATGTCGCGCCCCAGGTCCACCGCGCTTTTGCCGGCCACGCCGACGCGCAGGAACACGGCCAGCAATTCGGCGTCAGAGAGGGCATGGGCGCCTTGTTTGATCAAGCGTTCGCGCGGACGCTGGTCTGCGGGCCAGTCGGTAATTGCCATGGGGTCCTTGGTTGAGTGACTTGAGGAGTGAAATAAGCGCTCTGAAGTCGGGGCTTGTTTTTACGGAGTCGGGCAAGGTGGCTTACAATAGCGGGCTGTCACGCTTACTGAATATCTTTCATGTCCAACGCATCTGTCCCGGTCGTCACCGAAAACGCCTACCTCACACTGCACTATCGCCTGGCATCCATGGCCGGCGAAAATATCGTCAGCACCTTTGAGGAAAAGCCCGCCACGCTGCAATTCGGCCAGGGCCAACTGGCGCCGTTTCTGGAAGCCTGCCTGCTTGGACTGGAAGAGGGTACGCATCAGACGTTTGAGCTGTCGCCCGAGAAGGCCTTTGGACCGCGCAACCCTGAATTGATTCAGCGCATCTCGCGCGCCACGCTGGAAGAAAACTCGTCCATGGACGAAGACTATCGCGTCGGCGACCTGGTCGATTTCGCCGCACCCGGCGGCGGACGCTTTGCCGGCGTGCTGCGCGAGATTGACGAGCAGGGCGCGCTGTTTGATTTCAACCATCCGCTGGCCGGACAAACGCTGAAATTTGAAGTAAAAATCATCGGGATTCTGTAAGGTGCTCGATATGGACAAGCAAGAACCTGAAATTTTATTGGCTCAACCGCGCGGTTTCTGCGCCGGCGTCGATCGCGCGATTGAAATCGTCGAACGCGCGCTGACGCAATTCGGTGCGCCGATCTACGTGCGCCACGAAATCGTCCATAACGCCTACGTCGTCGCCGACCTGCGCAGCAAGGGCGCCATCTTCATCGAAGAGCTGGCCGATGTCCCGGCCGGCAACACCGTCATTTTTTCCGCACACGGCGTGTCCAAGGCCGTGCAGGCCGAAGCGCAGGAGCGCGGCCTGACCGTGTTCGACGCCACCTGTCCGCTGGTCACCAAGGTCCACATGGAAGTGGCCAAGATGCGCCGTGAAGGCCGCGAGATCATCATGATCGGCCACGAAGGCCATCCCGAGGTCGAAGGCACCATGGGCCAGACCGACGCCGGCATGTATCTGGTGGAGACCGTCGACGACGTCGTGAAGCTCAAGGTCACCGATCCCGACTTGCTGGCTTATGTCTCGCAGACCACGCTGTCGGTGGACGACACCACCGACATCATCGCCGCGTTGAAGAACAAATTCCCCAACATCGCCGAGCCGAAAAAAGGCGATATCTGCTACGCCACCACCAATCGTCAGGAAGCCGTCAAGTTCATGGCGCCGCAAGTCGACGTCGTGATCGTGGTCGGCAGCCCCAACAGCTCCAACTCCAATCGCCTGCGTGAAGTGGCCGAGAAGAAGGGCGTACCGGCCTACATGGTCGACAACGCCGATCTGATCAACGCCGACTGGCTGGTCGGCAAGAAGCGCATCGGTGTCACCGCCGGCGCGTCGGCTCCGGAAGTGCTGGTGCAGGCCGTCATCGACCGGCTCAAGGAAGGCGCAACGCGCAGCGTTCGCATTCTCGACGGGATTGAGGAAAACGTGACTTTCCCTATGCCCAAAGGCCTGGGCGGCGGGCGTTCCATCGTCAGTGGCGGTTAACTTCGGGCCAGGTCCGGACTGAGTTCGGGCTGAACCGGCAATCGCAGACTGACCGTCCCGGTGTTCGCAATTGCAATCCTTGGCGGCAACAGGTAGTTGAAGCCCCGAAAAGCGCACCCCGGTGCGCTTTTTTTGCGTCCTCTGTCGGGCGGATATCCAGTACCGACGTGCTTTGCGTCTATTCTCGTATTGTGGGAGCGGCTTAGGTATAATCCCGCTCCAGCCGGCGAGTCCCCACAAGGTGCGCTCGCTTTATCCACATTACAGATCTTTCGACCAAGAAGGAGCGCAACCGATCATGAGCATCCGCATGAGCACTTTCAACCATCTGCCCCAGCTTGCCCGCGCACGCTCCATCTTGACGCGTTTCTCTCCGCTCCCGCCTGATCTGCATGCATAGCATTCAGCACGGAAAGCCTTATCTGCATTGATTGCCAGCCCTTCGCGGGATTTCTCCGATCGGGAACAGTTTTTGCTCTAAAGCTCGCATGCAATTGCGGACGTACACACGTCTTGCATCGACATATCTCATTGACGTTACGAATTTAGGAAGTAGGCATTTATGGACATCTTCATCCAGCAAATCATCAACGGCCTGGTCTTAGGGAGCATGTACGCCCTGATCGCCCTGGGCTACACGATGGTGTACGGGGTCTTGAACCTGATCAATTTTGCGCACGGCGACGTGCTCATGATCGGAGCGATGGCCGGTTTAAGCATTCTGAAACTGGTGCAGCACGTCGCCCCCGACCTGCCCGGCATCGTCAAGCTGATCATCGCCATCATCGGCGCCATTCCCGTGTGCGTGATCGTCAGCATGATCATCGAACGCGTGGCCTACCGTCCGCTGCGCAACGCGCCGCGCCTGGCGCCCCTGATCACCGCCATCGGCGTATCGATCCTGCTGCAGACGCTGGCCATGATGATCTGGGGCCGCAGCCCCGTGCCGTTCCCGCAAATCATGCCGTCGGATCCGGTGCACATCGCCGGCGCGCTGATCTCGCCCACGCAGATCATGCTCTTGCTGCTGGCGCTGGCCGCCATGATCGGCCTGGTGCTGATCGTCGAGAAGACCAAGATGGGCCGCGCGATGCGCGCCACCGCCGAGAACCCGCGCATTGCCGGGTTGATGGGCGTGGACTCGAATCGCGTGATCGTGGTCACCTTCATCATCGGCGCCGCGCTGGCGGCGATTGCCGGCGTCATGTGGGCGGCGAACTACTCCACGGCGCAATTCGCCATGGGCTTCGTGCCGGGGTTGAAGGCTTTCTCGGCCGCGGTGCTGGGCGGCATCGGCAACATTTACGGCGCCATGCTGGGCGGCATCCTGCTGGGCCTGATCGAAAGCCTGGGCGCCGGCTACATCGGCGACCTGACGGGCGACTTCCTGGGCAGCAACTATCAGGACATCTTCGCCTTCATCGTGCTGATCATCGTGCTCACACTCAGGCCGTCCGGCATCATGGGTGAACGCGTAGCAGACCGCGCTTAAGTTAAAACAGATACTCAAAGAGAGACCGACATGGCCTTCCTCACCTTCGACAAGAAACGCAACCCGCAGCAGGCCCGGCTCAGCCTGGCCGCGCTCCTGATCGTCATGATCGCCTTCCCCTTCGTTGCCAGCATGTTCGGCAACTCCTGGGTACGCATCATGGACATGGCCCTGCTGTACATCATGCTGGCCCTGGGCCTGAACGTGGTGGTCGGCTTTGCCGGCCTGCTCGATCTGGGCTACATCGCCTTCTACGCCATCGGCGCCTACACCGCCGGTTTGCTGGCCTCGCCGCAGTTCGCCGATGTCCTGCAATCCTTCGTCAACACCTACCCGGCAGTGGGCAACTTCCTCGTCATGATCTGCGGCCCGCAGATCGTGCAGAACGGCATCCACCTGTCGCTATGGATCATCGTGCCGCTGTCGGCCCTGATCGCCGCCATCTTCGGCGCTTTGCTGGGCGCACCGACCCTGAAACTGCGCGGCGACTACCTCGCCATCGTCACCCTGGGCTTCGGCGAAATCATCCGCATCTTCATGAACAACCTCAACGCCCCGGTCAACATCACCAACGGGCCGCAAGGCATCAACCTGATCGACCCGATCCGCGTCTTCGGCGTCTCGCTGGCGGGCGAGCCGGGCTCCGGCTCCATCGTCAAATTCCTCGGCATCAGCATGCCCTCGGTGAACGCCTACTATTTCCTGTTCCTGCTGCTGTGCATCGGCGTGATCTTCTTCTCGATCCGCCTGCAGGACTCGCGCCTGGGCCGCGCCTGGGTCGCCATCCGCGAAGACGAAATCGCCGCCAAGGCCATGGGCATCAACACCCGCAACGTCAAGCTCCTCGCGTTCGCCATGGGCGCCTCCTTCGGCGGCGTGGCCGGCGCCATGTTCGCCTCGTTCCAGGGGTTTGTGTCTCCGGAATCCTTCTCCCTGACCGAATCCATTGCCGTGCTGGCCATGGTGGTGCTGGGCGGCATCGGCCACATCCCCGGCGTCGTGCTCGGCGGCATCATCCTCGCCGCCTTGCCGGAAGTGCTGCGCCACGTGGTCGAGCCGGTGCAGATGAGCCTGTTCGGCCGCGTCTGGATCGACGCCGAAGTGCTGCGCCAACTGCTCTACGGCCTGGCCATGGTCATCATCATGTTGAATCGTCCGGCCGGCCTGTGGCCCTCGCCGCGCCATGAAGACCGCCCCGAAGCCGATCACCCCCACGGCGACGAGCCGGTCGGCGTGGTCAAAGCCTAAACTCGACGAACAGCACACAGAGGACGAACCAATGAGCACCACCCTGTTAAAAATCGCCGACGTCAGCAAACGCTTCGGCGGCCTGCAAGCCCTCTCGGGCGTGAGCCTGACGATTGAACAAGGCCAGATCTACGGCCTGATCGGCCCCAACGGCGCCGGCAAGACCACCTTCTTCAACGTCATCACCGGCCTCTACCAGCCCGACACCGGCAGCTTCGAGCTGGCCGGCAAGCCCTACAGCCCCAGCGCCCCGCACGAAGTGGCCAAGGCCGGCATCGCCCGCACCTTCCAGAACATCCGCCTGTTCGGCGACATGACCGTGCTGGAAAACGTCATGGTCGGCTGCCACGTGCGCACCAAACAAAACGTCTTCGGCGCCGTGTTCCGTCACAAGGCCGCCCGCGACGAAGAAGCCGCCATCAAAGAGAAATCGCAAAAGCTGCTCGACTTCGTCGGCATCGGCCAGTTCTCCTCGCGCACCGCGCGCCACCTCTCCTACGGCGACCAGAGACGACTCGAAATCGCCCGCGCGCTGGCGACCGAACCGCAACTGCTGGCGCTGGACGAACCGGCCGCCGGCATGAACGCGACAGAAAAGCTCGGCCTGCGCGAACTGCTGGTCAAGATCCAGGCAGAGGGTAAAACCATCCTGCTGATCGAACACGACGTCAAACTGATGATGGGCCTGTGCAACCGCCTGACGGTGCTGGACTACGGCAAACCGATTGCCGAAGGCGTGCCGGCGGATGTGCAGAAGAACCCCGCAGTCATCGAAGCTTATCTGGGCGCCGCCCATTAAGAGACGTAAAACGGAAAGATCACAATGACAACGAACATCTTAAAAATTGAAGACCTCAGCGTCGCCTACGGCGGCATCAAGGCCGTCAAGGGCGCGAGCCTGGAAGTCAACGAAGGCGAACTGGTGACCCTGATCGGGGCCAACGGCGCCGGCAAGACCACCACCCTCAAAGCCGTCACCGGCACCCTGCCGAACTGCAAAGTCAGCGGCCACATCACCTACCTCGGCCAGGCGCTCAAGGGGCAAAGCTCATTCAACCTGGTGCAGCAAAAGCTGGCCATGGTGCCGGAAGGGCGGGGCGTCTTCACCCGCATGAGCATCCACGAAAACCTGCTCATGGGCGCCTACACCAGCGACGACAAGCAGCAGATCGCGCAGGACATCGAGCACTGGTTCACGGTGTTTCCGCGATTGAAGGAACGTGCGGCGCAGATGGCCGGCACGCTCTCGGGCGGCGAACAGCAGATGCTGGCCATGGCGCGCGCGCTGATGAGCCATCCCAAGCTGCTGTTGCTGGATGAACCGTCGATGGGACTGTCGCCGATCATGGTGGAGAAGATCTTCGAAGTGATCCGCACGGTGTCGGCGCAGGGCATCACGATCCTGCTGGTGGA
>NZ_LFLU01000011.1 GCF_001189965.1 Herbaspirillum rhizosphaerae
TCAGCGCATCTTCAAACTTCGTCACGACGCTGGGTTCCAACTTTCGTTGGAACGACAAAGCAAAAGAGACCAGACAAGTGAAAACCACCTCAGTCCCCTGGCGATGCGCAGCGAGCCAGTCTCGAAGTCCGCTTGAGAGTAGCCGGTGGCGGCAGGTGCAAATCGGATAAAGAGGGGAAAAATGTCTGAGCGCAGCGAGTTGTTTTCCCCTCCCGATTTGTACCTGCCGACACCGGGAACCCCCGAAGGGGGCTACGAACCGCGGCCGCCTTCTTTTGCTTACTTTTCTTGGCGGAGCAAGAAAAGTGAGTAGCTGCCGGGCTACCCCCGGCGAAGGGTTGATCGAAGAAAGAAAAACCGAAGCTACCCACAAAAGGCCAGTCGGAACAACGAACGCCACTGGGTCCTGACTTACGTCAGGACGACAAGCCCTTTGCAAGCTATCAATCAGCCCTTGGCAATCTCATGATTCGACATCAACTCAATCGCCCGGCACAACGCCGAGTGATCCAAGCCACTCATCCCATTCGCCGCACAAGCATTCATCAACTCCTGCGCCATCGCCGTATTAGGCAAACTGACGCCCAAAGCCTTGGCACCCTGCAACGCCAGATTCAAATCCTTCTGATGCAGCTCAATGCGGAAGCCCGGATTGAAAGTACGCTTGACCATGCGCTCGCCATGCACCTCCAAAATACGAGAAGAAGCAAACCCGCCCATCAGCGCCTGGCGCACGCGCGCAGGATCTGCACCGGCCTTGGACGCAAACAGCAACGCTTCAGCCACCGCCTGAATGTTCAGCGCGACGATGATCTGGTTGGCGACCTTAGTGGTCTGGCCGTCGCCGTTGCCGCCGACCAGGGTGATGTTCTTGCCCATCAGTTCAAACAGCGGCTTGACGTCGTTGAACGCCGACTCATTGCCGCCGACCATGATGGTCAGCGAGGCCGCCTTGGCGCCGACTTCGCCGCCGGAGACCGGTGCGTCCAGGTATTCGCAACCCAGTGCGTTGATCTTCTGCGCGAAACCTTTGGTGGCGATCGGCGAGATCGAGCTCATGTCGACCACGATCTTGCCGGCGCTCAAACCTTCGGCGACACCGCCTTTGCTGAACAGCACGGCTTCAACGTGCGGGGTGTCCGGCACCATCACGATGATGATGTCGGCGCGCTTGGCGACTTCTGCGCCCGATGTGCAGACGGTGGCGCCGCCTTCGATCAATGCTGCCGGCGGATTTTTCTGATCGTGCAGGTAGAGCTTGTGGCCGCCCTTTTGCAGGTTGTCCGCCATGGGCGAACCCATGATGCCTAATCCGATGAATCCGACTTTTGCCATGATGTGTCTCCTCTAAGATGAAATGAATTCGTTGCGATGGGCGATTAAAGACCGTGCGCTGCGCGCCAGCCCAGCCCTTCGACGGTGCCGGCCTTAGGCTTATACTCGCAGCCGATCCAGCCCTGATAGCCGATCTCGTTCAGGTACTTGAACAGGAAGCGGTAGTTGATCTCGCCGGTGCCGGGTTCGAAACGGCCCGGGTTGTCGGCCAGTTGTACATGGCGGATCAGCGAGAGATTGGCCTTGATGGTGTTGGCCAGTTCGCCTTCCATGCGCTGCATGTGATAGATGTCGTACTGGATGAACAGGTTGTTGGAACCGGTGGCGGCGATCAGTTCCGCGGCCTGCTTGGTAGTGTTGAGGAAGAAGCCGGGGATGTCGAAATAGTTGATCGGTTCGATCAGCAAGGCAATGCCTTCGGCTTGCAGTTTGTCGGCGGCGAACTTCAGATTGGCAACCAGGGTTTCGCGCGCGGCGGCGGCGCTGACGCCTTGCGGCTGGATACCGACCAGGCAGTTCAGTTGCTTCACGCCGAGCACCTTGGCGTAGCGGATGCCGTCGTCGACGCCCTGGCGGAATTCATTGACGCGATCGGGACGACAGGCGATGCCGCGCTCGCCGGCTTCCCAGTTGCCTGCGGGCAGATTGTGCAAGACCAGTTCCAGTTCGTTCTTGCGCAGCTGCTCGGCGATCTGCGCCGGTTCGAAGGCGTACGGGAACAAGAATTCCACTGCCTTGAAGTTGGCTTGCGCAGCAGCGCGGAAACGCTCCAGGAACGGCAGCTCGGTGAAGAGCATGGTCAGGTTGGCGGCGAGTTTGGTCATGTGTGTGTCCTTGGTGGTCGTGGTGCTTGTTAATGCATCGTCAAACACACCACCGTCGTCCCGGCGAACGCCGGGACCCGGTGGCTTGCTGCAATGGCGACGGCGGTTGTTCGCTCGGCACATGGCGACATGTGCCGGCAAACTGGTTTAGTTTTCCGCTATCGTTCCCGGCGACGTCGATGCGCTGACGACGCTGGGTCCCGGCGTTCGCCGGGACGACGGAGAAGTGATGGAACTCCTCCGTCGTTGTCTCCTCTGGTGATCTTTCTTCCTGCTTATCGCTATCTCTTCGCGACTATTCCTAGTCCAGCAAACTGATCGCCGTCGGCGCATGTTCGCGCTTGGTGGCCAGTTCTTCGAACTCGTTGATCGCATTGATCTCGGTGCCCATCGCGATATTGGTGACGCGTTCAAGGATGATTTCCACCACCACCGGCACGCGGTACTCGGCCATCCAGCGCTGCGCCACGGCGAAGGCGTCCTGGATTTCGTTCGGGTTGGTGACGCGGATCGCCTTGCAGCCCAGGCCTTCCACCACGGCGACGTGGTCGACGCCGTAGCCGTTGAGTTCGGGGGCGTTGATGTTTTCGAACGCCAGCTGCACGCAGTAGTCCATCTCGAAGCCGCGTTGCGCCTGGCGGATCAGGCCGAGGTAGGAGTTGTTCACCACCACGTGCAGATACGGCAGATTGAATTGCGCGCCGACGGCGAGTTCTTCGATCATGAACTGGAAGTCGTAGTCGCCCGAGATCGCCACCACCTTGCGCTGCGGATCGGCTGCGCACACACCCAGCGCGGCGGAAATCGTCCAGCCCAGCGGACCGGCCTGGCCGCAGTTGATCCAGTGGCGGTCTTTGTAGACGTGCAGGAATTGCGCGGCGGCGATCTGCGACAGGCCGATGGTGCTGACGTAGCAGGTGTCGCGGCCGAAGGCGCGATTCATTTCTTCGTAGACGCGTTGCGGCTTGATCGGCACTTCTTCGAAATGCGTGCGGCGATGCAGGGTGCGCTTGCGCTCCTGGCATTCGGCCAGCCATGCCGAGCGGTCCGGCAGCTTGCCGGCGGCTTTCAATTCTTTCGCCACTTCGATGAACAGCTTCAATGCCGCCTTGGCGTCGGAGACGATGCCGTAGTCCGGACCGAACACGCGGCCGATCTGGGTCGGCTCGATGTCGACGTGGACGAACTTGCGGTCCTTGGTGAAGACTTCGATGGAACCGGTGTGACGGTTGGCCCAGCGGTTGCCGATGCCGAGCACGAAGTCGGACGCCAGCATGGTGGCGTTGCCGTAGCGGTGGCTGGTCTGCAGACCGACCATGCCGGCCATTTGCGGGTGATCGTCGGGAATCGCGCCCCAGGCCATCAAGGTCGGGATGACCGGCACGCCGGTGAGTTCGGCAAATTCCACCGCCAGCTCGGCGGCATCGGCGTTGACCACGCCGCCGCCGATGGTCAGCAGAGGACGCTCGGACTGGTTCAGCATGGTCAGCGCTTTTTCGATCTGGGCGCGGGTGGCCGACGGACGATAGACCGGCAGCGGCTCGTAGGTGTCCGGGTCGAATTCGATCTCGGCCATTTGCACGTCGAACGGCAGGTCGATCAGCACCGGACCGGGACGGCCCGAGCGCATCAGGTGGAAAGCCTGCTGGAACACGCGCGGCACCAGCGCCGGTTCGCGCACGGTGACGGCCCACTTGGTGACCGGCTTGGCGATCGATTCGATATCGACGGCCTGGAAGTCTTCTTTATACAAACGTGCACGCGGCGCCTGACCGGTGATGCACAGGATGGGGATCGAGTCGGCCTGGGCGGAATACAGGCCGGTGATCATGTCGGTGCCGGCCGGGCCGGAGGTGCCGATGCACAGGCCGATGTTGCCGGCCTTGGCGCGAGTGTAGCCCTCGGCCATGTGCGATGCGCCTTCGACGTGGCGCGCCAGCACATGTTTGATCCCGCCATGGCGTTTCAGCGCCGAGTAGAATGGATTGATCGCCGCGCCGGGCACGCCGAAGGCTTGCAGGCAGCCCTCTTTTTCCAGCACATATACCGCTGCGTCTACTGCCTTCATCTTTGCCATGTTGCCTCCTTGGTGTGCAATGTCTAATACGCCGGGAAGCAAACAGCGATGCCCCTCGACCAGTGAGATGCATCCTATAGCCAACAATAATGTTTGATAAGAAGACTAAATATCTGTTTATTCCGTACTAAAAATATGGAAATATAGAAAAAGTATGGAATAAGGAGGACTTATGGACAAACTCAAACAAATCGAGGCTTTCGTCTCGGTCGTCGAAAAAGGCAGCCTCGCGGCGGCGGCGCTGGAAGAAAACATCACCCCCGTGATGCTGGGCCGGCGCATCGACGCCCTGGAAAAACGCCTCGGCACCAAGCTCATGCATCGCACCACCCGGCATCTGACGCTGACCGAACAAGGCAGCGTTTTTCTCGATCATTGCCGCAAGCTGCTGGGCGATATCGAAGTAGCGGAAAAGAGCATCGCCGAAGGCCGCCACAAGGCCACCGGCCATCTGGTGGTCTCAACGCCGGCGGCGTATGGACGGCTGCACGTGGCGCCGCATGCGCCGGCTTTTCTTGCCCATCATCCGGAAGTGCAGATCTCGTTCAACCTGACCGACCGCGTGGTGGACCTGGTGCGCGAAGGTTATGACCTGGGCATCCGCATCGGCGGCGCGATCGAGCCGAGCTTCGTTGCCGTGAAGCTGGCCAGCAACCGCCGCGTGGTGTGCGCCGCGCCGGAATACCTGCACCGCAACGGCATCCCCAAGACGCTGGACGACCTGGCCGATCACAACTGCCTGGCCTTCAACCTGCAGGGCGGGCAGCAGCGCGGCTGGTATTTCCAGCAAGGCGGCAAGCCGGTGATCATCCGCGCGCAGGGCAATCTGGATTGTAACGACGGCGAGCTGCTGCACCGCTGGGCCAGCGAGGGCCTGGGACTGGCGTGGCGTTCAACCTGGGAGATCCAGTCGCAGCTGGCCTCGGGCGAACTGATCACGGTGCTGGACGAATACGCCCTGCCCCATTACGACATCATGGCTGTGTATCCGCAACAACGGCACCTGCCGGCGAAGACGCGTTTCTTTATCGATTATCTGAAGGAGGTATATTCGCAGCCGGATTACTGGACCAAGGGTTGAAGGGCCAAATACGGCCACCGGCGCAGCTTAATTTCGCGATCAGGCCCCCAGCCCTTTGCGATTCGATACATTCCGATCAGGAATTCCCCGATTGGTACGATGGCAAATCGTCACTATTTGAATTCCTTATCGCCATATACCCATAAGCTTATAGTTGATATTCCCTATGCCTTACTTTTTCACCAAATATTTCAACGACATTACATACGCTGCAATCAATCTGCTCACAGCCGGTTTCCGTGCTTGTCATCAGGGATGGGAAGCGGCAAATAACAAGATGCAAATCAGAACGCCCATTTTTTGTGGACCTGAGAAATCCGCGAGTTTTCTGGCGTATAAAAAAGAACCGCGTACTGCGTAAACGGAGACAATTCTCATGACTTTTCTGGACAACTATTTCAAACTGAGCGACAACGGTACGACTGTACGCACCGAGTTGCTGGCCGGTCTCACGACCTTTCTGACGATGGCATACATCATCTTCGTCAACCCATCCATACTCGGGGATGCCGGTATGCCGAAAGACTCCGTTTTTGTCGCTACCTGTGTGGCGGCGGCAATCGGCACCTTGATCATGGGCCTATATGCCAACTACCCGATCGGCCTGGCGCCGGGCATGGGCTTGAACGCCTACTTTGCCTACGCCGTGGTCAAGGGCATGGGCTTCCCGTGGCAGGCTGCGCTGGGCGCGGTGTTCATCTCGGGCTGCCTGTTCCTGCTGGTGAGCCTGTTCCGCATCCGCGAGCTGATCATCAACAGCATTCCGCATTCGCTGCGTACGGCGATACCGGCGGGGGTGGGGTTATTCCTCGCGCTGGTGTCGCTGAAAAACGCCGGCATCGTCGCGGCTAGCCCTGCCACCTTCGTCACCATGGGCAACCTGCACCACGCCCCTGCCGTGCTGGCGGTAGTCGGCTTCCTGGTGATCGTGGCGCTGGACAAGCTGAAGGTGCGCGGCGCGTTGCTGATTGGCATCCTGACCGTGACCGTGCTGAGCTTCATCTTCGGCGGCAATCATTTCGACGGTGTGTTCTCGGCGCCGCCATCGATCTCGCCGACGCTGTTCCAGCTGGATCTGAAGGGCGCGATCTCGATGGGCCTGCTGAACGTGGTGCTGGTGTTCTTCCTGGTTGAGTTGTTCGATGCCACCGGCACGCTGATGGGTGTGGCGCAACGCGCCGGCCTGGTCAAGGACGGCAAGATGGAACGCATCAATAAGGCCCTGCTGGCAGACAGCACCGCCATCGTCGCCGGTTCGCTGCTTGGCACTTCGAGCACCACTGCCTATATTGAAAGTGCAGCCGGCGTGCAAGCAGGCGGCCGCACCGGTCTGACTGCAGTCGCGATTGCCGTGTTGTTCTTGCTGTGTTTGTTCATTGCGCCGCTGGCTGGCGTGGTCCCTGACTATGCAACGGCGCCGGCGCTGTTCTTCGTGGCCTGCCTGATGCTGCGCGAACTGGTCGACATCGACTGGAACGACACCACCGAATGCGTGCCTGCCGTCATCACCGCACTGGTGATGCCGTTCACGTATTCAATCGCCAACGGTCTGGCGCTGGGCTTCATCAGCTATGCCGCACTGAAGCTGATGACCGGTCGCTACAAGGAAGTTTCGAAAGTGATCTGGGTGATTGCTGCGATTTTCTTGTTCAAATTGATTTACCTGTAAGAACATGAAACCGGCGTCGCAACGTCACTCAGCGATGCGATGCCGGTCGATGTGAAAGTAGCAAGGAAACCAAGGATTTTCCAGAGAGAAGTGCTTCAACAATCTGTCGCAACAATCCATTGCGGCAAATAAGTTTTCTCTCTAAAAGGTCCCGGCACAGATCTTGATTCATTGTTTTTCAATAGCCATTTTTATATAGCAAAGCACACCATGTCCGAACCGATTCGCTTCTATTTCCGCGGCGAGACCCATCAAGTCGATGGCCTGCCCAATACACGCACCGTTTTGCAGCATCTGCGCGAAGACCTGCATTGCACCGGCACCAAAGAGGGTTGCGCGGAAGGCGACTGCGGCGCCTGTACGGTGGTCGTGGGCGAGCTGCGCGGCAACGAGCTGGAACTGAAAACAGTCAACTCCTGCATCCAGTTCGTGCCGACGCTGGACGGCAAGGCGCTGTTCACGGTGGAAGACCTGAAGCAAAACGACGGCTGCCTGCACCCTGCCCAGCAAGCCATGGTGGAATGCCACGGTTCGCAATGCGGCTTCTGCACGCCCGGTTTCGTGATGTCGCTGTGGGGCCTGTATCTCAAGCATGAGCAAGACAACGTCACGCCGACTGCGCGCGAAATCGACGATGCGCTGTCCGGCAATCTGTGCCGCTGCACCGGCTACCGTCCCATCATCGACGCTGCGCGCCGCATGGGTGAATTGCCGAAAGTGACGTTCGACCGCGCGCCGGTGATGGATGCCTTGCGCGCCATTCAACGCGAAGAACCGCTGTCAGTCACGCACGCCGGCCAGACTTTCCATGCGCCGCGCACGCTGGCTCAACTAGCGACATTGCGCCACGAACTGCCGAAGGCGCGCATCCTGGCCGGCTCGACCGACGTCGGCCTGTGGGTGACCAAACACATGCGCGATCTGGGCGACATCATCTACATCGGTCAGGTGGAAGAACTGCGCCACATCGCCAGCAAGGACGGCTGGCTGGAAATCGGCGCCGGCGTCACGCTGGAAAAAGCCTACGGCGCGCTGACCGAACAATATCCGCAAGAACTGACCGAGCTGTGGCAACGCTTCGCCTCGCTGCCGGTGCGCAATTCCGGCACGCTGGGCGGCAACGTCGCCAACGGCTCGCCGATCGGCGACTCGATGCCGTGGCTGATCGCGCTCGGCACCGAGATCATGCTGTACGGCGTGGACGGCCAGCGCATCATGCCGCTGGAAGATTTCTACATCGCCTACCAGAAGTCGGCCATCCTGCCGAACGAGTTCGTGCAAGGCGTGCGCGTGCCGCTGCCGCGCAAGGATGTGGCTTTCCGCGTGTACAAGCTGTCCAAGCGTTTCGACCAGGACATTTCGGCGGTGTGCGCGTCATTCGCTTTCCGTCTCGACGGCGGCAAGGTGGCCGACGCCCGCATCGCCTTCGGCGGCATGGCGGCGACGCCCAAGCGCGCTGCACTGGCCGAGGCAGAACTCAATGGCCGCGACTGGAGCGAAGCCAATGTCAAAGCGGCAATGCTTGCGCTGGCGCAAGACTATGCACCGCTTTCTGACATGCGCGCCTCTTCGGCGTATCGTATGAGAACGGCACAGAACCTGTTGTATCGCTACTGGCTGGAAACGCGCGCCGATGCGCCCTTGCAGGCTGCTTCCGTGAGCGCTTTTGTACACGGTAAAAATGCCGCTGTCGCTTCTGCTACTGCTCCACAGATTGCTTAGGAAGGAAACGCAATGAACAAGCAAACTGAAGAATTCATGTCCGTCAAGAATCCGCAAGCCTTGCCCTCCTCCGCCTGGACCGAGGTCGGCAAACCGCATCCGCACGAGTCCGCCATCCTGCACGTGACCGGCGAAGCCACTTACACCGACGACATCGTCGAGCTGCAAGGCACGCTGCACGCCGCGCTCGGCCTGTCGACCAAGGCTCACGCAAAAATGCGTGCGATCGATCTCAGCAAGGTCAAGGCCTCCGCCGGCGTGGTCGCGGTCTACACCGCCGACGATATCCCCGGCGAAAACCAATGCGGCGCCATCATCAAGGATGACCCGGTACTGGCCGACGGTCTGGTGCAATACGTCGGCCAGCCGATCTTCGTGGTCGTCGCCGACACCCACGACAACGCCCGCCGTGCGGCGCGCCAGGCCGTGATCGACTACGAAGAATTGCCGGCCATCCTGACCCCGCGCGCTGCGCACGAAGCCGAATCCTACGTACTGCCGCCGATGCACCTGTCGCGCGGCAACCCTGCCGACGCCTTCGCCAAGGCGCCGCACAAGCTGCAAGGCAAGCTCGACGTCGGCGGCCAGGAACAGTTTTATCTGGAAGGCCAGATTTCGTACGCGATTCCCAAGGAAGGCCGCGGCATGCATGTGTATTGCTCGACCCAGCACCCGAGCGAAATGCAGCATCACCTCGCACATGTGCTGCACGTCGCCTCGCATGACGTGCTGGTGGAATGCCGGCGCATGGGCGGCGGTTTCGGCGGCAAGGAATCGCAATCGGCTTTGTGGGCTTGCGCTGCAGCCGTCGCTGCGGTGCGCCTGCGCCGTCCGGTCAAGCTGCGCGCCGACCGCGACGACGACATGATCGTCACCGGCAAGCGCCACTGCTTCGCCTACGATTACGAAATCGGTTACGACGACGACGGCCGCATCGTCGCCGCGAAGATCGACATGGTCTCGCGCGCCGGTTTTTCGGCCGACTTGTCGGGCCCGGTGGCCACGCGCGCGGTCTGCCATTTCGACAATGCCTACTACCTGTCGGACGTGGAAATCCACGCCATGTGCGGCAAGACCAACACGCAATCGAATACCGCCTTCCGCGGTTTCGGCGGTCCGCAAGGCGCCATCGCGATCGAATACATCATCGACGAAATCGCCCGCAATCTCGGCAAGGATGCACTGGAAGTACGCCGCGCCAATTTCTACGGCAGCAGCGACGCCGACGGCCCGGATGCGCGCAACACCACGCACTACGGCCAGAAGGTGGAAGACAACGTGATCGCCGCGCTGGTCGGCGAACTGGAACACACCAGCGACTATCAGGCGCGCCGCAAAGCCATTCATGCCTTCAACGCCGGGAACACCATCCTCAAGCGCGGCATGGCGCTGACACCGGTCAAGTTCGGCATCTCCTTCAACGTGCCGCACCTGAACCAGGCCGGTTCACTGGTGCACGTGTATACCGACGGTTCGGTGCTGGTCAATCACGGCGGCACGGAAATGGGCCAGGGCTTGAACACCAAGGTGGCGCAAGTCGTCGCCAACGCGCTCGGCCTGCCGCTGGATCAGGTGCGCTGCACCGCCACCGACACCAGCAAGATCGCCAACACCTCGGCCACGGCCGCATCGACCGGCAGCGACCTCAACGGCAAGGCGGCGCAGGATGCCGCATTGCAAATCCGCGCACGGCTGGCGCAGGTAGCCGCCAAGCATTTCAACGCCGAAGCCGCCGACGTGCGTTTCGCCGACGGCCTGGTGACGGTCGGCGAACAGTCGATTCCTTTCGACCAGCTGGTGATGCAGGCTTACCTGCAACGCGTGCAATTGTGGTCGGACGGTTTCTACTCGACGCCGAAGGTGCACTGGAATTCCAAGACCATGACCGGCCATCCGTTCTTCTACTTCGCTTATGGCGCAGCAGTCGCCGAAGTGGTGGTCGATACGCTGACCGGCGAGTGGCGCCTGATGCGCGCCGATTTGCTGTACGACGCCGGCGAAAGCCTGAACCCGGCAATCGACGTCGGCCAGGTGGAAGGCGGCTTCATCCAGGGCATGGGCTGGCTGACCACCGAAGAATTGTGGTGGAACAAGGACGGCAAGCTGATGACGCATGCGCCGTCGACTTACAAGATTCCGGCGGTGTCGGATTGCCCGACGGATTTCCGCACGCAGCTGTTCAAGAACAGCAACGTCTCGGACACCATCCATCGCTCCAAGGCCACCGGCGAACCGCCGCTGCTGCTGCCGTTCTCGGTCTTGCTGGCGATCCGCGACGCGGTGTCGGCGGTCGGCGAACATCGCATCAATCCGCCGCTGCGCGCACCGGCGACCAGCGAAGCGATTCTGGATGCGATTGATGCGGTGAAGGCTGCACAAGTTACGCAGTAATTTTTATTGACCGGAGAATTCATGACCACTTGGCTTGCCGCACTCAAAGACTTGCACGATAGCGCCACTGCGGCGGTATTGGTAACGGTTGCGACCATTCAAGGGTCGACGCCGCGCGAGGCGGGTGCGCGCATGGTGTTTACGGCCGACGGCCAGTACGACACCATCGGCGGTGGTCATCTGGAATGGCGTGCGGCGCAGATTGCTCGCGACATGCTGGACGCTGATCCGGCGGTATTCTCCAGCACGCGTAAATTCGAACGCATCGCGCTCGGACCTAGCCTGGGTCAATGCTGTGGCGGCGTGGTGTTCCTCGCCTTTGAACGTATCGATCAACACAGCGATGCGCGCACAGGCGCGATGCTGAGCGAACTCGAACATCACTGGCGCAACGGGGTCGACGTCTGGCGCGCGGTGGCGCTGGAGGCTAACGAGCCGACGCTGCTGTATGAACTGGAAGGCGAAGCCTGCGATCTGAGCGCACCCGACAACGGCCTCGACGCGGCGATGTTCCGCGACGCCGGCAATACCCACGTGACGGAAGACCGCTACGGCCGCCGCTGGCTGCTGGACCGCTGCCGCGCGCATCAGCCGCAGGTGGTGCTGTTCGGCGCCGGCCACGTCGGCGCGGCCATCGTGCGCGTGCTGGCGACATTGCCTTGCCGCGTGCTGTGGGTGGACGAGCGCGAAGACATGTTTCCGTCCGACCTGCCGATGCAGGTGACGGTCGAAGCCACCGACGTGCCCAACGCCGTGGTGGACCTGGCCGAGCCGGACGCCTACTTCCTCGTCATGACGCACAGCCACGCGCTGGACCAGCAACTGAGCGAACGCATCCTCAAGCGCGAAGACATCGGCTGGTACGGCCTGATCGGTTCGTACACCAAGCGCAAGCAATTCGAACACCGCCTGCTCGACCGCGGCATCACGCAGGAGCAGTTGAACAAGATGACCTGCCCGATCGGCATTCCGGGCATCTATGGCAAGGAACCCGCCAGCATCGCGATCGCGGTGGTGGCGCAACTGATGCAGTTATGGGAAATCCGCTTTCAGCAGCCGGATCGCAAGATCAAGGCGAAGCTGGCCACACACCTGCTGGACGGCCGGAGCTAAAAGGACAACCGGACCGTCGCCTCAGCAGTATCTGTTCCAGCACCCATCACGTTATCATTCAGTTGTCGCAGTTGCCGCTCGCGCCTATGCAGGGTAGCACGCAACTGAATAGCCAAGATTAAAGGATCATCATGACTTCCCACGTGCAAGCCTATCGCGCCAGCCTGCTCCATTTCCGCAACGACCCGGCCTTCGACGAACATGCCACGCAATGGCATAGCGACGGCCTGCTGATCGTCGCCGACGGCAAGATCGTCGCGGCCGGCGATTACAGCAAGCTGTCCGCTTCCCTGCCCGTCGATTGCGATTTGCACGACTATCGCGGCAAGATCATCACGCCCGGTTTCATCGACACCCACGTCCACTATCCGCAAACCGACATCATCGGCTCGCCCGCACCGGGCTTGCTGCCGTGGCTGAACACCTACACCTTCCCGGCCGAGCGCCGTTTCGAGAGCAGCGAGCATGCCGGCGAAGTGGCCGACTTCTTCCTGGCCGAGTTGCTGCGCAACGGCACCACCACGGCCGCGGTGTATTGCACCGTGCATCCGCAATCGGTCGACGCCTTCTTCACCCGCAGCAGCGAACTGAACCTGCGCATGGTGGCCGGCAAATGCCTGATGGATCGCAACGCGCCGGACTTCCTGCGCGACACGGCTGAGAGCGGCGCACGCGAAACCGAAGAACTGATCAATCGCTGGCACAACAAGGGCCGCCAGCACTACGCCATCACCGTGCGCTTCGCGCCGACCTCGACCCCGGAGCAACTGAAGCTGGCCGGCGAACTGGCGACGCAATACCGCGACACCTACATCCAGACCCACGTTGCCGAAAACACCGATGAAGTGAAATGGGTCAAGGAACTGTTCCCCGACAGCCGCAGCTATCTCGACGTCTACGACCAGTACGGCCTGATGCGCGAGCGCGCGCTGTATGCGCACTGCATCTGGCTGGACGACGCCGACCGCGCACGCATGGCGGCGACGCAATCGGTGGCGACGGTCTGTCCGACCTCCAACCTGTTCCTCGGCAGCGGCCTGTTCGATTTCGCCAACGCCGACAAGCTGCGCATGCCGGTGTCGCTGGCAACCGACGTCGGCGGCGGCACCAGCTTCTCGATGCTGCAAACGATGAACGAGTTGTACAAGGTTGGCCGCATGGCCGGCACGCATCTGGCGGCGCAACGCATGTTCTACATGGCAACGCTGGGCGGTGCGCGCGCGCTGCAACTGGAAGGCACGATCGGAAATTTTGCAGCCGGTTGCGACGCCGACTTCATCGTGCTCGATCCGAAAGCAACGCCATTGCTGGCACGCCGCAGCGCCACCACGGACAGCCTGGAAGAGCAGCTGTTTGCACTGGCGATCCTGGCCGACGACCGCGCGATTGCGGCGACGTATTCGGCGGGGGTTTGCGTGCATACGCGCTGAAGCACTGATCGAAAATTTCTTTGAGGAGTTGGGGCGGGCCGTGCGAACGGTTCGCCCTTTTTTCTCGGTGGAACACCGATTCTGCACAGCATCGAAACATTGATTTTTTATCAACTG
The DNA here is from genome assembly GCF_001189965.1 of Herbaspirillum rhizosphaerae. GTDB lineage: Bacteria > Pseudomonadota > Gammaproteobacteria > Burkholderiales > Burkholderiaceae_D > Herbaspirillum > Herbaspirillum rhizosphaerae. Next base: position 13,760 of record NZ_LFLU01000011.1, read on the forward strand.
CCGCTAGCGACAGAACCATCTTGGCTCCGTCTTGTAGTTCAGCCTCGTGTGCGGCCCTCGCACGCGGTAAAATGGCAGATCGCCAGAACCCCGAAAACCTTCGCAAGACGACGCCGCTCCCATGCCATGGAAGCAGCGTCGACAATTGACTGAATGACCAAACACCAAAAATCCAACGTTGAATCCGACCCCGGCAGCGCCGGCGGCGAGAAGCACACGCCGATGATGATCCAGTATCTCCGCATCAAGGCGGAGTACCCGACCACGCTGGTGTTTTACCGCATGGGCGACTTCTACGAACTGTTCTTCGACGACGCCGAAAAAGCCTCGCGCCTGATGGGCATCACGCTGACCCAGCGCGGCTCGTCCAACGGTTCGCCGATCAAGATGGCGGGCATCCCCTTCCACTCCGTCGACCAGTATCTGGTCAAGCTGATCAAGCTGGGCGAATCGGTGGCCATCTGCGAGCAGATCGGCGATCCGGCTACCAGCAAGGGGCCGGTGGAACGCAAAGTGGTGCGCGTGATCACGCCGGGCACACTGACCGACTCCGACCTGCTGCCGGAAAAATCCGAACGGCCGCTGCTGGCGATGAACGTCGCCTCCGGCAAGCAACGCAAATCCGTCACGGTCGGCCTGGCCTGGCTGTCGATGGCCAGCGGCGCCTTGAAACTCATGGAATTCACGGTCGAACCGGCCTTGCTGGAAGCCCGCCTGAAGCAGGAGCTGGAACGCATCTCGCCAGCCGAAACGCTGGTCGGCGACAGCGAAGAAGCGGCTTACGCGCACATCCTCAGCGGTAAATCGACCACCGTGCCCGACTGGCACTTCGACCAGCCGAGCGGCGAGAAGTCGCTGCTGGATCAATTGTCGGTCGCCACGCTCAACGGTTTCGGCGCGGAAGGCATGACGGCGGCCGTCGGCGCCGGCGGCGCGCTGTTGCGCTACGCCCAGTCGACGCAAGGCAAGGGCCTGCAGCACGTGCGCGCACTGACCGTGGAATCGGAAAACGAATTCATCGGCCTCGACGCCTCCACCCGCCGCAACCTGGAACTGACCGAAACCATCCGCGCGCAAGACGCCAATGCGCTGGCACCGACGCTGTTTTCGCTGCTCGACCATTGCCGCACGGCGATGGGTTCGCGCCTGCTGCGCCACTGGCTGCATCATGCACGCCGCGATCAGAAGATCGCCAGGGCCCGCCATGCCGCCATCAACGCCTTGATGCGCACCGACGCCTGCTCGGGCTTGTCGGCGACGCTGGCGGCGGTGCCGGACATCGAACGCATCACCACCCGCATCGCGCTGTTGTCGGCGCGTCCGCGCGACCTGGCCGGCTTACGCGCCGGTTTGCAGCAGCTCGGTTCGCTGCGCAATTACGTCGCCATGTGCAGCCGCGATGCCGACGCGCCGCTGCTGCTGGAATTGCACGAAGCGCTGGCGACGCCGACCGAATGCGTCGACTTGCTGGAACGCGCCATCATGCTGGAACCGGCGGCCATGGTGCGCGACGGCGGCGTGATCGCGCGCGGCTTCGACGCCGACCTGGACGAGTTGCGCGGCCTGTCGGAAAACGCCGGCCAGTTCCTGATCGATCTGGAAACACGCGAACGCGCCCGCACCGGCATCGCCAACCTGCGCGTCGAATACAACAAGGTGCACGGCTTCTACATCGAGGTCACGCACGGCCAGACCGACAAGGTGCCGGACGACTATCGCCGCCGCCAGACGCTCAAGAACGCCGAGCGCTACATCACGCCGGAACTCAAGGCCTTCGAAGACAAGGCCTTGTCGGCGCAGGAACGCGCCCTGTCGCGCGAGAAATTCCTCTACGACCAGTTGCTGCAGGATCTGGCGCCGCATATCGTCACGCTGCAAGCCATCGCGCATGCACTGGCCCAGCTCGATACGCTGGTGGCGCTGGCCGATCATGCCGCGCGCAACAACTGGTGCGCGCCGCAACTGGTGAGCGAGCCGACCATCCTGATCGAGCAAGGCCGCCATCCGGTAGTGGAGAACCAGATCGAACGCTTCATCGCCAATGATTGCGCCTTCAGCGCCGATCGCAAGCTGCTGCTGATCACCGGTCCCAACATGGGCGGTAAATCGACCTTCATGCGCCAGGTGGCGCTAATCACACTGCTGGCCTACATCGGCAGCTTCGTGCCGGCGACCAGCGCGACCATCGGACCGATCGACCGCATCTTCACGCGTATCGGCGCCGCCGATGACCTGGCCGGCGGCCGTTCGACCTTCATGGTGGAAATGACGGAGTCGGCCGCGATCCTCAACAACGCGACCGAAAATTCGCTGGTGCTGATGGACGAAGTCGGCCGCGGCACATCCACCTTCGATGGCCTCGCGCTGGCCTGGGCGATCGCCAAGCATCTGATCGACGTGACACGCAGCTTCACGCTGTTTGCGACGCACTACTTCGAGCTGACGCAATTGCCGGACGTCCATCCGACCGCATCCAACGTGCATTTGTCGGCGGTGGAACACAAGGACAGCATCGTCTTCCTGCATGCAGTGCAGGCCGGCCCGGCCTCGCAGAGCTACGGCTTGCAGGTGGCGCAGCTGGCCGGCGTACCGACGCCCGTCATCCGCGCCGCGCGCAAGCATCTGACCGCATTGGAAACGCAATCGGTGCAGACCACGCCGCAGTTCGATCTGTTCAGCGCGCCGTCGCATCGCGCTGCCGACGACGACGCGGATGAGACAAATGACGAGCGCTCGTCCGCGGCTCCCGACCCGGCCGCGCTGGCGGTGGCGGAAGCTCTGGCCGATATCGATCCGGACGCCATGACGCCGCGCGAGGCGCTGGAAGCCCTGTACCGTCTTAAACAACTGGGCGGCGCATGAAGCTGAAGCCCTTGCGCACATTCGCCTTTGCCATTGCCGTGCTCAGCGGCACGGCGATGCAGGCGGCGACGGCACAAGACAGCTTCCAGTTCGGCGTGATCGGCCACTCGTTTTCAGGCACACCGGATGACGGCGTGCTGCGCAAAGCACTGGGCGAAAGCGATGCCGACAATCTCGCCTTCGTCGTCGTCAACGGCATCAAATCGGCGGCGGAGCCGTGCAGCGACACGCTCTACAGCGAACGCCGCGATTTGCTGAAGGAAGCGGAAAACGGCGTCATCGTTTCGCTCGCCGCCAGCGACTGGGTTAGTTGCCGCAACAAGAACGGTTCCATCGCCATCGAACGCCTGAACCGCGTGCGCGATCTGTTCTTCCCCGATGAATTTTCATTCGGCGCCAGCAAGGTACCGCTGTTCCGCCAGTCGGTGACGCCGAAGTTTCGCAGCTATACCGAGAACGCACGCTGGGAGTTCGGCAACATCCTGTTTGCGACGATCAACCTACCTTCGGCCAACAATCACTTCCTGCCTGACGGCGGCCGCAACAGCGAATTCGAAGACCGCCTGATCGCCAACAAGGATTGGCTGCAGCGCCTGTTCACCTTCGCCACGCAAAGGAAGATGGCCGGCATCGTGCTGTTCACCGACGGCAATCCGCTGGCGCAGCCGAGCCAGCGTCCCTTCCTGCTGCGCGGCCAGCGCGACGGCTTTGCCGAAGCGCGCCAGCGCATCACCACGCTGGCCGGCGAATTCCGCGGCAAGGTCTTGCTGGTGCATGGCGAAAACCTGAAGAGCGAATCCAATGCCGGCATACTCTGGCGCCGCAATCTGGGCAGCATCGGCGTGGCGTCGGGGTGGTCGAAGTTTGCGGTCGATGGCGGCAAGCCGAATCTCTTTACGCTGGCGAACGAGACGAAATCGGCGCCGGCTTCGCAGTAGTTGTTGCGGCGCATGATGGCGCTTGTCAGATCGCTGTTTCTTGTGTTCTCCGAACGCAAATACGTCGCTGGGTCCTGACTTTCGTCAGGACGACAGAGGATGTCTTTGCTTTTGAAACGCCCATAAAAAAACGCAGCCTGAGCTGCGTTTTTTTATTTATACCTGGTACCAAATCTGTTCGGAATCCGTAGCGAGAGGCCGTCAGCCGGTATCGGCCGGAGCGCAGGAACCGGAGTGTACTCTAGTACACGAGGATTCCGAGCACCGCACGATGCCGGATCACGGCCTCGCAGTAGGATTACGGACAGATTTTAGTGGATGGGCTGGCTGCGGAAGTGATCGCCTTCGTCGCCGTCGTCATCGCCGTGATCGTGATCGTGACCGTGGTCATGATGGTGATGGCCGTGCGGACCGTGCACGTGCTGATGCTGGATCTCTTCTTCGGTCGCTTCGCGCACTTCGGTGACGTTCAGGTCAAAGCGCAGTGCGATACCGGCCAGCGGGTGGTTGCCGTCGAGGACGACCTTGTCGTCGGCGATTTCCGTCACGGTGAAGATCACCGCAGCCTGGTTTTCATCGTCCGGCGAACCTTCGAATTGCATGCCGACTTCGATAGGCGACGGCAGGCGATTCTTCGGTTCGATCTTGACCAGCTCGGCGTCGTATTCGCCGAAAGCATCTGCCGGCTCGACCTGGATGGTCACGCTGTAGCCGGTTTCCTTGCCGTCCAGCGCTTCTTCGATCTTCGGCAGCGTGTTTTCGTAACCGCCGTGCAGATAGACCATCGGCTCCTGGCTTTCTTCGATCAGTTGGCCTTGTGCGTCGGACAGTTTGTACTTGACGGAAACGACGGTATTTTTGGCAATCTTCATGTATGCCCCTTCTCTTGGTTCTGGTTCATCGGTCATTGCAGGTCTGGTGAAGCGCCGGACTGAACCGGCGACAACCTGCTACGTGTTTGCTGTTGTTGCGAGGGCCGTACTCTGGTGCGGGCCCGAGAAGGCATGACATGGGAATGTACTGCAATCTGCAAGCCGAATTATACCCTTTCGCCGGTATTGTCATTACCTGCTCCAGGCACAGGCATGCGGCTTGGTTGACATGCAGGCAAGCCCGCCGGCTTCGGCATCCGCTGCTGCAATACGCTTCGGCATTGCGCTCTATAATGTCGCCATGAAAAATACCCTGACTCTGCTCGGCGACATCAGTCCCGCCACCTTCCTGCGCGATTACTGGCACAAGAAACCCTTGCTGATCCGCCAGGCGATTCCCGGCTTCAAGCCGCTGCTGTCGCGCCAGGCGCTGTTCGACATGGCCTCGCGCGACGATGTCGAGTCGCGCCTGATCCAGCAGAACGGCGAGCACTGGAAGATGGACCACGGTCCGCTGACCAAGCTGCCGGCGCTCAAGCAGAAGGAATGGACCATGCTGGTCCAGGGCGTGAATCTGCACGACGATGCGGCCGACGACCTGCTGCGCCAGTTCCGCTTCATCCCCGATGCGCGCCTGGACGACCTGATGATCAGCTATGCCAGCGACGGCGGCGGCGTCGGCCCGCATTTCGATTCCTACGACGTATTCCTGCTGCAAGCCCACGGCCAGCGCCGCTGGCGCATCAGCGCGCAGAAGGATTTGTCGCTGGTGGACGGCATGCCGCTGAAGATTCTGAAGAATTTCAAGTCGGAACAGGAGTTTGTGCTGGAACCGGGCGACATGCTGTACCTGCCGCCGCACTATGCCCACGATGGCGTTGCCGTCGGCGAATGCATGACCTATTCGATCGGTTTCCGCGCGCCGGCCTACCAGGAGCTGGGCGAGGCCTTCCTGCAATTCATGGCCGATTCCATCGATCTGCCGGGCCGCTATGCCGATCCTGCGCTGACACCGGCCAAACATCCGGCCCAACTGCCTGAGGACTTGCTGTCGCAGGTGACCGAGGAAATCAACAAGATGCGCTTCACCGACGACGACATCACGATCTTCCTCGGCGAATATCTGTCGGAGCCGAAGGCCACGGTTTTCTTTGAACCGGCTGAGAAATCGTTGACGCCGGCGCGCTTCGCACAGGCCGCAAACAAGCGCGGGCTCAAGCTTTCACGCAAAACGCAGATGCTCTATCGCGGCAAGCATGTGTTCATCAACGGCGAGTCGTTTGGCGTCGGCCGCGCCGACAAAGCGCTGCTGAGCGTGCTGGCGGATGAGCGTCGCCTGGACAAAAGCGCGTTGCAACATGCTTCAGAGGATGTGATGGAAGCCTTCCACAACTGGTACGAAGACGGCTGGCTGGAACTGTCTTAACAAGCTTAAAATTCATCGCTTTTTTGATTTTCGAGATTTGGCGGAATGCCGGAAACCTGCATAAATAAAGGCCTGACGACAAGCTGACGGGATTTCCGACAATCTTACAAATTCTTACAGAAAAGAATAATTCGCATGTGATTTTTGGAAAAAGTGGCTATAATATCGGGCTGGAAAGCTTTCGTTGTTAAGCGAATCTGTGAGACGACGAAAACATCCTATAGAGCGATAATTACCGGTAATTATTCATCGCAAAATTTTGATTATTATTGAAGGAATATTCATGACAAAGACTCTGTTGATCGCATCGTTGTTGGCTGTTGCCCTGGCTGCTTGCGGCAAAAAAGAAGAAGCTCCTGCACCTGCACCAGCTCCAGCAGCTGAAGCTCCAGCAGCAGCACCAGCAGCTCCTGCTGCTGATGCAAAGCCAGCTGACGCAGCTCCTGCAGCTCCAGCAGCTGACGCTAAGCCAGCTGACGCTGCTCCTGCAGCACCAGCAGCTGACGCTAAGCCAGCTGACGCAGCACCAGCAAAATAATCAACTGATTATTGAAAAAGCCGACCTGAGGGTCGGCTTTTTTTATGCCTGTGCGGTTTGTGCCGCTGCGGCGCTTGCCGTCCGTGTTATCGCGCTCGTCAAGCTGTTCGCCGCCCCCTTGCTCCAGCGTCCCAGCCTGCCGCAATCGCCTCCCAGGCTCTTCAGCCGATGGCAATCCAATCAAAACCCTCTTCCTGACAGGCGATCATGACTTCACCCGGATGCGCATCCAACGCGCCGCATAATGCTGCACGCGCGAGTTCCGGGGTATTGTTTTTCAGGCTCAGATGGGCGCCGATGACGGTCTTGAGTTTTTGCTTGTCGAGCGCGGCCAGGATTTCCGCGCTGGTGTCGTTGGCCAGGTGACCGTACGCGCCGCCGATACGGCGCTTGAGCGATGGCGGATATACCGAGTCGGCCAGCATCTGGCGATCGTGATTGCATTCCAGCACCAGCGCATCGCAACCGCCCAGCGCCTGCACCAGATGCGCCGTCGATTGTCCGGCGTCGGTCAGCACGCCCAGCTTGTAGCGGCCGTCATTGGCGACATACTGCACCGGCTCGCGCGCATCGTGCGGCACCGTGTAAGGCAGGAAGGATAAATCGCCGATGACGAGCTCTTCGCTGTCGCGGCAAAAATGCAGCTGGACGCCTTTGCAGGCTTCTTCACCGACAGCCTGGTAAGTACCGTAGGTCAGCCAGACCGGGATGCCATGGCGACGGGCGAACTTGAAGGCGCCGCCGACATGATCCTGATGTTCATGCGTGACGATGATGCCGGAAATATCCTGAGGGAGCTTGCCGATACGCGTCAGGCGACGCTCGGTTTCTTTGATGCCGAAGCCGCAATCCAGCATGACCGTGGTGCCGGTCGCGCCGGGATTGCTGCCGGTGATGATGAGGGCATTGCCTTCGCTGCCACTGCCGAGACTTGCAAATTTCAACAGTGGCCTCGCGAAGACATATGTACTGCTTGCTACGAAATTACTTCAGCTGATCGTTCAGCAGACCGAGGATCTTGTCCGCGGTTTGCGAAAGTTCAGGCTTGCCGTCGTTGTTCTGGACGGTGATGTTGCTGACGTCGCCTGTGCCCTTGACCACGATGCGGTAACGCGCTGCCTTCTTGTCCTTGTCCTTGGAGCTGAACAGGTTCGAGAAAAAGCCGCCGGAGTCCTTGTCCTTGGCGTCCTGGTTCTGATCGACGTAACGCACGAAATAGACGCCTTGCGAACGGTCGCGGTCTTCCACGGTGAAGCCGACGCGATCCAGCGCCAGGCCGACGCGGCGCCACGCACGGTCGAAGCTTTCATCCACTTGCACGCTGGAGCCGGTCGCCGCCTTCAGCAGCTTGGAGCGGGCCTGCAGGGTCGGCGCATTGGCGACGGCGGCCTTGGCCTTGGTTTCTTCCGCGCCCAGACGCACCATCAGGCGCGCCAGGAATTCTGCTTCCAGGCCTGGATCGGAAGGACGTGCGGTCCACACCGACGTTTCCTTGGCCGAGCCGGTCAGCACTTCTTCGGCGCCGCGATGGCTGATGAAGATTTCCGTGGTGCCGTTCGGACCGCGTTCCAGACGGGTACGGAACTTGTCGCGTTCGCCGGTGGAATACAGCGAGTCAAACACTTTGCCCAGTGTGTTGCGGATGAAGTCTTGCGGGATCTTGGCGCGGTTTTCTGCCCAGTCGGTTTCCATCACGCCGGTGTCAGGCGATTCGACGTTGATCAGGAAGCCGGAGTCTTGCCAGAAGTCCTTGATCGGGGTCCACAGCTGTTCCGGCGTTTGCGAGACCACCAGCCAGCGCTGGGTACCGTCGCGCTCGATGCGCAGATCGCCCTTGGCTTGCGGCGCTACAGCAGCAGCGTCGGCGGCAGGACGGGTCTTTTGTTCCAGGCTGTAGCCCGAAGCGGTGGCCACGCCCTTGTTTGCCTCAGGAATCGCATAGCGGTTGTCGCGCTGCAGCTGGGTCAGATCCGGCGGTACTTCGAGTCGTGGGCCCTTGGCTTTTTCTGCGCTCTTGTAATCGATACGATCCCCTTCCAGCATGTTGCTGACGGCGCTGCATCCTGCGAGGCTGGTGAAGGCCAGAGCAATCATAAGACCCGTGAGACCACGTTGTGGGAGAAGACGTGAAGCAGAGTGAACGTTCTTGCGAATTGTCATATCGTTGCAATGAAAAGCGGGTTCGGGTTCAAGGGAAAACGACACTGCCGTTTATGTTAATTAATTATTTTAATACACCGGACTCACGCAACGCGCCACGCACGGTATCGTGATAGGCGTCGCCCAGCGGAGCCAGCGGCAAACGCATGCCGGATTCGATCAGGCCCATCTCCATCATTGCCCACTTCAGCGGTACTGGATTTGGTTCGACAAACAGCTTGTTATGCAGAGGCAGCAGCTTGTTGTTCAGTTCGACTGCGCGGGCGATGTTGCCGCTCATGGCCGCAACGCACAGCTCGTGCATATCGCGCGGCGCAACGTTGGCCGTCACCGAGATATTGCCGTGGCCGCCGTACAGCATCAGCGCGATCGCCGTAGCGTCGTCGCCGGAATAAATCGAGAACGACTTCGGCGCCAGACGGATCAGGTCCGTGCCGCGGCCGATGTTGCCGGTTGCATCCTTGACGCCGACGATGCCCTTCACTTGCGCCAGGCGCAGGATGGTTTCGTTGCTCATATCGGCGACGGTGCGGCCGGGAACGTTATACAGAATCACCGGCAAGTCGACCGATTCGGCGATCTTCTTGAAGTGCAGGTACATGCCTTCTTGCGTCGGGCGGTTGTAGTAAGGAACAACCTGCAGCGATGCATCGGCGCCGACCTTCTTGGCGAACTCGGTCAGCTCGATCGCTTCCGAAGTCGAATTGCCGCCGGTGCCGGCGATGATGGGTATACGTTTGGCGGTGTGCTCGACCGCGACTCTGATCAGCTCGGAATGCTCTTCCACCGATACGGTCGGGGATTCGCCAGTGGTGCCGACGATAACGATGCCGTCGGTGCCTTCTGCGATATGCCAATCAATCAACTTGCGCAATCCCGGGAAATCGAGACTGCCATCCGGATGCATCGGCGTGACGATGGCGACTATGCTGCCCTTGATCATGATGTTAGTGCGTAGTGAGTAGAAAATAAAAGACCGATTGTAGCGGATAGCCACTGCTATCGGTCAATTTGTTCAGATTTGCTTACATAGTACCTATACCCTGCGGGGTTTTGATGCAGGCCATCAATAACCCAGTCCCATGGCTTCGCGGACGTCGCGCATGGTGTCCTGCGCCAGCTTGCGGGCGGTGTCGCAGCCGTCGGCGATGATGGCGCGCACCAGCGACGGATCGTCGATATATTGCTGCGCGCGCTCCAGCATCGGCTGCTGCTCTTTCAGGATGGCGTCGATGACCGGTTGCTTGCATTCCAGACAACCGATGCCGGCGGAGCGGCAGCCTTTGTCGACCCATTGCCGCGCAGCATCATCCGAATACACCAGATGGAATTGCCAGACCGGGCATTTGGCCGGGTCGCCCGGATCGGTGCGGCGCACGCGCTGCGGATCGGTCGGCATGGTGCGGACCTTCTTGGTGACGGAATCCTTGTCCTCGCGCAGCGCAATGGCGTTGCCGTAGCTCTTGGACATCTTGGCGCCGTCCAGCCCGGGCAGGCGCGACGCTTCCGTCAGCAAGGCCTGCGGCTCGGTCAGGATCAGCTTGCGGCTGCCTTCCAGATAGCCGAACAGGCGTTCGCGGTCGATCATGGACAGGTTCTGCGCGTCGTCCAGCATCGCCTTGGCCTGCTCCAGCGCTTCTTCGTTGCCCTGCTCCTGGAATTGCGTGCGCAGCTCCTGATACAGCTTGGAGCGCTTGCTGCCGAGCTTTTTGACGGCGTCGCGGGCTTTTTCCTCGAAGCCTTTTTCCTTGCCGTAGAGATGGTTAAAGCGGCGCGAAATCTCGCGCATCATCTCGATGTGGGGGATCTGGTCTTCACCCACCGGCACCTGGCTGGCGCGGTAGATCAGCACGTCGGCCGCCTGCAGCAGCGGATAGCCGAGGAAACCGTAAGTCGCGAGGTCGCGGTCGGCCAGCTTCTCCTGCTGGTCCTTGTAGGTCGGCACGCGTTCCAGCCAGCCCAGCGGCGTGGCCATCGACAGCAGCAGGTGCAGCTCGGCATGCTCGGGCACGCGCGACTGGATGAACAAAGTGGATTGGGAGGGATCGACGCCGGCGGCGAGCCAGTCGATCACCATTTCCCAGGTGCTGGTTTCGATGACGCTGGGGTCGTCGTAGTGCGTCGTCAGCGCATGCCAATCGGCAACAAAGAACAGGCAAGGCAGTTCGGATTGCAGCTTGACCCAGTTCTTCAGGGCGCCGTGATAGTGGCCCAGATGCAGCGCACCTGTGGGGCGCATACCGGAGACAACGCGATCAGGATACATGGTGTGTTTTAGTTAAAAAGTAAGGACAACGGCGAAGTAATCAACTGCAGCAAGCTTCCTGCCAGGTACATGACCGGCGCCATCCACCAGGTGTAAATCACCTTGAGCAAGACCAGTGCCATCACGATGAAGAACCCGTAAGGCTCGATCTGTGCAAATTTATACGCATATTTGTTCGGCAGCAAACTGGTCAGAATGCGTCCGCCATCGAGCGGCGGGATCGGGAACAGGTTGAAGGCGAACATGACCAGATTGGTCAGCACGCCGGCCTTGGCCATCAGCATGAAGAATTCTTCTTGGACGCCGCCGATCGCCAGTGCGTAAATCATCAGGGTCCAGATCAGCGCCATCAGGAAATTGGCGGCCGGACCGGCCAGCGCCACCCACGCCATGTCGCGCTTGGGCTTGCGCAGCTTGCCGAAGTCCAGCGGCACCGGCTTGGCGTAACCGAACAGGAAAGCCCCGCTGGTGGCGAAGTACAACAGCACCGGAATCACGATGGTGCCGAAAGGATCGATGTGCTTGAGGGGATTGAGGCTCATGCGCCCCATCATGTAGGCGGTGGTGTCGCCGAAGTACTTTGCTGCAAAGGCGTGAGCCGCCTCGTGCAGTGTAATCGCGAACAGTACCGGGAGCGCATACACTGCGACAGTCTGGATAAGATCATTCATGGGTGCGAATTTTAGCAGAGGGATCAGGCTGGATCGCCGGAAAATCGGCAGATGGGACAAGAAATGCAGAATGACGGCGCACGGCGCCGCCCGGAGAAGCAGAAATTAGCTGCATGACAACGATTACATCTCGATTGCCGCTGAATTGCCGCCGACAATGCCGCGGCATCAACCGTAAATTTCCTGCAGGAAATTATAGGCCGAACGGCGCCGCATCGCCCCGTCCCTGCCGCACCAGCACCGGTTCGCTGTCGTCGCTGAGATCGATGACGGTAGTCGGCTCCAGGCTGCAGGCGCCGCTGTCGATGACCAGCTCGATCTGCTTTTCCAGGCGATCGCGAATTTCCTCGGCGTCGGTCAGCGCATCGTCCTGATCCGGCAAGATCAGCGTCGTGCCGATCAGCGGCTGGCCCAGTTCGGCCAGCAAGGCGTGGGCGATCTGGTTTTCCGGCACGCGCAGGCCGATGGTCTTGCGCGACGGATGGCTCAGGCGGCGCGGTACTTCCTTGGTGGCTTCGAGGATGAAGGTATACGGCCCCGGCGTCGCCGCTTTGAGCAGACGGTATTGCCGGTTGTCGACCTTGGCGTATTGCGCGATTTCGCTGAGATCGCGGCACAGCAAGGTCAGATGGTGCTTTTCATCGACGCCGCGGATGCGGCGCAGGCGTTCCACCGCGTTCTTGTCGTCGAGCTGGCACACGAGCGCATAGCAGGAATCGGTCGGCAAGGCGACGATGCCGCCGCCCTGGATAATCTGCGCGGCCTGCTTGATCAGGCGCAGTTGCGGGTTATCGGGATGGATCTGGAAAAACTGACTCATGAATCCTTCGTGTCAAAATCGGATACGGTTTTCAAAAAGGCAAAACGGCGGTTGCTACACCGCCGTTCATTGTCACATCGACATTATCGCGTACTACTGCTGCGCAAGGCGGCGATACGCTGCTCCAGCGGCGGGTGGGTGGAAAACAATTCCATGAACCCCGGCTTGTCGTTGATGCCCATGGCGGCCATCGATTCCGGCAAACCGCTGACCGGAATGCCGCCCAGACGCGCCAGTGCATTGATCATCGGTTGCGGGCCGCCAAGCAGTTTCGCAGAGCCGGCGTCGGCGCGGAATTCGCGATGGCGCGAGAACCAGGCCACGATCATCGAGGCGCCGATACCGAACACGATCTGGCACACCATCACCGTCACCATGTAGCCGATGCCGGGGCCGGAATTGTCATTGTTACGGCGCAGTGCCGAATCGACGAAGTAGCCGACCACGCGCGACAGGAACACGACGAAGGTATTCACCACGCCCTGGATCAGCGTCATGGTCACCATGTCGCCATTGGCGATATGCGCCACTTCATGGCCGAGCACGGCTTCGACTTCGTCCTTGGTCATGCCTTGCAACAGGCCGGTCGAGACCGCGACCAGCGCGGAATCCTTGAACGCGCCGGTGGCAAAGGCATTCGGCTCGCCTTCATAGACCGCCACTTCGGGCATGCCGATGCCGGCGCGCTGCGCCAGCTTGCTGACGGTGTTGACCAGCCAGACTTCGGTGGAATTGACCGGCGTGTCGATGATGCGCGCGCCGGTGCTCCACTTCGCCATGGTCTTGCTCATCAGCAGGGAAATGATGGAACCGGTAAAGCCGACGACGATGGAAAACACCAGCAGCATCGGCAGGTTGAGGCCCGCGCGCGTCAGGAATTTGTCCACGCCGAGCAGGGACAAGATCACGCTCATCACCACCAGCACGGCGATATTGGTCGCGAGGAAGAGGAATATGCGTTTCATCCGGAAAACTCCTATCGGGAAAGTGGTTATTAGATAGGATCGGAAGGGAGAAAATCAAGAGATTGCACCGATTCCCTGCAGAATTGGTGCTGAATTGAGACTTTAAGCGGCGATAACAGCGCTTTTATGTACTTACAGAGGTCGTCGCGCTTACAACTTCCAGTCGTGCCAGACAGGCGTCAGATCCTTCGGCAAGGGCGGCAGCGTGCCCAGATCCACGCGCGATTCGCCCGGGCCGTGGAAATCCGAACCTATCGATGCGAGAAAGCCGTAACGCTTGGCGACACGCGCATATTCTTCGTATTGATCCGGCGTGTGGCTGCCGGTGGTGACTTCGATCGCTGCCCCGCCATGCTGCTTGAATTCGTCGAACAAGGCGCCGAACTCCAGATCGCTGTACTGGTAGCGGCCCGGATGCGCAATCACCGCCACACCGCCGGCGCCGCGGATCCAGTCGACCGACTCCTTGAGCGTCGCCCAGCGATGCGGCACATAGCCTGGTTTGCCTTCGCACAGATAGTTGCGAAAGACTTCCTTGGTGTCGGCGCAGCGGCCGATCTCGACGATGTAGCGGGCGAAATGCGTGCGCGACATCAGGTCGGGATTGCCGACGTGCTTGAGCGCGCCTTCGAAGGCATCGGGGATGCCGACCTTTTCCAGCTCTGCCGCGATATCGCGACCGCGCCGTTCGCGGCCGTTGCGCGTGGACGCCAGGCCCTTGACCAGTGTTTCGTTCTTTTCATCGATGCGCAAGCCGACGATGTGCACGGTCTGCCCTGCCCAGGTGATCGAAATCTCGACGCCGGGGATGTAGCGCATGCCGAGATCCTGTGCGGCCTCGCGCGCGACGGCAATGCCGCTGATTTCGTCATGGTCGGTCAGCGCCCAGACGTCGACGCCATTGGCCTTGGCGCGCGCAGCCACCTCCGCTGGCGGCAGCAGGCCGTCAGAGACGTTGGAGTGGCAGTGCAGGTCGACGTTGAGCATTGTTGGAAACACCTTGAAAACACGAAAAAGATAGCTTCATTGTACGCCGCCGGCGCCCTCTCTGCTGCACTTGCACACACTGCCGGAAAGGCTTTGAGACGATGTATGAAGGTAACGGCTTATTCGGCCAGAAACGCCTCGATCGCCGCCGCCAGCAGCGCCGGCTGATCGTGATGCAGCATGTGCCCGGCGTCGGGAATGATCTCTGTGCGCACGTTGCGCAGGAAAGCGATGCGACGGTCGATTTCCGGGCGCATCAGCGCATTCTGGCCGAACCAGCGCCAGATGTCGGTTTCGGCCGCTTCCACCCACAACACCGGCGCGGTGATCTGCGCCCAGCAGGCGGTCACTTCGTCGACGCGGTACAGCAGCGGATTGGTGTTCTTGTGCGCCGGATCGCCGAGGATCGCCCAGCTGCCGTCGTCGTTCTGCCCGGCCCAGTGCTGCGCGAGGAAGGCGGCGCGCTCGCGGCTCAGGCGCGGGTTGGTCTTTTGCAGGCGTCCCATGACTTCTTCCAGGGTGGCGTAGCTGCGCATCTCCGGTTTTTCCTGCAGCTCGTCGAGCCATTTGGCGAAGCGTCCCGGCGCCTGTTCGGGCTTGGTGCTGGGCAGGCCGAAACCTTCCAGGTTGACCAGCTTGGCAATGCGATGCGGGCGTATCCCGGCATACAGGCCAACGACATTGCCGCCGAGGCTGTGGCCGAGCAGATTGACCGCTTCGTCCGGCGCATAGTGCAGCAGCAAGGCGTCGAGGTCGGCCAGATAATCGGGATACCAGTAGGTGTCGGCCCGGGGACGTTCGGTCAGGCCGAAACCGCGCCAGTCGGGCGCGATCACATGCCATTCCTGTTGCAGGCAATCGACCATGAACTGGAACGAGGCCGAGATATCCATCCAGCCGTGCACCATGAAAATGGTGGGCGCCTGCGGATCGCCCCAGTGGCGTACGTGATATCGCAGACCGCGGATATCGAGGAATTCGGAACGGGATGGCTTCATGGCTGAGCGGCTTCTCTGCAAGCGGGGAAACCTCACAGTATAAGGCTAGCCTGCCCCGCCTGCTGCGCCGCCGGTTATATGCAACGGCGCCCAACGACGTTCAACTGCGGCCGGATGCCTTACTGCAAATATCGCCCGAGATCGAAGGACGACTTCAGCCCCACCGTGTGGAAGTGCGCCTCCATCCAGCGCTCGGCGGCTTGCCGGCCTTCATCGTACAGACCGTGGATGAACGACCGCTTGGTGTTGAGCTTGCTCATGACATCGAGCTGGCTCATCAGGTCATTGGCCTCCACCAGATGCATGTTGAGCCGCTTCAGGCGCCGCTCCAGCGTGCCGAAGGCGAACATGCCGCTTTCCGCTTCGCGCTTGGCCAGGGCCAGTCCGCCAAGCTCGGTAAAAAACGCCGAGCTGAAACTGATCTCCGACAGCCGCTGGCCGATCTCGTGCGTCGACGTCGGCGTGCCGGGGCGGCTGCACGGATGCAGCAGCACCACCATCAGATCGCGCGACGAGCACAGATGCAGCAGCGGGAAAATCGGCGGATTGGCGGTCAGGCCGCCATCCCAGTACGCCTCGCCGTCGATCTCGACCGGGCGGTGCATGGACGGCAGGCAGGCCGACGCCAGCAAGGCATCCAGCGTCAGTTCGCGGTCGCGGAAGATCTTCAGCGTGCCGCTGCTGACCTTGGTGGCGGCGATGAATAGTTTGATGGTGCTGCGGGTGCGCAGGCGCTCGAAGTCGACCTGCTCTTCAAGGATGTCGCGCAAGGGATTGATATCGAGCGGATTGAGCTGGGTCGGTGAAAAGAACCGCGTCATCGCCAGGAAAGCATGCATCGCCGCCGGCGTGGTCTGGGTCAGCAGGCTGGTGCCGCCCGGCATCATCTCCGGCGGCAGGAAGCTGAACGGTTCCTTGATCGCGATACGTCCCCAGAATGCCGACAGCGCTTCGCGTGCGCCTTCGCGGCCGCCGACGTTGAAGCCGTGCGACAGAACGGTCGCGTTCATCGCGCCGGCGCTGGCGCCGCTGATGCCTTCAAAGGCCATGCGCCCGTCTTCCAGCAGACGATCCAGTACCCCCCAGGTAAAGGCGCCGTGCGATCCGCCGCCTTGCAACGCCAATGTCATGATCTTGTTTTGCATGCTGTTCCTTGAGTTGCCGGCTGTCATGGCGAAGTCACGTCCTCGCGATATGCTCGCGCCAGGATAGTTGTCGTGACAGGCATGTTATAACATGGTCGTATTGTTTTAATTCGAGCGAGAGAAAATGAAATCCATCTGTGTTTATTGCGGTTCTTCCGCCGGCGCTTCCGAAGTCTACGCGGAAGGCGCACGCGCACTGGCGCGCGAAATGGTCAAGGACAATATTGCACTAGTATATGGCGGCGGCAACGTCGGCCTGATGGGCATTATTGCAACAGAGGTGATCCGCCTGGGCGGCGAAGCGACGGGCGTGATCCCGAAAGCGCTGCTGGACAAGGAACTGGGCCACAACGGCCTGACCCGCCTGCACATCGTCAAGGACATGCACGAACGCAAGGCCATGATGGCGGAGCTGTCGGACGGCTTCATCGCCATGCCGGGCGGCATGGGTACGCTGGAAGAATTGTTTGAAGTGCTGACCTGGGCCCAGCTCGGTTTCCATTACAAGCCGATCGGCCTGCTCAATGTGGATGGCTTCTACAACAACCTGATCGCCTTCATCGAGCATCTGGTGTCGCAACGCTTCCTGACGGCCGAGCAATCGCTGCTGATGATGCATGAGCAAAATCCGGCGGACCTGCTGCAGCGTTTCAAGACCTACAAGCCGAGTTATACCAACAAGTGGGCCGACAAGACTGCGCCGTCGCCCCTGCTGCCGTAATCCGGCTTCGAAAAAACAAAATGGCCATGCCGTTCGCCGGCATGGCCATTTTTTCATGGTCGGGAAATCAAGCGAGTTGGCAATCAGGAATCCAGCGCCTGCCTGAAATCTTCCACCAGATCGTCCGTATCCTCAAGACCGATCGACACGCGGATCAGCGATTCTGCGATGCCCATCGCGGCGCGGCGTTCCTGCCCCATTTCATAGAAGATCGTGTGCGCCACGGGAATCACCAGCGTGCGGGTGTCGCCAAGGTTGCTTGACGCCACCGCCAGTTGCAGGCGGTTCAGGTAATCGAAGCAATCGATGCCGTCTTTCAGTTCAAAGCTCAGCAGGCTGCCGTAAGAACGGAACAACTCGGTCGCCAACGCATGTTGCGGATGCGACGGCAAGCCGGGGTAATACACGGCCGCCACACGCGGATCGGCGTCCATCATCTGCGCTACCGCCAGGGCATTGGCGCATTCGCGATCCTGGCGCAGCGCCATGGTTTCCGAACCGACGGCAATGTGATGCGCCGCTTCCGGTCCCAGCGAAGCGCCGAAATCGCGCAAGCCCTTGGCGCGGATCTGCGCCATGCCCCACTGCGCCGGGGCATTCTTTTTATAGCTGTCGGCGATGTGCGGATAGCGTGTCCAGTCGTACAGGCCCGTGTCGGTCAGCGCGCCGCCCAGCGCGTTGCCGTGGCCGCCGATGGACTTGGTCAGCGAATTGACGATCAGGCCGGCGCCGACGGCCTTCGGTTGGAACAGGTAGGGCGAGGTCATCGTGTTGTCGACGATATACAAGATGCCGCGCTCGCGGCACAGCTCGCCGATACGCTTGAGATCGGCGATCTGGGTGCGCGGGTTGGCGATGGTTTCGACGAAGACGATGCGCGTCTGCGGCGTCAGCGCGGCTTCCACCAGTTTGACGTCGGTCGCATCGACCATGGAGACGCGCGCGCCTTGCGCATGCACCGTCATCCACATGCTGTTGGTGTTGCCGAACAGGAAAGCCGACGACACCACATGATCGCCTTCGCGCAGCAAACCCTGGATCACGGCGCCGATGGCGGCCATGCCGGTGGCGAAACAGATGGTGGACAAGCCGCCTTCCATCTTGTTGACCTTGTCTTCCAGCGCCGACACGGTCGGGTTTCCCTGGCGGCCGTAGCGATAGCCGGATTGCTTGCCCTGGAACACTTCGGCCAGCTGGCGCGCATCCTTGTAACCGAATGCCACGGAGGTGTGGATCGGCTTGTGCAGCGATCCGTGCTCGATGTCCTTCTGGCGATCGCTGTGCAAAATGGTGGTGGTGAAACCGTAGCTCTTCTTGTCGTTCATAGATGTAGATGCATGAGGCGCAAATCGTGGGAGAACGGTGATGATAAGCCAGTTCTCCCGCTGCCGCAGCATTCCGCTCGGCAAGGAAGCCAAAGACCCAATGAAAAACGCCGGATGCTCTGGGAGCGATCCGGCGTTTTTCTGTCCAGAATATTCCGGAACGCGGAGAAAACTTAATCCACGCGCGCCAGATTCAGATTGAGTTGCGAGCGCGCGGCGTCTTCCAGCGCAGGCTTCGGATTCTTGCGTGCAAACTCGAGACGGTCGAGGTAGTCGCGCGAGATGTCGCCGGTGATGTAGTTGCCGTCGAAGCACGATGCTTCGAAGTTGCGCAATGCCGGGTTGACGTCGGAGATGGAACGCTTCAGATCTTCCACGTCCTGATACACCAGCGCGTCGGCCGTGATTTCGCGGCAGACTTCTTCGTCGGTGCGGCCATAGGCGATCAGTTCGTCGCGTGTCGGCATGTCGATGCCGTAGACGTTCGGGAATTTGACCGGTGGCGCGGCCGACGCGAAGATCACGCGCTTGGCGCCGGCTTCGCGCGCCATTTGCACGATTTCACGGCTGGTCGTGCCGCGCACGATCGAGTCATCGACCAGCAGCACACTCTTGCCCTTGAATTCGGAACCGATGGCATTGAGTTTCTGGCGCACGGACTTCTTGCGCAGACCCTGGCCCGGCATGATGAAGGTGCGGCCGATATAACGGTTCTTGATGAAGCCTTCGCGGTATTCCAGGTTCAGCTTAAGCGCCAGTTCCATCGCGGCAGGACGCGACGAATCGGGAATCGGCATGACCACGTCGATATCGCCGCCGGCGATTTCGCGACGGACCTTCTCGGCCAGGTATTCGCCCATCTTCAGGCGGCTGGCGTAGACCGACGCGCCGTCGATGACCGAGTCCGGGCGCGCCAGGTAGACGAATTCGAAGGCGCAAGGATTGAGCGTCGGGTTGTCGGCGCATTGCTGGTTGTACAGCTTGCCGTCGTTGTCGATGAAGATCGCTTCGCCCGGCATCACATCGCGCAGGAAACGGAAGCCCAGGCCTTCCAGCGCCACGGATTCGCTGGCCAGCATGTATTCGGAGCCCTTGTCGGTTTCGTTGAAACCCAGGCACATCGGACGGATGCCGTACGGATCGCGGAAGCCCAGCAGGCCGTAACCGGCGATCTGCGCCACCACGGCGTAGGAACCGCGCACGCGCTTGTGCACCATCGCCACGGCCTTGAACACGGCAGCCGGATCCAGCGAGTAACCGGTCGTGGCTTGCTGCAACTCATGCGCAAACACGTTGACCAGCACTTCGGTGTCGGAATCGGTGTTGAGGTGGCGGCGGTCGTTCTTGAACATCTCGACCTTGAGCTGTTCCGCATTGGTCAGGTTGCCGTTGTGCGCCAGGATGATGCCGAACGGCGCATTGACGTAGAACGGTTGCGCTTCCTCTTCGTTGGACGAGCCGGCGGTCGGATAACGCACCTGGCCGAGGCCGGTGTTGCCCGGCAGCGAACGCATGTTACGCGTACGGAACACGTCGCGCACCAGGCCGTTGGCCTTGTGCATCGAGAAACCGTTTGCGTGATTGGTTGCGATACCGGCTGCATCCTGACCGCGATGCTGCAGCAGCAGCAGCGCATCGTAGAGCAACTGATTGACTGGACTATGGGAAACGACGCCGACAATGCCACACATGGTGGACTCCTAATGAAATCAAAAACGAAGAAACAAAATTAAAAATGGACGTGCTGCGCGAACTGGCCCGGCAAATAGGGTTTAACGGTTTCCGCAGCGGTTTCCGCCAGCGGACTCAACCTCGCATCTTTCCAGAATGGCTGCTGCGGAATCGACGTCGTACCGCACAACAACACCACCGCCAGCACAATCACCGCGCCGCGCGCCAGCCCGAACACTGCGCCCAGGCTGCGGTCGATCAGCGACAGGCCGCTCGCCTTCACCACTTCGGACATTGCCCTGGTCACCAGGCCCATCAACAGGCGCGTACCGATGAACAAGGCAATGAACCCCACAATCAATCTTGTCGACTCGCCCGGAATCACGTCGGGCAACATCGTCGCCAATGTTTCACCATAGGCGTTGGCGACGACTAATGCAATTACCCAGCTGGCCAGCGATAGCACTTCCCTGACCAGTCCACGTAACATGCTGATGATTACTGAACAAACCAGCACCAGCAATACCAGATAATCAAAAATCGTCACAATAACAACATAAGCAATATGCGACCGGTCATCGCGAAATTCAAGCCGGAACGATAGTGGCGTTCAGGCCGAGCTTATTAATCTTTACCCGCATCTTCTCGGCTTCGTCGCGGGTGGCAAACGGGCCGACGCGAATGCGCGTGCGGTCGCCCGACTGGGTCGCGACTTTTTGCGTGAAGGACTTGATGCCGGCGCCGCTAAGCTTGCCGCGCAGTTCATCGATTTTTTCCTGCGTCGCCAGCGCGGCGACCTGAATCACGAATTTTCCGCCTGCAGCCGCCGGCGTCGCCGCTGCCGGCTTCTTGTCGGAGGTCGCAGACTTGCCTTCCAGAATCGCCATGGCGCGCGCCGCGTCGTCGGGCTGGTCTGCTGTCTTGGGCTTGGCGGCTTCTTTCACGTCCTTCTTGTGATCGTCCTTGCGCTCCGCAGGCTTGGCGGCAGTCTTGCTGTCTTTTACGTCTGCTTTGACCTCGGCTTTAGGCTCCGGCTTGGCGGCAGCCTTGGGTGCTTCAGGCTTGTCGGCTGGCTTTTCTGCAACCGGTTCAGCCGGCAGAGACGGTTTGGCCAGCGCTGCATTGGCGGGACCGGAAGGCATGGCCGGAGCGCCGGGAGCGATGGCCGGCTTTTCCGCGGCAGGGGCCAGCGTTGCCGGATCGACAAACTCTTCCTTCGGCTGTGCAGCAGCGGCAGGCTTGGCATCGGCAGCCGCCTCCTTACTTGCATCCTTGGCGTCCTTGCCGTCCTTGGATGGAATCTGGATCGCAATATCGTCCGCCAGCGGACGCGGTTCGGAATCGAGGATCATCGGCAGCACGATCACCACCGCCAGCACCAGTGCAACGGCGCCGATCAGGCGGCGGCGTGCGCGTTTCTTTTCCGGCAGTACGGGATCGACGGACTCTTCTTTGCCAGCCTTGCCGGACTTGCGAGAATTCCCGGCGCTGCGACTGCTGCGGCTGTTCTGCGCGGCCGACGACTCTCCTGCGGAACGCGAGAGGAATTCGCCTTGACCGGAAGCAGATTCCTGCTTGTTTTTACGAAAAAACGAGAACAAGCCCATGCTGATCTATGTAAGGTGGTCTGAAAAATGCGGATGACAAATACCGGGTGCTGCTTGTGCGACTGACTGCATCAACAAACAAACGGCAACATCACGGCCGGAAACAACGCAAACCGGGGCAAAACGCGAAAAACTCAATGCAATTCCGGCTTACGGGCTTGCATCACGCCTGCAACGGTGAGGAAGGATCCAAAAACCACAATTCTATCATTCTCGGTAGCTCTGCTCTGCGCATTTGCGAATGCAGCAGCCGGCGTATCGAAGGTTTCTATGGTGCAGGCGGCGTCCGGCTTGAATTCCGGCTCGACACCCGCTTCCAGCAATTTGTCCTTCAATTGCTGCGCCGTCGCAGCGCGCGGCAACGGCAAGCCGGTCACGCACCAGTGATCGATCTTGCCTTTGAGCTGATTGATGACGCCTTCGATGTCCTTGTCCAGCATGGAGCCGAACACCGCGTAGGTGTAGGGATGGAAGCCCATGTTGTCGAGATTTTGCGCCAGCGTGGCGGCAGCGTGCGGGTTGTGCGCGACGTCGAGGATCACCAGCGGCTGGCCCGGCAATACCTGGAAACGTCCCGGCAACTCGACCGTCGCCAGGCCGGTGCGCACTTCTTGCGCGCCGATCGGCAGCACGTCGCGCAGGGCTTCCAGCGCCGCCAGCGCCGCGGAGGCGTTGAGCAACTGGTTGGCGCCGCGCAGGCTCGGATAGGCCAGCGAATTGCGGCGCTGGGCGCGACCGCCGTAGGCCCACTGCTGCTTGTCGCCCTGATAGTTGAAATCGCGGCCCATCAGCCAGAGATCGGCGCCGATGGATTCGGCATGCTTGATGAGCGACTTCGGCGGCACCGGATCGCCGCAGATTGCGGCCTTGCCGGCGCGATAGATGCCGGCCTTTTCAAAGCCGATTTCTTCGCGCGTGGTGCCGAGGTATTCGGTGTGGTCGATGTCGATGCTGGTGACGATGCCGACGTCGGCGTCGATCACGTTGACGGCGTCCAGGCGGCCGCCGAGGCCGACTTCCAGAATGACGACATCCATCCTGGCATCGGCCAGCAGCTTCATGATGGCCAGCGTGGTGAACTCGAAATAGGTCAGCGAAATGTCGCCGCGCTTTTCTTCCACCGCCTCAAACGCGGCGATCAGCGCCGCGTCGGATGCCGGCACGCCTTCGACACGCGCGCGTTCGTTGAAATGCAGGAAATGCGGCTTGATGTACAAACCCACGCGATAACCGGCGCGCATCAGGATCGATTCCAGCATGGCGCAGGTCGAGCCTTTGCCGTTGGTGCCGGCCACCGAGATGACGGGGCAATCGAAACGGATGTCGAGCAACTCTTTGACCTTGCCGACACGTTCCAGGCCCATGTCGATGGACTTGGTGTGACGGGTTTCCAGAAGGGTCAGCCATTCGGCCAGGGTGGAAGGTTTTGCTTGCGCTTGCATGAGTTGAATCTACAGTGAATCCGAGATGACCTGCATGGAGCCGGGAGGCCCGATGAATGACTTTAAACGACTTAAAAGCAAAAACCCGAACTTGCGTTGAACGACGACAAGTCCGGGTCTGTATAGAACATCGCGATCAGGAAACGGTTTCGGCCGCCTGATTTTGCAGCAACGCCAGCAAACGTGCGATTTCTTCGCGCATCTTGCGGCGGTCGACGATCATGTCGATGGCGCCCTTGGTCACGAGGAACTCGGAACGCTGGAAGCCTTCCGGCAACTTTTCACGCACGGTGTTCTCGATCACGCGCGGACCGGCGAAGCCGATCAGGGCTTTCGGTTCGGCCATCACGACGTCGCCCATGAAGGCGAACGATGCCGACACGCCGCCCATGGTCGGGTCGGTCAGCACGCTGATGAACGGCAATTTCTTTTCCGACAGCTTAGTCAGCATGGAAGTGGTCTTGGCCATTTGCATCAATGACAACAGGCCTTCCTGCATGCGTGCACCGCCGGTGGCGGTGATGCAGATGAACGGGACTTTTTGTTCCAGCGCCATTTGCGCGCCGCGGGCGAAACGCTCTCCGACCACGGAGCCCATCGAGCCGCCCATGAATTCGAATTCGAAGCAGGCAACCACGACCGGCAGGGTCATGATGGCGCCGCCCATGACGACCATGGCATCGGTTTCGCCGGTGGATTCCAGCGCGTCTTTCAGGCGGTCAGGGTATTTCTTGCTGTCTTTAAACTTGAGCGTGTCGACCGGCAGGGCTTCCTGGCCGATTTCATAACGGCCGCCTTCATCGAGCAGCGAATCCAGGCGCGCACGGGCGCGGATACGCATGTGATGGCTGCACTTGGGGCAAACGTGGAGATTGGATTCCAGATCAGTGCGATAAAGCACTGCTTCGCAGGACGGGCACTTGACCCATAAACCTTCGGGTATCGACTTCCGGCTTGCGGAATCGCTACGTTGAATTTGAGGCGGGAGTAATTTCTCTAGCCAGCTCATAGAAACCTCTTTCTAATTTCCGGTGGCGCATTGTACCAGAGGCAAAGCCGCACAACCGGGGACGATGATTTGATTGCTTTTCGATAATTTCTTTTTGGAAATTATATGGAATGATGTGATTCGAGGGTATCGGACGCGCTGCCGACACCCTCTTCGTTATCCTGGAATCAGGCGTCCATTGCCTTGCGAATATCCGTCACGAAAGCCTGCACCGCTTCCACCGCACGCTCACGCGGCGTGTTTTCCAGTTCCTGAATGATGCGGCTGCCGATCACGACCGCATCCGACACCTGGCTCACCGCCTTGGCGGTGGCGCCGTCGCGAATACCGAAGCCGACGCCGATCGGCAGTTTGACGTGCTTGCGGATTTCCGCAATGCGCTTGGCCACTTCAACGGTATCGATGTTGCCGGCGCCCGTCACTCCCTTGAGCGACACGTAATAACAGAATCCGCTGCTGACCTTGGCGACTTGCCGGATGCGTTCGTCGGTCGACGTCGGCGCCAGCAGGAAAATCGGGTCGAGCCCCTGCGCCTGCATCTTTTGCGCAAACTCTTCGCACTCTTCCGGCGGGTAATCGACGATGATGGTGCCGTCCACGCCCGCTTCTTTCGCCGCAGCAATGAAGGCATCGACGCCGAAGCGTTCGAGCGGATTGGCGTAGCCCATCAGCACCACCGGCGTGGTGACGTTGGTCTTGCGGAACTCACGCACGTAACCCAGCACGTCGCGCGTGCTGATGTTGAATTTCAGTGCGCGTTCGCAGGCGCGCTGAATGACCGGACCTTCTGCCATGGGATCCGAAAACGGCACGCCGAGTTCAAGAATATCGACGCCGCCGGCGACCAGCGCATGCAGTAGCGGCACGGTCAGTTCGGGCGCCGGATCGCCGGCGGTGATGAAGGTGATCAGCGCCTTCTTGTTGCTGGCGGCCAGCGCGGTAAAAGTAGATTGGATACGGGACATGGTGTTGGAATATGGTGTTCGTCGATTCGGCCAGCCCTGCTTTGTTTTTGCGGCTTGCGAGCGGCGGATTAAGAGTCCGCCGCTCGCATGCAGAGCTGGAGCCTTGTTGCTTGAGCTTGTTTAACCCTGACGTTGCTGGACGGTATGCATGTCCTTGTCGCCGCGTCCCGACAGATTGGCCAGCACGATCTTGTCTTTCGGCAAAGTCGCTGCCAGCTTGGCGGCGTAAGCCAGCGCATGGCTCGATTCCAGCGCCGGGATGATGCCTTCGATGCGGCAGCAGGTGTTGAAGGCCGCCAGCGCTTCCTCGTCGGTGATGCATTCATAGCTGGCGCGACCGCTGTCCTTCAACCACGAATGCTCAGGACCCACGCCCGGATAATCGAGGCCGGCCGAGACCGAATGGGTTTCCATGATCTGGCCGTTTTCGTCCTGCAGCAAGTAGGTGCGATTGCCGTGCAGCACGCCCGGCGAACCCAGCGTCAGCGAGGCGGAATGACGCCCGGTATCGAGGCCGTCGCCGGCGGCTTCAACGCCGACCAGCTTGACGTCGTGATAATCGATGTAGGGATAGAAGATACCCATCGCATTGGAACCGCCGCCGACGGCCGCCACCACATAGTCAGGCTGACGGCTGGCGATCTCGGGCATCTGCACGATGCATTCGTTGCCGATCACCGATTGGAAGTCGCGCACCATCATTGGATAGGGATGCGGACCGGCGACCGTGCCGATGATGTAGAAGGTGCTTTCAACGTTGGTGACCCAGTCGCGCATCGCTTCGTTGAGCGCATCCTTCAACGTCTTGGAACCGGATTCGACCGGCACCACTGTCGCGCCCAGCAGGTTCATGCGATAGACGTTCTGCAACTGGCGCTTGACGTCTTCGCTGCCCATGTAGACGATGCATTCCATGCCGAAACGCGCACAGATCGTTGCCGTCGCCACGCCGTGCTGGCCGGCGCCGGTCTCGGCGATGATCCGTTTCTTGCCCATGCGCTTGGCGAGCAAGGCCTGGCCGATGACGTTGTTGATCTTGTGCGCGCCGGTGTGATTCAGGTCTTCGCGCTTGAAATAAATCTGCGCGCCGCCTGCCAGTTCGGACCAGCGCTTGGCGTGATACACCGGGCTCGGACGGCCGACAAAGTGTTTCAGCTCGGTATGAAACTCCGCCAGGAACTGTTCGTCGTTCTGGTAATGCGCATAGGCTTCGCGGAGTTCGGTCAGGGCGTGCGTCAGGGTTTCCGATGCGAAGCTGCCGCCGTATTGGCCGAAATGGCCGCGCGCGTCCGGCAGGTTGTAGGGTGCGGTCTGATGCAAGGCAGCAGCGGCAATGGGCTGGCGCTCGGAGAAGTTGCCGAGCGGATTCAATTCTTTCATGGTATTCCTCTAGTGTTCTGGTGAGATGGCTGCCAGGCCTGGTTCAGGAATTGTCCGCCAGTCGGACTGCGCTGATGAAAGCGTCAATCCTGGCGGCATCCTTGATGCCTTTGGCTTGCTCGACACCACTGCTGATGTCGACGGCGTGCGGGCGCACGCGCTGCACCGCGTCAGTCGCGTTTTGTACGCTCAAGCCACCACTTAAAACGACCCGAGGCGCGAGTTCTTCTGGAATGAGAGACCAATCGAAAACCTTTCCGCTGCCGCCGTATTGCTCAACCAGGGTGTCGAGCAAGAGTCCCGTAAAAAAGGTACTGACGGAACGATAATCCTGTTCGTATTTTATCAAATCCTCAGGCGTGGTCGAGCTTCCGATGCGTGCCGCGCGCATAAAAGGCCGTTTGACGGCTTGCGCAATCGCAGCGCACTGCTGCGGCGTCTCGTCGCCGTGGAATTGCAACAACGACAAGGGCGCCTGTTCCAATACGGCGGCCACTTCCTCCGCGCCGGCATTGACGAACAAGCCCACCGTCGAAATGAAAGGCGGCACAGTGCGAATCAGCTCCGCCGCGGCGGATGCGGTGACGTAACGCGGGCTCTTGGCGTAAAACACGAAGCCGATCGCATCCGCACCGGCCGCCACGGCGGCGGCGACGTCTTCAGCGCGGGTCAAGCCGCAAATCTTGATTCTGGTCCTGTGCATAGTTGCTAGATGGGGTCGTAAGAGAAAGTGGCAAGACGGCTCGCAAGATGCCTAGTCTAACCGATTGAGGCGCCTGGCCGGACTACAGCCAGGGCCAGGATGCGTCTTCCTGCGGCAAGGCCCAGCGCGCCGGATAGTCGACCTTGGCCAGATACAAACCGTCCGGCATGAATGTCGGTGCGGCGAGACTGCGGTCCTGTTGCGCCAGTATCTGCGCGATCCATTCCGGCGGCTGCCTGCCGTTGCCGACAAAGATCAGCGAGCCGACGATGTTGCGCACCATGTGGTGCAGGAAGGCGTTGGCCTTCAGCGTGAAGACGATCATGTCGCCATGGCGGCGCACCTGTAGCGACGCCATCGTACGCACCGGCGACTTGGCCTGGCACTCCACGGCGCGAAACGTCGAGAAATCATGCTCGCCGACCAGATGGTTCGCCGCCTGCTGCATCCGCTCCACATCCAGCGGGCGGAAAGTCCAGCCGGCCTTGCCGGCGAGCAAAGGCGAACGCACCGGGTGGTTGTACAACATGTAGTGATAGGTGCGCGCAGTCGCGCTGAAGCGCGCATGGAAGCCGCCTTCGCGCTCGGCAATATGATGCGCCGGACCATCGTCCGCCGGCAATTCGATCGCCCAACGCACGGCAATCGACGGCGGCAGGAAGGCGTTGACGCCGCGCACCCAGGAGGCTTTGTCGCGCGCGATCACGGTGTCGAAATGCACGACCTGCTCCAGCGCATGCACGCCGGAATCCGTACGGCCGGCGCAGATGGTATCGATATCGAGCAGCGTGAATTGTTTCAGCGCCGCTTCCAGTTTGTCCTGCACCGTCAGGCCATGCGGCTGGGTCTGCCAGCCTTGCCAGGAATTGCCGTCGTATTGAATGCCGAGCACGATGCGGCGCAGCGGACGCAGAGATTCCGCAGGACTTTTCGACGATACTGCTTCCGCAACAGTTTGCAGCTCGGCAGAAATGGGGGGCGGTGATTCGGTCACGGTGTTGTTTCAGGTTTGTTGCACAATTCATTGCACTTCGAAAAAAGCAAACGGGCGCCGGCATCGGCGCCCGTCTCCGGACAAGTCGTCCGGCAGCGTGCGAGAAATACGCACCCTGCTTACGACAATTTGGACAACATATCCTTGGCGCGTTCGATCTGGCTGTCGCTGCCGCCGCGAATGACTTCATCCAGCAATTCGCGCGCACCTTCCCTGTCGCCGATTTCCTGATACGCCGCGGCCAGATCCAGCTTGGTCGACATTTCGGCGGCGAAGGCAGACTCGTCGTCTTCCAGCACATCAGGCTTAGGCGCTTCCACCGGCTCCGGCAAATCGAGCTCGATGTCGGCCGCGGGCGGCGATGCCTTCGGCAAATTATCCGGTATCGCGGCAGCCGGAGCTTCTTCGTCCTCTGCTGCTTTGCCGCTGTCAAGCTCCAGATCGAAATCGATCTTGCTGCCGATGTCGGCAACCGGCGGTGTGGCGCCCGGTTGAATTTCGGCGCCCTTGAAGTCGTCGAGATCAAACTCCAGGCCTTGCTCTTCCGGCGCAACCGGTTCGGGTTCAGGCTCGGGCGCCTTCTCGACGACCGGCTCAGCTTCGGCGACGACTTCTTCCACCGGCGAACCGCCGTACAGCGGATTGGTCGGATCAAGCACGATGCCCATGGCCGCAGCTTGCTCCCATTCGGAGCCGATGCCGCCGGTGGCGTCATGCAATTCTCTCGCGACGTCATTGAAGCCTTCGACATCCTGACGCTTGGAGTAGATCTCCAGCAGCTTCAGGCGGATGGCCTGGCGATCCGGATCGCTCTTCAAGGCCAGGCGCAAGATATCTTCGGCCTGCTCATCGCGGCCGTAAGAGATGTACATGTCGGCTTCGGAGATCGGATCAACCTCGTCGACCACGGCCGCTGCGGCTGCCGCTACAGGCACTGCCTCCGGAACGACTTCAGGCGCAGCTTCAGGTTCTGCTACTGCGGCTACTGCAACAGGTGCTTCGGGAGCCGGTTCAGGTGCTTTAGTTACCTTTCCCGGCTCATCCTCCTTGTCTGCATCGGCAGAAACGGCGGTTGCCGCCTTCTTCCGATTATTGCGCATACGCATCACGCCCCATCCGGCGAGCAGTGCGACCACCAATGCGCCCACGCCGGCGCCGCCCAGGACATATGGATTGTCCTGCATGTTTTCAAAGAAACTGCCCTTGGCGGCAGGTGCAGGCGTCGGAGCAACCACAGGCTTGGCCGGCGCTGGAGTTGGGGCCGCCGGAGCAGGAGCCGGTGCGGTCGGGGCTTCCGGCTTCGGTTGCTCGGCGGCGGCTTCAGCCGGTTTGGCTTCCGCAGGCTTGGCTTCGGCAGCCGGAGCCGGTTGCGGCGCAGGCGTTTCCGGCTTGGCGGCAGCCATCTTTTGCTGCTCGCTCATTTCGGCCAGCGTCTTGTTCTTGATTTCCAGCAGCTTTTGCAGATCGCTGACGTTTTTCTCAAGCGCCTTCACGCGTTCGTTCGCGTCGGCAATCGCCTTGTCCGCCGCGATCTTTTCTTCTGCCGCGGCCTTGTCGGCGGCGGCACGATCGCTGGCGCCGGCTTTGGACAGTTGCAGCTTGTCCCGGGCCTCGCCTGCGCCGGATTTTTCTTCCACGCGCGCGGTCACTTTGCCGCTGCTGCTTTGCCTTGTGTCGCCGGCCCTGCGCGAAGGCCCGTTGGCAACCTGGCCGGCCAGCTTGTTGCGGTAGGCGTTGAAATCCTGTGCTTGCGCAACGACGGTCGTACGCGCTTCGCCCTTGTCGACGGCGGTTGCAGTGGCCGCATCCGGCACCGACAGCACGCGACCGGCGCGCAAGCGGTTGATGTTGTTGCCCATGAAGGCATCAGGATTAGCGCGGTACAAAGCGACCAGCATCTGATCCAGCGAAACGGTATTGTCTTTGGTGCGATTGGCGATCTCCGCCAGCGTATCGCCCTCTTTCACCTTATACGACTTGCCGTCCGGCTTGGCCGCGCTGTCGGCCTTGCCGCCTTTGCCGCGTTTGCCTGAAGTCGCGGCAGGTGCGCCGGAAGACTCGTCCGCCTTGGCTTCCATCTTCGCCGGCGCGGCGGCCGGTACAGTCTTTTCCGCGACGGCAGGCGGCACCGGCGCATTGCTCAGGCCGCTCTGATCACCGTTGCCGCCATTGCGGATCAGTTCTTCCGCCTGGCTCGAAGGAGCCGACTTGGTGACGATGCGCGAAGTCGGTTCTTCGTCGCTGTTGTTCATTGCTGCAGCCGGCGCAGGGGCAGCAGCGGGAGCTGCTGCCGGTGCAGCTGCAGGTTTCGCAGGCGCCGGCGCGGCTGCGGCGACCGGCGCGGCTGCGGCGACCGGTGCGCTGGCCGCAGGCTTGGCGGCAGGTGCAGCAGCAGGCGGTGTCGCAGGAGCCGATTGCGCCGTTTGCGGCTTGCGCATGTCCGGCGGGTCGAGCAGGAAGGTGTATTCACGCACCAGACGCGAACCGCCGCCGCTCAATTCCAGCAGCAGGTCGACGAAAGGTTCATTGATCGCCTGCGGCGAACTGATGCGAATCAGTTGCTTGCCCTGGCGTTGTTCGACCGAAAATCGCAGCGACGACAATACCGGATTGAAATCGATATTCGCCTTCTTGAAAGCGTCTGCCGGTGCGAGTCGCGCCACCAGCGCGCCCTCTTCTTCTTTCGACACCGAGTTCAGCTCGATTTCCGCACGCAGAGGTTGTCCGAGTGACGAAAGCACCGTGAGCTTGCCCAGTCCTGCGGCATGCGCCGCCATCGGCAGAGCCAATGCCAGGGTCACGGCGGCACTCAGTGTTTTCAGGCGGGACAGCGCAAACTTGTTATGAGTATATAGAGGCATGTTTGTATGGTTTTAGATAGACGTTCTGCTAAAGAAGGCCTGAAAACTAAAATTTATTTCATCGATGACAATCAAAAAATCGACAACTCAATCAAAGCCCTCCAACTTGCCACGAAGCAATGGACTTGAACATCCCTCATGGTAAAGGGCTTTAATGACCGGATTGTTGACAGTGATGAGATAAATTCTGATTTTCAACATATCATCAAGAACTTAGGCCTGCAAGTGTAACCAAGTTCTCAAGATGGTCAAAACCCGTCAACATTCCAGTGAAGGAATGTTTGACGGGTTTTCGTTGCAAATTGACAACGGAAGGCTAGGCCTTCCGCTTCATTATTTACCCAGAATGATGCGCAACATGCGGCGCAGCGGTTCTGCGGCGCCCCACAGCAACTGGTCGCCGATCACGAAGGCGGAAATATATTCCGGTCCCTGGTTCAGCTTGCGCACGCGGCCGACGCCGATTTCCAGACTGCCGGTGATCGACGCCGGAGTCAGTTCCTTGACGGTGATGGCACGATCGTTCGGCACCCATTTCACCCATTGGTTACCCGCACGGATGATGGATTCGATCTCGGCCAGCGGCAGGTCGCGCTTGAGCTTGATGGTCAATGCCAGGCTATGGCAACGCATCGCGCCGATACGTACGCACAAGCCGTCGACAGGAATGACTTTCTCGCTGTCGAGGATCTTGTTGACTTCAGCCTGGCCCTTCCACTCTTCCTTGGACTGGCCGTTTTCCAGCTGCGCGTCGATCCATGGGATCAGGCCGCCTGCCAACGGTGCGCCGAAATATTCGGTCGGCACGTCTTCGCGGATGGTCTTGGCGACTTTGCGGTCGATGTCCAGAATCGCCGACGACGGTGTCGCCAGTTCATCGGCCACGGCCGCGTTGATCACGCCCATGCCCTTCAGCAGTTCGCGCATGTGATTCGCGCCGCCGCCGGAAGCCGCCTGGTAGGTCATGGAGCTGACCCACTCGACCAGGCCTTCCTTGAACAGGCCGCCCACGCCCATCAGCAGGATGGAATTGGTGCAATTGCCGCCGATGTAGTTCTTGACGCCCTTGGCCAGCGCGTTTTTGATGACATCGTTGTTGACCGGATCGAGCACGATCACGGCGTCGTCCTTCATGCGCAGAGTCGACGCCGCATCGATCCAGTAGCCGTCCCAGCCCGCTGCACGCAGCTTGGGAAAGATCTCGGTGGTGTAGTCGCCGCCCTGCGCGGTAATAATGATGTCGCATTTTTTCAGCTCATCAATGCTGTTGGCGTCTTTCAGCGTCGTTGCCGTTTTGGCGAACGACGGAGCTTTACCGCCTGCATTCGAGGTCGAAAAAAATACCGGTTCGATGTGATCGAAATCACCCTCGTCCTGCATGCGTTGCATCAGGACCGAACCCACCATTCCACGCCAGCCAACTAAACCAACCAGTTTCATCATCTTTCCCTATTAATGAACTTCCATAATCAATGAACTACAACGTTAAAAAAACCACCGCCTCAATTAGCCCAATGCCTTGACGACTGCGTCGCCCATTTCCTTGGTGCCGACCTTGGTAGTGCCCTCTTCATAAATATCGCCGGTGCGATAGCCTTGTGCAAGGACTTTCTTCACCGCCGCTTCAATGCGGTCTGCCTGTTCCGCCTTGTTCAGCGAGAAACGCAGCATCATGGCTGCCGACAAAATGGTCGCCAACGGATTGGCGATGCCCTTGCCGGCGATGTCGGGCGCCGAACCGTGCGACGGCTCGTACAAACCCTTGTTGTTGGCGTCCAGCGATGCCGACGGCAGCATGCCGATCGAGCCGGTCAGCATCGCAGCCGCGTCCGACAGGATGTCACCGAACATGTTGCCGGTGACGATGACGTCGAAGTTCTTCGGCGCCTTGACCAGTTGCATTGCTGCATTGTCAACGTACATGTGGGTCAGTTCGACTTGCGGATATTCATTGTGCACGTCGGTGACGATGTCTTTCCAGAACTGGAAGGTTTCCAGCACGTTGGCTTTGTCGACGCTGCACAGACGGTTGCCGCGCTTGGCCGCGGCCTGGAAGGCGACGTGCGCGATGCGGCGGATTTCCGGCTCGCTGTAGCGCATGGTGTCGAAACCTTCACGCGCCCCCTTGAACGGACCGTCCGGCGCTTCGCGCATGCCGCGCGGCTGGCCGAAATAGATGTCGCCGTTCAGTTCGCGCACGATCAGGATGTCCAGGCCGGCAACCAGCTCAGGCTTCAACGACGAAGCGCCGGTCAGTTCCGGATAGCAGATCGCAGGACGGAAGTTGGCAAACAATTGCAGATGCTTGCGCAGACCCAGAATCGCTTGCTCAGGACGCAGCGGACGATCCAGCGTGTCGTACTTCCAGTCGCCGACGGCGCCGAACAGGATCGCATCGGCTTCCTTGGCCAGCTTCAGCGTGCCGTCCGGCAGCGGATGGCCGTGCGCTTCGTAACCTGCGCCGCCGACCGGCGCAGTTTCCATTTCAAACTTTTCGCCCAGCGTATCGAGTACACGTACGGCTTGTTCAATGATCTCGGGACCGATGCCATCGCCTGGCAAAATTGCAATCTTCATGTCGTCGTCTTCTAGTCTTGGAAAATAATAGCGCCGGAGGCCGCATCCGCACCGGTCGTGGCGACCGTGCGATGCGGCATCCGGCTGATCAGAACTTCAGAAACCTGCTGCGAATAAACGTGGCGGCGTAACTAATCAGATAGTGTTTGCCAACCAGGGTTGATCGTACAGGTGACGCTCTTCAAAAGCGCGGATTTTGTCCGCTTGGCGCAATGTCAGACCGATGTCGTCCAGGCCGTTGAGCAAGCAATATTTACGGAATTCGCCGACCTCAAACGGATAAGTCTGACTACCGTTGGCGGTAGTAATGATCTGTTTGTCCAGATCAATGATCAGGCGGAAGCCCGGGAATGCCTTCACTTCATCGAACAGATGGTCGATCTGCTGTTCCGACAGCACGATCGGCAGCAAGCCGTTCTTGTAGCAATTATTAAAGAAAATATCGGCGAAGCTCGGTGCAATCACCGCGCGGAAGCCGTATTGGTCCAGCGCCCACGGCGCATGTTCGCGCGAGGAGCCGCAGCCGAAATTCTTGCGTGCAATCAGGATCGATGCACCTTGGTAACGCGCCTGGTTCAGCACGAAATCCGGATTCAGCGGACGCTTGGAATTGTCCATGCCCGGCTCGCCGTGGTCCAGGTAACGCCATTCGTCGAACAGGTTGGGGCCGAAGCCGCTGCGCTTGATCGACTTCAGGAATTGCTTGGGGATGATCGCGTCGGTATCGACGTTAGCGCGGTCAAGCGGAGCAACCAGACCATCATGGACAATAAATTTATTCATGGCACTTGTATCGGTGATGAATCGCCGCATCATGCGGCAACCCGGATCAGCCGATTTCTCTATCTCTTCAACAAACGAATCAGCAGCAGCGATGCAAGCGCACCGGCTGCCGCCACTGCATTCTTACTTCTTGCTGGCGTCTTGCATCTTGTCGCCGACCTTCGCGACGTCTTCACCGAAACCGTGAACGGTGTTGCATGCAGTCAGTGTCAGGATCGAAACAGCCAGCAAAGCCAAAGCAAGTATTTTTTTCATGATTTCACCCAGGTAGTTTTACAAAGAACGAATATCAACAAAATGTCCGGCGATGCCCGCTGCTGCTGCCATCGCAGGGCTCACCAGATGCGTACGGCCGCCGGCGCCCTGGCGTCCTTCGAAGTTGCGATTGGATGTCGACGCACAGCGTTCACCCGGCTCCAGACGGTCGGCGTTCATCGCCAGACACATCGAACAGCCCGGCTCACGCCATTCAAAACCGGCATCGCGGAAAATCTTGTCCAGGCCTTCGCGCTCGGCTTGTTCCTTCACCAGACCGGAACCCGGCACCACCATCGCCAGCTTGACGTTGGAAGCGCGGAACTTGCCGCGCACCACCGCCGCCGCTTCGCGCAAATCTTCGATGCGCGAGTTGGTGCAGGAGCCGATGAACACCTTGTCGATGCGAATATCTTCGATCGGGGTATTGGGCTTCAACGCCATGTAGGCCAGCGCCTTTTCCATGCCGTCGCGCTTGGTGGCGTCTTTTTCCTTGTCCGGATCAGGGACGCGGCTGTCGATGGCGACCACCATCTCCGGCGAGGTGCCCCAGGTCACTTGCGGCTTGATGTCGGCGGCATTCAAGGTCACGACCATGTCGAACTTGGCGCCCGGATCGGAATGCAGCGTACGCCAATAAGTCACGGCGCGCTCCCAATGCGGACCCGACGGCGCGAACGGACGGCCCTTCAGGTAATTGATCGTAGTGTCGTCAACCGCAACCATGCCGGCGCGTGCGCCTGCTTCGATGGCCATGTTGCAGACCGTCATGCGGCCTTCCATGGTCAGCGAACGCATGGTCGAGCCGGCGAATTCAATCGCGTAGCCGGTGCCGCCGGCGGTGCCGATCTTGCCGATTACGGCCAGCACGATGTCTTTTGCGGTCACGCCGCTCGGCAATGCGCCGTCGACCTGCACCAGCATGGCCTTGGATTTTTTCGCGAGCAGCGTTTGCGTGGCCAGCACGTGTTCGACTTCAGAGGTGCCGATGCCGTGCGCCAGACAGGCGAACGCGCCGTGCGTGGAAGTGTGCGAATCGCCGCACACCACGGTCATGCCCGGCAGCGTGGCGCCTTGCTCAGGTCCGATGACGTGCACGATGCCCTGGCGCTTGTCGTTCATGCCGAAATAGGTCAGGCCGTATTCCTTGGCATTGGCGTCCAGCGTTTCCACCTGCAGGCGCGAAATCGGATCGGCGATGCCGTTGGCGCGATTGGTGGTGGGCACATTGTGGTCGGCGACCACCAGGTTGGCGGCGTTGCGCCATGGCTGGCGGCCGGCCAGCTTGAGGCCTTCAAATGCTTGCGGGCTGGTCACTTCATGCAACAGGTGACGGTCGATATACAAAATGGCCGTTCCGTCTTGTTCTGCATGAACAACGTGAGATTCCCAAAGTTTGTCGTAAAGCGTCTTGAGCATGATGATGCGGGCGTGTGAAAGCTACGCAAGTCGTTGAAATGAGCCTTTGATTATGCCATAAACACGCCTTTCCCGAGGCGCGAATGTGGTTATGGCCATGCTTTTAAGGCAACGCAGCGCCGGGCGTTGCGACCGACGCCGCTCAGCGCGTCTTCCGACTTTGCTCGTAGAGCGGCATCACGCGTTGCGAATACACCGTAAGATCGCTGATGCGGTCTTCGCGCGAAGGGTGAGTGGACATGAACTTCATCGGTTCGCTGCCGCCGATCTGCGCCATTTTTTGCCACAGGGAAATGGCCGCACGCGGATCGTAACCGGCACGAGCGGCCAGCTCCACGCCGATGCGGTCAGCCTCGGTCTCGTGGGTGCGCGAATTCGGCAGGCCGACCAGCCCCATGTAGGCATACTGCGCGCCCTGCTGCCCCAGTTCGCCGACACCCAGAATCGAGGAGCCGATGGAAATCAGCGATCCCGTCACGGCCTGCTCGGAAGCGCGCTCGCGGGCGTGTTCGCGCAAGGCGTGGGCGATTTCGTGGCCCATGACGGCGGCCAGCTCGTCGTCGGTGATTTTCAGCTTCTCGATCAGGCCGGTATAGACCGCGATTTTGCCGCCCGGCATGCACCAGGCGTTGGCCTCGGGCGAAGTGATGACGTTGACCTCCCATTTCCACTTGACGGCGTCGGGACGGAAAGCGGCGGTCTGCGGGATCAGGCGATCGGCAATGGCGCGCACGCGGCGCACCTGGGCGGCATTCTGATTCAGCGCGCCCTTCTTCTTTTGTTCGTCGAGCACCTGCGCATATTCCTTGACAGCGGCGCTGTCGACTTCTTGCGCAGACAACATCATGCTCTGCTGGCGCGTGATGCCGACGGCGCCACCTTGCGTGGTTTGCACGCTTTCGCAGGCAGTCAGCGCCACGGCGGCGGCAATCAGGAAGAAACGGGAAAGAAGTTGTTGTGAACGCTGCATTCGGTACGCCATGCTGTCTCCATCGTCAAAGATAAAAATACGCGGGAGAAACGCTTGGCCATCCTTGCGAAAATTGCCACGCGATTGTCATTGCCGACGCGGCGCTCCCCCGATGTTGCAGGTCATTCGACCGGCGTACATTGACTCAGTTCTGACGCCGGCGCAAAAGCCGCCGATCTCGTTTTATTTCTGCGCGGCGATTTGCGGCGTGGATACCTTGACATCGCCGCATTGCGCGCGATGACGCAAAGCATGGTCCATCAGGACCAGCGCCACCATGGCTTCAGCAATGGGCGTTGCGCGAATGCCGACGCAGGGATCGTGACGGCCGTGCGTCTCCACTTCGGTCGGCTGTCCGGCCTTATCGATCGACGGACGCGGCGAACGGATGCTCGACGTCGGCTTGATGGCGATCGACGCCGTAATATCCTGGCCGGTCGAAATCCCGCCCAGGATACCGCCGGCGTTGTTGCCGACGAAACCTTCCGGCGTCAGCGCATCGCCGTGTTCGGTGCCTTTTTGCGCCACCGATTTAAAACCGGCGCCGATCTCGACGCCCTTGACGGCGTTGATGCCCATCAGCGCATAGGCGATTTCCGCATCGAGCTTGTCGTAAATGGGTTCGCCCAGGCCGACCGGCACGTTCTGCGCCACCACGTCAATACGCGCGCCGCAAGAGTCGCCGGCCTTGCGCAGCGCATCCATGTATTCCTCAAGCTGCGGAATGAGGGTTGCGTTGGCGGCGAAGAATGGATTTTCGCGCACGTGATCCCAGGATTCGAAGGGAATCGCGATGTCGCCGAGCTGGCTCATGCAGCCCTTGAAGGTGGTGCCGTATTGCTCGAACAGCCATTTCTTGGCCACCGCCGCCGCACCGACCACGGGAGCCGTCAGACGCGCCGAAGAACGGCCGCCTCCGCGCGGATCGCGGATGCCGTATTTGTGCCAGTAAGTGTAATCGGCGTGACCTGGACGGAAGGTGTCGAGCAGGTTGCCGTAATCCTTGCTGCGCTGGTCCTGGTTGCGGATCAGCAGTGCAATCGGCGTACCGGTGGTTTTGCCTTCGAACACGCCGGAGAGGATCTCGACGGTATCCGGCTCCTGGCGCTGCGTCACGTGACGCGAAGTACCCGGCTTGCGCCGATCCAGCTCAGGCTGAATGTCCGCTTCGGACAAGGTCATTCCCGGCGGACAGCCGTCGATCACGCAGCCGATGGCCGGGCCATGGGATTCGCCGAAGGTGGTAACGGTAAACAGCGTGCCGAGGGTATTGCCGGACATAGCGAAGCTCTACTTTGAATGATCTGAAGGGGTGATTTTACCAGATAGGCCCTGGGACTATTTCCACTCACCGCGCAACTCACTCACGCGTTGCTGCAGGTATTCCGGCGTCGCCTGCTCCGCCGGAATCGGCTCGCCCACCGCCAGTTCCAGCTTCGAAAACAAGCCGCGCTTGAACGAGCGATGGAAGGGATTGCCGCTGTCGCGCGTGAGCAGGCTGCCCCACAAGCCGCGCAAGGCCATCGGAAACACCTGCACCGGCGTGCGCTCGATGATCTTCCGGATGCCGCCCTTGAATTCGTTGATCTCGCCGGTGCTGGTCAGCTTGCCTTCCGGGAAGATGCACACCAGATCGCCTTCGTGCAGCGCCTGGGCGATGTCGACGTAGGCTTTCTCCATCAGCCACGGGTCTTCCTTGGCCGGCGCGATCGGAATCGCCTTGGCGGTGCGGAAGATCCAGGACAGCACCGGCGTCTTGAAGATGCGATGATCCATGACGAAGCGGATCGGACGCGGGCTGGCGGCCATGATCACGATGGCATCCACGTAGCTGACGTGATTGCACACCAGCACCGCGGCGCCATGCCTGGGGATCAGATCGGCATTGACGGTGCGCACGCGATGGATGGTGTGGATCAGCATCCACGCCAGGAAGCGCATCAGGAATTCCGGCACCAGCGAGAAAATGTAGGTCGCCACGATCGCATTCAGGATCGCCGTGATCAGGAAAATCTGCGGAATCGTGAAGCCCGATCGCAGCAGCACCATCGCCAGCAAGGCCGCCACCACCATGAACAGCGAGTTCATGATGTTCATCCCGGCAATCGTGCGCGAGACGTGTTGCGGATCGCAGCGCGTCTGGATCAGCGCAAACAGCGGCACGATGTACAAGCCGCCGAACACGCCGATCATCAGGCAGTCGAACAGGATGCGCAGGCTGCCGTGCTGGGCGATAAAGCCGCTCATGTCGACCGCCGCCGTCGCGCTGTAACTGACGCTGGCGAAATACAGCTCCAGCCCGAACACCGACAAGCCGATTGCACCGAAAGGCACCAGGCCGATTTCCACCTTGTGCCCGGACAGACGTTCGCACAGCAGCGATCCGACGCCGATCCCGACCGAAAACACCATCAGCAGCAAGACGAACACGCTATGGTCGCCATGCAGGTAATTCTTCGCATACAAAGGAAATTGCGCCAGCACGATGGCGCCGTAAAACCAGAACCAGGAGTTGCCCAGGATCGACAGGAAAACGGGACGATTGCGACGCGAGAAGCCGAGGTTGCGCACCATTTCCGAGAACGGATTCCAGTTGATCTTCAGATCGGGCGCAGGCGCCGGCGACAAGGGAATCGCCAGGCTGGTCAGCCAGCCGAGAATCGCAAAACCGATGGTCACGAAGGCGATGGTTTCCAGCCCGAACGGCTTTTGCACCACCAGCACGGCGCCCAGCACTTCACCCAGCAAAATGCCGACGAAGGTGCCCATTTCGATCACGCCGTTGCCGCCGACCAGCTCTTGCGGCTTCAGTTGTTGCGGCAGATAGGCGTATTTGACCGGGCCGAAGATGGTCGAGTGGATGCCCATGCCCGCCACGGCAATAACCAGCAGCCACAGGTGATGCGTCATCCAGCCGTAGGCGGCGATGCCCATGATGACGATTTCCAGCAGTTTGACGTAACGCGCCAGCCGCCCCTTTTCCATCTTGTCGGCCAATTGCCCCGCCGTCGCCGAGAACAGGAAGAACGGCAGGATGAACAAACCCGGGATCAGGTTGTTGAGCAGGCCGGTGTCCAGCGTGGTCCAGCTCAGTGCATCGTAGGTGAGGATAGTCAGCAGGGCCGTCTTGAAAACGTTGTCATTGAGTGCGCCGAGGAACTGGGTCCAGAAGAAAGGAGCAAAACGACGCTGGCCGAGCAGGGAAAACTGATTGGATTGACTCATGGAGCGAGCAGAATAGGCAAGTTGGGCGAATCGGCTAAAAAAGACGCCGTTCGGATAACAAAAAACCGTTCATGACGACATGAACGGTTTCTCGGATAAGCGGCGCGCCTGTTTCAACAACACTGCCAGGGCGCTGCCGATGTTTGTTTCAGCTGTTTTCTTCCTCGGCCGGCCAGTCGCGGATGTAAGCCTTGAGCATTTTGTTCTCGAAGCCCTGCGCATCCAGCACCGCCTTGGCGACGTCGTAAAAGGACATCACGCCCAGCAGCGTCTTGGCGTCCATCACCGGCACATAGCGCGCATGCTTTTCCAGCATGATGCGGCGCACTTCGTTGAGGTCGGTGTCGGGAGTAACGGTGATCGGATGGTCGTCCATGTGCTTGCGCACGGTATTGGTGCCGACCGAGCCGGCGTTTTCCTGCAAGGTCTTCAGCACTTCGCGGAACGTCAGCATGCCAACCAGTTCACCGAATTCCATGACCACCAGAGAGCCGATGTCTTTCTCCGCCATCGCACTCACGGCTTCCGCAATCGGCGTGTCGGGGGTAACGGTGAAGAGAATGTTGCCTTTGACTTTAAGAATTTCAGAGACTTTCATGGTGTCATCCTTAAGTTATTGTGGCCTTATCGGGAATGTAGCCCATGCGTGGGCAAAAATCTACAAACCGGCGGCGGTTTCTCCATGGTACGAGGTTTGGCGTCTGCCTACAATCACCATTGCGTATTAAAAATGAAATTTTTCATTGATTACGCCCCCGCAACGGCCTACCCTGAAACCATAAGACTAGAAGGAGATGAGCATGCCTACCGTCCTGCAACATGAAAAGTACGCCAGCTTCGAAGAGTTCTACCCGAGCTATCTCAACGAACATCTCAACCGGACTTGCCGCCAGTTGCATTTTGTCGGATCCACGCTGGCGCTGTTCTGCCTGGCATTCATGCTGCTAACGCACAATTTATGGTGGCTGGTCGCCGCCCTGCTTTGCGGCTACGGCTTTGCCTGGGTCGGCCATTTCAGGTTCGAGAAAAACCGGCCGGCGACCTTTCGCCATCCCTTGTATTCCTTCATGGGCGACTGGGTCATGTACTGGCAACTGCTGACCGGGCAGATTTCGTTCTGACCGTTCCGCCCCGGCTCAACGGCCGGCGATCACTCCGACCGAACTCACTTCGCGCAAATCCGGCCCATTGTGGTCTTCTGAAAAATACGATTCCAGGGTCTGATCCAGCACTGCTGCGACGGCGGCGTCGACACGATTGACCAGCGGACGGTCTTCATCGACATGCGCGGCAGTATCGAAGACGAACAGGCGATAGACATCGACCAGCTTCAGAAACTCGGGATTGATGAGCAAGGTCCAGCGATCAAGGCCATCCACGAGACGCTTGTTCCAGGCCGATTTCTTCGGCGCTTCGCTCTTGAGCGAACCGACCCAGCCGGCGTCCAGCATCTTCTGCAGCAGATTTTGCAACTCTTCCAGCCCCATGTGCGTATGCGCCCGCAGCAGTGCGATATCCACTGTCGCCGATTCGCCGTTGGCGCGGGCGTCATGCAGAATCTTCAAGACCTTCATGGCGTCGACGAACTCGCTGCCGGGCGAAGCGACATGCCACCAGCGCTCATAGCGCACGATCGGCAAAGCAGCCGTCAGCAGCGCGCCCACCAGCGTAATCATCCACAGCATGTAGATCCACAGCAGGAAAATCGGCAAGGCTGCCACTGCGCCATACACCATGGTGTAGGTCGGGAATTTCATGACATAGCTGGCAAACAGGCGCTTGGCGATTTCCACCGCCACGCCCGCCAGCAAACCGCCCCAGACAGCGTCGCGCCAATCCACCCACTGATTCGGCACGGCGATGTACAGCAGCGTAAACGCACTGGTCGTCAGCAGCACCGAAATCAGGGTGTAGAAGCTGGCACCGATGAACGGCACGCTGGTGACCACGCCGTTGGTGGCGGAATACAGGTAAGACGTGACGCTGATCGATACGCCGATCAGCAACGGTCCCAGGGTGATGATGGCCCAATAGACCAGGATGCGCTGCAACAGGGGACGCGATTTCTTGACGCGCCAGATCTGGTTGAACACGCGGTCGATGGTCGCCATCGTCAGCACCGAGGTCAGGATCAGCGCCACGCCGCCGACCGCCGACAGGCGCGCCGACTTCGACGAAAACTGGTTGAGGTAGCCAAGTATGGTGTTGGCCACGCCCTTGGGCATCAGGTTTTGGACGAAATACGCCTCCAGCGCCGAACGGAAGGTGCTGAACAGCGGGAACGCCGTAAAGATCGCCAGCGCGATGGTCAGC
The DNA here is from genome assembly GCF_001189965.1 of Herbaspirillum rhizosphaerae. Lineage (GTDB taxonomy): Bacteria > Pseudomonadota > Gammaproteobacteria > Burkholderiales > Burkholderiaceae_D > Herbaspirillum > Herbaspirillum rhizosphaerae. The sequence continues at coordinate 56,628 of NZ_LFLU01000011.1, forward strand.
AGCGGCACCAGCGACAGGATGGTGGTAAACGTCAGGCTGCCTGCCACTTGCGGCAAGCGGTCGTCGCTCAGCCGTTTGACGGCAAACCGGAACAAATCGCGCAACTGGGTACGAGACAAGCCCTGCATGGGTTTCAAAAAGGTAAGCAAGATGAGGCAATCAAAATCACGAGAGAGGCCAGGGCCTGTTAACAGGCCCTAAGGACCGTCTCCCATGCGCCAGGTTCCATCCGCAAAAATGCGAGCAGTAAACACGTAGCGATGGATAAATAAAGGCTCCTATAATACCAACATGGCGAACACAACTAATACAACAATACTGGTCCTTTACTATTCGAGACACGGCTCCACCCGCAAACTGGCCGAACTGATCGCCCAGGGCGTGGAAAGCGTACCCGGCTGCGACGCGCGCCTGCGCACCGTGCCGGCGGTATCCACCGTGACCGAAGCCACGGAGCCCGATGTGCCGAAAGAAGGCGCCCCCTACGTCGAATTGCAAGACCTGGAACAATGCGCCGGCCTGGCGCTCGGCTCGCCGACCCGTTTCGGCAACATGGCGGCAGCGATGAAATACTTCTGGGACGGCACCGCGCCGCAATGGCTGTCCGGCGCACTGGCCGGCAAACCAGCCTGCGTCTTCACCTCCACCGGCAGCATGCACGGCGGCCAGGAGTCGACGCTGCTGTCCATGATGATTCCTCTGCTGCATCACGGCATGCTGATCCTGGGCCTGCCCTATACCCAGCCCGAGCTGATGAGCACCAGCACCGGCGGCACGCCCTACGGCGCCAGCCACTGGGCCGGCGTCAACGGCAATCAGGCGATTTCGGACGATACGCGCGCGCTGGCCATCGCACTGGGCCGGCGCCTTGCACAAAACGCCATCAAACTGCAGGAGGCTTGAATGAGCACGCAACGGTTCCGTTTTTTCCATCTGGGCGCCGCCATCAGTCTGGTGGCGCTGATTGTCCTGTGCGTCGCCTGGGAACTGGCGCTGGCGCCCCTGCGACCGGGCGGATCGTGGATGGTGCTCAAAGTGATTCCCCTGCTGTTCCCGCTGCGCGGCGTGCTCAAGCGCGACGTCTACACGATGCAATGGTCGTCGATGCTGATCCTGCTGTACTTTACCGAAGGCATCGTGCGCGCCACCAGCGACCGCGTCGCCATGTCGGTCACGCTGGGCTGGGTCGAAGTTGCGCTGACCTGCATCTATTTCCTGTGCGCCATCCTCTACCTGCATCCTTACAAGAAAGCAGCCAAGGAAATCGCACGCCAGGCCATTCAAAAGGCCTCGCAATAATTTTCTGAGGTATTCATGAGCGCAGCACCAGAAGCATTCCTGCAAGCCTGCCGCGCCGCCATCGGCGCCGCGCATGTCCTGACCGACGACGCCGACACCGCCGGCTACCTGACCGATCAGCGCGGACGCTATACCGGCAAAGCCGTGGCGGTGCTCAAGCCCGGCAGCACCGAAGAAGTCGCCGCCCTCGTCAAACTGTGCCACCAGCATCTGGTGCCCATCGTGCCGCAAGGCGGCAATACCGGCCTGGTGCTCGGCAGCGTGCCCGACACCAAGGGCAACGCGGTGCTGCTGTCGCTCACCCGGCTCAACCGCATCCGCGCCGTCGATCCGGTCAACAACACGATGACCGTCGAAGCCGGCTGCATCCTGCAAAACATCCAGCAAGCCGCCGCCGCCGCACAGCGCCTGTTTCCTTTGTCGCTGGCGGCAGAAGGCAGCTGCACCATCGGCGGCAACCTGTCGACCAATGCCGGCGGCACCGGCGTTCTGCGTTACGGCAACACCCGCGAGCTATGCCTGGGCGTCGAAGTCGTCACGCCGCAAGGCGATGTCATGAGCAGCCTGCGCGGCCTGCGCAAGGACAACACCGGCTACGACCTGCGCGACCTCTTCATCGGTGCGGAAGGCACGCTGGGCATCATCACCGCCGCCGTGATCAAACTGTTCCCGCAACCGAAGGCGCAAGTCACCGCACTGGCCGCATTGCGCACGCCGGACCACGCGCTGCGCCTGCTCAGCCTGGCGCAAGAACGCTGCGGCGCGGCGCTCACGGGCTTTGAACTGATGTCGGATTTTTGCCTGCAACTGGTGGCCAGACATTTCCCGCCGCATCGCGCGCCGTTCGACAAGCCGCACGCGCAATACGTATTGCTGGAACTCTCGGACAGCGAATCGGAAGCGCACGCGTCCGACATGTTCGAAGCCGTCATCGGCGATGCGCTGGAGCAGGAACTGATCGACGACGCCGTCATCGCGACCTCCATCGCGCAATCGAAATCGCTATGGCAATTGCGTGAACACATTTCGATGGCGCAAGCGCACGAAGGCAAGAACATCAAGCACGACATCTCGGTGCCGATCTCGCGCATCGGCGAATTCATCCGCGTCACCGATGTGCTGCTGCAAGAGACTTCGCCCGGCTGCCGCATGGTGACCTTCGGCCACCTGGGCGACGGCAACCTGCATTACAACGTGTCGCCGCCGGAAGGCGTGAAGGACACCGACTTCATCGGCCAGCAAGAAAAAATCAATCGCACGGTGCACGACAGCGTCGACAAATTCGGCGGCTCGATTTCGGCGGAGCACGGCCTGGGCGCACTCAAACGCGAAGAAATCCTGCGTTATAAATCGCCGGTAGAACTCCAGTTGATGCGCACCATCAAACAGGCGCTGGATCCTCACGCGCTGATGAATCCAGGCAAAGTCATCTGACGCCTCTTCTATCGGAGTTTTATCCATGCCGCACGTTTCCCCTTTCTGGCTGCCTGCCGCCTTGTCCCTGTACATGCTGGTGGCCACGCCGGCCTGGGCCATCTACAAATGCGAGGCGGACGGCAAGGTGACCTATAGCGACGCCGCCTGCGCCAACGGCAAAACGCTCAATGTCGATACCGGCAAGAGCAATGCCGGTATCGCGCCGCTGCCAACCGCCCAGGACAAAGCCGAATCGCAGCGCCTGCAGCGTGAACGCGCCAAAGCCGACAAACAGCAACTCAAGGCGCAGCAAACAGCCGAACGCGAAGCCGCGCGCGCCAAACTGCTGGAAGACAAGCAGAAACGAAAATGCGCCCAGCTGGCGCAACGCAAGAAGTGGGCGGATGAAGACGTACGCGCCGCCACCGTGAAGAATCTGGAAAAAGCGCGCCGCAAGAGCCAGCGCGTCAACGAGCAATATCAGGCGGAATGTCCTGCATAAAAAACCGGCCGTCGCTGCATAGCGCAACGACGGCCTGGCTCCCCCTTCCCCGGACTTCCCCCTGCTCTTCCCCTGTTACTCCAGACGCGGCGCAGGATTGATGTCAATCGTGCGACGCGGATTCGATGCCGCCGGCGCGCTCAGGCTGCCGGTGCTGCTGATGTTGAACACGCTGACGAGCTGAGCCAGCTTGCCGGCCTGCTCCTGCATGGATTGCGCGGCAGCCGCGGCTTGCTCGACCAGTGCGGCGTTCTGCTGCGTGCTCTCGTCCATCAGGGTGATGGCGCGATTGACCTCTTCGATGCCGGTGCTTTGTTCCTGGCTGGCCGAACTGATCTCGCCCACGATGTCGGTCACGCGCTTGACGCTGGCGACCACTTCGTTCATGGTCGATCCGGCCTGCTCCACCAGCTTGCTGCCGGTGCCGACCTTTTCCACCGAGTCGTCGATGAGCGATTTGATTTCCTTGGCAGCTGCCGCAGAACGTTGCGCCAGGCTGCGCACTTCGCTGGCCACGACCGCGAACCCGCGGCCCTGTTCGCCGGCGCGGGCGGCTTCCACTGCCGCGTTGAGCGCCAGGATGTTGGTCTGGAAGGCGATGCCGTCAATCACGCTGATGATGTCGACGATCTTCTTCGACGAATCGTTGATCGAACTCATGGTCGCAATCACCTGGCCGACCACGCTGCCGCCCTGCACCGCAACTTCCGACGCCGACACCGCCAGCTGATTGGCCTGACGCGCATTGTCGGCGTTCTGTTTCACGGTCGAGGTCAGCTCTTCCATCGCCGAGGCGGTTTCTTCCAACGAGCCGGCCTGCTGTTCGGTGCGGCTGGACAAGTCCAGATTGCCGCTGGCGATCTGGCTGGAGGCGGTGGCAATGGTGTCGGTGCCGGTACGCACGTTGCCGACGATGTTGCGCAGGCTGACGTTCATATCCTTGAGCGCCTGCAGCAACTGGCCGGTTTCATCCGTGGTGCCGACGGTAATTTCTCCCGACAGGTCGCCTTCGGCAACGCGGCGCGAAATGCCGACGGCGGTATTGAGCGGACGTGTAATACCAGTCGTCAGATACCAGGCGCACATGATGCCCATCGCCAGCACCAGCACTTCCAGCACGATCAGCAGATTGGCGCTTTGCGAGGCGATTTCGGAGACATGCTGATTGAGGTCATTGATGCTTTTGCGCTGCAGCTCAAGCAGGCTTTCCACTTGCTGCTGATACAGCCGGGCGGCAGGCAGGTAGTCTTTTTCCAAGGCCGCTGCAATCATGGCGGGATCGGGATTGGGCTCCGCTTTCGCCTTGTAGATCACATCGCGCGTGGACAGATAGATTTTGCGCTGCGCCATGATCTTGTCGTAAAGCTGCTTTTCTTCATCGCTGGCCAGCAATTCAAAAATCTTTTTTTGCAGCTCGCTCGAGATGCGCGTGGCTTCGTCGGTTTCCGGCTTGAAGAAAGGTCCCAGCGACGGATCGGAACTCTTGGCTACAGCCGTCGTGCGGCGAATCCCAGAATAGGTATGCCGATACCAGTCGCCGATCATGCGCTCTTTGGCCAACGGGATATCCATCATGGCCTGCGTCGCCTTGGCGACGCTTTGCAGACGCCATACACCGATGCCGGCAATAACGATGGACAAACCCAAAATCGCTGCAAACCCCAACCCCAGTCGTTTGCCGATCTTCATATTTCCGATGATGTTCATTTCCCCTCCTGACACTTCATTAACGACAGGCAATATTGATTTTTATCAACTACATAGTTAGGGCCTGTTAACAATTAATTTGCGAGTGCGAACGCGCGGCAGGCGTTGACTGCCTAGGCGCAGCGACGCGACGTAGCGGCACTACGGCAAGGAGCTGCAACAACGGCAGTCGACGCCTGCAGCCGTTCCCGAAGGGTTGCTGCCAGAAAGCGCGCTGGCCGCGTTGCATGGCGTAGCAGGTGGACCCACCACCTGCTACGCCACACGCCTTGCCAGCACGCTTTCTGGCAGCAACGCATCTCGCAAATTAATTGTTAACAGGCCCTAGCACCTACCGCCCATATTGATCCCATGAACCCGGATTGAATGCGCGGAATAGCGATTGAGTGCCGTGTCTGTTCATGGCTTGCAGGGACTTGCATTGACAAGCGGCAACGCCAGCCGATTCGACGCGTTTCGCCTCCTCCGGAAAAGCGATCCGGAAAGAGAAAAACGTCTGTTCAGCCTAGCTGGAGAGGAAAAGTCGAACGAAAAATCAGAGCGGCTGCACGATTTTATTTTGGAGGTCGGAAGTCGCCTCCAGGAATTTTTCCGGCGTCATGGGGCGTCCCATCAAATAACCTTGCAAGGCGTCGCAACCGACCGAGGTCAGGAAATCCTGTTGTTTGGTCGTCTCCACGCCTTCGGCGACGATGCGCAGATTCAGCGTACGGCCCAGCGCCACGATGGCCGCGATGATCGCCGCGTCGTCGTTGCCGTCGGCGAGATCGCGCACGAAGCCGCGATCGATCTTCAATTCATTGGCCGGCAAACGCTTGAGATACAACAGGCTCGAATAGCCGGTGCCGAAATCGTCGATGGAAATATCCACGCCCAGATCGGAAATCTGCTGCAAGGTCTTGAGGCTGTTTTCGGCGTCGTGCATGGCGGTCGATTCGGTCACCTCAAGCGTCAGGCAACGCGCCGGCAAGTTGTGACGCGTCAGCGTGTTCTTGACCAGATCGATCAGGTCCGCATGAGCGAATTGCAGTGCCGACAAATTGACCGCGATGGTCCAATCGGTGTGGCCGAGGTCGAACCATTCCCTCATTTGGCGGCAGGCTTCATTAAGCACCCATTCGCCGATCGGCACGATCAGGCCCGAACGCTCCGCCAGGCCGATGAATTCGTCCGGGCCGACCAGTCCGTGCGTCGGATGCTGCCAGCGCAGCAGCGCTTCGGCGCCCAGCACCGGGCCGTCCGGCGAATTGTATTTGGGCTGGTAATGCAAGATGAATTCTTTGCGCTCCAGCGCCAGGCGCAGGTCCTGCAGCCATTGCAACTGGTTGTGGGCGTTGACGTTCATCGATGCTTCGAAGAAGTGGTAACCGTTCCGGCCGGCGCGCTTGGTGTGATACATCGCGGCGTCGGCATTGATCACCAGATCGTGGCGATTGCTGCCGTCTTCCGGGTAGATGGCGATGCCGATGCTGGCCGACACGCGCAGCTCATGCTTCTGGACGTGGAAGGTTTCGTTGACGATGTTGACCAGCTTTTCTGCAATCGCCATCGCATCGTTGGGTTCTTTCAGTTCCACCAGCATAACAAACTCGTCCCCGCCCAGACGGGCCACCGTGTCCTGCGCGCGCATGACGGAACAGATGCGCTGGGCGACTTCGACCAGCAGCAAATCGCCGATGTGATGCCCGAGCGAATCGTTGATCGCCTTGAAGCCGTCCAGGTCGCAAAACATCAGCGCAAAATGTCCCTGCTCGCGCGACGCCTTGTGGATGGCCTGATTCAGGCGATCTTCCAGCAAGGTGCGATTGGGCAGCTTGGTCAGATTGTCGTGCAGCACCAGATGCGTCAGTTCTTCATTGGCTTCGGCCAGCGAGCGCGCCAGTTTGGCGGTACGCGATTCAAGGCGCGCATCGAGCAGCGATGTCAGCAAGGCAATCGTGAGCACGGCCAGCGTCACGACAATGATGAGGATGGACAGCCAGCCCGGGCTCACGCCGTCCCTGACTGCCAGACAGATGCTGCCGTCCGGGAAATTGGCCGCGGCCATGCCGCTGTAGTGCATGCCGACGATGGCGATGCCCATGACGACAGCTGCGCCGGCGCGCGCGAATTTGACGTGGGGCGTATTCTTGCGCAGCCGGAAGGCGATCCACAGCGCCGCACCAGACGCCGCAACGGCGATGAATATCGATGCCGCAAACCACCAGGGGTCATAGCGAATGCCGGGATTCATCAACATCGCCGCCATGCCGGTGTAATGCATGGCCGCGATGCCCAGGCCCATCGCCAGCGCGCTGTTGAACAGACGGCGCAGCGGCAGCTCGGGCCGGCTCACGATCCAGAGCGCAAAACCGGAGACCGCGACGGCGATCAATAAAGAGAGGAAGGTGATCCAAGGGTCGTACCCGAGATCGATAGGCAGGCGGAACGCCAGCATGCCGACGAAGTGCATCGACCAGATGCCGATGCCCATCGCCACCGCACCGCCGATCAGCCAGGAGCGACCGGCATAGTCGCGCGTCGAGTTGATCCGCTCGGTCATGTCCAGGGCTGTATAAGAAGCCAGAACTGCGACCAGAAGGGACAATGCAACGAGCAAACTATCGTAAGAAGCGGATAACATGATGTGATGAAGTACTAACTAAAAAACAACTTTTTGCGTGACTATTTGTATAGCTTATCCACATTATCCCGCAGAACGACCGTTCTAATTTGAAGAACACCGCAAAACGGCGACCTTTACATACTTCGACGTATGAATCGTCGGATTCGAGCAACTTTCCTTGACGAAATTACTCCATATGGCGGATGTTCGCTCATCAATCCATATTAAATCGACAAAAAAGACAAACAATGATCAAGACACCCTCCGCCTCAGCTTTGCCGTTATGGAAAGACATTTTGCCAAGCAAATTGCGCACATTACAACGCGCCCTGTTCGCCGCAGGCGCGTTGACGCTCACCCACGGCGCCGTTGCGGGCATCTCCGTATTACAACCGCCTAAAGTCATCGACGGCAACAAGCCGTTTGTCCTGACGCTCATGGTCAGTGAAGATGAACACGCATCGCAGGCCTATGCGCTGCCCGACGATCTGGTGATTGCCGCCTCGGCCGACATGACGCCGCCGGTACAGGTTCATCTCAGGCGCGATGGCGCGGGGCCGGGACAATTCACCCTGCAACGCGGCGAGTTCCGCAAAGTCACCTACAGCGCGGAACTGCCCAGATACTTGCGCGGCGTGATACGCATTGAAACTGTCGGCGTCGACGCTTCGCCGGTGCTGGTCGCAGTTGTCCGCGCCAAACCCGGACAAGAACAGGTTGCCGATGCCAGTGTCGCGGCGGCAGCCACCAGCGTCGAAGGCGGCGCGGCCACGCCGTCGGCTTCCGCCATCACGCCAGGTGCCAGCAGCAGCCCGATCGGCATCGCGCCGGCAGCCGCAGACCTGATCAACACGCCGCGCCTGTCGTTCAACGAACCGATGTATTTTGCGGCGGGCAACAGCGGCGGCAACCGCAACGCCAAGTTCCAGCTGAGTTTCAAATTCCGCATCTTCCAGCCTGACGACATGCGCTCGCGCGGGCTGATCGACAATCTGTATTTCGGCTACACCCAGTTCTCGCTGTGGGATCTGCAAAGCCCGTCGTCGCCCTTCCGCGACACCAACTACCGGCCCAGCCTGTACTACTACCTGCCGGACGTCGGCATCCACAACAGCGTGCTGAGCCGCGTCTCCATTGCGAGCGGTCTGGAACATGAATCGAACGGCCGCGATGGTCCGCAATCGCGCGGCTTGAATATTTTCTTCGTACAGCCGACGCTGACCTTCGGCAATCTCAACGACTACCAATTCCGCATCTCGCCGAAGATCTATACCTACCTCGGCCCGCTGTCGGATAACCCCGACATCGGCCAGTATCGTGGCCATACCGATCTGAAACTGGCATTCGGCAAACCGGATGGCGTGGAGTTCTCGACGACGCTGCGCAAGGGCACGCGCAGCAATACCGGCAGCGCGGATTCGATGCTGTCGTATCCGCTGGCCAGGCTGATTCCCGGCACGGCGGGTTATCTGATGGCGAGTTATTTTTACGGCTATGGCGAGAGTCTGCTGACTTATAACCAGAAGTCGACGCCGCAGTTCAGGATCGGTTACAGCCTGTCTCGTTAAACGCGTGCAGAGGCTCATCGGCCTCTGCAGCGCTCCCCGGATGCTTACGCCGCCGGCGTACGCATCGTGACGAACTCTTCCGCCGAGGTCGGGTGAATCCCGATGGTTGCATCGAACTGCGCCTTGGTGGCGCCGCATTGCAAGGCCACCGCAAAGCCCTGCACGATCTCGCCGGCATCCGCGCCGACCATGTGTACGCCAAGCACGCGGTCGCTTTTCGCATCCACCACCAGCTTCATGAAAGTGCGTTCACTGTTGCCGCTGAGCGTGTGCTTGAGCGCCTTGAATTCCGATTTGAAGATACGCAGCTCGCCGGCCTGCTTGCGCGCATCTTCTTCGCTCAGGCCGACCGTGCCGACGTTCGGATGGCTGAACACCGCCGTCGGAATATTCGCGTAAGACATTTCCCTGCCGCCCTTGTTGAACAGGCGCGCGGCCATCACCATCCCCTCCGCCAAGGCAACCGGCGTCAAGGCAACGCGGTCGATCACGTCGCCGATGGCATGGATGGACGGCACGCTGGAAACGAAGTTGTCGTCGACCTTGACCGCGCCTTTATCGGTCAGCACGACGCCCGCTTTCTCCAGGCCGATGCCGGCCGTGTTGGCATGACGGCCGGTGGCGAACAGCACGCAATCGGCGTCGATAGTGGCGCCGTCGCTCAGCGTGACCTGCCTGGCGTCGCCCACTGCCTTGAGCGCCTCGATATTGTTTTCAAACAGAATCTTCATGCCCTTCTTGCGCATCTCTTCGGCCAGGAAAACGCCCAGCTCGCTGTCCATGCCGCGCAGCAGATGCTTGCCGCGATACACCAGCGTGACGTCGCTGCCCAGTCCGTTGAGGATCGAGGCCAGCTCGACGGCGATATAGCCGCCGCCCAGCACCACCGCGCGCTTCGGCAACGCGCCCAGGTGGAAGAAGTCGTCGGAGACGATGCCGAGTTCCTTGCCCGGGATGTCCGGCACGGTCGGATGGCCGCCGGTGGCGACCAGAATATGCGCAGCGGTGTAGCGCTTGCCGTTGACGACGACGGTGTGGGCGTCTTCAACGGTGGCGTAGCCTTCGACGATGTCGACTTTGGCGCCGTCGAGTATCTTGCGATAGATGCCGTTGAGGCGGGCGATTTCCTTGTCTTTGCTGGCGATCAGCGCCTGCCAGTCGAAGCGGCTCTCGCCCACGGTCCAGCCGAAGCCGGCGGCATCGGCAAAGTCTTCATGAAAATGCGCGCTGTAAGACATCAGTTTTTTCGGAATGCAGCCGACGTTGACGCAGGTGCCGCCAAGATCCTTGCTCTCGGCAATCGCCACGCGCGCGCCGTATTGCGACGCAAACCGGCTGGCGCGCACGCCGCCGGAACCGCCGCCTATCGTGAACAGATCGTAATCGTATTGGCTCATGTTTTCCTCTATCTTCTGCTATCTTCTATTTAATGCCCGCGTGACCAGCAACACCGGGATCAAGCCAACCGCGACAATACTCAATGCCGGCAGCGCAGCCTCTCCGAGACGCTCGTCGCGCGCCAGGTTATGCGCAATGACCGCCAGCGTGTCGGTGTTGAAAGGACGCAGCAACAGCGTCGCCGGCAACTCCTTCACCACATCGACAAACACCATCAGCGCGGCCGTCGCCAGCGAACGCCACAGCAAAGGCATGTGGAGCTTTTGCACGATGCGGCTGCGCGATGTTCCCATGGTGCGCGCCGCTTCGTCGAAACTCGTCGGGATGCGGGTATAGCCGGCTTCCACCGACTGCACCGCAACGGCCGTAAAGCGTACCAGATACGCGTAGATCACGCCGAGCGAGGTCGCCGTCAGCCAGACGCCCGCCATGCTGCCGGGAAACACCGCCTGCAGCCAGGCGATAGGCAGCAGAATGCCGATGGCGATGACCGAGCCGGGAATCGCATAGCCCATGCCGGCGATACGCGCGACCACGCGCAAGAACGCGTATTGGAAGCGCGGTAAATCGCTGGCACGCTGGGCGAAACACAAGGCCAGCGCCAGCGCGACCGCAATCGCCGCCGCCATGCCGCCGAAGCGGAAACTGTTCCAGGTCCAGCCCGCGTAACGCGCCAGATCGGTCGCCAGCGACATCTCGCTCTCGCGCCACATCAATTGCAGCAGGATCTGCACCGGCAAGACGAAACCCAGAGCTATCGGCGTCGCGCACACCATCCACGCCGCCATCGCTTTGACGCCGTGCAATTGCGGCAGGCGCGACTCTGCGTCATCGTCGCGATTGCCGCGCACTGAAGAAAACCGCATGCGCTGCTGCTCGCGACGCTCCAGCCACAGCAGCACGGCGACGAACAGCAACAGCAAGGACGCGTACTGCGCCGCGGCGATACGATCGTCCATCACCATCCACGCCTTATAGATACCGGTGGTGAACGTCGTCAACCCGAAGTAGGCGCTGACGCCGTAATCCGCCAGGGTTTCCATCAGGGCCAGTGCAGCGCCCGCCATCAGCGCCGGCCGCGCCAGCGGCAACGCGACTCTATAGATGCGTTCATGCAGCGGCGTACCGAGCAGGCGCGCGGCTTCCATCAGATGCACGCCGCGCTCGCTCAAGGCATTGCGCGCCAGCAGATACGCGTAGGGATACAAGGTAAAGACGAACAGGAAGATCGCCCCCGACAAACTGCGCACGTCGATGCGGAAGCCCGGAAAGATATCGCGCAAGCTGCTTTGCACCATGCCGGCGTATTGCAGGAAATCGGTATAGGCATAAGCGGAGACGTAGGCCGGCATCGCCATCGGCAAGAGCAAAGCCCACGACAGGAATCGCTTGCCGCGAAACTCGAACAGACTGATCGCCACCGCCGTCGCGGCGCCGACCACGATCACGCCGGCCGTCACGAACAATGCCAGCCAGCCCGACGTCGCCAGATAACCCGGCAACACGGTCTGCGCCTGCTGCCGGATGGCGTCGATGCCGGCCGCATCCAGATGCAGCCAGGCGCCGGCGATGCCGAGGATGGGCAAGGAAATGAGGAAGGCAATCAGGCCGATGAAATACATGGATGCGTCGATGGAAAGATAAGTAAATAGAAATAAATTCTGCAGCTGCTCAGTCGCGTCTGGTCCTGCTTTTTACCGTCATCCCAGCGAACGCTGGGATCCAGTGTCCTAACGACTGTCGACACGACACTGGACCCTGACTTTCGTCAGGACGACGGCGGAACAAACTTTGCATGTTCAACTGAAGCGCATCGGAGCAAAAGATTGGAGGATGTTCGCAAGCGCGAGTGACGATACGCTACACTTGCAAACGTTCCACGACCCGTGAATTGTAACGACAAAGGCCCCCGATGTTCCTGCACATTGACCACGTCAGCATCAGTTATCCGCGCGCTGCCGCACCTGCGGTGCAATCGGTCGCGCTGGCATTGCAGGCCGGACAACTGGGCGTGCTGATCGGTCCTTCCGGCAGCGGAAAAACCACGCTGCTGCGCGCCATCGCCGGGCTTGAGCATCTGCAATCCGGCCGCATTCTGCTCGACGGACAAGTACTGGACGGCCCCGGCGTGCGCGTCGCTGCAGAGGAACGACGCATCGGCATGGTGTTCCAGGACTTTGCCCTGTTCCCGCACCTCAGCATCGCAGCCAACATCGGCTTCGGCCTGCGCCAGGAACATGGCGACAAACCACAACGACGTCGGCGCGTGCAAGAGATGCTGGAACTGGTCGGCCTGGCCGGCATGGAAGACAAATTCCCGCATCAGTTGTCCGGCGGCCAGCAGCAACGCGTCGCTCTCGCCCGGGCGTTGGCGCCGCAGCCGCGTCTGTTGCTGCTGGACGAACCCTTCTCCAGCCTCGACGTCGAGTTGCGCGAACGGCTGGCCGAAGAAGTGCGCCGCATCCTCAAGCAGGCCGGCATCACCGCGCTGATGGTGACGCACGATCAGATGGAAGCGTTCGCCGTCGGCGATGTCGTCGGCGTCATGCAGCAGAGCCGCCTGGAGCAATGGGACGAACCTTACGCGCTCTACCATCGCCCCGCCACGCGTTTTGTGGCCGACTTCATCGGGCACGGCATCTTCGTGCCGGGCGCATTGGTCAGCGATTCTACCGGCCTGGCGATGGACACGCCGCTGGGCAAGCTGCACGATGTCGCGCACATGCTGGAGACCCTGCAATCCGAAGCGTCGCACGGCCAGCCATTCGACGTCTTGCTGCGCTCCGACGACATCGTGCACGACGACTTGTCGCCGTTCAGGGCGCGCATCGTGCGCAAGTCCTTCCGTGGCGCGGATTTTCTCTATGCCCTGCAACTCGATGACGGCATTGAGCTGCTGTCGCTGGTCCCTTCACATCACGATCACGCCATCGGCGAAGCTATCGGTATCCGGCTTGACGTCAATCACGTGGTGGCGTTTCCACGCTCTCACGCAGCCTGATTAATTTTTCTCGTAAAAAAGCACCGGAGGTCTTAAGCTTCCGGTGCTTTTTCATTTCAGCGCAGCGCAACCAGCCCCGCCTTGCTCTTCATTGCGATTACTTGTAACCGACGCGATCCAGAATCTGCAATACCTTTTGCTGATTGCGTCCGGTCGCAGCGACGTCGATCACTTCCGCCTTGAACGGTCCCAGCGTATCGAGCGCGGCATTGCCGGTCTTCACGCTCTTGACTGCCGGCCATTCATTATTGCCTTCGGCGAAATAGCGCTGCGCATCGTCGCTCGCCAGATATTCCAGGAATTTCACGGCCTCAGCCTTGTGCGGAGCGTTCTTCGCCACGCCTGCGCCGGCGATATTGACGTGCGCGCCAAAGCTCTTCTGATTCGGCCAGACCACGCCGAATTTGCTGACGACGGCAATGTCTTCCGGCTTGGTGGACTTCATCAGGCGCGCGACATAGTAGGAGTTGGAAATCGCCACGCCGCATTCGCCGGAAGCGACCGCCTTGATCTGGTCGGTATCGCCGCCCACTGGCGTGCGCGCCATGTTGGCGACCATGCCTTTGAGGATGGCTTCGGTTTTGGCTTCGCCGACGTGTTCATACAACGCGCCGAACAAGGACACGTTGTAAGGATGCGAACCGGAACGGGTGCACAGTTTGCCCTTGTTCTTCGGATCGGCCAGGGACTCGTAGGTGTCGACGTCTTCCGGCTTCACGTTTTGCTTGTTGTAGACGATCACGCGGGCGCGTGTCGAGAAACCGAACCATTGCGAACCCTGGCCGTCATCCTTGCCGCGCAGGTTGGCGGGGATGCGCGACTCCAGCACGCTGGATTTCACCGGCTGAAACAGGCCGTCGTTCTCGCCGCGCCACAGGCGGGCAGCGTCGACCAACAGGATCACGTCGGCCGGGCTGGCCGTACCTTCGCTTTTGAGACGCGCCAGAATACCGGCGTCATCGGCGTCGACACGGTTGATCTTGATGCCGGTCGCCTTGGTGAAATTGCCGTACAAGGCTTCGTCAGTCTGATAGTGGCGCGCGGAGTAAAGGTTGATGACCTTTTCCTGGGCGAACGCGCCGACCGAGCTTGTCGCCAACACCATTCCTGCAACAAAAGTACGTAAAAACATGAACTTATCCCTTTCTGCTGGTTGATCAGTCTATCTATCAGCCGACGGCGTTTTCCGGAAAACTTATCGAAAAACACATGCCGAGCGACCGCAAAGAAAGACGGAATATAGCACAAATGAGAATAATTCCCGTTTTAAATTCAGCTTATTGTCAGGATTTGAAAAATGAAAATTTATCACCAGCAATATCCAGCCGACACCCCTGCTCGCATTTTAAACATGCCGGGAGATCGACGGATGAGACGCGTACGCCGGGTCAAAAACATAAAATATGCATCAGCGAGAGCGAACAGCGTTTATCAGGCACGCGCCTTCGACAGCACGACCAGCCAGCGGCGGAACAACAAGACTTCCAAATGGCCAGGTTCGATGCCGGCGCTGCATTCGATCACGGGATTGACGCGATAACGGCGCACGTAGGAATCGCGGCAGACGAACATTTCACGACGACCGAAGCGCAGGCTGAAAGATGAAGGGGAAGAAGATTCCAGACCAAAGCGAGCGCCTGAAGTGAGATCCAAGTGAGTCATGGCAGTGGTTCCTATCTCTGTTGAAGAGATTCCACTGTATCACAAACACTGTATAAATAAACAGTAGTTTTTGATCTCGTTGTTTTTTGAGCGATTTTGGGATTTTTTCGATTTTCGCCCGAATTTGCCTGATTCTACCCCGTTTCAGGGGAGATCAGTCAAATCCGGTCCGACATCGCTAAGCCCCGCTCTCCAGCCGGCTGCGCACAAAGCCGATGTGTTCGCGCAGGACATAGAATTGATCCGCAAAAGCCAGTGGCATCTTCATGCGATTGACCGAGGCCTCAATCTCATCGAGCTGCTTGAGCATCTGCACCTGTTCTTCCTTGGTGCCGGTAGTCACCGCGCGCTCCAGCGAAATCAAGGCGCCATACCATTTGTAGATGCGCGAACGGATGCGCCAGCCATACAGCAGAGGCACCAGTTTGATGCCGGGAATCAGCAGCAGGATGATAGGCAGCACGATCACCATGGTGCGATCCACCAGGCTCGCCAGCCAGAACGGCAGCGTGCGGTAGAAGAAGCTCTTGCCCGACTTGTAATAGCGCGCGGCATCGTCGCTGATCGGATACTCATGCGCCAGCGGCGCCGGGAACTCCCCCGCTTTCTGCAACACGCTGGCCTTGCCGTGCACCTCGCGCGCGGCCTCGATCAGCAGGTCGGACAAGGCCGGATGCAAATCGTCGCGGGCGATCAGCTCCGCGGTCGGCGCAATCAATCGGATCGTGTGGTCAGGCAGATTGCGGCGGAAGTCGAACACGCCCGGAGGCAACGTCAACTCATTGAGATAACTGAAACGGCGCGTGTACGCCGACGCCTGCGAAAAATCGAGCAGGCGGATACCGGACGTACGCAGCAACTTGCCCATGGTGGCCGGCGCCGCCGACTCGCCCATCAGGAAGGCGACATCGATCTTGCCCTTGCTCAGCGCGTCCGCCGCCTCGTCGCCGCCCATATCGAGCAGTTTGGTGGCGCCGCCCGGTTCAATGCCGCTGGCCTTGAGCAAGGTCAGCGCCAGCACGCGCGAACCGCTGCCCTGCAAGCCGATGGCGATACTTTTGCCGCTCAGCTCGGACAGGCGCGACACGGCCTTGTCGTTGCGATAAAACACCGACACCGGCGAATACGACACGCTGCCCAGCGACACCAGGTCTTCAATATTGACGCTGTCGGCGATGCCGCCCTGCACGAAGGCGACGTCGACGCCGCTGTCGGGATCGGCCAGCTTGCGCAGGTTGTCGAGCGAACCTTCTGACGCCACGATCTTCACCGTCACGCCGTCGCGCGCGAGAATCTTTTTGTAGCGCTCGGCGACGTTCCAGAAATTGCTGTGTTCAGGCCCGGTCGCGATGGTGATGGTTTTCGGCGGGGCCGGATGGATCAGCCAGATCGCCAGCCAGACGCCGACGATGATCAGCAGCACCATCGGCCCGAAACTGACGGCCAAGTCGCGCCAGGAGATGGCGACGAAACGCGCCTTCATGGCGCTGACGGAATGTTTTCGAGGGGCGGTAGTTTTATCCATCTAGGCATTCTACCGCCAGAACTTGTTCACGATCCTACTGCGAGTCCATGATCCGGCGTCGGGCGGTGCTCGGAATCCTCATGTACTGAAGTACATTCCGGTTCCTCCGCTCCGGCCGCCACCGGCTGATGGCCTCTCGCTACGGATCGAGAACAAGTTCTCTACTTCGGCGAAAACCGATCAATACGTCTTGTACGGCAAAAACTTCCCGCTCAACATGACATTCACGCGATCGCCGTTGGGATCGGCCTGGCGCTGGATGTCCATCTTGAAATCGATCGCGCTCATGATGCCATCGCCGAATTCTTCGTGGATCAGTTCCTTGATGGTCGAACCGTAGACGCTGACGATTTCGTACCAACGGTAGATCAACGGATCGGTCGGCACCGCCGTCGGCAGCGAACCCTTGTACGGCACGATCTGCAGCCACAGGGTTTCTTCATCGCTCAGGCCGAACAGTTCCTGCGTGACAGCCGCCTGTTTGGCGGTCAGCGTCATCTGGCCGAGCATGGCGGCGGTTGTCCATTCCTTGCTTTGGCCGATGCTTTCGGCAATCTTGGACCAGGACATTTTGTTCCTGACCTTGGCTTCGATGATTTTTTGGGTAACGAGATTGCGATCCATGAGCTTCTCCTTGCTGTAAATATTGAAATTGCGATTTAAACTGCGATTGAAATAATAAAAACCGGACGACCAGATAGTCTTGCTAAGCCACCGCCTGCGGAAACTTGTCTTCCTCCAGCCCCGGCGTCACCACGCGCGTCACCGCATCTTCCGTCCCCGCCTCCTGAATGCGGCGCGAGCGATGCACCAGGAAGTCGACCAGATGATTGCGGATGCGGTAGAACTGCGGATCGTGATGCATGCTTTCACGCGTACGCGTCTTGGGCATGGTGTTGACCACCACTTCGGCGATGCGCGCATGCGGGCCGTTGGACATCAGGAAGATCTTGTCGGCCAGCAGGATCGCCTCATCCACATCGTGCGTGATCATGAACACGGTCTGGTGCGTGGCGCTGCAAATCTTCAGCAGCTCGTCCTGCACCACACCGCGCGTCAACGCATCGAGCGCGCCGAAAGGCTCGTCCATCAGCAGCATCTTGGGCTCGATGGAAAATGCCCGCGCAATGCCGACGCGCTGCTTCATGCCGCCCGACAGTTCGGACGGTTTCTTGTGTTCCGCGCCCTTCAGGCCGACCATCTCAATGAAGCGGCGCGCATGCTGCTCGGCCTTGTCGCGCGACCAGTCCGGCCAACGCGAACGCACCGCAAACACGACGTTGCCCAGCACGCTGAACCACGGCATCAGCGCATGGCTCTGGAACACCACGCCGCGATCCAGGCTAGGCCCTTTGACTTCGCGCTGATCCATGATGACCACGCCGCCCGATGGCGCCTCCAGCCCTGCCAGCACGTTCAGGATGGTGGTCTTGCCGCAGCCCGAGTGGCCGATGATGCAGACGAATTCGCCTTTGTCTATGCTGAACGACACCTTGTCGAACACCGGCGGCGCGTCGTCGGTGTAGCGTTTGTTGAGGTTTTCAACGGTAAGAAATGCTTTATCCATTTTGCTGCCCTATTCTGCTTATTCCGTGTAGGTAACCAGTTTTTGCAGACGCGCAAACACCAGGTCCAGCACCATGCCCGTCACGCCGATCACCAGGATCGCGAAGATCACGCTGGTCAGCGACAGGTTGTTCCATTCATTCCAGACGAAGTAGCCGATGCCGGTGCCGCCGACCAGCATCTCGGCTGCCACGATCACCAGCCAGGCGATACCCATCGAGATGCGCATGCCGGTGAGAATCGTCGGCGCCGCCGCCGGCAGGATCACGAGAAAAGCCTTGCGCAGCGGCGTGACCTCCAGCGTCTTGGCGACATTGAGCCAGTCGCGCCGCACCGACGCCACGCCGAACGCGGTATTCATCAGCATCGGCCAGACCGAGCAGATGAAGATCACGAAAATGCCCGACACCGACGAATCCTTGATCGTGTACAAGGCCAGCGGCATCCACGCCAGCGGTGAAATCGGCTTGAGGATCTGGATGAAGGGATTCAAGGCCCGCTGCATCAGCGGCGACATGCCCAGCAAGAAACCCAACGGAATCGCCACCAGCGCCGCAATCGCAAACCCCAGCCCGACCCGCGCCAGCGAATAGCCGAGCTGGATGCCGATGCCCTTGTCATTGGGGCCGTTGTCGTAGAAAGGATTGGCCAGCTCCTTGCGCATGGTCTCGCCCATCTGCGCCAGCCCGGGGAAACCGCTGGTCTTGACAGGCGAACTGCTGCTCTTGCCCATCAGCTTGGCGTATTCATCCTGCGCGGCGGACGAGGCGCCGGACCCGATACGCGCACTCTCCTTCGGCGCCGTCGCCAGATGCCACACCAGCAGCAGGCACGCGAAGATCGCCAGCGAAATCAGCGCCGCGCGCCAGCCGATTTGCGAAGCCGGCTTCATCAGGTGATCCTCTTGATGGCGAAGCTGTTGACATAGGCGTCGGCCTTGGCGGGATCGAACTCCTTGCCCATGATCTTGTACTTGCGGTACGCGCCGTCCGGCACCGGCTGGCCGAGTTCCTTCATGTATTTCTTGGCGTCGGTCAGCAACAGCACGCGCTCCGCGATGCCCTTGTAGTCGACCTCGCCCTTCACATAGCCCCAGCGCTTCATCTGGCTCAGGATCCACACCGCCATCGAATCCCACGGCACCGGATCGAAATCAGCGCGTCCCGGCACATTCTTGACGTTGCCCAGGCCGTCGGCGAAGCGGCCGGTGAGCACCTGCTCGACCACTGTCTCCGGCTGGTTGAGGTAAGCCGCCGGTGAAATCACCTTGGCCACCAGCGAACGGTTGGCCGGGTCGCGCGCCATCGCGGCGGCCGTCAGCACGGCGCGGAACAAGGCGGCGAAGGTGTTCGGATTCTGCTTGACGAAGTCTTCCGACATGCCGAAGGCGCAGCAGGGATGACCATCCCAGATTTCCTTCGACAGGATATGGATGAAACCGACCTCGTCGTACACCGCGCGCTGGTTGAACGGATCCGGGCCGAGGAAGCCGTCGATGTTGCCGGCGCGCAGATTGGCCACCATTTCCGGCGGCGGCGTGACGCGGATCTGTACGTCGCGGTCAGGGTCGATGCCGTTCTCGGCGAGGTAATAGCGCAGCAGGAAGTTGTGCATCGAATACTCGAACGGCACCGCCAGCTTGAAGCCCTTCCACTGCTTGGGATCGCGCTTGTCCTTATGCTTCACGTGCAGCGTGATGGCCTGGCCGTTGATGTTCTGGATGGTGGCCACGCGCATCTGCACCGGGTTGCTGCCCACGCCCATCGACATCGCCAGCGGCATCGGCGACAGGAAGTGCGAAGCGTCGTGCTCCTTGTTGATCATCTTGTCGCGGATCAGCGCCCAGCCGGCGGTCTTGTTGAGCGACACGTTCAGGCCCTGCTTGCGATAAAAACCGAGCGGATCGGCCATGATCAACGGCGCCGCGCAGGTGATGGCGATGAAGCCGATCTTGAGATCCTTCTTTTCAATCGCGCCGTTCTTCTCCTGCGCCATGGCTTGCAGAGCGCCCAGCGGGAACATGCTGGCAATCGCCGCGCGTGCCGTGTTGACGCCGACCGCGCGCAGGAAGTCGCGACGCTGCGCCGCCTGCGGAAACAGCGCGCGCATCACCGATTCTTCCACCACGTCGTTGCTCAGTTGCTCGGCATCCTGAGAACGCACCTGCGCCTGCGCATCCGCCTTGCGCTGCTGTTCGTCGTCGTGCGCGGTCTGGCTGGCGTGCTTGCCGCAGGAACAGGTATTGCCTGCGCGCTCGGCGTCGTAGGTATGGAAGATGGTGCTGTCGATTTCTTTTGGCATGGATTCCCCCGATGGATGAGTGAAGTAACGGCTGCGTTGTTACTCCACCACGTGCAAGGGGCTTGCCAGTGTACTTTTTGATGTCATCGCCAAACGACGGCTTGTAGTGGAACGACTACAAGACGCTGTCAGAGCGACAACGAATTATCCATTCAGGCCGGCAATAATTGATGCCGCACCGCATACATGGCGATGCCGACATCGTTGCTGGCGCCGGTCTTTTCCAGGATGCGGCTGCGGTAGGTGCTGACGGTGTTGGGACTCAGCGTCAGCTGGTCGGCGATTTCCTTGACGCTGCGCCCGGCGGCGATCAGCTGGAACACCTGGTATTCGCGATGCGACAGCGTCTCGTGCGCAGCGCGCTGGGCGCTGGCCGAGTGCGCGCTGAGTTCGGCGGCCAGCGTCTCCGCCATGTGCGGGCTGACATACACGCCGCCATCCGCCGCCTTGCGAATCGCCGCCACCAGTTGCTCGGTGTCGGCGCTCTTGTTCAGATATCCCGCGGCGCCGAGGCGATAGCAGCGCGCCGCATATTGCTTCTCGGGATAAGTCGACAGCATCAGCACCGGCAGGCGCGGCATCTCCTGCTTGAGCTGGCGCAATACGTCCAGGCCGTCCTGCAGCGGGATGGCGATGTCCAGCAAGACCAGGTCGATCGCCTCCACGCGCGCCTTGCGCAGCACTTCCGGACCGTCGGCGCACTCCGCCGCCACCTCGATGTCGGGCGTGTCGGCCAGGATCTGCTTGAGACCTTCGCGCACGATGCGGTGGTCGTCGCATAGCAGGATACGGATCATTGTTTTCCTCGTTGCTGCGGTTGTACTGATGTGAATGCCGCACGGTCGTGCTCAGGCATGGCTGTCGTTCCTCAGCGGCAAGACCAGACGCACGCGGGTGCCGCGATTGGCGGCGGCATTGCCGCTTTCCGGTGCGCCCGCTGCAGCCGATGCACCATCAACGGCGTTTTCTATGCTCAATGCGCCAGCAAAGTGCAACGCACGCTCGCGCATGCCCATCACGCCGTAGGACTTCGGATTGGCCAGCGCCGCCGCCGGCACGCCGATGCCGTTGTCTTCCACTTCCATCAGCAGCTCGTCCGGCGTCAGGCGCACCACGATCTTCGCCTGGGTTGCTTGCGAATGCTGTGCCACGTTGCTCAGCATCTCCTGGAAGATGCGAAACGCCGCCGTCGCCAGCGTCCCTTGCGGCGCAAACGCCTGCGGCGAAATGTCGAATTCGACGTCGCAAGGCAACTCGGTCGCCTCCGAAAATTCCTGCACCTGCCACTCCAACGCAGCGACCAGCCCCTGATGATCCAGAATGCTGGGCCGCAAGTCGGTGATGATGCGTCCGACATTGTCCACCGCCGTTTCGATCAGCCGGTTCATGCTGGCGCATTTGCGCGCCACCGGCTCGCGGTCGGCGACACGGCTCGCCATCCAGTTCACGTCCAGCTTCAGCGCCACCAGCAGGCTGCCCAGCTCGTCATGAATCTCGCGCGCAATGCGGGTGCGCTCATCCTCGCGCACCGAATGCGCATGCGCCGACAGCTCGCGCACCTGCGTCAGCGCCACCGACAATTCGCGCGTACGCTCCGCCACACGCTGCTCCAGCTCCGCCTTGGCGCGCTGCAATTGCTCCTCGGCCAGACGGCGTTTGGAAATATCGCTGAAGGTAATCACCGCCCCGCGCACCTCGCCGCCGTCGATGATCTGGTAGGAAGAATATTCCGTCGCAAAGCAAGTCCCGTTGGCGCGCCAGAACACCTCCTGATCGACCCGGCAGGATTCTCCCTTGCGGAAGGCCTTCAGGATCGGACATTCCTCTTCGGGATAGTGCTCGCCATGCTCGTGACTGTGATGCACCAGCTCGTGCATGTTCTTGCCCAGCACCTGCTCGACCGTATAACCAAGCATCTGCGCCCCGGCGCGGTTGATGAAGGTGCAGCGGCCTTCGAGGTCGATGCCGTAGATGCCTTCGCCGGTGGAGTCCAGCAATAGCGTCAGCTTGTCGCGCAGCAATGTCGAATCGCCTGCAGGGCCGGTAAAGTCGATATGACGTATTTGTTGCAAGGTCTGCATGGATTTGCCGTTGTGTAGCGATCAGATATTTCTCAGGCAGCAAAGCCCGTGCCAATAGCAACTGAATAGCAACTGGCGTGCAGTTCAGCCTTTTTGCACAAAATCGAATTGCGACGAGAAACTCAATCTTTTCCCGCCGATCTCATGCCTGGTTCCAAGAGGGACTCTCCCTCCCTTGATTATCTTGCCACGACAACCGGTTCCTCACGATGAAAACGATGTACAGGAAATACGCCATAGCAGCCATCGCCTTCGGCACGCTCTCTTTGACGGCAATGGCGCAAGCAGCGACGAAAACACCCTTGCAGACGGCAAGACAATTTTGCAGTTATTACATGCAGCGCAATCTCGACCGGCAATATGGCCGCGTCATCAGTGCATCGCTCAACAAGGCAATCAAAGATGCCGACAAGAAAAACGCCATCGTCTCCGATCGCAATCCGGGAAAGTCTCCGCTCGGCGACGGCTTGCCATTTCAAAGCAGCAACGATTTAGGAACTTGCACCGTCGGTGCCCTCACGAAAACCAATGATCGTACGGAAGTCACCATTTCTTACGATCTGGGCGATGGTATTCCCGTACCTGATCACTTGGTGATGATCTTTGAAAAGGGCCAATGGCGCATCGACGACATCCTGTTTGGTCCGGCCTATTCCAACAGCATGCGCAGGCAACTTAAAAGCATATTTTCGACATACAAATTCTGAAGCTATTGCAGCTTGAGAAACAACCCAGAAAAACAGCACGCTCTTTTCTCTCAACCCGCAATTTCATGACCAGACTTACCATTCAGAACACCGCGCTGTTCTCCTTCATGCTGATCGGCTCGGCGCTGAGCTCTGCCGCCGACGCAAAAAACGTCTCGCCTTTGACGATCGCGAAGCAATTCTGCACGCTATACAGCCAGCAGCAACTGGACAGCCAGTATCACGAGCTGGTCACCCCATCGCTGGAAAATGCCATTGCGGAAGCCATGAGACGCAACCGCGAATTGCTGAAAAAAGCGCCGCACAAGAAATCCCCGCTCAGCGACGGCATTCCGTTTCAAAGCTCTTCGGAACGCGGCTCCTGCAAGGTCGGCCGTCTGAGGACGATCGGCGACAATGTCAAGATCACCATCGTCTATCAACTCGACAAGAGGAGTTTCCGACGCGATCAGTTGCTGATGACGGCAAACGGTGAAGAATGGAAGATAGACGAGATACTCTATGCGCCGCTTTACGCAAACACCATGCGTAAGCACCTGAAAACCCTTTTCGAGCCGGCTGTGCCGCCCGCCCGGTAATACCGATAAGAAACCGCCTGAAAAAGAAAAACGCCGGCGGCATGCCGGCGTTTTCAGACCGAATTAAGATGCGCTAATCAAGGCATGTATTGCCCACCATTCACCTCAATGATCTGCCCCGTCACATACCCCGACAACTGATCCGACGCCAGGTACAGGAACGCGCCGCTGCATTCGTCCGGATCGCCGATGCGACCCATCGGGATAGTCTTGCGGAAAGCTTCCAGCTGATCCGGCGTAGTGAAGCGTTCCTGGAACGGCGTCATGATCACGCCGGGCGACACGGCATTGACGCGGATCTTGTCGGCCAGCAGTTCCTTGGCCATGCCGCGCGTGATGGTGCTGACAAAGCCTTTGGACGCGGCATAGACCAGCGCGCCCGGACCGCCGCCGTGGCGTGCCGCGACCGAGGTCACGTTGATGATATTGCCGCCGCCCTGCTTGCGCATGACCGGAATCACGGCACGGGTGAATGCCACGACCGAGCGGGCATTGATCTGCACCACTTCGTCGAACAATTCGTCGGTGATTTTTTCCAGCGCTTCGCGCTTGACCAGGCTGCCGGCGTTATTGATCAGCACGTCGATGCGGCCGAGCTGTTCGACCGCGCTGGCGATGGCTTTGTCGACAGCCTTGCTGTCGCGCACGTTGGCGCCGATGGTGATTGCCTTACTTTCACCCTTGCCGCCTTTGCGAATATCGGCCGCAACTGCCTCGGCCTCTGCTGCCGAGCTGTTGTAGTGGACGACCACGTGCGCGCCGCGGGCGCCGAAGGCGCGCGCTGCTGCGGCGCCGATACCGGTGCTGGCGCCGCTGATGAAGACGACTTTACCTGCGAGATCTTGCATTGCTGTTCTCCTGAAAATAATCGAAGGGCGTGCTCCCCTGGTTGCATCCAGGGTGAATCACGTTCCGGCTCGTTTCAATGTCTGACGATCTTGAGGGCCGGGCTATTTTTTCTTCTGAGCAAATCGGTTTCAATTGTGGCGCAATTTCAGGATGTGCGTGCCGACGTGCTGAAAACGCCGGCCGCCCTGTTCAGTCGTGCACCGACTCGTCCTTGTTTTGCGCCGCGCCGCGATAGGCATCGCGCACACGAATCAGGTGCGTGCGCATGGCTTCGGAGGCGCGTTGCGGATCGCGGGCTTTGAGTGCGACCAGGATGTCGCGGTGGTCTTGCAGGCTGCGTTCCAGCGTGGCAGGAATGCGCGAGGTGATGGTGCGGCTCTTCTTGCCGAGCATGTAGAGGCTGCCGGCGATGCTTTGCAGGAAAGGGTTGTCGCAGGCTTCGATGATGGCTTCGTGGAATTCGACGTCGGCGGCGGCAAAGGCGGCCGGATCGCTCAGCAGGCGCGCTTCGTCTTCGACGTTGCGGCCGAGGCGTTCGAGTTCTTCTTCAGCCATGTGCGTCGCGGCCAGTGCCGCGACGCCGGTTTCGATGATCAGGCGCGCATCGAACAATGCTTCCAGTGTGCCGGCGTTGAGGTCGATGATCATTTCCAGCGGCTCAAGCAGTTCACGCGTTTCCAGCTTGCCGACGAAGGTGCCCTCGCCCTGGCGGATGCGCAGCAAACCCAGCAAGGCCAGACCGCGGATCGC
Source organism: Herbaspirillum rhizosphaerae (assembly GCF_001189965.1). GTDB lineage: Bacteria > Pseudomonadota > Gammaproteobacteria > Burkholderiales > Burkholderiaceae_D > Herbaspirillum > Herbaspirillum rhizosphaerae. The sequence continues at coordinate 82,143 of NZ_LFLU01000011.1, forward strand.
TTCGCGCACGGCCGGGCGGCCGACGCCCAGCATCGCGGCCAGCTCGCGTTCGGGCGGGAGCTGCTGGCCGGGCTTGAGCAAGCCGCTGCGGATCATGGTGAGCAGACGCTGCGCGACTTGTTCGGAAATGGATTTCTGTACGATGGGATCGAAGGACATGGAGTCTGCTGGATTTGCCTGAGTTTGCTTGTTATGTTGCCCGGCTGCCCGTATGCGAGCGACTGGTAAGACCTTTGGGTATGCAGAGAATAGGTGCGGCCCGAAGGCCTGTCAAGCGAGGACTTTCCGCAATGGTCAAACCTTTTTCATGCAGTGTTGGCGCAATGAAAATTCGGCAGCGGCGTTTGTTGACGACAAGGCAATTTTGCAAGCTGCAAGCGGCCTGCCAAGGAATCCGGGAGGATAAACGTATTGCCCGCAATACCAGGCATGGAGCCTGGATGGGGCGATATGACAGTGGCCGTCGCGGTTACGCGGCCACCGTCGAAGAACAGGCGATCGCGGCTTACTCGGCGCTGGCCTGATCGAGCTGGGCGATGGCTGCGCCGTCCAATGACAAACGCGTTGCTTCGATCAATGCATCCATCTGCGCCAGCGTGGTCGCACTGGCGATCGGTGCGGTGATGCTGGGCCGGGCGATCAGCCATGCCAGGGCCACGCTGGCCGGCGTGCTGGCATAGCGTCCGGCGACGGCGTCGAGCGCATCGAGGATGCGCAGGCCGCGCGGGTTCAGGTAGCTGCGCGTCTTGCCGCCGCGCGTGCTCTTGCCGAGGTCTTGCTCCGAGCGGTATTTGCCGCTGAGGAAACCGCTGGCCAGCGAGTAGTAATTGATGACGCCGATTTTTTCCGTGAGGCAGTACTGCTCGAGATTGTTTTCGAAATCGGCGCGTGAGTAGAGGTTGTATTCCGGCTGCAGCGTCTGGTACAGCGGGTAGCCGTGTTCGCGGCTGAGCTTGCGCGCCTCTTCCAATCGGCCGGCGCCGAAGTTGGAAGCGCCGATCAGGCGCACCTTGCCTTGCTGGACCAGCTCGCCGTAGGTCTGCAGCGTCTCTTCCTGCGGCGTGTTCTTGTCGTCGGTATGCGATTGGTAAAGGTCGATGTAGTCGGTCTGCAAGCGTGTCAGCGAGTCTTCGACGGCGCGCCTGATATAGGCCGGCGACAAACCGATCTTGCCGTCGCCCATGTCCATGCCGACCTTGGTGGCGATGACCAGCTTGTCGCGCCTGCCGCCTTGCTTGATCCATTTGCCGATGATGGCTTCGGATTCGCCACCCTTGTTGCCGTTGGCCCAGCGCGAATAAACGTCGGCAGTGTCGACCAGATTGAGGCCGGCGTCGACGAATTTGTCGAGCAAAGAAAACGAGGTCTGTTCGTCGGCGGTCCAGCCGAAGACGTTGCCGCCAAACGCCAGCGGTGCGACTTCGATAGCGGAGTTGCCCAGTTTGCGATGTTGCAGTTGATTGCCGTTTTTGTCAGTCGTACCCATTGCATGTACTCCATGTCACCGAGGAACGATGATTCTATGCCTGATCCGTTTTTGCTGCCGGAGCCCGCCCAGGCTCTATACTTACCACTTGTCAGGTCTGCATGAGCCATCGCCATGACCTCCGCATCCACCCCTGCATGATTCTTCTGCTTTCTCTCCGATGGAAATTGTCTTTACCGTTCTGATCCTGCTGCTGGCCGTTGCCGTCTCCGGCGTGGCGGCGCGTCTGGTCCCTTTCAAACTGCCGCTACCGCTGTTCCAGATCGGCCTGGGCGCAGTACTGGCGCTGCCGCTGTTCGGCCTGCGCATCAGCTTCGATCCCGAATTGTTCCTGCTGCTGTTCATTCCGCCGCTGCTGTTCACCGACGGCTGGCGCATGCCCAAGCGCGAATTTTTCCGGTTGGCGCAACCCATCCTGGCGCTGGCGCTGGGACTGGTGCTGTTCACGGTGCTTGGCGTGGGCTACTTCATCCACTGGATGATTCCGGTGATTTCGCTGCCGTCCGCGTTTGCGCTGGCGGCAGTGCTGTCGCCGACCGATGCGGTGGCCGTGGCGTCCATCATCGGCAAGGGGCGCCTGCCGCCGACCATGCAGCACGTGCTGGAAGGCGAAGCCTTGATGAACGATGCGTCCGGCCTGGTCGCCTTCAAGTTCGCCATCATCGCCGTATTGTCGGGCACCTTCTCGCTGCTGGACGCCAGCATCAGCTTCACGCTGATTTCCATCGGCGGCATCGCCGTCGGTCTGATCGTGGCATGGGGTTTCGGCCTGGTTCGCCGCAAGATCATCGAATGGAGCGGCGACGAACCCGGCATCCAGGTCGTGCTGTTGCTGCTGATCCCCTTCACTGCCTACATCTTCGCCGAACACTTCGGCTTGTCCGGCATCCTGTCCGCAGTCGCCGCCGGCATGCTGATGCCGTATATCGACACCGCCGGCGCCGAATCGGCCGCCACGCGCATGCAGAGCCAGAGCATCCTGACCATGCTGGAGTTCGTCTTCAACGGCATGTCGTTCATCCTGCTGGGCCTGCAGTTGCCGGGGATCGTCAGCCTGGCGCATCTCGACGCCAAGGTGGCCGGCAATGTGCCGGTGTGGCATCTGTTTGCCTACATCGTCGCCATCACGGCGGCGCTGATTACGCTACGCTTCGTCTGGGTGTGGTTCAACCTGCGTCTGCGCCGCTTCTCTGCCGCCGTACGCGGCCAGCGCGCGAAACAACGCTATTTCGACGTGCGGCTGATCAGCATCACCTCGCTGGCCGGCGTGCGGGGCGCGATCACACTGGCGGGCGTGATGTCGATCCCGCTGATGATGCCCAACGGCCATGCCTTCCCGGCACGCGACCTGCTGATCTTTCTGGCCACGGGCGTGATCGTCTGCTCGCTGCTGGGCGGCAGCTTTTTACTGCCATGGCTGCTGAAAGGTCTCAAGCTCGACGCCGACAACGAACGTCGCCGCAACGAAGAAATGATGGCCCGCCTGCGCGTCTCCGAGGCGGCGGTGCGCAGCATTGAAGAAGCGCAGGAGCGCATGGGCGCAGGCATGGATCAGGACGACCTGGCCCTGCTCACCGAAGTCAGCGGCAGCCTGCTGGCGACCTATCGCATGCGCATGGACGCCGAAAGCGGCACCGAAGAAACCCATCGCGTCGCCAATCGCTTCAAACACTTCGAGCGCGAACTGCGGTTGGAAGCAATCCGTGCCGAACGCCGTGAAGTACACCACCTGCGTGCCGAACAGCAGATCAATGACGAGACCTTCATCGCGTTGATCAATCAGATCGACCTGGCGGAAACCTGGCTGATGGGCTCGCTGAATGCGGCGCATTGATCCTCGTCCAACTGCATCTCTGTCGTCCTGACGAAAGTCAGGACCCAGCGGCGTATAGAGACGGCGGATTGAAACGCGGACTCTGCGCGACGACACCGGGTCCCGCGTTCGCTGGGACGACATAGGTTAGAACAAGCGGCAGAAGATGATAGAACCCGCAAAACAAAAACGGCGTCATGCACATCGCATGACGCCGTTTTTATTTAACGCAGCAAACTCGGCTCAACTCAATTGGCTTGCGACACCAAAGCATTGCTGAGATCGCCGATCGGCTTGCCGCCGTTGGACTGGATCGCCTTGTCGCGCAGCGTGATGCCGTCGAGCACCGGCAGCGACCAGCGGCGCGTGATGAAGCGCAGCACCGAGCTGGTGTCATACAGACTGTCGTCGACATAGCCCTTCTTCGCATACGGCGACACGATGATGGCCGGGATACGTGTGCCCGGGCCCCATTTGTCGGCCTTCGGCGGTGCGGCGTGATCCCAGAAGCCGCCGTTTTCGTCATAGGTCACGACGATCAGCATGTGGCCCCATTGCGGGCTTTGGCGCAGCTTGTTAACCACGTCGGCGATGTGCGCATCGCCCGATGCAACGTCGGCGTAACCGGCGTGCTGGTTCAGGTTGCCTTGCGGCTTGTAGAACGACACGGCCGGCAACTTGCCCGCAGCGGCGTCTTGCAGGAAGCTGCTGTCGAAGTCCTTCAGATGCTCGGCGCGGTAGGCGGCGTTCTTCACCGGATCCATGTTGGCGAAGTAGTTGAACGGCTGGTGATGGAACTGGAAGTTCGGCGTCGGCGACGGGAATTTGCGGTCGGTCTGCGCTGCCTTCGTCGTCGCATTCCATGCGCCGGCGTACCAGGCCCAGCTCACGCCCTTGTCGCTCAGCAGGTCGCCGATGTTCTTTTGCGTTTGCGGCGGCAAGGTCGATGCGCTGTTCGGATCGGCATACAGCCTGGCGCTGTCGCTCGCGGCCGATGCGACGTTGCTCGGTTGGTAAGGCGGCTGCATGGTGTTGATGGCATACGACATGCCGTTGGCGTCAGGCGGCGTCAACGTGCCGTCGTTGGCGTATTTCTGCGCGCCGTCGAGCGTCGACTTCGGCGAACCGGAAGCCGGGGTCAGGCGCACGAAATTGCCGTTGGCGTCGACGTCGATCTTGGAGATGCCGCCCCTGGCCGGCGACTTCTCGGCGTTCGCATATTGCGGCGTGCAGGCGCAGATCAGGTATTGGTGATTCTGGAAGGAACCGCCGAAGGAGCCCATGAAAAAGTTGTCGGCCAGCGTGTATTCTTTCGCCAGTTTCCACATCGCCATGCTGCTGCCGTCGTAGTAACCCATGGACAAACCGCCGGCGTCGGAGTACGTGGCGAACTTGTCGTTCTTGCCGCCGTTGATCTGCATCTGGTTGTTATAGAAACGATGGACCAGGTCGCGCGTGACGATGTCGCCGCCGATATTCATGCCATCCTTGCCGTCGATCTGGAACGGCTTGTTCGGCATGCCGGCCGATTGCGCCTGCGTCATCACCTTGGTTTGTCCCGGCGCAGTCACGCCGCCCCAGGTTGGCGGCAGCACCGGCAACACGGCGCCGTCGACATCGACTTGCGGCACATAAGCGCCTTTGGCAGACGGGTTCACACCAGGAATGCCGTTGGCGCCCGGGAACAAGCCGTACAAGGTGTCGAAGCCGCGGTTCTCGGCGTAAATGACAACGACGGTGTCGATGCTGCGGACGGCCGTATCGTTACCGGCAAGGTTGGCCCCGCCGCTGCAGGCGGAAAGGCCGACGGCGATGGCGGCGGCCATCAGGGAGAGGCGGATTGGCTGTCTGAAAGACTGGCTACATTGGAGGGGCATGGCTATTCTCTTTTTCTTGAACCGCAGGGGACGAATGGGAATGAGGACGGCTACTATGCTAGCCGGTAAATATAACCACAAAATGACAAGATCGCTGCATCCAGCGATCTTGTCATTTTTTGATTGCTTCCGGCGTCTTCAAGCGCAGGCCCTATTGTACGGGCGACAGGCCGATGAGGGATGACGAAAATCGGCTGACCGGCGCTGCGTCCGGTCAGCACCGGTGTCAGAAATCGTGCTTGATGCCCAGGGCCAAGGCACGCAAATTGCGTCCTTGCAGGGCGTCGCCTGAAGTGTAATGCGCCCCGCCAAGATCGTATTGGGCGTTGCGGCCGTTGCGGAGTTGCGCCAGCTGCGACCAAAGTTCGGTACGTTTTGACAACGCATAGCGGTATCCCAGAATAAACAGATTGGATTGAGAGCCGTCGCCGGTGCTGATGCCGGAATAAACCGGCGTCTGATCACCCTTGCCCTGCCCGGCGTGATACCAACCCAGTTCGATGGTATGCGGACCGATGTAGCGACGCCCGACTATGCCGAAGCCGTCCTGTTTCAAATTGCGTTTGCCGGGATTGCTGTAGAGCAGCGTCTGGTAGTAGGCGCCGATATATCCCTGGGTGCCGATCTTGTAACCGCCCGCCAGCATGACGATATGATCGTTGAGTCCCCTGCCGCGCAAGTTGTGATGCAGGTTATAGGCCAGCGCGACCTGTACGTCCTCGGTTTTATATTTCAATGCATTCGACCAGGCGTAAGAATTGCACCCCGTCAGTTCCGTCAAGCCCGCGTGCGTAGCGAAACTGAAGCCGCCCATCGACGGCGTGTCATAACGAATCGAGTTGCCGTAACGGTTATCGAAAGAAAACCGGTTGGAGGCATTCAGATTGCCGGGAATCGTGCTGGCGCAGTTATCGGTTGGCGAGTCGATGCCGGCATTGTCGGTGAACATGTTGCTGAATCCGTTGGCCCAGAAACCATTGATATTGTCGTTCGTGACATTGGTCAGGTAACCAGGTCCCGCAATGGAATGCAGATCATCCAGTGCGGTCAGCATGAAGCCGATTTTGACGCGCCCGAACGGCCCCTGCAAACCGATGGTCGTTTCCCGGTTTCCCAGACCGCCGGCGCCGGTATCCGGATTAAAACCGGACTCGATCATGAAGAGTGCATTCAATCCTCCGCCGAGGTCCTCGGTTCCTTTGAATCCCAGACGGCTCGACAAATTATTCTGTCGCGTGATGGAGCCCTGGCCTGCGCCGTAGCCGCTGTAATTCACCATGCCGACATTGATGCGGCCATACATCGTCACATTGGATTGGGCATAAACATGGCCGCTACAGACAGCCATGGCGATAGTCATGATTGACGACTGTGCTCTTGTAAGTTTCATTGCGCGTTCTCCTCGTTTCGGTAGGGCGATTGCCCGTGGGTGAAACCATGCTCATCAACATGTCGCAACATCGCTGAAACCGGCCAGTTCAGTGCGAGCGAGAATAGCGAGGAGAAGCGTGCGGAGTCTCTAGCTGAAGTTCGATAAATAGCGACACGTCACGATGTAGTTTTGTAGTTTCGCGAAGCCGACGATGCACCAATCACGACGTGCTGAATGCTTCAATTTTTATCACCTAAAAAACTTCTACCTGTGTAGTCGGTTCATCGCTTCTGCGTCTGAAACAAAACGGACATTTCATCTCTATTTGATGAGCGCCGCACGGAATCGGCAGCACGCCTCCTACACTCGTCACGTCGCGGATGAGCGCAGGAAAACAAAGCGTGTTGTGCGATCGTCGCCACATCCGTGATGTGAAAATCAATCAACAGGAGATGAACGATGAAGAAACGCAGCTTTATGAAAATGGCCGCCCTCGGGACATTGGGCGCAAGCCACTACCTGCCGGGTGTGGCGGCGGAGACCGGCGCCCCTCTCAAGAAATTTGATGAGAACGGCGTCGTCAGACCGTTCGGCGGCAATACCGTCGTCTATGACACGGAAAAAACCAGCGCTTTATTCTTGACCATGTTGCGAGTACAGGTCGAATTGCAGCGTCATTTCGGCGGAAGCATCACGTGTTTGCCGCCCGATTCTTATCACATGACCTTGTTTGAAATGGCGAACCAGCAAGACAGGACGCCGGGACTCTGGCCCTCCTCCGTTCCTCTCGATGCGTCTGTCGACGAATGCACGAAAAAACTGACGGCGATCCTCAAATCGGCGCGCTTGTCTTTCCCCCAGAAGGTGAACATGAAGATCGATCACAATCGTCCTTTGTCGCTGCCCAAAGAGCACAAGCCGGGATCGCAATCCGCATTCATCATTCCGCTGCTGCCCTATTCCTCCGAAGACGCCGAGATGCTGCGTTCATTCCGCAACCAGCTATCGCAGGTCAGCGGCATACGGGCGCCGAATCACGACACCTACGTCTTCCATACCTCGATGGGTTATCGGGTAAAACCCATGTCCGCGGATGCTTACGCCATGTTCGAAAAATACTATAAGAAATGGCTGACAGAGATGGATCAGGCCGCCGGAAAAATCAGCTTCAACACGCCGGCATTCTGCGCCTTTGAAGACATGTATCAATTCAATCCCGTCGTTGTTTTCGGCAAGACTTAAACTCTCCCGGGCGGTCGGCAAGCGCTCACGTCAGTAGCCGAAAATAAAAAACAAATCTGACTGAGCGAGCCGACGGCCGCAACCATAAACGGGTTGCGATCAGGCGATCGGAGGAAGCGCTTGATCACACACCAAGCTGCGCAACAAACTGGCGGGGACATGTCAGCTGCCTCCTTCATCCCGAATCGCGGAATTCATCTCTGCAATTAAAAAACAACTAGAACTCATTTCATCAACAGGCTTGAGATGCGTTCTACTATCGCTTGATCGATCTTCAACAAAAAAACACTGCCTTGATCGCGACTTATGCAACGGCATCGATGATTGTTACAAGAAAAAAACAGATTGCCATCATCGCAATATGTCGAGCAGAAGCGGCATCGATTCATCATTAACCCGACCATCGCGATACGCCGCAAAATCCTCACAAAACCCAGTCTGGTGGCCGCTCACAAGCCCCTTCCCCGAATCTGAAAACACCGACTATATCGCCTGGTATCGCTTGTGCTGGATTGTCTAATTCGAAAATAGACGAGTACATATTTCGACCATGAATATCGAATTAATTTTGGTTTTTACGGATTTTTCAAAAGGCATGAATCTAGTTCAAAGAGCGAATCTACAATGAGTTCCTTTTCGAATTTCCGGTAGGTATTAATCGCCGGTGATGCAGTAATTTAATTTGGTTTCGGTCTGCTCGCACCTGGCATGTGCGTCTGTTTCTGCTGTTGAAAATGGTCGACGGTGTGTTGCGGGTTTCGTTTTCAGTTATTCCTTCGGAGGGTATTTACATGAGCGATATTGGGTATGGTCAGGCTTTCATGGACACGGCGCTGGCGGCGATCATCGCCAGAAAAAGACTGGAACGTGGCGTCAAGTTGAACCTGGTGGAAGCGGAAGCGCTCATCCGGGATTTCATTCACGAGGGCGCCAGGGACGGCAGGTCGGTGGCGGAGTTGATGGCCGCCAGCGCGGGAGTTCTGACGCGTGATCAGGTCATGGAAGGCGTTGCCGACATGCTGACCCCCATCACCACCGTCGGAAGTTTTCCAACGGGTCTGCATCCTGTCACGGTCTGGAATCCGATTCGATGACAGGCAAGCATCCGGTTCGATGGTGTGCAGGGGCGCCCAGCCCTGTTTTTTGAATATTTCGTCAAAAAAAATGGAGTCAACATGACAAAGATTACTCGTGACAAGTATCGCAATATGTTTGGTCCGACCACAGGAGATCGTTTCCGCCTGGGCGATACCAACCTGTGGGCGCAAATTGAACGCGACTTTACGACCTATGGCGAAGAGCTCACCTTCGGCATGGGAAAAGCGATCCGTGACGGGATGGGGCAATCCCAGCTCTCGCAGGCACAAGGAGCATGCGACACGGTCATTATCAATGCGGTGGTGATCGACCACACCGGCGTGTTCAAGGCGGATATCGGCATCACCGGCGGCAATATTTCCGGCATCGGCAAGGCCGGCAATCCGGATATGCAGCCCGGGGTCAGCCTGATTGTCGGCCCCGGCACCCAGATCATCGATGCAAGCGGCAAGGTGGTGACGGCGGGAACGGTGGCCTCGAATGTACCGATCTCGTCTCCCAACATCCTGGGGGCCATGTCCGCCTCCGGCGTCACAACGGTGATCGGCGGCGGCTCCGGGCCGCTCACGGCGACCCGCGTCACCAGCTCCACGCCCGGCGCCTGGGCAGGATTGCGGCTGCTCGACTCGCTGGATGCCTGGCCCTTGAATTTCCTTGTCCTCGGCGTCGGCAACGTGTCGCAGCCTGCGGCGCTCATAGAGCAGATCACGAACGGTATCGCCGCCGGGTTCGTGGTGCACGACAATCGCGGTTCTACACCTGCCGCGATCGACGCTTGTCTGAGCGTGGCCGACGACTACGGCCTGCCGGTTGTGATCGCTTCGGATACATTGAATGAGTCCGCCTACGTTGATGACACTATCGCAGCGTTCAAAGGTCGCACGGTCATTGCCGTTGACATTGACGGGGTTGAAGGCGGCCATAGCCCGGACGTGGTGAAACTGGCGGGATTGCCGAATTGCCTCCCCACCACCAGTATCGCGGCGCATCCTCACACCAAGGACACTATCGATGGATTGCTCGATGCAGTCGTCAGGGCCAACAATCTCGACAAGGCGATTCCGGAAGACGTGGCGGTGGCGGAGTCGATGGTGTTAAGGGATGTGATCACGGCGGCAGATATTTTGCATGATCTGGGCGCTATTTCCATCTTCAGCGCGACGTCCGTCGTTCCGGAGGCGAACGCGACGATGGCGACCCGGGTATGGCAAACAGCCCACAAGATGAAGGCCCAACGCGGCGCCCTTCCGGGGGACAACCCGCAGTCGGATAACGCACGCATCAGGCGCTACATCGCGAAATATACGATCAATCCCGCGATCGCCTATGGCGTCAGCCGGCAGGTCGGGTCGGTGGAAGTCGGCAAGCTGGCGGATCTGGTGCTATGGGATCGGGCGCGTTTCGGGGTCGCCCCGGAGCTGGTCATCAAGGGCGGAGTCGCCGTGGTGGACCGCGACTCGGCCATCCTTTCCACGGACCAGAGCCTGATCTTCACCGCCGGCGAGAATCGCCTCCCCTCCGACGCTTTCCGCCACAGACCGACCAGTATCGAGGTGAACAGGGTGCGTGGCCTGCGCAAGGCGGACATGGTGCACAACGGCACAACTCCCCGGATCGCGGTCGACCCGGAGACGTTTCAGGTCATGGCAGAGGGCGAGCTGCTGACCGGCGGGCCCGCGGACCTTGTTCCGTTGGCGCAGTTGTATACCCTCTGAACCGACACCCCCATCCACACTTTCAGGAGGACGCAATATCATGATTCCAGGCGAATACGACACCACCATCACCGGCGACATCGAACTCAACCAGGGCCGGCAACCCGTCAACCTCACGGTTGTGAACACCGGAGACCGGCCCATCCAGGTGGGCAGCCACTATCACTTCCTCGAGACAAATCCGGCCCTTTCTTTCAACAGGGATCTCGCCCGCGGCTTCCGCCTGGACATTGCGTCCGGCTCCTCTGTCCGGTTCGAGCCGGGGCAGAGCCGCGATGTGACGCTGGTTCCTTTCTCAGGCAGGCGCCCTTGACAAAGTCTCCCATCGGATGATCGATGGGAGGCAGTCCGCAGCAGAACAAAGCCGCGCCGAAGGTGGAAACCCCGGCCGGCGCTAACATTGCGAGTTGACGATGCTACTAGTGTTAATGCCGATTCTGGTCGCGGCGGTATTCGCCACGTCCGGAATACTCAAGTCCGCGGACGGCGCGGAAACCCTGTCCTTTCTCCGCCGCCTGCCGCTGCCCGGATGGCTGAAGAACAAGACGGTCGCAGGACTGATCCCGCTGGGGGACTTTGTACTCGCTGCAGCGCTTGTGCTTGCCGGCGGCGGCTGGTTTCTCGCCGTCGGCGTCGCCACGCTTGCGGTCACGCTCGCTTACCTGGCGATCGTGGTGTGGGCGTGGCGCGCGCCGGAAGAGATTGCCTGCAACTGCTTCGGCAGCCTCCGCCGGGAACCTGTCTCGGGGCGCACGGTGGCACGCAATGGCGTGCTCGTCACGGCGGCTGTCGTGCTGGTCCTCATGGGCGCCTTCGGCTACCCCGGCGTGCCCGCGCAAGTCCTGTCCATGCGCGCCGATGACCTGGCCTGGTTGCTGCTGGTATTGTGCCTCGCCGCGGCCCTCGGCTGGAGCTGGTTGCGACGGCCAGGATTGACGGCTCCCTCCGCGATCGGTGCTGCGCCCGTTGCGGAGCATGCGGACCAGGCTTCGCAGTCATGGTCGCCGATACTGCCACCGCCCTCAAGTCTTGAGCATGCGCGCGCCCGCACGGAGGGCATGCGGCTTCCTCCCATCGAGCTTGTGTCGCGCGCGGGAGACATCGTCTACCTCGACAAGCTGAACAAGAAAGAAGACCGCCTGGTGTTCTTCATTCAGTCGGGGTGCGACGCCTGCGCAGAAATCATGCCCCTGATGCCGCTGTGGGAAACCCTGCTGCGGGGCAAGATCGAAGTCATGGCCGTCAGCCAGAGCCCGCGCGCGGAGTTCATGGCGGCGCATCCCGAGGTCGCTCATTTCACCTGTTACGGCGGCCTTTCCGCGGCGGAAAAACTCTCCATTGTGGTGTCGCCCAGCATGGTGCTGCTCGGTCACGAAGGCGTCGTTCTGGCCGGCCCCATTGCCGGGCCGGATGAGATCGCCGCATTCATGACCGGACTCATCCGTGCAGCGGTTCCCACCCCCGACACGCATCGTCGACCGCTTCATCCATCCTACATCTACGCAACGAGCGAAGGAAAATCATGAGCACTACGCCCGCTTCACATTCCTCACCCCGCTTAGCCTGCCCATCGTATACGGTGCAACTGCAGCAGCTGCTGCAATTAGGAAACGCCGACAAAGTGATCACTGCGCGACATCGCGGCGATTTCTCCGCAGCTTTCGGTGAAAACACGCTGGAAGCCTTCCATCGCTCCTACCAGAATTGCCGGGCCGCCATCGAGACCGACGTGCGCTTCGCTCAGGTGCCGTCGGGAGGCGACCAGAAAGACGCCGCCGTCGTTTTCCACGACACCAACATCGGCAAGATGCTGGTGGACCGCTACGCGCCGCACTTCTGGGATCCGAGCAATATCGGTCGGGACAACACCCCGCTCACGCAGTTGACGGTGGCGCAACTGCAGGCCTACAAGGTGCTCAACGTCTTTACGCGACAGCCGCTTGGACGAGGCGATCCCAATTATCCCGGCGTCCATACGCTGAATCAGCTCCTGACCGACTATGTGCGCGGGGGATATCAGTCCCTGATCTATCTCGACATCAAAATGTCGGGGGACGATGTCGCCAACCGCAAGTACGTGATCGACACCGCACGGGTGATCAAGGACGTCGACGACGCCAATCCCGGCTCGGACCTGTTTAACCGCGTCATCCTGAAATACAACTTCCATCTGTTCCCGAGGCCGGTCGATCTCTCCAACGCCCTGGCAGCAGCCGGAGTCATCCCTATCCTCGGCGTCCTCGCCAACCCCTATCTGGCGCCGTTCGGGATCAAGAGAATCAACGATCTCCCCGCCGGCACCGTGCCTCAGCCGCCTGTGCCGACTGGCGGCGCGCGCCCCTACACGGCCGACTACAGCACGCAAGCCGCGAAAGCCGTCGGATGGTGGTCCGCCGCCGTCCGCGACAACGGCACCAGCCGGCCGATCGTGACGCCGGTCGCCGTCGAGATCGTGATCAAAGACTCCATCAATTTCCTCAATGTGCGAGATCAGACGCACCCGGTCCTCGGCGATTACCTTGTCCCTGTCAGCGGCACCGCATTCAGTTCCATGCCGGGCTGCGCAGCGAACATGCCGGCACTGCATCCATGCAACACCCAACCCGGTTCCGTCGCCGAGCTTGCCGCTATCGTCAAATGGTACAAAAAAGCCCTCGGGATTTTCGCCGCCATCCCTGACTACCTGTTCTGGCGAGACGAGTACACCGAATTCGGCGTCCCCAACCTGACGCCGCCCTCCTCCGGCGGACTCCTCAAGACCATGCGCGCCGACGTCGGTTACTACAACAACGATTCCCGCTGCTGCTACTGGGCCGATGACCGCCTCTCCAACGACCCGGAGTTCATCGAAGGCGCCGACTACCGGATGATCCTCGAATGGCACAGTGCCATCGGCGTCAACCTGTTTACCGCAGACGACACCGATTCCATCGATCGCTTCTACGACATCAGAGGAAATCTCGACAAGATTGCCATGCCGGTGCTCATCGCCCCCGACCGCAGGATGAACTCAGCGCTTGCCTGGGCATACCGATATTATGATCGTCCGGCGCGTCCCAGCGTGCAAATCAGATCCTGGCAAACCGATGCCGCCGGCAATACGCTCTGCATCTGGGGCAACGCGTCGAGCGCCTGGGTGGGCCGCTGCGACGCCTCCCTCTGGCCGGCCGAGCAGACAACATTTGTCACACGCCTGGTTACCGCCCCTGCCGTTGCGGCGGAAGGATGGATGCAAATCTGGAACCGGACCATGAGTCATTGCCTGTATAGCGACTCCGGGAGCGACGCTCGATGGGCTGCCGCTGCGTCGAGCCAATGCCAGCAAACCGCCCTCGCATCGCATTGGGACTGGGACAATGGCGGCCACATCCGGACGCGCAACAATCCTGCGCGGGTCCTGTATAGCGATTACGTCAACCCCAATGAATGGGAAACCTTGAAGGTGGGAAGCATTAGCAGCGGCGACAATGACAAATGGTTCATCGTCGTGAGCCACGTCGGCCCCGGACCTGGGCCTATCCCACCGCTCCCCCCGATACCCGGCAACCGCTTAAGCTCACCGCCGTCACTCTTGGCGCTGTACTTTAAGAATCCGTTCACCGGTGGGCTTAGAGTGATCAACCGATTGTTAGGAGGCTGGTTCAATCCACGCTAAGCGTTCAGTTCACCCTACTGAGGCCTTCGCGACCCGGTTGACGGGGGAAAGCCCAATCAAACCGAAAATGGTCTGGCGTCAGAATTGGATGTCGATGGGCTCATCGACATCCAATTTTTTTGCACCTTTTTTTACGCAAAAAAGGAACAGAGATTCTGATGAGAAGACAATGGACGGCTCATTGGTAAATACAGGTACAAAACGACGATAATGCAGCATCCGGAACCGCTTCTTCACACTTTAGTCACATTGCCCTGCTAACCTGCGCGCATGAAATCCCTGTACCTTGTCGCCGCCGTCACGGCCTCCCTCGCCCTCGCCGCCCTGTATTTCGACAGCCAGTCGCCGGTGGTCGCTGCTTCGGCAGGCACGCCCGCTTACGCCAACGCTGCCTATGCGCCCCAGCCGGGACGCCGTCCGAGCGTGGAAGAAATGACCGCGCTGGGCCGCACCATGTTTTTCGACCCCTCGCTGTCGGGTTCCGGCAAGCAATCCTGCGCAACTTGCCATAGCCCGGACCATGCCTTCGGTCCCCCGAACGACCTGTCGGTGCAGCTTGGCGGCAAGGACATGAAAACCGTCGGCACGCGCGCGGTGCCGTCGCTGCGTTACGGGCAAAACGTGCCGCCGTTCAGCGAACACTTCCACGACGACGACGGCGACGACAGTATCGATGCCGGCCCGACCGGCGGTCGCACCTGGGACGGCCGCGCCGATTCGGCCCACGACCAGGCGCGCATCCCTTTGTTGTCGGCGCACGAGATGGCCAATGCCGATGCAGCGGAAGTGGTCGCCAAACTTAAACGCGCACCGTATGTTGCGCAATTCAAGGCGACCTTCGGCGAAACGATTTTCGACAATACCGATCGCGCTTTCCAGGCGGCGCTGATGGCGCTGGAAGTATTCCAGGAAAGCCCGGTCGATTTCTATCCCTACACCAGCAAGTACGATGCATACCTGCGCAAGCAAACCACCTTGAGTGCCCAGGAATTGCGCGGTCTGGAATTGTTCAACGAGCCGGCCAAGGGCAATTGCGCTTCTTGCCACCTCAGCGAGATCCTGCCCAACGGCGCGTTCCCGCAGTTCACCGATTACGGCCTGATCGCCGTGGGCGTGCCGCGCAACAAGAAGATTCCTGCCAACAAGGATCCGCACTATTACGACTTCGGCCTGTGCGGCCCGGAGCGCACCGACTTCAAGGACAAGCCGGAATACTGCGGCCTGTTCAAGACCCCGACCCTGCGCAACATCGCGCTGCGCCAGACCTTCTTCCACAACGGCGTGTTCCACACGCTGCAGGAGGTGATGGAGTTCTATGTCCAGCGCGATACCAATCCGGAGAAATGGTATCCGCGCAATCGCGACGGCAGCATCCGCAAGTTCGACGACCTGCTGCCGGAGCATTTTTCCAATGTGAACATGGAGCCGCCCTTCGATCGCCAGCCGGGCGACAAACCGGCGCTCAACGATGCAGAGATCAAGGACGTGATTGCGTTTTTGAAGACGCTGACGGATGGTTACAAACCTGAGTCGAAACAGTAAGGGACAACTCAGCACTGGACGGTGCAACGAAGTAAAACCAGGCGAAACGAGGCTGAGCCAAGCGAGACGAACAGTTCTGTTATGAAGCTGTGTTAACGAGAAAAACCCGCTGCGAGCGGGTTTTTCATTTCATGCTGCGACAAGAGTAACGACCAGCGCAACGACCAGCAGCAAGGAATCAGGCAGTTGTGCTGATCGTGGTGCCGATGACTTCGCCGTTGGAATTGCGCGAGGACTGCGTGGCTTGCGCCTGGCGTGCAGCTTCAGCGCGTTGTTCCTCGAGCCGGCGTTGTGCGTTTTCTTGATCCTGACGCGCCTGCAACGCGCGCGCGTTGTCGAGATTGGTTACCGACGGACCGGAGTTGGGAGAGCTGGATACAGCGCCAGGAGAGCTGGCAGTAATTGCGACGTCCATAAAATCACCTTTCAGTACCTGAGAACATAGTAGGAGTCCGGCGTCGAAATGTGCGGACCTGTGAGCATCTTACACCTTTGAGACAGCTTGCCAAGCTACCGAAGCGTTTGCTTACAAAGCCGGGTTGCCGTCACGACAACTTGGCGAAAACCCGCGCCATGCCTCGTTGACAACGAATATTAGCTGAGCGGCAATCAATGACAATCAGGAATATTCTGATCCAGATACACCTCGAAGGCGACGTTGTTGACCCACTTCTTTCTGAGCTCGATCCAGAAGCTGCCTGCAACCCAGTCTGCGCTTGCCTGTTTCAGATAGGAAATTGATTTTGCGTCATCGGCGCGCACCACGAAGACCAAGGTCTGGTGGCTTTGCACCGGCAATCGTGCAGAGAACTTTTTCCATTCCGGCAACTTCAGCAAATCGTTGAGCATGGTGTCGTCGTGCACGGCGGCATCGCAGGCGCCGATGCGTAAAGACAACAGCGAATCGGCCGGTGCGCGCTGCACTTTTTCGATCGCGCCGTATTTCGCAGCGATCTTGCCGACATAAGCGCCGCCTTCGGACAGGCACACGGTGCGGCCCTTCAACTGCTCCCAGCTTTTGATATCGGTGTCGCTGCGCATGATCGCCATCGCTCCCGCGCTGTAACCGGTCGGAATGGCGACGACGCCGGCGTCGCGGCGCAGGGCGTCGTTGTCATCGGTCAGCGCCAGCACGACGTCGGCGCGTCCCGACTTGACCCACTGCGCGGCATTGCCGTTGTCTGTTTTAGGTGTCCCGAGTTTGAGTTTGAGGCGCTTGCCGAGATCTTCGATCAGCGTCGACTCGGGGCTCTCGGGCGTACGGAATTTGGCGCCGGCGACATAGGCCGGCAAAGGATACGACATGCCCGCCACCAGCGTGCCGCGTTGCCGCGCGGCGTCGATGCCGCTGTCGGCGGCATGCGCCGACGCCAGCAAGGACACGGACACGGACAACAATACTGAGGCGACGGATTTCATGACGTGTGTTTTTGTACGATCAGACGTACTGATAACGCAGCAAACGGTGCTTGAGATTTTCCAGAATCACCTGATCGATCAGCGCCGCCAGAATCGCAATGGCGAGGATATTGGTCATCACGCCGACCATGTCGGCCGTCTCGCCGGAATACGCCAGCGTGCGGCCCAGGCCTTTGCCGAAACCGACCAGCATCTCCGCCGAAATCAGCGCGCGCCAGGCATTGCCGAAGGCCAGCTGCGCCCCGGTGATCAGCTCAGGCATCACCGCCGGCAGGTACACGCGACGCAACATGCCCCAGCGCGAGGCACCCATCACGCGCGCAGCGGACACATGCACCTGCTGCACGCTCTCGGTCGCATTCATCACCGACAAGGCCGCCGGGAAAAACGCTGCAATCGCCACCACCACGATGATCGGCAGATTGCCGAAACCCATCAGGATCAGGAACAGCGGCACCCACGCAATCGACGGAATCGATTGCAAGATGATGATGGCCGACTTCAGCACTTCACGGAAGAAGAACAGCACCGCACCGATCAAACCGAAGCCGATGCCGAACAACAGCGCCGCGCCATAGCCGCCGCCCAGACGCGTGAGGCTGCCCCACAGCGCAGTACGAAAAGCCGGCGCCTGAATCTCTTCCCACAAACGCGCCAATACCGTCGGCACACCCGGCATGAGAAAGTCCGGCAAGCACCACGCAGCGATCTGCCACATCAACAAAATGAAAGCGATCGCCAACACCATGGCAAGCTTTTTACGATAACCGGTAACGCGACGCTGAGAGCTCATGAATTAAAAACTGAGTAGAAATGCAATGGCCGACGAAGTCGTCGGCCCGAAAATTAGTGTTTCAGTGGCTGTCCGTAATACGATGGAAAGCGTAGCGAGCGCGTCGAGTTCTGATCGAGAAGCGCAACCGTACGGATGTACGGTGAGCATCACAGATCGGAAATCGGCGCGCGCAGTAGCTTTACACGGATTACAATTTGCGGTCTTTTTGCCAGGATAGATCTACTATGCTGCGCACCTCAAACGGCTTGCCGTCCTTGGTCTTCAGCGAACCCTGCGCTTGCAGGATATCGGCGATTTCCTGCATGCGGTTCTGTTCCTTGTCGTTCAGCTTGGCGTTGAAGGTCTGGCTCTTGATGGCGTCGCGGATCACGTCTTCGCGCAGCATCTCGCCATGCTTCAGCGTCTTCAATGTCGGCTCGGCGATGAAATAGCCGGCAATCAGCTTGGCGGCATCGGCCGGCTTCTTCTTCAGCAATTCAATCGCATCGCGTTGCGCGTCGAGCGACTTCCACACGGCGGCGCGGCGGTTCTTCAGGGTCTCGCCGGAAGTGATCACGACCATGCAAGGGAAAGGCCAGACTTCGCCGATTTCATAGATTTGCTTGACCGGTGCGATCAATTGCGCAATGCGCGCCTGCGGTTCGAACAGGAAAGCAGCATCGACGCGCTTGCCGACCAGCGACTGCACGGCAACCTGCGGGCTCACGCCGAGCACGTTGACGTCGTCCGGCTTCAGGCCGGCATCGCGGAACACGACGCCCTTCAGCACCACGTCGGCAGTGCTGCCCTCGGCTTGCGAGGCCAGGTTCTTGCCCTTGAGGTCGGCGACCTTGTTGATGTGCGCATCTTCGCGCGCGACGATGGCGTGATAGCCGAGCTGCGCGCCGCTGACGACTTTCAGATCCGCCCCCTTGGAGGCCCAGGCCACTGCATTGGTGAAGCCGAACACACCGCTGTCGAGCTGGCCGCCGACGATGGCCTTGATCAGGTCGGTGCCGGATTTGAATTCGATCAGTTCGACGTCGAGGCCGTACTTCTTGTACAGGCCGGCTTCATAGGCCGCCATCGCTTGCGCATCGTCCATGACGCGCAGATAGCCGATCTTGAATTTTTCGAGCGCCATGGCCGGTGCGGAAAACACCAGCGCGGCCAATGCCGTGGACGCAACAAGCAACAGTCGTTTCAATTTCATATCCCAACCTCTTCTATTGTTTTGGCAAACTCGTCCTGTTCGGCATGGATGCCGAGCAGGCAGAGAATTTCGCGACGGATCGCCGAGAACTCCGACAGATCGTGTGTCTTTTCGTGATGCACCAGATTGAATTCCTTGAGCACGGTAGCCGGACGCGCGCTGAACACGAAGATGCGGTCGGCCAGGAACAGCGCTTCGTCGACATCGTGCGTGACCAGCAGCACCGTCGGCGCCTTGCCCTGCACTTCCGAACGGATCAGGTTGCGCAGCGCGTCTTGCAGCGTCATGCGCGTCAGGGCGTCGAGTGCGCCGAACGGTTCGTCCAGCAGCAGCGCTTTCGGCTGCGAGATGAAGGCGCGCGCCAGCGCGGCGCGTTGACGCATGCCGCCGGAGACTTGATGCGGATAGTAGGCTTCAAAGCCGGACAGGTTGACCTTGGCCAGCCAGTCGCGCGCCTGCGCGGCGGCGGTCTTTTTGTCGACCTTCTGGAATTCCAGCGCCAGCGCAACGTTTTGCTGCAGCGTCAGCCACGGGTAGAGCGCGTTTTCCTGGAACATCAGCGTGCGTTCCGGATGCGGGCCGGTCACCGGCTTGCCGTCGGCGAGGATGGTGCCGGAGCTGGGCGTTTCCAGCCCGGCCGCGATATGCAGCAGCGTCGACTTGCCGCAACCGGACGGACCGACCAGAGCGACCAGCTCGCCCTGCTCGATGTCGCGGCTGAAGCCGTCGATGACGTGCAGGCCGGAGAAACTCTTTTGTATGTCTTTAAAGGATAGCTTCATGGATAGGTACATTGCAGTTGCCTTGCCTATGCGTTGCGATCAAGACAACTTTGCACGGACTTTCAGACGGTAGATCGCGACTTTACTGACATCGTGCTGACCGGACAACAATTTAAAAGACGTATGCTTATACGAAAAACAAATAAGCATAGTCTTCAGTCGTCGACCATTTCCTTTATGGCAATGTTTTCAGCAGCGCCTCGACCGTCGGGTAACGCAGCCGCACGCCCAGCTCAAGCCGCAAGCGATCGTTACGCAGGCGGCGCGATTCCGACATGAAGGACAGCATCATCGGCGACACCTGCTGCTGCAGCTCGCTGCGCGGCAGGCGCGGCGGCGGCGGCAGGCTGAACGTGCGCGCCACGGCGTCGAAGTAATCGCCCATCTTCATCTCGGAATTGTCGACCGCGTGATACACGCGCAGCGGCCGGGCGCGGTCGATGGCGGCCAGTGCAATCATGGCCAGATCGTCGGCATGGATGTGATTGGTATAGACGTCGTCCGCGTCGATCAGCGCCGGCGTGCCCTTTTGCAGGCGCTCCAGCGGCAGGCGGTCTTGCGCGTAAATGCCCGGCACGCGCAGGATCGCCAGCCGGCTGCCGGAACGCCGCGCCCAGGCGCGCAGGACGTTTTCGGCATCGACGCGGCGCTGCGCGCGCGCGTTGGTCGGCCGGGTGGCGCGGGTCTCGTCGAAGCTGGCGCCGCCGCAGTCGCCGTAGACGCCGGTGGTGCTGATATAAACGAGAGTCGCGCGCTCAGGTAAAATGGCGGCCAAATTGCGGGTGCGGCGGTCTTTCTGCCCCGAGGATTGCGGCGGAGCAAGATGCACGATGATCTGCGCCAGGCGCGCCAGCCGGCCCAGCATAGCGGGCCGGTCGAGATCGGCGACGATGGGCAAGGCGCCGGCGGCGCGCAGTTCAGCGCAGCGCTCCGGCTTGCTGGTGACCACGATCACGCGGAAACGCTCGCGCACCAGCGGCAGCATGCGCATGCCGACATCGCCGCAACCCAGCATCAACAGACGCGGCTTGCCGATTTTTTTTACTTTATTGTTCATTGTCAGGATTGTATGAGTTTTCAAGTTACCGTTCAGCCCAGCGGCCATCAGTTTACCTGCGACGAAGGCGAAACCATCCTCACCGCTGCAATCCGCGCCGGCGTCGGCCTGCCCTACGGTTGCAAGAACGGCGCATGCAGCTCTTGCAAGGGCAAGCTGGTCGAAGGCAGCGTGACCCACGGTCCGCATCAGGAACGCGCGCTGTCGGCGCAGGATGAAAGTCTCGGCTTCTCGCTGTTCTGCTGCGCCAAGCCGAATTCGGATGTCGTGATCGAAGCGCGCGAAGTGGCCGGCATCGGCGATTTCCCGGTCAAGAAAATGCCGGTGCGCGTGGCCAAGCTGGACAAGGTCGCCGACGACGTCATCATCCTGTCGCTGCAACTGCCGGCCAACGACCGCCTGCAATACAAGGCCGGCCAGTACGTGGAGTTCATGCTACGCGACGGCAAGCGCCGCAGCTACAGCATGGCCAATGCACCGCACAAGGACGAGCACCTGACGCTGCACATCCGCCACATGCCGGGCGGCCTGTTCACCGACCAGGTGTTCTCGACGCTGAAGGAACGCGACATCCTGCGCTTCGAAGGCCCGTTGGGCACCTTCTTCCTGCGCGAAGATTCCGACAAGCCTATCGTGCTGCTGGCTTCCGGCACCGGCTTTGCGCCGATCAAGGCGATTGTCGAACAGCTGGAACACAGCAAGTCGACGCGCCCGGTCACGCTGTACTGGGGCGGCCGCCGTCCGCAGGATCTGTACATGGACGAGCTGTGCAAGAGCTGGGCGCAAACGCTGCCCGACTTCAAGTACGTGCCGGTGGTCTCCAACGCCCAGCCGGAAGACAGCTGGGGCGGCCGCAGCGGTTTCGTGCACCAGGCCGTGATCGACGACCATGCCGATCTGTCCGGCTATCAGGTGTATGCCTGCGGCGCGCCCATCGTGGTGGAATCGGCGCAGCGCGACTTCGTCGCCAGGTGCGGCTTGCCGGATGACGAGTTCTACGCCGACTCCTTCACCTCGGAAGCCGATCTGGCGCCGGTGCAGTAAATCCAGAGGCGGCGCATGTTGCAAAGTGGTGAGCGTTGGAAAAATCAGGACGAATTTGCACCAAATTAGTTTTGACGCATCGCGCAAAACGTCCTAATATTGACCGCATGAACGCTACCACTATTTCCTTGCGACGCCGCAGCCAACCTCAACGAGGTTTGCCGTGCGCGTGAGTTGATCCTGGTCACGAAGCCACAGGCAATCCCTGTGGCTTTTTTTTATCGTTTTTTTGCGCGCTTCATTTATTACAGTTCGGTTACCACCGCCTTTTACACATCCTTAGCAGGAGTCATTCAATGGAATTCAACGAGTTCGCCATCAACAAGCTGATGTATGTCACCAACCGCCCTGAAATCGTCTTCACCGAAGGCAGCGGCATGTGGATGACCGACCATACCGGCAAGCGATACCTGGATTACCTGCAAGGCTGGGCCGTCAACGCGCTGGGACACGCGCCCAAATGCATCGAAGAAGCGCTGGTTGCACAAAGCAAGAAGCTGATCAACCCGTCGCCGGCGTTCTACAACGCGCCGTCGATCGAGCTGGCCAACCTGCTGACCGAGAATTCCGTGTTCGACCGCGTGTTCTTCGCCAACAGCGGCGCCGAAGCCAACGAAGGCGCCATCAAGCTGGCCCGCAAATGGGGCAAGGTCAACAAGAACAGCGCCGGCGAAGACCGTTTTGAAATCATCACCTTCAACCACAGCTTCCACGGCCGCACCATCGCCACCATGTCGGCCAGCGGCAAACCGGGCTGGGACACCATGTTCGCGCCGCAAGTGCCGGGCTTCCCGAAGGCCGAGCTGAACGACCTGGCCAGCGTCGAACGCCTGATCAGCAAGAAGACCGTCGCCGTCATGCTGGAACCGGTGCAAGGCGAAGGCGGTGTGATCCCGGCCACGCGCGAATTCATGCAAGGCCTGCGCCGCCTGACCAAGAACGCCAACCTGCTGCTCATCGTCGATGAAGTGCAAACCGGCGTCGGCCGCACCGGCGAACTGTTTGCTTACCAACTGTCGGGCATCGAGCCGGACATCATGACGCTGGGCAAAGGCATCGGCGGCGGCGTGCCGCTGGCGGCCCTGCTGGCGCGTGAAGAGATCGCCTGCTTCGAAGCCGGCGAACAAGGCGGCACCTACAACGGCAACCCGCTGATGACCGCCGTCGGCGCCGCCGTGATCAAGGAATTGCTCAAGCCGGATTTCCTGCCGACCGTCAAGGCCACCGGCGAGTATCTGAGCGCCGAGCTGATCAAGCTGTCGGACAAGCACGGCTTCGAAGGCGAGCGTGGCGAAGGCTTGCTGCGCGCGCTAAAGCTGGGCAAGGACATCGGCCCGCAAATCGTCGAAGCGGCACGCGACCTGCAACCGCTCGGTCTGCTGCTGAACTCGCCGCGTCCGAACCTGCTGCGCTTCATGCCGTCGCTGAACGTGACCAAGGATGAGATCGACCAGATGCTGACCATGCTGGAAGGCGTGCTGGTCCAACTGGGTCATTGATTCGGGGCCGGTGACGATGCGCAGCATCTGTTCGTCGAACACTGTGCGTGCATTTGCCGCCTGCTGCATCGTCGTCCTGTTGACGGCATGCGGCAGCGCGCCCATGCGTACGCCGGACGCTTCGACGCCTGCCCCCACGCCGGCGCCGACCGACGTCCGCTCGGATGCCGCGACCGAACACGGCAGCGAGGTCGCCATCTACGCACTCGACATGATCGGCACCGGCTACCGTTTCGGCGGCAAGAATCCGGACGCCGGCTTCGATTGCAGCGGCATGGTGTCGTATATCTTCAATCGCGCCGCCGGTCTCAAGCTTACCGGCAGCGCCGCCGACATGGCGCGCAAGGGGCGCCAGATCGACAAGTCCAATTTGCGACCGGGCGATCTGGTGTTCTTCAACACCCTCAACCGGCCGTTCTCGCACGTCGGGATTTACATCGGCGACGGACGTTTCGTCCATGCGCCTTCCGGCAACGGCAAGGTGCACATCTCGCGCATGGACAACCCTTACTTTGCGCCGCGCTTTGAAATGGCACGCGCTTATTTCAACTGACACTTCACCGGCAGAACGCACATGGACCACCACAAAGGCAGTTGTCATTGCGGCCAGGTCCGCTTCGAAGCCGATGTCGACATCGAACGCATCACCGTCTGCAACTGCTCGATCTGTACTAAAAAGGGATTTCTGCACCAGCGCGTGCAGCCGGAGAATTTTCGCCTGGTTGCCGGTGCGGACAAACTCGCGACCTATCAGTTCGGCACCATGGCCGCCAGGCATCATTTCTGCCCGACCTGCGGCGTGCACGTCTTCACGCGCCCGCGCGCGGCGCCGGAGCTGTACACCATCAACGTGCGTTGCCTCGATGATTTCGACCTGAACAGCGACAAGCTGACGTTCGTCGACTTCGACGGACGCAACTGGGACAAGAACGCCGGCAAGCTGGGCTGATGCCCCGTCTGCGCTCGGTTGGTTTCAGGCGCGGGCGCTGCGGCGTTTGGGTGGCGCAGCAACCGGCGCGCGTTTGGCCGGTGCTTTCAATGCAGCCGTCTTTTTCACCGTCGCCGGTTTTGCGGATTTCTTGACCGCCGCTTTGACGGCACGCTCTTTCACTGCCGGTTTCTTTGCCACGATTTTAGTCTTGGCAACGTTGACTGCTCCGGCAGCCTTGACGGTTTTCTCCGCCACCACCTTTTTGCTGAACAGACCAGCCTGCCCGACCAGGCTGGCGCTATAGCGTTTGAACGCGATATCCATGTGGCGCCGCATCGCTGCGCGCGCCATCTCGGGATCGCGTGCGCGCAATGCCTTCATCACGCGTGAATGTTCTTCAATCGCATCGTTCCACACTTCAATGGTGTCGAAGTGGCTGTGCAGGCGATTGAACAGCGGGCCCAGACGGGCATCGAACAATTGCGTCACCAGCCCGACCAGCACGCTGTTGCCGGTCGCTTCCGCCACGCGGATATGGAACAGGCGGTCGGCTTCCAGCGGATTGGTGCCGGCGCTGGTATGTTCGATCATTTGCTGAAACGCTTCTTCGATGGCGTCGATCTGCGCCTTCTTAGCATTTTTGGCGGCGGCATAGGCGACCTCGCCCTCCAGCATGGCGCGCGCCCGGATCAACTCCAGCGGCCCCTCTTCGGTCGACAGATCGATCTCGCCCTCGGGCGCAGGCGACGGCGGGCAGACGTAAATTCCGGAACCCATGTGCACTTCGATATAACCCTCAACCTCCAGCGCGATCAAGGCTTCGCGCAGCGACGGCCGACTGACGCCCAGTTGCACGGACAAATCGCGCTCCGATGGCAACCGCGAACCAACAGGAAACTCGCCTTCGACAATCAGCTTGCGCAGCTGGTCGCTGATCTGGCGGTACAGTCGTTGCGGCTCGATCGCTTCAATTGGCATAGAGGGTTCCGATGAGAATTCTGTCTTTGTCTTGGCGCCGGATTGTATCTCGTATCTCACCTGCAAGCGAATGATCAGCTTGCTGCCGGCGCAGCAATCTGCTGCCGCGCCGGCATCGTCAGGTTCAGTCCGCCAGCGCTGCCGGAAAGCTTAAACCGTACTGTTGCGCTGCCTCGCGCAGCGTCGGCGCAATCGTCGGATGCAGGGCCACGCCTTGCTCCAGCTGCTGCGCGCGGCGCGCCATGCCGCGGTCGCCCGGCATGCGCACCTTTTCCACGCCGGGGCGCGGCGGATTGGTCCGACACGCTTCGGCGATGTGATCCATCTGGCGTTTGAACGCGGCTTCGCCGCCGAAGGCCGCGGGATCGTACAGACTCATGAACACCGTGGCGCCCCAGCCTGCCGGCGGATCGGCGCGACCGAAACCGGACAGGCCGCCGGTCAGCGCTTCGATCAGCACCGCCAGGCCAAATCCTTTGTGCCCCGCCGACAAACCGCCCAGCGGCAGAATCGTGCCCGGTGGATCGGCGGCGAATACGGCAGGATCGCGGCTGGGATTACCCTGCGCATCAAGCAACCACTCTTCTTCGAACTGCTTGCCGGCCTTATGCAGGCGATTGCTCATGCCGTTGGTCGTGATCGATGCGGAGATGTCGACCAGGAAAGGCGTGCCGGACGTAGGAATGCCGGCAGCGATAGGATTCGGCGTGAATACCGCGCGCGTGCCGCCGAACGGCGCCACGCTGTGTACCGCAGGATCGGAGCTCGACAACACCATCAGGAAACCTTCTTCCGTCGCGCGCAGCAGATACGCAGCGAGGCAGGCAATGTGATGGCTGTGATGAATCGCCAGCGAGGCGGTGCCGAGTTCGCGGGCGCGCGGGATCAGCGCGTCGATGCCCTTGTGCACCAGCCATGGTCCTGGCAGACGACGCCCGTCCCAGACCAGTGCGGCCGGACGATCTGACACCACTTCCGGTTCGCCGGAAGTCGTCATCGCGCCCTTCTCGATCTCTTTGACGTAAGGCGCCAGCAAAGCCAGGCCGTGCGTATCGTGGCCCAGCAGGTCGCCGTCGACCAGCGTGCCCGCCACCGAAGCGGCAGGCTCTAGCGGCAGGCCGGCTTTCTGCAGCAGTTGCGTGGAGAACTGCTTGAGTTCGACAGCGGAAAAACGTTCGGGTGAAGCCATGGAAAAAAACCATCCTTTCATTGCAGTAATCGGTGGCAGGCAGACGCCCGCGCAAACTTGAATTCATGACAGCCCCGGCGCAGGCGCAGATCCGCGCACACAGGGACACAGGGCAGAAGCGATATCGTCTCGACTCTTGTATTTTTGCCTGCCGACGCACACAAAGAGGTCATGTGGTCAGACCAGATAAGGAAAAGAATTTCATATCACCCCGGCAGTGTCAAGAAAGAAAACGATGCACGAAAATAATTCACCTACGCCGCAGCGCACCATTGGGCATCATAGAGTGCAAGGGAAACACGAGTCAGGTATCGGTAAAAAGATGTATGACAAATCTGGTATTACCACTTGACCAAAGCACAAATGCTGAAATAGACTCGCTGGCATCTTTTCGAAGCATGTAGTCCGCGATATATAAAAATACAAGAGCAAAGATTGCCAAATATTGCTCACGGACAGCAACGCAGCACTGGAGACAGGCATTGAAATTCTTAGCTAGCCGGGGGAGTACGCCAACCGTGCCGTGTGCATGGAAGCAAGTCGTGTCGCAGGCGCGCCTGTGCGATCTTGTGTCTGCGCGCACTACTTTTGCGGCGAGCGCTTATGCTGCCGCTGCGTCCCGCTATACCTGCCGCCTCGGCCATGCCGGCAACGGCGACGCCATGCTGGCATATCACCTGATGGATTTCTCCCGCTACTTTTTCGACCAAAGCGATATTCGCCACTGATTCTTCCGACAGCCATCCGATTCAGACAGCATTCATGGTCCGCCTCTCGTCGTCGATGAGCGGGCCACAAGGAAAGAAGGAAAGAACATGAGCGACACCAAAAAGATTACCCGCCGCAGCCAGGCATGGTTCGGCCGGCAAGACCGTGACGGCTTCATCTACCGTTCGTGGGTGAAGAACCGCGGCATTCCGCACGATCAGTTCGATGGCCGTCCGGTCATCGGCATTTGCAATACCTATTCCGAACTGACGCCCTGCAATTCGCATTTCCGCGCACTGGCAGAACAGGTCAAGATCGGCATCTGGGAAGCCGGCGGTTTTCCGCTGGAGTTCCCGGTGATGTCGCTCGGCGAAACGCTGATGCGCCCGACGGCGATGCTGTTCCGCAATCTGGCCAGCATGGACGTGGAAGAATCGATCCGCGCCAACCCGCTCGACGGCGTGGTGCTGCTGATGGGCTGCGACAAGACTACGCCTGCCCTGCTGATGGGTGCGTCGTCGGTGGACTTGCCGACCATCGGCATCTCCGGCGGTCCGATGCTGTCCGGCAAATACCGCGGCGGTGAGCTCGGCTCCGGCACCGGCGTCTGGCAGATGTCGGAAGAAGTGCGCGCAGGCCAGATGTCGCAGGAAGAATTCTTCGAAGCAGAAAGCTGCATGCACCGCTCGCACGGCCACTGCATGACCATGGGCACGGCATCGACCATGGCCAGCATGGTGGAAGCGCTGGGCATGAGCTTGCCGGGCAACGCCGCGATCCCTGCCGTCGATGCGCGCCGCAACGTGCTGGCGCGCAACTCCGGGCGCCGTATCGTCGAGATGGTCAAGGAAGATCTGATCATGTCCAAGATCCTGACCAAGGCGGCATTTGAAAACGCCATCCGCGTCAATGCCGGCATCGGCGGCTCGACCAACGCCGTGATCCACTTGCTGGCGATCGCCGGCCGCATCGGCGTCGACCTGAAGCTGGAAGATTGGGACACCATCGGCCAGAAGCTGCCCTGCCTGGTCAATTTGCAACCATCGGGCAAATACCTGATGGAAGATTTCTACTACGCCGGCGGTTTGCCGTCGGTGATCCGCGAACTGGAAAGCGTGATCGACAAGAGCGCCCTGTCCGCCAACGGCCAGACCTTGTGGGACAACTGCAAGGACGCGCCGAACTGGAACCGCGACGTCATCCACGCTTTCGATGCGCCGTTCAAGCCGGCCGCCGGGATCGCCATCCTGCATGGCAACCTGTGCCCGGACGGCGCCGTCATCAAGCCGTCGGCAGCAACGCCTGCGCTGCTCAAACACATCGGCCGCGCCGTGGTGTTTGAAAATAGCGACGACCTGCACAAGCGCATCGACGACGAAGATCTGGACGTCGATGAAAACTGCGTGCTGGTGCTGAAGAACTGCGGCCCCAAGGGCTATCCCGGCATGGGCGAAGCGGGCAACATGCCGCTGCCGCCGAAGGTGCTGCGCAAGGGCATCACCGACATGGTCCGTGTATCGGACGCGCGCATGAGCGGCACGGCGTATGGCACCGTGGTCCTGCACGTCACGCCGGAAGCGGCTGCCGGCGGTCCGCTGGCGCTGGTGCAAAACGGCGACATGGTGGAACTGGATGTGGAAGCGCGCAAGCTGCACCTGCATGTCAGCGACGAAGAACTGGAACGCCGCCGCGCGTCGTGGCAAGCGCCGAAAGCGCCTGCGGATCGCGGCTGGGTCAAGCTCTACGTCGACCATGTGCAGCAAGCCAACCTCGGCGCCGATCTGGATTTCCTGGTCGGCAAGAGCGGCTCGGGCATTCCCAAGGACAACCACTGATTGCATGGGTAAATATCTGACTTGATTTTTCAATCATCAGGCGGCGAAAGATTCAGGCGCGCTCCCCTCTCGGGGAATGACGACCGATAAAGATGAACTTCCGCCCGCCGTGATGGTGCGCTTTGACTGCAACATACGGAGACATGAAGCAATGAAAGTATTGATTACCGACTACGATTTTCCCGATGTAGAACTTGAACTCGCGCTGTACCGCGAAGCCGGCGTTGAAGTCGTGACGGCGCAATGCCGCACCGAAGAAGAGGTCATCAAAGCCGCCGAAGGCTGCGAGGGCCTGCTGGTGCAATATGCGCCGGTCAACGCCAAGGTATTCGCCGCCCGCCCTGAAATCCGCATCGCCAGCCGTTACGGCGCCGGCTTCGACACCATCAACACCGCCGATGCCGCTCAACATGGCGTCTGGGTCGGCAACTCGCCCGACTATGGCGTCGGCGAAGTTGCCACGCATGCGCTGGCGATGGCGCTGGACCTGGTCCGCAACATCACCGGCTACGACCGCGACGTCAAATCCGGCCAATGGCATTACACTACCGCCGGCAAGATCCAGCGCTGTTCCGAAATGACTATCGGCATCGTCGGTCTCGGCCGCATCGGCAAGCGCATGGCGCATATCAGCCGCAACCTCTTCAAACGCGTGATCGCCTACGATCCGCACATTATCGACGGCGACTTCCCGGCTTATGTGGAACGCGTTAGCAAGGAAGAATTGTTCAGGCAGGCGCACGTAGTTTCCTTGCACACGCCGCTCAACGATGAGACCCGCGGCATGATCGATGCATCGGTGTTGAAATTGATGCAACAGGACAGCTTCCTGGTCAATTCCGCGCGCGGCGGCCTGGTCAATATCGACGACCTGCTCAAGGCGCTCGACACCAACCTGAAGGGTGCCGGACTGGACGTTTTGCCGGTCGAACCGCCGGCCACAAGTTCCGCTATTGTCCAGCACAAACGTGTGCTATTGTCGCCGCACGCCGCCTTCTATTCCGAAGTCGCCGCGAAGGAATTGCGCCGCAAGGCAGCGCAAAACCTGATCGACTGGGACCGCAACGGGCGCCCGTCGTATGTGGTGGTTGAAGGCAGGAAAAAATAATCAAACGACAAAGATAATTGTCTGCATCCCAGCCAGTCGCCAGATGCAGGCAAGCATGAACTCAGCAAGCGCAGCAGATTTGACGAAGACAGCAACCGATCTCGCAACAAGCAAAAATAAGCAACAAGAACAAGCAGCACAAGAGAGGTATGACGCGTTGATGATGTAAGAGTATTCGCTATCGCAAAACGAATGACCGAATAAGTAACGATAGTGCGCTATCACCGTTGTATCTCTCAATACCGCCGAAAATCATAAAAATCAAACGGCGCAGGTATCAGAAATAAATGTGCGGAGGCCCTCCAAGAAGGGGCCTGCTGCAGACACAAAAAACGAGATATTGAGACGAGGAGCAAGGCATGGCATCAGTTCAGATTCGCGGCATCAAAAAGCAATTCGGCAGCACCCAGGTCATTCGTGGCGTCGATATCGAGATCGAGGACGGCCAGTTCGCCGTGCTGGTCGGCCCTTCCGGCTGCGGCAAGTCAACACTGCTGCGCATGCTGGCGGGCCTCGAAGAAATCACCGAAGGCGAGATCTCCATCGGCGGCACAGTGGTCAACAACGTCCAGCCCAAGGACCGCGACATCGCCATGGTGTTTCAGAACTATGCGTTGTATCCGCACATGACGGTCAACGACAACATGGCGTTCTCATTGATGCTGGCCAAGAAGGACAAATCCTTCATCCAGCAACAGGTCAAGAAGGCCGCCGAAATTCTCGGCCTGACCAATCTGCTGGAACGCTATCCGCGCCAGCTCTCCGGCGGCCAGCGCCAGCGTGTGGCGATGGGCCGCGCGATCGTGCGCGATCCGCAGGTCTTCCTGTTCGACGAACCGTTGTCCAACCTTGACGCCAAGCTGCGCGTGCAGATGCGCACCGAGATCAAGGAACTGCATCAGCGCCTGAAGACGACTTCGGTCTACGTCACCCATGACCAGATCGAAGCGATGACCATGGCTGATCAGATCGTCGTCATGCGTGACGGCCTGGTGGAACAACGCGGCCGTCCGCTGGAACTGTACGACCGCCCCGCCAACATTTTTGTCGCGGGCTTCATCGGTTCGCCGGCGATGAACTTTATCCCCGCCACACTGCGTCGCAATGCCGACAAGGCCGAAGTCGAATTCGCCGACGGCACGCGCCTGCCTGCGCCGTATGCACACCGCGGTCTGGACGGCGTCGACGGCCAGCGCGTGGTCTACGGCGTGCGTCCGGAACACCTGAGCATCGGCCCCGCCGGCAGCGGCATGAGCACCAAGGTGGTGGTGGTCGAACCGACCGGCGCCGACACCGAAGTCTATGCACGCTTCAACGATACCAGCCTGACATCGATCTTCCGCGAACGCCATAACTTCGGCGCCGGCGACACGATCAACCTGGTGCCGGAACACGGCAGCACGCATCTGTTCGATGCAGACAGCGGCAAGACGCTGGCGCGCGGTTGATCTTGAATTTGATTCATCTTTTTCAAAGCAGTCCCTGTAACACCATCTGTACTACAGCAAGTAAAAATAACAACGCAACAGAGCGGACCCATTCACTTTCATCAGAAGAGAAGGAGTAGGAGACATGACTAAGCTGACCAGACGTGACTTTTTGGCTGCGAGCGCATCCGTCGCTGCAGCATCGACCGTAGCCACCACCAATGCATTCGCCGCACCGGCAGCGCCAGCCGCCACCGGCGCCGGCCTCAAGTTCGAGATCGAGAAAGGCGCGACGCTGCGCGTGCTGCGCTGGAAGCGTTTCGTTCAGGGCGATGAAGACCTGTGGAATGCCAACGTCAAGAAATTCACAGAGAAGACCGGCGTCGCCGTGCGTACCGACAGCGAAGGCTGGGAAGACCTGCGCCCCAAGGCGGCGGTTGCCGCCAACGTCGGTTCCGGCCCGGACATCGTGATGAGCTGGTTCGACGACCCGCAACAATACCCGACCAAACTGATCGACCTGACCGACCTGGCGACTTCGCTGGGCAGCCGCCTGGGCGGCTGGTACGACGTCTGCCGCAAATACGGCACCAAGGACGGCAAGTGGATCGCGCTGCCGGTCGGCGTGGTCGGCAATGCGCTGGTCTATCGCGAAAGCCAGTTGAAAGCTGCCGGCTTCGACGGCGTGCCGAAGGATACCGCCGGTTTCCTGAAAATGTGCCAGGCGCTCAAAGCCAAGAACACACCGGTCGGTTTCGCCCTCGGCAAGGCCGTCGGCGACGCCAACAACTGGGCGCACTGGCTGCTGTGGTCGCATGGCGGCAAGCTGGTCGACAAGAAAGGCGCCGTCGCCATCAACTCGGCGGAAACCCGCGCCGCGCTGGAATACGCCAAGCAACTGTACGCGACCTTCATTCCAGGCACGCTGTCCTGGCAAGATCCGTCGAACAACAAGGCCTACCTGGACGGCCAGATCAGCATGACGGCCAACGGCATCTCGGTGTACTACGCCGCCAAGAACTCGACCGATCCGAAGATGCAGGAAATGGCGAAGGACACGCAACACGCCCACTTCCCTATCGGCCCTGCCGGCAAGCCGACCGAGCTGATGCAGATCACGCAGATGATGATCTTCAAGCACACCAAGTTCCCGAACGCGGCCAAGGCTTTCGTCCAGTTCATGTTCGAGCCTGAGCAATACAACCCATGGATGGAAGCCTCTATCGGTTACGTCAGCCAGTCGCTCAAGGCCTATGAAAAGAACGCCATCTGGACCTCGGATCCGAAGGCCACCGTGTATCGCGATTCGGCGGCGCTGATGATCGATCACGGCCACGAAGGCCCGCTGGGACAAGCATCGGCGGCGTGTATGGCCGACTACGTGGTGGTCGATATGGTGGCGGAAGCGGCCAGCGGATCGAAGACCGTGCAGCAGGCCATCGACCGTGCAGCAGAACGCGCCAAGCGTTTCTACAAGGCATAACAACCTGCTTTCGTTTGTATCGGCTTCTTGCAATTTCTGAAGCTGATGCAAGCGATGCATGGAGCAAAACATGCGTTCGCACCGGCTGTCGCCGTGCGAACGCAGTCATCACGCTTACCGAGGTCTGCTTATGTTATCCCGCTTGCTGAACAACCGTAATGTGCTGGGCATGCTGTTCATGGCGCCCGCCGTATTACTGCTTGTCGTGTTTCTTACCTATCCGCTCGGACTGGGAGTCTGGCTTGGCTTTACCGATACCAAGATCGGTGGCGAAGGCAGCTTCATCGGACTGGACAATTATTCCTTCCTGCTCGGCGATTCGCTGGCGCAGCTGTCGCTGTTCAACACGCTGTTCTACACCATCAGCGCCAGCATCCTGAAGTTCGTGCTCGGTCTGTGGCTGGCGATCCTGCTCAACAAGAATCTGCCGCTCAAATCCTTCTTCCGCGCCATCGTACTGCTGCCGTGGATCGTACCTACCGCCCTGTCGGCGCTGGCGTTCTGGTGGATGTACGATACGCAGTTTTCGGTGATCAGCTGGTCGCTGATGAAGATGGGCCTGATCGATCATTACATCGACTTCCTCGGCGAGCCATGGCTGGCGCGGATTTCCACCGTGGTCGCCAACGTCTGGCGCGGCATCCCCTTCGTCGCCATCTCGCTGCTGGCCGGCCTGCAAACCATCTCGCCTTCGCTGTATGAAGCGGCGGCCATCGACGGCGCCAAGCCGTGGCAGCAGTTCCGCTACGTCACGCTGCCCTTGCTGACCCCGATCATCGCGGTGGTGATGACATTTTCGGTACTGTTCACCTTCACCGACTTCCAGCTGATCTATGTGCTTACACGCGGCGGTCCGCTGAATGCCACGCACCTGATGGCAACGCTGTCGTTCCAACGCGCAATCCCAGGCGGCTCCCTCGGCGAAGGCGCAGCACTGGCAACCTACATGATTCCTTTCCTGCTCGCAGCCATCATGTTTTCGTACTTCGGCCTGCAACGTCGCGGCTGGCAACAAGGAGGTGACAAATGAGCAAGAAGTCAAAAGACCTGCAGCAGGAAACGCAAGGCATGGATTTCCTGCAATCGGTGCCGCGCCGCTGGATCACGACATATATTCCTTTGGGCATCTTCGTGTTCGTGCTGCTGTTCCCTTTCTACTGGATGGTGATCACGGCGTTCAAGCCGGACAACGAATTGCTGCGCCAGACCGGCAATCCGTTCTGGGTGGTGGCGCCGACGCTGGCCCACTTCAAGAAGCTGCTGTTTGAAACCCAGTATCCGGCGTGGCTGCTCAACACGGTGATCGTGTCGGTGGTGTCGACGTTTGCCTCGCTGGCGGCCAGCGTGTTCGCGGCTTACGCCATCGAACGCCTGCGCTTCCAGGGTTCCAAGCAAGTCGGCCTGGGCATCTTCCTGGCGTACCTGATCCCGCCGTCGATCCTGTTCATTCCGCTGGCGGCGATCGTGTTCAAGCTGGGCTTGTTCGATACGCGCTGGGCGCTGATCCTGACGTATCCGACCTTCCTGATTCCATTCTGCACCTGGCTGCTGATGGGCTACTTCCGCTCGATTCCGTATGAGCTGGAAGAATGTGCGCTGATCGACGGCGCCACACGTTGGGAAATCCTGGTCAAGATCATCCTGCCGCTGGCAGTACCTGGCCTGATTTCGGCAGGCATCTTCGCCTTCACGCTGTCGTGGAACGAGTTCATCTACGCGCTGACTTTCATCTCATCTTCGGAAGTGAAGACGGTGCCGGTGGGCATCGTCACCGAACTGGTCGACGGCGACGTCTACCACTGGGGCGCGCTGATGGCCGGCGCGCTGTTGGGCTCGCTGCCGGTGGCGGTGGTGTATTCCTTCTTCGTGGAATACTACGTGTCGGGCATGACCGGGGCGGTGAAAGAATAATCAGCAGCTCTTTGCACAAGAAACTTACCGGCGTCGAAAGGCGCCGGTTTTTTTTCGGACTCAGAAAAATCCTCGTCGCACCCCATGCACGCCAATTTTTCTCCGAACGAGATACGCTTTAGGCATGCAGAGGCTATCGAATTATTGCTATTTGACTGTATCCGCCAAGAAGATGTTATAAAATCAATAACTTAGGTGATTTTCTACGCCGCAAGAAGGATTTACGGGCGGTCGCAAAGTCTATTACATGCGACTCAATTGCGAATTGCGAAGCGAAAGTGCCAGTTCTCAATGCGAACACAGGGCTATTCCTGATAAAGTTGCGTGCAAACGAAACGCCGATGTCCGCTATCGATCCGTACATAGTAAAAAACCATAGCATCTCAGGAGCCCGCATGTTTATCAAACGTCTTTTCGAACACTTCCGCCGCCTCAATGCATTTGCAATGCCTGACGGCGGCGGGATTTCGATGCTGTTTCCGATAGGGCACTACTATTCGCCGATCGCCAACACGCCTGACATCCGGGCGCGTCAAGACAAGATTTGGGTAGAGACGGATTCGATGCTTGGCATCGATCTGCAAGTAGAAGCACAAGTTGCCCTTGCAAGAGAACTTGCTCCCTATACAACAAACATCGACTGGCCAGTAGCGCAACCAAATGACCCTGCTCGCTATTTTTACAATAACGACCAGTTTCCCTTACCAGATGCTGAGTTCTTATACGCAGCGTTGCAACACTTTCGCCCGAAAAAGCTTATCGAAGTCGGCAGCGGCTTCTCATCACTAGTTACGGCCGAGGTCAATCGCACTCATTTCAACAACGCGATTGAGTTCAGTTGCATTGAGCCGTATCCACGACAGTTTCTCATTGATGGTGTCGATGGTATCTCTCAGTTGGTGCGCCAAAGGGTCGAAGAAGTCGAGACAGGCTTTTTTGATCGTTTGGACGCAGGTGACATCCTATTCATTGATTCTTCGCATGTGTCAAAGGTCGGTAGCGACGTCAATTATCTGTTTTTTGAGATATTGCCACGACTCCGCCCAGGAGTGATTGTGCATATCCACGATATTTTTCTGCCAGATGAATATCCAAAAAACTGGATGATTGATCAAGGCCGCAATTGGAATGAACAGTACCTCGTGCGCGCTTTTCTTCAATTCAATGACCACTGGAAAGTGGTATGGTCAAGTCACTTTATGGGCACTCGCGAGCCAGCCGTCATGGCTTCGATCTTTCCCCGTATGCCGGAGCGAATCCATCATGGTAGCAGCCTTTGGTTCCGCCGCGTTAGTTGAGCACATTCGGATTTCTTGCATATCCTTTCGCCAGAAATAGTGAGCGCGAGTGAAAAACAAAATTCCTTGTTAAGGCAGTAGCTTAGCCCAGAAAAAAATCCCAACGATGGATACCGTTGGGATTTTTCTCTTACGACTCCACTATGAAACGATTAGATATAAAAAAGCTTGCCCCCGAGGCTGCAAGCTTTTTTTGCTGGGACTGAGCTACATCAATCAGGCAAGTTTTTCCGCAAAGAAATTCTTCAACGCCACTGACGCACGTTCAGCCGTTTGCTTGTGATAGAAGAAGCCGGGGTTGCTGGCGTCCGGATCGGTGAACGAGTGGCCGGCCTGGCCGTAGTTGACCAGTTGCCAGTCCAGCTTGGCGGCGCTGACTTCGTCGATGAAGGCGTTGACCATGTCGCGCGGCACCGATGGATCCTGCACGCCGTGCAACACCAGGATCGCGCCCTTGACGTTTTCCGCATCCTTGGGATTGGGCGTATCCAGTGCGCCATGCAGCGATACAAAGGCATTCACGGCGGCGCCGGAACGCGCCAGTTCCAGGGCTGCAGTACCGCCGAAGCAGAAGCCGCAAACGCCGAGCTTGCCGCTCAGCTTGACCTTGTCCTGGCCCTTGAGCGCTTCCAGCACGGCGCTCATGCGCTTGCGCAATTCGGCGCGGTCTTTCTTCAACGGGATGATGGCGGCCATGGCTTCATCGCCATTGCCCGGACGCACGGTCTTGCCGTAGACGTCGCCGACCAGAATCGCCTGGTTCAGTCCGACGGTGGTGGCGGCGACTTCCAATGCCTTCTGGCTGACGCCGAAGAAATTGGGAATCGACAGCACGCCGGCGACCGGCACCGTGCTCTTCTTGTTGAACAGCAGGACGCTTTCGTATTCGATGCCGTCCAGCGTGTGGCTGATCAGTTCGATGCCGAGGTCGGCGGCGGGAATGCCGAATTTTGCGGCGATGGGGGCGGGATCAAATTGGTGACTCATTCACTCTTCTCCTGAGCATTGCAAACTGAAAAAACCGCATGCGCGACCGGTCGGTGACCGCACGGCTGCGTAGAGGCCTTCTCGCGAAAACCGCTATCTTTGCATAGCTGCCGAAAGTTTGCTGGCGCGCTCCCGATTAGCGACCGGCATCCTGACAAGCCGTCAGAAAAAAGCGCATAATCCCCCTTGACTTAGAGCGCACTCCAACTTCTAGACTGCCCTGCATGACCACTTCCCTGACCATACAACAAGCTGCTGCAAAGACCGGATTGTCGGTGCATACCCTGCGCTACTACGAAAAGATCGGCCTGCTCGATCCCATCGCGCGCCAGGACAATACGCACCGCCTGTTCCGTGAAGAAGATCTGCTCTGGATCGGATTCTTGCTGAAGCTGCGTTCGACCGGTCTGCCGATCCGCGACATGCTGCGCTATGCAGAACTGCGCCGCGCCGGCAATACGGCGGAAAGTGTGTCTGCACGGAAGGCCTTGCTGCAACAGCATGCCCGCACCGTGGAAGAGACGATCGCCGAACTGCAAAGCAATCTTGCCGTGCTTCATATGAAAGTGAACATGTATGAAGACCTGGAAAAAGGATTGCCGGCTGTCGTCGTCACTCACCAGCAATCTATCGAGGACGCTTCCAATGACAGCAACGAACGCAACACACGCAACAAACCTGCACGCAAAACCGGCAACACAAGTCGGCACCCGCAAGCTCGGCGCTGACGGCCCGATCGTCTCGTCCATCGGCCTCGGCTGCATGGGCATGAGCGATTTCTATTCGAACCGCGACGACACCGAATCCATCGCCACCATCCATCGCGCGCTGGAACTGGGCATCTGCTTTCTCGATACGGCCGACATGTACGGTCCGCACATCAATGAAGAGCTGATCGCCAAGGCCATCAAGGGCAAGCGCGATCAGGTTTTCATCGCGACCAAGTTCGGCATCGTGCGCGATCCGGCCAATCCGGCGGCACGCGGCGTCAATGGCAAACCCGACTACATCCGCAGCTCGGTGGAAGGCAGCCTGAAACGCCTGGGCGTCGAAACCATCGATCTGTATTACCAGCATCGCATCGATCAGAGCACGCCGATTGAAGAGACCGTGGGCGCGCTGGCTGATCTGGTCAAGGCCGGCAAGATCCGTCATATCGGCCTGTCGGAAGCATCGTCGCAAACGCTGGAGCGGGCCAGCAAGATCCACAAGATCACCGCGCTGCAAAGCGAGTACTCGCTGTGGACGCGCGATCCCGAGCAGGACGTGCTGGCGACGTGCAACAAGCTGGGCATCGGTTTCGTGCCGTACAGCCCGCTGGGACGTGGCTTCCTGACCGGCGCCATTACCCGCCCGGATCAGTTCGATGCCGATGACTATCGCCGCCACAATCCACGCTTCCAGGGCGAGAACTTTGCAAAGAACTTGCTGCTGGTGGAGAAGGTGAAAGAGCTGGCCACGCGCTATGAATGCTCGCCGTCGCAACTGGCGCTGGCATGGGTGCTGGCGCAAGGCGAGCATATCGTGCCGATTCCCGGCACCAAGCGCCGCACCTATCTGGAAGAAAACAGCGGCGCGCTGGCGGTCACACTGACGGCGTCGCATCTGGATGAACTGAACCGGCTCTTCCCTGCTGATGCGGCTGCCGGCATGCGTTATACCGAAGAAGGCATGCGTATTCTGAACGGTTAAGCCTTGCGGCTTGCACCGTATTGAAAGCAGTATCGCGGCAATGAAAACGGCTGGCGTCTTGCGACGTCAGCCGTTTTTTATTGCCGCTTCGATGACATAATGCGAATTCCTCAATTATTGTCTATTCACACACTCGCCTTCGCCCCCTAACATCGTTCCGGTCAATCTATCAGCGAGGGACTGAATATGCCATCTGCTTCACCATGTTTTTCCGATCAACGCCAGGCGCTTTCTCAGCGCCGACATTTCCTGCAACGTTGCGGCGCCCTCGGTTCCGCGGCGCTGCTCGGGACGCTCACTGCCTGTGCCAGCAACGGCAACAACGCGACCGGATCTTTATCGGCCGATGCGCTCCGGCCTCTGCCTGCGTTACGGCCGGGCGACACCATTGGCGTCATCGCTCCTGCCTCGGCAGCCAATGGAAAAGCGCAAGACGTCGCTTCGTGGATCGCCTCGCGCGGCTACGTTCCGCACATTTACAGCAGCGCGTCGTCTTCCAGCGACGACTATCTGTCGAGCAGCGATAGCCAACGTTTGCACGATTTGCACGCGGCCTTTGCAAACCCGGATGTGAAAGCGATCTTTTGCCTGCGCGGCGGCGATGGCAGCGGCCGTTTGCTCGACAGCATCGACTACGATTTGCTGAAGACGAATGCCAAGATTTTCGTCGGCTATAGCGACATCACCGCGTTGCACATCGCCATCGCTCGCCGCGCCGGATTCGTCACCTTCCACGGGCCCATGCTGACCTCGGATTTCCTGAGAAATAAACAGGCCCCCACTGAGTCGTCTTTGTTCGACCTGTTGCGGGGAGACATTCCACGTTTCACCTGGCTGTCTCATCCTGACCAATTCCCATTGCAAACAATCCGCACCGGCATCGCGCAAGGCAGGCTGGCCGGCGGCAACCTCGCAATAATAGGCTCCACGCTGGGCACCCCCTACGAAATCGATTTGCACGATGCGATCTTGTTTATCGAAGACACGGGCGAACCACCCCGGAAGATTGACCGGCTTCTGACCCAACTGCGCCTCGCCGGTAAATTCACCGGCCTTCAGGGTGTACTCATCGGTGATTTTTCGGATATCAATGAGCCGGATGATATTGAAGACAAAACACTGCTCAATCGGCAACGCATCGACACGCTGTGGCGGCAAATGCTGGCGCCACTGAACGTGCCGGTGCTGGCGGGTTGGCAAAGCGGGCACAGCGATCCGAACCTGACCTTGCCCTTGGGCGCGCAAGTCACGCTGGATGCCGACAACAAACGCCTGCGCCTGGATCAACAAGTCGTATTGTGAGCGACAAAAAAAAACGGCTGGCATCTTGCGATGTCAGCCGTTTTTTCTTTTCAGCGGAATGATTCTGCGCTGATGACTTCTCTTACTTCTTGCGCATCGGCGGCAAGTCGGTGCAGACGCCCTTGTAGACTTCCGCTGCCATGCCGATCGATTCACCCAGCGTCGGGTGAGGATGGATGGTCTTGCCGATGTCGACGGCGTCCGCGCCCATTTCAATGGCCAGTGCGATTTCACCGATCATGTCGCCGGCGTGCGTGCCGACGATGCCGCCGCCGACGATGCGATGCGTCTCAGCATCGAACAGCAGCTTGGTGAACCCTTCCGAGCGGCCATTGGCGACGGCGCGGCCGGATGCGGCCCACGGGAAGTGGCCCTTCTCCAGCTTGATGCCCTTGGCCTTGGCTTCGTCTTCGGTGATGCCGACCCACGCCACTTCCGGATCGGTGTACGCCACCGAAGGAATGACGCTGGCGTCGAAGTGGCTCTTCTCGCCGGCTGCGGCTTCCGCGGCAACGTGCGCTTCGTGCACGGCCTTGTGCGCCAGCATCGGCTGGCCGACCAGATCACCGATGGCGAAGATGTGCGGCACGTTGGTGCGCATCTGGCTGTCGACCGGAATGAAGCCGCGATCGGTCACGGTCACGCCGGCCTTGTCGGCGGCGATCTTCTTGCCGTTCGGGCTGCGACCGACCGCCACCAGCACCAGATCGTAGAGTTGCGGCTCAGGCGCCTTGGCGCCGGCTTCGGCGGCTTCAAAGGTGACCTTGATGCCTTCCTTCAATGCTTCGACCGCGACCGTCTTGGTCTTCAACATGACGTTGTCGAAACGCTTTTCGTTGAACTTTTGCCAGACCTTGACCATGTCGCGATCCGCGCCTTGCATCAGGCCGTCCATCATTTCGACGACGTCGATGCGTGCGCCCAGCGTGGAGTACACCGTCGCCATTTCCAGACCGATGATACCGCCGCCGATGACCAGCATGCGCTTC
Source organism: Herbaspirillum rhizosphaerae (assembly GCF_001189965.1). Taxonomy (GTDB): domain Bacteria; phylum Pseudomonadota; class Gammaproteobacteria; order Burkholderiales; family Burkholderiaceae_D; genus Herbaspirillum; species Herbaspirillum rhizosphaerae. The sequence continues at coordinate 123,570 of NZ_LFLU01000011.1, forward strand.
GGCACCTGGCGTAGTTCCAGCGCACCGGTCGAATCGACGATGCGCGGATCTTGCGGCACGAAAGGCAGATTCACCACCGACGAACCGGCGGCGATGATGGCTTGCTTGAACTTGACGGTCTTCTTGCTGCCGTCGGCTGCGGTCACTTCGATGTGATTGGCGCCGACGAACTGGCCCACGCCCTGCACCACGTTGACCTTGCGCGCCTTGGCCATGCCGGCCAGACCACCGGTCATGGTGCCGATGACTTTTTCCTTGTAAGCGCGCAGCTTGTCGATGTCGATTTCAGGCTTGGCGAATGTCACGCCGTGCGACGCCATCGCGGCAGTTTCATCGATGACGGCGGCAACGTGCAGCAGCGCCTTCGATGGAATACAACCGACGTTCAGACAGACGCCGCCGAGGGTCGAATAACGCTCGACCAGCACGGTGTTCATGCCCAGGTCGGCGGCGCGGAACGCAGCGGAATAACCGCCGGGACCGGCGCCGAGGACCATCATGTCGCATTCGATGTCGGCCGAACCGCCGAAGCTGGCGGCGACCGGCGCCGGCGCTGCTGCAGGAGCAGCGGCCGGTGCAGGGGCTGCCGCAGCAGGTGCGGGTGCAGCAGCAGGCGCCGGCGCAGCGGCTGCGTCGCCGCTGGCTTCCACCAGCAACAGGACAGAACCTTCGGCAACCTTGTCGCCTACCTTGACTTTCAATTCTTTCACCACGCCAGCCGTGCTGGACGGGATTTCCATGCTGGCCTTGTCGGATTCGACGGTGATCAGCGATTGTTCGACCTTGATGGTGTCGCCAACCTTGACCAGCAATTCGATCACTTCCACTTCTTTGAAATCGCCGATATCGGGGACTTTGACTTCGCTCAGACTCATGTCTTTACTCCGTTATGTTCTGTTATTCGTTCAACGCCATCAGACTGTCGTCCCAGCGAACGCTGGGACCCAGTGACGTTGCGTTGTCAGGCGAGACGCACTGCCACTCGTCGCGCCGCAGGGCTCCGGCTTACGCCGGAGCGACGAAATGACTTACAACAGCGACTTGCGCAGATCGCCCAGCACTTCGGCCAGATACGCCGAGAAGCGCGCGCCCATCGCGCCGTCGACCACGCGGTGGTCGTAGGACAGCGAGGTCGGCAGCATCAGGCGCGGCACGAATTGCTTGCCGTCCCAGACCGGTTTGGTGATCGACTTGGACAAGCCCAGGATCGCCACTTCAGGTGCATTGATGATAGGCGTGAAGGCCGTGCCGCCAATGCCGCCCAGCGACGAAATGGTGAAGGTCGCGCCTTGCATGTCGGCAGGCTTGAGCTTGCCGTCGCGCGCTTGCGCCGACAGGTCGCCCATTTCGGTGGCAATCTGGCCGATGGTCTTCTGATCGGCGTTCTTGATCACAGGCACCACCAGGCCGTTCGGCGTGTCGGCTGCAAAACCGATGTTGTAGTACTGCTTCAGGATCAGGTTTTCGCCGTTGGCGTCGAGCGAAGAATTGAAGGCCGGGAATTTCTTCAGCGCCGCAACGCTGGCCTTGATCACGAACGCCAGCATGGTCAGCTTGACCGGCGACTTGGCCTTGGCGTAAGCAGCGTTGGAGCTGACGCGGAATTCTTCCAGCTCGGTGACGTCGGCTTCGTCGAATTGCGTGACGTGCGGGATCATGACCCAGTTGCGATGCAGGTTGGGGCCGCTGATCTTCTTGATGCGCGACAACGGCAGCAATTCGGTAGCACCGAACTTGCTGAAATCCAGCGACGGCCATGGCAACAGATCCAGACCTGCGCCGCTGCCGTTCTTGGTAGGTGCAGCAGCTGCCGTGCCTGCGCCGCCGGCCAGTGCCGCCTTGACGAACTTCTGGATGTCTTCTTGCAGGATGCGGTTCTTCGGGCCGGTGCCGACCACGCGGGTCAGATCGACGCCCAGTTCACGGGCAAACTTGCGCACCGATGGCGAAGCGTGGGACTTGTTCACCGAACCGGGCGTGACGGCAGCGACTGCCATTGCAGGCGCAGCGGCGGCGGCAGCAGGAGCCGGTGCAGGCGCTGCGGCAACGGTAGAAGCAGCGGCCGGAGCAGCAGCAGGTGCGGGAGCTGCACCGCCGCTGGCTTCCACCACGGCAACCAGCGAACCCTTGGCAACCTTGTCGCCGATCTTGACTTTCAGTTCCTTGATCACGCCGGCATGGCTCGACGGGATTTCCATGCTGGCCTTGTCGGATTCGACGGTCAGCAGCGATTGTTCGACCTTGACGGTGTCGCCAACCTTGACCAGCAACTCGATCACTTCGACTTCGGCGAAATCGCCGATATCGGGAACCAGGATATCTTGCAGGCCACCCGAAGCCGCAGGGGCAGCAGCAGGTGCGGCCGGCGCCGGAGCGGACGCCGTTGCGGCAGCGGGTGCAACAGCGGCAGCCGCCGGAGCTGCTGCCGGTGCAGGTGCAGCGGCGGCGCCTTCGGCATCAACGATCACGACCACGGAGCCTTCGGCAACCTTGTCGCCGAGCTTGACGCGGATCTCTTTGACCACGCCCGCGTGGCTGGAGGGGATTTCCATGCTGGCCTTGTCGGATTCGACCGTCAGCAGGGATTGTTCGACCTTGATGGTATCGCCTACCTTGACCAGGACTTCAATGACTTCGACTTCTTTGAAATCGCCAATATCCGGTACTTTTACTTCGATTTGACTCATCTCTCGTGCTCCGTTTGTTCTGGATCAGTACGCCGCATGGGGGAATATGCAGCGCCGAATGTATGTCCACTCATGTTGAAGGCGGCTTGCCGATATTACCTGACAAGCCGCCTTGCGGATGGTTTCAAGTTCGCCAAATTAGCGAATTACACCGTCACTGGATTTGGTTTTTCCGGATTGATGCCGTACTTGGCGATCGCTTCGGCAACCACGGAAGGCTTAATCTTGCCTTCATCGGCCAGCGACTTCAGCGCAGCCACGGTCACATAGTGACGGTCGACTTCGAAGAACTCGCGCAGCTTGGCGCGGGTGTCGGAACGGCCGTAACCGTCGGTACCCAGCACCTTGTAAGTACGGCCCTTCGGTACGAAGGCGCGGACTTGCTCGGCGTAGGTACGCATGTAGTCCGTCGACACCACGATCGGGCCTTCGGTGCCTTCCATCGATTGCTCGAAGTGGCTCTTCTTGGCGGCATCGGCCGGATGCAGCATGTTCCAGCGTTCAACGTCCTGGCCGTCGCGCGCCAGCAGCGTGAACGACGGTGCGGACCAGACGTCGGCATCGACCTTCCAGTCGTCGCGCAGCAGGTCGGCGGCGGCGATGACTTCGCGCAGGATGGTGCCGGAACCCAGCAGTTGCACGCGCAACTTGTTCTTCTTGCTGCTTTCGTTCAACAGGTACAGGCCCTTGATGATGCCCTCTTCCTGACCCGGCTTGATGCCTGGATGGCCGTAGTTCTCGTTCATCACAGTGATGTAGTAGAACACGTCTTCCTGGTTGCCGACCATGCGGCGCAGACCGTCATGGATGATCACGGCGACTTCGTGGGCGAAGGTCGGATCGTAAGGCACGCAGTTCGGGATTGCCGAAGCAAACACGTGGCTGTGGCCGTCTTCGTGCTGCAAACCTTCGCCGTTCAGCGTGGTGCGGCCGGCGGTGCCGCCGATCAGGAAGCCGCGGGCGCGCATGTCGCCGGCAGCCCAGGCCAGATCGCCGATACGTTGCAGACCGAACATCGAGTAATACGTATAGAACGGAATCATGATGCGGTTGTTGGTCGAATACGAGGTCGCCGCAGCGATCCACGAGCTCATGCCGCCGGCTTCATTGATGCCTTCCTGCAGAATCTGGCCGGCCTTGTCTTCGCGGTAGTACATGACCTGGTCTTTGTCGACCGGTTCGTACAACTGGCCGACCTGGCTGAAAATACCGATCTGGCGGAACAGGCCTTCCATACCGAAGGTACGCGATTCGTCGACCATGATCGGCACCACGCGCTGACCCAGGCTGCTGTCGCGCAGCAGCGCGGTCAGCACGCGCGAGTACGCTGCGGTGGTCGAGATTTCACGGCCTTCGGCAGTCGGCTCCAGCATGACCTGGAATGCCGACAATTCAGGCACGACCAGTTTTTCGTCAGCTTGCGGACGGCGTTGCGGCAGATAGCCGCCCAGCGCTTTGCGGCGCTCGTGCAGGTATTGCATTTCCGGGGTGTCGTCGGACGGCTTGAAGAACGGGATGTTCGGCAAGTCGGCGTCGGAGATCGGCAATTGGAAACGGTCGCGCATGGCCTTGATGGCTTCGTCGTCCAGTTTCTTGGTGTTGTGTGCGGTGTTGCGCGCTTCGCCGGCTTTGCCGAAGCCGTAGCCCTTGATGGACTTGGCCAGGATCACGGTCGGCTGGTCCTTGCTGTCTTGCGCAACCTTGAATGCTGCGTAGATCTTGTGCGGATCGTGGCCGCCGCGGGTCAGACGCCAGATGTCGTCGTCGGACATCTTGCTGACCATTTCCAGCAGCTTCGGATGCTTGCCGAAGAAGTGCTTGCGCACGAAGGCGCCGTCCTTGGCCTTGTAGTTCTGATATTCGCCGTCGACGGTTTCCATCATCACTTTTTGCAGGATGCCTTCCTTGTCCTTGGCCAGCAACTCGTCCCAGCCGCTGCCCCAGATGACCTTGACCACGTTCCAGCCGGCGCCGCGGAAATCGGATTCCAGCTCTTGAATGATCTTGCCGTTGCCGCGCACCGGACCGTCCAGGCGTTGCAGGTTGCAGTTGACCACGATAACCAGGTTGTTCAGCTTTTCACGGCCGGCCATACCGATGGCGCCCATCGATTCCGGTTCGTCCATTTCACCGTCGCCGCAGAAGGCCCAGACCTTGCGGTTGTCGGTTTTGGCGATGCCGCGTGCGTGCAGGTATTTCAGGAAACGCGCCTGATAAATCGCCATCAACGGGCCCAGGCCCATCGACACGGTCGGGAACTGCCAGAATTCAGGCATCAGCTTCGGATGCGGATACGACGACAGACCGTGGCCGTCGGCTTCGCGGCGGAAGTGGATCAGTTGGTCTTCGGTCAGGCGGCCTTCCAGGAACGCGCGGGCATAAATGCCTGGCGAGGAGTGGCCCTGGATATACAGCAGGTCGCCGCCGTGGTCTTCGGTCGGGGCGTGCCAGAAATGGTTGAAACCGATGCCCAGCATGTTCGCCAGCGAGGCAAACGAGGACAAGTGGCCGCCCAGGTCGCCGTCGACGCGATTGGCCTTGACCACCATCGCCATGGCGTTCCAGCGCATCCACGAGCGCAGGCGTTCTTCGATTTCCAGGTTGCCCGGGCAATGTTCGCCCTGATCGGCGGGAATGGTGTTGACGTAAGCGGTATTGCTGGAGAACGGGATGTGGGCGCCGCGGCGGCGGGCCAGATCGACCATGCGCTCCATCAGGTAATGTGCACGTTCCGGGCCTTCTGCCTCGATCACGGCTTCGAGGGCATCAAGCCACTCTTGCGTTTCAATCACGTCGGGATCGTTGGCGGCTTGCGCCAGGACTTGGTCGATTTGGGCTGACATGGTATGTCTCCTGAGTTGATGGGGACCGGCGGGAAAAGCCGGATCATTTAGCTGCGATGCGCCGTAACGCGATTCTCTTTGCCAATAATGTACGGTCTTTGCGCCGCGTGGACGAGGCATTTTAACAGGGCTTTTTGCATTTTCAAATAGCGATATTTGATTTCATATTATGGGAAATTGCTGCAAAGCGGCATAAACACTCACTCTCCTGCCAGGTGTTTTTTGACTGCCTCTCTTGAAACCTGCCTCTCCGGGGTTGGTTGCAGTGCATCGAAAACCCTCCCTCCAGACGGGGCATGACCTGGCAAGGCCACGCATCGCCCTCTTCGCTTGCAGAATACGGACGAGACCGCCCCCTTAAAAATGCGGAATGGTGAGCTTTTTTTGAAGCGTGCTTCGATGCGGCGCGACGATGGAGGTCGTACCTATATAGAGGAGCCTCCGATCATCAAACACGGCGATCGACTCCGACCTTTCGCCGTTTGCATGAGAAAAATGCATTCGAACATCAGTATTAATCGTTTTGTCAGCGGCAAAGAGCGTCTTAAGATGCCTTCATCTAATAGAAGAAGTAAGGAAGCCCAGCATGACCACCCGCGAGCTCGACAGCAATCTGCATCTTTTGTTAACGTCCACCTGCCAGGATGGCGACGCCGTCCGGCGCCTGTTCGATCTGCTGGAGGTGCCGGCCTCGACCTTGCGCCCGGCCTCGATCAGCGTCACCCGGCTTGAGCTGGCGCAGGCGCTGAACATGCTGTTGTTCGACAAACTGCTGCAAGAAGTCCCGGAAGGGCGCGCTTACGTCGCCGATGCCGCTGCCGCCGGCACCAAGATCTGCTTCGACCACGGCGCGGTGCGTACCGTGCTGCGCGGTAAAGCCGCGTCCTTCCCGGATGGCGAGGCGCTGTTCACGCGCATCTTTCTGCCGCTGGGCTATGAACTGGCGGGCCTGTATCCGCTGCCGCGCATCAACATGACCGGCCACGTCTACCGCCACATCGACGATCCGGAAAACATCGCCCAGTTCTTCGTCAGCGAACTGCATCCGGAAAAATTCTCCGCCGAATTCCAAAACATCGTCGACTCGCTGCTGGCGACCTCGCGCGATCCGCTGCCGGCCGATATGCTGGCCCTGCTCGACAAGCTGGCCGGCGACGGCACGCTGCCGATCACGTCTGCACAGCGCCTGCTGCCCGCCATGCTGAGCTGCTTTGCCCGCCACCATGACTTGCCGACCTTGCCGCAATATGAAGCCCTGCGCGCCGAATCGGCCGAGATGGCCTGGATTTCAACCGAAGGCAATGTCTTCAATCACGCCACCGACCGCGTCGCCGACGTCACCGCCACCGCCGAACACCAGCGCCAGCTGGGCCGCCCGATCAAGGACGCGGTCGAAGTCTCGCGCAACGGCCGCGTACGCCAGACCGCCTTCCGCGCGGGCAAGGTCAGCTACCAGCTCAAGGATGCCGACGGTGCCATGGTCGATGTCAGCGTGCCGGGTTCGTTTTACGAATTCATTTCGCGCGACACTTATATAGACGACGCCGGCGTCAGCAAACTCGACCTGACGTTCGACAGCGGCAATGCACAGGGCATTTTCAAGATGACGGGCGCGACAGGCAATGTTGCTGCGGGAACCGGCGACAATGCCTGCTGAGCCGGCGCTGGAAAAAATCACCGCCCTGCTGGGACCGAACGGCTGCATCACCGAACCGGCGGCGCGCGCACCCTATGAACACGGCCCGCGCTACGGCGCCGGCACCGCGCTATGCATCGCCCGCCCGGCCGACGTCGCCGAAGCCGCAGAACTGATGCGGCTGTGCGCCGCCGACAAGATCAGCATCATCCCCCAAGGCGCCAACACCGGCCTGGTCGGCGCCGCGTCGCCCGACGCCTCCGGTCGCCAGCTGGTGCTGAGCATGGAACGCATCAAAGGCGTCATCGACATCGATCCGGTGGACGGCGTGATCCAGGCCTGGGCCGGCACACGGTTGTCGGAGCTGAATCAGGCTTTGGAAGCGCACGGACTATGCTTTCCCATCGATCTCGGCGCCGATCCCTCGGTCGGCGGCATGCTGGCCGCCAATACCGGCGGTGCGCGGCTGATCCGTTACGGCGACGTGCGCCACAACACGCTGGGACTGCAAGCGCTGCTGATGCAGCCGCCCGGCGAACTGTTGGAACTCGGCAACCGCCTGCGCAAGAACAATACCGGCCCCGACTGGAAACAACTCTTCATCGGCACCGCCGGCAGCTACGGCATCGTCACGCAAGCGGTGCTGCGCGCGCATCCCTTGCCGCGCCAGCGCGCCACCGCCCTGGTGGTGCCGTCCTCGCCGGAAGCGGCCTTGCGCCTGTTGCAAGACGCCGAACGCGAATTCGCCGATTTTCTCAGCGCCTTCGAAGGTATTTCGCAAAACGCGCTGGAGTCCGTGCTGCGCCATCTGCCGCAAACTCCCGCGCCGTTCACTCCTGCCCCGCCCTATGCGCTGCTGATCGAACTGAGTTCATCCGCCGCGGCCAGCGATCATTGCAATCTGGATCGCTTGTTCATGGACTGGCTGGAGCGCCACTTCGACGACGCCATCGTCGACGCCGTGGTGGACAAACCCGACACGCTCTGGCGCCTGCGCCACGCCATCAGCGACAGCGTCAAGCAAGAAGGCAAAGTGGTGGCCTTCGACATCTCGGTTCCGCGCTCGCGCATGGCCGCCTTCCGTGAAGAAGCATTGGCGCTGATCGCACGCGACTTTACCGGCGCCGATGTCTATGACTTCGGCCACTGGGGCGACGGCGGCGTGCACTTCAACATCGCCATCGCGCCGGCGCAGCAAGAGCATTTCCCGGCGCCGCGCATCGATGCCTTGCGCACCGCCATCTACGACCTCGTGGTGCACAGTTATCGCGGCAGTTTCAGCGCCGAACATGGCATCGGACCGTTCAACCAGCATTATTACGACCGCTACCAGGGCCAGCCGCAGCAATTGCTGGCGGCGCGCGTGCAACCGGTTTTCGATCCGCATTACCTGCTCGGCAATACGCGCTTCGGTTGACCACGCCCGCTGGAAGGAACCAGATGTCCGCATTCACCCTGCCGCACCTGGCGTCGGATATGCCGTTGCGCATGGAGGCGCTGCCATGAGCATGCCTCCCGGCAATGACAACAACGGTGACAACGATGGTAACGGTGGCACTGCTTTTGCTATAGTGCGGGGTCATCCTTCCAGCGGATTCCGCTCCATGCGCCGATTCATCCCGTCCACGTCCTGCCTGATCGCCTTCGACACGTCGGCGCGCCATTTGTCGTTTACCAAGGCCGCGCACGAACTGCACATGACGCAGGGCGCGGTGAGCCGGCAGGTTGCGATCCTGGAAGACTATCTGAACGTCAAGCTGTTCGAGCGCATCAACCGCCGCCTGATCCTGACCGAGCCGGGCCGCGACTATGCGTCGCAGGTGTCGAGCATCCTCAAACAGATCGAGATGGCGACCTTCCAGGTGATGACCTACAACAGCCTCGCCAGCGTGCTCAACCTGGCCATTCTGCCGACCTTCGGCGTGAAATGGCTGATCCCGCGCCTGACCAAATTTGCCGCGGCCTACCCCGACGTGCTGCTCAATCTGAGCACGGAAGTATTGCCCTTCGATTTCAACACGCGCCAGGTCGATGCGGCGATCCACTTCGGCGAACCGGATTGGCCCGATACCGTGATGGTCCGCCTGATGGGCGAAGAGGTGGTGCCGGTCTGCAGCAAAGCCATGAACGACCGCATCACGTCGATCACCGACCTGGCCGACATCACCCTGCTGCAGCACACCACGCGGCCGCAGGCATGGCAGGACTGGTTCCGCCATGTCGGCGTGGATTGTCCCAATGCGCTTGCTGGGCCGCGCTTCGAACAGCTGGCGATGGTGATCCAGGCGGCCGTGGCCGGCATGGGCGTGGCGCTGATGCCCAAGTTCATGGTCGAAACCGAGATCAGTCTCGGGCAATTGCACGTGCCCTTCCCCTTTGCGGTGAAGAGCCCGCAGTCGTACTACCTCGCCTATCCCGAAAAGAACGCGAGCAAGCCCGCTGTAATCAAATTCCGCGACTGGATCCTGAGCGAACTGCAAGCCGGCTGATCCGCGTCGAAAATCAACCCAGACATACTAAAAGTCATGTTGATACAGCCATACATGCTATTTCCACAACGCATTAAAGTGGTGCAAAAAGGCTGATTGCGCTACGCTTCCACTTTTCAAAAACTCCTCCCAATGCCATATCGCAAGGCGCTTAGCGCAAGGTAACAATTGATGCATTGCACCATCGCGGCGCACCAACGCCAAGCCATGCAGAACATTTTCGTGCATTAGCAAATGTAATGATGTCGTGACATTTTTTGATTTTAAGAAATGTTGCGTTATTCCTTATACTCGGTCGTCGAACGCGATTGCACCGCTATTGCCCCCTACTCAGCCACAAAGGAATTTCATGCCATCCTCCCGTCTCTTCGCCACTCTGGATTTCGATCTGTCCGCCTACACCGGCAACGATCTGACAATACGTTCGCCACGCGACGGGCAACTGATCGCCACGCTCAAGGCCCACACCACGGCGCAAGCCGAGACCGCGCTGGCCGATGCCCAGGCTGCTTTCCTCGCCTGGCGCGAAGTGCCTGCGCCGGTGCGCGGCGAACTGGTGCGCCTGCTCGGCGAAGTGCTGCGCGAACACCGCCAGGCGCTCGGCGAACTGGTCACGCAGGAAGCCGGCAAGATCCTCTCCGAAGGTCTCGGCGAAGTACAGGAAATGATCGATATCTGCGACTTTGCCGTCGGCCTGTCGCGCCAGTTGCACGGCCTGACCATCGCCTCCGAACGTCCCGGCCACCGCATGATGGAAACCTGGCATCCGCTGGGCGTATGCGGCGTCATCACCGCGTTCAACTTCCCGGTCGCCGTGTGGGCGTGGAACGCCGCGCTGGCGCTGATCTGCGGCAACGCCGTCGTCTGGAAGCCGTCCGAGAAAACACCGGTCGTCGCGCTTGCCGTGCAGGCGCTGTTCGCCAAGGCGGTGGAACGTTTCTCCGCGCAACGTCCGAACGTCGTCCCGGCCAATCTGTGCCAGATCCTGATCGGCCACGCCGACATCGGCGAAGTGCTGTCGCGTTCGCCGCTGGTGCCGCTGGTGAGCGCCACCGGCAGCGTACGCATGGGCCGCAAGGTCGCCACCGTCGTCGCCGAACGCCTAGGCCGCAGCCTGCTTGAACTGGGCGGCAACAACGCCATGATCGTCGCGCCGTCGGCCGACCTGAATCTGGCGCTGCGCGCCATCACCTTCTCCGCCGTCGGCACCGCCGGCCAGCGCTGCACCAGCCTGCGCCGCCTGTTCGTCCACAGCAGCATCCACGATCAGGTGGTCGCGCAAATCAAACGCATCTATTCCAGCGTCAAGGTCGGCGATCCGATGGCTGCCGATACGCTGGTCGGCCCGCTGATCGACAAGGCGGCTTTCGACGCCATGCAAGGAGCCCTGCAACAAGCCCGCGCACAAGGCGGCGAAGTCACCGGCGGCGAACGCATCGACGTGCTCGGCGATGGCGTGTACGTGCGTCCGGCGCTGGTCTGCATGCCCGGCCAGAGCGCCATCATGCATCACGAAACCTTCGCACCGATTCTGTACGTCGTGAAGTACGACGAGCTGGCCGACGCCATCGCACTCAACAATGCCGTGCCGCAAGGCCTGTCGTCGGCGATCTTCACCAACGACATGCGCGAAGCGGAAACCTTCGTCTCTGCCGTGGGCAGCGACTGCGGCCTGGCCAACGTCAACATCGGCACCAGCGGCGCTGAAATCGGCGGCGCCTTCGGCGGCGAAAAAGAAACCGGCGGCGGCCGCGAATCCGGCTCCGATGCGTGGAAGAACTACATGCGCCGCGCCACCAACACGATCAACTACAGCAAGACCTTGCCGCTGGCGCAGGGAGTGAAGTTCGATATTGACTGAACCTCGCTTCCCCGTCACCGCGCCATAAAATAATAAACAGTTCCAAAACCTGCTTTCGATCTTCAGCGAGAGACCGCCCGCCGATGGCGGACGGTGCTCGCAGCAAAATCGAAACAGGTTCCAAGATCAGCAATACAGTAGCCACCGGAGATGCATTGATGTCGTTCCTCAAGTTGGAAAATCTGTCCAAGCGCTACGGCGATTTCACCGCCGTGGAAAACCTTGACCTGACCGTCGAAAAAGGCGAGTTCGTTTCCTTGCTGGGCCCCTCCGGCTGCGGCAAGACCACGACCTTGCAGATGATCGCCGGTTTCGTCGAAGCCAGCGCCGGACGCATCTTGCTCAACGGCCGCGACATCACCAACGAAAAGCCCAACCGGCGCGGTCTGGGCATCGTGTTCCAGAGCTATGCGCTGTTCCCGCACATGACCGTGTCCGACAACGTCAAGTTCGGCCTGGAAATGCGCAAGGTCGGCGCGGCGGAAAGCAGCGAACGTGTCAAGCAGGCGCTGGCGCTGGTGCACCTGGAAAAATTCGGCCATCGCTATCCGCGCGAACTCTCGGGCGGCCAGCGTCAGCGCGTGGCGCTGGCGCGCGCGCTGGTAATCCAACCGCCGATCCTGCTGCTGGACGAACCGATGTCCAATCTCGACGCCAAGCTGCGCGAAGAAATGCAGATCGAACTACGCGAGATCCAGCGCAAGGTCGGCACCACCACCATCATGGTCACGCACGACCAGTCCGAAGCGCTGTCCATGAGCGACCGCGTGGTGGTGATGGAAGCCGGCCATGCCGTCCAGATCGGCAAGCCGCTTGAGACTTACGAAAACCCGGTCAATGCCTTCGTCTCGCAATTTGTCGGCAAGGCCAATCTCTTGCCCGGCGCCGTCGAATGGGTCAGGGACGGCAGCGCCGGCGTGCGCGTCGGCAATCATGTGCTGGAAGTGCAAGGCACGAACCTCGCGGTCGGCGAGCAGACCACGCTGTGCATCCGTCCGGAAAAAATCGAATGCTGTACCGAAGCGGAAGAGCAACTGGGCGGCGTGGTGGCGTCGAGCTTCTTCCTCGGCAATCAATGGCTGTACCGCTTCGAAACCGATTGCGGCGACATCCTGGTGATCCTGAAGAACAACGGCCAGACTTCCTGCCAGCCGGGTCAGCGCGTGTCGCTGCGCTGGCCGACGTCCGCCATGCGCGCGGTCGGGTCGCAATCGCAATCGATGCGGAGCGCGCATGTCTGAGCAAGCCTCCTCCAGTCTCAAGCCCAAGCGCTCACTGCCTTACATTCTCTCGGCGCCGGCCACGCTGCTGTTCGTCACGATGGTGCTGGTGCCGCTGCTGCTGACCGCCCTGCTCGCCCTCAACAGCTACAGCGACAGCGTCGGCATCAAATCCACTTACGACCTGCACAATTACCTGGCGATCTTCGGCGACGACTACTACCTGCGCATTTTCTGGCGCACCTTCTGGATCGCCGGACTGACCACCCTGATCTGCATCCTGATCGGCACGCCGGAAGCCTATGTGCTCAGCCGCATGGGAGGCAGATGGCGGGCCTTTTTCCTGATCGTGATCCTGGCGCCGCTGCTGGTGTCGGTGGTGGTGCGCGCATTCGGCTGGAGCATGCTGCTCAGCGCCGACGGCCTCATCAACCATGCCTTGCAAGCCGTGGGCATCGCCCCGGTAAAAATGCTCTACACCTCCGGCGCGATCGTGGTGGCGCTGGTGCACGTGATGTTGCCGTTCATGGTGATCCCGGTGTGGACCGCGCTGCAGCGCCTGGACCCGACGGTGGAACACGCGGCCTTGTCGCTCAATGCCTCGCAGGCCACCGTGCTGCGCCGGATTCTGCTACCGCAGGTGGCGCCGGGCGTGCTCTCGGGCAGCCTGATCGTGTTCGGCCTGAGCGCCAGCGCCTTCGCGATCCCCGGCCTGCTGGGCGGACGCCGCCTGAAAATGGTCGCCACCACGGTGTACGACGAATTCCTCGGCTCGCTCAACTGGCCGCTGGGCGCATCGATCGCCATAGTGCTGCTGGTCGCCAATCTGATCATCATGATGACTTACAACCGGATCCTGGAACGCCGGTATTCCAAGACCCTGGGCTGACGGAGACACAAAAATATGCGACGCAACGGTCCGATTGCCCTGCTCTTTCACACGCTGGTCGTGATCTTCGTGCTGGCGCCCCTGGTGCTGGTATGCCTGGTCGCCTTCACGGCGCAAGACACCTTGTCCTTGCCCTTCACTGCCGGGTACGGCGCTTCGCTGCGCTGGTTCAAGGCGGTGTTCGACCATCCCGACTTTCTGCAATCCTTCTACAACAGCCTGCAACTGGCGCTGATGTCGGCCACGCTGTCGGTCTGCATCGCCTTGCCTGCCGGGCTGGCGCTGGGCCGTTATCGCTTTCGCGGACGCGATGCGCTCAACGGCCTGTTCCTGTCGCCGCTGATCATTCCTTCGCTGGTGCTGGGCGTGGCCTTCATGCGCATGTTTTCGGTGATGGACATCACCGGTTCCTTCTTCTGGCTGGTCGTCGCGCATACCGTGGTCATCACGCCTTACGTGCTGCGCATGGTGCTCTCGGCGGTGATCGGCATAGACCGCAGCAGCGAACAGGCGGCGCAGTCGCTGGGCGCCGGACCGTGGACGGTGTTTCGCCGCATCACGCTGCCGGCGATTTTGCCGGGCCTGAGCGGAGGCTGGATGCTGGCCTTCATCAACAGCTTCGACGAACTGACGATGTCGATCTTCGTCACCACCCCTGCGACGGTGACACTGCCGGTGCGCATGTATATGTACGCCACCGAATCGATCGATCCGATGATGGCCTCGGTGTCTGCCCTGATGATCCTGATCACCGGCGGCGCGATGCTGATTCTCGATCGCCTGTACGGTCTCGACAAGATCCTTATCGGAGAGCGTGTATGAGCCTGCTCAGGCGCGTGGCGGAGCAGGAGCGCAAAAGCATTGCGTTCTGGCTCGACGGCAAGGCGCTCAGCGCGCGCGCCGGCGACAGCGTGCTCACAGCAGTGCTGACGCAGGCGAATCAGCTGCGCCGCACAGAGTTCAGCGGCGCGCCGCGCGCCGGCTTTTGCCTGATCGGCTGCTGCCAGGATTGCTGGATGCGCAGCGAAGACGGCCAGCCTGTGCGCGCCTGCACCACCGAGATTGCAGAAGGCATGCGCCTGCTCAGCGGCGCCGCGCCGGCCGCAGGAGAAAGCGCGTGAGCGCGTCCTCCTCCACGCCGCAAATCGTCATCGTCGGCGCCGGACCGGCCGGTGTGCGCGCCGCGCAAACGCTGGTCGAAGCCGGCCTGAAACCGATCGTCATCGATGAAAACCGTCGCGCCGGCGGCCAGATCTATCGCCAGCCGCCGCCGGGTTTCGTGCGCTCGAAAAAAGAACTTTATGGTTTCGAAGCCGCCAAGGCGGAAGCGCTGCATAGCAGCTTCGACCAGTTGCGGGCCAACATCGACTATCGCCCCGACACGCTGGTGTGGAACTGCACGCCCGGTCAACTCGATCTATTGCATACGCAACGCCATCACGCACAGCCCTACACGCACCTGATCCTCTGCACCGGCGCGCTCGACCGCGTCATGCCCTTCCCCGGCTGGACGCTGCCCGGCGTCTACACCCTGGGCGCAGCCCAGGTCGCGCTCAAGGCGCAAGGCTGCGTACTCGACGGCCGCGTGGTCGTGGCCGGTTCCGGACCGCTGCTGTACCTGCTGGCTTATCAATACGTCAAAGCCGGCGCAAATGTCGTCGCCGTACTCGACACCGCACGCTTCGGCGGCAAACTGCGCGCCTTGCCTGCGTTGCTGCGCCAGCCGGCGACCTTCGCCAAAGGCCTCTACTTCATGGGCTGGCTGCGCGCCAAAGGCATTCCCCTCTGCGACGGCGTCGACACTATCGCCGCAGACGGCGAGCACACCATTCAAAGCCTGCGCTGGACGCGCGGCGGCAAGACGACTGCGATCGCCTGCGACGCGCTGGCAACCGGCTTCGGCCTGCGCTCGGAAACCCAGCTGGCCGAACTGGCCGGCTGCCGTCTCGTCTTCAATGAACTCAACCAGCAGTGGCTTCCGCAACGCGACGACGCCGGACGCAGCAACGTACCCGGCATCTATCTGGCCGGCGACGGCAGCGGCATCGCCGGCGCCGATGCCGCCGAACTGAGCGGACGCGCCGCTGCGCTGGCCCTGCTGCAAGACCTCGGTCTGCCCGCCAACGCCGCCGCCAAGACGGCGATGGCAAGCGAAAGCCGCCGGCTGGCGCACAGCCTGCGCAGCAACCTGCAATTCCGCCAGGGACTCGAAACCGCGTTCCCGACCGCCGTGCACTGGGCGCGCGATTGCGCCGACGATCTGGTGATCTGCCGCTGCGAAGAAATCACCGCCGGACAATTGCGCCGCGGCGTGCTGCAGGAAGGCGCAGTGGAAATCAACCGGCTCAAGGCCTTGACGCGCGTGGGCATGGGCCGCTGCCAGGGCCGGGTCTGCGGTGCCGCGGCCGTTGAAATTCTGTCCCAGGCAAGCGGCCTGAGCGTGGCCGAAACAGGCCGCCTGCGCGTGCAGGCGCCGGTCAAACCGATACCGGTCAGCGCGGCGCTGGCAGCGGAAGAGCAGGCATGAACACGTCCGCCCATCAAACCAATCACAGCCGCAACATCATCGATGCCGACGTCGCCATCATCGGCGGCGGCCTCGTGGGCACATCGGCGGCACTGGAGTTGCGTCGCCAGCAGCGCTCGGTGGTCGTGCTCGAACAAGGCTGGTGCGGCGCGCAAGCCAGCGGCGTGAACTACGGCGGCGTGCGCCGCCAGGGCCGCGCCGCCTGTCAGTTGCCGCTGTCCCAGCGCGCGCATGCGATCTGGCGCAGTCTCGAACAGACGATAGGCTGCGATGGCGAATACATCGCTTCCGGCCATCTCAAACTGGCGCGCAGCGACGCCGACATGCAAGAGCTGATCGCCTATCGCGACATGGCCGCTACACACGGGCTGGAACTCGAATTGCTGGAACCCGACGCCCTGCGCCGCCGTTATCCCTGGCTCGGCAACCAGGCTCGCGGCGCCTCGCTGTGCGCCGAAGACGGCCACGCCAACCCGCGCCTGATCGCCGCTGCGTTTGCACGCGCCGCCGAACAGGCCGGTGCGCGCTTGCTGCAACAAAGCGCGGTGCAAGACTTCCATTTCGACGGCAATTATTTCCTGCTGCAAAACAGCCGGGGCGTGCGCGTGCGCAGCCGCTTCCTGCTCAATTGCAGCGGCGCCTGGGGCAAGGACGTTGCACAACATTTCGGCGACACCGTTTCCGAGCAGGCGATCTATCCCAACATGTGCGTCACCGAGCCATTGCCGCCCTTGATGGATCTGAGCCTGGGCGTGGTCGGCGGCGCGTTTTATGCGCGCCAGGTCGAGCGCGGCAACGTCGTCCTCGGCGGCGGTCGCGGCGACGGCAATCTGGCGCTGGACGCCACACGGCCGCGCACAAGCTCAAGCCTTGCGGCATTGGCCGCGCTGACCGAGATGGTGCCGGCGCTGCGCCATGCCCTGGTGATCCGCACCTGGAGCGGGGTCGAAGGCGAGACGCCGGACAACCAGCCGGTCATCGGCCCAAGCGTCGCCACGCCCGGACTGTTGCATGCATTCGGTTTTTCAGGCGCAGGTTTTCAGCTTGCGCCGGCCGTCGGCGAAGTGCTCGCCGAACTGGTCACCAAAGGAGAAAGCAGTACCCCGATTGAGGCGTTTTCAATCGGACGCTTTGCAGTTCAGCACGTATAGAAAGAAGAATCAAAAGTTGCACCCACTGTTCAGGTTTAACAATCAAGAAGTTTGAATACCCCGTCGCCCAGTGTTGCGGGGATCGTTTTTACCGCCAAGGAGATCCAAAAATGAACATGAAATATCTGACGCTGACCTGTATGCTGACCTCCGTCCTCGGCGTGTGGTCGCCGGCACAGGCCCAGACCAAAACCCTGTACGTCGGCATGAACGGCGGCACCATGGAAAAGAATTACACCACCGGCATCTTCCCTGATTTCGAGAAAGCCAATAACGTCAAGGTCGTGGTCGTTCCCGGCACGTCGTCGGACATCATCGCCAAGATGCAGGCGCAAAAAGACAAGCCGCAGATGCACGTGGTCTTTCTCGACGACGGCGTGATGTACCGCGCGGTCAACATGAACCTGTGCGAGAAGGTCCGCGACACCCCCGTGCTGAAAGACCTCTACCCGTTTGCGCGCCTGGCCAACGACCATGCCGTGGCGGTCGACATGGGCGTGGTCGGCATCGGCTACAACAAGAAGATGTTCGCAGAAAAGAACTGGCCTGCGCCGACTTCGTGGCTGGATTTCGCCGATCCGAAGTACAAGCAGAAGGTGGTGTTCCAGTCCATCTCCAGCAGCACGTTCGGCCTGTACGGTTTCATGATGTACAACCGTCTGGTGGGCGGCACCGACAAGAACGTCGAGCCGGGCTTCAAGAAGTGGCCTACCTCGGTCGGTCCCAACGTGCTCGAATACCTGTCGAGCTCGGCCAAGATTTCGGAAATGATCCAGACCAACGAAGCCGCGATCTTCCCGCTGACCGTCACCGCCATCGCCAATCTCAAGGCCAAGGGCATTCCGGTTGAATTCGCGACGCCGAAAGAAGGCGGCGTACTGCTCATGGTCGGCGCCTGTGCGCTCAAGAACAACAGCGAGCCCGACCTGTCGCAAAAACTGATCGAGTATCTGCTGAGCGTGCCGGCGCAGACCAAAGGCATGGAGATGGCGGCATCGATTCCGGTCAATCGCAACGTCAAGCTGAGCGAGGCTGCGCAGGTCAAACTCGGCGGCAAGACCGAAGTGCTGACCAAGGGCATCAACACGGTCGACTGGGACGTTGTCAACGAAAAGCGCACCGAGTGGAATAACCGCTGGAACCGCATGGTCGAACAATAATCGCGCTGCTGCGCCGGACTACGCTCGGTCCGGCGCAGCGGATGCCATCCCGTCTTGACCAAGGCTTATTCGTATCACACAGGAAACCGCGGCACGTCCGCGGGCCTCCCCTCCAGCAATCTGCAACTCTGCATACGCCGATGAAACCAGCCTATCGTTTTAACCCCGCGTTTCAGACGCCGCAGGGTTCCCCCATTCGCGAGCTGTTCAAATACACCATGCAAGCAGGCATGATCTCTTTCGCCGGCGGCTACCCGTCTCCGGCGCTGTTCGATGCGGACGCACTGGCGCAAAGCGGCGCGGCCGTGCTGCGCGAATCGCCGACCGCTTGTCTGCAATACGGCGCAACCGAGGGCACAGCGGCGCTGACCGAGGCGCTGCGCACGCTCACGCAAGCACGCACCGGCGGCAAGGTGGCGGCAGAAAACCTGCTGGTCACGACCGGCTCGCAACAAGCCTTCGAACTGCTGCTGCGGGTGCTGGTCGGCCCCGGCGACTGTGTCGCCATCGAGCGTCCTGCCTACCCGGCGGCGATCCAGGCGCTGCGGCTGGCCAATGCCGACATGCTGGAAATTCCCAGCGACGACGACGGCATGGATACGCAAGCGCTGGAACAATTGCTGCTGGCCGGCGCACGACCCAAGTTGCTGTATGTCGTGCCGACCTTCGCCAACCCCACCGGCGCGACCTTGCCGCTGGCGCGCCGCCGCCATCTGCTGGAACTGGCGGTACGCTATCAGATGCTGGTGATTGAAGACGATCCTTACGGCGAGCTGCGCTTTGCCGGCGCGCCGCAGCCATTGCTGCTGGAAGTGGCCGCCACCGTGCCGGGCGGCGCCGACTGGCTGATCTATCTGTCGAGCCTGTCGAAAATCGTCGCCCCCGGCTTGCGCATCGGCTGGATGTGCGGCCCGGCTGAAATCCTGCGCCGCGCCGTCATCGCCAAGCAAACCGGCGACCTGTGCACCGCGCCATGGATGCAGCTTGCCGCGGCGCGTTATCTCAGCGACGGTTGTCTGGCGCGGCATCTGCCGACCATCATCGCGACGTATAAAGAACGTTGCGAGACCATGTTGCACGCGCTGCAGGCATGTTTCGGCGAAGATCTGGAAGTCACGGTGCCGCAAGGCGGCATGTTCGTCTGGGCGCGCTGGCGTGACGGCACCGAAGCCGCCGCGCTGTTGCAGCAAGCCGTACTCGAAAACGTGATGTATGTGCCGGGCGGCGCGTTCTACGCGAGTGCGGCCGATCCGGCGCGGCTGCGCCTGTCTTTCGCCACCGCGTCACCGGAAGAAATCACAACCGGGATGACGCGGCTGCAGACTGCGCATGAGAAATTGAAAAGCAAATCGCAACACTGACCAGTGCGCAATCTGTCGTCCTGACGAAAGTCAGGACCCGGCGTCGTATCCAACCGTGTTCACGACACTGGGTCCCAGCGTGCGCTGGGACGACGGCGGTTTATAAATTTTTTAACGGGAATGAGGACGCTGCAGAAGATCGACCAGGCGTGATTAAACCTGACTCACACGCTGATGTTGCCCAGCGTGCTGGCGCGATACGCCGCGACGAAGGTGTCGAAGTCGCCGATCTGCGTGCTCTCTATCGATTGCTGCTGTTCGATCGAGGTTTGGGCGGTGGCGTTGAATTCTGCAGTCAGTTCTGCGCTCAGGGGACGCGCCAGGAATTGCTCCGCCTGGCTGCGGCTCTGATTCAGCGCAAAGGCGGCAAACGAGTTGCCGACGGCGCGCACTTCTCTCAGCACGCGGGCCGATGGCGTCAGTTCAACGTCCCGCAGTTTTTCACGCTGCGCCTGCAAGGCTTGCGCATGCTGTTCGCCGCCGGCCTGGGCGTCCAGCAGCGCGGCGATAGGCTGCATGCGGTCCAGCAATTCGAATCCCCACTCCTGCAGGCCGATGGATTTGCCTTGCTGCTCCAACTGCAAGCCGGGACGGCGGCCTTCTTTGACAACTTTTGAGAAATTGCAGCGGCTTTCGGCGCCGCTCTCGTCCGAAGTCAGCGAACTCTCTTCAAACGCAATGAAATGCAGGAACACGTCGAGGAAGCGCGACGCCTGCAGGCTGACGCCCAGCGGTTCGAACGGATCGATGTCCATGCAGCGCACTTCGACGTACTGCACGCCACGCGCAGCCAGCGCCTGCACCGGACGTTCGCCGCTGTAGATCACGCGCTTGGGACGAATCGCCGAGTAGTACTCGTTTTCGATCTGCAGGATGTTGGTGTTGATCTGTATCCATTCGCCGTCGCGCTTGGTGCCGATGGCTTCGTACGCCGGATACGGCTGGCTGACGGCTTGCGACAGGCTTTTGATATAGCTGTGCAGATTATTGTAGTGCGGCGTGATGTTGGCCTGGGCGTTGCTCTGGTAGCCGAGGTCGCTCATGCGCAGGCTGGTGGCGTACGGCAAATAGAGCGTGTCGTCGCTCAGCGTTTCCAGCTTGTGCGGCCGGCCGCGCAGGAAATTGGTCGCCAGCGCCGGCGAGGCGCCGAACAAATACATCAGCAGCCAGCTGTAGCGGCGGAAGTTGCGGATCAGCGCAATGTAACTCTCGGATTGGTAATCGCGCGCCGAAAACGACGGCTCCACGCTTTGCTCGCGGTCGTCCAGCTCGCGCAGCAGCGTCCAGACTTTTTCGTTCAGCGAAAAGTTGTAATGGATGCCGGCGATGCACTGCATGGTCTTGCCGTAGCGCAAGGCCAGGCCGCGGCGATAGACGTGTTTCAGCGTGCCGATGTGCGAGGTGCCGTACCAGGCGATGGGAATCTCGTCTTCCGGCGGCAGCACGCAAGGCATGGACTCGTTCCACAGCAGTTCGCCGTCCAGATTGGCGTGCACGAAACGATGGATTTCATCGAGCCGCTTGAGGGCATCTGCGATGTCGTGTTCGGCCGGCGTGATGAATTCCAGCAGGGATTCGGAATAGTCGGTGGTGATCTGCTCATTGGTCAACGCGGAACCCAGCACGGCCGGGTGCGGCGTGGTCGCCAGCTGTCCCTGCGGGGTCACGCGCAGGGTTTCACGTTCCACGCCGCGCAAGCCTTGGCCAAGCAGCGCGCGGTTTTCCGGGCTGGCAAAAAGGGCGAGACGGCGGGTCAGCAGATCGGTCATGCAAGGTCCTCAGAGTCACTCAATTCAATTAGTTGGCGGAGCATAACCGAAAATTAAAATCTGCGTCGCCGGACCACTAAATCCGCGAACGATAGATTTTGCTCGCATTCAGGGCGTCCGACACCCTGCCCGGCGCAGCCCTTTATAATGTCGCTTTATTCTTCCACATTGAGCCCCTCCTCACCATGCCAGCACAATTAATCGACGGTAACCTGCTCTCCCAACAACTGCGCGCCGACGTCGCCAAACGCGCCGCCGCCCTCACCGCCCAGGGCAAACAGCCCGGCCTGGCCGTGATCCTGGTCGGCGACAGCCCGGCTTCCCAGGTGTATGTGCGCAACAAGGTCAAGGCTTGCGAAGACAACGGCCTGCACTCGGTGCTGGAAAAATACGACGCCGCGCTGACCGAAGCCGAGCTGCTGGCGCGCATCGACGCCCTCAACAAAGATCCCAAGATCAACGGCATCCTGGTGCAATTGCCGCTGCCGGCGCATATCGACGCCCACAAGGTGATCGAAGCGATTGCCGCCGAGAAGGACGTCGACGGTTTCCACGTCAGCAACGCCGGCCTGCTGATGACCGGCCAGCCGCTGTTCCGCCCGTGCACGCCTTACGGCGTCATGAAAATGCTGGAATCGATCGACTATCCGGTGCGCGGCGCCAACGCCGTCGTGGTGGGCGCCTCCAACATCGTCGGCAAGCCGCAAGCCATGTTGCTCTTGCAAGCCGGGGCAACCGTCACTATCTGTAATTCCAAGACCCGCGATCTGGGCCACCATACCCGCCAGGCAGATATTCTGGTGGTGGCCACCGGCAAGCGCAACATCGTCACCTCCGACATGGTCAAACCCGGCGCTGTCGTCATCGATGTCGGCATGAACCGCGACGATAACGGCAAGTTGTGCGGCGATGTGGATTTCGCCAATGCCAAGGAAGTTGCAGGTTACATCACCCCCGTGCCCGGCGGCGTGGGGCCGATGACCATCACCATGTTGCTGGTCAACACTATTGAAGCTGCTGAAAGAACCTGAGTTCCTATGACCACCAAGACAGATACCGCAATCGCTCCCGACAACAACCCGCTGCTGGACTTTTCCGGCCTGGCGCGTTTCGACGCCATCAAGCCCGAACACGTCACGCCCGCCGTCGACACCCTGCTGGCCAAGGCCAGCAAGCTGGTCACCGAGCTGGAAGCGCCGATGGACCAAGTCACCTGGGCCAATTTCGTCGAGCCGCTGGAAAACGCCACCGAGCAGCTGGGCCGCGCCTGGAGCATCGTCGGTCATCTGAATTCGGTGGTCGATACGCCGGAACTGCGCGCCACCTACAACGAAAACCAGCCTCGGCTGGTCGAGTTCTGGACCGCGCTGGGCCAGAACCTGGCGCTGTTCGAAAAGTACAAGGCCGTGCAAACCGGCCCGGAATACGCCGGCCTGTCGGGTGCGCGCAAGAAAGTCATCGACAACGCCGTGCGCGACTTCCGCCTGTCGGGCGCCGAGCTGCCTGACGACCAGAAGGAGCGTTTCGCCGAAATCCAGGAAAAATCAGCCGCGCTGACCACCCGCTTCTCGGAAAACATCCTCGACGCCACCAACGATTTCGGCCTGTTCGTCGAGAACGAATCCGAACTGGCCGGCCTGCCGGACGACGTCAAGCAAGCCGCGCGCGCCGCCGCTGAAAAAGACGGCACGCCGGGTTTCAAGTTCACCTTGCATTTCCCGTCCTACTTCCCGATCCTGCAATACGCGCACAGCCGCAGCCTGCGCGAGCAGATCTACCGCGCCAACGCCACCAAGGCGTCCGAGCTCGGCGCCAAGCCGGAATGGGACAACACCGCCAACATGCAGGAAATCCTGCAATTGCGCCATGAAGAAGCCGTGATGCTGGGCTTCAAGAATTTCGCCGAGTTGTCGCTGGTGCCGAAGATGGCGCAATCGCCGCAGGAAGTCATCGGCTTCCTCGAAGACCTGGGCCGCCGCGCACGCTCCTACGGCGAAAAGGACTGGGCCGAGCTGCGCGCCTTCGCGCACGACGAGCTGGGTATCGACACACTCGAAGCCTGGGACATGACCTATGCCGCCGAAAAGCTGCGCGAACAGCGCTACGCCTTCTCCGAGCAGGAAGTGAAGCAATACTTCCCGGAACCGAAAGTGGTCGAAGGCCTGTTCCAGGTCATCCAACGCCTGTTCAACGTCAACATCAAACCCGACAGCGCGCCGGTCTGGCATCAGGACGTCAAGTTCTTCCGCATCGAGCGCGACGGCAAGCTGATCGGCCAGTTCTACCTAGACCTGTACGCGCGCAACGGCAAGCGCGGCGGCGCCTGGATGGACGACGCGCGCTCGCGCCGCATGACCGCCAACGGCGTGCAGACGCCGATCGCTTATCTGGTCTGCAACTTCACCGAACCGATGACGGTCGACGGTGTGAAAAAAGCCGCGCTGTTCACGCATGACGAAGTCATCACCCTGTTCCACGAATCCGGCCACGGCCTGCACCACATGCTCACGCAAGTCGACGAAGTCGGCGTGTCGGGCATCTCCGGCGTGGAATGGGATGCGGTCGAACTGCCCTCGCAGTTCATGGAAAACTTCTGCTGGGAATGGGACGTGCTGCAGCACATGACCGCCCACGCCGAGACCGGTGCACCGCTGCCGCGCGCACTGTTCGACAAGATGACCGCCGCCAAGAACTTCCAGTCCGGCCTGCAGATGCTGCGCCAGGTCGAGTTCTCGCTGTTCGACATGCACATTCATTACGACTACGACGCCTCCGGCAAAGAAAGCGTGCAGTCGGTGCTGAACGCCGTGCGCGACAAGTTTGCCGTCATCCGTCCGCCGGAATTCAACCGCTTCCAGCATTCGTTCAGCCACATCTTCGCAGGCGGTTACGCGGCCGGCTATTACAGCTACAAGTGGGCCGAAGTCTTGTCCGCCGATGCCTACAGCGCGTTTGAAGAAGCGGCAGCCAAGGGCGACAACGTAGTCTCGATCGAAACCGGCCTGCGCTTCCAGAAGGAAATCCTGGCAGTCGGCGGTTCGCGTCCTGCCATCGAGTCGTTCAAGGCCTTCCGCGGGCGTGAGCCGAGCATTGACGCCTTACTGCGCCATAGCGGCATGGCTGCCTGAACCTGCTCACGATCTTACTGCGAGGCCGTGAGCAAGTTGTAGAAGAAAAAATCCGTCGTCCCAGCGCACGCTGGGACCCAGTGTCGTGACAACGGTCGGCACGACACTGGGTCCTGACTTTCGTCAGGACGACGGGTTGGTTTAATTCCTCTCTCCGGGTTTTCCTTGGTCCGCTATATGTCTATACTTCGTCCATGACCCGCATCGATTTCCACAGCAACGTCCCCAATAAACTCGCCTACGCCTGCCGCCTGGTGCGCAAGGCGCGCGCCGCGCAGTGCAAGATCGTGCTGCTCGGCAAGGATCGCAACGAACTGGCCCAGCTCGACCAGCTGCTGTGGTCCTTCTCGGAGCAGGATTTCCTGCCGCACGTGCGCGCCGGCGACCCGCTGGCGGCGCAGACGCCGGTGATCCTGACCGACAGCGAAGCCGTCGACTTGCCGCATCATCACGTGCTGATCAATTTGTCGGGCAACACGCCGGAGCACTTCGCCCGCTTCGAGCGCATGTTCGAGATCATTTCGTCCGACGAAGCCGACAAGGCCGCCGGACGCGATCGTTACCGCTTCTATAAAGAGCGCGGCTATCCTCTGAGCCATTTCGTCGCAGACTGAAGACACGACAGCCATGAGTCAATCTTCCGCCGACAACAGCATCCCGCTCCTGACCGAAGTCATCGCCACGCCTGCTGCTGCCGAACCGCAGACTCCGGCGCCCGCATCGACGCCGCCCAATGCACTGTATTGGGAAGACGCCCCGGCGCAGCCGCCGCTACAGGCGTACGACTACGGCCAGCCTCAGGTGCAGCCGGACTACCATCAGCATTACCAGCCTGAGCCGCAGCAATACCAGCCAATTCAGCAACCCATCTACCAGCCGACTTACGATGCGCCGCCGCTGCCGGTTCCGGTCAGTCCGCCGCTGCCTGCCGCCGCGCCCGTCCCGACCGCGGAACAGCTTCAGCAGCTCCGCCAGGAAATCCAGGACAACATCATGCAAAAGTTGCTGGGCCAGGTCGACAACGTGCTGCACCAGCATTTGCAGGATCACCTCGCCGTGATTCTGGACAATATGGCCGACATTCTGAAGACCCGCGTGCGCGCCAGCCTGGAGCAGGCCCTGGCGGAAAGCGTCACACAGGCGCTGGCGGAAGAAATGGCGAAGTTCGAAAATACAAAATATTAAGCTTTCTGCAAAATTATTTTCTTTTTTGAATACATAAAGCAGCTTTCTATTTAAAAATAGAAATACAGGCACGCTGATTGCTTACCTAAAAAACCGATTACTTCTTACAATTTCACCCATTGAATAGGAGAATGTGTGATGAAAGTCATCGTATTGGGAGCAGGCATCATCGGTACCGCGTCCGCGTGGTTTTTGAAGCGCGAGGGTTACGACGTGACCGTCATCGATCGCCAGCCCGGCGCCGCGCAGGAAACCAGTTTTGCCAACGGCTGCCAGATCTCCGTCTCGCACGCCGAACCATGGGCCAATCCCTCCGCTCCGCTCAAAGTCCTGAAATGGCTGGGCAAGGAAGACGCGCCGCTGCTGTATCGCTTCCGTCCTGAATGGCTGCAATGGAAATGGGCCGTCAACTTCCTGCGCGAATGCACGCCTGCGCGCACCGACGCCAACATCCGCCAGATCGTCGCGCTGTGCGAATACAGCCGCCAGACGCTGGTGGCCCTGCGCGCCGAAACCAATATCCAGTACGACCACCTGACCCGCGGCATCCTGCATTTCTACACGGATGCAAAAGAATTCGAGCTGTCGCTGCCGGCTGCCAAGCTGATGCGCGACCTCGGTTGCCAGCGCGACTCGATCAGCGCCGAAGAAGTCATCAAGATCGAACCGGCACTGGCCAGCATCCGCGACAAGATCGTCGGCGGCGACTTTACCGCCAGCGATGAATCGGGCGACGTCTACAAGCTCACCACCGGTCTGGCGCAAAAGGCGGAAGACGCCGGCGTCGACTTCCAGTTCAACACCACCATCACCCGCCTGCTGACCGAAGGCACCGGCGCCGCCGCCAGGATCACCGGCGTGGAAGTCATCGACGGCGCGGGCCGCCACAAGATCCTGCGCGCGGACAAGTTCGTCGTCGCCATGGGCAGCTTCTCCGAGCCGCTGCTGCGCCCGCTGGGCATCAACCTGCTGCTGTACCCGGGCAAGGGCTACTCGGCCACTTACAAAGTCACCAACCCGGATGCGGCGCCGACCGTGTCGCTGACCGACGACGGCTACAAGCTGGTCGTCTCGCGCCTGGGCGACCGCTTGCGCGTAGCCGGCACCTGCGAGCTGAACGGCTACACCCGCGAACTGAACAACACCCGCTGCGACGCCATCACCCGCCGTACACGCGAGCTGTTCCCCGACGGTTGCGACTATGACAATCCAGTGTACTGGACCGGCCTGCGCCCGCTGACGCCGTCCAACATCCCTTACGTCGGCAAGACCAAGTTCAGCAACCTGTTCCTCAATACCGGCCACGGCACATTGGGCTGGACCATGGGCGCAGGTTCGGGTCGCGCGATCGCCGAAATCATTGCCGGCCGTCAACCTGAAATCGACTTCGGCTTTACCGGCATGCCGCGCATCGCGCCTGGCAAGCTGGCGGCTCAACCAGCGTAAACGTTTGCCCTCCTTATAGACCGGGTTCCGCCCCTTCCCTCCCATTCGGAACTCGGTCTATATTTTTACAATTCTTCACTGATGCACCGCAAAGCTCCCCAAATCGGCTTGGTGTAGAATCAGCCCATCCTTTGCGACGGGACCGTCGCATTATTTCCAGATTAATTCGCTGCATCAGCGTTGATATCGCGTTTAACGCGCTTATCTATATACGATGGCGAACCGGTTTTACCGGTACCGCCATCATCATGAGGACATTGCAATGAAGTGGGTTGTTGTCGGTATTTATCTGTTTTCCATCTTGTTCATCCATTTCCGCGGAAAGGTGAGACTGCCGTTTTTCCGGCAGTTCTTCGACCATTCCTCGATCATGGCGCCGATCAATTTGTTCATGTACGCCTTCTCGCGCGTGCCGGCAGTGCCGTATCCCCCTGCGACCAAGGATTTCCAGAACCTGCACTTGCTGGACGACAACTGGGAAACCATCAGGGCCGAAGCCATCAACCTGCAGAACATTTCCAAGATCAAGGCGGCGGAAAAGAACGACGACGCCGGCTTCAATTCTTTCTTCAAAGCCGGCTGGAAGCGCTTCTACCTGAAGTGGTACGACGCCAGCCATCCCTCGGCCGAGCAGTTCTGCCCCAAGACCGTCGAGATCCTGCGCCGGATTCCTTGCGTCAAGGCGGCGATGTTCGCCGAGCTGGCGCCGGGCGGCACGCTTAATCCGCACCGCGATCCCTATGCCGGCTCACTGCGCTATCACCTCGGCCTGGTCACGCCCAACGACGACCGCTGCTTCATCGAAGTCGACGGACAGCGCTACAGCTGGCGCGACGGCAAGAGCGTGGTGTTCGACGAGACCTTCATCCACTGGGCGCAGAACGGCGCCGAGACCAACCGCATCATCCTGTTCTGCGACGTCGAACGCCCATTGCGTTACGGCTGGGCGCAAGCAATCAACAAGTGGCTCGGCAAGACCATGATGACCGCAGCCAGTTCGCCCAATGAAACCGGCGACCAGACCGGCCGCATCAACAAGCTGTTCCGCTTCGTATGGGTTGCCGGCCAGTATCGCCGCAAGTTCAAGAAGTGGAACCGCAACGTCTATCGCGCTACCAAGTTCGGCCTGATCATCGCCGTAGCGCTCGCCATCATTTACCTGTAATTCTCCGCCGCATCCGGCGCGCCGCAGGCATCGCGGCGCGCCATTCCTCCCGCAGCACCCTTTTCATGTTCAAAAGCGAGTCCTCACGCAATGCACACTGCACTTGCACGGCACTCCTGCATTCGTCCCTCGGAATACGATACGTTCTGTCTCTCCGTTCTAAATAATATAAATAATAAATTGCTGCACTGCTTCCAGCGCGCTGAGGCCTGCATTGCCGGATTTATTTCACCGAAGCGGCGACGCAATATTGCGCGTAAATCATTTCGCTTTTCCCGCACGGAAACATTCGATTCGCGGCGATATCTCACATCTGCGACGCATGAGGCGAGACGGTGAGTGCCAATATAGTGCGGGCAATGCGAGCCATTGCGAAGCAACATTTCCACTCGGAAATGAAAGAAAATTATTCGCTTTGATTTTGCGTTAACTCAATAGCTGTTACCTCAAGCTGCGTGTAAAATCCCGTGGTTCCCGGCTTGATTCATGGCTTGATTCTTGCGTAATGTCCTTATGCATTCTATGAATGGTAAAGCCAATGAGAACGCGTTGAACGTGTTCCAAGAGTACCCACTAGACATAGAATAATGTGCTCACGCAGGAGTCGACATCCGGATGATGAAACTGCTTCTAAAGAACCTGATAGATATCACGGCGCAACGTGAAAACACGCGCCTTGCCGGATCCGTCATCACTGCCCTGTATGAACTCACCAAAGTCCGGCAGATTCGCGTGCACGATATCTTCGCCCTGCGCGACGAGCTGTTCGTGCAGGAAAAAATGTTCCTCGACGAAGGCCGCCTGAGCACCATCGCCGAACACACCGACGACGATCCCAAGGAACCGCTGAGCAATTTCCCCGCCATTGCGGCATGCATGCGCCAGCACAAGAACGAACACTGCGAAGTCGACAGCGACGGCACGCATGTGCTCTGGCTGCCGGTATGGTTGCACGGCAAGGTCAACACCTGCATCGAGATCCGCCATCCGCATGCCTACGACGCCGCCATGCGCGAATTGATCGACGGCGTGTTCGCGATTTACTGCAACTATCAAAGTCTGCTCGACTACAGCGAGCGCGACGCCCTCACCGGTCTGTTCAACCGCAAGACTTTCGACGAACAATTCTCGCGCCACGCCTTCGCCATCGCGCCGCACGAAGCCCATTCGGTCGACAGCAACGAACGCCGCCATTCGGGCAATGCCAAATCGCACTGGCTGGCCGTGGTCGACATCGACCACTTCAAGCAGGTCAACGATCAGTACGGTCACCTCTACGGCGACGAAGTGCTGATCCTGGTCGCCAATATCCTGCGCACCTCGTTCCGCTCGCATGACCGCATCTTCCGTTTCGGCGGCGAAGAATTCGTCATCCTGCTGCGCTCGACCACGGTGGACGACGCCCGCAAGATCTTCGACCGCTTCCGCCAGCACGTGCAAGACTACGACTTCCCGCAGGTCGGCAACGTCACTGTCAGCCTCGGTTTCGTCAGCATCTCGCACGAAACGCCGGTGGTCATCCTCGGCCATGCCGATCAGGCTCTGTACCATGCCAAGGAAAACGGCCGCAACCGCATCTGCTATTACGACGAACTGGTGACCTCGGGCGTGCTCAGCCCGGAAATTTCCACCAATGACATCGTCGAATTCTTCTAAAAGCCCGGCCTCATTTTTGATTTATAAAAGACCGCCGCCAGGTCATGCATCTGCTGCATAACCTGCGCAAAACCATGCTGTAAAAGCATGGGACATCCCCTGCGCAGTTCCGTAAGATTCTTTCGTGCCATAAACACAACGCAAAACGATTGGCACGCAAGTCGCCGTCGCGCGCACTATCCAGCAGCATCCAGCGCCACGGCGGGACCATCTAATGATCTTACGATTGCTCAGGAGACCTTCATGCAACACCAGAAGCTGAAACAACTCGGTGGCGTCCTGCTACTGTCCGCCGCCATGTCGCTATCCGCACAGGCACAAGAAAAGAAAGCCAACGTCGTCGTCATCGGCACGGGCGGCACCATTGCCGGCGCCGGCGCATCGAGCGTCAATACTGCAGCCTACCAATCGGCAGTCGTACCGGTCGACAAGATCATCGCCGCCGTGCCTGAAGTGTCGAAGATCGCCAACGTGCGCGGCGAACAAATCTTCCAGATCGGCAGCGAAAGCTTCAACGACGAACGCCTGCTGAAACTGGGCAAGCGCGTCTCCGAACTGCTCAAGCAGAACGACGTCGACGGCATCGTGATTACTCACGGCACCGACACCATCGAAGAAACCGCCTACTTCCTCAACCTGACGCTGAAGAGCGACAAGCCTGTCGTGGTGGTCGGCTCCATGCGTCCGGGCACGGCGCTGGGCGCAGACGGCGCGCTGAACCTGTATGACGCGGTGCTGGTCGCCGCCAGCAAGGATGCGGCAGGCAAAGGTACGCTGGTGGTCATGAACGACGAGATCCATTCCGGCCGCGACGTCACCAAGACCAACTCGTTCAAGGTTGAAACCTTCCGCTCGCCCTACGGCCCGCTGGGTTATGTGGTCGAAGGCAAGCTGATGTTCTACCGTTTGCCGGCGCGTCCGCACACCACGCAGACCGAGTTCGACATCGACAAGATCAACAGCCTGCCGCGCGTGGACGTAGTCTACAACTACGGCAACGTCAGCCGCGCCGCGTATGACGCCTTCGTCACCGCCGGCGCCAAGGCCATCATCCATGACGGCACCGGCAACGGCAGCGTCGCCGAACAGATCGTCCCGGTCCTGCAGGAAGTGCGCAGCAAGGGCGTGCAGGTGGTCCGTGCGACCCGCACCGGCAGCGGCGTCGTGATCCGCAACGGCGAGCAGCCTGACGACAAGTTCGACTGGGTGGTCACCGACGACCAGAACGCGCAGAAGGCGCGCATCCTGACTGCGTTGGCGCTGACCAAGACCAACGACAGCAAGGAGCTGCAAAAGATCTTGTGGAAGTATTGATCGCAGGTAGTCGTAAGGAATTTACTGTGTGACCTCTGGAGCGTTTCAACAATCTCTGAAGTTCATTTCTGCAGCAGTAAATAAAAAGCCGTTCAGTGCAAACTGAACGGCTTTTTCCATGTGCGGCGGAATCGGGCTGTTTATCTGGACTTCAGGCGTTGACGCAGATAAGCGATCACGCCCGGCATGATAGACAGCACCACGATCACGAGGATCAGCAGGCTGAGGTTTTGCTTCACCACCGGCAGGTTGCCGAAGAAGTAGCCCGCATACCCAAAGCTCGCCACCCACAGGATGCCGCCGATCACGTTGTAGGCGAAGAAGCGCGGATAGGTCATCGCGCCCACGCCTGCCACGAACGGCGCAAAGGTGCGCACGATGGGCGCGAAGCGCGCGATGATCACGGTCTTGCCGCCGTGACGCTCATAAAAGGCGTGGGTCTTGTCCAGATATTCGCGCTTGAAGATGCGCGAATCGGGCCGGTCGAACAGCTTCAGGCCAACAGCCTTGCCGATCTGGTAGTTGACGGTATCGCCGAGAATCGCGGCAACGATCAGCGTCAGCACCATCAGGTGGATGTCGAAAGCGCCGGTGGCGGCAATCGCGCCGGTGACGAACAGCATCGAATCGCCCGGCAGGATAGGCGTCACCACCAGTCCGGTTTCGGCAAAGATAATCAGGAACAGAATCAGGAACAGCCACGGGCCGTAAGCAGCCGCCAGCTCGGTCAGATGGCGATCGATGTGCAGAACGAAGTCAACCAGAAACAAGAGAAAATCCATGAAGCCCGCCAGAAAGAGGTACAAGGGAAAACGCGCATTGTACCAATAGACGCTTGCCCTTCCCTTTATCCGGCAGTGAAGATGCCGCCGATGACGAATCTCTTACCGCGCCGTCACGGGGAAAACTCTTTATACAATTTCCCGGCAATATCGAACAAGGCATCGTTGGCCTTGGCGCTGGAGATGTTGGTGACGATCACCATCCCGAAATCCTTCTCCGGACTGAACCAGATATGCGCCAGGTTTTTCTGGTTGGAGCCGCCGTGGAACACCAGCGGCAGCGGCGACCAGTCCGTCGTCGCGATCACCCAGCCGAGGGCGTACTTGCCGGCCGACGGCGTTCCCGGCGCCGGATTCTTCGCCGACGGCATGTCGACCACCGGCGTGTGCAACAGTTTCAGCGTCTCCGGTTTCAGCAAGGCCGGGCCGCGCTTGCCTTCGCCGGCGTTCCAGCCGGCCCAGCGGGCAAAGTCCATGACCGACATATTCGCCATGCCGGCCGGGCCGATGATCTGCGGATTGTCGTCGCCCGGTCCGGCCATGAAGGCCTTGATCGTGCCGTCGTCGAGGATGCCGTGGCCGAGCGCGGCATCGATGCGCCCCGGGCTGGCTTGCGAACCGAGACCCGCGGTCTTCAGCTCCAGCGGATCGAAGATCCATTCGCGGATCAGTTCGTCCCAGCTCTTTTTGGCGACCCGCTCGATCATCGCGCCGGCGACCGTGTAGCCCATGTTGGAATAGGCAAAGCGCTGTCCCGGCGCTGACTGCAGCGGCTTGCTCATCCATTGCTCCAGCAGCCAGTAACGCAGGTCGTCGAGGTTGCCTTCCTCAAACGTCGACTTGGCCAGCAGTTCGATGAACTCGGCGTTGTCGGCAGGAATGCCGGAGGTATGCGCCAGCAACTGGCTGATCGTGATGCTGCGAAAACCCGCATCCATCTTCGGCGCCAGTTCGGGGAAGACGTCGCCGACGGTCGTCGTCCATTGCATCTGGCCGCGGTCGACCAGGATGCCGGCCAGCGTCGCCGTGAATGCCTTGGTGTCGGAGCCGATATGGAAACGGTCATTCACCGTCACCGCGATGCCGGAGCCGAACTTGCGCTCACCGACCGCGCCGGCGCTGACGATCTTGCCGTCCTTGACTACCGCAGTGGCCACCGCCGGCAAACGATACTGTTCCAGATACGGTTTCAGCATGTCGTCCAGCGACGTCTGGGCCTGGGACAGAGAAGGCAGCGTGACGGTAATGGCAGCAACGACGACCGGCAAAAGCGCCGCGCGACTGATGAGCTTGCGCAGCCCGCCCTTGTTGAATAAAGACATGAAGCTCCCTGAATTGTGTAGAGATATTTTTACCGAGAGGGTACACGATCCGGGCCATCGATGTCTTGCCGGAACCACGCTTACAAGCGCCTACACAAACTTACGCTTCTTTACCGGCCGTCGCCATCAACGTCCGCGACTCGCGGTCGATATAGCACTTGTCTGCACAGGGAGATGCACCATGAGCGAATTCGATCTGATCGTCTATGGCGGTTTCGGCGTCGTGAGCATTGCGCTCATGGCATTGGCGACGGCGCCTGTGGCCGTCATGTGGGGATAAGGGGAGTGAAGGAGATGAACATGCGACTCAAAATAATCGTGGGGCTGAGCGCCGCATTCTTGTTTTTGCTGATGGCGTTCGCCACGCATTACAAGATCCGTCTGGAACAACTGGAACAAAGCACCGGCGTACTGGAGCTACTGGCGGCGGGGATCCCGCTGCTGAGCCTCTTGCTGGCAAGCTGCTTTCATCGCACGCCTGCGCAGCGAGCCGGCAAACACCAGACAAGGCATCAGCTTACACATCAGGCAGGCCGTCGCCGGCAAGAATCATCTGCGCGGCGCTGAGCAGATCGCCCGACAGCCCGGCGCGCGCCTGCTCAGGCGACTTGTCCTGCAAGCCCTTGAGCAGCGCCGCGTGGTGCACCAGCGCGGGCGCTTCCGACAGGCGGCGCGAACCGGCGCGCAGGTCGAGGTTGATCACCGGCCCGACCTGCAGCCACAGGCTTTCGATCAGGCCGACCAGTGTCGCCATGCCTGATCCTTCATAGGCAGCGAAGTGCAATTGCTTGTTGAGGCGGATGATGAGGTCGACGTTCGGCTTCTTGCGATGCATCTCGACGCACAGCGTATCGTGCAAATCCGAGACCGCCTTCAGGCCGTCGGCCGAAATGTTTTGCGCCGCATGCTCGACCGCAAGGCCTTCCAGCGCCAGGCGGATTTTCAGCAGCTCGCGGAATTTGTCCTTGGTCATCAGCGGCACGCGCACGGCGCGGTTGGGCAGGATCTCCAGCGCCCCTTCCGCCGCCAGCTGGCGTATCGCTTCACGCACCGGCATCGGGCTGGTGCCCAAGGCTTCCGACAGGCTCTTCAGCGTCAGCTTTTGACCGGGGCGGACTTGCCCTGCCAGCAGCAGCTCGCGCAAATCGTCGTACACGCGCTGCGACAGCGTGGTGTGCGTGATTTTGCGTATCTGCGAAAGGTCCGCAAGTATCGTGTGTTCCATATCCCCGGCTTCTCACTTGAAACCATTTCATCCGTGCCGATGAAATGCGTATGTTGTTCAACGTTGTCCTGCAAAAGTGTCGCGGATTATAGCAGCCGCATTTCCTTACCCGATCTGCGGGATGCCGCGCCACGCTGACTTGCGCGGCGTTTTCCACGGCGAGCGATACCCTGCTTCAGCCTGCCGGCATGGCCTTGGGCAACATTTGCCATTGCTGCATCGCCGGTTGACACGCCCCAATTCTATCGAATACATTTGATCACATGTCAAATAAATGACATAAAAAAGAGGCTGTTGCAAAAAGATGAACGAGACGCACAGGACGGATTCAGCGATTTGAATCCGGCTTCGCCCCCGCTTTTTCCTCTTCTGCGCGCAAGCACTCAATAAGAAAACAAGCCGCTTCATTCGCGTCCGCCTATGCGGCAGCGTGCGGCGGCTTCCATCGAGACACCCGGCTCGCGCCGGACCATTAGGAGGTTTGCACCATGGAGCAAGACAATAGCAAGATCCTGTCGCCTGGCCGTCGCACCGTTCTGAAAGCCGGCGCCGCCGTCGCCGCCACGTCGGCGCTGGGCTTCCCCGCCATCGTCAAGGCGCAGTCGGACAAAATCATCATCGGCCACCTGACCCCGCGCACCGGCTTCCTCGGTCCGCTGGGCGAATACGCCGTCATGAGCATCAACCTGGCAGTGGAAGAACAGAACAAGGCCGGCGGCTTGCTGGGCCGCCAGCTCACGCTGATCTCGGAAGACTCGGTCAATCCGCCGACCGCCTCCTCCAAAGCGCAGCGCCTGCTGGAACGCGACGGCGCCGCGGTGCTGATCGGTGAAATCTCTTCCGCCTCGGCGCTGGGCATCGCCCAGGTCGCACAGCGCAACAAGAAGCTCTTCATGAACACCGGCTGCAACTCCGACGAGTTGCGCGGCAAGAGCTGCAACAAATTCATGTTCCACATCGAGGCTGCCAACTCGACCTACGTCAAGGCCTGCGGCCGTTCGCTGCTGCACGACAACCTGATCAAGGGCAAGAAGCTGTACGCGCTGTCCGCCGACTACGCCTTCGGCCACGACCTGCTGCGCGCCGCCAAAGCGTTCGTCTCGGCCAACGGCGGCGCGATCGCCAATGACGAGCTGGTGCCGACCGACGCCACCGACTTCAGCCCTTACCTGCTGAAGATCCGCCAGGCCAAGCCGGACCTGGTCATCTCCAACCTGGCCGGCAACCAGATCACCAACTTCATCAAGCAATACTCGGAGTTCGGCCTGCCCTTCCCGATCGCCGGTTTCGGTTTCGATACCGCCGTCGCCTGGGGCGCGGGCGCCGACAATTTTGCCGGCACCTGGCCGACCACCTGGCACCACGACGTCAATGCACCGTCGGCCAAGGCCTTCGTCGCCGCCTTCATGAAGAAGTACGGCAAGCCGCCGGAGAACCAGGCCTGGGGCGAATACGTCGCCTTCCGCTCCATCGTGCAAGCCGTTACCGAAACCAAGTCGCTCGACACCGCCAAGCTGATCGAGTACTTCGAAAAAGGCGCACCCATCGATGCCCTGAAGGCGCGCAAAGGCACCTATCGCGCGTGGGATCACCAGTTGCTGCAAGAGATGTACACGGTCACGCCCAAGCCGAAGGCGCAGATCAAGGACAAGTGGGACTTCATGCTGCTGGGCGCATCGGTGCCGGGACCGAATGAGTCGCTCGAGGTGCTGGCGCCAACGATGCAAGAAAACGCCTGCACTTATACCTGAACGCGCGCCGATAAAACCACCGTCGCTCCAGCGAACGCTGGAGCCCAGCGTCGTTTCATGCACCGTCATCGGTGTAACGACACTGGATCCCAGCGTTCGCTGGGACGACGGTGAATAGCGGAGCGTCTCCGCCTTTTCTTGTCCTCCCCTCCGGAGCAGCAATGCAAATCGTTTTCCTGTTGGAACAAATCCTCAACGGCATCCTGGTCGGCGGCTACTACCTGCTGATCGCCCTGGGGCTGTCGCTGATTTTCAGTCTCGGCGGTGTGGTCAATCTGGCGCACGGCGCCTTCTATGCCATCGGCGCGTATCTCGCGGTGGAGATCACCAAGTACCTCGGCTTTGGCGGCGCATTAATTTTGTCGCCCTTGCTGGTGGCGCTGATCGGCATCCTGTTCGAGCGCTTCCTGTTGCGCCGGTTTTATTCGGCCGATCCCATCCTCGGCCTGCTGCTGACCTTCGGCCTGGCGATGGTGGCGGAACAGGTGATCCGCATCTTCTGGGGCGCTTCGCCGCTGCCGGCCTCCATTCCGCCAGCCTTCAAGGGCCAGATCATGGTCGGCGATTTCATGTATTCCAAATACCGCCTGCTGATGCTGGCCGCCGTCATCGTCGCGCTGACGCTGATCTGGATGCTGCTCAACAAAACCGCTTTCGGCCGCGTGGTGCGCGCCGGCGTGCAGAAGCCGGACATGGTGGCGGTGCTGGGCATCAAGCTGCAGCCCTACATGACCGCCATCGTGATGCTGGGCGTCGGCCTCGCTGCGCTGGCCGGTGTGCTGTTCGCGCCGATCTCGGGCGTGCATCCGGCCATGGGGGCGGAAATCATGACTGCCGCTTTCGTGGTGGTGGTGATCGGCGGCCTCGGCAGCTTCTGGGGCGTAGTGCTGGCGGCCTTGCTGGTGGGCGTGGTGCGCGGCATCACGATCCAGTTCTATGCCCCGGCCGGCGAAGCGTCGATGTATCTGCTGATGCTGCTGGTGCTGATCTTCCGTCCGCGCGGCCTGCTAGGCGAACGCATCGAACGTTTTGAATGAGAGCGGACATGTATAACCCATACAATAAATATCAATCTTTATGGATCGGCGCGCTGGCGCTGGTCATCGTTCCCATCCTGCTGCAGCTGCTGGGCCTGACCACCAGTTCGTCTACCGACGTCGTCATCTACGCCATCGCGGCGATGGGCCTGAACCTGCTGGTCGGCTACACCGGCCTGACGTCGTTCGGCCATGGCGCGTGGTTCGGCGTCGGCGCCTATGCCGCGGCGCTGTCGCAGAAATACTGGTTCCCCGGCCAGATCGTGGCGCCGATGCTGTTCACAATCGTCTTCATTGCCACATCGGCAGCGGTCGTCGGCTTCCTGATCCTGCGCCGGCGCGGCGTGTATTTCTCGCTGCTGACGCTGGCCTTGTCGGCGCTGACGTTTGCGATTGCCTTCCGCTGGACCGATTTCACCGGCGGCGAATCGGGACTCGGCAATGTCGTGCGCCCGGTGGTGGCGGGCATCGATCTGGATCAATCGATTCCCTTCCTCGTGTTCGTCAGCGTGATTGCGCTGATCGTGCTGTTCGTCCTGCAGCGCGTGATCCGCTCGCCCTTCGGCCACACCATCGTGGCGATCCGCGAGAACGAGCAGCGCGCCCGTTTCCAGGGTTACAGCACCATCGTCTACAAGCTGATCATGTTCATCGTGTCGGCCAGCGTCACCGGTCTGGCCGGCGCGCTGCTGGCCTTCCATCATCGCTTCGCTTCGGCTGAACCAACCTCGGTGGCTTTCTCCGGCGAGCTGCTGGCAATGGTGGTGATCGGCGGCATGCGCAGCTTCCTCGGTCCGGCGCTGGGTGCGCTGTTCTATATCCTGTTCCGCGAATGCCTGTCGATCTGGACCGAGAACTGGCTCCTGTGGTTCGGCCTCGCTTTCGTCGGCTTCATCCTGTTCTCGCCGACCGGCCTGGTCGGCATCTGGCAGCAAATCAAACGCCGCCTGCGTCCACCTGCCGAAGTCGGCGCCGCGATGAGCCAGCGCCAGATCGTCGACGGCCTGCCGCTGCCGGTCTTCCTGCAACCGCCTTCGCAAGAAGGACTGGTGCTGGAAGTCAAGGATATCGACATCCGTTTCGGCGGCATCCAGGCGGTCAAGAATGCGCAGATCAATCTGCACGCCGGCCAGATCCACGCCTTGATCGGCCCCAACGGCGCCGGCAAGACCACGACCTTCAACCTGATCTCCGGCATGTTCATCCCGAACCACGGCACGGTGAAACTGAACGGCGAAGAAATCCAGGGCCTGACGCCGGGACAGATTTGCCAGCGCGGCCTGGCGCGTTCGTTCCAGATCACCAATCTGTTCAAGGGTCTGAGCATTTACGAAAACCTGCGGCTGTCTTTGCAAGCGCGCCATGCCGCGCGCTTCAACATGTGGAAAGACATCGACGACTATCCCGAGATCCACGCTGAAACCGAAGAGCTGATGCGCTTCCTCGGACTCAAAGGCATCGACGATATCGAAGGCGGTGCACTCTCCTACGGCGGCCAGCGCCTGGTCGATCTGGGCATCGCGCTCGGTTCCAAACCGCATGTGCTGCTGATGGACGAACCGCTGGCCGGCCTCGCTGCCGCCGAGCGCGAGCGCGTGTCGCGGCTGGTGAAGATCATCGCCGACAACATCCCGGTGCTGATCGTCGAACACGACATCGACCGCGTGCTCGGCTTCTCGCATCAGGTCACGGTGATGAATCAGGGCAGCGTGCTGATGTCCGGCACGCCGGATGCAGCGCGCGCCGACCAGCGCGTGCAGGAAATCTACACCGGCACCGGCACCGGCACGCCGCCCGTCACCGGCCGCGTCGCCGGCGATGCGCAGGAGCGTCCGCAACTGCTGTCCTTCGACAAGGTCAATGCGTTCTATGGCAAGAGTCACATCCTCAACGACGCCACGCTGGAAGTGCGCGAAGGCGAGATCGTCGCCCTGCTCGGCCGCAACGGCGCCGGCAAGTCGACCTTGCTGAAAGCGCTGACCGGTTTGCTGAAACCAGCTTCGGGCGCCATCCGCTACAACGGCAAGGACATCGCCGGCCTGAGCGCGCCCGACATTGCGCGCCTGGGCATCGGCTACGTGCCGCAAGGACGCGGCCTGTTTGCCGGCATGACGGTGGCGGAGAATCTCTCGCTGGGACGGCTGGCGCGCAAGACCGACAGTTCCAACGGCATCGCCTGGAGCGAAGAAAAAATCCTGCACTACTTCCCGCGCCTGAAAGAACGCCTGCACACGCCGGCCGACTTCCTCTCCGGCGGCGAGCAGCAAATGGTGGCGGTGGCGCGCGCCCTGTCGGGCAACGTCAGGCTGCTGTTGCTGGACGAACCCTTCGAAGGTCTCGCACCGGCGGTGGTGCAAGAGCTGTTCACCGTCTTCGATCAGCTGCGCAAGGAAGTCTCCATCGTCATCGTCGAGCACAACCTCGATCTGGTGCTGGCGCTGGCCGACCGTGTGTTCGCGCTGGAACGCGGCGCGGTCTTCCACACCGGACCGGCCGAACCGCTGCTGATCGACCTGAGCTACCGCAAGCAAATTCTCTGGCTGTAACTTTATTTTTCATCAAGCAACAAGGACCAACATGAACACCAGTTTGAAAGATCAACGCGTCGTCGTCACCGCAGGCGCCCAAGGCATCGGCCTGGCCATCACCGCCTCTTTCGTCGCGGCGGGCGCGCAAGTGCACGTCTGCGACGTCAGCGACGACTTCCTCAACAACGCGCGCAAACAGTTCGCCGGCGCGCCGGTCAGCTTCAGCAAGACCGACGTCGCCAGCGAAGCGCAGGTCGACGCCATGTTCGCCGAACTGACGCAACGCTGGGGCGCGCTCGACGTGCTGGTCAACAACGCCGGCATCGCCGGGCCGACCGCCAAAGTCGAAGAGACCGAACTGTCCGCCTGGGACCAGACCATCGCCGTCAACCTGACCGGTCCCTTCCTGTGCACGCGCCGCGCGGTGACGTTGCTGAAAAAAGCCGGCGGCGGCTCCATCGTCAACATCTCGTCGGCCGCCGGCCGTCTCGGCTTCCCGCTGCGTACGCCCTACTCCGCTTCCAAGTTCGGCGTCATCGGCCTGACCGAAAGCTGGGCAATGGAACTCGGCCCGTCCAACATCCGCGTCAACGCCATCCTGCCCGGCATCGTCGCCGGTGAGCGCCAGGAGCGCGTGATCGCCGCCAAGGCAGCCTCCTACGGCATCGGCCACGAAGAGATGCGCGAGCGCCTGCTGTCCAAGGTCTCGATGCGCAAGATGGTCACCGCCCAAGACATCGCCAACCAGATCATCTACATCTGCTCGCCCGCAGGATCTGCCGTCAGCGGGCAAAGTTTGTCGGTCTGCGGTAATGTCGAACATCTCGGCTAACGGACCTCATAAGGAGACACCATGAATGAAAAAATCGCCGTCATCGGCGCCGGCCTCATCGGCCGCGCCTGGGCCATCGTCTTCGCGCGCGCCGGCTGCAGCGTCGCCATCTACGACGCCTTCCCGGAAGCGCTCAACAATTGTCAGAAGCTCCTGCACGACAACATCAGCGACCTGGCCCGCCACGGCCTGATCACTGAAACACCCGACGTCGTGCTGGCCCGCATCACCCCGGTCAGCAGCCTGGCCGAAGCGCTGAAAGGCGCAGTGCTGGTGCAGGAGAACGTCAAGGAAACCGTCGAAGTCAAACGCCAGATCTTCGCCGAAATGGACAAGCTGGCTGAGCCCGACGCCATCCTGACCAGCTCGACCTCATGGATTCCGACCTCCGAGTTCTCCGAACACCTCCCCGGCCGCCACCGCATTCTGGTCGCGCACCCGGTCAACCCGCCCTACCTCGTCCCGCTGGTCGAACTCGCCCCCGCGCCGTGGACCTCGGAAGAAACAGTCAAGCGCGCCCACGACATCTACACCCGCGCCGGCCAGTCGCCGGTGCTGTTGAAGAAGGAAATCACCGGCTTCCTGCTCAACCGCATCCAGGGCGCGGTGCTCAACGAAGCGCTGAACCTGTACGAAAACGGCTACGCCTCTGCCGAGGATCTGGACAAAGTATTGAAGGACGGCCTCGGTCTGCGCTGGTCCTTCATGGGACCGTTTGAAACCATCGACCTGAATGCGCCGGAAGGCGTGATCGACTATGCAAAACGCTATGGCCACACCTACCGCGACGTCGCCAAGACGCAATTGCCGAATGAATGGAATGCAGAGACGTTGAAGGAAATTGAAGATGAACGGCGCAAGGTATTGCGCGCCGATCAGCTGGAAGAGAGATCGCGCTGGCGTGATAACCGCTTGATGGGACTGGTGGCGCATAAACGGAAGCAGCCGACGTGAGTATATGAATCCGGCGATGGTATCGCTGACGAACGCCGCTGGATCCCAGCGTTCGCTGGGACGACGGATTAAATGCTAACGACGGAAGATGAGAATCACGATGCCGAAGGCGAGTGCCCCTGGCGAGGCGAAGCGAGCCAGTCTGGCAGTTCCGCTTGGAGCCAGCCGGTGATGCGATGCGAAAAATGGATTAAGAAGGAAAAACTGTCTGAGCGAAGCGAGTTTTTTTCCTTCCCATTTTTTGCTTCGCAGCACCGGGCACCCCGAAGGGGCTGGATCCCGCGGTCGCCTTCTTTTGCTTACTTTTCTTGGCGAGACAAGAAAAGTGAGCGGCTGCCGGGCCGCCCCCGGCAAAGGTTGATCGAAGAAAGAACAACATCAATTACTTACACAGGCAAGTCGGAACAAAACAACGAACGCCGCTGGATCCTGACTTTCGTCAGGACGACAGAGAAATAAAGAATTACAGAGATAAAGAAAAGCCCCATAAACCAACAATCACCAGGAGAACCAAATGAGCAAACCCAAAAAAGTCATCATCACCTGCGCCGTCACCGGCGCCATCCACACCCCATCGATGTCCCCCTACCTGCCGGTAACGCCAGACGAAATCCGCGACGCAGCGCTGGGAGCCGCCGAAGCCGGCGCCGCCATCGTCCACCTGCACGCCCGCGACCCGCAAAACGGCAAACCGACGCAAGACCCCGACGAATTCCGCAAATTCCTCCCGCAGATCAAAGCCAAATCCAACGTCGTCATCAACCTCACCACCGGCGGCGCGCCGACCATGGGCGTGGAAGAGCGCCTGCAACCGGCACTGCAACTCAAACCTGAAGTCGCTTCGCTCAACATGGGCTCGATGAACTTCGGCCTGTACGAAATGCTGCACCGTTTCAAAGACTTCAAATACGACTGGGAAAAACCTTATCTCGCCGAATCCGACGACCGCATCTTCCGCAACACCTTCAAGGACATCGCCTACATCCTCGAATCGTGCAGCGCCAATCAGACCCGCTTCGAGATCGAGTGCTACGACATCGGCCATCTCTACACCGCCGCCCACTTCATCGACCGCGGCCTGATCAAGCCGCCGTTCCTGATCCAGTCGGTGTTCGGCCTGCGCGGCGGCATCGGCAACGATGTCGAAGACGTGATGCACATGAAGCGCACCGCCGATCGCCTGTTCGGCGACGACTACTACTGGTCCGTGCTGGGCGCCGGACGCGGACAAATCCCGATCGCCACCATGTCGGCGGCAATGGGCGGCCATACCCGCGTCGGCCTGGAAGATTCGCTGTGGGACGGTCCGGGCAAGCTGGCCGAAAGCAACGCCGCGCAGGTCAAACGCATCCGCACCGTGATCGAAGCGCTGTCGCTGGAGGTGGCGACGCCCGACGACGCGCGTGAAATGCTCAAGCTCAAGGGCGGCAACAACGTCGCGTTTTAATTGAAACCTCTCTTCCGTTTTCAACGACGATAACAATGTTTTAGACCATTTCGTCAGCAGCGTCCTACACGCCTTGTAGGAGGCATTTTCCTTTTTATCTCCGGCGGCGCT
This sequence comes from Herbaspirillum rhizosphaerae, assembly GCF_001189965.1. Taxonomy (GTDB): domain Bacteria; phylum Pseudomonadota; class Gammaproteobacteria; order Burkholderiales; family Burkholderiaceae_D; genus Herbaspirillum; species Herbaspirillum rhizosphaerae. Next base: position 167,046 of record NZ_LFLU01000011.1, read on the forward strand.
TCACGATTTTGTGAGCGCCGTTTTTTTTCATTTTCTTTCGCTGTCAGCTTTCGTTTTGATTACGAGACGATGGTTTCAGATAGCCGTCATTTCACTGCACGTTCGGCGCCTCGCCGCCTGACAAGTTGTCAGGAATGGAAAACGAGTCCGCTCCCCAGGCTCTTGCTTGCGGAACATCGTCCGCATCGTTCCTGTCGAACATCCAGTAAAAAAACATCACCTGTGTCGCCCCGATCCTGCGCCGGCAATCTCCGACAATTTCGGACAACACAGGCGGACCCCAGGCAACATGGCGCCGCGCCGTGTGCTAACCCAGCCCAGGTGAACAATGAAAAAAGAAAATCCGCCACCCAGCACGCCCGATGAAAAAGTGGCATCGCGTCGCAGCTTCCTTTTCAAGACCATTGCCATCGTACCCGCGGCCTCCGCGCTGACCACGGCAAGCTTTTCTCCGGCGGTCGGCCAGACGCCGGCAGGCGCGGCTGCCTCCGGCGGCGCCAACGCCAACTATCAGCCGCGCTTCTTCAACGCCGATGAATGGACCTTCATCAAGGCCGCCGTCGACCGGCTGATCCCCGCCGACAGCGAAGGACCAGGCGCACTTGAACTGAATGTGCCGGCCTTCATCGACGGCCAGATGGAATCGGGTTTCGGCCATGCCTCCAACTGGTACATGCAGGGACCGTTCAAGGGCGACGCCTCGCCGCTGTTCGGCTACCAGGCCAGCATGCCGCCGCGCGAGCTGTACCGCGCCGGCATTGCCGCGCTTACCGCCTACTGTCGCAAAAATTTCGGCGGCAAGACCTTCGACCAGCTCGCTGCAAACGATCAGGAGCAGCTGTTCAAGGACATGGACGGCGGCAAAGTGCAGCTCGATACGGTGTCGGCGCAATGGTTTTTCACCTTCCTGCTGCAGAACACCAAGGAAGGTTATCTGTCCGATCCGATCCATGGCGGCAACAAGGACATGGCGGCCTGGAAGATGATCGGCTTCCCCGGCGCGCGCGCCGACTTCCTCGATTTTGTCGGACCGTCGGACAAGGTGTATCCCTACGGTCCGGTCGGCATCGGCGGCAAGCCGGGCTGAAGAGTCCAACGCCGGAAGAACAAAACAATATTGCAATCCGAGGAACAAGAAAATGGCTGATATCACCAAACCGAAGGTCAACGTCGTGCTGGTCGGCATGGGCTGGACCGGCTCCATCATGGGGATGGAAATGACTGAAGCAGGGCTGACCGTGGTCGGCCTGGAACGCGGCGAGAACCGCGACACCAATCCCGATTTCGCCTATCCGAAAATCGCCGACGAGCTGACCTACGCAGTGCGCTACAAGCTCATGCAAAACCTGTCGAAGGAAACCGTCACGGTGCGCCATTCGATCAACGACGACGCGCTGCCATACCGGCAACTGGGTTCCTTCCTGCTGGGCGACGGCGTCGGCGGCGCCGGCGTGCACTGGAACGGCATGACCTGGCGCGCCTATGACGCCGAACTGCAAATCCGCACCCATTACGAACAGCGCTACGGCAAACGTTTCATCCCGGTCGACATGACGATCCAGGACTGGCCGATGACCTATGCGGAGCTGGAACCGTTTTACGATCGCTTCGAATACCTCGCCGGCGTTTCCGGCAAGGCCGGCAACCTCAACGGCCAGATCGTCGAAGGCGGCAATCCCTTCGAAGCGCCGCGCAAGCGCGACTATCCGGTGCCGGCGCTGAAGGACAACGCGCCCGCCAGCCTGTTCGCCAAGGCCGCGCGCGAAGTCGGCTATCATCCGTTTCCGATTCCGGCGGCGAACGCTTCGCAGGCTTATCAGAATCCTTACGGCATGCAGCTCGGCCCGTGCAACTTCTGCGGCTACTGCGAGCGCTTCGGCTGCTACATGTATTCCAAGGCATCGCCGCAAACCTGCATCTTGCCGGCGTTGCTGAAGAAGCCCAACTTCGAGCTGCGCGACAAATCCTACGTCACCAAAGTCAACCTCGACAGCGACGGCAAGCACGCCACCGGCGTCACCTACATGGATGGACAAGGACGCTCGGTCGAGCAACCCGCCGACATCGTCATCCTGTGCGCCTACCAGATGCACAACGTGCGCCTGCTGCTGTTGTCCGGCATCGGCAAGCCCTACGACCCCAGGACCGGCGAAGGCGTGGTCGGCAAAAACTACGCTTACCAAAAGAACAGCTCGGTATCGGTCTTCTTCGACCAGGACGTGGCGATCAATCCCTTCATCGGCGCCGGCTCCGGCGGCCAGGTGTTCGACGACTTCAACGGCGACAACTTCGACCACGGTCCGCACAATTTCGTCGGCGGCGCCTATGTCAGCGCGATGGTTACCGGCGGCCGTCCGATCGGGCAATCGATGGTGCCGGACGGCACGCCCAAGTGGGGCAGCCAGTGGAAGAAAGCGCTCAAGGACAACTACCTGCATTCCTTCAACATCGGCACCGAAGGCTCGGTCATGGCCAATCGCGAAAACTACCTCGATCTCGATCCGACCTACAAGGACGTCTACGGCGTGCCGCTGTTGCGCATGACCTACGACTGGAAAGACAACGAAGTGCGCATGTCGCAGTTCGTCACCGAAAAAGCCGCACTGGTCGCCAAAGCCATGAACCCGAAAGCCTTCACGCCGCATCCGCCGAAATTCGGCGATCACTACGACGTGCGACCGTACCAGACCACCCACACCACCGGCGGCGCCATCTGCGGCGACAAGCCGGGCAACAGCGTGCTCAACAAATACCTGCAATGCTGGGACGTGCACAACGTCTTCGTGATGGGCGCCAGCGCCTTCCCGCAGAACTGGGCCTACAACCCGACCGGCATGGTCGGCGCACTGGCCTACTGGTCGGCTGCCGCGATCCGCGAGCGCTATCTGAAAAACCCCGGCCCGCTGGTGCAAGCATGAGCGCCCGTTTCTTCGGGCAGGCGTTGCTGGCAACGCTGAGCATGGCCGGCATGGCGTCCGCACAGACAGTCAATCCCACGCCGTCGATGCCGCAAGCTGAGCAAATCCAGCGCGGCGAATACCTCGCCCGCGCCGGCGACTGCATGGCCTGCCACACGGTCAAAGGCAAGGCGCCCTTCACCGGCGGCTTGGCGATGAACACGCCGTTCGGCACCATCTACTCCACCAACATCACGCCGGACAAGCAGACCGGCATCGGCAACTACAGCTACGATGATTTTTCTTCTGCGCTGCGCAAGGGCAAGCGCAAGGACGGCAGCCGCCTGTATCCGGCGATGCCGTATACCTCGTTCGCCAAGCTCAGCGATGAAGACGTCTCCGCGCTGTACGCCTATTTCACGCAGGGCGTAAAGCCGGTGCAACAGGACAATCCGAAGACCGCGCTGCCCTTTCCCTTCAACATGCGCATCCTGATGGCGGGATGGAACATGCTGTTCTTCAGCGACAAGCCCTTCAAGGCCGACTCCACGCAAAGCGTCAACTGGAACCGCGGCGCCTATCTGGTGCAAGGCCTGGGCCACTGCGGCGCCTGCCACACGCCGCACGGCAAGCTCGGCCAGGAACAATCGCTGGACGGCGGCAGCGACAGCTTCCTCGCCGGCTATACGCTGGACAACTGGCATGCGCCCAGCCTGCGCAACGACAAGGACGGTCTCGGACGCTGGAACCAGGAACAGATCGCCACCTATCTGCGCACCGGCCGCTCGGACGACGGCGCAGCCTTCGGCGCGATGAGCCAGGTCATCAACGACAGCACGCAGTATCTGAACACTGCCGACTTGCACGCCATCGCTGAATATCTCAGCAGCTTGCCCGGCAAGAAGCCGGGCAGCAGCGCTACGGCCGGCAATACGAAAGCTGCTGCGGCATCCAATGCTGCCGCAGCGGATCAGCCGGCTACAGTGGAGCTGCGTTCAGGCAAACTGCAGACTGCGGGTGCCACGGTGTACCTCAACAATTGCAATGCCTGCCATCGCTCGGACGGCACCGGTGCGATGAAGGCCTTTCCTGCACTGGGCAAGAATGCGGTTGTCAATGTCGATGATCCGACTTCGCTGATTCACATCGTGCTGGCGGGTAGCGCGATGCCGTCTACCAAGTCGGATCCTTCTGCGATGGGGATGCCGGGATTCGGGTGGCGCTTGAGTGATCAGGAGGTGGCGGAGGTGGTTAGCTTTGTTCGGGGGAATTGGGGGAATCATGGGGGGGGTGTTACTGCTGAGCAGGTGGCGGCTGTGAGGAAGGCTGCGCAGAAGTAGGTGTTGGTTCTGCGGTTCTGCGGTTTTGTGTTTTGTTCCGACTTGCTTTTGGTCGGTAATTGATTACTTTCTCTCTTCGGACAACCGTG
>NZ_LFLU01000012.1 GCF_001189965.1 Herbaspirillum rhizosphaerae
GACGGGGCCGTAGACTTGCGGGGCGCAGCGCAGCGAGTAGACGTCCTGGATGCGCGATGAGTAGGGAATGTCGGTGCGGCGCAGTTCGTCCGGCAGTTGCACCGAACGCGCTTCGTGGGTGGTGCGGGTGGAGCCCTTGAGCAAGCTGCGGATGACGGCGGCAGTCTTGATCTGGCCGGCATGCGGACGCGCTTGCTGGATACGCGGATCGAAGGCGGACATTTCGGCGCGCATGGCTTCCAGCGTGAGGCCGAGCGAGAGGCAGGCGTCGGTGAGCAGGTTGCGCGAGTCGTGGGCGGCCAGCACGGCCACGGCCAGCGAGGCGGTGCAGCCGTTGATGAGGGCCGAGGCGTCTTTGGCTTTGAGGTCGAATTTGACCGGGCCGATGTCGGCTTTGGTGATGGCTTCGGGCGCGCTCATGCGTTTGCCTTGGTACATGACTTCGGCTTCGTCGAAGCCGACGATGGCGGCGGCCAGGTAGGCCAGCGGCGCGAGGTCGCCGGAGGCGCCGACGGAGCCTTTCTGCGGCATGATGGGATGGATGCCGGCGTTGATGAAGGCGAGCAGGCGATCGACGACTTCCACGCGTGGTGCGGAGTAGTTGCTGGCGAAGGCGTTGGCGCGCAGCAGCATGGTGGCACGGCTGACTTCTTCGGAGAAGGGTTCGCCGATGCCGGCGCTGTGGGCCTTGATGAGCTGGGTCTGGAACAGTTCGATATGTTCGACCTTGATGCGGGTGTCTTTGAGCAGGCCGACGCCGGTGTTGAAGCTGTACATCATGGGCGCTTCGTCGTGCATCCAGGTGGATTCGATGAAGTCGCGGCTTTGCTTGAGGGCGGCGCGCGAGGATTCGGCGAGGGCGACTTTGGCGTAGGAGCCGTTCTTGGCGCGTGCGACGCTGACGACTTGTTCGGCGTTGAGCTTGAAACCGTCGATGGTGATGGTGGTCATGGGATTCCTTTGCAATGAAATAGAGAAGCGCGGCGGACTCGTCGTCAGGCCGCGAAGTTTTCAACGAAGCGGCTGAACACCTGCGCGGCGATCGCGGCGTCCTCCGGGGTCATGATTTCGTCCGGGTGATGACTGATGCCGCCGTTGCCGCAACGGACAAACAGCATGGCAACGTCGGCGATGGCGGCAAGCGCCATGGCGTCATGTCCGGCGCCTGACGGCAGATGGCGCAGCGGCAAGCCGCATGCCTCGATGGCGCTTGCCAGTTGCCGTTGCAGATGGGCGGCGCACGGGACGCTGCCGGCTTCATGGGTTTTGCGCAATCTGACGCCGACATTGCGGCGCGCGCAGATACGATCGATTTCGGAGATCACGTCTTCCACGGCGTCTTGCCGGATCTGGTCCTGCTCGGCGCGAATGTCGATGGAAAAGCGCGCGCTGCCCGGCACCACATTGGCGGCGCCGTTCGGCACTTCCATGATGCCCATGGTGCCAACCAGGCCGGCGCGGCCGCTGCAGCGCTGTTCGATGTACAGGCCGATCTCGGCCGCCGTCATCGCCGCATCGCGGCGCATGTGCATCGGCACCGTCCCGGCATGTCCGGCCAATCCTTGCAGCTCGCCCATGAAGCGCGTGGCGCCGGAAATCGCCGTCACCACGCCGACCGGCAGCGCTTCGTTGAGCAGCAACGGGCCTTGTTCGATATGCACCTCGACGAAGGCGGCGACCTCCGCAGCCGGCCATGCCGACGCATCCAGCCGGTCCGGATCGAAACCGGCGGCACGCATGACCTCGCGCATGCTGTTGCCTTGCTCGTCGAGGTTGTTCAGCACACTCTTGTCAAAGGTGCCGGCCACTGCACGGCTGCCGAGCAAGGTCGCCTTGAAGCGCACGCCCTCTTCTTCCGCGAAACCGATCACGTCGATAGGAAAGGGAAAACGCCGGCCGGCGCGATGCCACTCCGCAATGCACGACACCGGCAACAGGATGCCGAGGTTGCCGTCGTATTTGCCGCCGTTGCGCACCGTATCGAAGTGCGAGCCGGTGACCAGCGCCGCCGCCCCGGTACGGCCGGGAGCGGCCTCATAACGGCCGATCACGTTGCCGGCATGGTCGCGCCGGACCTGCATGCCGGCTGCCGTCATCCACTCGCTGAGTTGTTGCGCGGCGGCATGATGCATGGCCGTCAGGTAGGTGCGGGTCAGCATGCCCTCGGCCTCGGTGTGGACGGCAAGTGCATCGGCGCGCTGCATGATCTCTTGCCCGCAACGCTGGTATTGCTCTGGAACATTTTTCATGGCTGTCTCCTTGGTCTCGTCTGGATTGCATATTTTTATTGTATTCACATATTGTATGCAATATAGTGAGCTTGTTCCTGCGCGTCAAAAAATTTATTCAAATTAGTAAAGGAACAACAGCCGGAGGAGCGGCTGCGTTATTGAAAAAACACAAAAAGCTGAAACAGAGAAGCTGCACAGCGGACGCGCCATCGCTATGACGCGCCTATCCAGAACAACATCAGGAGACCAAGGTGAATCGATTTTTGAAATCTTTATTCGGGCAAGTCGTCGTCGCCCTCATTGCCGGTATCGTCGTCGGATTGTTTTATCCCGATTTTGCCCAAAGCCTCAAACCGCTCGGCGACGGCTTCATCAAGCTGATCAAGATGATCATCCCGGTGATCGTGTTTTGCGTCGTGGTGCAAGGCATTTGCGGCGCCAGCGACCTGAAGAAGGTCGGCAGCGTCGGCGTCAAGGCCATCATCTACTTTGAAATCGTGACGACCATCGCGCTCGTCCTCGGCCTGATCCTGGCCTTCGTGTTCCAGCCGGGCGCGGGGATGAACATCGATCCGACCAATCTCGACGCCAGCGGCCTGTCCAGCTATGTCGAGACGGCCAGCAAGGTCAAGGGCACCAGTTTCGCCGACTTCATCATGAAGCTGATTCCGAGCACAATCGTGAGCGCGTTCACCTCAGGCGACGTGCTGCAGGTCTTGCTGATTTCGGTCATCTTCGGCTGCGCCCTGCTGCTGATCGGCGACAAGGGCAAGCCGACGGCCGCCCTGATTTCTTCGCTGTCGGAAGCCTTCTTCAAGTGCATGTCTTTCATCATCCGCCTGGCGCCGCTGGGCGTGTTCGGCGCCATCGCCTTCACGGTCGGCCGCTACGGCGTCGGCTCGCTCAAGCAACTGGGCATGCTGGTGCTGCTGTTCTACGGCGCGGTGATCTTCTTCGTGGTGGTGGTGCTGGGCGCGATTCTGCGCACTTCCGGCCTGAGCATCTTCAAGCTGATGGCTTACCTGCGTGAAGAGCTGATTGTGGTGCTGGCGACCGCCTCATCCGACAGCGTGCTGCCGCAAATCATGAAGAAGCTCGAACATATGGGCATCAAGAAATCAACCGTCGGCCTGGTGATTCCGACCGGTTACTCGTTCAACCTTGATGCGTTTTCCATCTACCTCACCATGGCCGCAGTCTTCATCGCGCAAGCCACCAACACGCATCTGGCCATGGGCGACCTGCTGATGATCCTGGCGATTGCACTGATCACGTCCAAGGGCGCGCATGGCGTGCCGGGTTCCGCCATCGTGATCCTGGCGGCGACGCTGACGACGATTCCGGCGATTCCCGTGGTCGGCCTGGTGCTGGTGCTGTCGATCGACTGGTTCGTCGGCATCGCCCGCGCACTGGGCAATCTGCTCGGCAATTGCGTCGCTACCGTGGTAGTCGCGACATGGGAGAAAGACATCGACAAGACCCGCGCCCGCGCCGTGCTGAACGGTGAGATTCCAGCCGCGACGTTTGAATAGGAACCTGTTTGCGATCTGTAGCGAGAGGCCATCAGCCGGTGGCGGCCGGAGCGGACCTCAGTTGGAACTCTTGGAATGTACTTCAGTACATGAGGATTCGGAGCACCGCCCGACGCCGGATCATGGCCTCGCAGTAAGATCGCAGACAGGTTTCGGGATGGATAGCGCAAAATACAGGGGTACAATTCGGTGTCTCTCCAGAAACCACCTCATACAACAACGCCTGTCCATCCTATGACCGAAGCAGCTCTTCCCTCCGACAGCTCCGAAGCGATCGCGCGCGACATCACCATCGCCATCGCCGAACAGCGTCTTCCGCCCGGAGCAAAACTCCGCGAAGAAGCGCTGGCGCGCGTCTACCAGGTCAGCCGCACCAAGATCCGTGCAGCGCTGGTGATGCTGGCCAAGGACAAGCTGATCGACCTGATTCCGGACAAAGGCGCTTTCGTCAGCAAACCGACCGTGGAAGAAACACGCAACATCTTCTTCGTGCGCCGCACGCTTGAGGCCGCCATGGTCAGGGAATTCGTTGCGCGTGCGAGCGCCGACGACTACGCACGGCTGGAAGCGCATCTGCGCGAAGAACGCCGCGCCATCGAAGAGAACAATCCTCAGGTCCGGTCGACGCTGCTCAGCGACTTTCACATCTTGCTGGCCAATATCGTCGGCAATGAAGTGTTGACCGACATCCTGGTCAAACTGGCCGGCCGCAGCTCGCTGATCACCATGCTGTACCAATCCACGCGCGACGCGATCTGCTCGACGGAAGAGCATTGCGCCTTTATCGCTGCGGCGAAGGCTGGCAAGGCCGACGAAGCGGTTGAGCTGATGCTGCATCACTTGCATCATGTGGAGCAGGCATTGGAGTTCGACACGCCAAGCGATCCCAAGCGGGATCTGGCGAAGGAATTGTTGCTGTAGCTGCAGCTGTTGATCGGCACCAAGCCCGATCCGACGCGATGTCAGGATGGCGTTCGCATTTCTAACCCGCCGCGACTTCATTCGGACAGTTGCGCCCCTCCATATAGCATTGCAGGTTGCCCAGGGTAATAGCGGCGATTTCGCTCAATGCTTCTTTCGTGAAAAATCCCTGATGGCCGGTCACCAGCACGTTGGGAAACGTCATCAGTCGCTGGAACACGTCGTCGCCGATGATCTCGGACGAGTGATCGCGGAAGAACAATTCGCTCTCCTGCTCATAGACATCAATCGCCAATGCGCCCAGATGGCGCGACTTGAGCGCTTCAATCACCGCAGCGGTGTCGACGAGCGCGCCGCGCGACGTATTGACCAGCATCGCGCCCGGTTTCATCTTGCCTGCGCTCACGATGTTGATCAGATGATGTGTGGCCGGGCTCAGAGGACAATGCAGCGAAACGATGTCGGCGCGCGCCAGCAAGACGTCGAGATCGACGTACTCGCCGGTCTCCCGGAATGCCGCTGAAGGATAAGGATCGTGGCCCAGCACGATGCAACCGAAGCCTTTCAGAATGCGCGCCGTGGCCACGCCGATCTTGCCGGTGCCGACAATGCCGACGGTCTTGCCGTGCATGGTGTAGCCGAGCAGTCCGTCCAGCATGAAGTTGCCTTCGCGTACCCGATTGTAGGCGCGATGGGTATGGCGATTGAGCGTCATGATGAGCGCAATCGCATGTTCGGCAACGGCTTCGGGGGAATACGCCGGCACGCGCGCCACCTGCACACCCAGCCGGCGCGCCGCAGCGAGATCGACATTATTGAATCCGGCGCAACGCAGCAAGACCGTCTTCACGCCCAACCCAGCCAGTTGCGCCAGCACCTCGGCGTCGACCACGTCGTTGACGAACACACACACCGCAGCACAACCGTGCGCAAGGATTGCCGACTCTGCTGTCAATGCGACAGCCTGGTACGCAAGATGAAACTGCTGCCCGGCAAATTGCCGTGCATTGATGTCGTCGAAAAATTGCTGATCGTAGCGCTGTGCGCTGAACATCACGACCTTGACCGGATCCGGCATGTTTCGCTCCTCCAGGAGATCCGTGTCGCCGGTATCGGCAACGGGACAAATGAGGACGATCTTACCGCACGGCGAACCCGACAGGCATGCGCCAGATCAATAGGGCGTCACCGAGCACCAGGCGCAATTTGTGCCGAGCACGGCCATCATGTGCGTCATCGCAGCGTCCAGTTGCACCTCATGCGCAGAGAACGAGAACAGCAGCAAAGTCACCAGAATGAACGCACCGGCGCGCTGCCGATGATGCATGCCGTCCTGGCGATATCTTCCATAGGTCCGCAGGAATTGCCGCAAGTCTTGGGTAGCCATCTCAATTCTCCTATCAAGAAGACAACTGCATCATTGACGGCAGAACACGCAACATCCATGCCGGAAACCTTATGCAGCATGGCGAAACCGTAGTTTTACCGTACTTCAGCCGCTGACCGCCATGCGCACCGCGACCAGCAAAACCGCAATGAAAATGCCGACCGCAATCAATCCTGCTGCGATCACATAGAAAGGATTAAGCGAAGTCGCATCTTTTTCATAGTCGGCACGCCGGCGCAAACCGGCAAATGACCAGAATACCGCCGCCAGCGTGCTGAGAAAGGAGCGCTTCTGTGTCGCAAGGGATGGCAGCGGTTTCATGTTTGTTTCTCCGGATCGGTAGGTAGTTCGGATGACTCAGACAGCAACCGCGTCGGCTTGCGCCGTCCTGGCGCCGCTGCCCATCAGGCGGAACAGCAGCACGCCCGCGATCGCGGCAATCGCGGCGGCGGCCAGCATCAGCAGCGAAAACGCATGGGCAAAGCCGATCTGGCCCAGATGCAGCGCCTGCGCGCTGTTGTGCAACGCCGGCAATGCGGTCGCACTGTCGCCGGCGACGATGCGTCCGACCACATCATTGAGATCGGACGGTAACGGCAACCCGGCATGCCCCAAGGCATCTTTCAGGTAGCTGCCGGTGCGCACCGTCAATACGCAGCCGAGACACGCGATCGCCAGTACGATCGCCGAAAAGCGGGTCGTGGTGCTGATGCCAGAGGCCATGCCGGTACGCTCACGCGGTACGCAAAGCATGATGGCCTTTTGTGTGTTGCCGTTGAGCAGCCCCGCCCCGCTGCCGGTGACGATCATGCCGGCCAGTACCATCCAGTAGACAGCCTGGTACGCCGCAATCGCCACCAGCACGTTGCCGGCACAGACCAGCGCCATCCCCAGCCCCATCAGACCGTGCAAGGACATCCGCTGCGACAGCACGACGCCGACGCGTGGAAAAATCATCATCGCCAGCGCAAACGGCAACATCGCCAGTCCGGCCGCGATAGCCGAATACGAAAACGCATTCTGCAGGTACAAGGGAAGAAAGGTCATCATCACCTGCGCCGCGGCGGCGTAACCGAACATCGCCACTACCGCCCCGACGAAAGGCGGACGCCGGAACAGCCGCAGGTCGATCATCGGCCGCTGCTGCATCAATTCCACGGGAATGAACAAGGCCAGCAACACCAGCCCGCCGAAGACGCGCAGCATCGTGGCGTGGCTGCTCCATCCGGAAGCGTTGGCATTGATCAAGCCCCAGATCAGGAATGACAAACCGCCGCTGAGCAAGGCGCTGCCCCACAGGTCGAGACGCGCGGCGCCGGCATCGCCCGATTCGCCCACCTCGCGATATACCAGCGTGCCCAGGCACAGGCATACCGGCAAATTCAGCAGGAAGATCCAGCGCCAGCCGAGCAGTTGCGTGATCACGCCCCCCAGCAAAGGCGCCACCGTCATCGACACGCCCATGCAGGCGCCCCATACGGCCCAGGCGTGCGTGCGGTCTTTCTCGGTGTGAAAGACATGGCCGATCACGGCCAATGCCGACGTCAGCAACATCGCCGCGCCAACGCCCTTGAGCGCGCGCGACAGTTGCAGCACGTCCACCGACCACGCCAGCCCGCATCCCAGCGAAGCGATGCTGAACAAACCGAGTCCAAGCAGCATCATGCGCTTGCGGCCGAAGCGGTCGGCCAGGCTGCCGGCCGGCAACAGCAGCGACGCAAACGCCAGCATGTAAGCGCTGACGATCCATTCGATATCGCTGAAGTCGGCATGCAGCGAGCGCGCCACCGACGGCAGGGACACCGCCACGATATTGGTGTCGAGCACGATGAGGGCGCACACGCTGGAACAGATCAGCAGGATATTGCGTCCTTTGCGGCGCTCTGCGTCCGGACGCCCGCTGTCGTCAGTAGCGGCGGCGGCATGGCCGGGGATGGACGGATGCTTGCTCATGGCGGCGACTCCGAATGCTTATGGCTTCAACGATGGAAGCGCCGCCAGGCCGGCGCGCGCGATCAGGCTGTCGTGCACCTTGGTGTCGGCGCTGACGCCGATGGCGCCGACCACCTGGCCGTCCATCACAATCGGCAAGCCGCCTTCCATCATGACGAGGCCGGCGGTGATGGCTGCCGGGCGGCCGTTGTTGACGGCGTTTTCCAGATCGGCGGAGGGCCGTTTGAACAAGACGGCGGTGCGCGCCTTCTCCGTCGCCACGCCTGCGCCCAGCGTCGTCGCCGCATTGTCCATGCGCTCGGCGAGAATCAGCCAACCGCCGTCGTCCACCACGGCAATCGCACCGGGCCAGCCGTTCTTGCGTGCTTCTTCCTGCGCAGCAGCGACGATGGCTTTCGCCATATCGAGCGACAGTACGCGCTTGCTCGCGACAGCGCCCTCTTTTTGCTGAGCGGCGGCATTGCCGCTCAAGCTTGTCGACACCGCGCCCAGCAGGCACAGGGAGATTGCAGCAACAGTCCGGTTCAGACGCATGGTAATTCCTCGCAGGGAGAAGAGATGGAGAAGAAGATCGAGAAGAGATGCGGCTCATTCTAATCCTGCCTATAATTATCTTTATTACACATAAACTTCAATTTAATTTCTCTGTAGTTAATTAATGGAACCCTCATGGAACTGCGCCACTTCCGCTGTTTCGCCGCCGTTGCCGAGACCTTGCATTTCGCCCGCGCAGCGGAGCAACTCGGTATTTCGCCTCCGGCCTTGACCAAGCAGATCCAGGAAATCGAACGCCTGCTCGACGTGCGCCTGTTCCAGCGCACCAAGCGTTCGGTGCATCTGACCTCGGCCGGGGAAGTATTTCGCGAAGAGGTGTTGCGCACCCTGCATCAGGCGGCGCTGGCGGAAGACGCCGCGCGGCGCGCAGGCCGCGGTGAGATCGGGCGCATCGAGATCGGCTACATTGCCTCGGCGGCGTATTCAGGCTTGCTGCAAACCGAGGTGGCGCGCTTTCGCAGCACTTATCCGCTGGTCAAGCTGAATCTGATCGAAGCTCCGATGGACAGCCTCCCCGTCATGGTCAGCGACGGTCGCCTGGATCTGGCCTTCATTCGTCCACCCGTCGCCTGTCCGCCGGACGTCACGTTTCTGACGCTGCTGTACGATGATTTCGTCGCGGCGCTGCCGGCAGACTCGCCCCTGGCGCAGAAAAAAATCCTGCCGGCCGCCGATCTCGCCGCCGAACAATTCATCCTGCCGGAACAAGCCTCGGGAACCATGGAAGTCGGCCGGCGCGGACGCTTCGTACCGCGTACGGTTGCCAATCCCGGCGGCCTGGTGGCGGTCATTACCCTGGTGTCGCTGGGTCAAGGCGTTGCGATCGTGCCGGTATCGGTGATGCAGCGCGTGCATATGCCGGGCGTCGTATACCGGGAAATTGAAGGAAAGAGTATTCCCGGCGCCATTGCGTTGGCATCGCGCCGCCATGAGAAGTCGCCGGTGGTGCGCGCGTTTCTCAAACAGTTGAAATCGCGGCAGGCCGCTCAGGCGGACAAATAGCGCGTGCCGGCCGGCAGCCGGCTGACGTGTCCGCCGTGCATGCCCGAGTCGTGAAAGCGATAAGCGCCCTTGCCTGCTTTCTTGGCGACGTACATGGCCGTGTCGGCCTTGGAGAGAAGTTCGTCGACGGTATGGCCGTCGTCGGGGAAAAGCGCGATGCCGATGCTCAGGCTGGTGCACACCTCGTGTCCGGCAATATTGAGAAAAGGCGCGCCGACAGTCTTGACCAGCTTGTCGGCGATATCCGCAATCTGGCTCTGGTACTTGATATCCGAGAGCAGGACAACGAATTCGTCGCCGCCCAGTCGCGCCACCAGATCGTATTCGCGCAAGCTGGCGCACAGGCGCTGCGCGACCGATTGCAGCAAGAGATCGCCGACGGCGTGACCGAGCGTGTCGTTGATCGGTTTGAAGCCGTCCAGATCGATGAAGAACAGGGCGTAAAGATTCGGACTGCGTTTGGCGCGCGACAATTCAGCCGCAGCAAGTTCGTTGAACAGCATGCGGTTGGGAATACCGGTCAGATAGTCGTGCGAGGCCAGTTGATAGGCGCGGGTCTTCTCTTTTTCCAGCTGTTCGATGAGGCAGATTTTTTCCCGCTCGGAGCGTTCCAGGCGCTGGTACAGTTTTTTGCGGTGATAAGAAATGCCGATCAGGATCAGCGTCAGCGAGATGACGGCGATTGAAATGACAATCGCATAGCGCACATATTCGTAGTGCGATTGCGTCAGATCGGCGACGATGAAATCAGGGTCCAGGCTGACCGTGATGATCAGAGGATAACCAGCAAGCTTTCGATAATTGCTGACGCCCGGCGCACTCTGGGCGCTCCGGATATCGTCGTTGCCGTTGAATTTGTTGACCATGCCTCTCGCGCTGCCGCCGCTCAGCTTGCCGTCGCTGAGCACCACCAGCGGCGCACCCGATGCGCTATCCACCGAGACCCGATACCCGTCGCCGATCTGTTGATAGTCGGTAAGGAAGCGGCCGAGATCAAGCACCGCCACAAAGAATCCGTGCACGTTGTTCCTGGGACTGTTCAAGGGCAGCAGCAAGGGAATCCGCCAGGCGTAACCGTCTGCTTTGCCGAGCACGATGGCGCCGACCTGGGGCGCTGCGCCGTCGACGTTCGCAACTGCGGCAGGATGCGTTTGCCGGATCAGATCGGCAAAACCGCTCTCGGTCGGCGAGCCGCTCGATGAATAGCGCAGTTTCATATCGGCGTCGAAGACCGCCGAGCGGACATAGGCGGTATCGCCGTTGAAGAGCAAATTCAGGTAGTCGGCAGCACCGGCGTCGCCGTCCAGCACCTTGTTGGCGACGCTTCCGTACAGCATCGCGCGATCCAGTCTGTCGTTGAGATTGGAAGCCATGATCGCCGCCATGTTCTTGCTTTCGCCGGAGGCGCTCTCCATGGCCAGCTTCTTTTCGCTGGATACATGCATCATCGTGATGCCCCAGATCACCACCAGCACCAGCGACGACAGCAGCACGAAACAAACGGACAGACCCCATCCATCCTGGATCAGGGCGCGGGGCCATTTTGCTTTCAATGAAAATCCGGATCGCAATTTAACTCCCTGGCAACAGGGTATGTACATCGAGGAACATGTGTAGACATGCCGCGGACCGATGCCTATGCATAAGCAATATATCTGCCGGGTCCATTGTAGACACAAAGTTACGCGTGGTCTGTCACTCAAATGAACTACGTGACGCTTTTAGGAGTGCCTTGCAGCAACAATGTTCCGCGATTGCCGGCATGAATTTCGACGCGCCGGGATTTTCTTGTCGGCCCTGCCCGATTTTTATTCCCGGCTGCGACGGAGACAATGAGGTTCTTATTTCAGATCGACAACAAAAAGGACGCCATGCATTTTCAGTGACGGCGTGCGGCAAACGAAAGATGATCGCAGAACGAAAGGTCCAGACAGCAGCAACATGCGCGGTATATGCGACATATTGGTTATCAGCTGCACAAAGTTTGTCAGGCGCCATCGACGGGTCGCGTGTTTTGGTGCGCCGGCGGAAGACGAGAATCCATCGATCGTCCGGACACCCGGTCCGCAATCACCGTTCAGGCGATGCGGACCGGGTGGCGGGATCAGATGCTGTAAGCGACGGAAGGAAGCTGCTGTTTGCCGATCGGCATGACCGTCTGCAAGGCATCAAACTCGGCAAGGATCAGCTCCGCCTGATAGCAATGCGTGTTGGCCGATTTCAGCGCGTTGCGAAACGCTTTCAGGGTAGCCGGCTTGGGGACATCGCCCTTGCCTTTGTTCGCGCGGACCGCGTCGGCGACGATATCGGAGAGCAAGGCGTCTGCGCAACTTTGCGCCTCCTTGAGTTGGGCCAAACAGTCGAGCAATGCGAGAGTCTTGTTCATAGCCACACCTCTATATGGAGTTGTCGGAAGGAAATTCTACCCAGAGATCACTGCCGAGCACAAGCGCCCGGACGGTTTTTCGCAAAGAAAATCAAACTGTTTTCAACTCTTCCCGGTAGGTTGCTCCGGGCCGCCAAACCGCGCCGGATCTGGCGTTGCAGCATACGACGATTTTCATTTGCCAATTTATCATCAAGGCATCACCGCAGTATAGACAGCTGTCCGGCAAAATCCATTGACGGTTTTTCATCGGCGGCAAATGTATTTGCAGCGACATTCCCGGCAACGACGCGATGGCGTTCGCGGCGATATGCAACGGACCTGATGACCGTATAAAACAATAGGCCATCCACTTAGTTCCATCAAATGACATTGTTTCCAAAAGGCAATATATGCTAGCCTAAGAACTCAATTTTTATGGGACGTACGCAATGTTTGTAATACAGTGGACCGCCATTTTTCTTGCTGCTTTTGTGACATCGTTATGCAATTTTCGGTTATTGAGTCTGGCGCTGTTGCTAACCGCTTATGGCGTCGCGCTGCTTGATGGGCAACTCAGCATAACGGCTATCCTGCCCGTCATTTTGTTGCTCTTAGCGGCGGCCGCCGTAACAGAGCAGCGCCATCGGCTTTGGCAATATTTCGGACATGCCTTATTTATTGTGCTCGCCCTGGCACTTAGCCTTCATTTATTCCCTGGTTTTCACAACCCCAAGGTTTTTGGACCAGAACGCATCACAGCGGATGCAGTCCCCTTTACTATGTACCTCAACCTGGATAAGCCTCTGGTTGGCTTCTGGCTGGTGCTACTGTTTCCATGGATTCGGCCGTCGCGCGACCTGCGGGCAGCGCTCATTGCAGGCGTAAGCACCGCGCTGATTGCGACAGCTGCCTGCATGGCGCTGGCAGTCGTGCTGGGAATGGTTGCGTGGATTCCCAAATTTCCTGCGGTCAGCTGGTTGTGGATGCTCAACAATCTGTTGCTCGTCTCTTTTGCCGAAGAAGCGTTTTTTCGCGGCTACTTGCAAGGCGGCATCAGCCGCATGCTGAAGCAATACCCATATAAAGACGCGTTAGCGATTGGTGTCGTGGCGCTCTTCTTCGGTTTGTCACATGCAGCAGGTGGTTGGCAATTGATGGTGCTGGCCAGTATCGCTGGCGTCGGCTACGGATTGGCCTATCGCTTTGGCGGATTTCAGGCTGCGGTCCTGAGTCATTTTTTCTTGAACTCCGCGCATTTTTTTCTCTTTACCTACCCGGCGTTGCAGCCGATTTAACGACTTTCACTGGCAATTTTTTATTTGCTTTTCTTGAAATATATCTTGAAATGTGGCCTCGCGTATCAGAACAAACCATGACGGTACGATGCTGTTCGCAACCAAGATCTTGAAGATCTTCGGCAGGCTGCAGAGCCATTCGTATGAAGTGGATAGACCATATAAAACAACAGTAAAATAAGCGATTCGCCTGCATGTTGTCCGGCCGTGTCTCATGCGGCACGGCCGCATCCCGAATCCATACATCAGCCGCTGCACCCGCCAAGCAAAGAATGACCGTCGACTATCTGGAAAAACTCAACGCCGAACAACGCCAGGCGGTGGAATTCGGCATCCTCCCCGGACAAGGCGATGTTGCGTCTGCCCGCCCGTTGCTGGTGATCGCCGGCGCCGGTTCCGGCAAGACCAATACCCTGGCGCACCGCGTTGCGCACCAGATCGTCAACGGCGCCGATCCGCGCCGTATTCTGCTCATGACATTTTCGCGCCGCGCGGCCGTCGAGATGGCGCGCCGCGTGCAGCGCATCTGCGGCGAAGCAATGGGCGCCAACGGCCGCATCATGGCCGATGCGCTGTCGTGGGCCGGCACCTTCCACGGCATCGGCGCCCGACTGCTGCGCGAATACGCCGACCAGATCGGCCTCGATCCCAGTTTTTCCATCCATGACCGAGAAGATTCCGCCGACCTGATGAACCTGGTGCGGCATGAACTGGGCCTGTCCAAAACGGAAAAACGCTTTCCGCTCAAAGCCACCTGCCTCGCTATTTACTCGCGCGTCGTGAATTCGGAAGCCCCGCTCGACAGTATCCTGCACAAGGTCTTCCCCTGGTGCGCCGAATGGGAAGCGCAATTGCGCACGCTCTTCGGCGCCTACGTCGAAGCCAAGCAGGCGCACAACGTGCTCGACTACGACGACCTGCTGCTGTACTGGGCGCAGACCATCGAAGACCCCGTGCTGGCCGGCGACATCGGCGCCCGCTTCGACCATGTGCTGGTGGATGAATATCAGGACACCAACCGGCTGCAGTCGTCCATCCTGCTGGCGCTGAAGCCGGACGGCCGCGGCCTGACCGTGGTCGGCGACGATGCGCAGGCGATCTACTCTTTCCGCGCGGCGACCGTGCGTAACATCCTCGATTTTCCACACGCCTTCGATCCGCCGGCCGACATCGTCACGCTCGATCGCAACTATCGTTCGACGCAAGCCATTCTTGCCGCCGCCAACAGCGTCATCGACAAGGCGCTGGAGCGTTTCACCAAAAATCTCTGGACCGAGCGCAGCTCCGGCGACAAGCCGCATCTGGTATCGGTACGCGACGAAGCCGAGCAGGCGCGCTACATCGTCGAGCGTGTGCTGGAAAATCGCGAAGCCGGCAGTACGCTCAAAGAACAGGCCGTGCTGTTCCGCGCCTCCGATCACAGCGGCCCGCTGGAAATCGAACTGGTGCGCCGGAACATTCCCTTCGTCAAATTCGGCGGACTCAAATTCCTCGACAGCGCCCACGTCAAGGACATGCTGGCGATGCTGCGCTTCGTGCAGAATCCGCGCGACCGCGTGGCGGGCTTCCGCCTGATGCAATTGCTGCCTGGTGTGGGCCCCGGCGCCGCGCAAAAGGCGCTCGACGCCATGTCGACGCAGGCCGACCCGATTGCCGCCTTGTCCACCCTGCCTGCCCCGCCGCGCGCCGGCGACGACTGGCGCACCTTCGTCGAAGTGCTGCAATTCATGGCGCAAGGCAAAACCGGCTGGCCCGCTGAAATCGCCCACGCGCGCAGCTGGTATGCACCGCATCTGGAACGCAAGCACGAAGACGCCGCCACGCGCCAGGCCGATCTGCTGCAGCTGGAACAGATCGCCTCGGGCTATCCGTCGCGCGAGCGTTTTCTTACCGAGCTGACGCTGGATCCGCCGGATGCCACCAGCGACCAGTCCGGCATTCCCCTGCTCGATGAAGACTATCTGATTCTCTCCACCATTCACTCCTCCAAGGGACAGGAATGGAAATCGGTCTATGTGCTCAACGTGGTCGACGGCTGTATCCCCGCCGACCTGGCCACCGGCAGCACCGACGAAATCGAAGAAGAACGCCGGCTCCTGTACGTCGCCATGACGCGCGCCAGGGACGACCTGCACTTGATGGTGCCGCAGAAATTCTTCACCGGCGGCCAGCATGCGCAAGGCGACCGTCACGTCTATGCATCGCGCACGCGTTTCATCCCGCCGGGCATATTGCAGCACTTTTCCAGCAGCGCATGGCCGGTGGTTGCGGTCGGCCCGAGCGGACGACCCGACGCAAAACAGATGCGCGTCGACGTCGCGGCGCGCATGCGCGGCATGTGGAAATAGCACGTCAAGAAGCAGCCCTGCAATCATATCGACAGCATCAGCACTCAGGAACACACCATGTACCCGGTATCCATCAAAGGCGTCTTGCATACCCCCGACGGCGAAGTCGTGCTGCTTCTCAATGAACGCGAAGAGTGGGAACTCCCTGGCGGGCGCATCGAAGCCGGCGAGTCTTCCGCCGAATGCCTGGCGCGCGAAATCCGCGAAGAACTCAACCTTGAAGTCGTCGTCGGCGCACTGCTGGATACCTATTTGTTTGAAGTGATTCCGTCCAGACACGTTTTCATCGCGACCTATAACTGTACGCTGACCGGCCCCTTCACACCGTCAGTCAGCCATGAACACAAACGCATCGGATTGTTTGCTCCGGACGCGCTGCCAGCCAATTTGCCGGATGGCTACCGGCAGTCGATTCAACGCATTTGCAAAACATCGCCAGGAAAGTAAGCATGCCAAATGCAGCCGACATCCAGATCAGCACTCAACGAATATCCAGCGCGACAACGAGACATCGCTACGAGCCCATGCCAGGATAGGCATGCGCGAGATTGCGTCGTTTCAGTTCAATGGCGCCGATTTTTTGTCTTTTTCCATATCGGATGAATCCACGCCCTGTCTTTGCTAGCGTAATAAAAAAGTCCTATCCTATACGCGGCTTTTTCTAAAACAGACAAGACATCAGCCTATCATCTTCGTATAGGCCGCGGCATCGAGAAACGCCGATTCGTCGAACGGCGACATCGGCCGCAGCTTGAAAATCCATTGCTCGTACGGCGCCGCATTAATCGCTTCCGGCGTATTGCCAAGCGTCGTGTTGATCGCCACGACTTCGCCGTCGACCGGCGCGTGCACATCGGAGGCGGTCTTGTTGGACTCCACCACGCCGGCATCGGCGCCGCGCTTGAGTACGTTGCCGACCTCCGGCGTCTGCACATACACCAGCGGCCCCAGCTGGTCCTGGCCGAAATCGGTGATGCCTATCGTCAGCGTGCCGTCGTCTTCCTGCCGGATCCACTCATGGGTGTCGGCGTAGACCAGATTGTCGGGTATCAGCATGTCTGTCTCCTGTTGTGATGTGCTTCAGCTTATGCCGAAGCCGGAAAAACCGGTTCGCCCAGATTCAGCATCAGACGGTTGGCCCAGGCGAAGATCGCGACCGAATGGATCAGGTCGAGAATCTCTTGCTCGTTCAGACCGACGTCCTTGAGCGCCTGGATGCCGGCGGCATTGACGTCGTTGGGATTTTTGGTCAGATCGATGGAAAACTGCGAGATCGCTTTTTCACGCGCATCGGTGCCGGCGGTATAGGGATCGTCGAATACTTGCTGCACGGTGTCGTTGCGCTTGGCCAGTTGTTCGAAGCGCTGCGCATGCACCGAGGCGCAGTAGACACAACCGTTGATGCGCGACACCACCATAGAACCGAGTTCGCGCTCGGCGCGCGACATGCCGCCCGGCGCGTACATGATGGCGTTGAACGCCGCGGAACGCTGGCGCAGGATTTCCGGCTGATGGCCGAGGAACAGGTAGTAATCCGAGGTCTTGGCCTTGGGATGGCTTTCCTCAAGAACCTTGATCTGGTCTTCGCTGGCTTTGTCGATATCGATCACATCGAGCCAGGCCTGCCATTCCAGCGATTCGTTGGTGAAGCCGTGCGATTTGATGATGGTGCTCATGATTTCTCCGCTCTCAATTACTTGCCAGTTTCATCGCCTTCAGACCGGCGACGACGCGGATCTGATAGGAAACGAAGGCGATCAGTTGCGACAAGGCCACCACGGCCGGCGTGCTGATGCCGGCGGCAGGCAGCGTATGCAGCGCAGCCTTGTCGCCTTCGACCGGACGTTCGGTCAAAGCGCGGGTAAAGATCAGCATCGCACGCAAGCGGCCTGCAGGCAGTTGCTCCGGTTCGCCGGAGGCTGCGACAGTCAGTTGTACGGCATCGGCGGGCAAGGCATCCAGACGCGCGCGGTAATGCGCCGCCACGTCCGTCGCGCCGGCCAGACGGCAGGCATACAGCGCCACCAGCAGGCGCTCGTCGAGGCCGATGCCTTCCAGCGCCGGATCGAACAGCGTGTCGTAGCTGCCCTGGGTCGCCACGGCGACTTTCTCGCGCTGGTGGCGCAAGGCGTGCAGACTGCTGCCGGCCTGCAAGCCGACCAGCTTGTCGATGACATCGTTGTCGATGTTGTATTCCACTTGCGTCGTCATGAAACTTCCTTTCGAGTGAGAGATGCCTGCTCCTGCTTTCTGGCAATGGCATTCTTTAAAAATTGCTGCGCGTGCTGCCATGAATGATGATCGGCATGCGCGTTGGCGGCAGGCTGTCCGCCGCCGGTGCTGATGCGTTTGGAAACCGGATGGGCGTAGCTGATCTGCGTCGTCGGCACATAGGGAAACAGAATCGCGTGGCCGGCGTCCTGGTAGTCGTGCCACTCCACCGCATGGGGATGCGCGACTTCTTCCAGCTTGTCGCTGACCATCCTCGAATACACACTGGACGGCCACGAGCCGTCGTCGGTCGCCGAGAACAGCAGCACCGGCGCCTGGATTTTTTCCACGTGAATACGCGCCCTTGCGACAGCGTCCTTGTCCTGCAATGCGGTCAGCATGGCCAGTGCATGTCGATGCGGCGGCGGGCCCTGGTCAAACGGCGCCCAGCTGGCGTGACGATTGTTTTCCCATTGATGCGTCAAGGGCTTGCCGTCCAGCAGCCAGGTCGGCCCTTCCCGGCCGATGGCCGGATCGCAGGCGTTCTGGCCGCTGTGCACCAGCGCGCTCGGCACATAGGCCAGCACGGCCGAGACTTTTTCCGGGAAGGTGGCCCCCAGCAACAGCACCAGTTCGCCGCCGCGCGACTGGCCGCTGACGGCGACGAAATCGTGCAGCGGCCTGAGGGTGGCGCGCAGCCAGTCCAGGCCTTGTTCAAAATATTCCAGCGGCGTGTTGGAAATGTAATCCGACAGCCCCGGCGCCTTGAAATACGCCAGCGCAAAAGCGGCGTAACCGTGCGACGCATACAAAGCGGCGCGCGGTTCGTTGATGCCGCCGCCGGAACCGTTGAGGATCATCACCGCCGGATGCGGTCCGGCGCCGTGTGATGCAGGCGGCAAGAACAACGTGCCCACCAGGCCTTGCTCGCGCACTTCCCTGCGGATCACGCCGTCGGCAGACAAGCGTTGCACCAGTTCAGCCTCGGCCTCGCCGCCTGCGGCCTGAACCCGCAAGGTCGTCGCCAAAGGCTGCTGCACATCCGCATGAAACAGCTCGCGCCGGCCTTCCTGCTCCGGCGTTTGCGACCACAGCAGGCCCATTGCAGAAATGCCCTGGTAGTCGCCCTCAACCGCGGGCGCCAGCGATAAGTCGACATGGCCGGCGGCGTCCGCCACAAAGCGTGCGTTGCTTTGCCACGCCGCACCGGCGCGCAGCGTGCGGCTGGATACCTGCACCAGCTCGCCCGGCGCAGCGCCGGTGACGACAATGCGACGCGGCACATCGATCAGGCCGTCGGCCGGCACGACGGTGATCATCAGCATGGAATCAGGCGTAGTCATATTGCAGCCCTCCTCATCGACCAGTTAAGCAATAGTTGAGCAATTACTTCTTGTCCTGCGTCACCATCATCGCGGTGGTGCGGTCGCTGCTGGCCGGCGTCACCTTCAGGCCTTTTTTGGCGGCCCAGATGTTCTGATAGTGATACAGCGGAATGACGCCGGCATCGTCGGAGACGATCTTGGCTGCATTGCGCAGGATCGCTTCACGCTTGGCGGCGTCGAATTCGGCAGTCGAATCGGCCAGCGCCTTGTCGATAGCCGGATTGCTGTAGTGGTTCCAGTTGGAAGCGCCCAGGCCCTTCTTGGCGTCGACGGTTGCCAGCACATTGACCAGCGCATAGCTGGCTTCGCCGGTGCCGTTGCCCCATGCCAGCACGCTGACGGCAAACTCATTCTTGTTGGCGCGTGCGGCGTACGACGCCCATGGCAACACTTCCACCTGCGTCTTCACGCCGATGCGGGTCCAGAACTGCGCCACGGCCTGCATGGTTTCCGGCGCTTGCGGATAGCGGTCGTTCGGCACGTGGATGGTCAGCTTGAAGCCTTGCGGGAAGCCGGCGTCGGCCAGCAGCTTCTTGGCCTGGTTCACGTCGTTCGGGATGTTCTTGATGTCAGGGTTGTAGCCGAAGGTGTCGGCCGGCATCCATTGGTTGGCTTCGGTTGCGGCGCCCTGCAGGATACGGTCGACCAGCGCCTTGCGGTTGATCGCCAGCGACAGGGCTTTGCGCACGCGCGCATCGAGCAGCGGGTTCTTGTCGAGCTGCTTGCCGTTGTTGTCGGTGATGAACGGGCTCGGGCCTTCATGGAAACTCGGTTGCAGCAGCAACACGCGCAGGCCGTTGTACGGGAACACCTTGACGTTCGGCGACTGCTTCAGCTTGGCCAGATCCGACACCGACACCTTGTCGATCACGTCGACATCGCCCGACAGCAATGCTGCCGTACGCGCAGCGGCGTTGTTGATGTAGCGGTAATTGACCTTTTCCCAGAGTTGCTTCTGGCCCCAGTAGTCGTTGTTGCGTTCCATGATGACGCGGTCGCCCGGCGTGTAGGAAACGTATTTGTACGGACCGCTGCCGACCATGGCCGCGCCGCTGTTGTAGTTTTCGGTCTGCGATTTTTCGCCGACATGCTTGCTGACGATATGCACCGATGCCAGGTTCAGCGGCAAGTCAGGATTGGCGATATTGGTCTTGATGATCAGCGTCAGCGGATCCTTGGCAGTCACCGATTCCACTGTGCGCAAATAGCCGGCGAAGGTCGCCACGCTGCCCGGCACGGCGCGTGCGCGCTGGTACGAGAAGATCACGTCATCGGCGGTAAAGGGCTTGCCGTCCTGCCACTTGACGTTGGGACGCAGCTTGAATTCCCAGGTTTTCGGATCGATGTTTTTCCAGCTGGCAGCCAGGCCCGGTTGCAGCTTGTTGTAATTGTTCTCGACCAGCAGATCCCAGAAGTGCAGGTCGACGGAACGGTCGCCGGCGTGGTTGTTCAGTTGCGGATCAAGCGACGACAGCGGATCGGCAAATGCAATGTTCAGCGTTTGCGCGCCGGCCGAAGTGGCGGCGGCTGCGGCACCCAGCAGCGCAACGGCCAGCAGGCGGGAAAGTACGGTTTTCTTCATGTTCATCATCCTCGGTAGTGGTGGATAGAGATTGTTTTATATCGATGCTGCCTGCTGCAATGCTACTGATCGTTCAAATGACACGCGCTCATGTGGCCCGGTGCGACTTCCTTGAGCGCCGGCGCCTCCTGCCGGCAGCGCGGCATGGCGTGCGGACAGCGCGGATGGAAGTGGCAACCCGGCGGCGGATTCAGCGGACTCGGAATCTCGCCCTTGATCGCCGTGAACGACTTGTTGCGCGCCTGCAGGCGCGGCACTTCGGCCAGCAAGGCCTGCGTATAGGGATGATTCGGCCGCGCGAACAATTCTTCGACGCCGGCGCTCTCGACGATGCGTCCCAGATACATGATCACCACGCGATCCGACACATGTTCGACCACGCCCAGATCGTGACTGATGAACAGATAGGTCAGGCCAAGCTGCTGGCGCAGGTCGCTGAACAGGTTGAGGATCTGCGCCTGAATCGACACATCCAGCGCCGCCACCGCCTCGTCCGCCACCAGCATCTGCGGTTGCACCGCCAGCGCGCGGGCGATGCCGATACGCTGGCGCTGGCCGCCGCTGAACTGATGCGGATAGCGGTCGCGCAGTTCCGGATCGAGTCCGGCGCGCAGCAGTTGCGCGCTGACGTAGTCGTCGAGACCGGCCTTGTCGGTCATGCCGTGAATCAGCGCGGCTTCGCCGACGATTTCGTCGACGCGCAGGCGCGGATTGAGGCTGGCGTAAGGATTCTGGAAAATCATCTGCACCTTGCGGCGCGTGGCGTGCTGTTCGCGTGCGCTGAGCCGGTTGCGGTCGACGCCATCGACCAGCACCTGTCCCGATGAGGGCGACAGCAGCCCGCTGACGATGCGTCCCAGCGTCGACTTGCCGCAACCGGATTCACCCACCAGCCCGACCACTTCGCCGGGCATGACGTGCAGGTCGACCGCATCGAGCGCCTGCGTGACCGCCGCCGGACGCATCCAGCCGCGCGCGATCAGCTGCGATTCGAACGGCCGCGGCTTGCGCTCGCCGAAACGCTTGCCGACCTCCCGAACCTCCACCAGCGGAGTCACTTTTTCCATTGTTTGTCGTGCTGCCTTATCCATGGCGCAGCTCCCCAGTGTTCGCAGCATCCAGCCCCATGGCCGGATGGAAGCAACGCACGAAATGCGCCTCCAGCGGCTCCGTGATTTCCGGACGCGTGAGGCATTGTTCGCTGACACGCTCGCAACGCGCGGCGAAGGCGCAGGTCGGCGGCAGATGCAGCAGGTTCGGCGTCAGGCCGGGGATCTGGCGCAGGCGTTCGCCACGCCGGTTGTTGCTCGGCAGGCTGCCGATCAGGCCTTGCGTATAAGGGTGCAGCGGCCGGTCGAGCACCTCGGACACTTTGCCCTGCTCGACGATGCGCCCCGAATACATCACTGCCACATCATCGGCCAGCCCCGCCACCACCGACAGGTCGTGCGTGATCCAGATCAGCGCGGTGCCATGCTGGCGCGCCAGCTTTTGCACCTCGGACAGAATCTGCGCCTGGATGGTCACGTCGAGCGCGGTGGTCGGCTCGTCGGCGATGATCAGGTCCGGCTTGTGCAGCATGGCGATGGCAATCGCCACGCGCTGGCGCATGCCGCCGGACAATTGATGCGGATAGGCCTGCAGCCGCTCGTCCGGGCTGGCGATGCCCATCATGCCCAGCGTATCGCGCGCCAGCCGGCGTGCTTCGTCGCGGCTGACCTTGCTGTGCGCGAGCACGGCGTCGATCATCTGCGCTTCGACGCGCAGGACCGGATTCAGGGTCATCATCGGATCCTGGAAAATCATCGCAATGCGGTTGCCCTGCAGGCTGCGCAGCGACTTCTTGTCCAGCGTCACCAGATCCTGCCCCTTGAACAGAATCTGTCCGCCGACGATGCGGCCCGGCGCATCCAGCAAACCGAGGATAGAGAAACCGGTCACGGTCTTGCCCGATCCGGATTCTCCGACCAGGCCGAGGATGCGGCCGCGCTCCAGCGTCAGCGAGACGTCGTCCACCGCCGGCAGCACGCCGCCGGGTGTGAAAAAGTGCGTGCGCAGATTGCGTACTTCAAGTGTCGGCGCACTCATTTTTGCCACCTCGGATTCATGACGTCGCGCAGGCGATCGCCGACCATGTTGATCGCCACGATCACCACCAGCAAGGCGATGCCGGGATAGAAGCTGATCCAGTATTCGCCGGACAGCATGTATTGATAGCCATTGGAAATCAGCAAGCCCAGCGACGGTTCCGTGATCGGCACGCCGAGGCCGAGGAAACTCAAGGTCGCTTCCAGCGTGATGGCGCGCGCAATCTGCAGCGTGCCGATGACGATCAGCGGCGGCAGGCAGTTGGGCAGGATGTGGCGCACCATGATGCGCCAGCCGGACACGCCGAGTCCGCGTGCGGCTTCGACATATTCCTTCTGCCGCTCGACCAACGCCTGGCCGCGCGCGGTGCGGGCGTAGTAAGCCCACTCCAGCACCACCAGCGTCGCCATGACGTTGAAGATGCCCTTGCCCAGGTAGGCCAGGATCAGCATCGACACCAGGATCGACGGAAACGACAGCACCAGATCCGCCAGGCGCATCAGCAGCGCATCGACCTTGCCGCCGGCATACGCCGCCAGCAAACCGATCAGCGTGCCGATCACGCCGGCCAGCAAGGCCGAACCGACGCCGATGCCGACGCTGATGCGCAAGCCGTACAGAATCGCGGAATACAGATCGCGCCCCTGCCCGTCCGTGCCCAGCCAGTAGGTGAACGTGCCGAGACCGTTGGCGCTGCCAGGATGCAGGCGTGCGTCGAGCACGTCCAGCTGCATCAGGTCGTAAGGGTTTTGCGGCGTCAGCCAGGGCGCCGCCAGGGCAGCGACCATCAGCAGGACGGCGACCGCCAGGCCGAACATGGCCGTCTTCGACGCCAGGAAGCCGCGCATCACGCGGCGCCAAGGCGACTCGCGGCGCGGCGTCTGGAATGCCGACAAGGCGGCCACTCTGGCGCGCACTTCTTCCTGCGTCATCGGCGCTGCCGGCTCCGGCTTGGGAGCAACAATCTCGCTCATGCCTTGACCTCCACCCGCACGCGCGGATCCAGTACTTTATAGAGGACGTCGACGATCAGGTTCAGCGTCACGAACAGGCACACGATCACCATCATGTACGCCACGATCACCGGACGGTCCAGCGCATTGATGCTGTCGAGGATCAGCTTGCCGGCGCCGGGCCAGGCGAAGATGCTTTCGGTGACGACCGCGAAGGCGATAGTGGAGCCGAACTCCAGCCCGAGGATCGTCACCAGCGGAATCAGCGTATTGCGCAACACATACATCAGCACCACACGCAGCGGCGCCAGGCCTTTGGCGCGCGCGAACTTGACGAAATCCATCGGCAGCACTTCACGCACATTGGCGCGGGTGAGACGGATCACCAGCGAAATCTTGAACAGCGACAGGTTCAGCGCCGGCAGGATCAGGTGACGCAAACCGTCTGCCGTCAGCCACGACCACTGGATGCCGAACAAGCCCGCCGTCTGGCCGCGTCCGCCCGACGGCAGCCAGCCCAGCGACACGCTGAAGGCCATGATCAGCATCAGGCCGATCCAGAAGGTCGGCAGCGAAAAGCCGAGGATGCTGCCGGTCATGATCATGCGCGAGAAGAGGTTGTCCGGAAACAGCCCGGCCAGCAAGCCCAGCGGAATCCCCACCAGCACGGCCAGGATCAGCGCCGCAAACGCCAGTTCCAGCGTGGCCGGCAGGCGTTGGAAGATCAGCTTGATGGCCGGCTCGTTGTAGACGAAGCTGTTGCCCAGGTTGCCGTGCAGCGCACCGTTGAGGAAGGCCAGGTATTGCCGCCAGATCGGCTGGTCCAGACCGAGCTCCTTGATGATGCGCAGGCGGTCGACCTGGTCGACGTCCTGACCGATCAGGATATCGACCGGATTGCCGATCATGTGCAGGCCGAAGAAGACGATCACCGTCATCAGCAGCAGCACCGCAAGCGCCTGCAAGACGCTGCGCAGAATGGCTCCGCTCATCGGCTGGCTCCCCGACGTTCTTGCTCGGTCGGCTCGGAAGGCGTCCATTCGTCGCCGATCAGCTCCGGCTCTTCATAGGCCTGGATGTTCTTGTAATGCGTGTCGACATCCTCGCCGTAGAGCAAGGACGCAATGCCCTGCGCCAGCCGTTGCGCGCCGTCGCTGATGGCCGGGATGTCGCCCGACAGCGTGCCGTGGGTCAAGGCCGCCGGGTAGCAGAAGCAATGCACGCGCTCCAGGCCCGGCAAGCCGCCCGGATGCTTTTGCTGGAACTCGAATGCCGGACCGAGATCGGGCGAATCGGACAATTCCATGTCTTCGTCGCCGACCGGCGGCATGTAGCGCGAACGCCAGTTGCGGATATGCGGCGCAATGGCGGCGAACTCCGGACGCACGGTCCAATCGATGCGAAAGCCGGTCGAGAAAATCAGGAAATCGATCTCGAAGGCGCCGCGCGGCGTAACGATACGCAGGCTGTCGCCGGCCACCTCGACCTTGTCGATGGAGGCGCCGAACAGGAAACGCGCATTGGCGAACTTCGACACGCGCTGCACGCTGCCGCTCGGCGGCGGCGTCTGCTGCACGTTGATGTAATGGCGGATGCGCCACTTCCACTCATCGGGCAGATTGATGTGGCCGTTGGTGAGGCCCGGGCTGCCCGCGCCCTTGCCTTTGTTGATGCGGGGCAGTTCCTTGCGGCGGATCAGCAGGTCGACGCGTTCGGCGCCGGACTCCAGCGCAGTTGCGGCGCTGTCCATGGACGATGCGCCGGCGCCGATGACGCCGACACGCTTGCCGGCCAGCTTGCTGTAATCCATGTCGTCCGACGAATGCGCCCACAGCGCGCGCGGCAGGCTCTCGGCCAGCGGCGGCAAGTAAGCGCCGCCGAGGCCGTCGCGGCCGGTGGCCAGTACGACACGGCGCGCCAGCACCACCGACTTGCCCGCCGGCGCATCGACATGCAGCTCCACGACGCCGTCGGCGCGCGGCAGGATGGCGTCGATGCGATGCTCGTTGCGGATGTCCAGCGCCATGACCTTGCGGTACCAGCGCAGATAATCCATCCATTGCAGGCGCGGGATTTTATCGAGCGCTTCCCAGGCTTCCAGCCCGAATTGCGCTTCAAACCAGGCGCGGAAGGTCAGCGCAGCAAAGCCCAGCGCAGGGCCAGTCAGTTTCTTGGGCGAGCGCAGGGTTTCCATGCGCGCGGTGGTCGCCCACGGACCTTCAAAACCCGCCGGCGACTGATCGTAAATGACGACGTTGATGCCCAGGTGCAGCAGCGACACCGCAGCCGCCATTCCGGCCTGGCCGCCGCCGATGACGGCGACATCCAGCACCTCCCGGTCATCCACGGTCTTGGGCGGCACCCAGGATTTGGCCGGCAGCTCCAGCCATGCAAGGTCTTGCTGCAGACGCGCTTCCAGTGCGGCCAGACCGCTTGCGCCGGCGCCTGCAACTGCATTCGCGGCATGTGTGGTTTCACTCACGATGAGCGCCCCTTCCCTGTCGGCTGAATATAAAAATCATGTACATGCCTGCTGCTTCATTCCGTTGTTCAATCCATGTTCCGGCATCGTCGGATGCCGTCCACTGCGTTACAGCAAATCGTCGTGATCGCCGGCGTCGCGTTTGACGAAGCCGTGCAGGATGTTCCTGGCTGCTGTTTCGATGGCGCCGATCAGGGCTTGCGTGATGCTGTCGACCGGTTTGCCGAAGGGCGTGACGACGCCGAAATAAAAAGGGATGTTCTCCGCCAGCGGACGCACCGCCAGCCCTTCGATCGGCATGCCCAGCGCGGTGATCGGTTCCACCAGCGCCACGCCGAGACCGGCGTGCGCCGCCATGATGGCGTTAAACGAGGTATTGGTTTCGATCGCCACGTTCAACGGCTTGTCGTGACCGAGCGCCATGTCGATGCGCTGGCGCAAGCGGTAACGGTTGGACATGGTGATCACGCGCTCATGGCGCAAGGCATCGACCGTCACCACATCGGCTTTGGCTAGCGGGCTGTCGGCGCGCAGCACCGCCACGCAGGGCGCCTGGCCGATCCAGTGCAGATCGAGGCCGCGATGCGCCACCGGCAAGCTGGTAAGGCCGAGGCTGACAGTGCGATGCAGCACCGAGTGCACGACCTGCTCCGCCGAGGCGCTGCGCAGATGGATATGTTCGGGCAAGCCGTGTTTTTCAACCAGCTTGAGCGCCGCCGGCGCGATGGTCGACGCCAGCGCCGGCGTTGCCACCAGGTGGATAGGCTGCAACTCTTCGCGGCCGATTTCCAGCGCGCGTTCGCGAATGGTGCGCAAGCCGACCAGCGAGCGCTCGACTTCTTCATATAAGAGGAAAGCCTTGTCGGTCGGCGTCACGCGCGGGCCGTTACGGTCGAACAAGGGGTAACCGAGCTCACCTTCCAGATCCTGGATCGCCTTGCTGACGGCCGGCTGCGAACGGCCAAGGCTGCGCCCGGCCCCGGTCACGCTACCGATCGTCATTACCGCCGAAAAAGCTTCCAGTTGGTTCAGGTCCATATTATTATGGTTTATATGATTTTCGGATTATAAGCATACGTTAATTCGATTTAAGTATAATCATTTTGCATAAGTTAATACGAAAAAACTGCATAAGCCGGCATGAGCGCCGTTGCCAGCCTGTTTGGACGGCCTGACGCCATGCGCGCCGTTTTATGCGGCTTTTCACAATTGCTCACAAATTGCATATTGAAATACATTTATATTCGTTTTTCATCTATTGATTTCATCGTAACGTAAGCACCTCTCTATTACGGATTCATTGCCATGAATGCTTCCTCCGCCTGTGATTCTTCCGCCAGCCCCGTCGTCGACAAGGCTGCGCTGCAATTTCCCATTTATCTGGACTATTCGGCGACCACACCGGTCGATCCGGCGGTGGCCGTCAAAATGTGCGCCTACCTGACCGAGAAATTCGGCAATCCGGCCAGCAGTTCGCACTCTTTCGGCTGGGAAGCGAAGGCAGCGGTGGAAAAGGCGCGCAAGCAGGTTGCCGCACTGGTGGGCGCGAAGGCGGCGGAGATCGTGTGGACTTCCGGCGCCACCGAATCCAACAACCTGGCGCTCAAAGGCGCCGCGCACGTCCTGCGCGAAGCCGGCCGCGGCAAGCATCTGATTACGGTCGCCACCGAACACAAGGCGGTGCTGGACACCATGCACACGCTGGAGCGTGCCGGCTTCGACGTGACTTTCCTGCAGCCGCAATCCAACGGCCTGATCACGGTCGAGCAATTCAAGGCGGCACTGCGCCCGGACACCATCCTGGCGTCGGTCATGATGGTCAACAATGAAATCGGCGTGATCCAGCCGATCGCGGAGCTGGGCGAGATCTGCGCCGGGCGCGGCATCGTCTTCCACGTCGACGCCGTGCAAGCGGTCGGCAAGATCGCCATCGACCTGCAGACGCTGAAAGTCGACCTGATGTCCTTCAGCGCGCACAAGATCTACGGCCCCAAGGGGATCGGCGCCCTGTTCGTACGCCACAATCCCGAACTGAAACTGGAAGCCCAGATCGACGGCGGCGGACACGAGAACGGCATGCGTTCCGGCACGCTGGCGACTCACCAGATCGTCGGCATGGGCGAAGCCTTCGCCCTGGCGGCGCAATTGCAGGAAGAAGAAAGCGTGCGCATCCGCGCCTTGCGCGACCGCCTGTGGAACGGCTTGCGGGTATTGCCCGGCGTGGTCATGAACGGCTGCGAGCAGGCGCGCATTCCGCATAACCTGAATGTGAGTTTCGATCTGGGTGGAGAAGTATCGGTGGCGGGACAACTGCTGGACATCGCCGTGTCGGCGGGCTCGGCCTGCAACTCGGCCAATGCGGCGCCATCCTACGTGCTGTCGGCAATCGGCCGCCCGGATGCGCTGGCGCGCAGTGCAATTCGTTTTTCCTTGGGACGTTATACGACGGCAGCGGAAATCGACTACACCATCGAGACCTTGCGGCAGCTGCTGCAGAACCAGACTGCCGCCACGCACTGAGCCGCCGTCCGGTCGGCGCTCCATCGGCCATTCATCAGTTATCAATCAACAACAATGCGGGCCCTTGCGGCCTGCATGACCCTGCCTCGTCCGCAACGCAGTAAAACCCGTGCAGCGCCTTGGCGTTACTGAGGAATTGCGCTGGCGCTCGTTGCCGTCGCTTCTTCGCTCTGGCGCTTGCTCACGGCAGCGAAATGCTCGGCATATTCGGCCCGGCGCGCCTGATCCGATTCGATCAGCATCTGATAGCGCGTCTCCGACACGCGCTGCTGCAACACGGCGGAATAGCGCTCACGCTGCAACCATTCGATGATCACCGATGCCAGCATGACGATCGTACCGTAGACCACGATCAGGAAAATGTCCTTGCTGCCCAGTCCGTCCATCATGAAATACGGCTTGCGGAAGAAAAACAGCGCCGTCGGGATACTGACAATGAGCAGGATCAGCGACTGCACGTAGCCGAACAGATAGCTCATCACGATGCAATTGAGCGCAAAGAACAGCATCGACATCGATTCATCGACGACCGGGCTCAGGACGTAACGCATCCCGAACGCAACCAGAAAGCCGAACATGCACACCAGTGTGGGATTGAGATTGACTGCCTTCCAGCGCTTCGCATTTCGCAATTTGATGAAGTTCACGAGAAGCTCCTTATTCATCATGGTCATGATGCGGATACCGTTCTGCGGTCTTTCAGCGGCGAGTTGTGCAAGAGATACTTGAGCGAAATGTCGTTGCTGTGCATGTCGATATTACGCTTGATGAACTGCACCGCCTCGTTGGTCACGATCTCGCGCTCGTTGTCGACGGTGATGATATGGTAGCAGTCGCCCAGCCAGATGACTTTGCGGACTTCCGACTTGATGTTTTCCAGGATCATCTCGGCGTTGAGCGGCGCAGCGGTTTCGTCGTCGATGGAGTGAATCACCAGCGTGCTGGCGCGCACCAGCGGCAAGGATTGGCGCACATAGGCCATCAGCTTTTGCGCGGCCCACAGATGGCGCGCCGGGATCGCTGCAGCGCCGACCGCCGCTACGCCGTCTTTTTTGAGAGCATTGGCCACGCGGCGGCGCATTTCGAAGTTCTTGATGCCGTAGGGATCGCTTTCCTTGTACGTCCAGTTGCGATAACCGAGCATGTACGGCAGGTTCATCCAGCGGTGATACCAGGGAATCGACCAGCCGTCATACTTCAGGACCGGCGACAACAGCACCACGCTCAGGATTTCACGGCTGAAGCTCGCCACCGCCAGCGCCAGCGTCGCGCCCATGCTCAGACCGCACAGCGAGACGGTCTTGTGCTCTTCCTTGAGCTTGACGATCTTGCTTTCGACCATCGCGCACCAGTCCATCCAATTGGGCGTGACGGTGGGATCGGTCAATGCGGCGGAGTAATTGGGGATCTGCATCTCGACGACGGTGCAGTTGGCTTTTTTCAGAGCTTTGGGAATGGTGCCCAGTTCAAGACTCGAGCCGCACAGTCCATGCAACAAAATGACGGCATGATCCCGCTGCCGTTCTTGCTGCCTTTCCTGTAAATGTTCGGTGCGTGCGCTCTGGTCCATGCGATACAAATTTACGATGATGTCGAATAGTCAGCATTGTAGACCTCTATTGACATTTCTTCACAGGGATTTGCGAAAGGTTCTCAATAACGACACGGACCGTTCACTTTGCCGGAAGAATGATGGTGGCGATCAAGCCGCCCTGGGGATGATTGCGCAACAACAATTCGCCGCCGTGCGCCTGCACGATATTGCGCGCAATGCCAAGCCCCAGCCCCATTCCGCCGCTGTTCAGGGTGCGTCCATGCTCCAGTCGCAGATAGGGTTGAAACAGGCTTCCCATGGCGTCCTCCGGTACACCGGGCCCGTGGTCGCGCAATTCGATCTCGACCATGTCGCCGTCAACACCCGGCGACTGCCTGGTCGCGATTTCCACCTTCTGCCCATAAAACAACGCATTGTCGAACAGGTTGCCGATAGCGCGTTTCAAGGCCAGCGGCTTGGCCATGACGCTGATGCCGGACGGTTCGAACGCCACCTCGTGCCCCGCCATGCTGGCATCGCGGATCATCCTCGCAATCAGTGCATCGAGCCGGACTTCGGTGCGATTTTCGTGGATATCGCTGTCTTTGACCGATTGCAATGCGCCCTTCACCATCATGTCCAGCTCGTCCAGGTCGTCGTGGAATTCGGTGCGCATGTCGTCGTCGTCGAGCAATTCGGTGCGCAGCTTGAGGCGCGTGATGGGAGTGCGCAAGTCATGCGAAATCGAGACGAACAGGCGCTCGCGGTCTTCCAGGTAGCGCTTGATGCGCTCGCGCATGCCGCTGAAGGCGCGCGCGGTCTTGACGAATTCGCGGCTGCCGGTCTCGGGCAGTTCGGGCACGGTCTCGCCCTTGCCGAAGGCTTCGGCGGCATCCGACAGCGCCGCCAGCGGCCGCGTAGTCCAGCGCACCACCAGAATGCTCAGCAGCAGAATCGCCGCCAGCGACAAGCCTTGCAAGACCACGCGATCCAGCGACAGCGGATTGCTGCTGTCGAGGAAATACGGATTGGGCATCAGCGCCGCCAGGTAGAGCCACTTGCCGGATTCGATCTGCGTCTGGATCACCAGCACCGGCGCCGGATTCGGCTTGATCAGCAGGATGTGCTGCACCCAGCTGTCGGGCAGGTCGCCGATCTTCAGGCCATCGTCGGACACCGGCAGATTGTCCGGCCAGGCGAAAGCCAGGCGAAACTCCGGCAGAAACGGCAGATCGGACTTCAGCGCTTCTTCAGCGGATGCGACGGCAATATCCGCCAGCGAATTCCGCGCAATCGGCTGGATCGGCACCAGCGCGGTGTTGGCGTTGACGAAGAAACGCGTGCCGCCCATCTCGCGCAATTGCTGGATCATGATCGGCCGGTAGTTTGACGGCAGGCTCATGAAATAACGGATCGCCCCCGAAGCGCTGTGCGCCAGATGCTGCGCGGCGATACGGGTTTCCGCCTCGGACTTGGTGCGCAATTGCGCGGCCCAGATCAGGCCGCCGGCCAGTTGCGTCACCAGTACGCCGAAGATCATCACCACCGACAAGCGGCCCAGCAACGAATTCGGCAGCAGCCAGTCCAGCACCTGCGCCACCGCAGGAAAGTACTGCCGGCGCAAGGCCTTACGTGGCGCCGGCGCCGGTGATACGGGAGACGGAACGCCCGACATCGTCAGACCGACGCCGCCGTCACGTCGGCCGAAAACACATAGCCTGCGCCGCGCACCGTCTTGATCAGGTGCGGCTGCTTGCCGCCGTCGTTCAGGCGCAGGCGCAGCTTGCTGATCTGCACGTCAAGCGAACGGTCCAGCGGACCGGAGTCGCGGCCGCGGGTTTCTTCGCTGAGCACATTGCGGTCCAGCACGTCGCCCGGATGTTCAACGAAATACTTCAGCAACTGATAATCCATGCCGGTGAGTGCCACCACTTGCCCTTCGCTGTCGAGCAAGGTGCGTTCCACGGTATCGAGCGTGAAGCCGACGAAGCGGTAGAAGCGCGGCGCGGCGGCGTTGTCGATGCCGGTGCGGCGATGGATGGCCTTGATGCGCGCCAGCAGTTCGCGCGGGCTGTAGGGCTTGGCGATGTAGTCGTCGGCGCCCAGCTCCAGGCCGACCACGCGGTCGGTTTCGTCCGAGCTGGCGGTCAGCATGATGATCGGCACATTCGATTTGCGCCGCACGATCTTGCACAGCGCAAAGCCGTCGGTGTCCGGCAGCATGACGTCGAGGATCACCAGCGACAATTCGTCGGCGTAGCGCTGGAACTCGGCCAGGAAGGCTTCGCCGTTATGCGCCAGGCGCACTTCGTACTGGTTCTTCTCCAGATAGGTTTTCAGGAGTGTCCGGGTTTTCTGGTCGTCGTCGACGATGAGGATTTTGCGGGTCATTGTTTCGCTTGTTTCGATTGCCTATTCCACTTTGCCGGTGCGCGACAGCGCCCGTGCGATGGCGGCCAGCTTGCGCTGCACCTCGGCTTCGGGCATCTGGTCGTCGACAAAGAATCGCCGCAGTTCGGCGACGATGGCGTCCTTGGTGGTTTCATCGGTCGCCATGCGGTGCACCAGGCTCGGCGCCTGAAACGCCGCGCCCTTGCCGAACGTGCGCCACGAATTGAGCGAGCAGCTGTCCATCTTGCTGGTGTCCGGCGCCCGCCACACGGGGATCGCGCCTTTGAATTTATTGTAGTCGGATTGCACCGCCGGCGACATCGCAATTTGCGCCAGCACTTCCTGCGCCGGCTGGTGCGAATAATCGTCGGCGAACATCGCCAGCGTATCGATGCTATATAAATGGTAATCGGCCGTTCCCGGCACGGCGGCGCAACCGAATTGCTGATCGGCGTTCAGGCCCCAGGCGTTGAAGTCCCCCTTGGCCCAGTCGCCCATGACGAACATGCCGGCCTCGCCGTCGGCCAGTTGATGCGCCACTTCAGTCCACGGACGTTCCTTCACCGGCAGCTGCATGACCTGCTTGAGGCTGCGCAAACGTTTCAAGGCATGCAGCAGGCGCGCATCGGCGAAGGCGCGCGGGCTGAGGTCGACGAACAATTCACGGTAATACGCCGGTCCGCTTTCCGCCAGCACCAGCGTCTCGAACAGGGTGGCGACCTGCCAGGATTCGCTGCTCTGCGCCAGCGGCGTGATGCCGGCCTGCTTCAGCTTGACGGCAACCTGTTCGAACTCGTCCCACGTGCGCGGCGCGCGCAAGCCAAGCCGGTTGAAAATCGCGATGTTGTAATAGAGGTTATTAATGCGATGGATGCCCAGCGGCGCGGCGACGACGTGGCCGTGATTGTTCAGCAGCGACCACGCGGTCGGGAACAACAGCTTTTGCCAGTTGCCCTGGACAGCCACGTTGTCCAACTCCAGCAGCAGACCGAGATCGGCCCACTCGCCGAAGATCACGCCGTTGAGCTGCGTCACTTCCGGCGCATGCCCGGCCAGCACCATGCTCTTCAAGACCTTGCCGGCGCCGATGCCGGCGCCGCCCGGAATGGCGAAGTCGCGCCACTGGATATTCTGTTCAGCCAGCTTATTGATCAGCACGCCGACGGCCTTGCGTTCGCCGGCGGATGTCCACCAGTGCAGCACTTGCAGCGAGGGGCCGGTGTTGCCGGCGGCAGATGCAACAGATGCAACAGATGCGGCGGGCGTGGCGGGCGCGACAGGCGGCGCAGCAAAAGCCGGCGACAGCAATGCCAGCGCCAGGACGTAGACGACGCCCGCCGCGCGCAGCTTTACCTCTCCGATCATGAGCCTTGTCATTTTTTTCATTGTGTTTTCTTGCGTCTCCAGAGCGCGTGTGACTATAGCCCAAGTCACCGTCACCACGCGATAAGAACATTAATTGAATTCTCGTTTTGTAAAGAAATGTAATGTTTTATTGAGTTATCTGTTTACCGCTCCGCTGCCCTTACACAGCCCCTTCCCACATCGCCATTGGCGCCATCCAAAAATGCACCGATTGCTCTGTAAATATATGTAATCGGCAGCTGTTGTCATTTTTATCATTACCCAATTAAATCAATCACTTAACAAGCAATTCCCACGCCAATCACAAATACTCGCATCACATATTCTCCGGTGCTACTGTCGCGTCGCTGGCTCTGCAATTGCGGACTTTTTTGGGGAAGCTCAGAGCGGCCAACTCCCACCATCAATGCAAGAACACCATTAGGAGACCTTTGATGCAAACTGTTAAAAAAGCCCTCGCTCTCGCCACCCTCAGCAGCGCCGTGCTGCTCGCACTGGCAGGCGGCAACGCGCAGGCCGGCACGCTGACCATTGAAAGCTGGCGCGTCGACGATCTGGCCCTCTGGGAAAACGTCCTGATCCCGGCCTTCCAGAAAAAGAATCCCGGCATCACCGTCAAATTCTCGCCGACCGCACCGACCGAATACGACTCCAGCCTGACCGCGCGCCTGGCCGGCGGCACCGCAGGCGATCTGGTCGCCTGCCGTCCATTCGACGTCTCGCTGTCGCTGTACAACAAGGGCCATCTGGAAAAACTCGACGGCAAGCCAGGCATGGAATCCTTCCCGGCATCGTCCAAGGTGGCGTGGCAGACCGACGACGGCAAGGACACCTTCTGTATGCCGATCGCGTCCGTGATGCACGGCTTCCTGTACAACCAGAAAATCTTCAAGGAAATGAACCTGCAACCGCCAAAGACGGAAGCTGAATTCCTGAAGCTGCTGGAAACCGTCAAGGCCGGCGGCAAGTACACCCCGCTGGTGCTCGGCACTGCCGATCAATGGGAAGCGCATCAGGTACTGTTTACCGGCGTAGGCCCCAACTACTGGAAAGGCGAAACCGGCCGCAAGGCGCTGATCGCCGGCAAGGCCAAGTTTACCGATCCGCAATTCCTGGCAGCCTGGGAATATGAAGCCAAGCTCGGCAAATACCTGTCCAAGGGCGCATCGGCGCAAACCTACGGCGACAGCCAGAACATGTTCGCCCTGGGCCAGGGCGCGGTGTACGCAGCCGGTTCGTGGGACATCGCCTACTTCAACGCCAATGCCAACGCCAAGCTGGAGCTGGGCGTGTTCCCGCCGCCGGTGCCGAAGGCCGGCGATGCCTGCTACATCTCGGATCACAACGACATCGGCATGGGCGTGAACAAGAAATCCAAGAACAAGGAAGACGCCTACAAATTCCTGGCATGGCTGGGTTCGCAAGAATTTGCCGACATCTATACCAACAAGGTCACCGGTTTCTTCTCGCTGTCGAATCACCTGATCTCGGTCAAGGATCCGATCGCCAAGCAGATGATCGACTGGCGCAAGTCGTGCTCTTCCACCATCCGCGTCAATTCGCAGATCC
Source organism: Herbaspirillum rhizosphaerae (assembly GCF_001189965.1). Taxonomy (GTDB): domain Bacteria; phylum Pseudomonadota; class Gammaproteobacteria; order Burkholderiales; family Burkholderiaceae_D; genus Herbaspirillum; species Herbaspirillum rhizosphaerae. The sequence goes on from NZ_LFLU01000012.1 coordinate 35,673, forward strand.
TGAACCGCGGCACGCCGAGCATGGAAAACGAAATGTGGAACGTCAACGCGCAGGTGTTGAACGGCAAGATGACGCCGAAGGATGCCGCGACCAAAATCCAGACCGGCTTCTCGAAGTGGTACAAGCCGCAACAATAATAAAAAACAGTAGCACCGTGTAGCGATCCCGGCGCAGTTCAATCTGCGCCGGTTGTTCCCTGCCCGTAGTCTCAACTCAAGTCTTTCAGTCTTCACTTCCGGAGTCATAGTGAAAACAGCTCGTCCGTGGCACATCGTCGTCTTCCTGGCGCCGGCGGTCATCATCTATTCCATGTTCAGCGCGCTGCCCCTGCTCGATACGCTGCGCCTGGGCTTTTACAGCATCAGCGACGCCGGCGTGCACAGTTTCGTCGGCCTCGACAACTATCGCACCATCCTGTTCGATTCGGACTGGTCGACGGCGTTCTGGAACGCCATGTGGAACAACGTCAAGTTCTTCTGCATCCACATGCTGCTGCAAAACCCGATCGGCCTGCTGCTGGCGACCCTGTTCAGCCTCAAGGGCCTGCGCGGTGCGCGCACCTACCGCACGTTGATTTTCTTGCCGACCCTGTTGTCGGTGGTGATCATCGGCTTCATCTGGCAACTGATCATCTCACCCTTGTGGGGCGTCGGTGAAAAGCTCATGACGCTGGTCGGCCTGGGCGACTACTTCGCGCCCTTTCTCGGCCAGGAATCCACCGCGCTGTTCACGCTCTCGCTGATCTCGGTATGGCAATACATCGGCATCCCGATGATGCTGATCTACGCCGCCCTGCTGGCCGTGCCGGAAGAAGTCCTGGAAGCGGCCTATGCCGAAGGCGCCGGCCCCATGCGCATCTTCTGGCAGATCAAGCTGCCGCTGATCTGGCCGACCCTGGGGCTGGTCACGATTCTGACCTTCGTCGCCAACTTCAATGCCTTCGACCTGATCTATTCGGTCAAGGGCGCGCTGGCCGGGCCGAATTATTCGAGCGACCTGCTCGGCACCTTCTTCTACCGCACCTTCTTCGGCTACCAGGCGCAGGTCGGCAGCCCGACCATGGGCGCGGCGGTGGCGACGCTGATGTTCCTGGTGATCCTGGCCGGCGTCGGTACGTATTTTTATCTGGTGCAGCGCAAGCTGACCCGTTACGAGCTTTAAGGACACGCGATGACTTCTGCTTCTTCTTCCATCGCCCCGGCAACCGACAACCTGGACGGCGCCGATAGCAAAACCGGCAAGGTGGCGACCAAAGGCGGCCCTTCGCTGATCCAGCGCAGCTTCGGCCCGGCCGGCCACCTCTGGGTGCACTTCGTGCTGTGTCTGTACGCCGTGATCGCGCTGTTTCCGATCGTGCTGATCCTGATGAATTCGGTCAAATCGCGGCAAGCGATCTTCGATAACCCGATGGCGTTTCCGACAGCGGAGAGCTTCTCGCTGATCGGCTTCCACAAGGTGCTGTCGAACACCAACTTCCTGCTCTACTTCGGCAACAGCCTGATCGTCACGCTGGCCTCGCTGGTGCTGATCGTACTGTTCGGCGCCATGGCCGGCTGGGCGCTGTCGGAATACAAGTTCCGCGGCAACCGCCTGATGACGCTGTTCATGGCCATCGGCATCATGATCCCGATCCGGCTCGGCACGGTCTCCATCCTGCAGCTCGTGGTGGCGCTGGATCTGATCAACACCCGCACCGCGCTGATCCTGGTCTATACGGCGCAAGGGCTGCCGCTGGCGGTGATGATTTTGTCCGAATTCATCCGCCAGATTCCGACCGAATTGAAGGATGCGGCGCGCTGCGACGGCGTCGGCGAATTCAAGATTTTCTTCCAGGTGATCCTGCCGCTGATCCGCCCCGCCATCGCCACCGTGGCGGTGTTCACCATGATCCCGGCGTGGAACGATTTGTGGTTCCCGCTGATCCTGGCGCCCGGCGACCAGACCAAGACTGTCACGCTGGGCGTGCAGCAGTTCATCGGCCAGTACGCCACCGACTGGAATTCGGTGCTGGCGGCGCTGTCGATGGCGGTGATCCCGATCCTGATTCTGTACACGCTGTTCTCGCGCCAGCTGATCCGCGGCCTGACCGCCGGCGCAGTGAAGTAAGCGCAGTGACGACATTCCTACAAGGCACATCATGGCAAACGTAAGCATCAAAGACTTGAAGAAATCCTACGACGGCAAGCAGAACGTGCTGGCCGGCCTCAACCTCGACATCCGCGACGGCGAATTCTGCGTACTGGTGGGCCCGTCCGGTTGCGGCAAGTCGACCTTGCTGCGCATGCTGTGCGGCCTCGAAGACATCAGCGGCGGCGAGCTGGCCATCGGCGGCGACATCGTCAACCACCTGCCGCCGGCCAAGCGCGGCATTGCGATGGTCTTTCAAAGTTACGCGTTGTATCCGCACATGAACGTCTACAAGAACATGGCCTTCGGCCTCAAGATCGCCGGCAGCAACAAGGCCGACATCGACGAACGCATCCGCCACGCCGCCGGCATCCTCAAGATCGACCACCTGCTCGAACGCCTGCCGCGCGAACTGTCCGGCGGCCAGCGCCAGCGCGTCGCCATCGGCCGCGCCATCGTGCGCAAGCCGCGCCTGTTCCTGTTCGACGAACCGCTGTCCAATCTCGACGCCGCCCTGCGCGTACAGACCCGTCTCGAAATCGCCAAGCTGCACAAGCAACTGGCGGCCACCATCGTCTACGTCACCCACGACCAGGTCGAAGCGATGACGCTGGGCGACAAGATCGTGGTGATGCACGACGGCCATATCCAGCAAGCCGGCACGCCGCTGGAGCTGTACCAGCATCCGCAGAACCTGTTCGTGGCCGGCTTCATCGGCTCGCCCAAGATGAACCTGCTGCCCGGCCTGGTGTCTGCCGTAGGCGAAGACTGCCTGCACGTCGCCATCGTCGGCGGCCAGCAGGTGCGCGTCGATATCGCGCCGGGCGCCGCCCGGATCGGCGACAAGGTCACGCTGGGTCTGCGCGCCGAACATATCCATGAAGACGGCTACAGCGGCGCGGCCGGCTCGGAGCGTTTCAGCGGCACGGTCAATCTGGTGGAACATCTGGGCGAAGCCAATTTCATCTACGTCACGCTCTCCAGCGGGCAAGACATCGTGGTGCGCGGCGACGGCAACCGCAATGTGGAAATCGGCGAACGCATCGAGCTGTCCGCGGGCAGCCACGCTTTCCATCTGTTCGATGCCGACGGCAAGGCCTTGCGCCGCCTGAAGCCGGGCAACCTGCTGTCGTCGCGGCAGCCGACGCAGCATTGATCGCGCAAAACCAACAACGGAGCAAGGCATGGACCAGGCGTATGACTATCTGATCGGCGTGGACGGCGGCGGCACCAAGACACTGGTGCGCGTGGTCCGGGCCGACGGCAGCCTGCTGGGCGAAGCCGTCGGCGCCGGGGCGGCCTTGCGCAACGGCGCGGCGGCAGCCTGGGATGCGATCCTGACGACGCTGCAAAGAGCCTTCGCCAATGCGGGCGTCGCCATGCCGCCCTTGAGCAAACTGGCCGCCGGCGTGGGCGTCGCCGGATTCAACGTGGCGCAGTGGGCGGCGGATTTCCGCGAGAAGGCGCCGGCGTTCGGCATGCTTGAGCTGGCCACCGACGCCACGACCACCTTGCTCGGCGCGCATCAGGGCAAGACCGGCGCCATCATCGCGGTCGGCACCGGCACCATCGGCGTGGCGCTCTATGCAGACGGCAGCGAACGCGTGGTCGACGGCTGGGGCTTTCCGTCCGGCGACGACGCCAGCGGCGCATGGATGGGCCTGCGCGCCATCAACCATGTCCAGCACGTAGTCGACGGCCGTGCGCCGCATGGCGCATTGTCGGCGGCGACAGTGGCGTTTTGCGAAACCGACGGCGCGACCAACACGCCCGGCCGCGCAGAACGCGATGTCGTGCTCGACTGGCTGTCGCAAGCCGATCAGGCAGCCTTCGCCCGGCTGGCACGGCTGGTGATTGCACACGCCGGCGACGATCCCGCTGCGCGCAACATCCTGACGCAAGCCGCCGCAGAACTCGAACTGATGGCCGATACGCTCGATCCCGACAAGCAATTGCGGCTGGCATTGTGCGGCGGCCTGGCCGGCGCTTTGCAAGCTTATTTTTCAGCGGCGCTGCAGCAGCGCATCACGCCAGCGCTGGCCGATTCCGCCGACGGCGCCCTGCTGCTGGTGCGCAAGAGCCTGCTACTTTCTTAACGGAGAAAACCCATGTCCTCCATCATCCAGGTCCGCGGCAATGTGCTGACGCCGCAAGGCTGGGTCAACGGCGCCATCAGCTTCGGCGACCTGATCTGCAACATCGACGGCCACCAGCTCGACCATGAACCGGCCGACGGTTCGCCGCACGCCAACAACGGCGACTACATCCTGCCCGGCTTCATCGACCTGCATGTCCACGGCGGCGGCGGCAAGGACATCATGGAAGGCGGCGACGCGGTCGACGTCATCGCTCGCCTGCATGCGCGCCATGGCACCACCAGTTTGCTGGCCACCACCATGACCGCCCCGCTGGAAGAACTGGAAGTCGCGCTCAAGGCCATCGGCAGCGCCAGCCGCAAACGAGAATCCGGCCGCGCGCGCATCCTCGGCGTGCATCTGGAAGGCCCTTACATCAACCCCGGCAAGCTCGGCGCGCAACCCGACTTCGCCGTCGAAGCCACGCTGGAGCAGGTCGACTGGCTGGCCAGCTTTGCCCCGATCAAGCTGATCACCATCGCGCCCGAAGTCGACGGCCATCTGGAACTGGTGCGCACGCTGACGACCGGCGGCATGGTGGTGCAGATCGGCCATACGCTGGGCACCTACGACGACGGCGTCGCCGCATTGAAAAACGGCGCCGCCGGTTTCACCCATCTGTTCAACGCCATGAGCGGCTTCCATCATCGCGAACCCGGCATGGCCGGCGCCGCGTTGGCGCATGCCGAATACGCCGAGCTGATCCCCGACATGCTGCACGTGCATCCGGGCGCCATCCGCGCCGCCTTGCGCGCGATTCCGCGCCTGTATTGCGTGACCGATTCCACCGCCGCCGCCGGCATGCCCGACGGCGACTACACGCTGGGCCGCCAGGTGGTGCACAAATGTGCCGGCGGCGTGCGCCTGGCCGACGGCACGCTGGCCGGCAGCACGCTGACCATGGACCAGGCGCTGCGCAATCTGATCGCCATGGGTCTCGACATTGCCGATGCCTCGCGGCGCACTTCGACCTATCCGGCCGACTACCTTGGCGTCAAGGAACGCGGCCGTCTCAAAGCCGGCTGTTTTGCCGACATCCTGGTGTTCGATCGCCATTTCAGATTAAAAGAAGTTTACGTAGAAGGAGAAAAGATTGACCTCGCTCATGCTTAAGGAGGCGCGTTCGGCCGGCACCCATGTGGCCGACCAGCTCGCGCAAGACCACGCCCGCTATGCCGAACTGGGCCGCTGGCTGCGCGCCGCGCCGCCGGCCGGCATCGTCACGGTGGCGCGCGGCAGTTCCGACCATGCCGCCAGCTATTGCGCCTATCTCACCATGGCGCGCCTGGGCCACATCGTCGCCTCGCTGCCGATGTCGCTGGTGACGCTCAACAAGGCGCCGCTGATTGCGCGCGACCGCCTCGCCATCGCCATTTCGCAGTCCGGCCAAAGCCCCGACGTGATCGAGCCGATCCGCTATTTTCGCGACGGCGGCGCCACCACGCTGGCGCTGGTCAACGACGCCGAGTCGCCGCTGGCCAAGGCTGCCGAGTGGTCGATCCCGCTGCGCGCCGGTCCCGAGCTCAGCGTCGCCGCGACCAAGAGCTTCATCGCCAGCCTGGTTGCCGGCGCCTTGTTCGCCGGTCACTGGCAAGACGACCCCGGCTTCCTGCACTCGCTGGAAAGCCTGCCGGATTCGCTGCAGCACGCCGCCGACAGCGACTGGTCCAAAGCCATCGACGTGCTGGCGCCGGCCGGCAACATCATGGTCGTCGGCCGCGGCATCGGTTTTCCGCTGGCGCTGGAAGCGGCCTTGAAATTCAAGGAAACCTCCGCCATCCAGGCCGAGGCGTTCAGCGGCGCGGAAATCAAGCACGGCCCGATGGCGCTGATCAACGAAGGCTATCCGCTGCTGATGTTCGCCACGCGCGGTCCGACCCAGGCCGGCATGCTGCAGCTGGCCGCCGAAATGCGCCAGCGCGGCGCCAAGGTCTTGCTGGCGGCGCCGGAAGACATCGCCGAACGCGACCTGACCTTGCCGACCGCCCTCACGCCGGACCTCGATCCTATCGTGGCGATCCAGGCGTTCTACGTCATGGCCGCGCAACTGGCGGTAGCGCGCGGCATGGATCCGGACAAGCCGCGCCATCTGAGCAAGGTGACCAAGACCAGCTGAGCAAGCAAGTTAAACGAGGCCGAAGAGACAGACAAAGCCCGAACAGGAACTCAATTCGCAGATAAAAACAGTTCTTCCCCCGTGGTATTTTTGCCGCCTATGCCTGAAAAGGCCTGGGCGGTTTATTTTTGAGCGCGTCATAAAGATGTTGTGCGCTCGAAGACAGCTTGCGGCCCTTCTTGCGGATCAGCCCGAGCGTGCGCTCAACCTTTGGCTCTACCAGCGGGATGGCAATCAAAGGTGAGCCGTCCTGCGTCGGCATGGCCAAATGCGGCACGGCGGCGATACCCAGTCCGGCTGCGACCCACGCCAACGAGGTAGCGACGTGACGCACTTCATAGACCGCGCTCGGACGCACTTCGGCCGTCGCCAACGCCTGATCCAGCACCAGACGATTGCCGCTGGAGCGTGCCACCGCCACATAGGGATATTTGTCGATCTCACGCCATTTCACGGAGCGCCGTTGCGCCAGCGGATGATCATCCAGACAAGCCAGCACAAAACGCTCGCTCATGATTTTTTCAAAATCGATATCAGCCTGTTGTGCGCCGATGAAGTTGATCCCGAAATCGGCTTCACCGCGCAAAACACCGTTAAGCACTTCGTTGGCCCCTTCATCAATCACTTTGATGCGAATGTTCGGATAGATCGCATTGAACTGCCGGATCACCGGCGGCAAATAGTGATATGCCACCGACGGCACGCAAGCAATGGTCACTTCGCCGCCGGAACTGGCGGCAATGTCGCTGATGCTCAATAAGGAGCTTTCAACATTGGCGAGAATTTCCTGCGCCTTGGCATAAAACTCACGCCCCACGACCGTCAACGCGACGCGGCGTGTGGTGCGTTCGAACAGCCTGACATTAAGCGCTTCTTCCAGCTTGTCGATGCGGCGTGACAAGGCCGGCTGCGATAAATTGATGGCGCTCGCAGCAGCGCGAAAACCTCCACGGTCCACCACTGCCACCATGGCTTGCAAATCGGCGATGTCGAAGCGGAGTTGTTTCATGCGTGACCTTGAATAAAAAATACAATCTTATTGATGCCTTTAACGAATCAATCTTACTAAATTATGCATTTTACTTTATCAATTCTATTTGCAAGAATCGCGCTCTTGATTCCTGCTCCGACGTGAAAAGTCGGGAAAGATCGGGAATACTCAACACTATTCACTGGCACGGCGCTGCACTGCACTGCAGGCTGCTCAAAAAACAATAACGACCAGAGACAACACTTCAACCGGGATAGAGAAGCTCATGCTGATCATGCGTCGTACATTTATCATTTCCTGCCTGACAATTATCGTCAGCACTTTGTCAGCAAATGGCTGGACTGCAGAACTGAAGGTCATGAATTCCGGCGGCTTTACCGCAGCATATAAAGCGCTGGCGCCCAAGTTCGAGCAAGCCACCGGCAATACATTGTCGACTGCCTGGGGCCCTTCCATGGGCGCGGCGCCAGAAGCCATTCCCAATCGCCTGCAACGCGGCGAACCAGCCGACGTCGTAATCATGGTTGGCTATGCGCTCGACGACCTGATCAAACAAGGCAAGGTGATCCCAACCAGCCGAACCGCGCTGGCTGATTCGCGCATCGGCATGGTCGTGCGCAGCGGCAGCGCCAAGCCGGATATCAGCACCCCGGATGCCTTGAAACAAGCCTTGCTTCATGCCAAATCTATCGCCTATTCGGACAGCGCCAGCGGTGTTTATATAGAGCGTGAACTGTTCAAAAAACTCGGCATCGAGGAACAAGTCAAGGGCAAGGCGAAGATGATCCCCAAGATTCCCGTCGCCAGTGTGGTCGCCAACGGCGACTATGAGCTTGGCTTCCAGCAAGTCAGTGAGCTGCTCCCGGTAACGGGCGCCGACTTTGCCGGCAAAATTCCGGAGTCGCTGCAGAGCGTCACCTTGTTTGCCGCAGGCATCCCCACAGGCGCCCGACATCCCGACGAAGCGCGGCAGCTGATCCGCTTCCTGAGTTCGCCCGAAGCGGCGCCCGAGGTCAATAGAAGTGGTCTGGACGCCTTGCCTGCCTTATCCAAATAGCAATGTGCAAAATAAACGCAACATGAAAGCTGTTAGAAAGCTATGCTTGCTTAGGTTGGGATAGACTGCGCTCCGCCAACGCTCAATAACAAAAAATCCGCGTCGCACGTATTGTTCAGAAAACACATAACCTGATCACCTCGGGTAGAGAGAGACAAATCATGACATCTCAAACATCTGCATCGTCCTCAAAGTTCGTCACTGTGCTGCGCGTCACCAGTGGCAATTTCATGGAAATGTTCGACTTTTTCCTCTTCGGTTTTTACGCCAGCTATATCTCGAAGGCCTTTTTCCCGGCCGGCGACGAATTCGCTTCGCTGATGCTGACCTTCATGACCTTCGGCGCAGGCTTCCTGATGCGTCCGCTGGGCGCCATCATCCTCGGCGCTTATGTCGACCGCGTCGGCCGCCGCCAGGGCCTGATCGTGACGCTGGCGCTGATGGCCGTCGGCACCATGCTCATCGCTTTCGTTCCCGGCTATGCATCCATCGGCCTGCTGGCGCCGGCGCTGGTGTTGATCGGCCGTCTGCTGCAAGGCTTCTCGGCAGGCGTCGAGCTGGGCGGCGTATCGGTTTATCTGGCTGAAATGGCGACGCCGGGCCGCAAGGGTTTCTATGTGAGCTGGCAGTCCGCCAGCCAGCAAGTCGCCATCATCGTTGCAGCCGCGATCGGCTACGGCCTGAACATGTGGCTGACCAAGGACCAGGTCGGCGACTGGGGCTGGCGCGTGCCGTTCTTCATCGGCTGCCTGATCGTGCCGGTGCTGTTCGTCATCCGTCGCTCGCTGCAAGAGACTGACGAGTTTCTGGCGCGCAAACGCAAGCCGAACCTGAGCGAAATCTTCCGTTCGATGCTGGAAAACTGGAAACTGGTCGTCGCCGGCATGATGCTGGTGTCGATGACCACGGTCTCGTTCTACCTGATCACGGTCTACACCCCGACCTTCGGCAAGAACGTGCTCAAGCTGAGCACCGAAAGCGCGCTGATCGTCACCTTCTGCGTCGGCATTTCCAACTTCATCTGGCTGCCGGTGATGGGCGCCTTGTCTGACCGTATCGGCCGCCGTCCGCTGCTGCTGGTGTTCACCGTGCTGACCATCCTGACCGCGTATCCGGCCATGACCTGGCTGGTCGGCGACGCCACCTTCGGCAAGATGCTGGTCGTGGAACTGTGGCTGTCCTTCCTCTACGCCAGCTACAACGGCGCAATGGTGGTGGCGCTGACGGAAGTGATGCCGGTTGACGTCCGCACCGCCGGTTTCTCGCTGGCGTACAGCCTGGCGACAGCGATCTTCGGCGGCTTCACGCCGGCGATCGCCACCGGCCTGATCGAACTGACGCACGACAAGGCAGCGCCTGGCCTGTGGATGAGCTTCGCCGCCGTCTGCGGCCTGATCGCTACGCTGATCCTGTATCGCAAGAAAGCAGCGCCGGTTGCCGTTGCGGCCTAGTTATTGCGGCCTGGTTGCGGCCTGATTGAAACGCACATGAAAAAGCGGGAAGCGGCGCAAGCCCTTCCCGCTTTTTTTACGTCTGCTGCTGTTATTTCAGGTCCGGAAATCCCGCATCGGACAAGGCACGGAGGAAATCGGCATCGCGGGCGCGCGGTTCTTTCGCCCGCCGGGCGGCGGCATTGACTTCGGAAGTGATGCGCCACAGCTCCAGATGGCGATAGTAGGTCGAACCGCTATCCACCGGCCGTGCACTGACAACGGCGTCGACGGGACGAACAGGTGTTACCGGATTGCGCGCCATACTGTCTCTCCTGGAAAATCCTTACGCGAAACTGGAAATGCGTTTTAAACGATTGCGGCTTTGCCCTTCCTGCGCAAATACAGGATCTGGATGCTCAGTCCGACAATCAGCATGACGACAAGCCCTCCCTGAAATCCGAGCAGCAGCGGCGATTTCAGATCGGTGACGAACGGATGGCCATCCGGCACGCGGCGCAGGGTTTCGGAGACGGTCGGCACCATCAGCAAAAACGCGGTCATCGTGAGGAAGACTGTTTCCACATAGCTGGCCGCACTCCCGGTCTTCAAAAACCTTCCGACGCCATAACCCACAAGAAGAAAGAACAAGGTCGCCACTGCGATGCCGTAGCTGACCGGCTGGTGCGCCACGAGAAACACACTGACGGCGCCGATCAGCATCGACACCAGATAGACGCTGCCGGCGGTCGAGCGCGGCACGATCCGTCCGTAGCGCACAAACATATACACAGCCGCTGGAATAGCCGGCAAGCTGCCTAGCGTATGAACCCAACCGAGGGGAGAAATTCCAAACATGGAGCCATCCTTTTATCAAAAAATGAAACATTCAAAGAAAACACCGTCCCTGATTGCGGACGAACGATTTACACAATAAGCTACCTACTAATCGGTAGGTAAAATAGGCGAGCTTTGTCGCAACTATCCCGCCCTTATCCTTGACGAGCGATCCGCGCCAGAACCGGATTGACTATGGCCCCGAACATCCTGGCGTCGCCGTACGCGCGTGCGGAGAGCATGGCGCCGTGAACCGCCGCCATGAATATTTCAGCTTCCATCGCGGCCGGCTCGGTCAGCGAAAGCCGGCCCTGTTCTTCACCGCGAGCGAAAACCGCCGCCAGCCAGGCCGATAGCGCGCGAAAATGCGCCCTGACTTCCAGCGCGATCTCTTCGGGAAGAATCGGCATCTCACTCGCCAGCAAGGCGCACACGCAGAATGAAGAAGATGCGTCGGCGATGCAGCCCTCCCAGAATTTGGCATAAGCGCGAAGCTGCTCAAGCGGATCGGCAACATGCTGCTCCAGCCTGGCGACGCCGTCCTGCATCTCCTCGCGATAGCGCGCCACCAGCGTGCGGACCAGCATGGCTTTGCTGGGAAAATGGTGATGAATGCTGGCGTTGCGGATCCCGATGACCTTCGCTATGTCGGCGTAGCTGAAACCGTTGTAGCCGCCGGCGATGATCAGCGTTTGCGCGCACCGCAAGATGCTGTCGGATGTGTTGGATGAGTCGACCATGGACTTAGCCTACCTTTTAGTAGGTAGCCAGTCAAGCGATATTTATTTCCTGTCCGGCAACACACGTACGCTCAACAGATGAAGGGCATGCAGCGTCGCCGATCCACATCACTGCGCGAAATGCTGCGTGACCCATTGCTCACACGCACTCCACAGCAGCGGCGCGCCTCGTTGGATCACGGGGCCGTAGCGGGAAAAGACCTGCTCCATTGACACACCGTTCTCCGTCCAGGTGCCGCCGCCGGTATGTATGTTGATGAGGAGAGGCTGAAAGCGGTCCAGCGCCTTGGCGAACTTCGCGTCCTCCGTTTCTCCGCATTCAAACTCCTGCCACAACGCCAGCAGTTCATCGCCCTGAGGCTGGGGCAACAGGCCAAACAGCCGCACCGCCGCCCTCGCCTCTTGTTCCGCATGCACTTCCTTCGACGATCCGCCATGGATAGGAAAATCGCCGACATCGATCTCGACGATGTCATGCAGCAGCAGCATCTGCATCACGCGATGTGCATTCACGGGTCCGCAGGCATATTCGCTCAGCAGCAAGGCATACATGGCCAGATGCCAGGAATGCTCGGCGGAGTTTTCTTTCCGGCTTTTGTCGAGCAGCGGCGATTGCCGTACAACGCTCTTGAGCCTGTCGATTTCTCTCAGAAAACTCAGTTGCTTTTCCAGTTTCGCTAATTCCATCGCTTTCGCACCTCCAATAACAAGTTCACGGCTGAGCGCCTACAAACAGTCCGCCACCGCATCTTCTTGCGCGGCCGAAGCGCGCCTGGCCCTGGTTGCCAGCCAGCACAGTATCGAACCGGCGCATACCAGCGACGCCCCCACCCAAAACGATCGCGGCAACGGCGCATGCAACACCATCGCGGACAACGCCGCCGAAAAAACCGGGATAAAGTACGACACGCCCGCCAGCACGGTCACGTTACCGTGCAAGATCCCGACATTCCATGCCGCATAGCCGAAGCCCATCGCGGCCGCCGCCAGGAGCAGGTAGACAATTGCCGGCAGGCTGAAAGACATCGGGCGGTGATCGCCGAAGAAAAACTTCACCCAGAGCGTCAATGCCACAAGAATGAAGAACAGCGTCACTCCGTTCTTCCCCTTCGCGAGGCGGGCCGTCACAGTGCAATAGGCGGCCCAGATCACGGCGCCCAAAAAAGCCAGCCCATAACTGAGCGGATTGTCCTGCACGTTGCCAAGCATGCCCGCCAGGTCCAGCCCCTGGTCACCGCCCAGCACCCAGCAGATACCGATAATCGAGAGGATGAATCCGGGCACCACCATCCAGTTCGCTCTCTGCCGGTTGAATGCAATGGCGGCGATGAGCGTGAATGCCGGCCACAGATAGTTGACCATGCTGACTTCGATTGCTTGCCTGCCTGTATTGGCATAACCGATGGAGAGCGACAGGCAGAGTTCGTAGGACACAAACAGCAGGCTGCCCCACAAGAGGTATTTTTTCGGAAAGGAACCCAGTTTCGGGAAACCGACCGACAACAGCAGAAACAGCGAGGCAACGCTATACATCATCGCCGCGCCCCCGGTAGCGCCGAGATGTTCGCTGACGCCGCGAATCAATCCGACAATGGAACTCCAGAGGACCACTGCAGTAAGTCCGATCAGCGTGGCCTTCTTGCTATTCATTTATAAGGTTCAAGTTATGGTTGCAGGTTGCGGGGACAGGATGCGCTCAGCGCTCGTCTCTTATAAGACAGCTCATGCGCTTCACTGGCGGCAAGCGGAAAAATCTGGTTTACCGATGGAGAGTATTAAGGTTGCAAGCAACGATTCAGAGGCTGCAATCAGTCCTGTCAATGCGCCGGCAGATGCGGCCTTATTGCCAAGGTCCCGAGCGCCGCTATCTTATCATTTTCACGCTGGAATCCAGACCAAAGAAAAAGCCCGCGCGAGCGGGCTTTCTCCGTGCACAAGTCTGCCGGTTGCATTACCTGCCTGATTCGCGCAATGTCTTCATCTTCAACGGCGAATCCGTCATCACCACATCCACACCCAGCTGCTGCGCGCTGCGATACGCCGCCGCCGAATCGACGCCGAACACCATGACCCTGGTGCCGGGATGGCTCTTGAAGCATTTCATCGCCGCCGGGGTCCACCAGTGCGCCACCACTTCCGAGACGCCCTCGCCCAGCGTGAATTTTTCGACCACGCTGACTTTGCGCTCCAGCTCGATGCCCGACCACGTACCCGCCGCCGGCGCCGCATCGCAGGCGCCGCCATTGAGCGCAATGCGCGCCAGGCGATCGCGCGTGGCGTCGCGCGATTCGAATACCTGCGCCTTCGGCTGCTTTGCCATCAAGGCAATCACGTCGGCATCGGTGGAATAGAAACGCACGCGTTGCCACGCGTTTTCTTCCTCGATGACTTTGGCGACTGCATTGACCAGCACGTCGGCAGGCAACTGCTTCATGTCGATCATGATCGGCACCGATGCCGGCACGGCGCGCAGTGCGTCGCGCAAGGTCGGTATTTGCACCGGCTGCCGGCGATAGGGATAGCTTTTGTTACCGGAACCATCCGTCACGCTGTACATGTAGCCGGCATTGAGCGCAGTCAGTTGCGCCGCCGTCAAGGTGTTGACCACTCCTTTGCCATCGGTCAGCGCCGAGACATCGGCCGGACGATACAGCACCGGCACGCCGTCGCTGGATACCTGCACCGTCATCCACAGGATATCCGCGCCGTGCCTGAGCGAATTCTGCAGCGTCGGGATGGTGTTTTCCGGACCGTCGCCGGTGCCGCCGCGGTGCGCGGCGATCAACGGGTCGGCGCCGGCCGCCAGCGACACGCTCAGGAGCGCGGCGCAGACGGCCAGCCGCAAGCCGTTCTTAACTATGTTCATCTGTTTCTCCTTGCAGGGAATACGCCGATCAGAATTTATGACGGATACCGGCGGTCAGGACGTTCTGTGTATTGCTGCCGCCCGGTGCGACGTACAAGCCCGGATTGAACATGTCCGACGAACGGATGTTGGCGTAGAACAGATACACATCGGTACGCTTGGACAGGAAATAGTCCACGCCCAGCGACACCTGCGAAGCCTTGCCGTCCTTGGCGCCGACGAATTTGGAACGGGTGCCGACAAAGTTGGCGAGCAGTTGCGTGCTCGGCGTGACGTTGTAGTTGACGCCGAAGTCGATGAGGTCGACCTTGCTGTTGTTGACGCCGCCGAAGGTAAAGGCCGCGCCGGCGGTGCCGGTGAAACCGGTCATTGCCGTACCGGCGGCAACCGCCAGCGGTTGCTTGACCTGCGAGTACGAACCGTACATGCGCACGTCGCCCAGTTTGTAGGAACCGCCGACCAGGAAAGTCTTCAGCGAGGTGCTGGCAATGCTGCCGGTGGTGGCACCCGGGGCAATGCCGGAGTCGCTGGAACCGGTAAAGGTATTGTTGGCCGTCAGCTTGTTCTGGAAATACGCCGCGCCGAACGACAGCGGACCGTTGTTGTAGCTGCCGCCCACGCCGAAGGACTGGCCAGCGCCGGTCGACCCGGCCTGTTCGCCGAAACCGTACAGCGCGCTCAGCGTCACGCCGCCCATCACCGGCGAGTTGTAGCGCACCGAGTTGTTGACGCGCGATCCTTGCGTGCGATCCAGGTTCAGCGCGTGGATGTTGTTGACCAGGCTGCCGAAATCGAGCGCGCCGTTGTACGGCGCCAGATCATCGATGTAATCCTTCTGGCGGCCGAGATACACAGTACCGCCCTTGCCCGACAGGCCGATGATCGCGGTGCGGCCGAAGAACAGGCCGCCCTGCGCCAGCTGGCCGGTGTCGGCGTTGAAACCGTTCTCCAGCGTGAACAGCGCTTTCAATCCATCGCCCAGGTCTTCCACGCCCTTGAAGCCGATGCGCGAACCTTGCGCAACGGCAGTGTCCATGCTTAGACGCGAACCGGTGCCGGTCGGATTGCCTGGCGTAACGTTGGCGACCTTGTCGGTATAGGTCAGGCTGGGATTGATGATCCCGTAGATGGTGACGCCCGATGAGGCGACGTTGGTTTGCGCGTATGCGCCTCCGAAAACGGACATGCCGGCGGCGGAGAGCGAAATGGCGAGAGCATATTTTTTCATGAATGGTTTTCAGGAAAGTTGAAAAGGGAATTGCGAGCAGTGGTGAAACGCTGCGAACTATGCCCTCGATATATGACATCGCCATGACGTCATGATTATTTGAAAGACAAATAATGTTCACATGAACATTAATAACGTCACGGTCCGGTAACAATCGCCCGATAACATTCATCACGTTTTCAAATGAACGAGAGAATGGATAAGTGAACATGTCGGCGAATCCTGCAAGCAATCTCACCAACAAACCGGAAGGCAAGCCCGTCCTCAAGCCTGCTTCATTGCGGCACAACGAAATCATTGCGTTGTTCCGCCAGCACGGCTTCATGACCATGGAGGCCCTGGCCGAGCATTTCGCCGTCACGACGCAGACCATACGCCGCGATATCAACGCCCTGTGCGACGCCGACATCCTGCGCCGGCGGCATGGCGGCGCCGAGCTGATCCTGTCGGCGCGCAACCAGCCCTACGACATGCGCCGCATCAACAATCTCGAACAGAAAGCGGAGATCGGCGCCGCGGTCGCCAGACTGATTCCCAACGCGTGCAGCGTGCTGATCGGCATCGGCACCACGCCCGAACAAGTTGCGCTGGCATTGGCCAAGCATGATCACCTCACCGTCATCACCAACAACCTGCGCGCGGCGCTGGCGCTGTCGACCAACCAGAACAACCAGGTCATCGTGCCGGGCGGCACCCTGCGTTTTCCCAATCCGGAAATCCTCGGCAACGATGCCGACAAACTGTTCCGCAACTTCCGCGCGGACTTCGGCATTTACGGCGTCGGCGGCGTCGACACCGACGGCACGCTGCTCGACTTCGATCGCATGGAATCGAGCTCGCGCCAGGCCTTGCGCGAGAGCTGCCGCACCCAGATCCTGGTCACCGACAACTCCAAGTTCGGCCGTCAGGCGCCGGTGCGCGGCGGTCATCTTTCCGACCCCGACATCCTGGTCACCGACAGCCCGCTGAACCCGACGCTGGCCGCCATGCTGGCAGGGAATACGCGCGTGGTGGTGACTTCGCAAGCCGACGCCGGCGCAGACGAAGAACACGAAACAGCCGCCATCGCAGCAGGAAAATGAATATGCAAAACGACATCGCCATCCGCCTCTCCGGCATCAGCAAATCCTGGGGAGCGCACCAGGTCATCAAGTCGCTCGACCTTGAATTCGGGCGCGGCCAGCTGGTCGCCCTGCTCGGCCCTTCCGGCTGCGGCAAATCGACCTTGCTGCGCCTGCTGGCCGGACTGGAAACGCCCGACAGCGGCCGCGTGGAGATCGACGGCAAGGACGTCACGACTGCCACGCCCTCGGCGCGCGGGCTGTCGATGGTGTTCCAGTCGTATGCGCTGTTTCCGCATCTGAGCGTGGCGGAAAACATCTGCTTCGGCATGCAGGTGCGCGGCGTGCATGCGGCAGAACGCCGCCAGCGTTTGCAGGACGCATTGGCGCTGACCAATCTGCAGGGACTGGAACAACGCAAGCCGGCGCAACTTTCCGGCGGCCAGCGTCAGCGCGTGGCGCTGGCGCGCGCGGTCGTGGCAGGCCATTCGATCTGCCTGATGGACGAGCCCTTGTCCAACCTCGACGCCAAGCTGCGCCACTCGGTCCGCCATGAAATCCGCGCCTTGCAGCAACGCCTGAACATGACGGTCGTCTACGTCACCCACGACCAGACCGAAGCCATGGGCATGGCCGACAAGATCGTGCTGATGAATGCCGGCAGCATCGTGCAAAGCGGTACGCCTGCCGAGCTGTATGAAACGCCGTCGAGCGCTTTCTCCGCCGCATTCATCGGCAGCCCGCCGATGATGCTGATGGATGCCGGAAAACTGCCTGCGGCACTGCGCGCCAGCGTCATGCCGGTCGGCGCGGCCGACCAGAAACAGCTGATCGGCGTGCGTCCGGAACATTTCCGCATCGTCGCGCCCTCGTCCACCGAACTGTTCGGCACCGTGACCGGCGTCGAATTCCAGGGCGCGGAATCCTACATCTATCTCGACCTGCCGGGCGGCGACGCCATCATCGTGCGCAGTCCCGAAAAGAGCCTGCTGAAACTCGGCGACCGCGTCGGCCTCGGCTGGGATCCGGTGGACGCGCATGTCTTCGCCGCCGATGATGGCCGCCGCTTGTCGCCCATGCCGTCTCCGCTGCATCCGGACGCCCCGGAGATCCACCTCCGGCCGGCGCTGAGCGTCGTGCAGTAAGCGGCATTTCACAGAATTCACCCCGTGCTTTTCAACATGAACCTCCCCCACAAAGGAACCCCGATGCTGAGCAAACTCATCAGAAAAACAACCTTGGCGGCACTCTTCGCAAGCGCCCTGACAGCCTCCTCGCTGGCCAGCGCCGCCACCGACCTGACCATGTACTACCCGATCGCCGTCGGCGGCCCGCTGACCGATGTGATCGACGGCATGATCAACGACTTCCAGAAGGCCAATCCGGACATCAAGGTCAAGGCGGTCTACTCCGGCAATTACGACGAAACACGCGTGCGCGCCCTGTCGGCCATCAAGGGCGGCCAGCCTGCGCAACTGTCGGTGCTGGGTGCGCTCGACACCTATGACCTGATCGACCAGAACCTGATCGAGCCTTTCGACAAGGTCGCCACCAGCGCCGAAGACAAGGCCTGGCTGCAAAGTTTCTACCCAGGCCTGATGGCCAACGGCACCATCGGCGGCCACGTCTGGGGCATTCCGTTCCAGCGTTCGACCATCGTCATGTTCTACAACAAGGACATGTTCCGCGCCGCCGGCCTGAACCCGGACGCGCCGCCGAAGACCTGGAAGGAAATGCTGGCCGCCGCCACCAAGCTCACCGGCAAGGACAAGTTCGGCCTGATGGTGCCGTCGACCGGCTATCCGTACTGGATGTTCCAGGCGTTCGCGATCCAGAACGGCGTCTCGCTGATGAACAAGGAAGGCACACAGGTCTACTTCAACACCCCGGCAGCCGTCGAGGCGTTGGAATTCTGGCGCTCGCTGGCGGCAACCCACAAGGTCAGCCCGGCCGGCGCGATTGAATGGGGCACGCTGCGCCAGGCGTTCGTGCAAGGCCAGACGGCCATGATGTGGCACACCACCGGCAACCTGACTGCGGTCAAGAAGGAAGCCAAGTTCGACTTCGGCGTCGCCATGCTGCCGGCCAACAAGCAACCGGGTTCGCCGGTCGGCGGCGGCAACTTCTACCTGTTCAAGGGTTCAACGCCTGCACAGCAAGCCGCTTCGGTCACCTTCGTACGCTGGATGACGGCGCCGGAACGCGCTGCACAATGGTCGATCGCCACCGGCTATGTCGGCACCAGCCCGGCGTCGTACAACACGCCAGCCCTGCGCGACTACGCCAAGACCTTCCCGCAAGCGCTGGTCGCCCGCGATCAGCTGGCGGTAGCGATTCCGGAGTTCTCGACCGAGCAGACTGCCCGCGTGCGTGAAGCCCTGTCGAACGCTGTCCAGGCTGCACTGACCGGCACCAAGACATCCAAGCAGGCATTGGATGAAGCACAGGCGACTGCGGAACGTTTGCTCAAGCCTTACCGTTAATCGCCGGAACGCTGCACACCTTTTGTATCGCTGTCGTCCTGATGAAAGTCAGGACCCAGTGTCGTATCGACGATGATCACGACACTGGGTCCCAGCGTGTGCTGGGACGACTGCAAAAAATCTGATCACTGGATAACATCCTGATGAACCAAGCAACAAACCTGGCGCCGGCCAATCCCGCCGAGCGCCGCCTGCACAACCTGTTCGGCTGGGGATTGCTGACGCCGTCGCTGATCCTGCTGACGCTGTTCGCCTTCTTCCCGATGCTGGCGACCTTGTGGGCCAGCTTCTTCTCGCGCGGCACGGCGCGCCGTCCCAGTGTCTTCAACGGCATCGACAACTACCGCGACCTGCTGGCCGATCCGGCCTTCTGGCAAGTGGTCGGCAACAACCTGCTGTACGCGGGCGTGACCGTCCCGGTGTCGATTGCGCTGGCGCTGGGCATGGCGCTGTGGGCCAATGCGCGCATCGGCGGCCGCGGCCTGGTGCGCACCGCCTTCTTCACACCGACCATGCTGCCGATGATTGCGGCGGCCAACCTGTGGCTGTTCTTCTATACCCCCGGCCTCGGCCTGCTCGATCACATCACGGCGCTGTTCGGCATCGGCCCGACCAACTGGCTCGGCCAGCCGGGCACCGCCTTGTGGTCGGTGATGGCGGTGACGATCTGGAAAGAGTCCGGTTTCTTCATGATCTTCTATCTCGCTGCGTTGCAAGCGATCCCGCCGGACCTGCGCGAAGCCGCCCGCATCGAAGGCGCCGGGCGCTGGGCGTATACGCGCCGCGTGGTGTTGCCGCTGCTGATGCCGACCACGCTGTTTGTGACGATCAATGCGCTGATCAATTCGGTGCGCCTGATCGACCATCTGTTCATCCTGACCAAGGGCGGCCCCGACAATGCCTCCAAGCTGATCCTGTACTGGATCTGGGAAATGGCCTTCGCCTATCTCGACCAGTCCGGCGCCGCCGTGATGACCGTGATGGTGCTCGCTGCCCTGGGCCTGATCGCCGCGCTGCAATTCCTGTTCTTTGACCGCCGCATCCATTACCGCTAAAAACCAGTCGATGAATACCGCCACCATCAACGCATCATCCGCCGCCAACAGTGCAACGCCGGCAACGCCGTCGGCCCCCGGCGAACGGTTCTGGACTATCGTCGACACCGCCGGCGCCTGGGCGCTGGCGCTGCTGTGGATCGCCCCGCTGCTGTTCGCGCTGTGGGCGGCCTTCCATACTTCCCACGCAGCGCTGGCGTTCGACTGGCGCGCACCGCTGGTGCTGCAGAATTTCCGGGACGCCTGGCAGTCAGCGCCGTGGCTGCGCTATTTCTTCAATACCTTCGTACTGGTCAGCCTGATCCTGGTCGGCCAGTTCACGCTGTGCACGCTGGCCGGTTTTGCGTTCGCGCGCTTCCAGTTCGTCGGCAAGAACCTGCTGTTCGTGCTGGTGCTGCTGCAATTGTTCGTGCTGCCGGAAATCCTGATCGTCGAGAACTACGCCATGGTGACGCGCCTGGGCATGTTCGACACGCCGCTGGGCATGGCCGTGCCTTACATGGCCAGCGCCTTCGGCATCTTCTTGCTGCGCCAGGCTTTCATGCAGATTCCGCGCGAGCTGGAAGAAGCGGCGCGCATCGAGGGCTGCGGCTGGTTCGGCGTGCTGTGGCGCGTGTATGTGCCGGCCGCCAAGCCGGTCTACCTGGCCTACGCGCTGGTGTCGGTGGCGACGCACTGGAACAATTTCCTGTGGCCGCTGATCGTGACCAACTCGCCGATGACGCGTCCGCTGACGGTCGGCCTGTCCTTGTTCGGCGCGCCGGAAAGCGGCGTCAACATCTCCATCATCAGCGCCGCCACGCTGGTGGCGATTGCGCCGCTGATGATCGGCTTCCTTGTATTCCAGCGTCAGTTCATCCAGGCCTTCCTGCGCGCCGGCATTCGATAAATCCTTTAATTCAACACCAACAACACATCCTGATGAAAGTCATACAAATTACCGACATCCACCTGGTGCCGGATGGGAATCTCTTGTTCGGCGAAGATTCGGTAGCGCGTTTTCGCACCTGCATCGCTCACGTCAATGAACATCATCCCGACGCCGACCTGTGCGTCATCACCGGCGACCTCACCCACGACGGCGACGAAGCTTCGTACCGCATCCTGGCCGACTGCCTGAAACAACTGAAACTGCCGGTGCGTCTGCTGCTGGGCAATCACGATGAACGGCCGGTGTTCCGCAGCGTGTTTCCCGACATGCCGGTGGACGGCAGAGGTTTCGTCCAAGGCATACACGATACCGATACGGCGCGCCTGGTCTTCCTCGACACCAAGGAAGCCGGCACCCACGAAGGCCGCCTCTGCGCCGACCGGCTGGCCTGGCTGGACCGCATGCTGGCCGATGCCGGCGAGCGTCAGGTCTATCTGTTCTCGCACCATCCGCCCTTCGAACTCGACCTGCCGTCGATGGACTGGATCCGCCTGCGCGAAGAAGCCGACCTGCGCGCGCTGGTCAAGAAACACGGCAACGTGCGCTACATGTTTTCCGGCCACGTGCACCGTCCCTCCGGCGGCACCTGGTACGGCACGCCGTTCGCCACCGTGCCCGGCACCAACCACCAGCACGCGCTCGACTTCGCCCTGACCGGCCCGGCGACGACTTCGATGGAGCCACCCGCCTACGCCGTGCTGAGCCTGCGTGAAGCGGGTGTGGTAGTGCATTACCATGCGTTCATGGATCGGTCGCAGCAGTTTCCGTATTACGGCTGAAACGATATCGCCTTCGAAACTCACGTCGGGATCTTGGCTCTTTTTGATAGAGAACCGCCACGATCCTGACTCTTGTGAGGACGGCGGACAGCACGAAACTCTCTGCTTTCTCGAATTCGCGCTATTCCATCTTCTTGATGGTCTTCCTATGTTGTTAGTACCACCAGCGCCGGATCAAGGTGGTGATCAGCATCTTTCCCCACACAATGAGATCCTTATGGGCATTCGCCTTCAGAATTTCAACATATTTTGTGACTACGCAACTCCAGAAAAACATACTGCACTGGAGCTTCATATGGAATTGCCGATTCCTCATCAAGATATTCAAAAAGTCCAAGGCTGGCTGGGTCGCGGAGATTGGGCTGCAAGTGAAGAATATCTCGCTGAAAAATATCCGCAACATCGCACATTGATCCGCGAATGGCTGCGCGCCAGCAAATCGCGCAGCGAAGGAAACCTGAGGCCAATGGGCGTGGCTGCCTGAGCTCCCGGTCATCAGGCAACGTGAAAATCAGTCTGACCAGTCTCACTTGGGCGGCCATCGGACGCTTTGTTGTGGTCGCCCTTTTTTTCGATGCACTTGCGCCCTTGTTGCCGGCCATGGCAAACAGCAACCAGCTTTCTACGCAACAGTTTCAACTTCTTCTTGGCGTCTGTTACATCGCTTTCTCCTTGTCACAGCTGGCGTCTGTCCCGATCATTGCGATGCTTGGCGTATATCGCCCGGCAGCCCTCTCCTGCATTCTTTTGGGCATCGCCGGCCTGACGCTTTGCGCTGCAAACGATGCAGTCCTGTTTTCCATGGCTTTTCTTGCGATGTTCGCCGTCAACGGCATCGGCGCCAACGCCACTCGTGTGGCCTTGCGTGAGGCAAATTCCGATCAAGGGTTCAAACGGATTCTTGCGTGGGCCAGCGGTATCGTTGAAGTCAAGCAGATTGCGATGCCGGCGCTGGTCGGCATTGTTGCCGCAACATTCGGATGGCGATGGGCATTGGTGATGCTGGTGCTCCCGGTGCTGATGATCGGCCTCTGGCTCAGCCTGGCACAACGCGGTCAGCGCACGGACACGACGGCCAAAGTTGCACAAGCGTCGAATTGGCGAAACATCATGATGACGCCGGCATTCTTCATGCCGACGTTGAGCGCGGCATCCTTTCAGGTCAGCTTTGCGCCGGCTGCAGCGAGGTTACCGTTTTTTCTTTCGGACACGACAGGGTTCGATCCGGTTTCCGCCGGATTGACGCTGTCCTGCGCCAGTGGATTGGTTGCAGCCGGGATGTTTCTGAGCGGCTGCCTCGCACCGCGTCGTTCCAGCCGCAACCTGATCGGAATCGGCATCATGGTGGTCTTTGCGGGATTGTCCTGCATGCTCGCAGGAACATACTTTGGTACGCCCTA
Organism: Herbaspirillum rhizosphaerae; assembly: GCF_001189965.1. Lineage (GTDB taxonomy): Bacteria > Pseudomonadota > Gammaproteobacteria > Burkholderiales > Burkholderiaceae_D > Herbaspirillum > Herbaspirillum rhizosphaerae. Next base: position 58,909 of record NZ_LFLU01000012.1, read on the forward strand.
TGCAATAGCCGGCTTGATCCTCGTCCAAGCTGCATTCGGTTTCATCATCATTCCCTGCTCGGCAGATGCCATCGATGCGACGCCATCGGAACGAGTCAAGGCTTCCGCGCTGTTCGGATTCATCCAGCCCATAGTCGGCGGCCTCGCGGTTGCGCTTGCCGGCCGCATACCGGGTACTGAAGTATTCATCTCGGCGACGATGACGTTCACTTCGTTGTGCCTGCTTGTTTTCCTGCTGGGCTGCCATGTACGAATGTCAAGAAGGTTCCAACCGTCGACATGACTGAAAAAGGAGCGCAGTATGCGCTCCCATTTTTTCAAGCCCGGATATCAGCTACCCTTGCGCGTCTTGAACACCGGCACAAACAAATCCGACCACACCGCGGGTTTGGTCTTGATGGTGCCGGCCTTGTCCATGAACACCACGTATTGCATGATGTCTTCCGGCGTGGTCGTGAATTGCGTATCCGGATCGGCCAGCATCTTCTCGACTTCATCCTGCGTCAGTTTCATCTTCGACACGCGCAGGAAAGTCTCTGCCGCGCCCTTGCGGTTCTTGGCGATGTAGGCGTTGGCTTCTTCCTGGGCTTCCATGAAGGCCTGGGTCAGCTTGGGATTCTTGTCGGTGAACTGCTTGAGCGCGAACACGACGTCGATCGTGATGTGGCCCAGCACGTCGGAAGAATTCAGCACGCGCTTGATCTTCGGATCCTTGACTTCCTGATACGAAAACGGCGGCGAGGTGAAATGCGCGGTGATTTCCGTCTTGCCGGACAGCAGCGAACCCAGCGCTTCCGGATGGCTCAGGCTGACGGTCAGCGAATCGAGCTTGGCGTAGTTGTCGATGCCGAAGGTCTTGGCGGCAGCCATTTGCAGCAGCACGGCCGACAGCGAAGTCTTGATGCCGGGGATCGCGATCTTGTCCTTGGCGGTGAAATCCTTGAGCGACTTGACGTTCGGGTTATTGGTGTTGAGCCACAGCGGCGAGGTACTCAGTGCGCCGAGGCCGATGACTTCCGAACGTGGAATGCCGTGCGCCTTCGACCACAAGGTGATGAAACCCGGCGCGCCGGTGCCGGCGATGTCGAGGTTACCCGACAGCATGGCGTCGTTGATCACGTTGCCGCCGTCGAGCAGCACCCAGTTGGTCTTGACGTCGCCCAGGCCGAGCGCCTTGGCGTGCTTCTCGATCAGACCCTGATCGCGGATCACCATCAGCGGCAGATACAGCAGGCCGTAACCGTGCGACAAGCGCACCACCGGCGCTTCGGCGCGCGCCGGCACACTGGCAGCCAGCATGGACAAACCGAGCGTTGCGGCCATCATCAGTTTTGAGAAATTTCTGCGTTTCATTTGGTCTCCTGGAAAGGTATCGATTTATATCGTTTTTTAAGAATTAGTGTTGCATGCCCCAGCGGCGGATAGTCCGTTTTTCGATTTGCGCGAAAATCATGTTCTCGACAAACAAGCCGATCATGATCACGAAGAACAGGCCCGAGAATACATTTGCGGTTTCGAGCTGATTGCGGTTTTCGAAGATGTACCAGCCCAGGCCGCCGGTGCCGGACGACACGCCGAACACCAGCTCGGCCGCGATCAGCGTGCGCCAGGCGAAGGCCCAGCCGATCTTGAGGCCGGTCAGGATGCTGGGGAAAGCTGCCGGGATCAGCACCGAACGCACCAGCGAAAAACGCTTCAGGCCGTAGTTCTGGCCCACCATGCGCAAAGTATTCGACACCGAGCGGAAACCGGCGTGCGTGTTCAGCGCCACCGCCCACAAGACCGAGTGCACCAGCACGAAGATGATGCTGCCGGTGCCGAGGCCGAACCAGATCAGCGCCAGCGGCAGCAAGGCAATCGCCGGCAGCGGGTTGAACATGGAGGTCAGCGTTTCCAGGAAATCGTTGCCGATGCGCGAACTGATCGCCAGCGTGGTCAGCAAGCCTGCCAGCAGGATGCCGAGGCCGTAGCCGATCAGCAAAGTCTCCAGCGAGACCGCGGCGCGTTGCAGCAGCACGCCGCTGCTGATGCCGCTCATGAAGGCGTGCAGCGTTTCGCTGAAGCTGGGGAACAGCAGCGAATTATCCAGCCAGCGGCCGTAGATTTCCCAGACCAGCGCCAGCACCAGCAGGATGGCGGTCTTGCGGATCCAGCTGATGCGGTAGATAGCCTCGAAGGCCGACAGCGGACGCTGGACTTCGGCGACGGCGTTGCGGTTCGGCTCGACGATGATTTCCGGACGCACGAAGAGTGTGTTGTTGTTGCTCATGGCTTGTCTCTCTTTTCTGCTTATTTTCAGGTTCGTTCAGCTTGCTCAGTGCGCGAACAGCATGTCGTTGATGCGCTGTTCCAGCTGCGCCTGGCTGGCGGTTCCCATTTCTTCCGGCGGGATGCTGTTGAGCTCCGCCCTGACCTGGCCCGGATGCGGCGACAGCAGCAGGATGCGGGTGCCGATGCGGATCGCTTCTTCGATCGAGTGCGTGACGAACAGCACCGTGAAATTGGTGTCGTCCCACAGGCGCAGCAGCTCGTCCTGCATCTTGCGGCGCGTCAGCGCGTCGAGGGCGGCGAAGGGTTCGTCCATCAAGAGCACGTCCGGCTCCATCGCCATGCCGCGCGCAATCGAGACGCGCTGCTTCATGCCGCCGGACAGCGTGTGCGGATAACTGTCGATGAATTTGGCGAGGCCGACTTTTTCGATGTAATAGGCGGCGCGATCCGAAGCTTCCTTGCCCTGCAGGCGACCGCTGGCGTGCAGCGCGAACTCGACGTTCTGGCGCACGGTCTTCCACGGCAACAGCTGGTCGAACTCCTGGAACACCATCATGCGATCGGGACCGGGCTGGCTGACTTCCTTGCCCTTGAGCCGGATCTTGCCGCCGGTCGGCTGCAAATAGCCGCCGATGGCCTTGAGCAGCGTCGACTTGCCGCAGCCGGAGGGGCCGAGCAAGATGTAGCGATCGGACGGGTGCACGTTGAAGCTGACTTGCTGCGTCGCGGTAACGAGCGAGTCGGAAGTCTTGTACTGCAGAGTGACGTTCTCGATTTCCAGCAGAGGAACGGACGGATCCACAGGCGTGGAGGAAGACTGCGGCGCTGCCGCAAAATCGTTTTTCACAAAATCTCCTTAAGACTTTTATAAGTTCTGTGAAGGATGCTAATCTCGGAAGCTGTAATGAAACTGACATACCGCTGAACACGGTTTCCGATATGTTGCGGATATGTCAGCATCCCGGAATCAAGACACACCCACCACGGAATCATCATGCGCATCCTCCTGGTCGAAGACACGGCCGACGTCGCCGAAGCGATCATCGCCCACCTGTCGCGCATCGGTCACACAGTCGACTGGCAAAGCAAGGGCAACGAGGCTGCCAAGCTGGTCACCGATCCCTACGACCTGCTGATCCTCGACGTCATGCTGCCGCAGCAGGACGGCTTTTCGCTGCTCACGCGCGTGCGCGAAAAAGGCCTGACCACGCCGGTCATGATGCTGACCGCCTGTGCTGAAATCGAAGAACGCGTGCGTGCGCTCGACCTCGGCGCCGACGACTATCTGATCAAACCCTTCGACTTCCGCGAACTGGATGCCCGCATCCGCGTGCTGCTCCGTCGCAGCGGCGGCGAAGCCACCAACCTGTTGAGCTGCGCCAATCTCACCATCGACCGCAAGAGCCGCACCGCCTCGCTCGACGGCATGCCGCTGGAGCTCACACGACGCGAAGTGACGCTGCTGGAAATCATCGCCGCGCGGCCGGGCCGCATCTTCGGCAAGGACGAACTGATCGACCGCCTGTTCAGCGTCGACGATACGCCCAACGCCAACACTGTCGAGCAATACATCGGCCGCCTGCGCAAGAAACTGGCCGGCGCCGGTTTCGAAATCCGCACCCTGCGCGGCCTCGGCTACCAGTTGGTGCTGCTGCCGTCCGGTACGCCATCGCCGTCTTCGGCGGCCGCGCACTGAGGCCGGCATGATCGTCGCCGGACGTTCGCTCTACACGCGCCTGGTGATGCGCGTCGGGCTGGTGCTGTCGATCAGCTCCATCGCCCTGCTGATCGCCATCTGGATCTCGACCCAGCTGGCCGCCAACGAGGCCTACGACCGCATCCTCACCGGCAGCGCGCTGCAAATTGCGGAAAACACCTGGTACCAGAACGGCGCCGTGAACGTCGACGTGCCGCTGGCGGCTTTTTCCATGCTGACGGCGGGTGACCAGGTGTTCTATGTGGTGGTCGATCCGGACGGCCGCACGATTGCCGGCGATCCCGATTTCAAACCCGAGATTCCGTGGAAAAAATTGAAAGACGGCCCGCTGCTGCAGGACGGCGCTTATCTGGATACGCCGGTGCGCATGGCCATCGTCGGCCGCCGCATGCCGGTCGCCGGAGAGCATCCGTGGGCGGTCATCGTGCTGGCGCAGACCAACAATGCGCGTCTCTCGTTCGCCAAGAGCGTCGGCACGCGCGCCCTGCTGGTGATTCTGGCGATGGGCGTGCTGACCCTGGTGGCGGCGATGTTCACGCTGTACCAGGCCTTGTCGCCGCTGAAGAAGATTGAAGCCGCCATCCGCGAGCGCGACCTCAACGACCTGTCTCCGCTGTCGATCACGGTGCCGGTGGAAACCCACGCGCTGGTGAGTTCGATCAACGCCTTCATGCAGCGACTGGCGGTGCACCGTTCCACTATGCGGCGCGTCATCGGCGACGCCGCGCATCAGCTGCGCACGCCGGTGACGGCCCTGATCTCGCAGATGGAATTGCTCTCCGCGCAGCATGACGACGCCGGCCGCCGCCATCATCTCGACCGCCTGCGCGAGCGCACCCGCCACCTCGGCGCGCTGGTCAATCAACTGATCAACCACGCCATGGTGCAGCACCGCAGCGACACCGCCGCCTTCGAGAAGATCGACCTGGGCGAACTGGTGCGCCGGGAAATGGCCGACATGCTCTCGCATCAGGAACGCCAGCTCGACCTCGCCATGGAAGCGCCGGAGCAACCCTGCCTGATCATGGGCGACGCCATCAGCCTGCGCGAAGCGATCAAGAACGTGCTCGGCAACGCGCTGCAATACGGCGCGGTGAGCTTCCTCCATGTGCAGCTGGAACCAGTGGAAAACCTGTTCGAGCTGCGCGTCATCGACGACGGCCCCGGCATCCCGGAAAACGATTGGGAACGCATCCGCAAACCCTTCGCTCCACGCAGCGGCGAACGCGTCGGCGCCAGTCTCGGCCTGTCGATTGTGGAAGAAGTCATGCGCACGCATGGCGGCCAGCTGCGATTTGGTTACAGCGGCGCGGGGAGCTTCATGGTGGTGTTGAGTTTTCCGGCGGAAGCGCCAGCTGCGGCATGAGGAAGGTATGACCACGCCTGGCGATGGCGCGTCCCGGTTTTCGCCGGGATCGCAGCGTCTTGCGAACTGTTCAGAGCAGCAAAATCACATCAAATCAAACAACTGGAATCTGAGCCGCAGAAATCATTTCCACTCCAGGATGGCGTTTTTCTTGTCCAGCCAATGCACCTTCACAGTCGACGCATTGACCTTGCGGCCGGCGCAGGCGCTGGCCGCCAACGCGAACGGCGTGTCGTAGTAGCGGCCGTCGTTGGAGGAGCGCAAGCGCGTCTGCGGCGCGTTCTGGGCGAGCCAGTCGGCGGCGTTGGTGCGCATATAGATCATGCAGGCGCTGCCGCTGGTGTCGGCCACTTCGCACTTGCAGGTATTAGCGCTGGTGGTCACCACCGGCTTGTCAGGCGCCGGCGGCGGATAAGCGAAAGGATGCCGCTCTATCAGTTGGGCCGACGCCGGGCCGGCCCAAAGCGTCGCCAGCAAGGCCATTGCGCCGAAAGACGAAAAGACAGACGAAACAGATGATTTCATGAACCCACCTTTTGCATAGCTCCAGTTGCTTCTCAAACAGTTCAAGCTGCTCAAGCCTTCTTCACCTTCAGCTTCCACAGCGACGTTACTTCCTTCATGCGTGCAGCCGACAAGGGATCTTCCGCGTCGTTGGAACGGGGATGACGCGGCTTGATGTCGGTCTTGCCGACCACTTGCAAACCCGCCTTGTCGATCATCGCCTGAATTTCTCCGCGGGGCCGCAGACCCAGATGTTCGGCGAAGTCGGACATGATCAGCCAGCCCTCGCCGCCCGGCGTCAGATGCTCGGACAGGCCGTCGATGAAGCCGCGCAGCATGCGGCTGTCGGGATCGTAGACTGCCGCCTCGATGGCCGAGCTCGGCTTGGCCGGCACCCAGGGCGGATTGCACACCACCAGCGGCGCGCGTCCTTCCGGAAACAGATCGGCGCTCATCAGCTCGACCTGCTTGTTCACGCCCAGGCGTTTCAGGTTTTCGGCGGCGCAGTCCAGCGCGCGTTCGCTCTGGTCGGTCGCGACGATGCGTTTGACGCCGCGCCTGGCCAGCAGCGCCGCCAGCACACCGGTACCGGTGCCGATGTCGAAGGCCAGGTCGACCGTCGGCAACACCGCCTGCGCGATCAGGTCGACGTATTCGCCGCGCACCGGCGAGAACACGCCGTAGTAAGGATGGATGCTGCCGCCCAGTGCGGGAATCGGCACGCCCTTCTTGCGCCACTCGTGCGCGCCCACCAGGCCCAGCACTTCGCGCATCGATACGACGCTGGCTTCTTCGCCGGGACCGTACACTTCCGTGCAGGCCTGTACCAGGTCGGGCGCACGGCGCAAGGGAATGCTGTAATCGGCTTCCAGCGGCAGCAGCAGCATGCCGAGGATGCGCGCGCGTTGCGCCTGCGCCTGGCGATGCAGGTGGAATGCCTGGGTGATGGAGATTGCCGGTTGGGCAGCGGTCTTGACGGCGCTTTTACCGGCGGCTTTGTCGGCCGCAGCTTTATCGGCCGCCTTGCCGCTCTTGCGCTCGGATTTCTTGTCGATGCGGCGGGCCAGGGCTTGCAGCAATTGGCGGGCGTTTTGATAATCGCCGCGCCACAGCAGGCCGGTGCCTTCGCAGACCAGCTTGTAGGCGACGTCGGCCGGCATGCGGTCGTCCGCCACGGCGACGGTTTTGGGAGGCGGATTGCCGGCTTCGGAACGCCAGCGGGCGGAACGAATTTCCCCTGCTTCGGTCCAGCTTATAAGGGGGTGATCGCTCATACTGCTACTTTCGGAATGGGTTTGCATGGCGCAGTGTAACAAAATGTCCGTAGCAGCCCCCTGCACAAGATCGAAACTTCTCTTATGATGAGGGTGTTATATTGGATACAACAGCAGTGAATACAACAGCAGCAACCACAGCAGCAGAAACCTCAGCATTCGCCCAAGCGGCAATGCTGGTCGCCGATTCCCCTAACCGCTGGAGCCGATATGTCTGATCCCATCCTGCGTCAAGACGATTCCCACCACGTTCGCCTGAAACAGATCCTGGCCGAACTGGAGCTGGAAATCCAGAACATCGACGTCGACACCCCCGAAGCAAAAACGTTGAAGAACGATTTCGCCGTCCTGAAAAGTCACCTGAGCACACCCGAAGTCGAAGCCGGCGTCCTGCGCGAGCATATCGGCAAGACCCAGAGTTCCGCCATGAACCTGATGGATTCGGTGGAAGGCGCGATTCTCAAGGACAGCCCCTACGTCGCCGAGCTCGGCCGCATCCTCGGCATGATTTGATTCATTGACAACCTGACTGTCTCATCAAGGGATACCGGCATGTACGCAAAGATTCTCGTCCCCGTCGACGGCAGCCCCACCGCCAACCAGGCGCTGGACGAAGCCATCCGTCTGGCGAAAACGCTGGGCAGCAAGATCGAGGTCGTCCACGTCGTCGACAACAGCTACATCCTCTACGACACCGGCTACCAGCCGCCTGCCGGTTTGCACAAAGACTTCATCGGCGCCGGACAAAACATCCTCGACGATGCCAAAAAACGTGTGGAAGCCGCCGGCCTGCCCGGCAACACGCGCATCATCGAAAGTCCGATCGCGCCGGGCGACATTCCCGGCACCATCCTGCGCGCAGCCAAGGAAAGCAGCGCCGAGCTGGTGGTCATCGGCTCGCACGGGCAAAAGGGATTCCGCAAGATGGTGCTCGGCAGCGTGGCAGAAAAAGTCATGCATCAATGTCCGCTACCGGTCTGGATTATCCGCGGCACGCAAGCGGCCGAATAGCAGCACGGATCTTTCCGTTTCGCATCCATGAAAGCAAAAGGCCCGATGTTTCCATCGGGCCTTTTTGCTTTCATGCGAATAAGCGGATAAGTAAGCAGATAAGTAAGCGAACTTCAGCCTTTCACTTCTCCGGCAGCGGAATCCACTCGACTTCACCGGGAATCGCCGGAAACACCGATCGATCCTGCGCCCGCCATGACAGCTTGGCGCTTTCGATCATTTCCTTGCTGCTGGCCACGAAATTCCACCAGACGAAGCGCGGGCCGTCGATAGGCTCGCCGCCCAGCAGCATGAACAGCGTATCGCTCTGCGCCGTCAGCTTAACTTCGCCGCCCGGCTCCAGCACCGCCAGCACACCGGCTTCCAGCGCTTCGCCGTCGAGCGAAGCGGCGCCGGTCACCACATACACGGCGCGCTCGCTGTAGTCCGCCGGCAGGGTCAGCGTGGCGCCGGCCTTGATGCGGCCCGACAAATACAACGTCGGGCTGGATGTCCTGACCGGCGACTGCTGTCCGTAGGCTTTGCCGGCCAGCAGGTGCAGGCTGGCGCCGTTGAGCTCAATGCGCGGCATGTCGGTTTCCGGATAGTGATGGAAACTGGCGTCGCCCTGCTCCTGATCCTTGGGCAAGGCCACCCACATCTGCAAGCCGTGCACCGGCACCTTGTCGTTGCGGATGTCTTCCGGGATACGCTCCGAATGCACGATACCGCGCCCGGCCGCCATCCAGTTGACGGCGCCCGGCGTGATGCGCTGCACGACGCCGAGGCTGTCGCGATGCATCATCGCGCCGGAGAACAGATACGTCACCGTCGCCAGGCCGATATGCGGATGCGGACGAACGTCGCCCTCGGTGGTGGCGCTGTCGAATTCCACCGGTCCCATGTGATCGAAGAACACGAAGGGGCCGACGGTGCGGACGGCAGCCGCCGGCAACAGGCGGCGCACCGGGAAGCCGATGTCGCGCACCAGGCCGTGGATCAGATGACGAATGCTGCTCATGGCGGTCCTTTTTTTATCAAATGGTGATGAGTCGCTAACAAAATGCCGGTGGCAAGGCGCGCCGACGCAGACAGTGCACATGCACGGCAAGGAGAAGCAACGCCGCCAGCGGTGTTTTGTTAGTGACTCTAAAAGCGTCCGGCGCGGAAATCGTCGATAGCCTGCTCGACCTCTTCCCGCGTATTCATGACAAACGGCCCCCACTGCGCAATCGGCTCATTCAACGGCTGGCCGGAGATCAGCAGAAAACGGCTGTCCTTGCTGGCATGGATTTCCACACCCTCGGCGCCCGGCGTATTGCTCAGGATCGCCATGCGGCCTGCGCCTGCCACGCGTTTGTCCTGACCGATTTGCAACTCGCCCTCGTACACATACAGGAAGGCATTATGCGTCGCCGGAATCGGCAAGGCTACCTGTTTGTCGGCCTCCAGGTGCAGGTCCAGATACAGCGGCGCCGTGGTCGGACGCTCTACCGCACCCTTGGTGCCGAAGGCTTCACCTGCCAATACACGGACGTGCAAGCCATCCTGCGGCGAGACTTCAGGGATGCCGGCCGACGGAATGTCGCTATACGACGGCGTCGTCATCTTGTCGCGCCCTGCCAGGTTCACCCACAGCTGAAAGCCGCTCATGAGCCCGTCTTCCTGTTCCGGCAATTCCGAATGCACCAGGCCGCGGCCGGCGGTCATCCATTGCATGCCGCCCGGTTCCAGCAAACCTTCGTTGCCGGCGTTGTCGCGGTGACGCATGCGTCCTTGCAGCATGTAGGTCACGGTTTCAAAGCCGCGGTGCGGATGGTCGGGAAAACCGGCCAGGTAGTCGTCCGGCTTGTCCGAGTGAAAAGCATCCAGCATCAGGAAAGGATCCAGGCGGCGTTGCAAATCATGGGTCAGCACGCGGGTAAGGCTGACACCTGCGCCATCCTGGGTCGGGATGCCGTTGACCAGCCGTTCCAGCTGGCGGGTAAAAGTGGTGCTCATGGTGTTTCTCCTGTTGTGACTACTGCGGCCAGGATGGGCCGCAGCAGCCTGATGCTTCAGATAAACGCTGTAGATTGATGCATTTGTTGCTTATTCAACTACAACCGCGATTACTCGGTTGGCTTGACCGACCAGAACACCAGCAGACCGCCGATGATGGACAGGTTCTTCAGGAAGTTGGTCAGCTGGCCTTGCATGGCGGCTGGGTCAACAGCCCAGAAGCGGTGCGCTGCCAGCGTTGCGCCAACGGTAAAGATGGCGATCAGCAAGGCTGCCGGACGCGCCAGGCGGCTGCCGCTCATCAGTGCGAGGCCGGCGCCGACTTCGACGAAGATCGTGACGATAACGGCCAGTGTCGGCACCGGCAGGCCAAGGCTTGCCATGAAACCGACCGTGCCGGTAAAGCCGATGATCTTGAAGATGCCGGACACGACGAACAGCGAAGCCAGCAGGATGCGGCCGAAGGTATAAGCGGATTTGGAAATGGTCATGATGAAACTCCCTAAAAATTGTTTTGGATAAAGTACAAGTGTTTGATTGGTGACGCTGAACTCTTAAAACTCTGAAATCGAGATGAATCAGAAAGCAGGGTCAGAATAATGCGAATAAGCACAACAAGAAATTGATTATTTTTCTATAATCAATATCTAATAAATAGATATTGTTGCCATCATGAACATAGAACGCTTCTCCCTCGACCAGCTGCGCGTGTTTGTCCAGGTTGCCGACAGCGGCAGCTTCCTGGCGGCGTCGCGCATCCTCGCCCGTGCGCAGTCGGCGGTCAGCTACGCCATCGGCACGCTGGAAAGCCAGCTCAACGTCCCCCTGTTCGACCGCAGCGGCTACCGCCCGCAACTCACCGATGCGGGCGAAGCCTTGCTGCGCGACGCGCGCCAGGTGCTGGATCAGGTGGATTCGCTACAAGTGCGCGCCAACGCCTTTTCGCAAGGGCAAGAGCTGGAAGTGGCGCTGGCGGTAGACGTGTTCTTTCCTACCGATTGCCTGGTGGATCTGTTGCGGCGCTTCCGCGACGCCTTCCCGGCGGTGACGGTGCGGCTGGAAATCGAAGCGCTCGGTGCAGTGGCCGAACGCGTGCTCGACGGCCGCTCCATGCTCGGCATTCTCGGCACCCTGCCGACCACGCCGCCCAATCTCTTGCGCGTCAGCCTGCCGAGCGTGATGGTGGTCGGCGTCGTCTCGCCCCAGCATCCGCTGGCGGCGGTCAAAGGGAGGATTCCCGACAAGCTGCTGGCGCAACAGACGCAACTGGTGCTCAGCGACCGCAGCGAACTGACGGCGCGCCAGGATTTTTCGGTGCACTCGCGCCTGTCCTGGCGCATGAGCGACCTCGGCACCAAACACGCGCTGCTGCGCGCCGGCATGGGCTGGGGATACATGCCGCAGCATGTGGTGAAAGACGACCTGAAAAACGGCAAGCTGGTCAGGATCCTGACCTCGCAGCATGCGCCGGAAGGCATGGCATTGCCGATCCAGTGCGTCTACCGGCCGGACTATCGCGCGGGACCGGCCTTGTCGTGGTGGCTGGATTCGCTGGCGGCGCTGAAGACGCTGGATGGGATCAGCGTCATCGAATAGATATCGCCGGGATCAATGCGCCGAAAACCTGCTGCGATACTGCGCCGGGCTCACGCCCAGCTGGCGCTGGAACACGCGCCGCAGGTTCTGTTCTTCGCCGTGGCCAGTTTCGGTGGCGATGCTCTTGAGCGGCAGGTCGGTTTCTTCCAGCGCGCGGCAGGCGGCTTCCAGGCGCATCGCCTCCACCGTCTTGGCCGGCGTGCGTCCCTGCTCGGCGACATAAGTACGGGCGAAGGTGCGCGGACTCATATTGACGCGGCTGGCGAGATTCTCCACGCGCAGGTCGTTTTTCAGGTTGGAGGCAATCCAGGCGTGCAGCTCGGCGAAGCGCGCGTTTTCGGACGATTGCGACACCAGCGGCACGCTGAACTGCGACTGCCCGCCCGGCCGCTTGATGAACATCACCAGTTGCCGCGCCGTCGCGATGGCGACCTTGTGGCCGTAATCCTCTTCCACCAGCGCCAGCGACAGATCGATGCCCGCCGTGACGCCGGCCGAAGTCCAGACATCACCTGCGCGGATGAAGATCGGTTCGGGGTCGACGGTGATCTCCGGATATTGCTGCTGCAGCCGCAAGGCCCAGTCCCAGTGCGTGGTCACGCGCTTACCCTTGAGCAAGCCTGCGGCGGCGAGCAGGAAGGCGCCGGTGCACACCGAACACACCCGGCGCGCCTTGCCGGCATGGCGCGCTATCCATGCAACCAGGGCCGGATCGGCCTGAAAGGTGTCGCCGATGCTGCCGCCGGGCGCAATCAGGGTATCCATGCTTTGCCCTTCGAAGGCTTGCAGCGGCTCGGTCATCACGGTCAGGCCCGCGCCCGTCAGCAGCGGACCTCCTTGCGACGACAGCACATGGACTTCATACAGCGGCCGCGGCTCCATGATGCCTGCGGAGAGCGCGGTGCGGCTGGCCGTCACGAAGGTTTGCAGCGGACCGCTCAGGTCGATCAGGTTCATGCCCGGATAGGCCAACAAGACGATGCGCAAGGTCTTACCGTGTTTCATGAGGCGTCCATGTTTCCGAAGTAAATGATGTTGCGCAATCAGGCCGCGATCGTTTTCGCGGCGCTTGCCGCCATCCAGCGCATGCTGAGAATCGCGCAGATCGCCAGCAGCGGCAGGATCGCGATATTGAGCGCCTGCCAGCCGTAATGCTCCAGCAGCGGCCCGGCAGCCAGCGTCGCCAGCGCGGTAGCAGCATAGCGCAAAAATTCCGACAAGCCCTGCGCCCTGGCGCGCTCATTGGGGCGATACGATTGCGCCAGCAAGGTGGTGCCGCCGACGAACATGAAGTTCCAGCCGACACCCAGGCACAGCAAGGCGACATAGAAAGCCGGCAGGCTGGTCGACGCCATCGCGATGACCGCGCAGGCCAGGTTCAGCATCACGCCGCAGAGCACGATAGTGCCCAGTCCGAAGCGTTTGATCAGGTGGCCGGCAAAGAAAGACGGCGCATACATCCCGACCAGATGCCACTGGATGATGTTGGCGCCGTCGTTGATGCTGTGACGGCAGGCCACTGCCGCCAGCGGCGCAGCGGTCATGATGAACATCATCACCATCGAGCCGACCACGTTGTTGGCCAGCGCCGCAATAAAGACAGGCTGGCGCGCGATCTCGCCGGTGGAACGGGGCGGCGCTTGCGGAGCGGACGCAACGATGTCGGCAGCGGCGTCCGTATTTTCCACGTCGCGGTAAAACGCCAGCAGCACGATCATCGACAGCAGGCTGAGCAAGGCCACCATCAGATACGCGCCGGAAAACAGGGCCGTCGGGAACAAGTCCTTGCTCCATGCCGCCAGGGCCGGTCCGAGCACCGCCGCAATCACACCGCCGGTCAGCACGGTGGAAATCGCCTTGCTCTTGAGTTCCGGCGCGACCGCATCGGCTGCGGCCAGCCGATAGTACTGGGCGAAAGCCTGGAACACGCCGACGCCCGCCGTGCCGATGCAGAAACTCCAGAAATGTCCGTGGAACACCGACCACACCGAAATCGCCCCGCCGACGGCTCCCGCCAGCGCACCCAGCGCAAAGCTGAGCCGCCGCCCCAGCCGCTGGATCAGGAAGGCGGCGAACCAGGTCACCACCGCACCGGCCACGGTGATCAGCGCAAACGGCAGGGTCGCCAGCGACTTGTCGGGAGCGAGCTGATAGCCGGTCAGCGCCGTCAGCGTCAGGTCGATCGAGATGGCGCAAGTGAACAAGCCCTGGCATATAGCCAAGATACGGGCATTGCGATACCCTGCTTTGAGCGCACCCGTTCCATAAGCCTCGGGTAAGGAAGACTGGCTATCATGTTGCTCTTGATGTGATTTTGGCAAGCTCACGCTCCATCCCTGTATTGAAATCTGCTGCAATCTGCGAACGCCGGCGCAACATCAGCCGACACGGACCTTCGGATGAAATTGTCGAACCCGCGCAAAATGTCGTCAATGACACAAAACTTTCAATTTCTGCCAACGCGTCCGGCGCGGCCATGCGGACCGGAATATTCAAGGAGTGCTTATGCTGATGAATGTCAACGAATCCGCCTTGCTGATCATCGATGTGCAGGAAAAGCTGATGCCGGCCATCCACGACGGCGCCACGGTGCTGGCGCAGAACATCCGCCTGGCCACCATCGCCAGCCTGCTCGGCCTGCCGGTCATTGCGACTGAACAGACGCCTGACAAGCTGGGCGCGAACCACCCCGACATCAAGCGCCTGTGCGACCGCACCCTGGTCAAGACGCATTTCGACGCCTGCGTCGACGGTCTGCCGGCGGCTTTTCTCTCGGCCTGCAAGGAAGTCGTCATCAGCGGCTGCGAGGCCCACGTCTGCATGCTGCAGACCGCCATGACGCTGCTGCAGAACGGTTATCGGGTGTGGGTGGTGACGGACGCCACGGGCTCGCGCAAGATCGCCGACCGCGACGCGGCGTTCACCCGCCTGGCGCAAGCCGGCGCGCATCTGGTGACGCTGGAGATGGTGGCGTTCGAGTGGATGCGCGACAGCCGTCATCCCTTGTTCCGGGAAGTACTCAAGCTAATCAAGTAAACTCTTACCGATATTGTGTAATTATTAAGTAAGCTACTCAAGCAAGTTACTCATCTTCCCCGGGAGCAAAAACCAGTATGTCCAGTTCCACCAACACCGCGCCTATACCCACCGCCACGACCGCCCCGATCCTTACCGTCCAGGCGCTCCAGGCCGGTTGCGCGGCATGCAGCATGCATCAGCTGTGTCTGCCCATGGGCCTGGATGAAGCCGACATGCTGCGCCTCGATCAGATCATCGGCCGCCGTCGCCGCGTCAAGCGCGACCAGAGCCTGTACCGCATGGGCGACACCTTCAACACGCTGTACGCAATTCGCCTGGGCCATTTCAAGACTTACCAGATGAACAGCAACGGCAGCCAGCAGATCACCGGCTTCCAGATGGCGGGCGAGCTGCTCGGCATGGACGCCATCGGCACCGGCCGTCACCAATGCGAAGCCGTGGCGCTGGAAGACAGCGAAGTCTGCGAAATCCCGTTCAGCCAGCTCGAAGAATTATTTCAGGACATGCCGGTATTGCTGCGCCAGTTCCACCGCATCATGAGCAAGGAAATCTCGCGCGAGCAAGGCGTCATGCTGGCGCTCAACAACATGAGCGCCCAGCAAAAGCTCGCCGCCTTCCTGGTCAACCTGTCGTCGCGCTATGTGACGCGGGGATATTCGGCCACGCGCTTCCAGCTGCGCATGACGCGCGAGGAAATCGGCAACTACCTCGGCCTGGCGGTCGAGAGCGTCAGCCGCCTGCTCTCCGGCTTCAAGAAAAACGGCATCGTCGACGTCAATCATCGCGATCTGGAACTGCTGGACTTGCCGGCGTTGCGCTCGATTGCGCTGGGCACGCCGGCCTGCTGAAAAGCATTCATCGGCAGCAAAGAACCCAAACACCAACGCATGGCGAACCAAGACACCATCAAACCATCCTTCCTGCAAGCGCGGCTGGCCCGCGACCATTACCTCGGCCTGCCGCTGACCACCGGCATCCTGGCCGCGCTCTGTACAGCGGCATTATTTGCACTGATCGCGTTGCACGCCCTTCGTCCCGGCGCCTTGCCCGATCTCGATCAGCAGATTGCCGACTGGTTTCATGTCCGCGCCTCGGGTGCGCTGACCACTGCCATGCTGGCCTTCACGCATGTGCACGGCACCATCGGCATTCTCGCCATGAGCGCCCTGCTGGCGTTGCGGCTGATACGCGACAAAGCCTGGACATGGTTGCTGACGCTGATCGTATCGGTGCCGGGCGGCATGCTGTTCAACTATGGATTGAAATTCATCTTCCAGCGCGTACGTCCGCAATTCGACCAGCCCATCCTGGTCTTGCACAGCTACAGCTTTCCCAGCGGGCACACGATCGGTGCAGCGCTGTTCTACAGCGTGCTGGCGGCGTGGCTCACGACGCGGCCGGCCGGTGCGCAACGGCGTCCGGCTATCGTGGCGGCCGCCGTCGTGTTGACAGCATTGACCGGGCTAAGCCGCATCTATCTGGGCGCGCATTTCTTCAGCGACGTCATTGCCGCCATGCTGGAGGGCTGGGGATGGTTTGCATTCTGGACAACAGTTATTTTTACAATACAGCGGCACCAATCGGCGCAAATGTCTTCAAACTGATTTGACCATTCCAAATCGCCCATGACAGTACAGCCCGAATCGTCCCGCAGCATTGCCGTCATCATCAACGCCCACGCCGGCGGCGGCCATGCACAAGAACTCGCACAACGCGTCGTCGACGGTTTCCTGAAGTACGGCATGCACGCGCAAGTCACGCTGGCCGAAGACGGCGCACAGCTCATCAGCGCAGCCGAAAACGCGGTACGGCAAGGCGCCGGCATCGTGGTCGCCGGCGGCGGCGACGGCAGCGTCAATGCGGTCGCCTCGATGGTCGTCGGCAGCAAGTCCGTCTTCGGCGTACTGCCGCTGGGCACGCTCAACCACTTCGCCAAGGATCTGCAGATCCCGCTGGTGCTGGAAGACGCCATCCGCACCATCGCCCAGGGCCGGCCGCTGGCAATCGACACCTGCGAAGTCAACGGCACGCTGTTCATCAACAACTCCAGCCTCGGCCTGTATCCGGATATCGTGCGCGACCGCGAAAAGCAGCAAAGCCGTCTCGGTCGCGGCAAGTGGCTGGCCTTCTGCCGGGCTGCGATGGAAGCGTTGCGGCGCTATCCCTTTCTGGACGTACGCTTGCGCATCGGCGACGTCGAGCATCGCCGGCGCACGCCCTTCGTCTTCATCGGCAACAACGAATACCTGATGGACGGCCTCAACATCGGCACCCGCAAGACGCTGTGCGACGGCAAGCTCAGTCTCTACGTCTGCCATCGCACCGGCAGGCTGGGCCTGGTGCGGCTGGCATTGCATGCGTTGTTCGGCAAGCTGAAAGAGGCGCGCGACTTCGACATCCTCAGCACCACTGAAATCGAGATCGAGACCCATCATCGCCGCGCCAAACGGCTGCGCGTCGCCACCGACGGCGAAGTCAACATCATGCAGACGCCGCTGCGCTATCGCATCCGCCCGGCGTCGCTGCAGGTGATGGTGCCGGCAGACAGCGTCAACACCGTTGAGGAGGCCTGATCATGCGCACCATCGTCCACCTCTCCGACCTGCATTTCGGCCGCATCGACGAGGCCCTGATCGCACCGATCATCGCCCAGATCTACGAGATCGCGCCGGACCTGATCGTCGTCTCCGGCGATCTCACGCAACGCGCGAAATCGGAACAGTTCCGCGAAGCGCGCCAATTCCTCGACGCCCTGCCGCAACCGCAGATCGTGGTGCCGGGCAACCACGACGTGCCGTTGTTCAACCTCATGGCGCGCTTCTTCCGTCCGCTGACGAAATACCGCCGCTACATCACGCCGCAGCTGCAGCCGATCTTCATCGATGAAGAAATCGCCGTGATCGGCATCAACACGGCACGCTCGCTGACCATC
Organism: Herbaspirillum rhizosphaerae; assembly: GCF_001189965.1. GTDB lineage: Bacteria > Pseudomonadota > Gammaproteobacteria > Burkholderiales > Burkholderiaceae_D > Herbaspirillum > Herbaspirillum rhizosphaerae. The sequence continues at coordinate 76,599 of NZ_LFLU01000012.1, forward strand.
AAGGACGGCCGCGTCAACGATCGCCAGATCGAGCTGGCGCGCCGCGAACTGGCCGCGGTCGACGACCATGTCGTGAAGATCATCGTGACCCATCATCCCTTCGACCTGCCGCCCGGCCCGCAGCATCACGACCTGGTCGGCAAGGCCTTGCCGGCCATGCGCGCGTTCGCCATCTGCGGCGCCGACGTCCTGCTGGCCGGACACGTCCACACCAGTTCGGCCGGCAGCAGCGCCGGACGCTACGACATCGCCGGTTATTCCGCCCTGGTGGTGCAGGCCGGCACCGCCACCTCGACTCGCAGCCGCGGCGAGGTCAACTCTTTCAACATCCTGCGCGTGGAGCCGCATCGCATTGCGGTGGAACGCATGCACTGGCAAGCAGAAGAGGGAAAGTTCATGCAGACCGCCACGCAGGAATTCGAGCAGCGCGGCAACGAATGGTTTGCTGCCTGATGACGTCCGGATGAAATGAAAAAGGCGCCTGCAGTCAGGCGCCCTTTCTCATTTCTTCTTCATCTCTCCGTCATCTTTCATTCCGGATACTATTTCTTGTAACCCGGATTCCCCTTCATGTCAGTGCTATTGACGGGAATGCTCTTGTCGTCGCCGTCGCCACCGGAAGTCGGCGCCTTGGCGCCTGCTTCCGTAGCGCGTTTTTCCTTGCGCTCTGCCGCCTTGGTCGCGCGCGACTTGCCTTGGGCGTTATCGCGCACTTCGTTGGCGCTATTAGCGCCTGCACCGGCCTTGGTGTCGCCTTCGCCGCCTTTGGTCTGAGCGTGCGCGCCGACACTCAATGCGCCAGCCATCAACAACAGAGCGAGTTGCTTTTTCATGTGGATCTCCTTGAATTGGTGGTCGCCGCTGCAATGCGCCCGGCGATGACACCATCGTAGAAGCATCCGCACAGAAATGAAGTCGGACCGCTTCGCATGCGCGCGTCAGAGAAACCATTGCAAACGCGTCAGACGGTAAACCCGGATTTCCTGGAAAGCCGCTCAGCCTTGCGCTGGCGTACCCTGGTGATAGACGATCACCCAACCTGCCCCCTGCCGTCGCCACAAGCTCGTGCGCCGCGTGATCCGCACGCCCTGACTGAGCGTATAGGTGAGCAAGAAATGATCGGGCGCAATTTCCTGGCAATAAAAATCCGAGGTCTCCCATGAATCGCCATGCGCTTCTGCGCCCTGCCCTGCATGGCGCTCTGCCAGGGTATCGAGAATGAATTGCTTGCTGTAACGCCGGCCCGAAGCACCGGTTTCCCAAAACTCGTCCGCCATCATCGCTTCAAAAGCGTCCCGGGTCGCGCCGAAGTCCGGACGATGAAAAAGCGGTTCGCGCGCCATCAGCTGTTCCTGGATCGAGAGCAGGCGTTGGTCGGTTTTTCGCTCTGGCGTCATTGTCGGCGTCTCCGCATCGGGGTCTTATCTGGACGGTGTATTTTCGATGAAGCCCGCCACGCGGTCCAGCGTCGGCGCCAGCGTGCGGAACGGGCGCGACAGGCTCACGACCAGCGTCGCGTGCGTCGTGTTGTCGAAGTAGATTTCTTCCACGGGGACATGATGGTCGCGCAACAGCTGCGCCATGCCGCCCGTATTACGCACGGCATTGACGATCTTGTCCTTGTGCGAGGCAATCAGCAAAGCCGGCGGACTGGCATCGCCGACATGCCTGACGGGCTGTGAATCCGGCGGCGAATCGGGAAACCAGAATACGGGTTTGACATCCGCATTTTCAATCGGCAGAAAATCGTAAGGTCCGGCCAGGCCGATCCAGCCCTGCAATTGTTGCGGCGCTGCGCCGGCCTCTTTCAGCCAGCGTCCATCCAGCGCCACCATCGCCGCGTTGTAGGCGCCCGCACTGTGTCCCATGACGAAAACACGCTTAGGATCGCCGCCGTACTCCTGTATGTGCTGAAACGTCCAGGCCACGGCATGCGCGCTGTCTCTCAGGAATTCCGGATACTTCACCTCGGGATAGACCCGATAATCCGCCACCACCGCGACGAATCCGCGCGAACTCAGCGCCTCGCCGACAAAGGCGTAATCCTTGCGGCTGCCGTCATTCCAGCTGCCGCCGTAGAAAAACACCACCACCGGCCGACCGGCGGCCGGCGCAACTGCGGTCGTGGACGGCAGCGGCGCGTACACGTCAAGCTGCTGCCGCGGATTGTCGCCATAGCGCAGGTCGCCGGTCTTCGCATACGTTGATGTCGTCGTGACGGCATTGAGCGCCTTCAACGGCGAACAGGCGATCAATCCGCCACAGACCAAGACCACCAGACCAACCACTATCGCTATCTTGCCTAACAAACTCATGTTCGGGCTTTCACGGCAAAGAATGAAGAACCATTGTAAGCCCGCAGCGCAATCTCATCCTTTCATCATTCTATCGGCAGGAACAGATCGAGCATTGCCTCCCTCTCCGGCACGTCCGGGAAAAAGCGCACGCGTTGCACAAACAGCGGGAAATCGCGCAGCTCCTCTCCGCTTTGCGGCAACCATTGCAGATACAGAAAGCGTGCGGCCTGTTCCAGCATTTCTTCCGGCCCTGTCACACGCAGGACTGCGCAACGGCCTGCCGGAATCCGCTTTTCCACGATGCCCGCTGCATTCTCTTCGATGGCGCCCGTTGTCGCGGCGCAAATATCCAGGCGAAAATCCTGCGGATCAACGTCAGCGGGGTTGTCATGCAAAATGTTGAACGTCGCACTCAGCGAAGGCGGCAAACGCTGCTGCTTGCGCCAGTCGATGAACCGGCGCACGGAATCGCCGATGGTGCGCGGATCGCCCCGATGTTCGAGCGCGGCGACCCGCGTCTCCTTGAAATCGACCATCCTGACGTCGTCAATGCGGTAAGTATTTTTCATCATGCGGATCCGGCTCTCTCTCAAAGGTTGATAGATGGCATGCCAGGGATCCCACTGCGGCTGCTCGCGAAAACCGGACGGCGATTGACCGATTTCTTTTCGAAACGCGCGGGCAAACGATTCCGGTGTTTCATAACCGTTGGCCAGCGCAACGTCGATGACTTGATCGCCGCGAAACGCCAGCTGATACGATGCACGCCGCATGCGTCGCAATTGCACATAGCGATAGACGCCGACGCCGAACCATCCGGTGAACTGGCGATGAAAGTGAAATTTGGAGAACGACGCCACCTCGCTGAGCCGTTCCACCGACAGATCGCCATCCAGGTGATCGTCGATATAGTCGAGCACCTTGCAAAACCGGCTGCTGTAACGCTCTGCACTGCCGCTCTCGCGGCTGTCGCTTAATGGTTCGTCCATCTCTTCATTTCTCATCTCGTCTCTGTTCAAAACTTGCCCTGGCGATTGAGAGACTATCGACATATGCCGGCGGCGGCCTGACCGATCTTGCTCAATTTTTCTCAATTGCGTCCTGCCCCGAGTTGCTGCCGCGGCGCCGGATCCAGGACGTAGCCGTCTCCTTGCCCAAGCATTTGCGGCACTTCAGCGACCAATGCGTCGATCGCCGTCCGCACCTTCGATGGCAAATGGCGTGCATGCGGCCAGACGACGTGAATATCGGTCGCAACCAGTTGGTCGGCGCCCATGACCAGCGACAGCCGTTCGTTGTGCAGCTCGTGCCAGATCATCCAGCACGGCAACCAGGCCAGGCCTGCGCCGGCAACCGTCGCATCGGTGATGGCTTGCAGGTCGTCCAGCAAGAGTCGGCAATCGACCTTGATTTCTTCCTTCTGCCCGGAGACGCCTTGCAGTTGCCACGGTGCGACGCGGCCGGCGCTGCTGTAGGCGATACCGGTGTGCCGTGCAAAATCCTCCCTGTGGCTGGGGAAGCCGTGCCGCGCCAGATAGTCCGGCGACGCGCAGATGCCCATGCGCTGTACGCCGAGTCTGCGTGCGACCAGCTTGCCGGTGTCCGGCAAGGTGCCGATGCGCACGGCGAGGTCATATCCCTCTTCAAGCAGATCGGCGACGCGATCATTGAACGACATCTCGATCTGCAGCGACGGAAAACGCTGCATCAGCCGCAACATCACCGGCGCAATGCAGTGCCGTCCAAACAGGACAGGCACGCTGATGCGCAAGCGTCCCGACGGTTCGCGCTTGCCGCCCTCAAACGCTTCTTCCGCCGCCTCCAGTTCCGCCAACGCACGCAAGCAACGCTCGTAGTAGATCTGACCGTCTTCCGTCAGGTTGTGCCGCCGTGTGGTGCGCACAAAAAGCCGCACTCCCAGACGCTGCTCCAGGCGGGCGATGATCTTGCCCACCGCAGAGCGGGTGACGCCCAGACGCTGCGCCGCCAGCGCAAAACTGCCGGCCTCGGCGACGTCAACGAATACAGAAATGCCATCCAGCCGCTCGTTCATATTGGTTCCAAATCAGATTCAATGGTGATCATCAGATTACCCAATGGTGCGGATAATTCTCTTATATCGTAGCCGTTCGGTGAAAACCTTGCACCGGACTACTTTTATTTCTCCCTGATTGGAAGCCACGATGAAAACCTACCAAATGCGCCTGGGCGCCGGCGTCTCCGGCCTGACGGCAGCACAGATCGCCACGCCGACACCGCAAGCCCATGAAGTCCTGATCAAGACCCACGCCGCGTCGCTCAATTACCGCGACCTGATGTTTGCGCGCGGCAACTACCTCAGCAAAGCCGACCGTCCCCTGGTTGCACTCGGCGACGGCGCAGGGGAAATCGTCGCGGTCGGCGCCAACGTGACGCGCTTCCGGAACGGCGATCGCGTCACCCACAGCTATTTCCCCAAATGGATCGACGGCGCACCCGATCCTGAAAAAACCTCGCTCTCTTTCGGCGCCGCCATTGACGGCACGCTGGCCGAATACTTCGTCGCGCCGGAAGACTCACTGGTGACGATTCCCGCGCACTTGTCGTACACGGAGGCGGCAACGCTATCCTGCGTCGGCACGACTACATGGAACACCTTGTTCTCAGATGGCGCGCTGTTGCCCGGCGCGACGGTGCTGTTGCTGGGTACCGGCGGCATGTCGGTGTTTTCGCTCCAGGTGGCGAAAGCGGCCGGCATGCGCGCCATCATCACCTCGTCCAGCGACGAGAAGCTTGAACGCGCCCGTGCACTGGGCGCCGACGCTACCGTCAATTACCTCAAGACGCCCGAGTGGCAGGAAGAAGTCTTGCGCCTCACCGACGGCCGCGGCGTCGATCTGACGGTGGAAGTCGGTGGCGAAGGTACGCTGGCCCGTTCCCTGCAGGCGACGCGCATGGGCGGCATCGTATCGGTGATCGGCGGCGTCAGCGGATTCGGCGGCACGGTCATCGATCCGCTGGCCGTCATCGGCGGCGCGAAACGGCTCCATGGCATTTTTGTCGGCAGCCGCGTCATGCTGGAGGAACTGAATCATTTCGTCTCGGCGACGAAACTGCGCCCGGTCATCGACTCCGTCTTCAGCTTCGACGAAGCGCCGCAAGCCTATCGGTATCTGGAATCGGGCAAGCAATTCGGCAAGGTGGTGATTCGCATCGCCGACTGAGTCCGGCGCCGGCCAGGCACGCCACGCCGGCGACAGGTCAGAACAACTCTTTCTGCCCTGTCACCAGCGCCGCAAAATCATCCTGCAAGAACGGCAGGATGGCGTCCGCCACCGGTTGCAGCTGGCGCGTGACGTAGTGATCGTAGTCGATCGCCGAACGGCGCGTTTCCAGCGGTTCCGGCCCGGCGGTGGTCATGACGTAGCTGATCCAGCCGCGGTTCTGGTATTGCAGCGGCCGTCCCTGCTCGCGGTTGAACTCGTCCGCCATGCGCGCCGCCCGCACGTGCGGCGGCACGTTGCGCTCGTAGGCGTCCAGCGGCCGCCGCAGGCGCTTGCGATACACCAGGGCGTCGTCGCGTTCGCCGCGCAGCGTACTGGCCACATAGTCCCGTACATAGGCCTGGTAAGGCTCGCGCCGGAAGATGCGCTGATACAGCTCCTGCTGAAACTGCTGCGCCAGCGGGGTCCAGTCGGTGCGCACGGTTTCCAGTCCTTTGTAGACCATTTCCTCGCTGCCGTCCGGCTTGACGATCATGCCGGCGTAGCGCTTCTTGCTGCCGAAATCGGTGCCGCGCACGTTGGGCATGAGGAAGCGGCGGTAATGCGTTTCGTATTCCAGTTCCAGCGCATTTTCCAGCCCGTATTGCTCCTGCAGGTGAACGCGCCACCAGTCGTTGACGTGCTTCACCAGCGCATTGCCGATGGCGTCGGCCTCCTGTTCGCCGTGCGCCGATTTCAACCAGACGAAGGTGGAATCGGTGTCGCCGTAAATCACCTGATAGCCCTGTGCCTCGATCAGCTCGCGGGTGCGATGCATGATCTCGTGGCCGCGCATGGTGATCGACGACGCCAGCCGCGCATCGAAGAAACGGCAGATGGTGGCGCCGAGCACGCCGTAGAGCGAGTTCATGATGATCTTCAGCGCCTGCGACAAAGGCTTGTTCTGCTGGCGCTTGGCGACTTCGCGGCCTTGCCAGATCTTGGCGATGATGGCCGGCAGGCTGTGCTTGGTGCGCGAGAAGCGCGCGCCGCGAAACCCCGGCACGGAATCGGCATCGTCCGGATGCGCCAGCCCCTCGACCAAGCCGACCGGATCGATCAGGAAGGTGCGGATGATGGACGGATACAGGCTCTTGTAATCCAGCACCAGCACCGAGTCGTACAAGCCCGCCTGCGAATCCATGACGAAGCCGCCCGGGCTGGACTCCGGCGGCGTGTCGCCCAGGTTCGGCGCGACGAAACCCTGGCGGTGCATATGCGGGATGTACAGATGGCTGAACGCCGCCACCGAGCCGCCGGTGCGATCGGCCGGCAAGCCGGTCACCGAGGCGCGTTCAAGCATGAAGTCCAGCAACTGCGTCTTGGCAAAAATGCGCGTGACCAGTTCGCAATCTTTGAGGTTGTAGGTCGCCAGCGCCGGCTTGTCTTCGGCAAAACGGCGGTCGATCTCATCCATACGCTGATAGGCGTTAGTAATCGCCTTGCCCTCGCCGAGCAAGGTCTGCGCCACCGACTCCAGACTGAAGGAGGGAAAATTCCAGGTCGCCGCACGCAGGGATTCAATGCCGTCGATGATCAGGCGGCCCGCGGCGGAAGCGAAATAGTGATTCTCGTTGTAGCCGTGCTCGCGCCACTCCAGCTCGCTGCCGTCGCGGCCGAAGCGCAGCGGCGTCTTGAGGCGCTCGGCATGTTCCCGCAATACGCGCAGGTCGAACTGCACCACGTTCCAGCCGATGATGACGTCGGGATCGTGCTGCGCTATCCATTGATTGAGCTTTTCCAGCATCAGCTGGCGGCTGTCGCAATATTCCATGTCGAAGTCGATGCCCGAGGCGTCGCCGTTCGGCGGGCCGAGCATGTAGACCTGCCGCTGCCCGCAGCCTTCCAGCGCGATCGAGTAGAGATCGCCGTGCATGGTCGTCTCAATGTCCAGCGACACCAGTTTCAGCTGCGGACGATACCCGGGCGCGGGTTTGAGCTGGACATTGAGCAAGGGCTCATTGGCGCCGCCAGCTACGCTGCCGGCTACATTGCTGATTGTGCCGCTGAACTGCACCGGCGCCGTGATGAAGCGCTCCATCAGATAACGTTCCGGCGGACGGATGTCGGCTTCGTAGATGCTGATGCCGTATTCCCTGAGCAGCTTGTCGATCTTCATCAGCTGCCGATGTTGCTCGCAGTACAAGCCGAGTATCGGCCGATGCTGGAAATCCGTCAGCTGCAGCGGCCGCAATTCGTAGTTGCGCTCATTGCGCAAGACCTGTTCGGCCTGCTCGCGCTGCTCCGCCGGGATGAACGCCACCGATTTTTGCAGCGGCAAGCGCACCAGCCGCGGCCCCTCGTCCGTCGCCAGCCAGAACTCGACCTCCGTCCCGGCCGGCGTGTCGCGCCAGTGCCGGGTCAGGAGGAAGCCCTGCGGCAAGCTGGATTTGCTGGATTGATCTGGTGAAGGTTGCAGCATCGGGTTTTCTTTACGCGCGTCGGACTGCCGGCGCGGAGGTTCTTTGCATTATTTTACGAAGCCGCAAAGTATAGGTGATTCGCGCCGGATTCACCTGAAGCAGCGCGCCGTACGGCCCATCAAAGCGCGAGAAAACACTGTTGCGCGCAGGATAAAACGATATTGCGCCCGGTGAAGCGCCGACGTTATATTATTCCCACCACTTCCTGCTTCCGCTCCTGCTTTCTACTGTCGCCATGATGAAAACTCCGCCTCTCCGCCTGCTGCTCGGCTTGTCACTCAGCGTGTCATTCATGTTGTCGCTGCCGCTCTCTGCCGCCCATGCGCAAGAAGCCTGCGCCAGCCCCAACCCGGTGATCGGCGCCATGCAGGCGCAATGGAACAACGCCCGCACCGAAACCGCCGCCGCATTCAGCGACGGCTTCGTGCCTGTCACGCTCGTGCTGTTGCCGCTGCCTGAAGCCGAAACCAGATACGGCAAGCTGGCGATCAAATCGAAGAAGCCGATGCGCTTCACCAACCGCTATAGCTGGCGCATCGAGACCGAAGGCGACTACTGGATCGCCGCCGATTCGCCGGCATGGATGGATGTGATCTACGACACCAACGGCAAGGCCGCGCTGGAACCGCTCACCTTCAATCACGGGCTGCGCTGCGCCGGGATTCACAAGGCCCTGAAATTCCACCTCCGCGCCGGCGCCTACACCTTGCTGATCGCATCGGAAGACCTGGACAAGGTCAAGGTTTCCGCCGGACGCGAGGTGCTATCGGAGTAAGCGCCGCCGGCGTGGCGGATCACGCCTGACGGGGGGCGCCGTCGATGATTTCATCGGCGCGATCGGCAAGGCTCGCATCGCGACCGGACGTCGCGCCGATCTCCACCGGATCGATGGCGGAGCGCAATCTCGGCAAGGCTTGCGGATAATCGCGCGCGATGAAGCCGATCATCGATTCACGAATCGCGCAGCGCAAGTCGAACGCGTCGCCCGAACTCTGCGCGCTGACCAGCATGCGAATCTGCATTGCGCGGTCGCTGGCGTCGGTGATCTGCAAGACGCAGACACGGCCGTCCCATTGCGGCGCCTGCTTGCAGACACGTTCGAATTCGGCGCGCAGCTTGTCGACCGGCAGGCAAAAATCCAGCCACAGGAAGACCGTGCCGAGGATGGTCGAGGAGGTATGCGTCCAGTTCTCAAACGGGTTTTCGATAAACCACTGCAGCGGTACAATCATGCGCCGCTCGTCCCAGATCCGCACCACGACAAAGGTGCCGGTGATCTCCTCCACCCTTCCCCATTCGCCGTTGACGATCAGCACATCGTCGAGGCGTATCGGCTGCGAGAAGGCGATCTGCAAGCCTGCGATGAAATTCCCCAGCACCGGCCGCGCCGCGATACCGGCGACCAGCCCGGCCACACCCGCCGATGCCAGCAGACTCGCGCCGAACTGGCGCGCGCCCGGCAAGGTCAGCAGCACGAACGACAAGCCCAGCAAGCCAACGATGAAATAGGCGCTGCGCGTCAGCACGCGCGTCTGCGTGAGGATGCGGCGCGCCTTGAGATTGTCGGCGACATCGTAGGGATTGAGCTGGATCACCGTCGCGCTGACCGACGCGATGCCTTTCATGACGAACCAGGTCAGCCCCAGGATCAGCCCGACGGTGCACAGGTAGGACAAGGATCGCAAGCCCGGCGTATCGTCAGGCGCTGCAGTCAGCACGACGCGGACGGCAAACAAGGCGATACACACCTGGCTGGCGCGAAACGCGATGCGTGTGAGATTGGTGGTGTAAGGCCGGTTGCGCACCAGTTTGCGCAACAACAGGATGCCGATGCTATGCAAGATCATCGCGATCATGACCGCGACGACGGCAGCGATAGCAACAATCAGCCCCGACTGCAAAGGCCCCGGCTCCACACCGTTCAGAAAAGGCAACTCCATCGGCAACTCCTGTTTATTCATGTTGTAACAAACAAGATGATTGCCATTGTGGGGCCACAGTTCCCCGGCTTGATTTTTTAACAAGCAACGAATCGCCGCCGATAGGACTAATTCCGTTCAGTTAAGCTTAAAAATCGCAATTCACCATGACTGTCGTCCTGACGAAAGTCAGGACCCAGTGGCGTATTGACCGTCTTCACAACACTGGGTCCCAGCGTTCGCTGGGACGACCGCGTTAGGGAAATGGTCTTAACTGAACGGTATTACGCCGATAAACCCCGGCGGCAATAAAAAAGCCGGAAGTTTTGCTTCCGGCTTTGCTGCTCCGACGATCTGGCGCGTCGCTTCAGAACTCAGGCATTCTTCCATTCGGCTGCACGCTTTTGCAGGAAGGCATTCACACCCTCTTTCTGGTCCTGCGTATCGAACAGATCGATGAACAGTTCGCGCTCGACCGGCAGGGTCGTTGCCAACGGATTGTGGCGCGCACCCTGGATCAGCTTCTTGCTCGCCGTCACGCTGGACGGACTTTGCTTGTCGACCTGCTTTGCCAGTTCCAGTGCGCGTTGCTTCGCTTGCCCCTGGGCCACGACTTCTTCCACCAGCCCGATGCGCAACGCCGTCTCGGCATTGACGCGCTCGCCGCACAGGATCATGCGCTTGGCCCAACCTTCGCCGACCAGCCACGGCAGCAACTGCGTGCCGCCGGCGCACGGCAGTAAACCGACCGAGGCTTCCGGCAAGGCCATCTGCGCTTGAGTCTCAGCGATGCGGATGTCGCAGGCCAAGGCGCATTCAAGCCCGCCGCCCATGGCGTAGCCGTTGATGGCGGCAATCGACACGCCGCGAAACTGGCTCAATGTCTCAAATGCTTCGCCGAAACGGCGCGCCATCTCGCGCGCCACGGCCTTGTCGCCGTCGGCAAACAGTTTCAGGTCGGCGCCGGCGGAGAAAAATTTCTCGCCTTCGCCGGTGACCACCATGCTGTAGATGTTGCGGTCATTGTTGAGATCGGTGACGAGACGCTTGAGGTCGATCAGACCTTCGCGCGTCCAGGTGTTGGCGGGCGGATTGGCAAGCATGACGACGGCGGTATGGCCGACAACTTCAAGACGCAAATTGGTATAACTGGTCATCGAATATCCTCGTTGGATTCGTTGTTGAGCAGATGACGTGCGATGATCACCCGCATGATTTCATTGGTGCCTTCCAGGATCTGGTGCACGCGCACGTCGCGGAAATAGCGTTCCAGCGGATACTCGCGGATGTAGCCATAGCCGCCGTGGATTTGCAGCGCCTCGTTGCAGATCTTGAAGCCGAGATCGGTGGCGAAACGTTTTGCCATCGCGCAGTAGGTGGTGGCGTTGGGCGACTTGGAGTCGAGCTTGACGGCGGCCAGGCGCACCATCTGGCGTGCGGCGACCAGCTCGGTCTGCATGTCGGCCAGTTTGAATTGCAGCGCCTGGAAGTCGGCGATCGGACGGCCGAACTGCTTGCGCTCCTTCATGTAGGCATGCGCGGCATCGAGCGCTGCCTGCGCTGCGCCGACCGAACAGGTGGCGATGTTGATGCGGCCGCCGTCGAGTCCCTTCATGGCGAACTTGAAGCCTTCGCCCTCTTGTCCCAGCAGATGATTGGCCGGCACCTTGACGTTGTCGAAGCTGATGGTGCGCGTGGGCTGGCTGTTCCACCCCATCTTGACTTCTTTCTTGCCGTAGCTGATGCCGGGCGTATTGGCGGGCAAGACCAGCGCCGAAACACCCTTGGCGCCGTCACCGCCGGTGCGCGCCATCACGACCAGTACGTCAGTCGCACCAGCGCCCGAGATAAAGGCTTTGGAACCATTCACGATGTAATGACCGTCGACCAGCTTGGCGGTGGTCTTGAGCGATGCAGCGTCGGAACCGGAACCAGGCTCGGTCAGGCAGTAAGAACCGATCTTCTTGCCCACGGCCAGGTCGCCGCACCAGGTCGCCTTGATTTCCGGCGTGGCCCACGAGGCGATCATCCAGCTCACCATATTGTGAATCGTCAGGAAGGCTGCGGTCGACGGACAGGCATGCGCCAATTCCTCGAACACCACGGTCGCATCGAGACGCGTCAGGCCGAGACCGCCGACTTCTTCCGGCGTGTACAGGCCGCAGAAGCCGAGCTCGCCGGCCTTGGCGATGACGTCGACGGGAAAATGCGATTCTTCATCCCATCGCGCCGCATGCGGGGCCATCTCGCCGGCAGCGAAGTCGCGTGCGCTGGCCTGGAAGGCCAGTTGGTCTTCGTTCAGTTCAAAATCCATGCTTGTCTCCTGAGATCTGTTTTGTGTTTGGCAAAAGACTAACGCAAAAGCGCGGGTGAAGGTGTCGCCGGGATGACATTGCTTGCCCTCAACAATTGCGGTCTATCTTGCCACGTTGGGAATAATGGCGTCGTCCTGACGAAAGTCAGGACCCAGTGGCGTGTTCAGTAACGCTGGCATGAGCGTCACATCGAACGTCTTGACGACACTGGGTCCCAGCGTTCGCTGGGACGACGGCATTTATTGATTGAGGTCCTGTGTCATGCAGCCACCTGCGCCATATTGACCTTCTGCGCCAGACCACCCGGTGCACGATAGCGCGCCAGCAATTCTTCCTGCTTGCCGCGTGCCTGCGCGAGCGCCTTGTCCTTGACGTGACCGTAGCCGCGGATCTGCTCCGGCAGCTGTGCGATCTCGACCGCCAGCGCCAGCTTGTCCGCGCTCAGGCCGTCCAGCAACGACGTCACCGTCGCACGATACTCTGCGATCAGACTACGCTCGGTCTTGCGCTCCTCGGTGTAACCGAAGATGTCGAACGCGCCGCCGCGCAAGCCCTTGAACTTCGCCAGCAGCCTGAACGCCGTCATCATCCATGCACCGTACTTCGCCTTGACCAGACGGCCTTGCGCATCCTTCTTCGAGAACATCGGCGGCGCCAGGTTGAAGCTCAGCGAGAAGTCGCCTTCGAACTGCTGCTTCAGCTGTTCCATGAAACGGCCGTCGGTGTACAGGCGCGCGACTTCGTATTCGTCCTTGTAGGCCATCAGCTTGGACAGATTGCGTGCGACCGCCATCGTCAGTTTGTCGCCGAGATTCAGCGCAGCTTCCTTCTCGCGCACCTGCTCCACAAAACCTGCAAACGATTCGGCATAAGCCGCATCCTGGTAGTCGGTCAGGAAAGCGACGCGGCGCTTGATCAGCTTGTCCAGCGTTTCCGGCATACGGATCACCACCGGTTGCGCCGGTACGGCGATGCGTTCGACCCGCGCCAGGTCGACGGCGGCGCGGCGGCCCCACAGGAAACTGGTCTTGTTGGACTCGATGGCGACGCCGTTCATTTCGATGGCGCGCAGCAAGGCGGCCTCGCTCAACGGCAGCTCACCGCGCTGATAGGCATAGCCGAGCATGAACAGGTTGGTCGCAATCGAATCGCCCATCAAGGCCGTCGCCAGACGTGTCGCATCGATGAAATCGGCCTGGTTGTCGACCGATTCCTGAATCAGCGCCTTGACGTCTTCAAACGGGAATTGCCAGTCAGGATTTTTCGCAAACTGTCCCGGCGGTTGCTGATGCACGTTGACGACCGCACGCGTGCGGCCCGGACGCATCTTGGAAATGGCGTCGTGCGAACCGGCAGTCAGCATATCGCAACCGAGGATCAGGTCGGCTTCGCCGGTGGCGATGCGCTGGGCGCGGATGGCTTGCGGCGTACGCGCGATGCGCACGTGCGAGGTGACCGAACCGTTCTTTTGCGACATGCCGGTCATGTCCAGCACCGACGCGCCCTTGCCTTCCAGATGCGCAGCCATGCCCATCAGCGCGCCGATGGTGATGACGCCGGTGCCGCCGATGCCGTTGATGAGGATGTTGAACGGCGTGTCGCAGGATGGGATGCTCGGTTCCGGCAACATGCCGAAATCGTCTGCGCTATCTTTCTTGATGACGCCGGTTTTGGATTTCTTCAGCTTGCCGCCGCTGACGGTGACAAAGCTCGGGCAGAAACCTTTGACGCAGGAGTAATCCTTGTTGCACGAGGATTGATCGATGGCGCGCTTGCGGCCGAACTCGGTTTCCAACGGCAAAATCGACGTGCAGTTCGATTGCACGCCGCAGTCGCCACAGCCTTCGCAGACCGCTTCGTTGATGAACAGCCGCTGGTCGGGGTCGGGATATTCGCCTTTTTTGCGGCGGCGACGCTTCTCGGCGGCGCAAGTCTGGTCGTAGATGATCACGGTCACGCCGGGCAGTTCGCGCAGTTCGCGCTGCACGGTATCCATGTCCTTGCGGTCGTGGATGGTCGCCAGCGCCGGCAAGTTGGAACGATCGGCGTAGCGGCTGATGTCTTCGCTCACCAGCGCGATGCGCTTGATGCCTTCGGCTGCCATCTGCTGCGCAATCATCGGCACCGAGGTCGTGCCGTCAACCGGCTGGCCGCCAGTCATGGCCACCGCATCGTTGTAGAGAATCTTGTAGGTCATGTTGACGTTGGCCGCCACCGCAGCGCGAATCGCCAGATAACCCGAATGGAAATAGGTGCCGTCGCCAAGGTTGGCGAACACGTGCGGCACCTGCGAAAACGGCGCCTGCCCGATCCACGGCCCGCCCTCGCCGCCCATATGCGTGGTCAGTTTGTTGAACTCGGGATAGATCGCCGTCGCCATCACGTGACAGCCGATGCCGGCCAGCGCAAAACTGCCCTCAGGCACCTTGGTTGAGGTGTTGTGCGGGCAACCCGAACAGTAATACGCCGGACGCGGCGGTGTGCTGACGGCCTTGTTGAGCACCGCATCCTTGGCATCGAGGAAGGCCAACCGCGCCTTGATCAGGTCGCTGGTGTGGAAACGCGCAATGCGCGCCGCAATCACGCGCGCGATCTGCGCAACGGAAAAATCCGCCTTGGAGGTCAGCAGCCACTCGCCGCGCGGCGCCACCCATTCGCCCTTTTCATCGAACTTGCCGATCACGCGCGGACGCACGTCGTCGCGCCAGTTGTAGAGCTGCTCCTTAAGCTGGTACTCGACCATCTGGCGTTTTTCTTCGACCACCAGGATTTCGTCCAGACCTTGCGCGAATTCGCGCACGCCTTCCGGCTCCAGCGGCCACGGCATCGACACCTTGAACAGGCGCAGGCCGATCTCGGCGGCGAAGTCTTCATCGATGCCCAGTTCGCTCAGGGCTTCCAGCACATCGAGATAAGACTTGCCCGAGGCGATGATGCCCAGCCGCGCCTTGGGGCTGTCGATCATCACGCGGTTGAGCTTGTTCGCGCGCGCGTAGGCCAGCGCGGCGTAGATCTTGTAATCCTGCATCAGCGCTTCCTGCTTGCGCGCCTGCACGCCCAGCGTGTCGGTCGACAAACGGGCATTGAGGCCGCCTTCGGGCATGACGAAGTCGGCCGGGTATTTGATCTCGACGCGGAACGGATCGGCGTCTACCGACGCGCTCGATTCCACCGTATCGGCCAGCGCCTTGAAGCCGACCGTGCAGCCGGAAAAGCGCGACATCGCCCAGCCGTGCAGGCCGAGGTCGAGGTATTCCTGCACGTTGCAGGGATACAGCATCGGAATCATCGATGCCGAGAAAATGTGATCGGACTGATGCGGCAACGTCGACGAATACGCACCGTGATCGTCGCCCGCCACCAGCAGCACGCCGCCTTTGGCGGAAGTGCCGGCATGGTTCATGTGCTTGAGCACATCGCCGCAACGGTCCACGCCGGGGCCTTTGCCATACCACATGGCGAACACACCCTCGACCTTGGCCGGCCCGATCAGGTCGACCTGCTGCGTACCCCAGACGGCGGTGGCGGCCATGTCTTCATTGGTGCCGGGCTGGAACCTGACCTTGTGCGCTTCCAGATGCGGCTTGGCCTTCCACAAGGCCTCGTCGAGACCGCCCAGCGGCGAGCCGCGATATCCGGAAATGAAGCCTGCGGTACTGAGCCCGGCCTTCTGATCACGCAAATATTGCAATAAAGGCAAGCGCACCAGCGCCTGGATGCCCGACAGGAAGATGGAACCGGAAGTGGCCGCATATTTGTCGTCCAGACTGACCGGCGCCAGTGCGGCTGCGGGAGAAGCAGGAGAAGCGGAAAAGGATGCTGCTGTGGGAGTATGAGTTGCTGGCTCCTGGACTGTCTGTCCTGCCACGTCTGGCAGGATCGACAATCCAGCAAGCCCGGCTGCCGAACGGGATTCCATGTCTGTCTCCAAAATGTTTATTCAGATATCGCCTGCCGTTACCGCACCGGGTACGATGCGTTACTGCCAGACAAAATGACCGTGGTAGCGGTCTTCACAACAATCCGTTCACCGAAACTGCTGTGACTGAAGTCTATGCTTTTGGAAGAAGAACAAGGAAATACTGATTGAGGATGGGGGTATAAGTTATAAATATACCCCCTGCGCCTTAGCCCCGTCGCCGGCGATCTCCCGGTAGCGCCTTGTCCTCAATAAATGGTAGGATCGCTGCGTTCGCCCGGCATGGCTGGCATGGCTGAATCGGTCGGCGTCTTCATCCAACACCAACAACATCATTCATGAAACGAGTCATCACCAGCATCCTCATCGGCGTCGTGCTCTACTTCCTGCTGCCGTTCATCACCAAATTCATCCCGCAATACCGCCTGGCGGTCTGGTCGATCACGTCTGCCATCGTGGCGTTTGTGGTGTCGGCTGGGATGGACAAGGTCTGACGCTGTCCAGTCATTGCAACCATCCTGTCCTTACAACATTTTCTGGAGTGCAAGTATGCGCCGCTACGGCATCTCTCTTTTCTTAGGCTTGGCGACGCTGCTGCTGGCCAGTTGTGCCACGACGATTCAAGCACCTCCGCCATTGAAAATTACCCAGGACGAAAAGGTTTACCTGAAAATCGTTCCGGCACCAAACGCCTTTGGCCTTGGCATGACTATGATCTCGCTCGGAGGGGCAGCTTTCGGTGCCGTCGATATGACGCCGAAATCGAAGTCTCCCGAGTTCCGGGAGATTGCCGGTGAGAATCGCATACAGGCCTGGCAAAAACATCTACTGGATCAGATCATCGCAGACGCCGGAAAAAGCGGCCTCATCGTCATGGACGCTGCTGAACTGAATGGACGTCCACTGCAAAAAAATGAACAGTTGATCACTCTGCGTAGTTTCGGGGCCCTGTATATTGCAAAGACCATCGCGCACAGCTACCAGCTACGTGCCTTCGCGCTGATTGACTCATCGCAGGACGGTCCCCTTCCCGAGGGACAACGACGATATGCCCGAGATACCAGAGTCGTCCTTGAGAACGACAAATACGAGTTTGCCACGTCGGCCGCCGTGCTCCAGCAAAGTGATCTGGCAATGCAAGGTATCGACATTGTCATCGACATGTTTGCCAGGCACGTCGCCCAGCAACTGCTTGCCGCAAGAGACAGCGGCAAATAAACGAACAGTCCGTTTACAAGACTGCGCGTCTTTTCGATCAGGATTTCAAATGATCAATCCACTTTTTGCAAAACTTCCACCGCCGCCGTATTACTCCGTCATTTTTTCATCGCAACGCACCGAAGGCGACAATGACTACGGACAGATGGCTGATCGCATGGTTGAGCTGGCCTCGGAGCAACCCGGCTATCTCGGCGTGGAAAGCGCCCGCGGAGACGACGGCTTCGGCATCACCGTCTCCTACTGGAGCAGCATGGAAGCCATCGCCGCATGGAAGGCGGTGGCGGAACACAGGATTGCGCAGGAGACCGGGAAAGCGCGCTGGTACGAACACTATGAAGTACGCATTGCTCGGGTAGAGCGCGCATACGCAAAGCGGCCCTGATCGAAAGCATCACGTCCTGATCGCCTCATCAGGCTCTGACTCTCGCATTCTTACCCGATCATCAATATCGACGATTCAGTTGAATCGTCAATTCAAACATCTGCATGCCCGAGGCAACCTACAACACCGCCACCTACTGGCAGCAGTACCAGCCCTTCTTCCCTGAGGAAGCGCGTGTCTCCTACAACAACGCTCCCGCCGAAGAATGGTTTGCCTGGAGCGGCTCTGCCATCCACCTCGATCGCTTTGCATCGCCCGCAGCGCCGCTGACCGTCATCGTGGTGCATGGCGGTGGCGGCTACGGGCGCATGTTCGCGCCGCTGGGCCGTCTGCTGCATGAGGCCGGTTACGAAGTCCTTGCACCGGATTTGCCCGGCTATGGCTTGAGCAAGGCCGATGCGTCGATGATCAGCTACCAAGCATGGATCGAGGTTCTCTGCGATCTCGCGAAAGCCGAATATCGCCGCAATGGAAAACGCATCGTGTTTTTCGGCGGCAGCCTGGGCGGCTATCTGGCGTATCTGTGCGCGGCGCGTCTGGGCAAAGAGATGGTTGCCGGCGTCATCGCCACCACGCTGGCCGATCCGCGTTCGCCGCTGGTGCGGCGGCAGTTTGCGGGCAATGCGCTGGTGCTGCATGGGATGATGCCTTTGATGCCCTGGTGCGCGGCCCTGTTCGGTAAGATCAGGTTGCCCGTGAAGTGGTTTACCAAGATGCACGCCATGTCGAACGATCCGGCGCTGAACCGGCTGGTTGCCAACGATCCGTTTGGCGGCGGCGTATGCGTTCCGATCAGCTTCATGCACTCGATCTTCACCGTGCGCCCGGACATCGAGCCGGAAGACTTCGACCTCTGTCCGGTGTTGCTAGCGCATCCGGCCGATGATCGCTGGACCGGCATCGCGTCGAGTCGTCCATTTTTTGATCGGATCAAGGGCGAGAAGACTTTGGTCATGCTGGAAAACTGCGGACACTTTCCCGTGGAAGAACCCGGCATCACGCAACTTCGGCTGGCGGCGCTGGCGTTTCTGTCGAAAATCGCGGGATGACGCGCGCGGATTATTTCTCTACAGCTCATATTGCAACAGCAAAGCGCATCTCCTTCCGCACGGGATGATGCGCCCGCTTTCACGAAGCGAGCAGCACGACGGCCTCGCATTTCATGCGTCAAAACCAGATATCGGCGCTCGCAAAACGCATGCGTGTTAGCGCTAACATTGTTATCATTGAGGCTCGTCGTTCCCGGATTTTTATTCTTTCTGCGACAGGATTTCATCGGTCCCGGCAGGAAGACGCTGCAAAGAATCACGTTTTTGCATTGCCAGGACTGTTTTTCAGCGCTGCGCGGATCGCGCCCGTGTCATCATGCATTTGTATTGATTGTCATGAACTACTGATCCGCCAGACGTTCTCACGCTTTCAACAAGCCACCGCAGGAGTTTGCACAATGCGCCAGGTCACCATACCCAGCATCGAGGTCGCTTCATGAAGCCACCCGTCCCCGCTCCCAAGAAAGCTCCAGGCTTCAAACTCACCGGCGGCATCAGCCGGCGCCACATGCTCATCGGACTGGCCGCATTGGTCGCCGAAGCCGGCTTCTGGAGCAACCCGCTGTTCAGCAATGCCCAGACCGCTCCTGTCCCCACCGCACCGCCGCAACCAAGTCCCGAAGCAACTGCCTTCCTGAGTTTCTCCAAACGCATCACCGGCCATGCCGATCTCAAGCTCGAGACCGCCAGCCGGATGGAAGCCGCGATGCGCAAGACCTATCCCGATTTTGCTGCACAGTCGCCCAAGCTGGCCGCGCTGCTGCAGAACGAGCAGGATCCGAAAGCCTTGCTGGCGGCAGCCACCGACGCCGGTCTACGCGAGCTGACGCTGGCGATTGTCGCTGCCTGGTACACCGGCACCATCGGCAAAGGCCAGCAGGCGATTGTCGTCTCGTACGCCGAAGCCCTGATGTACCAGCCTGTCGCCGACGGCCAGACCGTGCCGACCTATTGCAACTACGGTCCGCTGTGGTGGACCAAGGCGCCGCCGGAGATTCGCGTGTCCGCGCCCGTCGAACCTGCTGCGGCCCCCGTGCCTGCCCCTGCCACCACCGGCACTCCCGAACCTAAAGCAAAAATACTATGAAACTCCCTATCTTTAGCGCCGAGGGCGATGCCACGGCCGATGTCGTGATCGTCGGTTCCGGCGTGGTCGGCGCCATGATTGCCGATCAACTCGTAAGCCAGGGTTACTCGGTCCTGATGCTGGAAGCCGGCTTGCGCATCGAACGCGCGCAAGCCGTCGAGAACTGGCGCAACATGCCGTTCGAAAGCCGCGTCGGCTCCGACTTCCAGGGCTTGTATCCGCAGGCGCCCAATGCGCCGGCGCCGCTGTACTTCCCGAAGAACAATTACATCGCGCTGTCCGGCCCCGACGGCAACGGCTTCCAGCAAGGCTATCTGCGTACGGTCGGCGGCACCACCTGGCACTGGGCGGCGTCCTGCTGGCGCCACTTGCCGGTGGACCTCAAGATGAAATCGACCTATGGCGTCGGCCGCGACTGGCCGATTTCCTATGAAGAGCTGGAGCCGTACTACTGCCGCGCCGAAGAAGAAATGGGCGTGGCCGGACCGAACGATGCGAGCATGCAATCGCCCAGCGAGCGCAGCAAACCGTATCCGATGGACATGGTGCCGTGGGGTTACGGCGACAAGCGTTTTGCCGAAGTGGTCAATGCCCACGGCTACAACTCGGTGCCGATTCCGCAGGGACGCAGCACGCGGCCGTGGCAAGGCCGCCCGACCTGCTGCGGCAACAACAATTGCCAGCCGATCTGCCCGATCGGCGCGATGTACAACGGCATCCACCACGTCCAGCGCGCCGAGATGAAAGGCGCCAAGGTGCTGGCTGAAGCCGTTGTCTACAAAGTCGACACCGATCAGAACAACCGCATCACCGCCGCCTACTGGTACGACGCCGGCAAGCAATCGCACAAGGCGACGGCGCGTGCTTTCGTGTTCGCCTGCAACGGTATCGAAACGCCGCGCCTGTTGTTGCTGGCCGCGAATGCCGCCAACCCGAACGGCCTCGCCAACTCGTCGGATCAGGTCGGCCGCAACATGATGGATCACTCTGGCTTCCACTGCACCTTCCTCGCCAATGAGCCGATCTGGACCGGTCGCGGCCCGGCGCAAAGCAGTTGCCTGGTCGGCCCGCGCGATGGCGCGTTCCGCTCCGAGTATTCGTCCAACAAGATGATCCTCAACAACATCACGCGCGTCGGTCCCGCCACGCAACAAGCGTTGAAACTGGGTCTGGTCGGCCAGGAACTCGACGATGAAATCCGCCGCCGCGCCGCCTTCGGCGTTGACCTGTCGATCAGCCTGGAACCGCTGCCGGAAGCCAACAATCGCCTGACCCTGAGCAAGACCCGCAAGGACCCGCTGGGCCTGGCCTGCCCGGACATCTATTACGACGTCGGCGAATATGTGCGCAAAGGCGCCGAAGCGGCGCACAAGCAACTGGAGCATATCGGCCAGTTGTTCGGCGCGGTGGAGTTCAACATCACCACCAGCCTCAACGCCAATAATCACGTGATGGGCGGCGTCATCATGGGCAGCGATCCCAAGGACTCGGTGGTCAACGGCAATTGCCGCGCCCACGATCACGCCAACCTGTGGCTGCCGGGCGGCGGTGCGATGCCGTCGGCCAGCGTGGTCAACAGCACGCTGAGCATGGCGGCGCTGGGCTTGCGCGCTGCCGACGACATCAGCAAAACACTGGCGAAGGGATGATCATGACGCATTTGCCACGTCGCCTGTCGACGCATCTGTCCCGACGCAGCGCCGTCATCGTGCTGAGCGCCTTGCTGTACGTAGCAGGCGCCGCCAGCGTCCACGCACAGGAACAATCGCTGGAGAAACCGCCTGCGCCGCCGGCTGCAGTTGCGCCCACAGCACCCGCCGCCGCCTCTGCCGATCCCGCCAAGGCGGACATCGAAAGCGGCCGCTATCTCGCCATCGCGGCCGACTGCATGGCCTGCCACACCGCGCCTGCCGGCAAGCCCTACGCCGGCGGCTACGCCATCGAGTCGCCGCTGGGCACGATCTACGCAACCAACATCACGCCATCCAAAACCGCAGGCATCGGCAACTACAGCGAAGCGCAGTTCGCCCGCGCGCTGCGTGAAGGCGTGCGCGCCGACGGCAGCCATCTGTATCCGGCCATGCCGTACACCAGCTACGCCATGCTGACCGACAGCGACGTGCACAAGCTGTACAGCTATTTCATGAACGCGGTGGCGCCGGTCAACGAGCCGGCCGGCAGCCAGACCAAACTGCCCTTCCCGTTCAACGTGCGGATGTCGATGACGGCGTGGAATGCGATCTTCCTCGACACCCAACGCTTCGTACCGGATGCGTCGAAGTCGCAACAGATCAATCGCGGCAAATATCTCGCCGAGGGCCTGGCGCATTGCAGCACCTGCCACACGCCGCGCAATTTCCTGATGGGTGAAAAAGGCGGTTCGGCGCTGGCCGGTGCGCCGCTGGGTCCATGGCATGCGCCCAACATCACCTCCG
The DNA here is from genome assembly GCF_001189965.1 of Herbaspirillum rhizosphaerae. Lineage (GTDB taxonomy): Bacteria > Pseudomonadota > Gammaproteobacteria > Burkholderiales > Burkholderiaceae_D > Herbaspirillum > Herbaspirillum rhizosphaerae. The sequence continues at coordinate 98,888 of NZ_LFLU01000012.1, forward strand.
ACAAGGTCAGCGGCGTCGGCGGCTGGAGCGATGCCGAGCTGGTGCAGTATCTGAAAACCGGCCACGTCGAAGGCAAAGGCCAGGCCGGCGGCGCGATGGCGGAAGCCGTCACCAACAGCTTCCAGCATCTGCGCGACGACGACATCTCCGCCATCGTGGCTTACCTGCGCACGGTGCCGCCGGTACGCGACGCCACCCAGAGCAAGCCAGCCTACAGCTACGGCAAAGCCGTCAGCGACGAGTCGGCGCTGCGCGGCACGCGCGGCCCGAACGAGCACAACAGCCTCAACAGCGGCGCAGTGCTGTTCAGCGGTTATTGCGCCAGCTGCCACGCAGCATCCGGCGCCGGCAGCAACGGCCAGGATTATCCTTCGCTGTTCAACAACACCGCGACCGGCTCGCACAATCCGGCCAACCTGGTGTCGGCGATTCTGTACGGCGTGGAGCGCAAGGTCGGCGACAAGGAAATTATGATGCCGCGTTTTGATGCGCACTCCTACGTCAATCCGCTGACCGATCAGCAGATCGCCATGATCGCCAACTACGTGCTGAAGCAATACGGCAATCCGGAAGTGCAAGTCACTGAAGCCTATGTTGCACAAGCGCGCAAAGGCGGCGAACAGCCGGTTCTCGCCAAACTGCAGCCGTACATCGCACCGGCCATCGGCGTCGCCATTGTGCTGCTGTTGCTGATCGCGATTGCCGTGATCTCGGTGCGCCGGCGTCGCCGCATACCGTTCTGAGCGTCGTTGATGTGATCGCCATCAAAGCCGGTAGCCGCCATGGTTGCCGGCTTTTTTCGTGGTTGATCCGGCCCCCGGTTCGTCGGCTCGCATGGCGATTTCACACGGTCGAAACTCGTTCGGGTTATCCTTGCGCAGTTATTTCTTGCGACGACTCGCTTTAGATTCCGCATGGAAATAAAACGAAGACAGGCAAGGCATCACCCCTCATCTACGAATCGCCACAGCTATCCATGACAGAACAGATTCAGAAACAAATGGAACCCGACAGCACCGTCTACAAGACGCTGCTGGAATCGACCAAAGCCATCCCCTGGAAGATCGACTGGAGCACGATGAAATTCGCCTACGTCGGCCCGCAGATCCAGGAACTGCTGGGCTGGTCGCCCGAGAGCTGGGTCTCGGTGGAAGACTGGGCCATGCGTATCCATGCGGAAGACCGCGAAGGCGTGGTGAATTTTTGCGTGGCGCAATCCAAGGCCGGCGTCGACCACGAAGCCGATTACCGCGCCATCACGCGCGACGGCGAGCACGTCTGGATCCGCGATGTGGTGCATGTGGTGCGCAAGCCGGACGGCGAAGTCGACTCGCTGATCGGCTTCATGTTCGACATCACCGAACGCAAGAAAACCGAGGCGCGCCTGGTCGAGTTGCAGAAAGAGTTGGAAGCATTGTCTTATCGCGACGGACTGACCAACGTCGCCAACCGCCGCATGTTCGATTCCGCGCTGGAGTTGGAATGGGCCAACGCCGTCAAGAACCGCACGCCGCTGTCGGTGATCATGCTCGACATCGACTATTTCAAGCAATACAACGACCACTACGGCCATATTCGCGGCGATGCCTGCCTCAAGCAGATCGCCACCGTACTGAGCGGCGCGGCGACACGTACCCGCGATTTCTTTGCGCGCTACGGCGGCGAAGAGTTCGTGTTGATCCTGCCGGAGGCCGACCGTGCGTCCGCACTGAAGGTGGCGCAGCGTTGCCGCAAGCTGGTGTTGAAGGAAAAGATCCCGCACGACAAATCGCAGGTGGAAAAAGTCGTCACCATCAGCCTGGGCCTGAACACCATCATCCCGTCGACGCAAGACCACCGCATCAACTTCATGGAGTCGGTCGACAAGCGACTGTACATGGCCAAGCAACGCGGCCGCAACTGCATCGTCGCCGACGACTGAGTCCTTCGATTATTCTCACGCCGCGACCGGATTCTTCGCCTCATCTCCGGTCGCCGGCTTGACTGCCTTTGACGGCGTGCCGATCAGAATATCTTCATAGAACGCGCCGATCGCTTCTGTCGGATGGCGCAGTTGCACCTCCAGCACCCAGACCGCGTCGCTGGGCACGATATCCATTTCGGCCAGCTTGGCCGGACCGAACAGCGCATGCGGAAAATCTGCAACGCGATGCCCGGCCAGATTGCGCTCCAGCAGCCAGCCGCCTTGTGCCGCCACGCGTTCGGCGAAGTCGTAAAGTTCGCGCCCGGTCATTCCGGTAAGCCAGGCTTCCTTGCTGGCGCTGAAGACGTCGCGCGCCGCCTGCGCACACGCGCTGTAGAGCGCATGCCGGCCGAACACAATGGTGTCGCCGAAGTCGCCCTCATAGCCATCCCACACCGGGCCGAGATCGACCACGGCGATGTCCGTGGCTTGCAGCCGGCGCTCTTTGTCCACGCCCTGCCGCGGCGTCCTCACGGTATCGTCGCCGAAGCGGATGTAGGTCGGATGCCAGGTATGCGAAGAACCCATCTGGCGCAAATGCTCGTTGGCCATCTCTACTGCTTCGCCGGTGGTCATGCCGACGCGCAGCTTGCCGACGATTTGCGCCAGGGCGCGTATCGATTGTTCGCGTGCCGCCAGCATGCCGTCCAGCGAATACTTCGGCCCGACGCGTTCCCACACCGGATCGAAGCTGCCGCGCGCCAGCGCCACGTCGCTGGCGCCCGACGGCACGAAGGCCTCGGCGACGAAGTGATGCGCTTCCAGACCCAAGGCGATGCAACGCTGACGCGCGTCCTGCACCATCCGCGGATTGCCGCAGGCGTAGACCAAGGCCTTGCTCCAGTCATAGGCATGAGTCGCAGCGAGGTCCTGCACGTTAGCTTGTCCGACGCAGAACCAGCGGAAGCGCTTGTCTTGTTCTGCCAAAATATCCAGAAAAGCGCGGTCATAAAAATCGCTGCTGTTTGTGCCGCCCCAATACAGCGTCACCGGCGTGTCTCCGGCTTCGGCCAGCGCTGCCAGCAAGATCGGTTTGATGCCTGCGTAACCAGTGCCGGTCGCCAGCAGGATCAATGCCTCGTGCGCGCCCGGCTGCCAGGTGCAGGCGCCGAACGGGCCTTCAATGCTGACGACATCGCCTGTTGCCAGGCGGTCCAGCATGTCTTGCGAAAACTTGCCGCCCTTGACGCGGCGGATATGGAACACCAGTTCGCCACCATCGTCCGCCGGCAGATTGGCGACGGAAAAACAGCGGCTGCTGCCGTCGTCGAGGAAGAACTTGACGTACTGCCCCGGACGTACCTGTACCTGCATGGCGGCACCGCCCTGCGGCTTGAGCACCAGCTTCGTCACATCGGGAGCCACGGCATGCTTCGCCAGGATCGCCGCTTCCAGCCGTAAGGCCTGCGCATGCGGCGACCAGCCTGGGATGTCGATGCACATGTCGCCGCAGGCGTGGCTCTGGCACAGCAGCATCTCGTCCGGCGCCAGCGCATAAGGCGTGCCGGCGGCGACGTAAGGATTGCTTTCATGAGCGCCGCTGAGCACCTTCACCTTGCACGAACCGCACTCGCCGCGGCGGCAGGAAAACGGTATGGAGATGCCTGCGGCCAGCGCCGAATCCAGCAGCAGTGCCTGGTCGTCTGCGGCAAAGGTCTTGCCGGAGCCGGCCAGTTCGATGGTGTGGGTGTTGTGCATGACGGTCTTTTCTTGTCTGGATGGCTGGGTTCGGTGAATCGCATCAAATGCGTCCGTGAACAGTATTGTCAGGCTAGAATAGGACCATTGAAACCTCCAGATTTGAATATTCCAGATGGTCCAGATGAGAACATGGCGGCTGCTGCTCGATCTCGATGCCTCGCCGATGAAGGCTTCCTACCGCAAGATCGTCGACGGCCTGGCAAGCGCCATCCGGAGCGGTCGGCTGGAACCCGGCGCGGCGCTGCCAGGTACGCGCGAACTGGCGGAAATCCTCGACGTCAATCGCAAGACGGTGATGCTGGCCTATGAAGAAGCCATCGTCAAAGGCTGGCTGGTGAGCGAACCACGGCGCGGGACCTTCGTCAACGCCTCGCTGGAATCGCCGCAAACGATGTCGCAAACGGCGCAGGCCAACCGCAAAACGGCGCAGACGGAATCGTTTGCGCCGGAAGTCATCTCGCCCGCGTTGCCACCCTATTTCGACGATCTGCACCTGCCGTCGGTGCGCGCCGACAGGAACGGCGATTCCATGTACTTCGACAACGGCGCACCGGATCACCGGCTGCTGCCGCAGGCGGTATTGCATCGCTATTACCGCAACGCGATGAAGACCGCTTTCAAATCCAACTGGGTCAAATACGGCAATCTGGAATCCGCCGGAAAGCTGCGCACGGCGCTGGCCGACATGCTGCGCACCACGCGCAACCTGGCCGTCACCAGCGACAACATCTGCCTCACGCAAGGTACGCAGATGGCCCTGCACCTGGCAGCCAGCGCGCTGATCCGTCCGGGCGACGTAGTGTTGGTGGAGCGGCTCAGTTATCCGCCGGCGTGGGCGATTTTTCGTGCGCTGGGGGCGCGAATTGAGGTGGTCGACATCGATCAGGACGGCTGCAAGACCGATCATGTCGAAGCGCTGTGCAAGACCCATCCGGTGAGGCTGATCTATGTCACGCCGCATCATCAGTTTCCGACCACGGTCAGCATGCGCGCCGACCGCCGGCAAAAGCTGTTGCTGCTGGCGGCGCGCCATCATTTCACCGTGATAGAAGAAGACTACGACCACGAGTATCACTTCGAAGGCCGGCCTTACCTGCCGCTGGCCAGCGATCCGCAGCAGCGCAACGTGATCTACATCGGCTCGCTGTCCAAATTGCTCGGCTCATCCTTCCGCTGCGGTTTCATTGCGGCGCCGGTGAATCTGATTGAGGTCCTCAACCGCAATCTGCTGCTGATGTCGACGCAAAGCGACGCCGTCATGCAAAAGATGCTAGCCGACCTGATCGGCGACGGCGAATTGAGAAAACATCTGCGGCGCGCCTCCAAGCTCTACCGGCTGCGCAAGGAAGCGCTGCAGGACGGCTTGCACACGGCGTTCGGGGAGGAGATCAGCGTGCGCAATCCGGAAGGCGGGCTGGCGCTCTGGGTCGAATTCGACAAGCGCATTCGCGTCGATACGCTGGCAAAACATGCTGCGGACAAAAAACTTTTCATCCGCAGCGGCCGCCAGTTCTCGCCGCAAGACAGCGCCGTGAATGCGGTGCGGCTGGGCTTTGCTTCCATGAATCCGGACGAGATCGGCATCGCCGTCAAACGTCTGCATGAGGCGTCGCGGCTGGCGGTGAAGAAATAGCCGGAGCAATCTCCGGCCTTCGGAGTCTCTAGTTCTTGTCCAGCAGCGCCGGCAGCTCTTTGAGGAAGGCATCCCTGTTGCGGATGCCGGCACTGATTTTTTCTTCTTGCTCTTCCTGGATCAGGCGCACGAACACGCGGGTGCGATCACCCTTGCTCGCCCAGCCGATAAACCAGCCGTAAAAATGCGCCAGGTCGTAACTGCCATCCGCACGCTGCGGCGCTGCTGCGCCGGTCTTGCCGTAGAGTTGCCAGCCATCTTGCGCTCCCTCCGGCAGCATGCCGATTTTCATGATGCTGGTTGTCATGTCGATGGCGTGCGCGTCGACCGGCAGTTGCCGCTTGACGATCTTCGCCAGGAACTGCGCCTGCTCCTGCGGCGAAATCTTCAGCGATGAGCTGATCCAGGCGCGATCCAGGGCGTTGTTCTTGCCCGCATCTCCAGAGAGATCCTGATTGCCGTAGTGGAAAGCATCCACGTATTTCTGCAGGCCGGCCGCGCCGATGCCGTGCGTGATCTGCTGCGAATACCAGACCACCGAATACTTCATCCACGCCGCCGGGTCGGTCGGCTGGCGCCAGGCCGGATTGCCCCAGTAGGTATAGCCTTCGCGAAACGGAATCGACGGTGCATGTTCATCTTTCAAAAAGCGCGCATCAAAGCCGATCAGGCTGAGGGCGACCTTGAAGGTGGATGCCGGCGTCACGCGTTCGCTGCAATTGCCTTGCTGCAGAACCGGCGCGGCGATGCCGGCCTCACTGATGTGCGACGCGTCGGCGACAATGGTGCAGATGGTTTTGGCTTCCGTGTCGGCGACGAAAAGCGATGCGCCGATGGCAAAGACGGCTGCGATCACGTAAAACATGATGTTCCTTTGGCTGATGCTGAGAGTATGTCTGCCCCGGACATGCGTCGCACCGTGTGAAGATGCGTGCCATGTCAGGCGGCTGCCAGTGTACTGATTCAGTACGGCAAGAACAAACCAGCTTTCGTGAGACCTGGCCTCAGTATTTCTTGGGTCTGATTGGAGAGATTTCCGGAGGACCGCGATTGATAACGCCGTCGTCCCGGCGAAGGCTGGGAACCGGGGTCTTCAAAACGGCCGATACGACACCGGGTCCTGACTTTCGTCAGGACGACAGCTATCTGGCGACGGTAAAGAGGACTTTTACCAGAGAACGTAAAAAGCAACGGCGCCGGCGATAACGTCGATCGCGATCACGGCAATACCGGACAGGCGTTTTTCGAGGAAGACACCCAACGCCCAGAACGCGACGAGGAATGCGGTACAAACCGCCAGCAGGCGCAGATAGGAAACATCGTCGGCAACCCACAACAGGACCGCCGTCGCCACCAGCAGCAGCAAGAACTGCAGCCCGGCGAAAATATTGGCCTTCAGCGGCAGCGGCGGATCGTAACGACGCGCAGCCTGCTCCAGATCGAAGGCCGGTCCGCTCGCCTGCGCGTAGTCGGGCAGCCAACCCGGCGCCTTGAACCAGACGCGCAGCTTGTCTTGCCAGTGCGGCAGCGTCGCGGCGGTCTTCGCCAGTTGCCAGTAGCCGCCGACCACGGCCCAGACCGGATCCCAGCTTTGCAGCTGTGTGCGCGTGCCGTAGACGCACTTCTCTTTTTCTTCTGCAAAGGTGCCGAACATGCGGTCCCAGATCACCAGCATGCCGCCGTAGTTCTTGTCCAGATACTGGTCGTTGACGGCGTGATGGACGCGGTGATTCGAAGGTGACGAAAACACGCGGTCGAACCAGCCCAGCTTGCCGACATGTTCGGTGTGAATCCAGAACTGGTAGATCAGCACGATCAGGCCGGCGATGCCGAACTGTTCCGGCGACACGCCCAAGACCGCCATCGGCAGATAAAACAGCCAGCCGATGAAGACCACGGTGCTTTCCTGGCGCAAGGCGGTGGACAAATTGAAGTCCTGGCTCTGATGATGAACCGAATGCGCGGCCCACATCACGGCGCTTTCATGGCCCATGCGATGCAGCCAGTAATCGAAGAAGTCGAACAGCACCACCGCCGCCACCCAGCCAAGCGTGGTCTGCCAGAAGCGCGCATGCGGAAAGATCGCCACGAAGCGATACACGATCGAATACATGCCGATCTGGAACAGTTGAGTAACCAGCGCCACCAACTGGCTGATCAGGCCCTGGCTCAGGCTGCTGATGGCGTCGTTCAGGCGATAGGTATTGCGCCGGCGGATATAGCCGTAGGCGAACTCCACCCCGATGAGCACAAAAAACAGCGGGATGACGTAGACGATGATCTTTTCCATGAGGGTATCTGCAAGTGCCGCAAAGCAAGAATGCGCGCAAAAACAGGCGCAGAGCGACGGCGATAGGATACCCGGTATTAGAATATGTTGCAGCGCGCAACGTAAATGCGCTAGTTGGTTTTAGTAATTGTGGGAGACGAACAACGTATCAGGAGGGAAATACGATCCGCCGGGCAATACCGTGAATTGCTCCGGATGCTATTCGCCCTTTTGCGGCTGCGCGATGGTGCGCAGTTGGAAACGACCGTCGTTATTGAACAACCAGGTCTCGGACAACTCGATGCGACCGTTGCTCAGCAAGGCGACCGGCGGCTTGGGGAAAGGCGCGGTATTGCGCAAGGTCGCCAGCGCGGTGGCTTCCGTGGTCTTGTCCTTGTTGGTGCGGATGATCTCGCTGCGCACCAGGTTGCCGTCCTTGTCGACCACATACTTGATCACGATCACCGAGCGCAGCAGCGCCTGCGGCCTTTCGATGTGCACCTTGGTGGAATTGACGCGCGAGATGCGCTGGGCCAGATCGGTCTTGTAATCGTCCAGCGAATTGGCCGTCGAGGTGCCGTCGGGCGTGGTCTTGACCTGCTCGATGATGTCTTTGGCGGTGGCGTCGCGGTTGGCTTGCGTATCGGGCTTTTGCACCGTGCAGGCAGCCACCAGCCCGGCGCCGAGCGCCGCTGCAATCCTGATCGCTGTTTTGCCTGTTCTGTTCAAGAGGGCCGCCTGTCGAATAAGCTGAAAGTCACGTTTCCTCGACATTAGACCATACAGGACGCGCAATTCGTTCCGGTATATTTGCAAACGATTGTTGCCGGCAATTTGCCCTGCAATATTGCCGGCGAAACATCTCCGGAAGCACCTGCGGATACTTGGCAAACTGACCTCATCCATAACCTGATCCTATAGGTGGAATCCACTCCATATATAACACCGCAAGTGTCATCCAGCTGTCATATTTGCTACGTAATATCCGCTCACTTTCTGGCCGAACCCGGCATAGTCTCCACGAAAGAATGTGATGCCTACTTCGTTACCGCGCTCCGCCGCTTCTGCCGACGCCGCAGCCGCCGGCTCTTCTGCGAACCCTTCCGCCGACGCTTTCCTGTCGATCCGTACGATACAAAAACGCTTCGGCGCGTTCACCGCGCTGGACCATGTATCGCTCGACGTCAGGCAAGGTGAAATGGTCTGCCTGCTGGGCCCGTCCGGCTGCGGCAAGACCACCCTGCTGCGCACCATCGCCGGCCTGGAAAAGCAGGATAGCGGCAGCATCCATGCTCACGGTCACGACATCTCTCATCTGCCGCCGCAGTCGCGCGACTATGGCATCCTGTTCCAGTCGTATGCGCTGTTCCCCAATCTGACGGTCGCGCAAAACGTCGCTTACGGCCTCAACAGCCGCCGCATGAACCGCGCCCAGATGCAGCAGCGCGTGACGGAAATGCTGGACATGATCGGCCTGGCCGGCAGCGAAAAGAAATTCCCCGGCCAGCTCTCCGGCGGCCAGCAGCAGCGCGTGGCGCTGGCGCGCGCACTGGCGCCCTCGCCGTCGCTGTTGCTGCTGGACGAGCCGCTGTCGGCGCTGGACGCGCAAGTACGCGAACACCTGCAACTGGAAATCCGCCGCCTGCAAAAGCAATTCAATATCACCACGCTGATGGTCACGCATGACCAGGAAGAAGCGATGGTCATGTCGGATCGCATCGCCATCATGCACCACGGCCGCATCGAACAATTCGACACGCCGGACCGCATCTACCGCCATCCGGCCACGCCCTTCGTCGCAGACTTCATCGGCCAGGCCAACTGGCTGCCGTTCCAGCGCCTGTCGGCGCACCAGGTCAGCGTCGGCGCATTGACCCTCAGCATTGACGAAGCATCGCGCCAGGGCAATGCCGGCGTCAGCATGGAAAACGGCGCCGGCCGCCTGTTCTGCCGTCCGGAAGCCATCGACGTGCAACCGGCGGCCGATGCCTCGAACCGCTTTTCGGCGCGCGTGGTCGACCAGATCTATCTCGGCAACCGCTACCGCATGATGCTGGAACTGGATGAATTGCCGGGCCAGCGCCTGATGGCCGACGTCGCCGACGAAGTCCGCTCCCGCCTGCCGGACGTCGCCGCAGAGAGAATGTGGATCGCCCTGCCGCAACGCGCCTTGCATCTGTTTTCCTGAGCCGCATGAGCACCTCCATCCAGACCACCGCGCTGCCCGAGCCCGCCATGACGACGACGCCCGCAGCCGCCAATTCCACCGCCGCCACAGCGAAGCCGCTGAAGGCGCTCAATCTCGATGCCCTGACGTCGGGCGGCCTGAAGTATTTTCTGCTGGCGCTGCTGATGCTCGCCCTGGCGCTGCCGCTGGCGGCAGTGCTGGGACAGGCCCTGTTCGATCACGGCGGCGCCTGGGCCGGCATGGCGCCCTGGAGCAAGCTGGTCGCCAATCCCAACTTCTTCCCCATGGTAGCGCGCAGCGTCGGCGTGTCTGCCGCGACGGCGTTGCTGGTGGTGCCGCTGGCCTATCTGTTCGCCTACGGCCTGCAACGCACCCTGGCGCCGTTCAAGGGCCTGTGGCGCGCCATCGCCCTGCTGCCGCTGCTGGCGCCCTCGCTGCTGCCCGGCATTGCGCTGATCTACCTGTTCGGCAATCAGGGGCTGTTCAAGGAATGGATGAACGGCAGCATCTACGGTTTCTGGGGCATCCTGCTGGGCGAAGCCTTCTATACCTTCCCGCACGCCCTGATGATTCTGCTGTCGGCGCTGTCGCTGGCCGATGCGCGCCTGTACGACGCCGCCTCGGCGATGGGAGCCAACAGCTGGAAAACCTTCCGCACCGTGACCTTGCCGGCCACGCGCTACGGCATCTTCGGCGCCTTCTGCCTGGTCTTCACGCTGACCATCACCGACTTCGGCGTACCGAAGATCGTCGGCGGCGCCTTCAGCGTGCTGGCGGTGGAAGCCTACAAGGCGGTGGTCGGCCAGCAGCAGTTCGACCGCGGCGCGCTGATCGGTTTGCTGCTGCTGATTCCTGCATTGCTGACTTTCTTCATCGACGGCTGGCTGCAGAAACGCCAGCGCGCGCAAATGAGCAGCCGCGCCGAAGTGCTGGTGCCGCGCCGGCAATGGCGTCGCGATAGTGTCTACACGCTGATCCTCATCCTGATCAGCGGCGCGCTGCTGATGATGATCGCGGTGGCCGTCGGCGCCTCGCTGGTGAAGCTGTGGCCGTACAACCTGAAGCTGACGCTGATGCACTACGACTTCGACAACATGGACGGCGGCGGCTGGCTGGCCTACTGGAACAGTCTGCGCCTGGCCATCGGCACCAGCATCGTCGGCACCGCCGTCATTTTCACCGGCGCCTGGCTGATGGAAAAAACGCGTTCCAACCGCCTGCTGGACACCTCGCTGCGCTTTCTGGCCTTTCTGCCGATGGCGGTGCCGGGACTGGTGCTGGGGCTGGGCTTCGTGTTCTTCTTCAACCACCCGGCCAATCCGCTGAACTTCCTCTACGGCAGCATGACGATCCTGGTGCTGTGTTCGGTGATGCACTTCTACACCACTGCGCATCTGACCGCCGTCACGGCCTTGAAGCAGATCGATCCCGAATTCGAAGCCGCCTCGGCCTCGCTCAAGGTGCCGCTGCTGAAGACTTACCTGCGCATCACCGTGCCGCTGTGCCTGCCGGCCGCGCTGGAGATCTTCCGCTACCTGTTCGTGTCGTCGATGACGACGGTGTCGGCGGTGATTTTCCTCTACAGCCCGAATACTGTGCTAGCGGCGATCGCCGTGCTGAACATGGACGACGCCGGCGATGTCGGCCCCGCCGCCGCCATGTCGACGCTGATCCTGCTGACCTCGATTGCCGTGTCGCTGCTGATGCACTGGGGGCTCGGTTACTGGGTGCGGCGCGCCCAGGCCTGGCGCACCGCCGGCAAAAAGCATTAAAGAAGCACTGATTTTTTTCGTTCGTCGTTTTACTTTTCCACCACAAGAAAGCAACCATGAAACCTACAACCATTCTGAAACTGCTTGCTTCCGTTCTGGGTGCAGGCGCTCTGCTGTCCGCGCATGCAGCGACCACACTGACTGTCTACACGGCACTGGAAGCCGATCAGATCAAGGCTTATCAGGCCGAGTTCGAAAAGAGCAATCCGGACATCGAAATCAAATGGGTGCGCGATTCCACCGGCATCGTCACCGCCAAGCTGCTGGCTGAAAAGGCCAATCCTAAGGCTGACGTGATCTGGGGCCTGGCTGCTTCCAGCCTGGCGATCCTCGACAAGGAAGGCATGCTGACGCCTTACGCGCCGAAGAATCTGGCGGCGATCGAAGCCAAGTACCGCAGCCCAGCCAATCCGCCGGCATGGGTCGGCATGGACGTCTGGGGTTCGGCCATCTGCTTCAACACGGTCGAAGCGCAAAAGCAAGGCCTGCCGAAGCCGACTTCGTGGGCTGACCTGACCAAGCCGGTCTACGCAGGCAAGATCGTCATGCCGCATCCGGCCTCTTCCGGCACCGGCTACCTGGACGTCACGGCATGGATCCAGATGATGGGCGAAGACAAGGCATGGGCCTACATGGACGCGCTGCACAAGAATATCGGCCAGTACACCCACTCCGGCTCCAAGCCATGCAAACAAGCCGCCACCGGCGAATTCCCGATCGGCATCGCGTTTGAATACCGCGCCGTGAAGACCAAGAAGGAAGGCGCGCCTATCGACATCATCCTGCCGTCGGAAGGCCTGGGCTGGGATCTGGAAGCGACCGCCATCGTCAAGGGCACCAAGAACCTGGACGCCGCCAAGCGCCTGGCTGACTTCTCTGCCAGCAAGGACGCCATGATGCAATACGAAAAGAACTTCGCCGTTCTGGCCGTTCCCGGCATCGCCAAGCCTGATCCGCTGCTGCCGGCCGACTACGAAAAGCGCCTGACCAAGAACGACTTCGTCTGGACCAGCACCAACCGCGACCGCATCCTGACCGAGTGGAGCAAGCGTTACGAAAGCAAGGCTGAAAAGAAGTAATCAGCGGCAGTAAATTGCAGTAAGCGAAGCAAACGAGATGAAGCAGGACGGCAGGTTCGTCCGCTTCATCTCCCGATTGTTTTCATGAACACTCTCCTGCGCATTGATTTACGAGAGCGTTCATGCAAACAAACCGGTAACCCGGGTACATCACAGCAAGCGTATTGAGGACATCAGATGGGCAACACCAACAAGGATCATATCGACGTCGCCGTCGTCGGCTCGGGCATGCTCGGCCTGGCGCACGCCTTCGCCGCAGTCAAACGCGGCCTGCGCGTCGTGGTATTCGAACGCAGTTCGGCGCCGATCGGCGCATCGATCCGCAATTTCGGCATGGGCCTGGTCACCGGCCAGCCGCCGGGCGTCATGATCGGCCTGGCCAGGCAAAGCCGCGAACTGTGGCTGCACCTGGCGCAGCGCGCCAACTTTAGCGCGCGTGAAGCCGGCACCTTGCTGTTCGCCCGCACCGCGGCCGAACATGCGGTGCTGGAAGAATTCATGATCGTGCGTGCACGCCAGCACGGCTACGACGTCTCGCTGCTGGAAGGAGCGCAGCTCGAAGCGCTGTACGGCGGCCATTTCCGCCATCATCGCTCCGCCCTGCACGGCACCCAGGATTTGCAGCTGTATTCGCGCGAAGCGATACCGGCGCTGGTGTGCTATCTGCAATCGCAAGGCGTGCAATTCCATTTCAATACCCTGGTCAAGGAAGCGCGCGACGGCCATCTGTCGACGACCGCAGGCGAGTTCCGCGCCGAGCGCACCATCGTGTGTTCCGGCCACGATTACCAGACGCTGTTTGCGGACAAGCTAGGCGAACTGAATCTCAAGGTATGCCGCCTGCAGATGCTGCGCGCGGCATCGCAAGAACGCTTCCCGCTGACGCATGCCGTGCTGACCGGCTTGTCCTGCACGCATTACGGCGCCTTCTCCGATCTGCCGAGCGCAGCCGGCGTGAATGCTGAAATCGAAGCCAAGTATCCGGTGCTGAACCGTCACGGCATCCACCTGCTGGTCAGCCCGACGCCGTATCAGGAACTGATCATCGGCGACTCGCACTACTACGGCGTCGATGCGCCGCCGTTCAACAATGAAGAAATCGACAAGCTGATGATCGGCCTGGCGGAAGATACCCTGGGCGTGAAACTGAATGTGCTGGAACGCTGGCAAGGCGTGTACGGCAGCAAGGGACCGGGACCGTTCTCGGCAACGAAGATCGACGACAAGACGACGGTGGTGCTGATGCATACGGGCATCGGCATGAGCGTGGGATTGGGGTTGGGCGAGCGCGTCGTGAGCGCTTTGGTTGACGGCACGGCGTTGCCGGATCCTGCGGTCGATAAAAACTGACGCAACGAATCGCCAACGCAGTTCGCAATTGAAAATACTGTCGTCCTGACGAAAGTCAGGACCCAGCGTCGTATTGACCGTATTCACGACACTGGGTCCCAGCGTACGCTGAGACGACGGTCATCTTTGCCAGATGTCTCAGTCCCGCGCCAACGCCTCGGCATGCAACCACTTGCCCCTGCGGCACAAGTCATCAGTCACATCCAGCACCAGCCGCTCCACCGCCGCCGCTGCATTCGTCAGCGGAATATTCTTCGACGCGCATAAGGCCAGCGTGCGCACCATGCGTTCGCCGCTGATCGGGTAGGCGATCATGTCGCCGCGTTCGATCTCGGACAGCAAGGGCGCCACCGGCAAGATGGTCGCGCCGATATCGGCCAGGATTGCCGACTTCAGGATCGCCACCGAGTTGATCTCGATCACGTTTTCCAGCGACATGCCGTGCGAGCGCACCACGTTTTCGATGCGCGGCCGCACGCCGTGCTGCAAGCCCGGCAGGATCAGCGGCGCCTTGATGGCCTTGGCCAGCGTGACCGATTTGCTCTTGCCTTTTCCTTCCTTCACACCGTACTGCGAATCGGCGCGGGTGATGTACATCATCTCTTCTTCCACCATTGGCGTGCAGGCAAACGGCGACAGTTGGCCGTCGTCGAACAGCACCGCCAGATTGATGCGGCCCGACTTGAGCTGGACGATCAGGTTGCCGGTCAGCTCTTCGGTGAGCAGCAAGGTGATTTCCGGATAGGTGGCGCGAATCGCCGTCAGCAGCGGCAAGGCCAGCGCACCGGAGACGCTTTGCGGAATGCCCAGCGCGACCGTGCCGGAGGGCTTGTCGTTGGATTGCGCGACCGCCGACTTGGCGTCGATGACTTGCTTCAGGATCGCTTGCGCGTGTTCGTAAAAGGTTTTGCCGGCGTCGGTGGCGATCACGCCTTGTGCCGAACGATGCAGCAGCTGCGCTTCCAGCTCTTCTTCCAGCTGGCGGATCTGCTGTGTCAGCGCCGGCTGGGCGATGTGCAGCACGCGCGCTGCGCGCGAGAGCGATCCGTGATCGACGATGGCGACGAAATATCTGAGTTGGCGCAATTCCATGCAGCTTGTTTCGCAGTCTTAAGTTGTTATTTACATTTACAGAAAATCGTTTTACAAACCGGGCCGGCTGTTGAACATCCGGCTGCGCGCATTTTCGATATGCCCGCGCATGGCGCGCCGCGCGCCCTCGGCGTCTTGCCGCTTGATCAGTTCGAAGATGTTGCGATGCTCGTCCATGGCGTCCTGGGTGCGCTTCCAGGGCTGGATGTGCATCAGGTGGCGCAGCATGTTGACGGCGTGGCTGACGTCGTATTCCAGCGTCTTGAGCACCTGCACGAAGCGCAGGTTGGCAGTGGCCGTGGCGATCGCTTCGTGGAAGGCGAAATCGAAATGGTGGGCGATGCCGCCGACGGCATTCGCTTCTTCAAAGCCGGTCAGCAGCTCGTCCATGCGCGCCAGGTCGGCCGTACTGCGGCGCAGGGCCGCCATGTAGGCGCACTCCGGCTCGATCACCATGCGCAGCTCAAGCCCGTTCATGATGTGGCCGATGCGCTCGGACGGCTCCGCATTGGCGGGCTTGCCGGCCAGCTCGGGCTTGTCCATGACGTAGGTGCCGGAACCGCGCCGCGACTCTACCAGTTGATCTTCGCGCAGACGATCCAGCGCCTGGCGCACGATGGGGCGCGACACGTCGAACAGGGTCGCCAGGTCGTTCTCGGAAGGCAGGCGGCTGCCGACAGTGATCTTGCCTTCGACGATGGCGTGAAAGAGATTTTCGTAGACCCGTTCGGCGAAACGCTCCTGACGCACCGGTCCCAATCCGGCGGCGGCCAGCGCCAGCGCATCGGTGGACAGTTGGGCGGCCCGCGTCAACGGCAACGCGGAAGCCCGGATGCTGACAATTTTTGCGTCCGGATTGCGGTCTTGCTGGTCGCCTGGCGATTTCGGCATGGCGCGTCTCCTGTCGGATTTTATGATTACTGCGCATGGTAGCCGATTTCCAGCCGGTCCATAAGTAGGCCTTATGCCCCGGCAAAGCCGACTACGCACCGGCCAAGTAGTAATATAAGTTGACATCTTTTGATCTGCAACATACATTGAAAGCCAAGCGAGACGGTGGCGGGCTTTCCGACCATCGTCCATAAAACAAAAACGACAGGAGACAAACGGTCCGGCCCGATGGCTGCGACGGTGATATCTTCTGCCGTCCATTGTTTATCGAAGCCAACCATGAATCAGCCGCACAATCTGCACAATCTGAATCAGCAGTCCTATCTGCAGCAGTTTTCTCTGAACGGAAAGATTGCCCTCGTCACCGGCGCCGCACGCGATATCGGGCTGGAAATTGCACGCGCACTGGCAGGCAGCGGCGCGCACGTGATCCTCAACGGCCGCAATGCCGAGACGCTGGCCGGCGCGGTGCAAAGCCTGACTGCGCAAGGACTGTCCGCCGCCGCCCTCGCCTTCGACGTGACCGACAAAACCGCCGTCAAGGCGGCCTTTGCGCAGATCGCTGCCCAACACGGCCGCCTCGACATCCTCGTCAACAATGCCGGCGTGCGCAATCGCAAGCCCCTGCTGGAATTCAGCGACGACGAGATCCACGCCATGCTGGAAACCAACCTGGTCGCCGGCTACACGCTGTCGCGCGAGGCGGCGCGCCTGATGGTGCCCAACAAGAGCGGCCGCCTGATCACCGTCACCTCGATTGCGGGCCAGATCGCGCGCTCGGGCGACGCCGTCTACACCGGCGCCAAGGCGGGACTGACCGGCATGATGCGCGCCCTCGCCGCCGAATACGGCCCGCTGGGCATCACCAGCAACGCGATTGCGCCCGGCGGCGTGGCGACCGAAGCCAACGCCGCCTCGATCGCCGATCCCAAGATCAACGCCCACTTCGCCACGCGCACGCCGCTGGGCCGCTGGGCGCAGCCGGCTGAAATTGCCGGCGCCGCTGTGTTTCTCGCTTCCAACGCCGCCTCCTACGTCAACGGCCATGTTCTGTACGTAGACGGCGGCATGTCGATCGCCATGTAGTTATGTCTTCAGTTATGCCTTCACAGAGAGGATCTTCCGAATCATGAAACAGCACTTCATCAACAACCGCTGGACCGCGCCGTCTTCCGGCGAAAGCATTCCCGTCACCGATCCGTCCGACGGCCAGGTGTTCGAATCGCTGGCGCGCGGCAACGCCGCCGACATCGACGCCGCCGTGCAAGCCGCGCGCAAGGCCTACGACAACGTCTGGAGTCGCACCAGCGCCGCCGACCGCAGCCGCCTGATGATGAAGTTGTCGCAAAAACTGGCTGAGCATCAGGAAGAACTGGCGCAACTTGAAGCCCGCGACTGCGGCAAACCCTTCAAGCAGGCGCGCGCCGACGCAGCGGCCATCGTGCGTTATTTCGAGTTCTATGCCGGCGCGGCCGACAAGCTGCACGGCGAGACCATCCCGTATCAGACCGGCTATACCGTCCTCACCCTGCGCGAACCGCATGGCGTCACCGCCCACATCGTGCCGTGGAATTATCCGATGCAGATCTTCGGCCGCTGCGTCGGCGGCGCGCTGGCAGCGGGCAACACCTGCGTGGTCAAGCCGGCGGAAGACGCCTGCCTGTCGCTGCTGCGCGTGGCCGAGCTGGCCGCCGAAGTCGGTTTCCCCGAAGGCGTGCTCAACATCGTCACAGGCTACGGCCATGAAGCGGGCGACCTGCTGGTCAAGCATCGCGACGTCGACCACGTGTCCTTCACCGGTTCGCCCAATGTCGGCAAGATCGTGGTGCGCGCCGCCGCCGAACATCACACACCGGTCACGCTGGAACTGGGCGGCAAGTCGCCGCAGGTGGTGTTCGCCGACGCCGATTTCGACGCCATGCTGCCGGTGATCGTCAACGCCATCGTGCAGAATTCCGGGCAGACCTGCTCAGCCGGCAGCCGCCTGCTGGTGCAGCGCAGCGCTTATGAACAAGTGCTGGAACGCGTCGGCGCCGCCTTCGGCAAATTGCGTGTCGGTTCGGCCGCCATGGACCTCGACTGCGGTCCGCTGATTCGCAAGACGCAGCAGGAACGCGTGGCCGGTTTCCTGCGCGAAGCGGCCGACAGCAAGATCCCGGTCGTGGCCCAAGGACGCATCGCCGACGGCGCGCCGGCAGGTGGTTTTTATCAGGCGCCGACCCTGTTGCGCGACGTGCCGTTTCAGCATCGCCTGGCGCAGGAAGAAGTGTTCGGCCCGGTGCTGGCGGCCATGCCGTTTGAAGACGAAGCCGACGCCATCCGCCTTGCCAACGGTACCGATTTCGGCCTGGTCGCCAGCGTCTGGACGCGCGACGGCGGACGCCAGATGCGCCTGGCGCGGGCGATCCGCAGCGGACAGGTTTTCATCAACAACTATGGCGCAGGCGGCGGCGTGGAGTTGCCCTTCGGCGGCGTCAAGGCCAGCGGTCACGGCCGTGAAAAAGGTTTCGAGGCGCTGTATGGCTTCACCGTCCTGAAGACCATCGCCATCAAGCACGATTGAAATAAAACTGAGCATCACCTACAACACAACAAGGAGAAGACATGCGATTGAAAGACAAAGTAGCCATCGTGACCGGCGCAGGTTCGGGATTCGGTGAAGGCATCGCCAAGAGCTATGCGCGCGAAGGCGCGCGCGTACTGGTGGCGGACATCAATGAAGCCGCCGGCAAGCGGGTCACGGACGAGATCGTTGCCGCAGGCGGCCAGGCGCGCTTCATCAAGTCGGACGTCTCCAAAAGCGCCGACATGGCGGCCATGCTGGCAGCCGCGCTGGATGCTTTCGGCGGCTTGCATATCGTCGTCAATAACGCCGGCACCACGCACCGCAACCGCCCTATGCTGGAAGTGGAAGAAGACGAGTTCGAGCGCATTTATGCCATCAACGTCAAGAGCATCTTCCTCAGCGCCAAGACCTTCGTGCCCTACTTCCGCAAGGTCGGCGGCGGCGCCTTCATCAACATCGCCTCGACCGCCGGCATCCGTCCGCGTCCGGGCCTGACCTGGTACAACGGCAGCAAGGGCGCGGTCATCACCACCAGCAAGTCGATGGCGGCCGAACTCGGCCCGGACAACATCCGCGTCAACTGCGTCAATCCGGTGATTTCTGCGACCGGCTTGCTGACGGAATTCATGGGCGTGCCCGACACCCCGGAAAACCGCAAGAAATTTACCGCCACGATTCCGCTGGGCCGTTTCTCGACGCCGGACGACATCGCCAACGCCTGCCTGTATCTGGGTTCGGACGAGGCATCGTTCATTACCGGCACTTGCCTGGAAGTGGATGGCGGTCGCTGCGTGTAAGCTGACGATACGCCGGCGAGCGGGAAATAATCGCGCTGACAGGACGCCTGTAAGGGTTTTGTCAGCGTTGGGCCGCTTTACGTTAAATCGGCAAAAATTGTGTCTATAATCACGCTGCAATAAAAAAACAAGAACCACAGTAATCAGTACTTAACGAAAGCACGGCCCGAAGAGACTGGCTTTTTATAACAACAAGACTGATCCATTTTTAATACGTATGGAGTGAGACATGTCGTATACCCCAGCACAAGGCATTGCCGCGTCGCCCGGCAACAATGTATCGTTTGAAGAAGCGACCTTTTCCAAGGTCACGTGGCGTCTGCTTCCCCTGCTGTTCCTCTGCTATGTCGCGTCCTACCTGGACCGCGTCAACGTCGGGTTCGCCAAGCTGCAAATGCTGCAGGACCTGAAATTCAGCGAAACCATCTACGGTCTCGGCGCCGGTATTTTCTTCATCGGCTATTTCATTTTCGAAGTCCCCAGCAACATCATCCTGCACAAGGTCGGCGCGCGGCTCTGGATCGCCCGCATCATGATCACCTGGGGCATCATTTCCGGCGCGATGATTTTCGTGACGACGCCTGAAATGTTCTATGTCATGCGTTTCTTGCTGGGTGTGGCCGAAGCCGGCTTCTTCCCCGGCGTGATCTTGTATCTGACTTACTGGTATCCGTCGCATCGCCGCGGCAAGATCACCGCGCTGTTCATGACCGGTATCGCGATTTCGGGCGTGATCGGCGGTCCGCTGTCGGGCTGGATCATGCATGCCTTCCCGGGCGTGCACGGACTGACCGGCTGGCAATGGATGTTCATCCTGGAAGCGATTCCTTCGCTGGTGCTGGGCGTGGTCGTGATCTTCTACCTGAAGGACCGCATCCGCGACGCCAACTGGCTGAGCGAAGAAGAAAAGCGCCTGCTGGAATCGCAAATCGCACAGGAACAAGCCGACAAGACCGAAGTGTCGCTGGGCCAGATGTTCGCCGACGGCAAGGTCTGGCTGAGCGCAATCATCTATTTCTGCTTCGTGATGGGCTTGTACGGCGTGAGCTTCTGGCTGCCGACCATCATCAAGACCACCGGCGTCTCGGATCCGCTCAACATCGGCTTGCTGACGGCGATTCCTTATGCCATCGCCGCCATTGCGATGATCATGATCGGCCGCAGCGCCGACCAGCAGCGCGAGCGTCGCTGGCACGTTGCGATCCCGGCCTTCCTGGGTTGCGTCGGCCTGCTGTTCAGCACGGTGTATGACCACAACACGCTGCTGGCGATGGCTTCGCTGACGCTGGCTGCGGTCGGCATCCTGACCACGCTGCCGCTGTTCTGGAGCCTGCCTACGGCGTTCCTGAGCGGCACTGCGGCGGCTGCCGGCATCGCGCTGATCAACTCGCTGGGCAATCTGGCCGGTTTCGTCAGCCCGTATCTGGTCGGCTGGCTGAAAGACGCCACCCAAAGCACCAACATGGGCATGTATGTGCTGGCAGGATCGCTGCTGCTTGGGGGACTGCTGACGCTGGCGGTGCCGGCCAAGCTGGTGAACAAGTAGTACGCGAAAGTAATACGCGAAACAGCACCAAAAGCAATACAGCAAAAAACGGCGGACTCCTTATCGGATCCGCCGTTTTTTCATCCTTGCAAGCGCGCTACCGCAGCGCCGGAATCGCCCCCAGCCAGAAGCGCAACTGCGCCGAACGGATTTCTCCCTGATCGCCGAAGTATTTACCCTGCCATTCATCGGGCTTGACGCTCAGCATGGTGTCGGCTGCCTTCTGCCCTTTTTCCTGCACCATCCAGCGCCATGAAAAGTGATCGTAGATATCGAGCACGTGGGTCGCGTAAGCCTGCGCCAGCGCTTGCTGCCCTTTGAAGATGGCGAGATTGTCGTCGTTGTCGTAAGACGCCTTGTAGCCGAGGTTATGGCTGCCGGTGACGACGACGCAGTTGTCGGAAAACGGATCGATGACCACGATCTTGTCGTGCGTGACGGCAAAGCCGGCGGAGAGGATTTCCTTCTGCCAGCCGGCGGGCACGACCGACGTCAGCGCCTTGGCCGAGATCACGCGCGGATCCTGTTTGCCCGGCGCATCACCCTTCTTGCGCTTGGGTGGCTCCACGCCTTGCAACTCATAGAGGAAGCCGGCCGCTGATGACGGATTGGTGACACAGCCGCGCACGAAGAGATCCTTGTTGGCCTTCTGCGCTTGCGCCACCCAATTGACGATGCTGGGCGTGCCCGGATAGAACGCCAGGAACAGCACGGCATGCTGCGCACCGGCGATCAATGCGGCGACTTCGTCAATGTCGGACGGACGCGCTTCGTTGCTCCGCGAGCGTCCGCGCGCTTTGGGCGTATTGGGAGAGAACCAGCTGGTCACGGTTGAGCTATCGGCTTGTTTGATCACTTTCGACCTGGCGTCCCAGGCGCGCAGCTTTGCGCCCTGCAAGGCCTTGGCGTCGTCGCCGGCGGCTTCAGTATCGGCTGCGAGCTGGTTCCAGTAGTCGAGATAGCGTTTTGCCAGCGCCGCATCGTCGGAGACGATGGTGTTGTTGGTTTGCGTGCACAGGCCGGTCGAGGTCCAGTTGGTCGAGCCGAACAATACCGCCTGCGGCTTGCCCTTGGCATCCACGTAGACCAGGAACTTGTTATGCGCAATGTGATTGGACGCCACCATGCGATCGATGAGAACGCCGGCCGTCTTGCGCAGGCGCTTGCGCGAGGCGTCGTTGCCGTCGGTGATGCCGCTGGCGCTTTGCTGGTCGCCTGCTTTGGGATTGGAAAGGATAAGGTGCAGCTTCTTGCCGGCTTTTTCCAGCGCGCCGATCAACTCGTCGTCGCCCAGTTCGTACAAGGCGGCATAGAGCGTGCCGCCCTTGCCTGCTCGCGCCACGAAATCCAGCAAGGCCGCGATCATGTCGCCGGCCAGGCTCTTGCGCATGGCGTTGCCGGGTTGCGCCACCATGTTCAGCAGGCTTTCCTTGTCGGGATGGCCATCCATGGCGCGCGAGACGCGTTGCGTCGAGATCAGGCCGCGATTGAAGTAGGCCTGCAAATCCGGCGCGATCTGCGGGCCCAGCGTGACTTCATTGGAAACGGCAAAGCCGACCCGCATCGGCGTGAGGTTTCCCGGCGTGCCTTCCAGCGGCACGATCTTGTAGCGGAAGCTGCGATTTCCTTTGCCGGCGATCAGACGGGCATAGGGATCTTTCCAGTAGAACTTCTGTATCGGAAATTGGGCGGTGGTCTGTGCAGGCACACGTTTGGTACCGGGAAACACGGCCATCGAAGGCAGCGCCGTTTCCTTGCCTTTGGCATCGATCCGGTACACCGCAAAACCCATGCATCCGGGCAGCTTGCGGCCATAACTCCATGCAATCACGACAACGTCGTTGTCGGCAAACGCTACAGCATTTTGCATACACACCTCCTATCCGAATGCCATCCGATCATCAGAAACCTGCGACGCACTGCCCTGCACTCATTCCTGCATAGCAAAGTAGCGCCGCCATATGACCGGACAATGACGGGAAAAGATTGGCCTGCTCAGGGCCGGATGTGTATTAAACGAAAAACCCGGGAGGATTTCGACTTGCAGCAAAACAAATAACGATGGATCGCATGCCCCGATCAGCGCGCCAGACGCCGCCAGACCTGTTCAAGCGCAGCCTCCAGGTTGGCGCCGTCGCCCTGCACCAGCCCGACGCCGTATTCCTTTCTGGTGACTGCTCCATCGAACAAGTCCACGCCCCAGACGACATCGTTTGCCGACGTCGACGGCAGCTTGTCCGGAAAACGCCAGACCGCATTGGCCAACCCGATGAGCTCGGCGACGTCGTCATCGCTCAAGGGCACGGTGCGGCTTTGCACTACCGCGAGCTTGTGCGTCTCGGTATTGAGCTGGGTGATGAAGCGCGTCATCTTGCGCTGGTCGATATCGACCGCTTCCCAATAACCGGCCGGCGTCGAAAAACTGCCGTTGGACAGGACCACGCCCCGGCGCGGAATCATCTCGGGCGGTATGCTGATCTTGCAATCGGTGCAGATTTTTTCCTTGACCGGCGCGTAGGCGGGCAAAGCGGATGTTGCTGCCTGCTGCGTGTTCTCAGTTGCGCGAGTGTTCGTCGCCATGCAAATCGCCGCCAATGCGATCGCCATGCTTGCCATGGCTGCGCGACGCAGTTGCTTGTTCGCTTTCATGTATTCCTTGTCGTGATTTGATCCTCTCAAGCAGAAAGGATGACGCTGTCAAAGACCGATGTACGTCGGATTGCGTCGCCGGAGGAAAACGCTGATGTTTTCGCGATGTTTTTATGACGTCGCAGCGGGAATCGACGATCGTGAATTCTCGTCCTCGCCTCAATGAAAAGAAACGCTGCGTGTCATCAGTTTACAGAATATTAATCCATTCGGGGTCGGCGTTGAGGCCCGCACCGGCGTCATAGCGGACTTGATACTTCCAGTAAGGACGAGTGTCATTATTCAGCGTTCTTGCCGGTAAACGACTATCTTTCCAAGGCAGATTATCCGCGGTTGCACCACCGGCAGGTATCTGTGCAGGATCCGGCGTGAAGAACGATGCCTTCATCTGCAAACCCGTAGCATACTGTGCCGCCAATCCATTGGCCATTGTACGCAGCATACCGCCTGCACCCGTGATGCCAGCTGGCAAAGCTTCTCCAGTTTGAACTGCGCCGGGCCTGTGATTAGCGTAGTGGTCGTTCAGTGTTGCCACCATGTTCGTGTAGAGGTTAGCACCCGTCATCCCAAATAAAGGAATAACTTCGTACCAAAGCGCGACATGTGCATCCAAGGTATCTTCGTCGGTACTTATCGCCTGAGCGTGAGCCGGCACGCCATTATTGTTAGCTAACGTAACACCGGTCAGCAATGACGCTGGAAACGTTGGAGGGTTGCCAACGACATAAGGCGTTCCCGCATTCGCGTGTCCGGCCCCGGCAATACCGATATTGTCTCCCCCTATGAGTAACGCGTCGAGGCTTCCCCCTGCCGATGTAAAGAAATTCGTGTGTAAACTATCTCCCAGAAAATTTTCCATATGTGATGCATGCCTGTTATTGAACCCGGGTGGGCCGAGCACTATGTTATTGGCATTGTTATTGGCATCTGAGGCAAGTGCGTGATGAATCAAATGCATGCGGGTGTAATTGTGCCCATTCTCGCCAATTCTCGGGTGAACATCTATTCTTGTGTTGACCCCGCCCCCAACACCACCTACAAGCGTGTAATTGTTCGGATCCAGAGTCGCCCATCCAAGCGTATCTGCGGGGTCTGAATCGGCATCATAACTACACTCCGTTGCTATCTCGGCTTGATTGGGATGGAAAGCCGTGACGCCCGTATTGGTCAGACTTCCCGCCACATACCGCGCAAAGTTGCCATTTGGCGCCACCTTTGCAAGTTGTACGATACGATTGCCAGCCGAATAAGCGGAGGCTGTTTGGGTGTTATCCGCCTTCCTTTGTAAGGCACCTTCCGCGACGCCCGCTTTGGCCCCCATGATATCGGCCTCAGACTCCAGTCCGACATCATCATTCACGGACATCCCATCCCTCATCTGCATGGTCGGCTGCACTCGCCCCTGCGCCTGCTGCACCACATGCCATGCCTCATGCGGTAAATGCCGCTCCTGCCCCGGTGCGACATGGATGTCGCTGCCCTGCGCATAGGCATGTGCATTCAGTTGCGCCGGTTGCGGCGAGTTGTAATGCACTTTTACACCGTCCAGCGATATGCCGGACAGCGATTCGATGCCGGATTTGAGATTGTCGGGCAAACCCGTCTGATTGGGCCGGGTTTCGGGCTGTGTTTCCAGTTGCACCGGCATCGCCGAGGAAGATTTTCCTTGCAACGTTTTTTCTTCGTCCTCTTCGAGACGCTGCACCACCTCGAATTTTCCTTGCAGCGGCGGCTCTTCGTCCTTCGTTTTCTGCTGAACGGCAGCGTTCGAGAACCCACCCCTGATGCTGTCCATCTCCGCTTTTTGCTGTATCGCCTGAGGGCCGTCATTAGCCAATTCGATCAATTTTTCCTGCTCCCCCGCTATCGGACGATTATCGGAAAAATCCGGTTGCGCCTTCGCTTGCCGGACGGGTGACGGCGGGATTCGATCACCGGCGGCAAACACTGATGTTCTCATGATGGTTTCACCTCGTCTGGGTTAACAATTGATCAACAAAAATATTGCAAAACGCCGGCACCGACAAATATAGCACCAACCCGGCACAGCGCTTACGGCTGCTCATCCCGTTGTTATCGGAATCATGTGACCGCACGCCAGCCAGCGCAGAAATGAATCGCAACAACACCATCCAAGAAGAATCCACACAGCCGCGATAATCAATGCCGTCCTGCCGTTGCTGCCAATTATCGTTGTCGAAACAGCGCGATCCCGTAGGATCGTCGCTTCTCTGTCAAAATGGCGCTTTCAGCCGTCATGCACACCGCCCCTTCATGAATTCTCCAGCCTCCCCACCCGTCGTCGACACCAGCGCCAACGAGACAGCAGCACTGCTGCCGTTCGGCAATGCCTTTGCAGAGCTGCCGCCGGCGTTCTATACGCACTTGCAGCCGACGCCTTTGCGCGCGCCGTATCTGGTCGGCGTCAGTACCGAGGCGGCAGCCTTGATCGGCCTCGACCCGGCGATGGCGAACAGCAGCAGCTTTGTCGACGTCTTCACCGGCAACGCCATTGCGCGCGACTCCAAACCGCTGGCGGCAGTGTATTCCGGTCACCAGTTCGGCGTCTGGGCCGGCCAGCTCGGCGACGGTCGTGCGATTCTGCTCGGCGATCTGCCGGCGCGTGACGGCGGCCGGATGGAATTGCAACTCAAAGGCGCCGGCCAGACGCCTTATTCGCGCATGGGCGACGGCCGCGCCGTGCTGCGTTCGTCGATCCGCGAATTCCTGTGTTCCGAGGCGATGGCCGGCCTGGGCATTCCGACCACGCGCGCGCTGTGCGTGACCGGCTCGGACCAGCAAGTCCGGCGCGAGACCATGGAAACTACTGCGGTGGTCACGCGCATGTCGCCCAGTTTCATCCGTTTCGGTTCGTTTGAGCATTGGTATTACAACAAGCGCCACGACGAACTGAAACTGCTGGCGGACAACGTCATCGCCCATTTCTATCCGGAATTTCTCGGCGCCGACAATCCCTATCGCGAACTGCTGGCCGAAGTGACGCGCCGCACCGCACACCTGATGGCGCACTGGCAGGCGGTCGGCTTCATGCACGGCGTGATGAACACCGACAACATGTCCATCCTCGGCCTGACGCTGGATTACGGCCCCTTCGGCTTCATGGAAGCCTTCGACGCCCGCCACATCTGCAATCACACCGACCAGCAAGGCCGCTATTCATATCAGATGCAGCCGCGCATCGGCCAGTGGAACTGCTTTGCGCTGGGACAGGCGCTGCTGCCGCTGATCGGCAGCGTGGAAGACACCGAAGCCGCCTTGTCGCAATACGAAGCGCAATTCGCTGCGAAAAACGACGCCCTGCTGCACGCCAAGCTGGGACTGGCGACGCATCAGCCGGACGACGACAAACTGTTCGAGGCAATGTTTGCCATCCTGCAAGCCGGCCATGTCGATTTCACGCTGTTCTTCCGCCGCCTGAGCGACCTGCAAGCGGCCGGCAGCGCCGGTGACGAAGCCTTGCGCGACTTGTTTATCGAAAGACCCGCTTTCGATGCCTGGGCCGGGCAATACCGCGCCCGCCTGCAGCAGGAAAACAGCCAGGATGCGCCAAGGAAACTTGCAATGGACGCAAGCAACCCCAAATACGTGCTACGGAATTACCTGGCGCAAGTCGCCATCGACAAAGCGCAGAACAAGGACTTCTCCGAAATCGCCAAACTGCAGCAGATCCTGCGCCGGCCTTTCGACGAGCAGCCTGAGCATGACAAGTACGCCGACCTGCCGCCGGACTGGGCCAGCCATCTGGAAGTGAGCTGCTCTTCGTAACCGTAAGCAAGGTCGGCAACGACGGCATCGTCAGCGTAAGATCCGGCGGCGCGGCGCGACTAATCGCCATGACGGATCTGCGCTGCCGGTCTGTATCCGACAATTTTTTACATTCTTCTTTCCACTCTTACCACGGAGCATCAGCATGACTGCCAAAGTCCGAAAAACCGACGCCGAATGGCGCGCCCAACTGGATGCGATGGAATATCAGGTGACCCGCCATGCGGCGACCGAGCGCGCCTTCACGGGTAAATTCTGGGATCATCACGAAGCCGGCATCTATACCTGCGTCTGCTGCAACACCCCGCTGTTTGCATCGGACACGAAATTTGACTCCGGCTGCGGCTGGCCCAGCTATTTCAAAGCGCTGGATCCGGCCAATGTCCGCGAGATCGTGGACAAAAGTTATGGCATGATTCGTACCGAAATCGTCTGCAACGTCTGCGATGCGCACCTGGGTCACGTATTTCCCGACGGTCCGCCGCCGACAGGCCTGCGATACTGCATCAATTCCGCGTCGTTGCGGTTTGATCCGGCGACCCGATAACCTGATTGCTTCAGCTCATCCGTGCAATCTTTTAAGAAGACTTAACTCATGAAGTTTTTGTTCGACCTCTTTCCCGTCATCCTCTTTTTCGGCGTTTTCAAGTGGGGTGAAGGTCATGCCGACGCCGCCCAGGGCCTGGTGTCGCAATATCTGTCGGGCTTCATGTCCGGCGGCGCCGTGACGGCCGCCCTGGCGCCGATCCTGCTGGCGACGGCGGTCGCCATCGTCGCTTCGCTGGCGCAGATCGGCTATCTGCTGGCGCGCCGCAAGAAGGTCGACGGCATGCTGTGGGTGTCGCTGGCCATCATCGTGGTGTTCGGCGGCGCGACCATCTATTTCCGCGACGACACCTTCATCAAGTGGAAACCGACCATCCTCTACTGGTGCTTCGCTGCCGCCCTGATCATCAGCCAGGTTTTCGTCAAGAAGAACCTGATCCGCGTGATGATGGAAAAACAAGTTTCCCTGCCTGAACCGGTGTGGGGCAAGCTCAATGTGGCGTGGTCGATTTTCTTCGTGGTGATGGGCTTGCTCAATCTCTATGTGGCCTTCAACTACGCCATCGACACTTGGGTCAACTTCAAGATGTTCGGCACCATGGGGCTGATGTTCGCCTTCATCATTGCGCAGAGCCTGTTCCTGTCGAAATACATGAAAGACGCGGAATGAACCAGCGCCACGACCTCATCCGCGAGCGCCTGCTTGCAACTTTCTCACCGAGCGAGTGTCAGGTCGAAGACGAGTCCGCCCTGCACGCCGGCCATGCAGGCGCAGCGTCGGGCGGAGGCCACTATCGCGTCCGCCTGATTTCAAGCGCTTTTGAGGGTAAAAATCGTTTAATTCGCCATCGGCTGGTGTATGATTGCCTGGCTGATATGATGCACAAGGATATACACGCACTGGCGATCACCGCCATCGCACCATCTGAAATAGCGAACTAACAAGACTATCCCCCCTCTATATCTCTCATTACCTCGATTTATTACCTCCATTTTTTAGGATTCAATAATGACATTCAAACCTGCTCGTTTGCTGGTACTGCTGTTTGCAACCGCCGCTTTGCCAGTCATGGCGCAAAATCTGGCCGTCGTTAACGGCAAGGCAATTCCATCCTCGCGCGCCGATGCAATGGTCAAGCAAATGACAGCACAAGGTCAGCCTGACAGCCCGCAACTGCGCGGCGCCGTGAAGGAAGAGCTGATCAATCGCGAAATCCTGATGCAAGAGGCCGACAAGCAAGGTCTGAGCAACAACCCTGACGTCAAGAACCAGCTGGAACTGGCCCGCCAGGGCATCGTTATCCGCGCGCTGATCGGCGACTACCTGAAGAAGCATCCGATTGCAGACGCCGACATCAAGGCTGAGTACGACAAGTTCAAGGCGCAAGCCGGCGACAAGGAATACCACGCTCGCCACATCCTGGTCGACAAGGAAGAAGACGCGAAGGCGATCATCGCCAAGCTGAAGGCCGGCACCAAGTTTGAAGATCTGGCCAAGCAATCGAAGGACACCGGTTCCGCAGCCAACGGCGGCGATCTGGATTGGGCTACGCCTGCTTCGTTCGTGAAGCCGTTCTCCGACGCCATGGTTGCACTGAAGAAGGGTGAAATCACTGAAACACCGGTGAAGACCCAATTCGGTTACCACGTGATCAAGCTGGAAGATACCCGTCCGGCCAAGGTCCCGACTCTGGACGAAGTGAAGCCGCAAATCGCGGAAGCGCTGCAACAGAAGAAGCTGCAAGCCTATCAGGAAGAACTGCGCAAGAAGGCCAAGGTTCAGTAAGCTGGAAGTACAAGCCGAACTACCCGGCGGAATGTAATTTAAGCATCCCGCCAGCTGAAAAAACGCCCATCACCGACATCGGTTTTGGGCGTTTTTTTAATTTAAACGATCGTTTTTTTGTTTTGTACAAAAACACCTCATCGATGCGTAAAAATATAAAAAATTAACGCCTGCCTGCGCGAAATATACATCCCGGTCAATATTAATGACCAAATAATTTACGCATTTACCGAAAAACTACAAATAGCACGTTCGTCAGTTAATTCCTTTTTCACTCGAAAAATCTCCTGATATTCTCTCGCCTAACCCGAAACGGGTGACGCCGCATCCAAGCGAAAAATACAAAAGCACATGCGGCGATGAAGGTGCGGAAACAGACGCTACACAATAGCAATCACGTCTTCGCACGGACCATAAAAAACAGCAAGTTCAGGAGAAATGCATGAAAAAAACTTCTTTGGCACTCGTCATCGCCAGCCTCGCCAGCAGCAGCGCCTTCGCTCAGTCCAACGTCACCATCTACGGTATCGTCGACACCAGCATCCACTATCTCAGCAACGCCAATGCCCAAGGCAACAGCAACGTCCGCGTGGATAACGGCGCCATTGCCAACAGCCGTATCGGCTTCAAGGGTACCGAAGATCTGGGCGGCGGTCTGAAAGCCATGTTCCAACTGGAAAACGGCTTCAGCAGCGATAACGGCGCAATGTTGCAAGGCGGCGCACTGTTCGGTCGCCAATCGTGGGTTGGCCTGCAAGGCGGTTTCGGCAAGATCCGTGTGGGTAAACAAAACACGCCGCTGTTCGACCTGCTGGCCGACCACTTCGACCCACTGACCGTCGGCAACTACGCGAGCAACTCCTGGCTGCCGGCCGCCGCTACCTTGATTCGTACTCCTAACATGGTTCGCTATGACAACGACTTCGGTCCTGTGTCGGCAGCGGTCAGCTGGGCCTTTGGTGAGCAGGCCGGTTCGGTGCGCACGGGTAGCCAGTTCAGCAGCTCCCTGCGCTATACCGCAGGCGCCTTCGCGATCGGCGGCGGCTACCAGCAAACTGTGAGCGCCACCAACTCCAGCTACAAGGACACCGTCTGGAATCTGTCAGCTTCCTATGACTTCGGCCCGGCCAAAGTATTCGGCGGCTGGTTCAACATCAAGGACAGAACCGGCACAACCGGCGCCTATATGGCCGCCGACAGCGATACCACTGGCTGGACCACTGCAAGCACCGTCACAGCAACTGCTGGCAACCAGCGTAAGGACAACGGCTTCTTCCTAGGCTCCAGCTACAAGGCCACCAACGCCCTGACCCTGACCGGCGCGTTCTACTACGACAAGAGCAAGAACGTGTCTTACACCACGTTGGGCAATGTCGGCGACGGCAAGCGTTACGCCGTGGTCGGCTGGGCGGACTATGCACTGTCCAAGCGTACCCAGTTGTACACTACGATCGACTACAACAAGGCCAGAGACGCAGCCGTGTATGAGCTGACTAACTCTGCATCGGGCAAAAACAGCCAGACCACCCTTGGTGTCGGCATTCGCCACATTTTCTAAGCCTCGCTTTCTGGCTGAGAAAAACCGGCTGCAGGTTTCATCCACTGCAACCGGCGAATTGAAAAACGCAGATGCCTGAACGGATCTGCGTTTTTTCTTTTGGCAACGAGATGAAAAATACGGTGTAAATACACAATTTTGCATCCGTCTCTCGATTTTCCTTCTGCTTTCCTACCGTTTGTAACACGCGCGAAACCAGCTGCATTTCACTGAGTCACAGCCTCTCTTCATGACTTCGAAAATGCATCAATGAATCCCAACAACTGGTCTCCGATAGAATTGTTCGCCGTCGGTACATGCCTGTGCCTGCTGCTCTTTTCTGTCGCCTTCTCTACCTGGCAAGCTTTTCGCAGCAAGACCAAAAGCTGGCTCTGGCGGTTCTACTCGACCCTGATGTGGGTCGGCATGCTCATCGCGCTGTACAGCGATAAACTTACGTCCTCGCGTGCGCCCGGGATGCCTCCGGAATTTGCCCTCGGCGCCTGGATCCTGATCGCAGGAATCTTTGCCGCGATTGCGCATAGCGCGCTTATCCTGGTGCGCCGCGTGCGCCAGCGCCAGACCTTGCAAATCGGCTAAGCCGGAAAGCGCCGGTTCACTACACGCAATAAAAAAGGCACTCCGCAGAGTGCCTTTTCATTCTTGCCGGCGACAACATGTTGCGCGATGTTTTATCCGATTATCCGACCCATTTGCGCGCGTTGCGGAACATGCGCATCCACGGCGAATCCTCACCCCACGCATCCGGATGCCACGACTGCGTCACCGTGCGGAACACGCGCTCGGCATGCGGCATCAGGACGTTGAAGCGGCCGTCCGGCGTCGTCACCGAAGTGATGCCTTGCGGCGAGCCGTTTGGATTGTACGGATAGGATTCCGTCACTGCGCCCTTATTGTCGACGAAGCGCATCGCCACCAGCGCCTGGTTGACGTCGCCGGTCAGTGAGAAGTCGGCGAAGCCTTCACCGTGCGCGACGGCGATCGGCGTCTGCGTGCCGGCCATGCCTTGCAGGAAGATCGATGGCGAATCCTGCACTTCGACCATGGCGAAACGCGCTTCGAATTGCTCCGACTTGTTGCGCGTGAACTTCGGCCAGGCTTCAGCGCCCGGAATGATGGACTTCAGGTTGCTCATCATCTGGCAACCGTTGCAGATACCCAGCGAGAAGGTGTCCTGACGCTGGAAGAACTGCGAGAACTGCTCTGCCAGCTGGGCGTTGAACAGAATCGTCTTGGCCCAGCCCTCGCCTGCACCCAGCACGTCGCCGTAGGAGAAGCCGCCGACCGCGATCAGCCCGGTAAAGTCGCTCAACTTGGCGCGACCGGCGATCAGGTCGCTCATGTGCACGTCGACCGACTCAAAACCGGACTTGTGCATGACATAGGCGGTTTCGATATGCGAATTGACGCCCTGCTCGCGCAGAATTGCCACGCGCGGACGCGCGCCGGTGTTGATGAATGGCGCGGCGATGTCTTCTTGCGGATCGAAAGTCAGCTTCGGCGTCATGCCGGGATCGGCGACGTCCAGCAGACGCTCGTATTCGGCATCGGCACAGCCCGGATTGTCGCGCAGGCGCGCGATGCGCCAGCTGGTTTCGCTCCACAGGCGGTGCAGCGCGCTGCGCGGCTGGCTGTAGATGTTCTTGGCGTCGCGCATGAACTCGATCACATCGCGGTTGTTCGGCTTGCCGATGATGTGGCTGCAGGCGCCCAGGTTGTAGCTGCGCAGCACGTTCATGACTTCCGACTTCTGATCGGCACGCACCTGGATGACCGCACCCAGCTCTTCGTTGAACAAGGCGCGCAAGGTCATTTCATTGCGGCGCTCGCCGACTTGCGACGCCCAGTTCTTGGAATCGCCCCAGTCGGACGCGTGTTCGCCTTCCATGGTCAGGATGTCGAGATTGATCGACAAACCGCTGCGGCCGGCAAACGCCATTTCCGCCAGCGTGGCGAACAGGCCGCCGTCCGAACGGTCATGGTAAGCCAGCAGTTGGCCTTCCTTGTTCAGTTGCTGGATCGCTGCGAAGAAGCCCTTGAGGTCTTCCGCACTGTCGACGTCCGGCGTTTCATTGCCGATCTGCTGCATGACCTGGGTCAGCGCGGATGCGCCCATGCGGTTCTTGCCGCGGCCGAGGTCGATGGCGATCAATACGGTGTCGCCCAGGTCGGTACGAATCTGCGGCGTCAGCGTGCGGCGCACGTCCTGCACCGGCGCAAACGACGACACGATCAGCGACACCGGCGACATCACCGACTTGGCGGCGCCGTCGTCTTTCCAGGTTGTCCGCATCGACAGCGAATCCTTGCCGACCGGGATGGAAACGCCCAGCGCCGGGCACAACTCCATGCCGATCGCCTTGACGGTGTCGAACAGCGCGGCATCCTGGCCAGGCTGGCCGCAGGCCGCCATCCAGTTGGCCGACAGCTTGATGTCGGAAATCTTTTCAATCGCCGCGGCGGCGATGTTGGTGATCGCTTCGCCGACGGCCATACGGCCTGAAGCAGCGGCATCGATCACCGCCAGCGGCGTACGCTCGCCCATGGCCATCGCTTCGCCCAGATAGCCTTCCAGGCTCATGGCGGTGACCGCGCAGTCGGCAACCGGCACCTGCCACGGACCGACCATCTGGTCGCGCACGGTCATCGCGCCGACGCTGCGGTCGCCGATGGTGATCAGGAAGGATTTGTCGGCCACGGTCGGCAGACGCAGCACGCGATGCGACACCTCCACCAGATCCATGCCGGTCAGGTCCACCGGCGGCAATTCGACCGCAAGATGCTTGACGTCGCGATGCATCTTCGGCGGCTTGCCCAGCAAGACGTCCATCGGCATGTCGACCGGATTGTTGTTTTGCTCGGGATCGACCAGCTTCAGCTGGCGCTCTTCGGTTGCGGTGCCGACCACGGCGAACAGGCAGCGCTCGCGTTCGCACAGGTAGCGGAACAGCGGCAGCTGCTCCGGCGCAATCGCCAGCACGTAGCGCTCCTGCGATTCATTGCTCCAGATTTCCTTCGGCGCCAGGCCGCTCTCTTCCAGCGGGATCTTGCGCAGGTCGAAAATCGCACCGCGCTTGGCGTCGTTGGTGATTTCCGGGAAGGCGTTCGAGAGGCCGCCGGCGCCGACGTCGTGAATCGACAAAATCGGATTGTCGTCGCCCATGGTCCAGCAGGCGTTGATGACTTCCTGTGCGCGACGTTCCATTTCCGGATTGCCGCGTTGCACGGAGTCGAAATCCAGGTCGGCGGTATTGGCGCCGGTCGCCATCGACGACGCGGCGCTGCCGCCCATGCCGATGCGCATGCCCGGGCCGCCCAGCTGGATCAGCAAGCTGCCGACCGGCAGGTCGTTTTTCTTGGTGTGCTTGGCGTTGATGTTGCCGATGCCGCCGGCGATCATGATGGGCTTGTGGTAGCCCTGCACGTTGCCGCCGACGTTTTGTTCGTAGGTGCGGAAATAGCCGCCCAGATTCGGACGCCCGAATTCGTTGTTGAACGCCGCGCCGCCGAGCGGGCCGTCGATCATGATCTGCAAGGGCGAAGCGATGCGGTCAGGCTTGCCGTAGATGCCGGCTTGCGCCAGCGCATCGCGCTGCGCCGGCGCTTGCGCGACGTCGCGCGCGTTTTCCCACGGCTGCACGGCGTGCGTGACCATCAGGTTGGAGACCGTGAAGCCGGTCAGGCCTGCCTTCGGCTTGGCGCCGCGGCCGGTCGCGCCTTCATCGCGGATTTCGCCGCCGGCGCCGGTGGACGCACCCGGGAATGGCGAGATCGCGGTCGGATGATTGTGCGTCTCCACCTTCATCAGGATGTGGGTCAGTTCGTCCGATGCTTCATAGACGTTGCCCTTGGCGGCGCCGCGCTGGTAGAAGCGCGAAATGTTGGCGCCTTCGATCACCGAAGAGTTGTCGCTGTACGCGACCACGGTGCCTTCAGGATGCAGCTCGTGGGTGTTGCGGATCATGCCGAACAGCGACTTGGTTTGCTTCTCGCCGTCGATGGTCCAGTCGGCGTTGAAAATCTTGTGGCGGCAGTGTTCGCTGTTGGCCTGCGCGAACATCATCAGTTCGACGTCGGTCGGATTGCGCTGGGCGCGGGTAAAGGCGTCGACCAGATAATCGATCTCATCATCGGACAGGGCCAGGCCGAGTTCCGTGTTGGCGTTTTCCAGCGCAGCCTTGCCGCCGGTCAGCAGGTCGACGAATTCCAGCGGCTTGGCTTGCAATTCGCTGAACAGTCCGGCCGCTTCCTGCGGCGTGCGCAGGACCATGTCGGTCATGCGGTCGTGCAGCAGCGCGGCGACCGCCATCAGGCTGGCTTCGTTGAGTTTCTTGGCGCCGCCCAGCAAGCCGGTCTTGACCTGAACGTGATACGCGATGCCGCGCTCGATGCGATGGATATTCGCCATGCCGCAGTTATGGGCGATGTCGGTGGCCTTGCTGGCCCATGGCGAGATCGTGCCGAAACGCGGGATCACGACGAATTCATCGCCCTCGGCCGTGCCGGAGAACGGCTCGCCGTAAGTCAGCAGGCCGTCGAGGCGCGCCTTGTCTTCTTCAGAAACTTCGCCGACGGCGTCGATGAAATGAATGAATCGTCCGGTCACGCCGGTAATCGCGGCATCGACGGATTGCAGTTGAGACAAGAGACGTTGAGTGCGGAAGGCGGAAAGGGCATTGGAGCCCGGCAGAATCAGCATGGCAGAAAGTCAGGATTTGGCTGTGGAATCGGGTTCGTATTTGAATGTATGAACATCCCGCCACGCAGCGTTTGCGACGGGAAATACGAAAAGCAGCATTATACCTTGCCCACCCTGATCCAGCCCATGAAAACCGCCATTCCGGCAGGAAAGCACCCCGGAATGGCAGCCTCATGCGATCAACAGCTTAAAAGTCCTTTAACACGATCTTGCCGATGACCCGTCCGCCTTCCAGATCGGCATGCGCCTGGCGCAGGTTGGCGGCATTGATCGGCGACAACACCTTGCTGACCGTGGTCTTGATGACGCCCTGGTCGATCAGGTGGGCGATTTCATTGAGCAGCTTGCCCTGCTCCGCCATGTCCGGAGTCTGGAACATCGAGCGGGTGAACATGAATTCCCAGACGAAGCCGGCGCTCTTGGCTTTCAGCAGGGAAACATCGAGCGGACCGCTGTTTTCGACAATGGTGGCGATCGTGCCTTGCGGCGCGACAATCTGCGCCGCCGCCGGGAAATGCTTGTCGGTGTCGTTGAGGATCAGGACGTGCTCCACATGCTCCACGCCCAGAGCCTTCAATTGCGCCGGCATGTCGCCGAAGTGATTGATGACCTGCTGCGCGCCCAGCTCGCGCACCCATTTTTCCGACTCCGGACGCGAAGCCGTGGCGATCACGTTCAGGCCGACCACCTTGGCCGCCAGCTGGATCGCGATCGAGCCGACGCCGCCGGCGCCGCCGATGATCAGGATGCTCGAAGCCTTGCCGGCAGCAGCTTTGCGCGGTACGCGCAGACGTTCGAACAAGGCTTCCCAGGCGGTAATCGCCGTCAGCGGCAAGGCCGCAGCCTCTTCCATCGCCAGCGATGCCGGCGCATGGCCGACGATGCGTTCGTCGATCAGCTGGAATTCGCTGTTGCTGCCGGGACGGGTGATGTCGCCGGCATAGAACACCTTGTCGCCGACCTTGAAACCGGTCACCTCCGAACCGACCGCTTCCACGACGCCGGCGGCGTCCCAGCCGAGCACGCGCGGCGTGTCTTCGACCTTGTCCTTGGGTGCGCGCACCTTGGTGTCGACCGGATTCACGGCGATCGCCTTGACAGCCACCAGCAGGTCGCGGCCTTGCGGCGTCGGACGCGGCAATTCCACGTCCAGCAGGGATTCGGGGTTATCGATGGGCAGGTAACGCTTTACGGCAACGGCTTTCATCATGCTTTCCTTTATCAAGCACCCGGCAACACCCGGGAGATGAGGCATTATCACCGCATCACAAAAACAGATAAATAGACTTAAAATTGAATTACTTACAAACCATATTTGAAAATAGCCGCTGAAATGTACGCCACCACCGACTTGCAACTGCTGATCCACACCGCCGATACCGGCAGCCTGTCGCAGGCCGCGCGCATCCTCGGCATCCTGCCCGCCACCGCCAGCGCCAGCCTGAAACGCGTCGAGCAGCGGCTCAACACCCGGCTGTTCGCGCGCTCCACGCGCAGCATGCGGCTGACGCCCGAGGGCGAGATCTTTCTGGAATATTGCCGCGACGCGCTGGCCTTGCTGCAGGAAGGAGAATCCCTGCTCAGCAGCAGCAAGGACGCGATACAGGGACATATCCGCCTGTCCATGCCGTCGGACATCGGGCGCAACGTGCTGCTCCCGTGGCTCAACGAATTTCAGACGCGGCATCCCGACGTCAAGTTCACGATGCAGTTTTCGGACCGGATGGCGGATCTGTTTCGCGACGCCGTCGATGTGGCGATCCGCTCGGGCAAGCTCAGCGATTCAACGCTGGTGTCGCAACAACTGGCTCTCGGCCGGCGCGTGCTGGTGGCCTCGCCGGCCTATCTGGAGCGGCACGGCACGCCGGCGACGCCGGACGATTTGCTCGCTCACAACTGCCTGCTGTTTTATCTGAAACAAGGCTTGTTCAATCAATGGCGTTTTCAGAACGGCAAACAGCACGTCGACGTCAAGGTGCAAGGCGATCGCATGACCGACGATGCCTCCATCGCCCGCCAGTGGGCGGTAGCCGGCGCCGGGATTGCCTACAAGTCATGGATAGATGTGCGCGAGGACGTGCGCGCGGGACGGCTGGCGACCGTGCTGGACGACTATTGCCGGGAAGAGATTCCGCTCAATGCGGTCTATCCGCATCGCAACAGCGCGTCGCCGACGGTGCGCGCCTTGCTGGGTTTTCTGCGCCTCCGCTTCGATGCGCTGGAAAGCGAAAGCGCAGGTGAAAACCTGAAGCGGAAATAAAACCGGCCCGGATCAAGGCATGCTCAATCCGGGCCGACGGTACTGCGCTGTGCAATGCGATGCTATTGCTTCACAACAAGACTGTTCTTGACGCCTTTGACGCCTTCCACCTTGCGCGTCACTTCCGCCGCCTTCAGCGACACCGCGCTGGAATTGACGAAACCGCTCAGTTGCACGATGCCCTTGTAGGTTTCCACACTGATCTGCATCGACTTCAGGTTCGGCTCTTCAAAGATCGCCGCCTTCACCTTGGTCGTAATCACGGAGTCGTCAATGATCTGTCCGGTGCTGGCTTGCTGAGGCGTCGACGAGCAAGCGGCCAGCGCCAGCATGAACAGCGCGAAGAAAAATGCAGCAAAACGTTTGGACATTGTCATAAGTTCACCTTTATAAGAATTGATGTGGAACGCCGGTTTCGCCGGGTTCGAACGGGAACAGAAAGATCGGATATGGAACGGATATGAATCGGATATTCCGGCACACCGCACTGTAGCCAATTCCCCCGAGGAATAACAGGCCTTCGTGAGAGGAATTTGCGATTTTCAAGTTCCTGCCCCGGCCGGAATTTCCCGCTTTAAATTGACAAGAAGCCTGTTCCTCTTCTGCAAGCCTGGTCCGCCTGCCGCGCATCGCCGTGCGCCGATCACAAAAAAACCGCCTGTACGCGCTGCGAGCATGCCGATTTGGTATCATTCAGGCCGCATTACCGAGGCAAACCGCCAGACAGCGCGCTGGCAGACATCCACAGTGCCCGCCAATACAGGTCTGCATGGGGAGCGACCTTTCCGGTTTCATAGAATTAGTGACGATATAGTGACGCATAACAAAACATTGAAACAGATTGCCATTGTCGGCGGCGGCTTGTCCGGGGTAAGCACCGCTTATTTCCTGGCGTGCGCCGGCTTCGAAGTTGCCGTGCTGGAGCGCCGCGCCAATGTCGCCGAGGAAGCGACCTTCGGCAATTCCGGCCTGCTGGCGCCGTGCGTGGTGCAACCGCTGGTATTGCCGGGTATCACCAGGACCGCCTTCTCCAACTTGTTCAAGAACGATCCGCCCATCCTTGTCAAATCCGGTTTCAATCCTGCGCGCTGGCGCTGGGTGCGCAAATCGCGCCGCGAGTACCAGGACTATTTTTCGCTCAACAAGCAGCGCCTGACGCGCCTGTCGGCGTACGGCCAGATGCTGACGCAGCATCTTCAGGATCAATACGCGCTGGATCAGGAAAACAGCCAGGGGCTGCTGCACCTGTTCCGCCAGCAAGCCGATGCGGATCGTTGCGCCGGCATCGAAGACAGCCTCAGGCAATTCGAACTGCCGCGCCACAGCATCAAGGGCCA
This sequence comes from Herbaspirillum rhizosphaerae, assembly GCF_001189965.1. Classification (GTDB taxonomy): domain Bacteria; phylum Pseudomonadota; class Gammaproteobacteria; order Burkholderiales; family Burkholderiaceae_D; genus Herbaspirillum; species Herbaspirillum rhizosphaerae. Next base: position 138,356 of record NZ_LFLU01000012.1, read on the forward strand.
GGACGCCATCAGCCAGGTGGAGCCGGCCTTTCAGTCGGCGACGCCGATCGCCGGCGCGATGTATTACCCCAAAGACGGTGCCGGCAACTGCGTCCTGTTCGTCAAGCAATTGCGCGCCATCGCCCAATCCATGGGCGTGCAGTTTCATTTTTCGCAATCCGTCAAAGCGATCCGCCCCGAATTCGGCGGCCGCGTCTCGATTGACGTCGCCGGCGACGACGTGGCCGACAGCACGCTGACGGTCGACGGCGTCGTGCTGGCGGCCGGCATGCAGAACATGCACCTGCTCAAACCGCTGGGCATGTCGCTGCCGCTGTGTCCGATTCAAAGCTACAACGCCATGGCGGCGGTCAAGAATCTCGACGAAGCACCCAACACGGCGTTGTTCGACGAAACCTACAAGGTCGCCATTGCGCGCGTGGGCAACCGCATCCGCGTATCGGGCCTGCTGGGCTTCCTGCCGAAGACCGACCAGCCGCACGCCAAGGCCATCAGCAGCCTGCTCAAGGTAGCCAACGATTACTACCCGAATGCGGCCAACTTCAATACCGCCAATTTCTGGAGCAACACCTTTGCCCTGCAACCCAACGGCATGCCGCTGACGGGCGCCACCACGCACGGCAACATCTTCGTCAATACCGGACACGGCGCCCACGGGTGGGCCGCGGCGGTCGGCTCGGCCAAACTGCTGGCCGACGCCATGGCGGGACGCGAGACCGAGATCGACAGCGACGGTCTGCTGCTGTCGGCGGTGTCTTCTTAAGCAATGCGAGAGCGGTCCGGCGCATGCAGCGCCGCCGCTCTCAAGCGCACCACGCTCGTCCTCCCTGTCCTTCCCCGCCGCTCTCTGCCGCGCTTCCCGACACGGCTCTTTTCATGTCTGCGGATTTTTTTCAATTGACTTAGAATGGATGCGCCTGCACCATTCTTTCATTCCCTCCGTTCCATCCTTTTGACCTTACCGGGCCGCATCGACCATGAGTGCGCTTTATTCGATTGCTGAAATTCGCCAGATCGAAAATGCCGCCAAGGCAGAACTGCCCTCCTACACCCTGATGCAACGCGCCGGCGAAGCCTGCGCCCGGCGTGCGCTGAGCCTGGTGGCGGGCGAAGACGAAGTGCACGTCCTGATCCTGGCCGGTCCCGGCAACAACGGCGGCGATGCATTGGAAGCCGCACATTACCTCGCACAATTCGATCTGCACGTTGCCGTCGCCCTGCATGCCGACGAAGCAAAGCAGCCCGAAGACGCACGCCGCGCGCTGGAACGGGCGCGCGAATCCGAAGTGGAATTCCTCGACGTCGCCGATCCCGGCCACCTGTCCTCTCAGCGCTGGGCGCTGGTGGTCGACGGCCTGTTCGGCATCGGCCAGACGCGACCCATCGTCGGCAAATTGCGCGCCTGCGTCGACTACGTCAATACGCTGCGCTGCCCGGTGTTGTCCATCGATATCGCCAGCGGCCTGCACGCCGACACCGGCAGCGTGATCGGCGGCCCCGGCTGCGTCGCCGTGCGCGCCACCCATACGCTGAGCTTCATCGGCAACAAGCCCGGCATGCACACTTGCGACGGCGAGGACTTCAGCGGCGACATCCTGCTCGAATCGCTGGACATCGAAGAAAGCTGTTTTGTCACGCCGCATGCCCGCCTCAACGAATTGTCGCTGTTCAGCTCCGCACTGAAGCCGCGGGCCGGCAACACCCACAAAGGCAGCTATGGCGACGTCATCGTCGTCGGCGGCGCCCACGGCATGGGCGGTGCGCCGGTACTGGCGGCGCGCATGGCGGCGCATGCCGGCAGCGGCCGCGTGTTCATCGCGTTCGTCGACGATGCTCCGGCCTACGACAGCGTGCATCCCGAACTCATGATGCGCCAGGCCGACCGCGTCGAGTTCAGCACCGCCACGGTGGTGGTCGGCCCCGGTCTCGGCACCTCGCGTCACGCGCACGACGTGCTGTCGCGTGCCCTCGATGCGCAAGGCCGCATCGTGGTCGATGCCGACGCCCTCAACCTGATCGCCGCCGAACCCGGCTTGCAGCACAAGCTGCAGGACCGCGCCCAGCACACCAGCATCATCACGCCCCATCCATTGGAAGCCGCCCGCCTGCTCGACGCCACCACCGCCGAAATCCAGCATGACCGGCCGCAGGCGGCGCGCTTGCTGGCGCGGCATTTCAAAAGCATCGCCATCCTCAAGGGCGCCGGCACCGTCATCGCTTTTCCGGACGGCGAGATCGTCATCAACACCACCGGCAATCCGGCGCTCTCCACGGCCGGCACCGGCGACGTCCTGTCCGGCCTGTGCGGCGCCTTGCTGGCGCAAGGCTGGCCCGCCACGCAAGCGGCGCTGGCGGCGGTCTGGATGCACGGCAAGGCAGCCGATCAACTGGTCGACCTCGGCGTCGGCCCGGTCGGCCTGACTGCCAGCGAGGTCGTTCCGGCCGTTCGCGCCCTGTTAAACCAAATCATCCGAGACCATGCCCGCTAACATCGCCGTACATCCGCAACTCTGGCTGGGCATTTTCTTTCTGATTTCCGGTTTGTGGACACTGTCCTTGCTGGACACGGCAGGCAAACTGCTCGGCATGGCCGGCTACCATGTGGTGATGATTGCCTGGATGCGCTACACCATCAATACCATCTTCATGGCGGCGACGCTCATGCCTCTCTATAAACGGCGCCACGGCCGCAGCATCCTGCATTCGAACAATCCACGCCTGCAATTCCTCCGCGCCGTGGCGCTGCTGCTGTCGACGCTGATGTTTTTTTCGGTGTTGAAGATCGTACCTCTGGCCGAGGGCACGGCGATGAATTTCTGCGCGCCGCTGATCGTGCTGGCCGTGTCGCCCTGGCTGCTGGGGGAAACCACCTACATCTCGCGCTGGATCGCCGTGGCGGTGGGTTTTGCCGGCATGCTGATCGTGATCCGCCCGGGCGGCGACATCCCGGCGCACGGCGTGGTGCTGGGCTTGCTGTCGGCGGCGACGTATGCGGCCGTGTCCATCCTCAACCGCAAGGCCAACCGCGCGGATGATCCGATGGTGACCTTGTTCTATGGCGGATTGATCGGCATGGTGCTGAGCACCCTGATGGTGCCCTTCTTCTGGTCGCCGCATACGCCGGACACGACCGAATGGCTGATTCTTGCGTCCACCGGCATCACCAGCACCATCGGCCATTTATGCATGAACACCGCCTACAAGCATGCCGAAGCTTCCGTGCTGACGCCGTTTGCCTACACGCAGATCATCTCGGCGACCACCATGGGCTGGCTGGTGTTCGGCCAGTTTCCGGATGCGATCACCATTCTCGGTGTGGCCATCATCTGCGCCAGCGGCATGGGCATCGCCTGGGTCGAACATCGTCGCGCGCATCCGCTGCGCAAAACGGTGCAGAAGCCTGCCTGAACTTCTCGGACAAACTTAAACGAGGCGCCCCGCCGCAATCGTGATGGTGCGGGCGCAACGCGCCGCAATGGAAGCGTCGTGCGTGACCAGCACCAATGTGGAGCCGTGTTCCTGATTCAATTCAAACATCAGCTGGATCACTGCCTCGCCGGTGGTTGCATCCAGACTGCCGGTGGGTTCGTCGGCCAGTAGCAAGGGCGGCTGGGTGACGAAGGCGCGCGCCAACGCCACGCGTTGCTGTTCGCCGCCGGACAGATATTTCGGATAGTGTTTGAGACGGCTGCCCAGGCCGACGCGCACCAACATGCTTTCAGCCTTGGCGCGGGCCTGCGCATCGCCGCGCAACTCCAGCGGCAACATGACGTTTTCCACCGCATTCAGATGGCCGAGCAATTGGAAGGACTGGAAAACGAAGCCCAGCTTGTGCTTGCGCAGCGCCGCGCGGCCGTCTTCGTCGAGCGCGAAGATGTCGACGCCGTCGACCTTGACGGTGCCGTCCGAGGGCGTATCCAGGCCGGCCAGCAAACCGAGCAAGGTCGACTTGCCGGAACCCGAAGCGCCGACAATCGCCAGCGTGGTTCCCGCCTGCACGTTAAAATTGACGTCACGCAAAATCGCCAGCTCGCCGGCCTTGCTGACGGCAGTGGCCGGAGCGGCTGCGTCGGCGACGCGTTTGGACAGTTGGACAACTTCGATGGCGGCGATGACGCCGTTGGTAGCAGAAAATTCAGAGGAATCAGGCATGCAATACGATGGCGTCAGGTGGATGGGTCAGTGGCTGAGGAAGAACATCGGCAACCGCAATACTGCGATGCAAAGCAAGTCATGGCGTCGCGTGCTCGTCGCATTGCTGGCGATGCCCTTGCTGATGCTGGCGGCGAGCGCCTATTCTGCACCAAAAACCCTGCTTGTGCTCGGCGACAGCCTGTCGGCCGAATACGGCCTCACACGCGGCAGCGGCTGGGTGGCCTTGCTCGATAAACGCCTGCAGCAAGAAAAGATCGGCGCCGCCATCGTCAACGCCAGCATCAGCGGCGAAACCACCATCGGCGGTAAAACCCGCCTGCCTGCCCTGCTGAGCAAACACACGCCGGACATCGTGATCATCGAACTCGGCGCCAACGACGCCCTGCGCGGCTTGCAACTGAGCGCCACGCAAGGCAACCTGCAAGCGCTGATCGACATGTCGCGCCAGGCCAAGGCCAAGGTGCTGCTGGTCGGCATGCAGATCCCGCCGAACTACGGCGCCGACTATGCCGGCAAGTTCGCGCAGTTGTTCCCGGCCGCGGCCAAACAGAACAAGACTGCGCTGGTGCCGTTTTTCATGAAGGATATCGTCGACAAGCCGGCGCTGTTCCAGGCCGACCGCATGCATCCGAACGAACAGGCGCAAGCCAATCTGCTGGACAACGTCTGGCCTTATCTCAAACCGCTGCTGAAATAGAAATAGCGATCTCAGGCGTGCAGGAATAAAAAGCGGCGCAGGATCGCCGCCGATTGCGGCGTGTCGCTGACCTGCCCGGCCATGACGTCGGTGTCGATGCCGCACTTGCTGTAGATCTCGCGATACCAGGCCAGATGCGCCTTGACGAAATCGCTGCTGAATTCGGGATGGAACTGTGCCGAGAAAATATTCGGCGCCAGACGCAGCATGTGATGCGGATCCATCGGCGAGCTGGCAAGAATCGTCGCGCCTGCAGGCGGCTCCAGCACCACCTGGGAATGCAGCATGTGTGCAGGAAAACTGTCCGGCGCTTCATGCAGCAAATGCTCGTCGGCTGCGACCGGATGTTTTTTCACCGTCATGGTCCCGGCCACACGCCCGGCCGGGTTGTAGCCCACCTTGCCGCCAAAGGCATGCGACAGCAACTGATGCCCGTAGCACACGCCGAACATCGGCAACTGCCGTTGCGCGGCACGACGCAGCCACTCCGCAGTGCGCTCGCTCCACTCCACCAGATCAGTCACCATGGTCGGCGAACCGGTAATCAGCACCGCGCGATATTGATCCGGCTCGCGTAGATACTGCCCCTGGAATACCGACACAATCTCGGTTTCATGATCCGCCAGGCCTGCCGCCTGCTGCAATTGCGCGGCATAGCTGCCGTAGGAATGCTTGAGATCGTCGTTGGGGTCACCCGTATGGATGATCAGGACCGGGGCGGAATGGGATGGCGATGCAGGACTTGAGGCGGTAGCTGAGGCAGACATTGGCGCAGGCTTCAAAAACGAGGATGAGAATCCATTGTACTTTCCGCAGCGTGCCGCAGTGCATAAAAAAAGGCCGCATAAGCGGCCTTTTTTATCTCATGCACATTCGAGGTGTGCTTGCTGCACATGCGACGCTTGTCAATTTGTCCATTTTCCAAAAACCGACAAATGATTTACATCAATTGCCTTACCTGGCCGCATCGGCGGGCTTGCCGGTCGATGCGCCTGAAGTAATCGCCTCGCCGCCCTTCAGGATCTTGGTCTTTACCTTTTCCTTGACGAAATTGATATAAGACAGCATCTCCTGCTCGGCCAGCACATTGGCGATCTGCTCCTGCTCGGTCTTGCGACGGGCGGCGTCAGGCGTTGCCGGCTGCGCTACCTTGGTCACGCGGAACACGCTGTAACCCTGGCCAGGCAGCTCTACACCGGTGTAAGCAGGCAACTTGGCGGTGTCGGCCTTCATGACGGCCAGGAACGCATCCTGGTTCCAGCCCTGGGTTTTTACGCGCGAGGCCACCTTGACGTCGCCGAAACCTGCAGCGTCGTCCTTGGCCTTCAGTTCAGCCAGTTTGGCTTCGCCGGCTTTCTTCGCCAGCGCCATGGCTTCGTCTTGCGTCACCAGTTCGCGCACCATGCTCTTGACTTCGTCAAACGGACGCTTGGTGACCGGCTTGTATTCCACGATGTGACCGGCCATCAGCGTGGTCGGAGCGATTTGCACCGCTTCCGTGTTGTGCTTGCCCTTGATGGTGTCGTCCGTAAACAGCGCCTTCAGGAACTTCGGATTGTTGTACGGCGTATTCGGCGCCAGCGCAGGGTTCGGCAGACGGGTGACGCCGGCGACCGTTTCGATCTTCAGCTTGAGCTTGTCGGCCACCGGCTTCAGGCTGTCGCCTTGTTCGTAGACGGTATTGTTGAAAATGTCGGCCAGTTCCGCATACTTCTTGGCGGCCAGCTGCTTCTTGATGTCGCCGGCGATTTCGCCTTTGACTTCATCCAGCGGCTTGACGCTGCCGGCCTTGATGCCGGTCAGCTGAATGATGTGATAGCCGAAGTCGGACTCCACCGGGTCGCTGATCTCGCCCTGCTTGAGCTTGTAAGCCGCATCTTCAAACGACTTGAGCATGGCGCCCTTGCCGAAGAAACCGAGGTCGCCGCCCTGATCCTTGGAGCCCGGATCCTGCGAGTTGGCCTTGGCCAGCTTGGCGAAATCGCCCGGATTCTTGCGCAGTTGCGCGACCAGTTCGTCGGCCTTTGCCTTGATGGCAGCCTTGTCGGCCGCAGATGCGCCCTTCTTGACTTCCAGCAGGATGTGGCTGGCGCGGCGTTGCTCGTCGGTCGAGTATTGCTTGATGTTCTGATCGTAGTACGACTTGATGTCGGCATCGGACACGCTGACTTGCGCGGCCACTGCGGCGCTGTCGAGCACCACATATTCGATCCTGGCTTGCTCAGGCACTTCGAACTTGCTGCCGTTCTTGTCGTAGTAGGCCTTGACCATCTCGTCGGTGACCTTGACCTGGCCGATGTAGGAAGCCGCCTTGAAGCTCAGTTCCTGCACCGAACGCTCCTGGTCGTTCAGGTCCGACAGGCGGGCCGACACGCTCTTCGGCGCGAAGGCCGTGCCTTGCACGGCGAAATTGAGCTGCTGCAGCGCCAATGCGCGGCGCTGGCTGGCTTCATAGCTCTTCGGCGTCAGGCCCTGGGCCGCCAGCAGCATGTTGTACTGTTCATTGTCGAACTTGCCGTCCGGCTTGATCAGGCCGGGGATCTGCATGATGTTCTGCTGCAGCGCCTGGTCGGTCACGGTCAGCTTGTCGTTGGCGACTTCCGCTGCCAGCGCGCGCTGGGCGATCAGGCTTTCCAGCACGTCGCGGCGTGCTTCCGGGGTATCGAACACCTTGGTGTCGATCTGGCCGCCGGCCATCTGGCGCAGGCGCTCCAGTTGCTGACGCTGCGCGGCGTCCCATTCTTCCTTGGTGATAGTCTGCCCGGCCACCTTGGCCACGGCATTGTCGCCATCGCCGAAGCCGCTATAGCCTTGCACGCCGAAGAATGCGAAAGACGGGACGATAAGCAGCAGCAGCAAGAACTGCATCAAGCGCTGATGGTTACGGATAAATTCAAACATTGGTCAGCCGATCACGAAATCACAAACAAATGACATCAAATAAGAAAAAAGGCGAACTCACGTTCGCCTTATAGCAATGCTACCGCTGGCGGAGCAGACTGCGGCCTGCCCTTGAGGATGCCGCCTTGGCAACACCCGCGCGTCATTATACACAGCCGGCGGGGTCAAGTCACCGATACTGCCGCCGGGAAATACCTCGGGATTCCCGCTTTTGCGTCCGGGCTTACGTTATCATCCAGCCCAAAACACGCCCCGGCACAAAAGGAACGAACATGGCAAAACTGGAAGATATCGTCAAACGGCAGAAACACGGCGCGCAATTCGTGCTGTCGGCGCAGATGCTGGGCATGGACGTGGCCACCTTCGACACGGTTGCCCAAACCTGGATAGAACGCGGCGGCCCCGGATTCGCGGCGACCGGCGTACCGTTTCGCAAGGTGATCGACGGCGAATTCCTGATTGCCCGTCTTACCGTGACCAAGACCGATCCGGACTAAGGGCCGCTAACCGTATCGGCCTCACTCGTACTTGCGCGCGTCCTCAATGACCTTGCCGTCGTTGGGCAAACTCCCCGGCGCCGCAAACAGCACTTCTCCGCGCAATTTGGTGATGTCGCGCACGCTGTCGGCAACCGCCGCCGCCTGCGCCACCGCGCTGTCCATGTCCATGGTTTCGCAATGCAGCGTCATGCTGTCGTTGGCCATTTCACCGCTGACCACCAGGCGCGCCTTCAGGATCAGCGCGTGCCGGCGCGTGATCTCGGCCACCTGCGACGGATGCACGAACATGCCGCGCACCTTGGTGGTCTGGTCCGCCCGCCCCATCCAGCCCTTGATGCGCGTATTGGTGCGTCCACACGGAGAAACGCCGTCCAGCACTGCCGACAGATCGCCGGTGCCAAAACGGATCAGCGGATAGTCGGGATTGAAGGACGTCACCACCACTTCGCCGACCTCGCCCGGTTGCACCGGATCGCCGGTGCCGGGGCGCACGATTTCCAGGATCAGTTCTTCATCGAGGATCATGCCCGGATTGACCTTGCCGTCGCTGATCGACTCGTAGGCGATATTGCCGATATCGGCCGACGCATACAGTTGCAGCACGTTGGGGACGCCGTGCTCGTGAAACCAGTGGCGCAGCGATGGCGGCAAGGCTTCGGCGCTGACCAGCGCGCGTTGCAGGCTGTCGAGGGCGACGCCCATTTCCTGCGCTTTTTCGATGATGATCTTGAGGAAGGACGGCGTGCCGACATAGGCATCCGGCCTGAGCGCCGCCATGGTCTGCACCTGCAACTCGGTCTGGCCGATGCCCGACGGAATCACCGCGCAGCCGATCTTGGCCGCCGCGCCCTCGGCCATGAAAGCCGCCGGCGTGAAATGATAAGAAAAACAGTTCTGGATGATGTGACCGGCGCGCAGCCCCAGCGCGCGCATCGGCCGCTCGAAACGCCACCAGTCGCGCTGATGCCCTTCCGGATCGAAGATCGGTCCCGGCGAGACGAACAGGCGGCGCAACTGGCGATGCGGCGTGGTGTTGAGTCCGCCGAACGGCGGCGCGGCGCTCTGCAAATCCTTCAGGTCCGACTTGCGCGTGACCGGCAATTGCGCCAGTGCAGCGCGGTCGCGGATGTCGCCGGCGTTGACGCCTTTGAGGATGCGACTCCAGCCTTCCGCACCTTGTGCGCGCGCCATCAGATCCGGCAAAGCCTGCATGAGCGCTTTCTCGCGCTGTTGCGGATCGCGTTGTTCCAGAGAATCAAGAGTGTCAGACATGAAAGTACCGTGTGCGTAGGCTGAAGAAAAAAATGCGGCGAGGATGCCAATGACGCCGGTCGTACATCGATCTGCCGGTGTCAGGCCAGCCAGCGTTTGCGGCGCCGGTAAAATTTCATGTCGCGGAAGTTCTTGCGTCCCGCCGCCGACACGCCGAGATAAAACTCCTTGACGTCTTCGTTGCTGGCCAGATCGTTGGCCGCGCCCTCCATCACCACGCGGCCGTTTTCCAGGATGTAACCGAAGTCGGCGTAACGCAGCGCCACCATGGTGTTCTGTTCCGCCAGCAGGAAGGACACGTTTTCCTTGGTGTTAAGGTCTTTGACGATCTCGAAAATCTCTTCCACGATCTGCGGCGCCAGTCCCATCGACGGCTCGTCGAGCAGGATCATCGACGGCTTGGCCATCATGGCGCGGCCGATCGCCGTCATCTGTTGTTCGCCGCCGGAGGTATAGCCGGACTGCGACTTGCGGCGCACCTTCAGGCGCGGGAAGTAATCGTAGATTTTTTCCAGCTCCTGCTTCACTTCGCTGTTGCTGATGTTGCGCGTATAGGCGCCGGTCAGCAGGTTCTCTTCCACGGTCAGGTGGCCGAAACAATGCCGGCCTTCCATCACCTGGATCACGCCGCGCTTGACCAGGTCGTTCGGCGTCAATTGATCGACGCGCTCGCCCCTGAACTCGATGCTGCCCTTGGTGACGTCGCCGCGCTCAGCCGTCAGCAAGTTGGAAATCGCCTTGAGCGTAGTGCTCTTGCCAGCGCCGTTGGCGCCCAGCAGCGCCACGATCTTGCCTTCCGGCACCGCCAGCGACACGCCCTTGAGGACCAGGATCACGTGGTCGTAGATGACTTCGATGTTGTTGATATTCAGTGCTGTACCCATGCTCGCTCCAGCTTGTCCTGCTTTGTTTGAACCTGCTTGCTCAATGCCGCTCAATCCTGCTCAAAAAAGCGTCGGCGCGCCCGACACACTTCAACACGCCGACGCCAAGGCCTGAACTTATTTCATGCAGGCTGGGGTAATACCTTTTTCTTTTGCATACTTGGCGGCCGACGCCTTGAACAGCGGGTGGATCAGGTTCTTGTTGCCTTCGATCCAGTCCGACACCAGTACCCATTTGCTGCCGTCCCATTGCTGGATCTTGACCTTGCCCGAACCCTCGTGGTTGTCGCAGGAAGTCTTGATCTCAGGCAGCAGGCCGGTGGCGCCCAGTTGTTGCAGACGGGCGTTGGTGATGTTCAGGTTTTCCAGGCCCCAGCGCACGTCTTCGCCGCTCATGACCTTCTTGCCGAACTTGCCTTGCGCAGTACGCACGGCTTCCACCGTCGCCAATGCGGCAGAGACGCCGCGGTTGTACAGCACCGAACCGATCTTGTTCTTGTCCTGCAGGTTGCCCTTGCCGGCGCCGTAGACCACCTTCTCGATGTCGGCGATCAGCGGCACGCCCTTGCCGGCCACGTTCCAGGTCGCGCTCAGATAGCCCTTGGCGGCGTCGCCCGCAGGAATGGTGTCTTCCTCAGAGCCGGCCCACCACGAACCGATGATCTTGTCGCGCGCATAACCGACCTTTTGCGCCGCCTTCAGTGCGGTCTGGTTCATCACGCCCCAGCCCCAGAAAATCACGTAGTCCGGATTCTCCTGACGGATCTTCAGCCACTGCGCGCCCTGCTCGTTGCCGGGATGCGCCACAGGGATTTCGACCAGCTTGAACTTGCCGATGCTGGCTTCCGCTTCCAGCGCGACGATAGGCTCCTTGCCGTAGGCCGAATCGTGATACAGGAACACGATCTTCTTGCCGCTCAGTGAACCGCCGTTCTTGGTCGTGAGGTATTTGACGATGGCCGACACCTGCATCTGATAAGTCGTCACCAGCGGGAAGGCGTAAGGGAACACCGAGCCGTCCACCGCATCGGTGCGGCCATAGCCGATCATCAGCAGCGGCACCTTGTCCTCGGCGCTCTTGTCGATCAGCGCGTAGGAAATACCGGTCGCCATCGGATTGATGGCGGTGCCCTTGGTGACCGTGTTCTTGTTCTTCATGCGCTCGTAGCACTCCACGCCCTTGGCGTTGTTGTACTCGGTTTCGCACTCTTCCCACGACAGCTTGACGCCGTTGACGCCGCCGTCCTTGAGATTGACGTAATTGAGATAGTCGACATAGCCGCCGTAATACGACTGGCCGTTGGTGCCGTAAGGGCCGACCCGATAGCTCGGAATCGCGATGAACTGATCGTTGGCCTGCGCCATCGCCGGCAGCGCGGGAGCCAACAAGCTTGCAGCGACGGTCGCGGCAAGTACCAGCTGTTTGATATTTTTCATACGTGTCTCCTTGTGTAGTTTTACCCATGTGCGCGCCTCATTTTTATTTCTGTGCGCGCATCGTTTTACTTCTGCAGAACATGTAATGCATTAGTGCGGGAACGGCCACAGGCGCAACTTCTCCTTGGTGATCTGCCACAGGCGCGCCAGTCCGTGCGGCTCAACAATCAGGAAGAAAATGATCAGGCCGCCGAACAGCATGAGCTGGATGTGCGACACCGTTGCATTGGTGAACGGCAGGTGCAGGAAAGACGCCAGCGGCGGCAGCACGTTGTCGAGGAAGATCGGCAGCAGCAGGATGAAGGCCGAGCCGAGGAAAGCGCCGAGTATGCTGCCCACGCCGCCGATGATGATCATGAACAGGATGCGGAACGACAGATCCAGCGAAAAGCCGTCCGGCTCCACCGAGCCGAGATAGCAGAACGCATACAGCGCGCCCGCCACGCCGCAGAAAAACGAACTCACCGCAAACGCCAGCAGCTTGGTGCGCATCAGCTGGATGCCGATCACTTCCGCCGCCACGTCCATGTCGCGCACCGCCATCCAGGCGCGGCCGGTCGAGGAGCGCACCAGGTTTTTGGCCAGCATCGCCATCACGCAGACGATGCCGAGCACGAACAGGTATTTCTTCACCGGCGAGTTGATATCGATGCCGAAGAAATCGATCTTCTGCGTGCTGATCACGCCGGAAGAACTGTTATTGGAAAACCAGGAAAACTTGGTCAGCGCCCACACCACGAAGAACTGCGCCGCCAGCGTCGCCACCGCCAGATAGAAGCCCTTGATCCGCAGCGAAGGCAGTCCAAACACGATCCCCACCAGCGCGGCGCAACCGCCTGCCAGGATGAAGGACAGCACAATGGGAATGCCTTCAATGCGCAGCTGGAAGTTGTAGGCGGCATAAGCCCCCACCGCCATGAACGCCGCCGAGCCGAGCGACAATTGACCTGCGTAGCCGGTCAGGATATTCAGCCCCAGCGCCGCCAGCGCAAACACCAGAAAAGGAATCAGGATCGCCGAGAACCAGTACTCGCTGCCGATCAACGGAATGCCGACGAAAGCAATCGCCAACAGTATCGCCATGCCGATGCGATCCTGCCGGATCGGGAAAATCTGACTGTCGGCGATATACGACGTCTTGAACTGCCCGGCCTCACGATAAAGCATAGTGTTTCTCCTGTGTCTCCATGCGGCGAAGCCTCAATGTGCTTCGTCCTTTATTTTCTGCTGCAGCCCTTGCGGTCACGCCCGCTCAGACCCGGTCGATATGCCGTTCGCCAAACAATCCCTCCGGACGCACCAGCAGGAACAGCAAGGCAAATACATAAGGAAACCATCCCTCGATGCCGCCGAAGTTGCCGCCGAACAGATCCTGCAACACCGGTGGGATATAGATCTCGGCCAGCTTCTCTGACGCGCCGATGATCAGGCCGCCGACAATCGCGCCGGGGATCGATGTGAAGCCGCCCAGAATCAGCACCGGCAACGCTTTCAGCGCCGTCATGGTCAGCGCGAACTGCACGCCATTGCGCGAACCCCACAGCAAGCCCGCCACCAGCGCAACAAAGCCGGCCACGCCCCACACCACCGCCCAGATATGTTGCAGCGGAATGCCCAGCGACAGCGCCGCCTGATGATCGTCGGCGACGGCGCGCAGCGCGCGGCCGACCTTGGTGCGCTGGAAGAACAAGGCCAGCAGCGACACCAGCGCAATCACCATGCCCGACGCAAACAAGTCGAACTTGGAGATGCCGATACCGATACTGTCCATGATGGACATGATGGGTTCGTCGACGATGCCCAGATCGATGGCGCGCACTTCGCTGCCGAACAGCAAAGGTCCCAGTCCCTCCAGGAAAAACGCCAGTCCGATGGTCGCCATGAACAGCGTGATCGGCGGCTGATTGACCAGCTTGCGCAAGACGAAGCGCTCGGTCGCCAGCCCCACCAGAATCATCACCACGAACGAACCGATGATGGCGGCCCACATCGGCATGCCCTTGTCCATCAGGCCGACCACGGCCAGTGCAGCGAAATACACCATCGCGCCCTGGGCAAAATTGAATACGCCCGAGGCCTTGTAAATCAGTACGAAGCCCAGCGCCACCAGCGAATACATCAGGCCGGACAGCAAACCGCTGAGCGTCACTTCAAAGAAAAATTGCATCTGCGTTCTCCGCTTGTTCTGTTCGCTGGATTAATGTGATGTGCCGAGATAGGCCTTGATCACTTCCGGATTGGCCATCACTTCGTCCGGCGTGCCATCGCCGATCTTCTTGCCGTAGTCGAGCACGACCACGCGGTCCGAGATATCCATCACGACGCCCATGTCGTGCTCGATCAGCACGATGGTGGTGCCGAACTGTTCGTTGACGTCGAGGATGAAGCGGCACATGTCCTGCTTCTCTTCCACGTTCATGCCGGCCATCGGCTCGTCCAGCAGCAGCATGCTCGGCTCGGCCGCCAGTGCGCGCGCCAGTTCGACGCGCTTTTGCAGGCCGTAAGGCAGGCGTCCCACCGGCGTCTTGCGGATGTGCTGGATTTCGAGGAAGTCGATCACCTCTTCGACTTTGTGGCGATGCAGGATTTCTTCGTTGCGCGCCTTGCCCCACCAGATCGCATTGGCAAGAAAGCTGGAATGCATCTTGGTGTTGCGTCCGGTCATGATGTTGTCAAGCACGGTCATGCCCTTGAACAGCGCAATGTTCTGGAAGGTGCGCGCAATGCCCTGGCGCGCCACCTTGCTGGGATGCATGCTGTGGCGCTGCTCGCCGCGGAACATGATGCTGCCTTTTTGCGGATGGTAGACGCCGTTGATGACGTTGATCATCGAGCTCTTGCCGGCGCCGTTGGGGCCGATGATGGCGCGGATCTCATGTTCGCGCACATTGAACGAGATGTCGGTCAGCGCCTTGACGCCGCCGAAGGACAGCGAAATATTCTGCAGGTCCAGCACGACCTCGCCGATCTTGCGACCGCCTTCATCCGCCGCCGGTGCATCCTGTCGCGCGGGTTCCGCCTGCTGCATGGGTTGCACTTCTTCCGTGATATGTCTTTTCATGGTGGTCATGCAGGCCTATGCCGCTTGATTGAGGTTGGCGAACGTCTTGACGTCGGCGATCTTCAGATCGGCCGCGATCATGCCCTGGCGGCCGTCTTCGAATTTGACCTGGGTCTCGATGTATTGCGATTGCTTGCCCGCATAGAGCGCTTCGATCAGCACGCCGTATTTCTCGGCGATGAAACCGCGTCGCACTTTGCGTGTGCGTGTCAGTTCATCGTCGTCCGGATCGAGCTCCTTGTGCAGGATCAGGAAACGGTGAATCTGCGAGTCGGCCAGCAATGGATCCTGCACCAGATCGGCATTCACCTTTTCGACGCATTCGGCGATCAGTTGATACACGCTGGCATGCGCCGCCAGATCGGTGTAGCCGCTATAGGCCAGGTTGCGGCGCTCGGCCCAGTTGCCGACGGCGTCCATGTCGATATTGATGAACGCAGTGCACTGCTCGCGCTGGTTGCCGAAGACGACCGCTTCCTTGATGAAGGGGAAGAATTTCAGCTTGTTCTCGATGTACTTGGGCGCGAACATGGTGCCGCAGGCCATCTTGCCGACGTCCTTGGCGCGATCGATGATTTTCAGATGGCCATCGGCGTCGAAGAAGCCGGCGTCGCCGGTATGGAAGTAACCGTTTTCGTCGATCGCTTCAGCCGTCGCATCGGGACGCTTGAAGTAAGACTTCATCAGCCCCGGCGAGCGCACCAGCACTTCGCCGTTGGCGTCGATGTGCACTTCCACGCCCTTCATCGGACGTCCCACGGTATCGAGCTTGACGTCGCCGGACGGCTGCATGCAGACCGTCACGCAGGTTTCCGTCATGCCGTACAACTGCTTGAGGTTGATGCCGAGCGAACGATAGAAGTCGAACAGATCGGGGCCGATCGCTTCGCCGCCGGTATAAGCCACACGAATGCGCGACATGCCCAGCACGTTCTTCAGCGGACCATAAATCACCAGGTGGCCGATCGCATACAGCAGCCGGTCGCTCAGCGAGACATCCGGCTTCTTGTCGAGAATGCGCATGCCGACGCGGCGCGCGATCTTCATGAAACCGTGGAACAGCTTGCGCTTGATCCAGCCGGCGTCTTCGATGCGGATCATCACTTGCGTGAGAATGTTTTCATAGATGCGCGGCGGCGCGAAATAATAGGTCGGGCCGATCTCGCGCAAGTCCGTCATGACGGTGCTGGGCGACTCCGGGCAATTGAGGCAGAAGCCGGCGACGTGGGTCTGCGCGAACGAGTATAAAAAGTCGCCCACCCAGGCCAGCGGCAGATAACAGAGCACATCGTCGCGATCGTTCAACTGATCGAACTCCACCAGCGTGGTCGCGGTGGCGATCATCGCAGCGTGCGAGTGGCATACGCCTTTAGGTTTGCCAGTGGTCCCCGAGGTGTACAGGATGATGGCGATGTCGTCGGTCGTCAGCGCATTGACCTGATCCATGAAGAACGATGGATTGGCCTTGTCGTAGGCGCGGCCCAGTTCCTGCACGCTGGCAAACGACGACAGCTCAGGCTGGCGATAATTGCGCATGCCGCGCTCGTCGTCATAGATGATATGCGTCGGACGTTCGCTGCCTTCGGAGAAATTCAGTTTGATGTCGAAGACCTTGTCGACCTGCTCCTGGTCTTCGGCGACGACGAAATCGATCTCGGCATCATTGAGCACATAGGACATGTCGGCCGCCGGCGCATCCTGGTACAAGGGCACCGGCATGCCGCCCAGGCATTGCGTGGCCGACATCGCCCAATACAGGCGCGGACAATTGTTGCCGATGATCGCCAGGCTCATGCCGCGTTTGAAGCCGAGTGCGGCCAGGCCGCAGGCAAACGCCCTCACCTCGTCGGCCACCTGCGCCCACGTCGTGGTTTGCCAGATGCCGAGATCCTTTTCCCGGAATGCCGGGCGATCCGGGCGTGCTTGGGCATGCATCAGGAGCAGTTGCGGAAATGTCTGCGCTCCTGGACGTTGTGTTGTCTCCACCATCGTCCCACCTTTATTTATAAACGCCCTGCCGCCGGATTTCGGTCTATGCGGAACGTTCTGGGTCTCTGTCAGTGTCAAGTCAGTCTGAACCGGGATGCTTACGTCGCACTTACTGGGGCGCGCTCTCTTTTTCTGCCTGTTTGCCCTCGTAAGCAAGCCGGTATTGCGCTGCTTTTGTGCGATGATAGTAGTGTGAGTTGAGTGGCAGGGTTGTCATCTCACAGACAATTGCAGAACAATTGCCAAACTTTTGATATTGCGGCGCATCATAGAACTCATTCTAATGACAAGAGAGACATCGATTAAGGACATGCTGGACAAGACCATCTGGGCACGGTCGCTGACCGCCGAGCAATTGGCGCGCGTTCAGTCAGAAGTATTCAGCCGCAAGTTTTCCGCCGGCGCATTCGTGTGCCACAAGGGCGATCCGGTCACGCATTGGATAGGCGTGCATGAAGGCTTGCTGAAGATGAGCAGCGTTTCGCCGGAGGGCAAGACCGTTTCTTTCGCGGGCATGGCAAACGGCGGCTGGCTGGGAGAAGGTTCGCTGCTCAAGGACGAGCCGCGTAAATATGACGTGGTGGCGCTGCGCGACAGCGAACTGATCTACATGCCGAAGGCAACTTATCTCTGGTTGCTCGACAACAGCATCCCCTTCAATCGCTTCCTCGTGACGCAACTCAACGAGCGGCTGGCCTTGTTCATTTCGCTGGTGGAATACGATCGCATGCTCGAACCCGATGCACGCGTGGCGCGCTGCCTGGCGGCACTGTTCAATCCCTATCTGAATCCCGGCATCGGTCTGGAGCTGCAGATTTCCCAGGAAGAAGTCGGCAACCTTTCCGGCGCATCGCGCCAGCGCGCCAACCAGGCCTTGCAGGTGCTGGAAAAAGCCGGCCTGCTGAAAGTCGACTATGGCAGCATCACCATCCTCGATCTGGACGGCTTGCGTCAGTTTCCCTCCTGAAGCCAGGCGGCACACC
Organism: Herbaspirillum rhizosphaerae; assembly: GCF_001189965.1. Classification (GTDB taxonomy): domain Bacteria; phylum Pseudomonadota; class Gammaproteobacteria; order Burkholderiales; family Burkholderiaceae_D; genus Herbaspirillum; species Herbaspirillum rhizosphaerae. Next base: position 156,235 of record NZ_LFLU01000012.1, read on the forward strand.
AATAAAAAATGCAGGCCTGGGCCTGCGTTTTTTATTGCGCCGTCATTGCCATCCCGCGTTCAGCGTACCGGCTTGTTGCGTGTGACCCAGTACACGCCGGCATCGGCGACCGTACCGATGAACTCGCGCGGATCGGCGGACTTCATCAGATAACCGTTGGCGCCGAGCTGGTAGCTTTGCACGATGTCGCGCTGATCGTCGGAGGAAGAGAACATCACCACTGGAATGTGCGCGGTGGCAACATTCGATTTGAGCATCTTGAGAAACTCGTGCCCGCTCATCAGCGGCAGATGCAAGTCCAGAAGTATCAGACGCGGATGCAAATCCTTGCGATCGGCGTAACCGTTATCGGCGAACATAAAATCGGCAGCTTCTTCAGCATCGCTGAACCACGTCATCTTGTCGGAGAGTTTTTTTGTCTCCAGAGCAATACGCGTCAGCTCGGCGACTTCCGGGCTGTCGTCCACCAGCATGATATCCATTTGCTCCATATGCAGATCACTTTCTTGCGGGTACTAACATCATCAGTTCCTGCACCACGATGCAGCATCGCGGACATGTAACACCCGCGTGCACACTCGTGGCCAGGCTTGATCGACGTTGAATTTATCTGCATTTACTACATCCGCAGTATCAGGTCGGCGAATTAATTATGGCATAAGGAACAACAAAAACTATCAGGATTTTCCCGACATAAACGGTTTATTTATCGGACGTCGTCAGCCCCGTGCGAATGGCGTAACGGACCAGCCCGGGGACGTCCCGGATCTCCAGACGCTCCATCAATTGGGCCCGGTGCGTCTCGATGGTTTTGGCGCTGACGTTGAGGCGGTAGGCGATTTCCTTGGTATTGTTGCCTTCCGCAATCAATTGCAGGATTTCACGCTGGCGCGGCGTCAACACTTCCACCGGCGTGCCGTCCTGCGCGACTTTCTTCATGTACAGATCAAGCGCCTCCTTGGAAATATGCGAATCGAGATATTGCCGGCCGTGGATGACTTCGATGAGCGCCTTCTCCAGCTCGTAGGCCGCCGAGTCCTTGAACAGATAGCCGTTGGCGCCGGCGTTGAGCGCCTGCATCACATATTCTTCGCTGCCATACATCGACAGCATCAGGAACTTGATGGTCGGATGATCGGCACGCAGGCGCCGTACCGCTTCCAGGCCGTTCATGCCTTTCATCGCGATGTCCATCACGACGACGTCGGGCTTGTGCTTTTCGGTCAGTTCGATGGCGGCATTGCCGTCGTCGGCCTCGCCCACCACCTCAATCCCGGGCATCGCCGTCAGCAGCGAGCGAATGCCGCTGCGCACCAGTGCGTGATCGTCGGCCAGCAAAATTCGTGTCAACATGTTCAACCCCTTCGCATGACTGGTGTAACGGGTAACTGCAAAACGATCTCCACGCCCTCTCCGGGCGCAGAGGCGATGTCCATCGCGCCGCCCACCAGCACGGCGCGTTCTTCCATATTCAGCAAGCCGAAACTGGTGCCCGAGATGGCGTTGCTGCGCGCCTTCTCGATGTCGAAACCTTTGCCGTCGTCGCGGATGCTGACGTTCAGCTGGTCCTGGCGCTGGCTGACCTTGACCCAGATGTTCTCGGCCTTGGCGTGGCGCAGTATGTTGGTGACCGCTTCCTGCACGATGCGAAAGCAGGTGTTCTCGATATCGTGGTGCAGTTCGACCGACAGCGGCGAGCTTTCGAACCAGCCTTTCACGTTGGCCAGGTTTGCCTTGTTTTCAACATAGGATCGCAGCGTGGCGATCAGCCCCAGATTGTCGAGCTGCGGCGGCCGCAGATCCAGCGACAGGCTGCGCACCTGCGACAGCACGGAAGCGACGATATCGATGCCGTTCTGCAGCGACGGGCCTTCCAGCGAACCGGTCTTCTTGATGGTTTCCAGATTGATCTTCAGCGCCGTGAGCGACTGGCCGACATCGTCGTGCAAGCCGCGCGCCAGATGCTGGCGTTCGCGCTCCTGCACTTCGATCACGCGGCTGGCCAGCATCTTCTGGCGCTCCATGGCCTGCTCCAGCTCCTTCTGCGAATTGACGCGGTCGGTGACGTCCATCGCCAGTCCGGCGGCCAGGCTTTTGCCGTCGCTGCCGATCGGGAAGCGCACCATGTCCATGATCTTCGGATTGTGGTTGGCGTCGAAGACGGTTTCCTGCGTATGCATTTCGCGCTTGGTTTCCAGCACAGTGTGATCGTGCTCCTGAGCGTTTTGCGCCGCGCCGCTGGACATCAGGTCGAAGTCGCTCAGGCCGATCATGTCGCTGGGCGTCATGCCGAAAAACGCCGACTGCGCCGGATTGACATACAGATAGCGCAGCTCGGCGTCCTTGATCCAGGCCGGCATCGGCGCGGCGTTCATGAAGGCGTAGAAGCGCGCCTGCATCTCGCGCAACGCGGCAGAACTGGCGCGCTGCTTGCGCCGCACCAGGGCATCGCGCAGTTCGCGCTCGACGGCGATCGGCAGACGCGCAATGCTGCTCTTGAGGAAGTAATCCTGCGCGCCCGCCTTCATCACCTCCACCGCGGTTTGCTCGCCGATGGCGCCGGAGACGATGATGAAGGGAATCTGGTCGTTCTGCCGCTTGACGAGGCTCAAGGCATCCATCGCGCTGAACATCGGCATCGAATAGTCGGAGATGACGATATCCCATTTGTCGCGCATGGCCGCTTCCATGTCGGGCTCGGTATCGACCCGTTTCCAGGTTGGCTCGAAACCGCCGCGCTTGAGCTCGCGAACCATCAGGATCGCGTCTTCTTCCATGTCTTCGACAAACAGAACCCGGAGTGGGATGCTCATAAAATCGGCTTTCCTAAAAAGTCTTCACGGACGCGGCGCCATCGCTGATCGCGGCGTTCCTGATCGATTCATGCAAAGTCTGGCTGTGTTCTCGGCAGGGAAAAATAGAAACTGGCGCCCTCGCCCGGCGTGCTGTCTGCCCAGACGCGGCCGTTGTGCCGGACCACGATGCGCTGCACCAGCGCCAGGCCGATGCCGCTGCCGGGAAAATCTTCCTGCTTGTGCAGACGCTGAAACGTGCCGAAAAGTTTATGGACATAGCGCATGTCAAACCCCACGCCGTTGTCGCTCACCTGGAACACCACCTCATCCTGAGAACCCCGGGCGCTGACCCTGACGACCGGCTGCTCCTGTTTGCTGCTGAACTTGGCGGCGTTGCCGAGAAGGTTTTCCCACACCTGAACAAGCATGCCGCGATTGGCGATCACGCCATCCAGCGGCCCGACGATGAATTCGACGTTGCCGTACTCGCGCCGCAGTCCTTTGATGCATTGTTCGACGATCTCTTCCGTGGACACCGTTCCCAAGCTCAGCTCGCCCATGCTCGACCTCGACAGCCGCAGCAAGTCGTTGATCAGCGCATCCATCTTCTTGACGTTCCTGCCGATGACTTGCAACAGCTCCCGGCCTTTTTCATCCAGCGCGTCTGCATAGTCTTCTTCGACCATCATGGCGTAGCCCGAGATGGCCCTCAGCGGTGCGCGCAAGTCATGCGAGACCGAGTAGGAAAAACTCTCCAGTTCTTTATTGATATTGCTCAGATGCTGCGCATGCCGCTTGAGATTGGCGTTAAGCGCTTCAATCTCGCGCTCGGTTTGCTTGCGTTCGGAAATGTCGTAAATCACGCTGCGGCTGATCATGTGGCCGGTTTCCGGATGCTGCGCCATGCGGGCGCTCATCAATGCAGAGAAATGCGTGCCGTCGGCGCGCTGGTAATCGAGGTCGATATTGCTGACGGATTTGTCGCGCAGAAAGCGCGGCCAGATCTCCGAGCGGTAGCGTTCGGCGCTGTCAGGCGTCAGGAGATCGGCCTGCCTGAGCTTGCCGATCACTTGCTCGCGGGCATAGCCAAGCCACGCCAGTTCGGTATCGTTCATCTGCACGATCAAGCCGTTCTCCCCTTCGATGGAGTGATAGCCGCAAGGCGCGTGGTTATAGAGATCGGCAAGCTCCGTGGCATAGATATGTTCCTTCATCTGCGCCGCCTGCCGGATCTGCATCTCGCGTCTCAATCGCACATAGACGGCCAGCAGGATCACCAGACTGACGATGCTGCCGCTGACAATGGCAAAGACGGTCCAGCCTATGCTCTTCTTCGTCTCGACGGAACGCTGCGCCAGCACGGTCTTCTCCACTTCCTTGAGCTGCACGAACTGCTTGCGGATGTCTTCGCTCAGATCGTGTCCATGGGCATGGATGTTATCGATCTGCGCATTCTTGTCGACTTCCAGCAAGGTGCGCGCCAGCTCGACCCGCTTGGCGATGTCTGCGCTCAAGCGCGCCAGTCTGTCGAGCTGTGCCTGATTGTCGATTTGCAGGACCCGCAAGCCGTCAAGCAATTCAAACAAGGCCGTGCGGTCCGCTTCGAAACTGAGCAGGTAGTCATGATGCCCCGAGAGCGCGTAGCCGCGCGCATTGGCAACCAGATCGCGCAGCGTCGAATGCGTCTCTTCCAGACGCTGCAAAACCGTATGCGTATGTTCGACCCATACCGTCCTTGCTTCGAAAATGCGCACGCTGCGATAGGCGACGACGGTCACCCCGATCGACAACAGCATGGCGAAAAAGAAGAAGACGCCGGTATTCGCGATGAATGATTTTCTCTTGTTTAATATCGGCATCGTAACGATGAATTTCGATGAGGCTTAAACAGTTTGTCGGGGACGCAAATTTTTGCGCCCGCTGAAAATCCATGTACAAAAACTGATTGTTCTATTCGTTATGTTCGTTCTGCGCTGCCGGTCGCTGCAACCGTTTTTCTTGTTGTTCGACACGGGTATCGACACTTCCATCGCTTGCCCCGCTCTGCGCAGCTTGTTTTGCCTGATGCATGAAATCGGTGGCGCCTGCAGCATTTCTCATGGATGAATATCGGCACCCTGTCTTCCTGCACCATTCGACTTCGTATCACTCTTCACTGCCGGATGAGGAAGATGCCGAATCTGCTTGTTTTTCTGGCATTTCTTCATGAAGGAAAATTTCCCCCACAGCATTAAATGTTTTCAAATCAACACTAAATGTGGCCTTCTGCGGACATTTTTTCTTCCAAATGGCCAATCCAGATGTCAAGTCAGGGTTTTCCTTAGAATTTATTTTATAATAGCCTCAAACAACTGGCGTTACCAAACGGCATTTTATTCAAATGAAAACAAGGCAAAAAATCGCGTTTGCACTGGGGGCAGGAGTACTGTGCATGAGCGGCCTGGGTCAGGCTGCTACATCGACAGGAAACCTGGCAGTGTCCGCTATCGTCACCTCGACGTGTAGCGTGCAAAGCGCCGCCTTGCCATTTGGCGCCTACAATTCTTCTGCCGTACAACAATCGGCGCAAGTCGGCGTGGCCTGTTCCAGCGGCACCAGCTATACCGTCAGCCTGGATGCCGGCACCGCTCCCGGCGCCACCGCTGCCGACCGCAAACTGGTCGGCGATTCCAACGCAACGCTGAGCTACGCCCTGTATCAGGATCCTGCTCGCAGCAAGAACTGGGGCAACGCCTCCGGTTCCGACACAGTCACCAACATCGGTAACGGCACCCAACAAAATCTGCCTGTCTACGGGTATATCCCAAGCGGCCAAAATGTTAAAGCGGGTAGCTACAACGATGTTGTAGGGATCACACTCTCGTATTAATACGTTCTACTTTTGGTGCATTTCTGATACGCTCATAACCAAAAGTAACATTTCAGCTTAATTAATAGTGACTAACAGTCACGCAAATTCTTCCAGCAACTTGCCGTAGTTGAATGAGCATTCTTTCGTTTTTTCACGGGGGAAAATTATTTTTTGCTACCTTGCACGTCTCTCTTTCTTCCTGAGTTTAGCTTGCGGGCTACTCTGCCAAACAGCATTTGCCTCAAACTTCGAAATATCCCCGGTAGTATTGGAATTGTCGTCAGCAAGAACGGCCGGCGTGGTCAAGATCGTCAACAACGATACGCATGACGTCTCGCTGCAGATCCGCGCTTACGACTGGACGCAAAAAGACAGCCAGGACGTTCTCGAACCGACCCAGACCCTGATCATCAGTCCGCCGGTTTTCACTGTGGCGCCTGGCGCATCGCAAACCATCCGCATCGTTTCCAGACGTCCCGCCGAAATCAACGAGGTTGCTTATCGCTTGCTGGTCGACGAGATCCCGACTGCCGCCGCGGGCCCGGCGATCAATTTCAAATTCCGCATTTCCATGCCGATTTTCATCGCGCCGAATGCAACGGCAAACCTGAAGATGGGCTGGACGCTGAGCGCGGGAAAGACAGCCAAGCTGACCGTCGCCAACACCGGCAACCGGCGCGGACGCCTGCTCAACCTGGTGCTGACGCTGCCCAACGGCAAAAAGATCACGCCGCCGGCAGGCGCCAATCCTTACACGCTCGCCGGCATGACCAGACAATATGCGTTTGATGTAGATCCGCCCCTGCCCGCTGGTTCGCTGGTGAAGATGTCTGCGAACTCGGATTCCGGCCCGATTGACACCGAGCTCACCGTGACGCCTTGAGAAGACCCTTAACATGGATCGGTTTGCTACTTTTCACCGTCAGCGTTTATGCGTATGGCGCCGGCGAGAATTCCACTGAAACCTTGTTGCTGGAAGTCTCCATCAACGGCCGTCCGACGGACCTGGTCGGGCAATTCTTCAAACGTCAGGACGGTTTGTTCGCCAGCGCGGGAGAATTGCGCAGCCTGGGCATCAAGGTGCCCGGCAAAGACGACGAGCTGGTGCCGATCTCGGGCGTAACCAGCAAGATCGATCTGAATCAGACGGCGTTGAAAATTGACATGGAAGTGCCCATGACTTTTCTGAACACCACCGATATCGCTACATCCGGCAAGTCGGCCGACAACGTGCCGCTGACGGAAAACTCGCGCGGCGTCCTGTTGAACTACGATTTGCTGGCCACCACCAGCGAAGGCGTGCACAGCCTCGGCGGTTATTTTGACGGCCGTTATTTTTCCGGCAGCAGCGTCTTCAGTTCGACCGGACTGGCCTACTTCGACAGCAGCCCGGCCAAATCGGCCCGGCTGGACACTACCTACACCTACTCCAACCCGCGCGAACTGATCCGCTATCGGGTGGGCGATTTCATCACCAGCGGTTTGTCCTGGACACGGCCGGTGCGTTTTGGCGGTGCGCAGTTCGGCACTGATTTTTCGCTGCGCCCCGATCTGATCAAGTATCCGACCCCGAGCCTGGGCGGCGAAGCGGTGGTGCCCTCCACGGTCGATCTGTTCGTCAACGGCGTGCGCCAGTTGTCGCAACCGGTGCCGCCGGGCCCGTTCGAAATCCGCCAGGCGCCGATCGCCACCGGCGCCGGCCAGATTGCGGTGGCGGTCACCGATGAGCTGGGACGCCAGACTTTCCGCACCATACCGTTTTACGCGACAGACAAGTTGCTGGCGGAAAACCTCTCCTCTTTCACCGTCGAAAGCGGCTTCGTGCGCCGCAACTATGGTTTGCGCAGCAATAGCTACGGCGAATTCGCGATCGCCGGCACCGCGCGCTACGGCGTTTCCAAATTGCTGACGCTGGAAACGCATGCCGAAGCGATGAAAGGCATGACGCTGGCCGGCGGCGGCCTGGTCTACAACGTCAAGAACTGGGGCGTGCTGACGGGCGCGGTGTCGGGCAGCACGTCGGATGCAGGCACCGACCAGCAATTTTCGCTGGGTTTCGAACGCAGCACCAGCCTGTTCAGCATGTCGCTGATGCGCACGCAATCCGGCCCCAATTACCGCGACATCGGCGCCATCGAAGGTTCGCCGACGTCGCGCGCTTCCACCATCGGAACCCTCGGTCTTAATCTGGGTGTGCTGGGCTCTGTCAGCCTGGCCTATACCATGGTAAAAAGCCCGGTCATCATTTCCGGCGCGGGCAATATCGGCATCAGCAACAGCGAAAGCGTGACCCTCTCGTATTTCAAATCGGTGTCGCGCGGCGCCAATATGTATGTGACCGGCTTCCGCGATTTTCGCAACGGCGGCTACGGCGCATCGATCGGCCTGATCATGCCGTTTGGCGACAACAGCGCCGGCGGTGTGAGCGTGAACAACAACAATGGCATGAAGACGACTTCCGTGCAGGCCAGCCGCCCGACGATCTCTCCCGGCGACATCGGCTGGCAACTGCAGACTGCCGAGGGCTCTTATCAGCAGCGTTACGGCGAAGTCGACTACAAGGGCACCAAGGGCCGCGCCAGCTATACCGTGGCGCAAAGCAACAACGTCACCAGCCAGCGCGCAGGCGTGCGCGGCGCGGTGGCGTGGATGGACAACTCCCTGTTCATGTCGAACTGGGTGGACGACAGCTTTGCGGTCGTCAATACCGAAGGCGCCAAGAATGTCGGCATCTATACGGAAAATCGCTATGCCGGCAAAACCGACAGCAGCGGCCGGCTGCTGCTGACAGACTTGCGCGCCTATGACATCAACAAGGTATCGGTCGACGTACTGGACCTCCCGCTGACGCTGCAGATGGACCAGAACGAGCAATACGTCAAACCGCGCGATCGTTCCGGCGTCGTCATCAACTTCAAGACCAAGCGGACTTCCGACGTCAACCTGATCCTCAAGACGGCCGGCGGCGACTATGTGCCGGTCGGCTCCTCCGTCAAGATCCGGGAAAACGGCCAGCAGGCGCCGGTCGGCTATGACGGTGCGGCGTATCTGTCCGAGCTTGGCCCCGTCAACACGCTCGACATCGTCATGCCTTCCGGCGCGACCTGCCAGGCAGTGCTGATCCCTGACCGCACGCTGGACGGCGGCATGAGCAGCAACACATTGGAATGTCACTGATGAAAAACTTAAGCGTCCTGCTTCGGGCCTCGGTCCTGCTCCTTGCCTGCTTCTGCAGTATCGGCAATGCGCAGGCGCAGGCCTGCACCGCCTCGTCGGTGCCCGTTGCGTTCGGCATCTATGACCCTAAAAGCGCGCTCCCAAGCGAAATCACCGGCACCGTCACGGTCGTCTGCCAGGCGGCTGTCTCCTTGCTGGTTGCCTTCACGGTCAAACTCAACGGCGGCTCCAGCGGCAACATCAGCGCCCGCAAGATGATTACTTCCGGCTCGCAACTGAACTATCAAATCTACATGGATCCCACGCGCACCACCGTATGGGGTGACGGCACCGGCGGCAGCAGCTTCAACATCGGCGGCTATCTGCTTGCGGTGCTGGTGCCCGTGACGACCAATTTCACGGCTTACGGACGCATCACGGCGCTGCAGAATGTCTACGCCGGCGCTTATACGGATACGCTGACGATACTCGTAACGTACTAGGAAAGCTGCTTTGCGCAGTCTTCGGCAATCACCCACGCAACAGAAATTACGTATTTTTGTAACATTTAGGGAATTTCCTGATGCAATAAGACCCTGTGTCAGGATTCCCCTGATTCAGCAAAAGGTGCTGAAAACATAAAGTTCACCTGTACCCGGCGAATTCGAAATTCTTGTAATGGGACAAGAACCCGAACCGCCGAATCCAGGAGAGATTGCCATGTTCACCATCAAGAAAAATCGTGTTATCTGCGCCACCCTCGCTGCCGCCATGCTGGTTTCCGGCGCACCGGTTTTCGCAGCGACAGCGACCGGCTCGCTGGTCGTCACCGCGACTGTGCTGGCCTCCTGCACTGTAGTCGGCTCGACCATCGCCTTCGGCAACTACACCAGCTCGCAAGTCGATCAAACAGGCAACCTCGCCGTGCTCTGCACCAACGGCACTTCCTACACCATCGGCCTGGATGCAGGCGCCGGCACCGGCGCCACCACCAGCGTGCGCAAGCTGACCGGCTCGCTGGGCGGCACACTGAACTACGCGCTGTATCGCGATTCCGGCCGCACCAATAACTGGGGTTCGACCATCGGCACCGACACACAAGCCGGCACCGGCACCGGCCTGCTGCAAAACCTGACCGTCTACGGCCGTATCGCCGCTAGCCAGACTCCGCTGGCCGGCGTCTATACGGACACAGTGACCGTTACCCTGACTTACTAAAATTTCCCCCGGTATCGACAAACGCCTACGCGTAGGCGGCGGCTGGACGATGCCGGTTTTTGCGGACCGAGAAACCATGGCGACATGCCCTCAGGATTCTTTTTCCCGCTGCTTGAGTAGTTGTTGAGTATCGCCTCAGGTTCACCAGAAGTTCGCTTGTGTCCGCCACTGCATGCATGCTGTTCATAACACCAAATCGCAGCGACGGACTAAGGAGAGAACGATGTCAGCCGTACAGAAACACCGCACCTGTTGCGTCGCCGCGGCCATTGCCATTGCCGTGGCGGGAACGCCCGTGGCCGCGCAAGCCAACGGTACCGCCGGCGTGAACACATCGGCCGCCGTACTGGCAACGTGCACGATTGTCGGCTCGGCGATTGCCTTCGGCAACTATACGTCCGCACAAGTAGACCAGACCGGCTCGATCGCGGTGGTTTGCACCAATGGCATTTCGTACTCCATCGGGCTGGATGCAGGCGCCGGCAGCGGCGCCACGACCGCCTTGCGCAAGCTGACCGGCTCCCTGGGCGGCACGCTGAACTACTCCCTGTATAAAGACTCCGCACGCACCAGCAACTGGGGGTCAACTATCGGCACCGACACCCAATCCGGCAACGGCAACGGCGTCGTGCAAAACCTGACGGTCTACGGACGAATCCTGAGCGGGCAAACACCGCAAACGGGCGTCTATACCGACACGGTCACCATTACGCTGACTTATTGATCAACATAGTGGCACGCTGGCAGGCCATCACGCGCCATCTGCAGCCGGGTCCGACTTCCGGCCTTCTTCATGCCTTCTTCCGCTGCCTCGCAACCCTTGGTCGGCGGCGGGGATGTCTCATTCTTTTCTCCCCTAGGGAAATTCCTTAAGCAAATATCATCACGTTCAGGAATCTCCTGATTTTGGCGCGTGCTTCAAAAATATAAAGTTCACCTGTGCCCACCGAATTCGAAATCCTCGTAATGGGACGAGGAAAGAAACGGTAACCAAGGAGAAATCGCCATGTTCGCATCCAAGAAAAATCGTGTTGTCAGTGCCGCCACCGCCGCTATCCTGCTGGTTTCCAGCGCTCCGGTTTTTGCCTCCTCCACAGCAACAGGTTCGCTGATCAATACCGCTACCGTCCTGGCCTCCTGCACCGTGGTCGGCTCGACCATCGCCTTCGGCAACTACACCAGCTCGCAAGTCGATCAAACCGGCAACATCGCCGTGGTCTGCACCAACGGCACGTCTTACACTATCGGCCTCGATGCCGGCGCCGGCACCGGCGCCACCACCAGCGTGCGCAAGCTGACCGGCTCACTGGGCGGCACACTGAACTACGCCCTGTATCGCGATTCCGGCCACACCAACAACTGGGGTTCGACCATCGGTACGGACACACAAGCTGGCACAGGCAACGGCCTGGTGCAAAACCTGACCGTCTACGGCCGCATCGCCAGTGCGCAGACTCCATTGGCCGGCGTCTATACCGACACAGTGACCGTTACCCTGACTTATTGATTTTTCGCCTGCCTGCACGCCTCAGGCATGCAGGCAAAACAAGAAGCCTGCTTGCGAGCCTGAGTACATCGCAGCAGGCTTTCTTCATTCATTGCGAGGCGTTGATCTCACGCGGCGAAGCGACTGCGGCACCTGTCGAGCAGCGCCGACGCAGCTCTTGGTGCGATCTCCGACATGCACACAGCGAAAGCGTTTTGCAACATCTCCACGACGCCTTTTCGCAACTAGGGAATTTCCTCACGCTTCATGCTGCATATTCAGGAATCTCCCGATACTTGCGAGTATGTTGAAAATATAAAGTGCAGTTGTGCCCGGCGAATTCTAAATTCTCGCAATGGTGTGAGAAGCCAGGCTGACTAAAGGGGAAACTGCCATGTTTGCATCCAATAAAAATCGTGTCATCTGCGCTACCCTCGCTGCCGCCATGCTGGCTTCCAGCGCCCCGGTACTTGCTTCGACGGCAACCGGCTCGCTGGTCGTCACAGCCACCGTCCTGGCTTCCTGCACCGTGGTCGGTTCGACCATCGCCTTCGGCAACTACACCAGCTCGCAGGTCGACCAGACCGGCAACGTCGCGGTACTCTGCACCAACGGCACTTCCTACACCATCGGCCTCGATGCAGGCGCCGGCACCGGCGCCACCACCAGCGTGCGCAAACTGAGCGGATCCCTAGGCGGCAACCTGAACTACGCGCTGTATCGCGATTCCGGCCGCACCAACAACTGGGGTTCGACCATCGGCACCGATACGCAAGCTGGCACCGGCAACGGCCTGGTGCAAAACCTGACGGTCTATGGCCGCATCGCCAGCGGTCAGACGCCATTGGCCGGCGTCTATACGGACACAGTGACGGTCACCCTGACTTACTGAGTTCTGCCAAGTGAAGCGCAACGGGATTTATCCTTGCCTCCTGTCTTGGCAGCACACTCCGCTCCGGCATTCGCCATCTGTCGGTACACAAAAAAGCCTGCCATGCAGTAATGCCGTTCTGTTCAGCTTAAAAATTGCAATTCACCATGACTGTCGTCCTGACGAAAGTCAGGACCCAACGGCGTATTGACCGTCTTCACGACACTGGGTCCCAGCGTTCGCTGGGACGACTGCTTCAGAGAAGCAGGCTTAACTGAACGGCATTACTGCCATGCAGGATTTTGTTTCGTTTCGTTTTACTTCGATTGGAATTGGAGAGGCATGCCCGATGGGCATGAAATGGAATACAAATAAAAAAACCT
>NZ_LFLU01000013.1 GCF_001189965.1 Herbaspirillum rhizosphaerae
GGCTAGTCTGTCAGCGTTGCGCCAGATCACGGTGGGCGGCGAAGGCTTGCCGGGCGACGCCTTGCGCCAGTGGCGCGCAGGCCCCTTGCAGCACATCCGTCTGGACAACCTGTACGGCCCGACCGAAACCACGGTGGCCTGCATGTACCGCCAGACCTGCGCCGCCGATACCGAACAGGCCATCGTCTCGATCGGCCAGGCCTATCCCTCACGCAGCGTGTACGTGATGGACGCCGAAGGCAATGAAGCGCCGGACGGCGGCCTGGGCGAGTTGTGCATTGCCGGCGACACGCTGGCGCGCGGCTATCTCGGCCGGGCAGCGCTGACGGCGGAGAAATTCATCCCCGACCCTTACCGCGACGACGGTGCACGGCTGTATCGCAGCGGCGACCTGTGCCGCCGCCGCGAAGACGGCAGCATCGCCTTCCTGGGACGCATCGACCAGCAAGTCAAGCTGCGCGGCTTCCGCATCGAACTGGGCGAGATCGAAGCAGTGTTGCGGCAAAGCCCGGGCGTGCAGGACGCGGTGGTGGAGCTGTGCGGCGAAGGCGAAGGCAAACGCCTGGTCGGTTATGTGGTGGGAGAGGCGGCGCACGACGACATTCGCCTGTTGGCGCAGGCGCGCCTGCCGGGTTACATGGTGCCGTCGGCACTGGTGACGCTGGAGCGCTTGCCGCTCATGCCCAACGGCAAAGTCGATCGCAAGGCCTTGCCGGCGCCGCAGCAGGAGCCGGCGGCACGTCAGCTGGTCGGCCCGGACAACCAGACCCAGGCGATCTTGCTGGCGATCTGGCGTGACGTCCTGGGGCGCGAGGATATCGGTGTGACGGATAACTTCTTTGAGGCAGGTGGGGATTCCATTGCCGCGTTGCGTCTGGCCGAAGCGGCACGACGGCATGGCATTTCCGGCTATACGCTGGAGCTGCTGTTCAACTTTCCGGACATCGCAGCCGCCACGCATGCGATGCAGGATGCGTCGCGCAATTTTCCCTCCAATATCCTGCCGCTCAATGCCGGGCCGCAAGCGCACAAGCTGTTCGCGATTCACCCCGGCTACGGCCTGGTGGCGCCGTATCGCGCGTTGGCGCGCCATCTGGAAGACAGGTTCAGCGTCTACGGCGTGCAATCGCCGCTGCATTCGGAGCCGGACTGGTGGCCGCCGTCCATCGCTGCACTGGCGCAGGACTACGTACAACGCATACGCATGGTCCAGCCCGAGGGGCCGTATCTGTTGCTGGGTTGGTCGGTGGGCGGACAGATCGCCACGCAGGTGGCTGCCGTGCTGGAAGCGAGCGGCCAACAGGTCGCCTTTTTGGGACTGATCGACAGCTATGTCCGCGTTGCCGCACCGGGTGCGGTGGCGCCGCCGGCGCGTCCTTCGGTCGATCCCGCAGCACTGGATCGCTTCATGGCGCAGATGGCGGCGGAAGAGCCCGGCTGGACCCAGCGCATCGGGCAAGGCGAGGAGGGCCGCACACTGGCCGCGCAAGCCATGCAGGTGCGGGATCATTTTGAAACGCTGCCCGGACGCGAACAGGCGCTGTCGCTGAGGGTGCCGGCAAGCCTGTGGCTGGCCCGGGCTTCATTGCCTGCCGATGCGCAACAGACCGTCGATAGCTGGCAGGGTGCTATCGGCAGCGCCGTCGAGCTGCGCGACGTAATCGATACCGACCACACCGGCGTGATCCACGACGCCACGCTGCTGGCGCAATTGCACAGTCGACTGGCGCAATTGCCGGCGGGATCTTCATGATGCTCCGCTCGCGGCGGCGCATCGAACACCTTTACAGACAGGATCACCACTATGGCCAATGACGCAATCTTGTTCAGTCATTTCTCCGCCTTGCTGACCAGGCGGGCGCATCAGCATCCGGACAAGATCGCGCTGACGTTTCTGGGCGATGGCGACAGCGTCACCGAGGAGTTGAGCTTTGCCCAGCTGGAGCTGCGCGTGCAAACGCTGGCGTGCCGGCTGGCGGCGCAAGCGGCGCCGGGCGAGCGGGCCTTGCTGCTGTATCCCAGCGGCCCGGATTATGTGATCGCCTTTCTGGCATGCCTGCGCGCAGGCTTGATTGCGGTTCCCGCTTATCCGCCCGAATCGGCGTCGGCGCACCACACGCAACGACTGCTGACCATACTCCAGGATGCCTCCGCCGGCATGCTGTTGACGGCGACAGCCATGCTGCCGGGATTGCAGCAGATGCTTGCGGGAGAAGAAGTATGGCGCGGCGTTGCGATACTGGCGACCGACGACATGGCAGCGACGGCCAGCGCGACTGACGCAGCCAAGTGGACGCCGCCGGCGATCCATGCCGGCGCGGTGGCGTTCTTGCAATACACCTCGGGATCGACCTCGCAGCCCAAGGGTGTGCGCGTCACACATGGCAATCTGATCGCCAACCAGCGAGCCATACAAAGCGCCTTCGGCATCGGCGACGGCGACACCATCGTCAGCTGGCTGCCCCTGTATCACGACATGGGGCTCATCGGCGGACTGCTGCAACCGCTGTTCAGCGGCGTGCGACTGGTGCTGCTGTCGCCGCGTCATTTCCTGGAGCGGCCGCTGCGCTGGCTGAAGGCGATCTCGACCTTCGGCGGCACCGTCAGCGGCGGGCCGGATTTCGCTTATCGCTTGTGCGCCGAACGCATTCCCGCGCAACAACTGGCGCAACTGGATCTGCGTTCATGGAAACTGGCGTTCTCCGGATCGGAACCGATCCGGGCCGACACCTTGCGCACCTTTGCCCAACATTTTTCTTCCGCAGGCTTCGATCCGCATGCCTTGTATCCTTGCTACGGGCTGGCCGAGGCGACCTTGCTGGTGACCGGCGCCGGCAGGGGCGACGGCTTCCGCGCATTGCACGCCGACGCGGCGGCATTGGCGCAACATCGTTTCGAAGCGACGGCAGACGGCGTCGAACTGATCTCGTCCGGCGCGGTGCAGGCGGGGCATCTGCTTGCCGTGATGGAACCGGAGCAAGGGCGGCCCCTGGCCGCCGGCGAGGTCGGTGAAATCTGGTTCCACGGTCCCAGCGTGGCGGACGGCTATTGGAATAACCGCGACGCTACCGCCGCCAGTTTTGTGGAGCACGACGGCCGCCGCTGGCTGCGTACCGGCGACATGGGATTTTTGCGCGACGGGCAGCTGTTCGTCACCGGACGGCGCAAGGACATGATCATCGTGCGCGGCCAGAACCTGTATCCGCAAGACATCGAGCTGGCGGTGGAAAGCGAGATTGAGCTGGTGCGCAAGGGACGGGTTGCCGCCTTTCCCGTTCAACTGGCGGGACGCGAAGGAATCGGCATCGCCGCCGAGATCGGCCGTGCGACGCAAAAACTGACCGATCCGCAAGCGCTCGCAAACAGCATCGCGGAAGTGGTCGGCCGCCATTGCCAGGAACCGGCCGGCGTGGTGGTGCTGCTGAATCCGGGCGGCATGCCCAGGACCACCAGCGGAAAATTGCAACGCTCAGCCTGCGCGGCGCGGTGGGAAAACAATCAGCTGGATGCCTATGCGGTGATCCGGGCCGGGAAATTGTCGCGTCCCGCAGTCCCTGAAACGATGGCCGCAGCAGCACCGGTTGACGGCGCGCTGCAGCGGATGGGCAAGCTATGGGACGAGGTGCTGGGATCGCAAGGCGCCGGCGCCGACGACGGCTTCTTCTCGCTCGGCGGCAGTTCGCTGACGGCGGCGCAAGTTGCGGCACGGGTGCGCGCCGAATTCGGCATCGAAGTCAATCTTGCCTGGTTGTTCGAGACCCGCACGCTCGGCGAATTTTGTGCCCGCGTGATGCGCGCGCAAACCGAAGCGGAAGACGGCGAGGCCGTCTCCCTGCAGCCGCGCGACGCCGCGCAATTGCATGCCACGTCCTTCGCGCAACGCGGCATGTGGTTCCTGTGGCGCATGGCGCCGCAGAGCCCGGCCTACAACATCGCGGGTTCGCTGGCATGGCGCGGCGCGCTCGACATTGCCGCGCTGGAGCAGGCGCTGGATGCGCTGGCGCAGCGCCATGCCGGGCTGCGTACACGGTTTGACGACCGCGACGGCGTCTGCCGGCAAACCGTGATGGCGACGTCCGGGGTGCTGCTGCAGCATGATCGTCTCGACGGCCTTGCCGCGGCATCACGCCCGCAGGCAGTGCGCGCGAGCATACGCGAGATGGCGTCGCAGCCCTTCGATCTGATTGCGGGGCCGCTGTGGCGGGTCAGGCTGATACGTGTGGCGCAGGACGAGCATGTACTGGCGGTGGCGATCCACCATATCGTCGCCGACGGCGCCTCCATGCAAATTCTGATACGCGACCTGGTCGCGTTGTACCAGGCCGCCAGGACCGGCGCCGGCGCCTCTTTGCCGGCGCTGCCGGTCGACTATGCCGATTACGCGGTATGGCAGGAGCAGCGTTTGCAGCGTTTGAATGCGCAACGCATGGAGCGCGAACTGGCCTACTGGACTGCGCAATTGGGTGGCGCGCCGGTGGTGCTGGAACTGCCGCTGGATCGTCCGCGGCCGCCGGTGCAAAGTTTCAAGGGCGCCACGGTCGGCTTCACGCTGGCGCCGGCGACGGCAGCAGCGCTGAAGCAGTTTGCGCGGACGGGCAATGCGACGCCGTTCATGGTGCTGTGCGCCGCCTTCAATGTGCTGTTGCATCGCTACAGCGGACAGTCCGATGTGCGCGTCGGCGTACCGTTTTCCAACCGCTTGCTGGCGGAAACGGAAAACCTGGTCGGCATGTTCGTCAACACGCTGGTGCTCAGGTCGACCTGGCAGCCGCAACAGGGATTTGCAGACGTGTTGTCGCAGGTGCGGGCCACGACCTTGCAGGCGCAGGCGCACGCAGACTTGCCCTTCGATCGCCTGGTCGAAGCGCTGCAGCCGCAGCGCAGCCTGGCGCACAGCCCGCTGTTCCAGGCCATGTTCAACCACCAGGAGCGCCGCTCCGTGGTCGAGACCGGCGACGCCGCCCTGGACATCAGCGTGATGGCGGAGGATGGCGACATCACCAAGTTCGACCTTTGCCTCAACACGGTGGACGATGGCGCGGGCGGCATCTCTGGTGTCTTCGTGTATGCCGGCGATCTGTTCGACGAGTCCTCGATCCAGCGCCTGGCCGGTAATTTCGTGTCGCTGCTGGAGCAATTGCTGGCAGCGCCGCAATGCAGCGTGGGCGAGATCGAGCTGATGGACGGCAAGCAGATCGGGCAGATTCTGGAATGGAGCCGCGGCGCCCGGCAGCCCGTCCCGCAGCAACGGATTCACGAGGAGATCGCTGCCCGGGCAGCGGCTGCGCCCGACGCCACGGCGCTGATTTTCGGCGCACACCGCATGAGCTATGCCGAACTGAACCGGCGCGCCGATTGCCTGGCGCAGCAACTGGCCGAGCAGGGCGCAGGCCCGGACGTGGTGGTGGGGTTGCTGCTGGAACGCTCCTTCGACCTGGTGGTCGGGCTGCTGGGCGTGCTCAAGTCGGGCGCGGCTTATCTGCCGCTGGACACCGACGCGCCGCCGGCCCGCTTGCGCTATATGGCAGAGGATGCCGGACTGAGCTTGCTGGTCACGCATGGTGCAGCCGGCGTTGCGCAGCAGCTGGCGTTGCCGGCAATCGATCTCGACCGGTTTGACTGGAATGCGCCGCTGCGCGCGCAGGTCTGCACCCGGCCGGCTGCGGATAACCTGGCCTATGTGCTGTACACCTCGGGGACGACCGGGCAACCCAAGGGCGTAGCCAACACGCATGGCGCATTGACGCGCCGATTGCAATGGATGCAGCAGGAATATGCGCTCGGCGCCGAGGAAACCTTGCTGCACAAGACGCCGGTGAGCTTTGACGTCTCGGTCTGGGAAATTCTCTGGACGCTGAGCCGCGGTGCGCAACTGGTATTGGCAGCGCCCGGCGAGCATCGCGATCCGCAACGCCTGGCCGAGCTGATCTGCCGGCATGCGGTGAGCACGGTGCACTTCGTGCCGTCGATGCTGCGACTCTTCATCGCGCAGAACGAGGCGAGCGATTTACGCAGCCTCAGGCGCCTGTTTTCCGGCGGCGAAGCGCTGACGCGCGAATTGCAGGCGCAGGTGCTGGAACGTCTGCCCGGAGTGCGCTTCGACAATCGCTACGGCCCGACCGAGGCGCTGATCAATGCCAGTTACTGGACGTGCAGGGCGGATGCCCATGCCGGCGTGCCGATCGGACGGCCGCTGGCCGACACCGCACTGTATGTGCTCGACGCGCAACTCAAGCTGGCGCCGGCGGGTGTGGCAGGCGATCTCTACATCGGCGGCGCAGCGCTGGCGCGCGGCTATCTTGGGCGCAGTGCGCTGAGCGCGCAGCGCTTCATTCCCGATCCGTATGGCGATGAACCGGGCAGCCGCCTGTACCGCTCCGGGGACCGGGCGCGCTGGCGCGCCGACGGCGCACTCGAATACCTCGGGCGCGACGATCATCAGGTCAAGATCCGCGGATTCCGGATTGAATTGGGCGAAATCGAAACCCTGCTGCGCGCGGCACCGGACGTGCGCGAAGCGGCGGTGCTGGCTTGCGAAGGACCGGGCGGCCTGCGTCTGGCGGCCTACGTAGTGTTCGATCAACAGCGCGATATGGCCTTGCTGAAGAAAGAGCTGGCGGCGCAGTTGCCGGAATACATGGTGCCCGCCGTTTTCGTGCCCATGCCGCGCTTGCCGCTGATGGCCAACGGCAAGCTCGACCGGGCCGCCTTGCCTGCGCCGACCTGGGAATCGCGCGATTACGTCGCACCGCGCACTGCGGTCGAAAAAACGGTGGCGCAGTTATGGCAAGACTTGCTGCAGGTCGAGCGAGTGGGGCTGAGCGATGCTTTCCTGGAACTGGGCGGACATTCCTTGCTGGCCACGCAGGTGGTTTCCCGCCTGCGCCAGCAATTCAATATCGAACTGCCGCTGCGCAGCTTGTTTGAAGCGGAGGACCTGCAAGCGTTTGCGCTGTGCGTGCAAGACTGCATCGACCAGGGACAGCACAGCCGTCAACCGCCGTTGCTGCCGGTGGCGCGCGATGCTGCGCTGGCGCTTTCGTATTCCCAGGAACGCATGTGGTTCCTCTGGAACATGGAACCGCTGGGCGCTTCCTACAACGTCGGCGGCGCAGTGCGGCTGCGCGGCGAACTTGATGTGGCGGCCTTGCGCGCTGCGCTGCAGGCGCTGGTCATGCGCCACGAAGGCTTGCGCACTACCTTTCCGTCGGAGCAGGGGCAGGCGCGGCAATGCGTTGCGGCCGAGGCCGGCGTGTTCCTGCAGGAACAGGATTTCAGCGTCGGCGACCCCCATGAAAATGAACGCAAGGTCGCCGCCTTCGCAGAACAGGAAGCGCATCGTCCCTTCGATCTGGCGCAAGGGCCCCTGATGCGCATCCATTTGCTCAAGCTGGCGCAGGCGCATCATTTGCTGCTGGTGAGCATTCACCACATCGTGGCCGAAGGCTGGGCCATGGACGTCTTTGCGGATGAGTTTTCCCAGCTGTATCGCGACTTTTCGCAAGGCAGGGCATCGACGCTGCCGCCACTGGCGATCCAATATCCCGATTTCGCCGCGTGGCAGCGCGCCTGGCTGGGCAACGGCGAAGGCGCACGCCAACTGGCTTACTGGAAACAGCGCCTTGGCAATGAGCATCCGGTGCTGGAGTTGCCGTTCGACCGTGCGCGGCCGGCAGTGCAGCAGTTCGAGGGCGACTTTGTCACGATGGAACTGCCGCCTGAACTGGCGGCAGAGGTGGCCGCCTTCAACCGCCGCCATGGGGTGACGCTGTTCATGACGGTCATGACGGCCATGATGGCGCTGCTGCATCGCTACAGCGGTCAGGCCGACCTGCGCATCGGCTATCCGATCGCCAACCGCACCCGGCCGGAGTTCGAACGCCTGATCGGCGGCTTCCTCAATACCCAGGTGCTGCAATGCGACATCGATGCCGGCATGACGGCCGCCGATCTGCTGGCGGCGGTGCGCGAGGCGGCGCTGGAAGCGCAAGCGCATCAGGACGTTCCCTTTCATGCCATCGTCGACGAATTGCGGCCGCAGCGCAGCGCATCCCATTCGCCGCTGTTTCAGGTCATGTGCAATGTCCAGCGCTGGCGGTTCCAGCAGACACGCGAGGTGGCGCCGGGACTGCAACTGGAATTCGAAGGCAACGACGCCAAAACGGCGAAGTTCGATCTGCTGCTGGACGTGACCGATATCGATGGCAGGTTTGCCTGCGTGTTCAGCTACCAGACCGCCTTGTTCAACCGCGCCACCATCGAGCGGCTGGCGCGTCATTGGCGCG
Source organism: Herbaspirillum rhizosphaerae (assembly GCF_001189965.1). GTDB lineage: Bacteria > Pseudomonadota > Gammaproteobacteria > Burkholderiales > Burkholderiaceae_D > Herbaspirillum > Herbaspirillum rhizosphaerae. Next base: position 8,286 of record NZ_LFLU01000013.1, read on the forward strand.
GCCTGCTGAGCGAAATCGTGCGCAATCCCGACACGCTGCTCTATCAGTTGCCGCTGCTGGAGAGCGCCGAACGGCAACAGCTGCTGGCGGCCTCTGGCCATGCGCAATCCCGGTTTGAGGTGAGCGAGTCCCTGCAGGCGCGCTTCGAGCGCCAGGTTGCACGGCGCGGCCAGGCCATCGCCGTCAGCGCCGAGGAGGGCAGCCTGAGCTACGCCGCACTCAATGCCCGCGCCAACCAATTGGCCTGGGCCTTGCGTCAGCAGGGCGTGGGGCCGGACGTGCTGGTCGGTTTGGCGGTGCAGCGCTCGCTGGACACCATCGTCGGCATGCTGGGCATTCTCAAGGTGGGCGGCGCATATCTGCCGCTGGATCCGGATTACCCGCCCGAGCGCCTGGCCTTCATGCTGGCCGACGCCCGCCCGGCGCTGGTGCTCACGCAAGCGCGCGTGCGCGATGCCTTGCCGGCCACCGACGTGCCGGTCTGGTGTCTCGACAGCGACTGGGAACACATCGCCGTGCATGAGACGCACGACTTGCCGGTGACCGTGCATCCGGCCAACCTGGCTTACTGCATCTACACCTCCGGTTCCACCGGCAAGCCCAAAGGGGCCTTGCTGACGCATGCCAATGCCCAGCGCCTGTTCCTGGCGACCGAATCGCAGTTCGGTTTCGACGACCGTGACGTCTGGACCATGTTCCACAGCTACGCATTCGATTTCTCGGTGTGGGAGGTATTCGGCGCGCTGCTGCATGGCGGCAGGCTGGTCGTGGTTCCCTTCCTGACCAGTCGCTCGCCGGCAGATTTCCTGGCCTTGCTGCAGCGGGAAAACGTGACCGTGCTCAATCAGACGCCGTCGGCGTTCCGTCAGCTGATGCAGGTGCCCGGGCTGTATCAGGGCGGCGTGCCGGCCAGCCTGCGCTATGTCGTGTTCGGCGGCGAAGCGCTGGATTTACCGGCGCTCAGGCCATGGTTTGCACAACTCGGCGACACCCGGCCGACCCTCGTCAACATGTACGGCATCACGGAAACCACGGTGCACGTCAGTTGGCGCCCGCTCAAGGCGGCCGATGCGGAGTTGCCGCTCAGCCCGGTCGGCGCGCCGCTGCACGATCTGTACTGGCATGTGCTGGACGCAAACCTCGAACCGGCGCCGGCCGGCGTCAAAGGGGAGCTTTACATCGGCGGCGCAGGACTGGCGCGCGGCTATCTCGGCCGTCAGGCGCTGACCGCCGAACGCTTCCTGCCGGATCCGTTCTCGGCGCTTGCCGGGGCCCGTCTTTACCGTACCGGCGACACCGCGCGCCGTACTGCCGATGGCGAGATGGAATATCTTGGCCGTGCCGATTCGCAGGTGAAGATTCGCGGCTTCCGCATCGAACCGGGAGAAATCGAAGCCCGCCTGCGAGCACATCCGCAGGTCGCCGACGCAGTCGTCGTGGCGCGCAAGGATGACGGCGGTCACGTCCAACTGGTGGCCTATGTGGTGGCCAACGGCGAGGGCGCGCCGCTTGCCGCAGGGCAGTTGCAGGAAGACCTGCGTAGCAGCCTCCAAGCCTGCTTGCCGGCCTATATGGTGCCGTCGGCATTCGTGCTCATGCCGGTGTTGCCGCTGACCGTCAACGGCAAACTGGACCAGCGCAGCCTGCCGGCGCCGACCTATCAGGCCGCGGCCGTTTACCAGGATGCGCAAGATCCCCTGCAGGAGCATCTGGCGCGCATCTGGAAACAAGTGCTCAATGCCGATCGCGTCGGCATTCATGACAACTTCTTTGAACTGGGCGGGGACTCCATCGCCGCCGTGCGCATGGTCGGCCATGCCCGCGAGGCCGGTCTGCTGCTGACGCCGCAGATGCTGTTCCAGCACCAGACCATCGCCTTGCTGGCGGCGCAGATGCAAGACACCGGTGACGCCGCGCCCGGGCTCGCCGAACCGGCGGTGTTCGACGCCAGCCCCTATGCGCTCACACCGATGCAAGAAGGGATTTTGTTCCACAGCTATGCCCAGCGCGACCAGGGCACGTATATCGTGCAATGCAGCTGCGAGATCCGGGGCGAGCTCGATGAAGCCGCTTTCCTGGCGTCCTGGCGGCAGGCGCTGGCAACCCACGATATCCTGCGCACCGGCTTTACGCTGGACGACAATGGGCAGGCGCAGCAAACCGTGCAGCCCCAGGCGACGCTGCCGCTGGCGCAGCACGATTGGAGCAGGCAGAGCGTCGCCGAACAGCAGGCCAGCCTGCAAGCCTTGCTGGAGTCCGATCATCGCACTGACTTCGCACTGGATGCGGCGCCCCTGATGCGCCTGATCCTGGTGCGCCTGGGGCCGCAGCAGCGGCATCTGATCTGGACCCATCATCACTTGCTGATGGATGCCTGGAGCGTCGACTGGTTGCTGGCCGAAGTGGCGCGCACCTATCATGCGCTGGCGGCAGGACAGGCGCCGGCCATGCCCGTCGTGACACCGTTCCGCGACTATGTCGCCTGGCTCAACGCGCAAGATCGCGGTCGCGCGCGCGCCTGGTGGCAACATGCTCTTGCAGGCTTGTCCGAACCCTTGCTGCTGCGCCGGACGATGACGCCGTCGGCGCCGTTGCCTGGCATGGGCCGGCTGCAGCGCAGCTTCAGCGCTGAGCGCACGGCCGCACTGAGCCGTTATGCGCGTTCGCAACGCATCACCCTCAATACCCTGGTCCAGGGTGCGCTGTTGCAGGCGCTGTCGACCTTGACGCGCCAGGGCCAGCCGGTAGTGGGTGTGACGGTGTCCGGCCGCGATGCGCCGGTACCGGGCATCCTGGCGATGAAGGGACTGTTCATCAATACCGTGCCGCTGTTCATGGACATCGCGCAAGGCGGCGAGGTCGGCGCCTGGCTGCGCGCATTGCAGGACAAGAATATTGGACTGCGCGAACACGCGATGCTGCCGCTGGTGGAGATTCAGGCCGCTTCCGACGTGGCGCGCGGCACGCCTTTGTTCGATGTCATTTTCGTGTTTGAAAATCACCCGCTGGACGAGCGCCTGAAAGAAGATATCCGCCGGCTCGGCGTGGGCGATATTCAATCGCAGCATCGCAACGGCTATCCGCTGACCGTGATCGTCTGGCCCGAAGACGAACTGCGCTTCCTCGTGCTGCATGAGTATCAGCACATGGACGATAAGCAGGCCGGCAGCTTGTTTGATCGTATCGACGGCTTGCTGTCCGACTGGTGCCGCCCGCAGCCGGCATTGCTGGGCAGCGCGTTATGGCGCATACCGTCGCAGGCGGCGCCTGCAAGGCCGCCGCAGCATTTGCCGGCGCGCAGCCTGCACGCCTTGATCGAGCAGCGCGGTCGCGAAACGCCGCACGCAATCGCGGTCTCGCTCGGTACGCAGACTTTGAGTTATGCGGAGCTGAACCGGCAGGCCAACCAACTGGCCAGGAAGCTGCGCGCCTTGGGCGTGAAGTCCGAGCAACTGGTCGGGCTGGCCACAAATCGTACGCCGGACATGCTGGTCGCGTTGCTCGCCATCCTCAAGGCCGGCGCCGCCTATCTGCCGCTGGATCCGAAGCAGCCGGCCCAGCGGCTGGCCGCAATGCTGGCCGACGCGCGTCCCGCGGCCATCATCGCGCATGCCGATGTGCTCAGCCTGCTGCCTGCCGGGGCTGGGCCGGTCTGGTGCCTGGATCGCGATGCTGCGCTGCTGGCAGATGACGACAGCGATCTCGCGCTGCCGGTCCATCCGGACAATCTGGCCTACTGCATCTATACCTCGGGTTCGACCGGGGTTCCGAAGGGCGCCTTGCTCAGCCATGCCAACGTCTTGCGCCTGTTCGAGACCAGCAAGGGACAGTTCGGTTTCAGCCGCGACGACGTCTGGACCGTGTTCCACAGCCATGCCTTCGATTTTTCGGTGTGGGAAATATTCGGCGCCTTGTTGCACGGCGGCCGGCTGGTGCTGGTGCCGTATTTGCTGAGCCGTTCGCCGGACGCCTTCCTGCAACTCCTGATCGACGAAAAGGTGACGGTGCTGAACCAGACGCCGTCCGCCTTCCGGCAGATTCTGGAGTTGCCCGATCTGTACCGGCACACGCCGTCGCTGTCGCTGCGCCATGTGATTTTCGGCGGCGAGGCGCTGGACGTCGGCTGCCTGCAAACCTGGTTCGCGCAGGCGGGGCCGCAACAGCCGGCCATGATCAACATGTACGGCATCACCGAAACCACCGTGCACGTGACATATCGGCGCCTGCATCCCGACGATGCGCAACGGCGCAGCAGTCCTGTCGGTTTGCCGCTGGCGGACCTTGACGGCTATGTGCTGGATGCCGATCTCAATCAGGTTCCCGACGGTTGCGAGGGCGAACTCTACGTCGGCGGGCCCGGCCTCGCGCGCGGCTACCTGAAGCGCGGCAGCCTGAGCGCCGATCGCTTCATTCCGGATCCGTATGGCGCGCACGAAGGAGGGCGCTTGTATCGCACCGGGGATCTGGTCTGCCGGAACGAGGCCGGCGTACTCGACTATCTGGGGCGTATCGATCAGCAGGTAAAAGTGCGCGGTTTCCGTGTCGAACTCGGCGAGATCGAGGCGCGCTTGCGCGAGCTGCCCGGAGTGCGCGACGGCGTCGTGCTGGTGCGCGGCGAGGCAGACCAGCGCCACCTGATGGCGTATGTCGTGACCGATGCGGCATCCCGGCCCGACGCTGCGGCGACGACCTGGAAAGCGGCGCTGCGGCAGGTGCTGCCGGACTACATGGTGCCTGCGGCGCTGGTGCCAATGGAGCGATTCCCGCTCACGATCAACGGCAAGCTGGACCAGGCGGCTCTGGCGGCGTTGCAGCCGGGGGTGTTCGGCGGCGCAGATGTGGAGCCGGCGGTCAGCGCCACCGAAGTTGCGTTGGCAAGCATCTGGAGCGACGTGCTTGGTCTGGAGCGGGTCGGCGTGACCCATAACTTCCTGGCGCTGGGCGGCCATTCGTTAAGCGCGGTGAAGGTCGGGGCGCAGGTCAAGAAGCGGCTGGGAGTGGCGGTGCCGTTGGCGGTCCTGTTCGAATTGCAAACCATCCGTGCCCTGGCGCAATGGATCGATCAGGCCGTGCATCTCAATCGCAATGACGCCGCGGAGATGCAGCAATGGCTGAAAGATTTGGAAGGCGACGCGCTGGAGGAGGCCGGCTGATGCTGCTGGCGCAGCCTCGATGCAGCAGTTGCGCATGAACCGGATGACAACAAAGCCTTGTTGTATATCAGCAAATTGTCGTATTATTTCGATAGTAAATAAGAATGATTGTCATTTGTATTATTAATTAAGCAAGGTTCCGTCGCGGTTCCTTTTGTCTGTATAAAAAATAACATCAAGGGTAAGGGCGATTTATGAAGTCGAAGACCGTAGTGATGAAATTGAACAAAATCAACATGCTGCTGCTGGGCGCAGGCCTGCTGTGCTCGGCCGGAACCGGATCGGCATGGGCGCAGAGCAGCGCCGATACAGCGGCCACAGCGTCTAAGGACGGAAGTCTGCCTGCGGTCACCGTCACCGACAAGAGCGATGCCGGCTACACCGCGCTGCCGCCGGCCTATTCCGGCGGACAGGTGGCGCGCGGCGCAGGCCTGGGCTTGCTGGGCAATCGCGACTACATGGACGTGCCGTATTCGATCGTCAGCTATACGGCGCAAACCATCCAGGACCAGCAGGCGCGCAACGTCAGCGATGTGTTCAAGAGCGATCCGTCGGTGCGTTCGATCTGGTCCGACGGCAGCTACGTCAATCAGTTCACGGTGCGCGGCTTTGCGGTGCAAGGACAGGACATGGCGGTCAACGGCATCTACGGCATCGTACCGCCGCAAATGACCGGCGGCCTGGAAGGCTATGAGCGTGTGGAACTGCTGCGCGGACCGAGCGCGACCCTGAGCGGCATGGCGCCGTCGGGCGCCGTCGGCGGCACCATCAACCTGGTCACCAAGCGCGCCACGGATACGCCGATCACCCAGGTGACCGGCAGCTACTACTCCAACGGCCAGCTCGGCACCAGCGTCGATCTGGGACGCCGCTTCGGTCCGGACAACAGCCTGGGCATCCGCGTCAATGCCGCCTACCGCGACGGCAATACGGCGGTGGACAGCCAGGCGCAACGCGTGAGCTCGGTGGCGGTCGGATTGGACTATCGCTCCCGCAACGTGCGCCTGTCGGCCGACTTCGGCTATCACGACATGAACGTCGACTCGCCCAACCGCGTGGTGTTTACCGACAACGCCAACTTCCAGATCCCGAGCGCACCGGACAGTTCCAAGAATCTGGGACAGAACTGGTACTTCGCAAAATCGCATGACACCTACGGGCTGGTGCGCGCAGAAGTCGATATCACGCCGGACGTAACGGCCTATGCGGTTGTCGGCGGCCGTCGCAATGATTTTCTCGGGTTGTATAACTTTATTTACCTGCAAAACGCTGCCGGCAATTTCCGCGCCAATCAGTATTACCAGCCGACCTATTCCAATACCGAAACGGTGCAGGCAGGCCTGAGCGGAAAATTCAATACCGGCGCATTGCATCACACGGTTAACGTGTCCGCAACGCAATTGCAGATCGAGTCGGGCGTGCTGGCGCCGGTGATCTCGACGTATACCTCGAACATCTACAATCCTGCCACCGTGGCGCCGACCAGCCTCGCGGCGTTCAGCAGCAAGGCGCCCAAAACCGCGCAGGCGACGCTGACCAGTTTTGCCATCGCCGACACCGTCGCGATGTTCTCCGACCGGCTGCAGATTACCGCCGGCGTACGCAACCAGATCGTGCAGAACGACGCCTTCAGCGCCACCACGGGACTGAAGACCACCGCCTACAACAAGAACGCCGTCACGCCGACGGTGGGCGTCCTGTTCAAGCCTTGGGAACAAGTTTCCTTGTACGCCAATTATGTAGAAGGCCTGAGCCAGGGACCGACTGCGCCGACTGCCGGCGTCACCAACCCGGGCGCCGTGTTTGCACCGATGAAATCCAAGCAGGCCGAAGCCGGCGCCAAGTTTGATGTCGGCGGCCTGGGCGGCGGCGTGAGCGTGTTTGAAATCAAACAGCCGAATGCTTACACCAATGCCTCCAACACCTATGTGGTCGACGGCGAGCAACGCAATCGCGGCATTGAATTCACCGGCTTCGGTACTTTCGCAAAACAAGGCCGCCTGCTGGGCGGCGTGAGTTTCATCGACGGCGTGCTGACCAAGACGTCCAGTGCACTCACCGACGGCAACAAGGCAGTCGGCGTGCCGACCACCAACGTCAACCTCGGCGCCGAATGGGATTTTGCATCGGTGCCTGGACTGACCGTCAGCGGCCGCTATATCTACACCTCGTCGCAGTACTACAACGTCGCGAACACCCAGAGCATTCCGAGCTGGAAACGGGTCGACATCGGCGCCCGCTACGCCATGACTGTCGCCGGCAAGCCGGTGAAGGTGCGCGCCACGGTGGAAAACCTGTTCGACAGCGACTATTGGGCATCGACTTCTGCCAACTATGGTTTGTCGCGCGGTTCGCCGCGTACCTTCCTGCTCTCGGCAACGGTCGATTTTTAAGCACCGCCGGGCCGCCCGAGAGGGCAGCCCGTGCATATTGAACGCATGACCGGACTGCGCCTGGGCGCAGCCGGTACGCTGATATTGGATGGAAGTTTGAGTTATCTGACTATGTGGTGGTATGCGCATGCGGCCTGAGCGCGGCGTTTCCGCCGGCCGCCGCCGTTGCGGGCGTCTGTTCTCGGCGGCCTTGCTGGCTGCGGTGGCGCCGGCCGCCCGAGCAGCCCAAGCCGCTGAGGCCGCCGAGGCCGCGTCCAGTATGCGTATCGCCGCGGTCGACTGGGCCGCAGCGGAAACGCTCGCCATGCTGGGCGTGATGCCGGTTGCGGTGCCTGAGTTCGATGTCTATCGCCAGTGGTTGCCGCAGTCGGCATTGCCGGACAATACCGTCGATCTCGGCTCCCGCACCGAGCCGAATTTCGAGGTGTTGGCGATGTTGGCGCCCGAGCGGATCTTTGTCTCGGGATGGCAGAAAGCCCTGTTGCCGCGGTTTGAGAAAATTGCGCCGACCGACGTGGCGACGATTTTCGACGCCCGGAAAATGCCGTTCCAGCGCATACGCGACCTGGCGGAACAAGCCGGACGTGTGACGCAAAAGGAGTCGCAAGCAGCACGGGCGTTGCAGGAGTTCGATGCCGACATGGCGCGCCTGGCCGGTCGCCTGCAGCCGCTGCAAGGGCGTCGCGTGTATGTCGCCGTGCTGCATGAAAACGGCTCCCAGGCTTTTATCTATGGCCCCGGCAGCTGGGTGCACACCGTGATCGAATTGCTGGGCATGCGCAATGCCTTGCACGAAAAGACCTCCATGTACGGCAATGCCCTGGTCAACATCTCGGCCTTTGCCGCCGATCCGGGCGCGCATCTGATCTATCTGGACCAGGGCGATCGCACGCGCCGCGCCGAGCGCATTCTCAAGGACAGCAGTTTGTGGCGCAGCCTGCCGGCGGTACGCGCCGGACGGGTCACCGCGATCGCATCGTTCTACGCGCTGGGCGGCTTGCCGTCCGCACGGCGTTGCGGCAACTTGTTGGGCGCCGCCATGATGGCGCAACTGGAAGGTGGGCGATGAACACGCCGCTGGCTATCCCGCAAAGCGCGCGACCTGCGTACCTGCAGCAAGGTTGGCGCTGGCTGCTGCTGGCGCTGTTCGGTGCGCTGGGGATCGCGCTCAGCATACATACCCTGTCTGCCGTGCTGCCGCCGCTGCGCTGGTGGACGGTGTTGCAGCAGGCTGCGCCTGCAGCCGTGAACGAATTGATCTTCACCCAGGTCGCCTTGCCGCGTATTGCGATCAGCTGGATCGTCGGTGCATCGCTTGGGCTGGCCGGCGTGCTGTTCCAGCAAAGCCTCAGGAATCCACTAGCCGATCCGGCCACCATCGGCGTGTCTTCCGGCGCCTATCTGGCATTGGTGGTGGCCACCTTGTTTGCGCCTGCCTTGCTGGAGTGGGGCGCCGCAAGCGTGGCGCTGGCCGGCGGCGTGCTGGCGGCGGCAGTGGTGCTGACGGTGTCGCGCCGTTCCCGTTTCTCGACGATTACCGTGATCCTGGCCGGGCTGATCGTCTCGCTGTTTTGCGGTGCAGCCGGCGCTTCGCTGACCTTGCTCAACCACGAATACCTGAACGGCCTGTTTATCTGGCAGACCGGTTCGCTGGTGCAAAACGGCTGGCAGAACGTTCATTATCTGTGGCCGCGCATCCTGGTGCTGGCGGTCGGCGCGGCCTTGATGGTCAGGCCGCTCGGCATGTTGGTGCTGGACGACGCGCGCGTCTCGGCGCTCGGCGTCCATGTGGCGCGGGTCCGGCTGGGCGCGCTATTGCTGGGCGTGGCCTTGTGCGCATTGAGCGTCAGCACGGTGGGCGTGGTCGGCTTCATCGGTTTGATGGCGCCCAACCTGGTGCGCCTGCTGGGTGCGCGCACCCTGGCGCAGCGCATGGCGCTGGCGCCTTTGCTGGGCGCGTTGCTGTTATGGCTGACCGACCAGATCGTACAGACGATTACCTATTTCCCGAATCCGATTCCGGCCGGCAGCGGTTCGGCGCTGGTGGGGGCGCCGGTGATGCTGTGGCTGCTGTTTCGCCAGAAGAGCGGTTTGCAGGCGCGCGTTGTCGCCTATGAGCGCATGGTGCGGCGGCCGCGGCTGTCAGTGCGGCAGGTGCAACTGATTTGCGCCTGCCTGCTGGCGGCGACGGTGCTGGCCGGACTCGGACTGGGACGCGGCCCTTATGGCTGGGAGTGGTTTCCGACCACCGCATTGAATACGATTGTCGACTGGCGCCTGCCGCGCGTGGCCGCGGCAGGTATCGCCGGCGGCATGCTTGCGGTAGCCGGCATGCTGTTGCAACGGATCACCGGCAATCCGATGGCCAGCCCGGAAGTGCTGGGGATTTCATCGGGAGCGTCGCTGGGTATCATCGCCATGCTGTTCGTCAGCGTCGACCTGGGCGCCGGCGGCATGTTGCTGGCGGCCTTCGCCGGTGCGCTGTTGACCTTGCTGCTGGTGCTGGCGCTGAACTGGCGCTCCGGTTTTGCGCCTGAACGCCTGCTGCTGGCGGGCGTGGCGATTTCCACTATCCTGACGGCGATTGCCGCTTGCCTGCTGACCAGCGGCGACCCGCGCACCGCCACGCTGCTGACCTGGATGTCGGGGTCGACGTATCGCGCCACGCTGGCCGGCGCGGCGCCGGCAGGCGTCGCGCTGGTGCTGGTGTTCGGCCTGGCGTTGCTGGGTGTGCGCTGGCTGCGGATATTGCCGCTCGGTGAAGAGGCGGCGCGCGCGTTGGGCCTGCATGTGGCGATGGCGCGCGCTTGCTTCCTGATGCTGATTGCGGCGGCCACGGCGGGCGCCACGATCCTGGTGGGGCCGCTCAGTTTCATCGGCTTGCTGGCGCCGCATTTCGTTACGGCGCTGGGATTGCAGCGCCCGCGCCAACAAATCACGGCGGTGGCGCTGATCGGCGCCGGACTGATGGTCTGCGCCGATTGGGTCGGCCGCAACATGCTCTATCCCTGGCAGGTGCCTGCCGGGCTGGTGGCGGTGCTGCTGGGCGCACCGACCTTCCTGTATTTCCTGTGGAGAAAACAATGATTGCATCCGAACACCCGGCAACTCCGACCAAGCAGCGCTCGTTGCTACGCGAGGGCTTGCGCCTGCTGCTGCCTTTTTGGCGAGTCGCTTTCGTGGCGACCATACTGGGCGCAATCAGCGGCCTGTCATCGGCCTGGCTGCTGGCCACGGTCAACCAGGCGCTCAATGCCGGCCACGGTCCGACGCTGGGATTGCTGGCCGGATTTGCGGCGCTGTGCGTGATCACCATCGTCGGCGAGATCGTCTCCGATCTCGGCAACAGCTACGTCGGACAACAGGTCGTAGCCAATCTGCGCAAGGATTTGTCCGCCAAGATCCTGTCGGCGCCGATTGCCGAAATAGAACGCTTCCGGGTGCACAAGATCACCACCACGCTCAATCAGGACGTCGACACGATAAGCACCTTTACCTTCGGCTTCTCCGGCCTGGCTATTTCGATTGCCATCACCCTGGGATGTTTTGCCTACCTGGCGATTCTGTCGCCGCTGCTGTGCCTGGTCGCGGTGGCCGCCATCTTGCTGGGCAGCTGGGCGCATGCCGCAGCGCGCCAGAAAGGGCGCAAAGGCTTCGAAGCCGCGCGCGAGGCCCAGGACGAGCTGCAAAAACAGTACCGGGCGATTACCGAAGGTGCGAAAGAGTTGCGCATCAACCGCAAACGCCGCCACCAGATTCATGACGACAAGCTGAAATCGACCATAGACCGCATCCGCGACCTGCGCATCCGCGCCATGCGCCTGTTCATGTCGGCCAACGCCTTCGGTTCGGCATTGTTCTTCGTTGTGATCGGCGTCATTCTGGCCTTGCAGGGATCGATGCAGTTCGAGCCGTTGGTACTGTCCGGATTTGTCATCGTGCTGCTGTATGTGAAGGGACCGCTGACGCAACTGATCAGCGCCTTGCCGCTGTTGGGACAGACCCAGGTCGCACTCAAACGGGTGGCGGAACTGTCGCTCAAGTTCTCCAATCCCGAGCTCAATATCCTGGCGGTCCCGGAGGATACCGGCAACGCATCGACCTGCTCGCGCGGCATCGAACTGCGCAACGTCGCCTATGCCTATCCGCAATCCGATGGCCCGGCGCGCTTTGCACTGGGGCCGGCGAGCCTGCAAATCAACGCCGGTGAAATGCTGTTTCTGGTAGGCGAAAACGGCAGCGGCAAGACCACGCTGGTCAAGCTGCTGCTCGGCTTGTACGAACCGCAGGAAGGCATCATCCTGCTCGACGGCGAGCCCGTGGTGGCGGAAAACCGCGACGACTACCGGCAGCTGTTCAGTACCGTGTTTGCCGACTACTACCTGTTCGAGGATGTCATGGTGGGCGAAGATCTCATCGACGAAGCCGCCTCTTACCTGGAGCGGCTGGAGCTGACGCACAAGGTAGCCGTCAAGAACGGCAGCTTTTCAACCACGGATTTATCCACCGGGCAACGCAAGCGCCTGGCGCTGGTGCACGCCTATCTGGATCGCCGCCCGGTCATCGTGTTCGACGAATGGGCGGCCGACCAGGACCCGGCATTCCGCCGCGTGTTTTATACCGAGATCCTGCCGGATCTCAAGCGCGCCGGCAAAACGCTGGTGGTGATTTCCCATGACGACCGTTACTTCCATGTCGCCGACCGCGTAGTGCACATGTCCAACGGCCAGATCAGCAGCGAAGTCGTCAACACCGCGCCGGCAATTAGCGCAACGGCAGGCTGAGCCATGTGGGTTTCACATGAAGATGCGGCAAGGCCTGCGACGAGCGAACAAGACCCAGTGTTCGAGCTGGAACATATCGAGTACCGGATTGACGGCAGGGTGATCCTGCATCCCCTGAGCCTGTCCGTCCCGGCGGGCAGGGTAGTGGGCGTGATCGGGCACAACGGTTCGGGCAAGTCGACGCTGGCCAAGATCTTGTCCAGGCAATTGCAGCCGCAAGGCGGCAGCCTGAACGTGGGCGGCTTGCCGGCGCAATCGCTCTCCACCCGACAATTCGCCTGCCAGGTCGGCTACCTGCCGCAACAGATACCCGCGGCGCCCGGCATGACCGTGCAGGAACTGGTGGCCTTGGGACGCTATCCCTGGCTGGGCGCTTTCCGCACACCCGGCGAGGCCGATCGGCGCCAGATTGAACGCGGCATGGCGCTGACCGACGTCGCGTCGCTGGCCGATCGCCTGGTCGATACCTTGTCCGGCGGTGAACGCCAGCGCGTCTGGCTGGCCATGCTGGTCGCCCAGGATACGCGCTGCCTGATCCTGGACGAACCGATCTCGGCGCTCGACATCCGCCACCAGGTCGAGGTGCTGGGGCTGGTTCGCCAGCTGAGCCGCGAACACGGCTTGAGCGTGATCGTGGTGCTGCACGATGTGTATATGGCGGGGCGCTATTGCGACGAATTGATTGCGCTTCGGGCCGGACGAGTCGTCGCGCGCGGAAACAGCGCGCAATTGCTCACGCCCGAAGTACTCAAGACGATCTATGAGGTCGATATGGATGTGATGATCCATCCGCTCACCGGCGACCGTGTGACCTGCCTCAAATAGGTTCAAGGCGCCGTCAGCAACGGCGCTGATGACCGGCAAGCCGGTCTTCAACATTTCACGAACAGCCGACACGCTTGTTCGCCATGCCCGCATCGGGAAAGTCCGGGAAAGTCCGGGCCATGTCGCGACAAGGTGCAAGAAAGGATGCAATGGGACTCAGCAGACGCGATTTTATTGCGGCGCTCGCCGTCGTGGCGGGACACAAACCGGCGCTGGCAGCCATGAATGCCTTGGGCGCAGTGGATGCGACCTCGCCGGACGCCGCCCTGGCGCGCGTTCGCGCGACGCCGCTGCAAAGCGGCAAAGGAAAATCCGTCATCGTGGTCGGCGCCGGCGTGGCCGGGCTTGCGGCGGCATTCGAACTCGAACGTCTGGGATTTGCGGTGCAAGTGATTGAAGCCCAAAGCCAGCCGGGCGGACGCACGCGTACTTTGCGGCATGGCGACACGGTGCGTTATGAAGATGGCAGCAGCCAGTCCGTGTCTTTCGACCGGGATTTGTATTTCAACGCAGGGGCCGGACGTATCCCCAGTACGCATACCTCGCTGCTGGGATATTGCCGGGAGCTGGGCGTTCCGCTGGAAGTGATATCGATTTTTTCACGCACGGCGCTGTGCGTCATCAACGACCAGGGCACCGACAAGCGCTACACCGTCGGCCAACTGCAAGGCGATGCGCGCGGCCATATCTCGGAACTGCTCGCCAAGAGCGCCAGACAAGGATTCCTCGACGCCGAACTGAACGCCGAGGACAAGCAAAAACTGCTGGGATTGCTGCAGCATTTCGGCGATCTGTCCGCCTCGGGCAGCTTCGTCGGCAGCCGCCGGTCAGGCTACTCGGTGTATCCCGGCGCCGGGCAAGACAGCGGCACGCGGCCCGATCCGCTGGACTTCCGCGTCTTCCTCGATCGCCGCCTCTGGTATCCGCTGTGGTACGACGAGCACCTCGAATATCAATCCACCATGTTGCAGCCGGTCGGCGGCATGGACCGCATCGCCGAGGCCTTCCGCAAGCAATTGCAACAGTCGATCCGTTTCAATACCCGGGTTTCGCAAATCAACGTAGTCGCGGGCAGGGCGCAAGTGGTTTGCCGTCAGGACGGCAGCGCCGCAGAACAAGCCTTGACTGCCGACTACGCCATCGTTACCTGCCCCTTGCCGGTGGTGGCCGAACTGAAAAGCAATTTGCCGGAAGACTTCTTCGCGGCAGTCCGGGCGATCAAGTACAGTCCCGCCTACAAGATCGGCTGGGAAAGCCCGCGTTTCTGGGAAACCGCCAACAGCGAATTCGGCGGCATCTCGTTTGTCGATGACGACAGCGCCCTGATCTGGTATCCCAGCCATGGCATCTTTTCGCCCAAGGGCATCCTGGTGGGCGCTTACACGCACGGCTCCGCAGCGACGCGCTACGCCCAACTGAGCCTGCCGGACCAGCAGCAAGCGTCACGCCGTTCGGTCGAACGCGTCCATCCCGGGCAATCGCGGCAATTGAGCAAGCCGGTCAGCGTGGCGTGGCAGCACATGCCGGGCATCCGCGGCGGCTGGTCGCTGGCGGACCCCAAGAGTGCGGCCTACGCCACGATCAGCAACGCCCAGGAATGTTTCTATTTCGCCGGCGAACATGCCAGTCAGATTCCCGGCTGGATGGAAGGCAGCGTGCGCTCGGCCAGCCGCTGCGTGGCGATGATCGTTGAACGGGTCCGCAACCGCACCGCGGCGGAGGAGTCCATGCAAAAGACAGCGCTTGCAACGTAATCTCCAGGCCCACAATGAGTACAACGTTGCATCGAATCACGATCGGGAGTCACACATGAAACAAGTAACAAAGCCGATGCTGGCAGCTCTTTTCCTGATGCTTGCCGCGGCCTCGACCGCCAGCAGCGCCGGCGAGCGCGTGGAAATCCGTCGCACCGCGTTCGGCATTCCGCACATCAAGGCCGGCACCGAACGCGGCCTGGGCTACGGTGTCGGCTATGCCTACGCGCAAGACAATGGATGCCTGCTGGCCAATGAGATCATGACTGTGCGCGGAGTGCGCTCGCGCTACCTGGGTCCCGAGGGCGCGGCGGCAGACGGCATGCGCAATCTCGAAAGCGATGCGTTTTATCGCTGGTTCAACCAGGACGCCGCGCTGCAAAGTTTCTGGAATGCCCAGCCGCCGGCCATGCAGGCCTTACTCAACGG
Source organism: Herbaspirillum rhizosphaerae (assembly GCF_001189965.1). Lineage (GTDB taxonomy): Bacteria > Pseudomonadota > Gammaproteobacteria > Burkholderiales > Burkholderiaceae_D > Herbaspirillum > Herbaspirillum rhizosphaerae. The sequence continues at coordinate 23,624 of NZ_LFLU01000013.1, forward strand.
TTATGCCGCCGGCTATAGTCGCGTCGTTGAAGAGCAGGGCGGCGCAGCGCTCGATGCCGCCTGCAAGGGGCAGGCCTGGGTCGGCAAAATCGATCAGTTGGACATGGTTCGCATCGTGCGCAGGCTGATGATCCGCGCCGGCACCACCCAGTTTGCGCGCGCCATTCTGGGCGCCCGGCCGCCCACGGCGCCACAGGTGCAGGGCGATGCTGCGAGCCTGCCGGACTGGGATGCCTTCCGCAACCGCACCGGCAGCAATGCGATCGCCATCGGCGGCGCCTTGTCCGCCAACGGCAAAGGCGTATTGCTCGGCAATCCCCATTTTCCCTGGGACGGCGCCTTGCGGTTCTACCAGATGCATCTGAGCATTCCCGGAAAAATGGACGTCATGGGCGCGGCATTGCCGGGCATGCCGCTGGTCAATATCGGCTACAACCGATCGCTGGCCTGGTCGCATACGGTCGACACGTCGCGCCATTTCGTGTTGTACCGCCTGCCGCTCGATCCTGCCGATCCCACCCGTTACCTGGTCGACGGCGTCTCGCAGCCCATGAGTAAAACCACGGTCGCTGTCGAGGTGCTCGGCAAAGACGGCAAGCTGACCACGCAGACGCATGATGTCTATACATCCGCATATGGCCCCATCCTCGCCATACCCGGCAAAATGGCATGGGACAGCCGCGCAGCATTCGCCATTCTGGACGTGAACGCCGCCAACACCCGGGCATTGCAACAGTGGTACGAGATCGGCACCGCCGCCAACGTGCCGCGTCTGCGCCAATCGTTGGAACGTACCCTTGGCATTCCCTGGGTCAATACCCTGGCGGCCGATGCCGGCGGCCGGGTAATGTTTGCCAACCTGTCGGCCGTGCCGCGCGTGGATGAAAAAAAACTGAAAGACTGCGGCCTCAACAGCGGCAGCGCAGACGGCTTGATCATTCTCGACGGTGCGCGCAGCCAATGCGCCTTGCCGGCATCGGGGGGTGACGCACCGCAGCCGGATATTTTTGCGGGCAAGGACATGCCGCAGCTGGAACGCCGCGACTATGTCCACAACTCAAACGACAGCGCCTGGCTCAGCAATCCGGATCAGCCGCAAACCGGCTTTCCGCGCATCATCAGCCGCGACGGCTTGATGCTGAGCGGGCGCGGACGATTTGCGCTGGATTGGCTGACGCACCGCGCCGGCGCGGATGCACGCATCGCACGACAGGATCTGCAAGACCTGCTGATGCGCAACGAGGTCTATCTCTCCACATCGGCCGTCGACGACTTGCTGCGCCTGTGTCCCGCCATCCAGGCAGATGGCGACCGCGATGTTGCAACTTCCGATCCGGCTGCATTGAGGCAGGCCTGCAACGCGCTCCGTCAATGGGATCGACGCGCCGGCGCCGACAGCGGCCTGGGCTATGTCTATTTTGCAGCGGCCATGGAACAAGCCGCAAAAATGCCGGACAGCTGGGCGGTTCCTTTCGACGTTCGCCATCCAGTGGCCACACCGCGCGGCCTGCGCACGGGCGATCCGCAACTGGCCGGCAAGATGAAAGATGTGCTGGTCAGCGTTGCCCGCCAATTGAACGCGGCTGGCGTGACGCCGGATGCGCGTTGGGGGCAAATTCAGGGCGCCAGCAGGAACGGCATGTTCTATCCGGTACCCGGCGGCAGTGGCTCGCTCGGCGTCTATAACGCCATCGAAAGCCGCCCATTGGACAGCAAGGGCAAACGAGAAGTCGTGTCCGGTTCGAGCTACATACAGGTCGTGTCGTTTGACGCCCGAGGACCGCATGCGTCGACCTTGATGACGTTTTCCGAATCGTCCAATCCGGGATCGGCGCACCACGCAGACCAGACGGAACTGTTCGGCCGCAAGCAATGGGTAAGCGTGCCGTTCACCGAGAGCCAGATTGCGGCGGACCGGGAATTGCGGACGACGGTGCTGGAGATTCCTTGAGTTTTTGGGGGGGCTTGGGGAATTACCATAACTTCGTATAATTTACATTATGTAAAATTACATATGTTCGAATCAAACCTGGATACAACGCTGAGTCCAGCAAAAACGATCTCGTTGATCTGCCCGCAGAATCGCCCCTCGTCCAATCTCACCGATCATTCATTACCAATCGTGACCAGATCCGCCGGCGCCGTCTGAAAAATCCGGTTGATCCAGTTGCCGAACAACAGATGCGCATGGCCGCGCCACCGGTTTATGGGATGCCGGGTTTCACAGTCTTCGGGAAAATAGTTGCGTGGAAGATGAATGCTTCTTCCCGCGTTCCGGTCGCGGAAATATTCGTCGGCAAGCGTGGTCGCGTCGTACTCGATGTGATTGAAGATGTGAAGCGCGCGGTGCCGCGGATCGTTGAGCAGACAAATCCCCGTCTCCGGCGAGTCGATCAGTACCGAGATGCCGCTGTCGGGCGGAATGTCGACGTGGCGCATTTCCATCCAGCGCGACACCGGAATGTGAAAATCGTCGGGAAAGCCTTTCAGGTACGGCGAGGCGTTATCGAGTCCATGATGACGGAACACGCCGAAAGCTTTTTCATCCAGCAAGTATCTCGGCATGCCGTGGAAATAATGCATCGCCGCCTGGGCTCCCCAACAGATGTTGAGGCAACTGTGGACGTTGGTTTGCGTCCATCGGAAGATATGCGTGAGCTCGTCCCAGTAAGCGACTGCCTCAAAAGGCATCGTTTCTATCGGCGCGCCGGTAATGATGAAGCCGTCGAATTTCTGTTCCCTGATGTCGCTCCAGTCGCGGTAAAACGATGCGATATGTTCGCTTGATGTGTTCCTGGGGACGTAGCTGGAAGTCTTGACAAGCGTCAGTTCGACCTGCAATGGCGTGGCGCCCAGCAGGCGGGCAATCTGGGTTTCGGTGTCGATCTTGTTGGGCATGAGGTTCAGCAAGCCGATGCGCAAGGGCCGGTGATGCCGACATGCAGGCCCTTCCTCGTCCATCACCATGACACCCTCCATTTCGAGTGTGGATAGTGCAGGCAAACCTTTGGGGATTCTGATGGGCATGGGCGTCCGGCGTCTTTTATCCGGCATAGTATCATCGGCATATTGAGCGGCTATACCATGCGTCTCACCTTTTAAAAGGCCGCCGGGCAGTCGTCTCCGCGTATACACTGTCGGCTGAATTCAACCGCCATCTTTGTTCAACCAGACCGACAATCCAAACGATTCACCATGGCTGCACCTGATTTGCAGATGATCCCTCCGGCAGCACTTTCGGCGCAGGCTGTGCTGGAGATTGCGTTTCCCGTGCTGCCTCCCCACGCCGCGCTGTGTATCGGCGTGACGCTGGCGCCGGCGCTGTTTGCTGCGATCCCGGATTGTTGCTATGAATATACGTCTGTGTCGGAGCAAGCGCGCGCCGGACGTTTCCTGCATACCGGGGATGCGCTAAGGCATTTGTATGGACGCGCCCTGCTGCGCCAGGCTGCGCTTGCTTATGGCGTCATGCGCGGCATACAGGAATTCGACCTTAATCCCTGGGGAAAGCCGGTCTTTCCCGGCGCCTCGCTACAGGGCAATATCAGCCATTCGGGAATGCAGGTGTGGCTGGCGCTGGCACGCGATTGCGAAATCGGGATTGATATCGAGTCTGCGCAGGCGCCCGCAGATTTTGCCGACATCGCGGCGTCGTTCCATCCGCAGGAACGGCAATCGATACGCGAGGCATCCGACCCGCCTCAGGCGATGATGCGTTGCTGGAGCCGTAAGGAGGCGGTGGCAAAAGCCGTCGGGCGCGGCCTGTCGCTGCCGCTGGATTCCTACGCCGTGGACTGTGGCATCGGCGCGACCGACTGGCTCAGGCAGGCGCCGCCCGGCACGGCGTTGCCGAATTGGCGTTGCGCCGATCTGCCGCCGACGCCGGATCATGTCGGCGCGGTTTCCGCTCATGGCGACTGCCGCGAGATTCGCATGTGGCAACTCAACATCGTCGCCGGATCGGCGTGATCGTCCGCCGTCCAGAGGAGAAAAGATGAATCCGCCCGCCCCGATCACCACAATCACCAAATCCGAACTGCATCGCTTGCACGCGCAGGATGTGATCGTCCGCCACACATCCATGGCCGGCGTCAGCATGGTTATTCCTGTGCCTTTGCTCGACATGGCCGCGGCGATGTCGGTACAGATCAGGATGGCGCAGAAGCTGTGCGGGATTTACGGCGCCGAATTCAATCGCCACGCGGCGCGCGACGTCATCACCGGCATCCTGGGAGGCTTTTCGCCAGGCAGCATCAGCGCGACCGCACTGCGCTATCTCTCTTTCGCCAGTTACTTTGCCGGCACCCTGCCATCGGCCGGCCTGAGCGCGGCGTATACCTACGTCCTCGGTCAGGCGCTGCTGGAGCGCCTGATCGCCACCGGACGCATAGACCTGCCCTCGCCTGCCGAAATCAAGCCCTCATTGTCTGAAATGAGAGCCTGACCCGGCGCCCCGGGTGACCTAGCGCACTGGGGGATGGTCGGGCGAAGGGCGTCGTTCCTTGCGATGCGTTTCTCGCGCCTGCAAGTCGGGAATCGGCGCAGCCGGTTTGCCGGCGGGTTCAGGTTTTATTGAAGACAGCTTCTCTGCCGCTCCCGTCGCGCCCTTGCCGGTGAGGCTGCCGGATTTCAGCTCGAGCCCGGTATCGCCCTTGCCCAGGTCGGCGCGCGGCCCTATTGGCTTGTTCTTGGCGTCCTTCTTGTCCTGCGGCGCACCGTCGCCGTTGATCGAAATCAACGGCAAGCCGCCGGTCTTGTCGTTGCCGATCACGACCACCTTGGCGTTTTCCGACCGGGCCAGTTCCAGCGTCGCTTCGATGCCGCGCCAGCGCAGGTAGGCATCCGACATGCCGCCGCTGATGATTTCCTGGAAGTTGCGGATGCCGAGCGCTTCCACGCGCTTGCGTTCGCTCTCCTGCTGTTCCTTCTCGACAATCAGGGCATATTGTTCGACCTCGTGACGCGCCACGTTCTTGCGCACGATGGCGTCTTCCACGCCGTCCGGCAGCACGATGCGCTTGATCAGCACGTCTTCGATCAGGATCCAGTTCTGGCCGGAGCGCAGTTCCGTGTTGAAGCGATTCTTGATGTCATAGCGCACCGATTCCGAAATCTGGTTCTGGATTTCCAGGCGATGGCTGGTGTAGATATCCTCCGGACGATAGATCGCAATCACGTCGCGGGCGCGGGCGCCGACCGACTGGCCCAGCAGCGTCTCGGCGTACTCCGGGCCGGCGTATTTATGCAGCTCGCCGAGGTGTTCGGGGATCACGCGGAAGCGCCAGGCCAGCGTCGCCATCAGCTTCAGGCCGTCGGACGACAGGACTTCGAATTCGCGTTCCACGCTCTGCAGGCGCGCATCGTAGATGTACATCTCGTTCCACGGGAACATGAGATGTGTGCCTTCCTTCTCGACGTGATCGATCACGGTGCCGCCGCCGAAACGCTTCCACAACACGCCGAGATGGCCGGCCGGAATCGTGACGATCATCGACGGCAGCAGGAACGCCAGCAACACCACGAGGATGACGGCCACAATCAGCAGGTCGTTGCTGAAAAACTGCAAGCGCCGGCGCAATCGCTGCCATGCCGATGCGGCCGGTGGGTGGAATTCTTCGATGGTGCTCATGTTGCGGCTCCCTTGCTGGAGATACTGGTAACGCGGCCGTCCTCAAGGTGGAGGCGGCGGTCGGCGTGATGGAAATATTTGTCGTCGTGGGTAATCGCGATGACGGTGATGCCGGCGGCGCGCAGGCGCGGCAAGACAAGCTGGTAGAACTTGGCGCGGAAATGCGGATCCTGATCGGCAGCCCATTCGTCGAGCACCATGATGGGGGGATTTTCCAGCTGTGTCGCCACCAGGGCGAGCCGCTTGCGCTGGCCGGTCGACAGATCGACGGTGGAAAAGCGGCGGCCGTCCAGATGCGCCTTGTTTTCGACTTCCATCTCATCGATCAGGCTGGCCGCGCGTTCACGGTCGATGCGTTCGACGCCGTACAGCGTCGGGAACAGATGAAAATCGGAAAACACCGCGCCGAAGATGTCGCGATAACGCTGCATGTCGGCCCTGCCCACCAGCCTGCCGTCAACCAGTATCTCGCCGGAATCGGCCGGATACAGGCCGGTCAGCATCTTGATGAAAGTCGTCTTGCCGGAGCCGTTGCCGCCGGTAATGAACAAGGTCTCGCCACGCCGTATGCTCAGGTCGATCGGGCCGACCACAAAGCGTTCGCTGCCCTCGCCTCGCGCAAAGGTCAGATGCCGCAAGTCGATGGTGCTGAAATCTGAAAATACCGGTGCAACTGTCTCCCGCTTATCCTCGGCGACGATGCCTTTTTCCACATTCTCGTCAAACAATTTTTCCAGTTTCAACAGATTCTCTGCTGCGGCATTGGCCACCGTGATCTGCGGCGCAGCAGAAATCACGCCGGACACCGGCCCCACCAGGAACAGCACAGCCGTGAGCACCTTGACCGTACTGTCGGCGAAGCTGGTGCTCAATGCCGGCAAGATAAACACCAGCGTGCCCAGCAAGATGAAGATGGCGACTTGCGAAAAGACGAAATTCACGCCCAGCGCGCGCTGCGCCAGGGAGCGGAAGAACGCCGTCCTGCCGGACACCATGACCGCATCCTGCAACAACTCGGCAGCGCGCCGGCTCGACAGTTTCACTTCCTTGAAACCGGCCAGCAGCCCTTCAACCATTTCGTGCAGGGCGACCACTTCATCGTGTGCGCGTCGCAGATCGATGCTGGCGCGCTCGCCGCGCATGCGATACAGCCGCGCCGCCACCAGCAGAACCACGATCACCAGCGCCAGTGCCGGCAGCGACAAGGTGGCGATGTAAATCGTGGTCCAGAAAATCATCATCACCGCCTGGACACCCAGGATCAGGCTGCCGGCGGTCTGCGAGATGGTCTGCGTGTCGGTGTTGATGGCGGAAAAAATGGCGCCGTGGCCGATCTTTTCGACCCCCAGCAGTTCGCAGTCGGCCAATTTGCGGATCAGGCTGCGGCGACGCTCGTCGACGATCCGCTCAACTTCGTCGGTGGTCGTCTGCAAGACATAGCGCTGGCTGAAGATATACACCAGCAAGGCGATGCCGTAGAGCGCGACGGCAACCAGATGGTTGCTGTGGCCGGTCTGCGAGGCGGCCGCAGAATTGACGATCGCCAGTATGCCGGTGCTGGCCGCGCCGGCCAGGAGCGCCATCAGCCCGAGGCGTTGCAGCGAAGTCCGCGCATCGCGGACAAGAAGTTCGGTCAGACGCATCAGATCAGCGCTCTACCGGCTCGTGGGTATACGTCTTGCTCTTGTCGTCGAGGGCGGCAAAAAGCAAGATGTAAATAAACGCCACCAGCGGCGTCAGCAAAAACGCCAGCACCAACGTGCGCAGCGATCCAAGCTTGCTCCTGCGCGCGATGAATGCAACCAGCAGGCACAACACGACATAGATTAAAAATGCGATAGGCATGATGAAGGCTCCTTGTTATTTCTTGTCTTGCGTTTTTAACGGCACTGCACCGTATTCCAACGCCCGCACGTCCTGGGCGCAGCTCTCGCCGGTGTCGTACAGGCATTGGATGACTTCGACTTCGCCGGTCGTTTCTTCGCACGCGGAGGTGTCCAGCACGCTCGGGAAATAGTGCACGTCCTGCTTGCCGGTCTTGATCAGATAAAAGCGCGACAAGGTGCTGCCGATGGTCTTGCCCGCCTTCTTGTAGCGGATGCCGACGACCAGCTCTTCCAGCGTCTGGTTGGACGAATTGGTCAACTGGATCTGCGGCGAACAACTCGGCTTTCGGTTGCCGCCTTCATTGGCGACCATGATCGCCTGCGGCACCGCCAGGTAGATCAGCCCCTTCGGACGGCGTTTCTTGAGCAGCTCCTGCAGCGGCTGATCGGACACGAAAGCACCCGCGCCAAGATGATGGCTGGCGTCCTGTGCACGGGCTTGCACCGGCAGCAGGCAGGTCAGCGCGGCCAGTCCGGCCAGCGTGGTGATCAGCGTCATCAGCGTCGACCGGCTTATTCTTTTTGCGTGCAGCGCGGCGACGGGCGGCAATATTCTTTTGTTGTTCATTGTGCGGCTCCGCTCAGGCGGAGACAAGTGATGATAAATCGGCCGACCGCGCCAGCGCCAGGTCGGTGTTCAACGCCGGACAGATATCGGCGCTGCGGAGAAAGAAATGATCTCCGGCAAATTCTCTCAGGACGAAACCGGCTCTCGTGAAACGCCGCCAGCCGGCCATCGCCCTGGCGCCGGCATGCGCGTCGTCGGCGCCGGCGTAGCCCGCGATCGGATACGCAGCGGCTGCAGCGCCGGCATAGGCGTCCGCGTCCAGCGGCTCGGCTGCCAGCGCAAAGTCGGCCCGCATGACCGGCAGCGCGAGGTCCCAGAAACCCTGTTCGCGCGCCATCTCTGCCGGGATTCCACCATATTGCAGCAACAGCGCTTTGAACGACTCGTCATCCATGCCCGTTGCCCGCAAGGCCGGCGACGGCAGATCCGGCGGCAGGTGCGCTGCGACGATCAACTGCACGGGCGGCGTACCGGCCGCAGCCAGTCTGGCCGCCAGCGCAAAGGCAAGACGCGCGCCCATGCTGTAGCCGAACAAGGCATAGGGACGATCGAGCATGGGCGCAAGCGATTTCTGCAAGGCCGCCAGCATGTCTTCCCATGCATGCAAAGGCGTTTCGCCCAGGCGCGTCTCGTGGCCGGGATATTGCACCGGGACCACGCCGATGCCGGCCTCGGCCAGCCGGGCGCGCCAGGGAAGGAAATTCGATGCCCCTCCGCCCGCGAAGGGCAGGCAAAACAAGCGGGTGTGCGCCTCCTCCCGGCCCATGCCGAAAGGAAACCAGGGACGTGATTCTTCTGCTGCTGTCATCGAAAAGTAGTCATTCCACGGGACGCATGCGAGCGCCAGGGGGCGTCTAAAAAATACCGGAAGTGCATTCACTTCCGGCATGCAGTTTCTTGCAGGGTTTCCTGCCGGATTCTCTGCCGAATTCCCAGCAAATCGTGCCGGCAGCGATCAGACTGCGTCTTTCTTGGCGCCGGGCGCATGCTTCTTCAGGAAATCCTTGCCCTCCTGAACATGCTGCTTCAGCTTCTGCCCCATTTCTTTCGTATCGACGTCGAGCAAGGTGCCGCCCGATGCAAAGTGCTGCAGGAACAGTTTGCCGACCGCATAAGTGGTCGCACCTGCCAGCGTGGATTGCGCCAGGACGCCTGCAGCGATGCCGACGCCCGGGATGAACTTCAGGACGCTGCTGACCGGACCTGCAATCAACAGCGGCAAGTAGCCGCCGAGCACCGCGCCCAGCAGTTTTTTGCCGGTTTCGTCGGACAGCGTGAAGCCGTACAGGCCGCCGATCTTGCGCAGCAGGCTCAGTTGCACGCCTGTCAGCGCGATCAGGTCAAGACCCGGGATCGGCAGGATGCCCACGCCCATGGCTGTCATTGCATGATTTTTGATGGAATGCAGCGCCTCGTTTTCGACTTCGGCCGGAGTCAGTTTTGCGGTCTGCTCAGTCGTTTGCTCAGTCGCATGTTCGGCTGCCGCTGCTTCTGCCGTGATCGTTTCTTCTGCTTGATCGGTAGTTTTCATTGCAATCTCCTTCATAAATTAAACGCCCTGACGCGCATGAGACCTGACGGCTAGCTCAAGGCTTCGGGAAAAGACTCTGCCGCATTTGACAGAGCGTCACTATCGGGAAATCAGTCGAACACATGGCCAATGCTCGATATACGGACAACGCATGTTCAACGCATGCTCAATATACGCAGGCCGCAGAAATTATTGGGCATACAGCCAATATATTCAACAAATTCCCCACAAAAAACGTGGTTTCCATCTGAATTCATCTCACATGCAAGCCCCTCCCTGCTGATCTTCAGACATGCATCCCCTCCATCAGAAGTCCCAGCAACGACTCGTCCAGCGCTTCAAGCAGCGCGGCATAAGAGCGCAACATGGCCTCGGCTCTCGCCTGCGGCACCAGTCCGGCGTCATAGACGGCGATCAGATCAAAGTCTTCTCCCGGCGTGACTTCCAGATTGAACGGGTGATGCCATTGGTCGCAAATGGCAACGTCGCTGACCTGCAGTGCGGCGTTGCCGCGTCCGACATCGCCCAAGGGATAGTTCTGAATGCGCAGCGCCGTGCCGAACAAGGCGTCGCCATCGGACAAACCGGCGCACCGTGCGATTTCCGACAAATCCAGCGTCGCGTGCGCGCTTGTCGCGACACGCCTGCGCTGCAGCTGCAGGCAGGCCTCGACAAAACCGGCGTCGGGATCGATCTTGCAACGCAAGGGCGGCGTGTTGATCAGATTGCCGACCATGGTTTCGATACCCTCGACCTCGGCAGGACGCAAGACCGAAACGACGCCGAAGCAAACCTCGTCCACCCTGCTGTGGCGCGCCAGCACCAGCGCCCATGCCAACATGAAAATGCTCGGCGCCGACAAGCGATGCCGGCGCGCAAACGCGCCAAGGCGCGCACCGGTTCCGGCTTGCGGTTGCCATTTGATTTCCGCAAAGCTGCCGCTGCAGGCAGCCCCCGGCTCCGCCGGCCAGCGCGACGGTACCGTCGCCGTCAGTTCGGCGCGCCAGAAGTCGCGCGCTGCTGCAGCATCCTGACGCCCCAGCCAATCCAGGAAAACACGGAAATCCGGCGCCGGCGCTGTCGTCAATTGTTTGCCATAGGCGGCCATGACTTCGCTGAGCAGTACCGGCATCGACCAGCCGTCAATCAGAATATGGTGATAGGTCCAGACGAAATGCTGGCCGGGCGTCGTTTGCAGCAAGGAAAAACGCATCAGCGGCGGCTTGGCCAGGTCGAAGCCGCGCTGCCGGTCCTGCCGGCAGTAAGCGTCCATGGCCGCACCGAGATCCTCGTCCGGCAAACCGGTCCAGTCCTGCCGTTGCCAGGCAAGCGGCGTCGCTTCGCCGAAATGCTGGCGCGCCTTGCCGTTCTCACCGATGGTGAAATGCGCGCGCAGCGACAGATGCCTTGCCAGCACGGCTTGCCAGGCGGCGATGAAGCCGCCGGTGTCCAGTTCCGCCGGCAAGCGCGCCGTGAACTGCACCACATAGGCGGAAGAATCCGGATACGCCACGGCGTGCGCCAGCATGGCGGCTTGCTGGGGCGCCAATGCGCAGGCCGCGACAGCGACCTCTGCCGCTGCCGCCGGGGCAGGAACATCCCGCGTCAGCGCCTGCAGCCAGTCGCGCATGGCGGCGCATAGCCGATCCGCAAAGGCCTGCGGCAACACACGCGAATCGAAAGTGAGGTCCAGTTGCAAGCGTCCGCCGGCAATCAAGGCATTGACTTCCAGTACATACGGACGCGGCGTCGATGGTGCAAAACCGGCACCGTCGGCTTCCGGCGCCGGCCGCACAGGCAAGCTGTCGGGCCAGGCCGTATCCCATTGACCGAGATAGTTGAAGGCGATTTCAGGCACCGGCAATGCCGCCAGCGCCTCGCGCACTGCCGCATCGGGAGAGAGGAAACGCAGCACCCCGAAACTGAAGCCGTGCCGTGGCATCGCCTTGAGCGCTGCCCGGATCTTGTCGATGCGATGCTCACCCAGCGGCATGGTCCACGGCGCCAGCACGGTGAACCATCCGGGGATACCGCCGACATCGATGCCGTCCAGCACAATATCGCGGCCGTGAGATTCGAGCGCTATGCCAATGCCAGCGCTGCTTCCGGCTGAGCCGCCGATCAGTTCATCCAGCGCCACGCTCAAGGCGGTCAGCAAAATCTCCTGCACCTGGGCGCCATGGCTGCGCGGAAGCGCCCGCACCAGCACGCTGGTAATGCTCTCGTCCAATGCAAAGCTGGTGGTCTGCGCGGCGCCGGCCGTCGCGGCGATATCGGTGCGCAGTAACGGCAAGCGCGCCAGATTGCGCGGCTGTTCCAGCCAGTAGCGCAATTCGCCCAGCGCTTGCGGGGATACCGCATGGCGTTCTACTGCCGCAGCCCACAGGGCGAAGGAAGCGTGCGTGCGATTATCGGAGGCAGACGGCAAGCCGATGGACAAAGATGCTTGCACTTGCGCATAAGCGTCGAACAGGTCTTCCAGCAAGACGCGCCACGACACGGCGTCAATCACAAGGTGATGCGCCACGACATGCAAGCGGGCCATGGGCTCGCCAGCCGGCGCCGCATACAGCACCAGCCGCAGCAAGGGCCCCTGTTCGATATTCAGACGGGTCTGGTTGTCCGCTGCGCCTTGTTCCAGCAATGTTCGCCAGCCGGCCGTGTCTGCCGGCGGCGGCACGACTTCCAGCAGTGCCGCGGCATGTTCGGCGAGATGCTGATGCCAGGCGCCGTCGACCTGTTTGAAACGCAGCCGCAGCGCGTCATGGCGCGCGCAAACGACCTCCAGCGCCAGGCGCAATGCCTGTGCATCCAGCCCGGCCGGCACTTCCAGCAGGAAGCTCTGGTTGTAGTGATGCCGATCGGGCGCATCCTGATGCAGGAACCAATGCTGGATCGGCGTCAGCGGCACCGGGCCGGTGACCGGCGGCGGAGTAAACACCGGCGCGTGTTCAGCAGCCTGACTGGTGTCCACCTGCGCCGCCAACGCTGCCAGCGTCGACAAATCGGGATCCATGACCTGGTTGAGCGTCAGTGCGACGCCCTGCCTGTTGGCCTTGGAGACCACCTGGATCGCGAGAATCGAATCGCCGCCGAGTTCAAAGAAATTGTGTCCCCGCTGCACTTGCGCCACATTGAGCACCTGTGCCCAGATCGCCGCCAGTTGCCGTTCGGTCTCGCCGACATAATCGCCGGCAGCGGCTTCCCATGGCTGTGCAGTGGTTTCCGGCATCGCTTCCAGCGCCTTGCGGTCGATCTTGCCGCTGACGGTCAGCGGCATGGATTCCAGCGCGATGAAAGATGCGGGAAGCATGTGCGGCGGCAGTTGTTTGCCGATGAAAATCCGCAAGACCTCGTTCGCTATCGGCGCGCGCGTCTCCAGATAGGCCGTCAGACGGCGCTCACCCTCCCCCTCGCTGCAATGGCGCACCAGCACCGCGGCGTGGCGGACCTCGGCATGTTGCATCAACGCCGCCTCGATTTCGCTCAACTCGATACGGAAACCGCGCAGCTTGACCTGGTGGTCATTGCGGCCGACAAACTGCACCCTGCCGTCGGCCAGACGATAGCCGCGATCGCCGGTTTTGTAGAGGCGCGCCCCCGGTGCTCCATAAGGATCGGGCAAGAAGCTCGCGGCGGTCAGGCCCGGCTGGTTCAGATAACCGCGCGCCAGCCCCGCCCCGCCGATATACAGTTCGCCGATGACGCCGGGCGGCAGCAGTCGCATGTCGGCGTCCAGCACATGCAGTTGCATGTTCGGCAGCGGCCGGCCGATAGCCAATTGTCCGGTGTGGTCGCCGCGGTCCGACCATGCTTCGACGCTGACCGCAACCGATGCTTCGGATGGCCCGTAGCCGTTGTAGAAACGCCGTCCGGGCCCCCAGCGCAGGACCAGTTCGGGGGCGCAGCTTTCACCTGCGACCACCAGTGTTTGCAAATCCGGCAGGCGGCTTTCATCCAGCGTCGCCAACGCCGTCGGCGGCAAGGTCGCCGCGCTGATGCGCTGCTGTCGCATGAACTGTTCCAACCCCTCGCCCACGCGGACGGTGGCGGCGTCGGGCACGATCAGGGCAGCGCCTGCGCCGAAGGCCATCGTCATTTCCCAGATCGAGGCGTCGAAAGACAAAGAAGCAAACTGCAACACACGCGCTTCCGGCAGCAAGCCGAAAGCGCCGCGTTGCGCATGCGCCAGCGAACGCAGGCCGCCGTGGGTATTGCCGACGCCCTTGGGCGTACCGGTCGAGCCCGAGGTGTAGATCACGTAAGCCAGCGCCTGCGCCTCGGGCGGCGGGAAGTCGCCGTCGTCCGGCGTGTCGTCCAGAGTAGAAACAGTATCCGATGCGGCGAACAAGATGTCCGGGTCCTGCGTGATCGCCTCCGCCTGCAATTCCCCGGCGCACGCGCTATCCGCGATCAGCAGGGATGCGCCGCTGTCTTCCAGCATGAAGCGCCGGCGCGCTGCCGGATACGCGGGATCGAGCGGGACAAAGGCCCCGCCGCAGCGCAGGATGCCGATGACCGCAATCACGTAGCGCGCGGATCGCGGCAAGCACAGTGCGACCTTCTTTTCGCTGCCCACGCCGAGCGTCCGCAAACGCTGCGCCAGCCGCAGCGATGCGACGCGCAATGCGGCATAACTCAGGCTGCCTTCCTGATCGCACAAGGCGATGGCGTCCGGAGAATGTCTTGCCCATTCATCGATTTGCTGCGGCAAGAAGGCCGGCGCGATCGCTTCGACCGGACCTCTTCCCGCCAGCAATGCCGCCTGCGCATCGATATCGTCCAGCGCCAGCAAACGCGCCGCCGGCCAATCCGGATGCGCGGCCATGTTGTCGAACAAGCGTCCCAACTGCGCCAGCAAACGTTCGGCGGCCGCAGCGGGAATGCGGCCCTCGCGATGCAAAGCCAGGTGCAGCGTTTCGCCGGGACTGCACACCAGCGTCAGCGGATAGTTGGTGCGCTCCCTCACTTGCACGCCGGCCAGTCGCACGCCGCCGCCGGCCATGGATTGCGCCTTCGGATAGTTCTGCACCAGCAACAGCGTCTGGAACAACTCCTGATTGCCGGGCAAGGATGCCGCCTGGCGAATCTCCGTCAGCGACGCGCCGGCATGCTGCTCGCGCTCCAGATGCTGCTCCTGCAATTGCGCCAGCCAGTCGGCCAGCGGCGTTGTGGATGGAATCGTCAGGTGCGCCGGGACGGTGGCGATGAGCATGCCGATCATTTCTTCGACGCCCTCGAGGTCCGCTGGCCGGCCTGAGACGGTGACGCCAAACACCACGTCGCGGCTTGCGCTGCAGCGTGCCAGCAGCAATCCCCAGGCCGCCTGCAACACCGTGCCGAGCGTGGTGCGCGCGCGTTGCGCCAGCTTCTGCACGGCTTGCGTGCGCACCGCGGACAATTCCATTGTATGAACTGCTGAGTGTTTTTCAGCGTCCTTCTTGTCTTGTCCCGGCATCGCATCGCCAGCCTGCGTGGCGAAAGCCAGCGAAGTCGGCTCTTCGATTCCTTGCAAGGCGCGCCGCCAGAAATCGATGTCGTCGTTGCGCACGCCCCCATCAGACCCGCTATGTCCGCCATGTCCCTTGCGCCGCTCCTGCCAGTGCACATAGTCGGAGAAACGCGGCGCCGCTTTCAGACTTATCCGGGAATCGCCCAGCGCCTGCCGGTACAGCGCAAAGATTTCGGCCAGCAGCACCGACACCGACCAGCCGTCCAATAGCAGATGATGCGAACTCCATACCAGCTCATGGCGTGTATCGCCGACCTGCAACAGCTGCAATCGCATCAACGGCGCCTGCTCCAGCTCGAATCCGCGCGCGACGTCAGCGCGCATCAGCTCGTCCAATGCGGTCGCGCGCGCCGACTCGTCCAGGCCGCGCCAGTCGGCGGCGGACCATGGCAATGCCAGCTCGGCGTGCACGCGCTGGCGCATGGCCGGCAGATCGCGCCAGTGAAAGCTGGTGCGCAGCATGCTGTGGCGCTGCAGCGCCTGTTCCCATGCGCGGCGCATTGCACCGGCATCCAGCTCACCGTCCAATGTCAGGCAGAGCTGATTGCAGTAGATGTCGGGGTCGCGCAGGCTATGGAACACGATACCTTGCTGCAAAGGCGTCAGGGGCAGTTCTTCTTCCACGCTGTCTTGCCGCGAGCAGGCACGGCGCTCTGCGGCGGCGGCGATATCGCGCAACGCCGCCGTCACTTCACGCAACCACGCGCCGATGCGTTCGCGCGCGGCGGCGCCCGCAGGAAAACTGACGGCGCCGCTGAGGCAGCCGGCGCGAATGCCCGCATTGATTTCAATGACATGGCTGCGCGCGAAGGCTGCGCTCTGCGCTTGTCCGCTGTCTTCATCGAGGGCGCTGAAGCCGTTGCCGCCATCGCCGCTGGCGGTTTCTATATCCAGCCTGCCGAGATAATTGAGCAGGATCTCTGCCGCCGGCAGCTCCCGCAAGGCGGCGCGCTGCCCGGCATCGGCCGACAGGTAACGCATGAGGCCCATCGCCAGCCCCTGGCACGGCGATTCGCGCACGCGCTCACACACTTGCATTACGATGTCGGCAGGATCGTTTTCTCCCTCCGGCCACTGCAACAGAACCGGCTGCACGGCGGTAAACCATCCCACGACACCGGACAGATCGAGGTCGTCAAACAGGTCGACGCGGCCATTGCGCTCCAGATCGATCAGCAGGGAACCCTTCAGGCCGATGCGGGCGGCGCCGATGAACAATGCCGCCATGAGCAATTCATCCACGCGCGCGCGGAAAACGCCGGCCGCCACTTGCAGCAGGATCGTGGTGGTCTCGCTGTCGAGCGACAGCGGCAGGATCTCTGCCGCGCCCGCGGTTCCGGCCGGCAAATGCGCCGGCAACACGGAAAGTCCCTGCTCCGCGAAACGCGCGAGGAAGTAATCGACTGCTGATTGCGCCGCCGGCGTAGCGGCCAGCTCGTGCAATTTGCGCGACCAGGTGCGGTAGGACGCAGTCGCTGCGGGCAAGGAAATGTCGCCGCGCAATGCCTGTGCATAGGCAAGACTCAGATCATCCAGCAGCACCGACCAGGAATAGGCGTCGATGGCCAGGTGATGCACCGCGATCATCAGCCGCCCGGCAGGCTTGTCCAGAACCGCCTGCAGCACGCGGCCGGCACGCAGATCCATACCGCGCTGGGCCTGCTCATAGGCGGCCAGGCGCGCCGGCGAATCGGCTGCGGCTGCAGCTACAGTCTCGTCCAGCACGCGCAGCACAGGTCCCGGTGCGGATGCGGCAACCCGCAGGATTTCTCCATCGACTTGCAGGCGCAACATCGGATGGCGCGCCACCACGGCCTTCAGCGCGCGCTCGAGCGCGGTGGCATCGACCTGCGCCGGCGTTTGCAGCACGATCGATTGGTTGTAATGGGCGCGATGCGCTCCCGCCTGTTCGAAGAACCAGGCCTGGATCGGCGTCGCCTGCAGCTCGCCGTCATTGTCTTCTTCGGCTGTGGCCAAGGACAGCATGTCGCCTGACATTCCTTGCCGGCGCGATTGCAGCGCCTGCATCAGCTCGCGCACCGTCTGGAAACGGAAGATGTCGCGCACTGTCAGGTTCAGCTGCAACTGGCGCGCGCGCGACACGACTTGCAGGCTGCGGATGGAGTCGATGCCAAGCTCGAAGAAATTGTCGCAAGGACCGACCGTGGGCCGGTCCAGCACCTGGGCGAACAATGCCGCCAGCGGCGCCTCAGCAACAGTGGCCGCAGTGGCAGCAGTATCAGCGACCGTGGTCGATACATCGTGCCGGGACGCGATCTCGCGCGTGACGTCCAGCTCCAGCAAGGCGCGCCGGTCGGTTTTCCCCGATGCAATACGCGGCAGCTGCGGCAATGTGACGCACAGCGCCGGCACCATGTAGGCAGGCAGGCGCTCGCCCAGCCACGCGCGCAGCAGGCCCGCATCCAGTTCCAGTTCCGAACCGCAGCCTGCAACCGCCAGCAATTGTCCCGAGCCTGCATTGTCCGGGCTGTCCGCCCGCATCAGCACGACCGCTTCGCGCACCTTGGGATGCGCCATCAGCGCCGCCTCGATCTCCGCCAGTTCGATGCGATAACCGCGCACCTTGGCCTGCTGGTCTTTGCGGCCGATGAATTCCAGCGTGCCGTCAAGACGGCGGCGTCCCAGGTCGCCGCTGCGGTAACTGCGCAAGGCAGGATCCAGCGGATGCGGCCGGAACACGGCGGCAGTCTGCTCCGGTTGGCCGACATAGCCTTGCGCGACCCCGGCGCCGCTGATCAACATTTCACCGATCACGCCCGGCGGCACAGCCAGGCCCCGGCCATCGACGATTTCCAGCGCGACGTTGGCAATCGCCCGGCCGACCGGCAATACGTCGGCGGCCGGCGGCAGCGGCTGCTCGGCAGGATTGAAAAAAGAAGAGGTAATGGTCGCCTCAGTCGGGCCATAACCACTGCGGAATGCAACGGGATGCGCGCATAGCGCCTGCCATTCGCGCCAGCGGCGGGCAAACACCCGGTCGCTGCCGGTCACCACCAGACGCAGGCAGGCTGGCGGTGCACGGCGCGCCTGACCGAGCGCGCGCACCCACTCATGCCAGAACGCCGCCGGCAGGTTCAGCACGCTCAGGCCTGCATGCTCCACGTGTTCCTGGAACGCGTCGATGCTGTCGGTGACATTCTCTGCGCGAATCACCACGCAAGCGCCGGACGCCAGCGCCGGAAAAATTTCTTCGGCGGCGACGTCAAAATCGGCGGCGGCGAATTGCATGACCCGGTCACTCTCGCGCAAGCCGAAATCCTGCACCACCGCGCGTGCATGATTGGCGAGGTTGGCGTGCGTCACGGCCACGCCCTTTGGCGTACCCGATGAGCCGGAGGTAAAGCAGACATAAGCCAGCGCCTGCGGTTGCGCGACTTCCTCACCGACACTGCCGCGCCCGGCTGTGAATGGCGCATCAGACAACAAAACCGGCACCGGCCAGCCGCGCTCTTCGGCCGTGCTTGTCACCACCAGCGCAATACCGGCGGCGGCGATCATCTGTGCGCGCCGGGCCGGCGGCTGCTGCGGGCTCAGGACGGCATAACCCGCACCGGCGCGCCATGCCGCCAGCATCGCCACCACCAGCGCCGCCGAGGACGAAAATCCGAGGCCGACCACGGCGCCGGGCTGCACGCCGGCGGCAACAAGGCCTTGCGCCAGCAGATCCGCCCGGTGCATCAATTCACGATAGGTAACACGCGTTGCGCCCTCTTCCACTGCAATCCGGTCGGCGTGGCGCAATGCACTGTCGGCGATCATCTGCGGCAGCAATGGCGCCGGCGCCTGCACCGGCAACACCGGTGCGGTTGGCGCAGCAAGTTGAACGCAGGATAACGGCGTGGACGCATCGATGCTCGCTTGCTGCAGCACGTAGGCGTATTGATTGCAAAATTCGGCAATGCTGGCCTGGTCGAACAAATCGGCGTCGTACTCCATCACGCAGCGATAGTCGTCGCCGTCGAGATGCACGAAAAAGTTGAGATCCAGCTCGGGAGCGCCCGCTGCCGGCGGCACCGCTTCCACCTGCAGTCCGGCCAGCGCCAGCTGCGCACCGGCCTCGCTTTGCTGCATGAACATGGTCTGGAACAGCGGCGCCTTGTTCAGCGCGCGTTCCGGACGCACCGCCTGGACGATGCGCTCGAACGGCGCCTGCTGGTGTTCGAACGCCTCCAGGCAAGTTGTCCGGATGCGCCGGATCAGTTCGGTGAGGTCGGGATCGCCATGCAAGCTGATCCTCAGCGGCATGGTGTCGACGAAGAATCCCACCAGACCATGCGTCTCGTTGCGGTCGCGATTGCCGACCGGGCATCCGATCACCACTTCGTCCTGTCCCGACCAGCGCGACAAGACCTGCGCATACAGCGCCAGCAACACCATGAACGGCGTCGCGCCGGCGCGCAGACCAATGGACTGCACCTTTTGCACGCTGCCGGACGCCAGGCGCAACTGATGCATGGCGCCGGCATGGCCGCGCTCGGCGGGACGCGGCCGGTCCAGCGGCAACGCCAGCCCGGTGACGACGCCGGCCAGTTGTTCGCGCCAATAGCGCAGATGCGGCTCCAGCCGCTCTTCGCTGAACATCGCGCGCTGCCACACGGCATAGTCGGAATACTGGATCGCCAGCTCGGCCGGCCGGATCGACGATGCGCCGGTTTCCAGTCCGTACAGCATGCCCAGTTCCCGGATCAGCACCCCCATGGACCAGTGATCGGAAACGATGTGATGCATCGCCAGCGTCAGCACATGGCGCTGCGGCTCCAGTTGCAACAGGCTCACGCGCAAGGGCGGCGCGGCAGTCAGGTCGAACGGCATGGCCGCTTCGCGCGCCAGCATTGACTGTTCAGCCGATGCGTGACTGCTGCCCACAGCCGGTGTTTCGACCGTCAGCGCAAACGGCGTAATCGGGAGGATATGCAGCTCCGGCTCGACGCCTTCATCGCGGATCACGCTGCGCAGCAATTCATGGCGCGCCGTGAGCGCACTCACGGCGCGTTCCAGCGCGGACCGGTCGAGCATCCCGTTCAGCCGCCATCCGGCCATGATGACAAAGGCGCTGCCGCCGCCTTCAAGACGATCCAGAAACCACAAACGGCGCTGATTGAACGACAGCGGCGCCGTCGCCCGCTGCACCGGACTGCGCGCCAGCTCGGGGAAAGACATTGTGCGGGACGACTCGGATACCGCCTGCAAATGCGCAACCAGCTCGGCCTTGCGCGCACCGAGCTCTGCACGCAGAGCCGGCGACAAGGCGCCTGCCGGGCCGCGCACGCGCAGATCATTGCCGGAGCAAGTCAGCGTGACGCCGAGCTCCGCCAATTGCGCCATCAATTGTTCAACGCCGTTCAAATCGTGAACTCCTCTATGCCGTCGTCTCCGGAACGGCATTGATCAATATGGCCGGCCAGCGCGGCCAGCGTGGCGTGTTCGAACACGGCGGTAATGTTCAGATCGACGCCGAAGCTCTCGCGCACAAATGCAAGCAGACGCATGCCGATCAGCGAATGCCCGCCCAGCTCGAAGAAATTTGCTTCGCGCGTGATGTCCGCAACACCCAGGATGCTGCGCCAGGTGGCGGCCAGTTTTGCTTCCGTATCTGTCATGCCGCTTGCATCCGCCGTCGGCATGCCGGCGCCAGCCGGAGACAGAGGCGGCACTGGCAGTCTGTCCAGCAAGGCATCGGCGCGCGCCATCAGGCCAGGCAAGTCGCGTATCGATACCGCAACGCGCGCGTGCGGCGACGCCAGCACCCTGCGCAAGACCTCGATGCCTTCCTGCGACCGCATCGCTTCATTACTATCGGGCGCAGCCTGGCCATGACGGCGGTAGGAGGCGACGGTCATACCGGCCTCGTTCCAGTCGTCCCAGTTGAGCACGGTGGTAAACCCGCCGCCGCGCGCATTGCGCTCATGCGCGAACAGATCGAGGAATTCGTTGGCGGCGGCATACGCGGCCTGGCCGAACTTGGCTTGCGGCAGCAAGTTGCCCAGCGTCGAGCACAGCACCATGAAATCCAGCGCATCGTCTTCCAGCAAGCGATCCAGCAATACCGTACCCTGCACTTTCGCGGCCATCACCTGATGCATCGACGCGACGCTGCGGTTCTGGATAATGCCGCCGAGGTCGGCCACGCCGGCGCAATGGAATACGCCATGGATAACGCCAAAGCGCGCATGCGCCGACGCAATCGCGGCCGTCAGCAGAGCGGCGTCGGCAACGTCGCAAGCGCTTGCGAAGACCTCGATTCCCTCTCTTTCGAGTTCGTCGACAAGCGTGCGGTCAACATGGCGCCCCAGCAAGACCAGGCGTGCGCGGCAACGCGCGGCGAGATCGCGCGCGATGCTCGCCCCCATGCCGCCGAAGGCGCCGGTGATCAGGTAGCAGCCTTGCCTGCGCAGGCGATCCCCGCCCGTTTCCGGCGCTGCGATCCTTACCGGCTGCAACTGCGGCACCCAGCGATGGCGGCGGCGCAGCGCTACCTGCTGCTCTGTTTTTGCGTGCAGGAGTTCGTTCAGCAGCATAGGCGCGGAGCCTTCTGCCTCGATATCGATAACGCGGCAGCCCAGGCTGCGATATTCCACCGGGAGAATCTTGGCCAGACCCAGCAGTGTCCCGAGCGATGATGCCAACTGTTCGTCGCCGCTGACATCCGCTGCACCGCTGGTGACGATGTCGAGTTGCAGCCTACGCGCCTGCGCGCCCGCGCCGATGGCCTGCGCCAACAGCATCACGCTGGCAAAGCCGCGTTCCAGCATCGTGTCGAACGGCTGCATCACACTGGTCCAGAGATGCACAATACGGGTCGGTGTGACGCTGTCCAACAGCCGGCGATAGTCGTGTTCGCTGGCGGGATCGATGGCATAGTCCTGTGGCGAAAGAGCCTCGAATGCCGCTGCCGCCCTGACTTCAACAAGCTGTTGGCCGATAGCGCGCAAGCTGCTCGCCAAAGCGCGGCCGGCACCGGTTTCAGCACCCAGCAACAGCCAGACGTCGGGCGCGGTTGATGCAGTTGAGGGCGTAATCGCCGGCAGCTGCGGCGCGCGCTGCCAGCCCGGCAGGTAGAACCAGTCTGCAATATCGGCGCGCCGCTCCTGTGCGTGCACGGTCGCGGCGACAGCCGGTTGCGGCGCAGGCCAGTGGCGCGTGCGCTCAAACACATAGCCGGGCAGCGCGACGCGTGAGGGCGTGCCTGCATCTCCGCTTTCCGGCCGGCCTACCTGAGCTTTGCGCCAGTCGATCAATGCGCCGCGCATCCACAGTTGCGCCACGATGTCTTCCAGCGCAGATGCCTGCTGCGGTGTTTGCCGCGCTGTTTCCCTATGTATGCCCAGCGCCATCAGTTGCGCCGCAGACCAGCCGCCCGTGCGCGCCAGTTTTTGCAAGGCGCTGCCGGGTCCGACTTCGAGCAGCAGGTCGACGCCGTCGCGTTGCAAGGTGGCGAGACCGTCGCCGAAACGCACAGCCTCGCGCAAATGGCGCGCCCAATAGGCCGGGTCGACGGCATCCGCATCGCTGATCCAGGTCCCGGTGACATTTGAAATGAAGCGGCGTTGCGGCGGCTTCAGCGTGAGGCGGTCGAACTGGGCAACAAAAGCCGGCAATACCGGATCCATGGCTGCCGAGTGGAAGGCGTGCGAGGTGTCGAGGCGCACAGCCGGCACATCGATTTCTTTCAGCTGTGCTTGCAATACATCAATGGCGTCCGTCGCGCCGGACAACACGCACTGTCCGGGGCCGTTGACGGCAGCCAGGCTGATCGCGTCGCCGCAGTCATGCATCAGCCCATGCGCCTGTGCTTCGTCTGCCTGCACCGCCAGCATCGCGCCGCCGGGCAAGGCCTGCATCAGGCGGCCGCGCATGGCGACCAGCGCCAGGGCGTCATCCAGTTCGAACACGCCGGCCAGACATGCCGCGACATATTCCCCGAGGCTGTGACCCAGCATGGCGACGGCTTCGACGCCGCGCGCCTCCAGGCTGCGCGCCAGCGCGTACATTACCGAGAACAGCACCGGCTGCGCCAGCGCGGTCTGCCTGAGTGCCGTAACAGCGGCAGGATCGTCGGCCGCGACGCCGTACAGCACGGTGCGAATGTCTTGCTCCACATGCGGCAAGAGCGCGACGGCGCAACGGTCGAACCAGGTCCGGTAGCCGGCGTCGCTCTCATACAGCGCCTGCGCCATGCGCGGATATTGGCTGCCCTGTCCCGGGAACAGCAAGGCAAGCCGCGCCGTTCCCTTGACCGTTGCCACAAGCTCGGTGCCGGACTGTTCTGCCGCCAGACGCAACGCGGCGATGGCTTCTTCCTTGCTGGAGGCAACGATGGCGTGGCGGCAGCCGAAGGCGGCGCGTCCCTGTTGCAAGGTGAAGGCGACATCGCGCAAGGCCAGTTGCGGCTGGCTCTGCAAAGCATCGGCGAGCGCCAGCATGCTGCTGCGCAGGCTTGCCGGCGTGCGCGCAGAGAGCGGTAATATTTGCTGCGACGTCGTTGCGGCGACCGTCTGCAAACGCGCAGGCGCCTCCTCCAGCACCACGTGCACGTTGGTGCCGCCGATGCCGAAGGCGCTGACGCCGGCGCGGCGCGGATGGTTGCCTTGCTCGCCTTGCTGTACCGGCCACGCTTGCACAGCGCCGACCACGTTGATCGACGCCGCCGTGAAATCGACATGCGGATTGGGCATCGAAAAATGCAGACTCGGCGGCAGCACGCCGTGCTGCAAGGCCAGAATCGTCTTGATCAGGCCGGCGACGCCGGCCGCCGCGTCGGCGTGGCCGATGTTGCTCTTGACCGAACCCAGCGCCAGCGGCCGTTGCCGTCCGCCGAAGACGCGCGTCAAGGCGGCGACTTCCACCGGATCGCCCAGCTCGGTGCCGGTGCCGTGGGCTTCGATGTAGTCGATGTCGCCCGGCGCCAGTCCGGCCTGCTTCAATGCCGAGGCAATCACCGCCGCCTGGCCGTCCACGCCGGGAGCGGCGTAGCCGACCTTGCGCCCGCCATCGTTGTTGACGGCGCTGCCGCGGATCACCGCCAGCACGTTGTCGCCATCGGCTTGCGCCTGCGCCAGCGGCTTGAGCAGCACCATGCCGACGCCGCCGCCGGGAACGGTGCCGCGCGCATCGGCGGAAAACGGTTTGCAATGCCCGTCGGGCGACAGGATCATGCCCGGCTCGTGGAGATAACCGCCGCCTTGCGGAAAGCGTATCGCCACCCCACCCGCCAGCGCCATGCCGGCGCCGCCGCTGCGCAATGAACGGCAGGCCATGTCGAGCGCCGTCAGCGACGACGAGCATGCGGTCTGCACCGCCAGCGCCGGCCCCTTGAGGTCCAGATGATAGGCAATTCGCGTGGCGCCGAAATCCTTGTCGTTGCCGGACATCGCGTGATAGCTATCCGCGCTTTCGGGCATCGGCCCGGCAGCAAACAGCTGTCCCTGCAAATAGGTATTCATGCCGACGCCCATGAAGACGCCGACGTCGACATTGCTCCTTGATTCCACTGCTGCATAGCCGCCATGTTCCAAGGCGTGCCAGGCACATTCCAGCGCAACGCGATGTTGCGGATCCAGCGTGACGGCGTCGCGCGGACCGAGGCCGAAGAAGTCGGCATCGAAACAATCGGCCTGCCCGATCACGCCGCCGGCGGCAACGAAGTTGGCTTGTTTCAGTACGTCGGCAGCGCGTCCGGCCGCCGCCAGCTCGGCCGGATCGAAGCGGCTGATGCCTTCGCGGCCTTCCACCAGCAGTTGCCAGAAGGCGTCGACATCCGGCGCACCGGGGAAACGGCAGGCCATGCCGATGACGGCGATGTCCGCCTGGGCAGGCAGCGGCACCGCCTGCGCTGTCTCCCGGAGTTCTCCCTGACCGGACAAATGTTCCGCGAGACTGCGGATGGTCGGAAAACGGAACAGATCGCTGATCGATGCCACAGCACCGAACTCAGCCGTCAGCAGGTCGTACAAACGCACCAGCAACAACGAATGGCCGCCGACGTCGAAGAAATTGGCGTCCGGGGCGATGTCCTTCAGGTTCAGCACCTGCCGCCACAGGCCGGCGACACGCGCCAGGCAATCACGCCCTTCGCGGCTCGCGGTATTAGCTGATACGGAGCCCTCTCGCTCAAACACCGGCAACGGCAAGGCGTTCACATCGATTTTGCCGTTGCCGGTCAGCGGCATGCTATCCAGGATCGAGATGAAATCGGGCACCATGAAGGACGGCAAGCTGCGTCGCAGTGCGCTGCGCAGCGTCGCCGCATCCGTGCCGGCGCCAACCACATAGGCCACCAGACGGCGCTCTCCGGCCCGGTCGGGACGCAGCATCGCCAGCGCTTGCGTTACGCCGGCCTGCTGCGACAAGGCGGCTTCGATTTCCGCCGGGGCAATACGGAAACCGCGCAGTTTGAACTCGCGGTCGCTGCGGCCGAGAAAATCCAGCGATCCGTCTTCGCGCCAGCGCGCGCGGTCGCCGCTGCGATACAGGCGCGCCAGCGGATCGCCGGAATATGGATCCGTCCGGAAGCGTTCTTGCGTCAGCACCGGATTATTGAGGTAGCCGATGCTCACTCCCGGGCCGCCGATGCACAATTCACCGACCACGCCGATGGGCGCCGGTGCACCCTGCTCGTCCAGCACATAGATGCGCGCATCGCCCAGAGGACGGCCAATCTGCAGAGGCGCTTCAGCACCCGCATAGCGGCCGGCGGTCACGGTCACCGTGGTTTCGGTCGGACCGTAGGCGATGAACAGATCGCGGCCTTGCTGCCATTGCGACGCCACCGCAGCAGGACACAATTCGCCGCCGACGATCAGTGTGCGAAGGTTGGGCAACGGCGCAACCGGCATCGCTGCCAGCAGCGCCGCCGGTATTTGCAGATGCGTGATATGCATTGCGTCCAGCGCCTGCAGCAGCGGCGAACCGGGCAGCAGGCGTTCGCGCGGCGCCAGGCACAGGCAGGCGCCGGCGGCCAGGGCAAACACGATATCGGACACCGCCACATCGAAACCGAAGGCGGCCAGCTGCAGAATGCGGCTTTCCTGCGTCACGGAAAATTCGGTTACGGCGCTCTGCGCAAGACGACACAAGGCGTGATGCGCCAGCGCTACGCCTTTGGGACGGCCGGTGGAACCGGACGTGAAAATGATGCAGGCGGTTGCGGCAAAGTCCTGGTCCAGCTCGCCGTGAGAATGCTTCGATTCGGCCTGAGCAGACACGCAAGACAGGTCCTCCAATACCGGCAAGCGCATCCATTGCGCCTCGTTCCAGTCTGCCGGACGATCGCCCGCCACCAGCGCGACGCCGGCATCTTGCAGCATCTGTCCGATCCGCGCCGAGGGATAGCTCGGATCGATGGGCACGAACACGCAACCGGCTTTCGAAATTCCCAGCAGCGCAGCGATCAGCCCGATGGAACGTTCCCCGATCAGCGCGATGCGGTCCCCCGGATTGAGGCCTGCGGTACGCAGACGCTGCGCAAAGTCGCCGGACAGCAGCTCCAACTCTCGATAGCTAAGCTCGCCCTCGGGCGTCGCCAGCGCTGCTGCGTCGCCGTTGCGCTGCGCGCGGGCGCGTAGCAGGTCGTGCAACCTCAGCGGCACGGTTGCCGGCGGCAATACGGTCTGCGCCCGACCAAACTGCGCCAGCAAGGCACGCGCCTGGGCCGATCGCGCATCGAGCAGCGAGTGCGACAGCGGCGGCGCGTCGGGCTGCGCCAGCAAGGCGTCCAGCAGATGCACGAAGCCCGCGCCGATGCGCTCGGCCAGCTCGGGGGCAATGACGTCGGCGGCGTATTCCAGCTCGCCCGCGATGCCTTGCGCATCCTGATGCAACGCCATGCTGAGATCCGTGCGCGCCAGCGATGTCGACAAAGGTTCCGGCACCGCGTCGATGGCGTCCAGCTGCAATTGCCACTGGTGCAGATCGGCCAGCACGAACATCGCCTGCAGCAAAGGCGGTCGCTGCGGAACGCGTTCGATCGCGGCGGCTTCGACGATGCGGCTGAAAGAAATATCCTGGTGTTGCAGCCCTTCGGCCACGCGTTGCTGGACCCGGCGACCGAACTCCGCCAGGTTCGCGGCGCTGCAATCCAGGCGCATCGGCAGTGTATTGGCAAGGAAACCGACGATGTCGTCCAGCCCGCTGCGGCTGCGGCCGGCGACAGGAATGCCGACCACCACTTCCTGCTCGCCGCCGAAACGCGCCAGCGTCAGTCCCCACACCCCGAGCAACAGCACGAACACGCTCAGTCCGGCGTCACTGGCAGCCTGTTGCAGGCGTTCGCTACGCTCCCGGCCGAGCGTGACCGGCACGCGTCCGAGGCGGAAGTCGCGTTGTTCCGGCATCTTGCTCAAGGCCAATCCGAGCATGGCAGGCGCACCGGCAAGCTGGTCGCGCCAGTAGTTGTACTGCGCCTCGAAAGCGCCCTGTTCGTCGCTACCACGTTGCCATTCGGAAA
This sequence comes from Herbaspirillum rhizosphaerae, assembly GCF_001189965.1. Lineage (GTDB taxonomy): Bacteria > Pseudomonadota > Gammaproteobacteria > Burkholderiales > Burkholderiaceae_D > Herbaspirillum > Herbaspirillum rhizosphaerae. The sequence goes on from NZ_LFLU01000013.1 coordinate 51,216, forward strand.
AATCGATTTGCTGCAAGGCGGCGGGAGCGGCATTGAGCGTATCGCTGTAGGCTTGCCCCAGTTCTTCGACAATCACGCGTCCGGAGCCGCCGTCGAAGGCGGTGTGATGCGCCACGATCGCCAGCAGGTGTTCAGCAGGTGCTAGCCGGATCAGGCCGGCGCGCAGCGGCAGGTCTTCCGCCAGCGAGAAAAACCGCTCTGCAAATTCGTGCAGCGATGCTGCAATCTGCTGCGGGCCATCTCCCGCAGCTATCCCTTTCAGCGCGAATTCAGGTGAGGCTTCGACCTCCTGCCACAGCACGCCATCGGCGAGGACCAGCCGCGTGCGCAGCGCTTCGTGGCGTTGCATCACGCGTCTGAATGCGGCTTCCAGACGCTCGACGTCAAGCTGGCCGCGCAGCCGGTAAACCACCGCCTGGTTGTAGGCGCCGCGCTGTTGTCCGGATTGTTCGATGAGCCACAAACGCTCCTGATTGAACGAAGCGCGCGCACGCCGGTGCGGACCGCCTGCCGTCACCTCCGGCAGTCCGGCGCCTCGCTGCGCGCGGCGCACTTCCAATGCCATGGCGCGCAAGCTCGGCGCGTCGAACACGGCCGTCACCGGCAGGCGTACGCCCAGACTTTTTTCCACCGCGGCCACCAGCCGCACCGCACTGAGCGAATGGCCGCCCGACTGGAAGAAATTGGCCTGCGGATGTTGCGGACGGCTGCCGATCACCTGACGCCAGATATCGGCCAGCAGATTTTCTTCCAGCGTCATCGAGGTTTCTGCCTGCGGTGCCGGTGTCTCTGCCGCCGCTTCTGCGTCCGGAGCGGGCAAGGCGTGAAAATCTATTTTACCGTTCGAGTTAAGCGGCAAGGCCGGGATAAAGACGTAACGGGACGGCTGCATGGCCGTCGGCAAGATGTCCTGGAGGCGCCGCCGTAACGCCGGCTCCACCGATTCTTTCGCTTCGACGTATGCCATCAGTATCAGTTCGCTGCTGCCGTCGGTGCTGATTTCGCGCGCCGTCACGACGGCGTCCGTTACGCCCGGGCACCTGCGCAGCGCGACGCGGACTTCCTCGGGATCGATGCGCACGCCACGGATTTTGACCTGGCGATCCAGTCGTCCCATGTAGTCGATGCCGCCATCGGGACGCCAGCGTCCGAGGTCGCCCGAACGGAATGCGCGACCGCCGGCGATATCTGCCGGCAGCGTGGCAAAGCGCGGATCGTCAGTACCGCTGCCGAGATAGCCGCGCGCCAGGCCGATGCCGCCGATCATGATTTCGCCCGCGGCGCCCACCGGCAGCACATTGCCGGCTGGATCGAGAATCGCCAGCAGATTACCCGGAATCGGCCGGCCTATCGACACCTGCGGCCCGTCCGCGGTGTCGACGTCGTGGCAGGTCGAATCTGCCGATGCCTCCGACGATCCGTAGAGATTCAGCAGATGGCAATCAGGCAGCAGGCTCAGGAAGCGGCGCGCCAGATCGCCCGGAAACGCTTCGCTGCTGCAGATGCAGTGGCGCAGCCCGCCGAGCACGTTGCCGACGTCGGCGACATGGTCGAGCAGCGATTTCAGCAACGACGGCACCAGCGTCAGGCGCGTGACGCTGTAACGCTGCATGGCCGCCGCCAGCGCACGCGGATCGCGCACCTGGGCCGCCGACATGATCACGGACGGCACGCCGCCCAGCAGCGGACCGAACAACTCCCAGACGAAATCGACGAAGGTCGGCGTGGTTTTCTGGCAATAGCGGTCGAGCGGTTCGAACGGATAGCGCTCCAGCATCCAGGCGATGCGGTTCACCGCGCCCCGGTGCAAGCCCATCACCGCTTTCGGACGGCCGGTCGAGCCGGAGGTATAGAGGATGTACAAGAGGCTGTCGGGGCGATTGACGTCCGGCGGCGCGGACGCCTGCGGGAATGCCTGTGAAGGATCGACCAGTGTGGGCTGCAGTACTGCAGGACCATCGGCGGTAAGCCAGTCCGGCGCGCCTGTCGTCATCAACACCGTCGCGCCGCTGCTGTCGAGCATGTAGCGCAGGCGCTCGGCGGGGAAATTCGGATCCATCGGGACGAAGGCGCCGCCCGCACGGATGGTCGCCAGGATGGCCACGGCCAGATCCGCCGAGCGCGGCAGGCAGATGGCAACCGGCGTTTCGGCAGCGACGCCCAGTTGCGCCAGATGCGCAGCCAGTGCAGCGGAACGGCGGTCGAGTTCGGCATAGGTCGTCTCAACCCCGCCTTCCGCGTCGATCAGCGCCACGGCGTCGGGCGTCTTCGCGGCTTGTTCGGCGAACCAGGCGCTCAGTGTGCGCGGCGCGGCTGCCGCCAATGATGGCAACGACGGCAACGGCGGATTGAGGCGCGCCAGCATCTCGCGCCCCGCGTCGCTGCGTTGCAGCGGCAGTTGCGACAACGGCAGTTGCGGATCGGCCAGCGCGGCTTCCAGTACGACTTGAATCGACGTCGCCATCGCGGCGGCAAGCTGCGGATCGATGAAGTTGCGGCGATACTCCAGTCCGCCCTCGATGTGTTCTGCGCCGGCTTCCAGTTCCAGCAGCAGGTCCGCCCGGGCCGCGGGAAGCGGCACGGATGCGGCGTGTGCGCGCACTGCGCCGGCTTGCGCCTGCAGCGGGGGCATCGTCTGGAACACCAGCATGGCCTGGAACAGCGGCGCAAGCCCTGTGCGGCGCTCCGGATTGACGAGTTTGACGACATCGTCGAACGGCAGTCCCTGATGGCGCAAGTCTTCCAGCATGCGATCGCGCACCTGTTCGGTCAGGCTGCCAAAACTCTGGTTGCGCTCCGACCGATTGCGCGACACCATGTTCTCGCTCAGAAAGCCGACGATGTCCTGCTCTTGCTGTCGCGGACGGTTGACGACCGGAACGCCGACGGCGATGTCGTCCATGCCGGAATAGCGCGCCAGCACGGCATGGAACGCCGCCAGGATCACCACGAACGGCGTGGTGCCGGCGGCATCGGCAAAGTGTTTGACGGCTGCCGTCAGCGGCGCCGGCAACACCACCGGGATACGTTCGCACAACGTCGCGCCGGCTTGTCCGCGCGGTCCTGAAAAAGGCAATTCCAGCGCTACGGGCAACTGCGCCAACCGTGTCTTCCAATAGCCGTGCAACTGCTCGCGCGCAGCGACTTGCTGCGGTTCGCGCAGCCACGCCGCATAGTCGCCGAACTGCACCGGCTCGGGCAGTATCACCTCTTCATCGACCGCGCCAAGCTCGCGCGCATACAGCATCACCAGTTCGCTCAGCAGCAGATGTCCCGACCACATGTCGATGATGCTGTGATGGAAGGTCAACAGCAAGGCGCTCGCCCGGTGTTCGGATTCAGACTCAGCATCGCCGTCGTGCAAGAGTTGCGCCCGCAGCAGCAGATCGGCAGCGAGGTCGAAAGGCTGTGCGACAGCCTCCCGCAAGAAAGACGGCCATGACGCCGCGGGCACGGCATGCTGCGTCAGGGGGACGCTATCGACTTGCGTGAAGGACTGCTCGAGGCTGCCGTCATCATGATCGGAAAAACCGGCGCGCAAGCCTTCGTGACGTTGCAGCAGAGCCAGCAAAGCGCGTTCCAGCGCGGCGACCTTGATCGGGGCATTGAAACGAATATCCATGCCGAGATTGAATTCACCGGTCACGCCGTCGATGCGTTCCACCGTCCACAACCGTTGCTGAGCAGGCGTCGCCAGTACACGCGCAGAGGCCGCACGGCGAGGGATTGCCGACTCTTCCGACGGCAGTTCGAAGCCGTCCTCGGCCAACAGATCGGCCAGCAGCGCTGCATCCAGTGCCGCATTCAATCCGGTCTCAGGTATTGTCATACAGTCCTCGCAGCAACGCGTGCCGCTTTTTGTTCGGGTGTCATTTGTTCTATTTCCAGCCAGCGGCGAGCGATGGCTTCGGTGATGCCCGGCTTGCTTTCGCCGCGCCGCACGTGGGCGCAGTATCCTGCCACGGTGGGGTTTTGCAGCAGATCGGGCGTCGCCGTGTTGAGACGGAAGCGTTCGCGCGTGGCTGCCGCGATTTGCGCTGCGCGCAGCGAATTGCCGCCCAGCGCAAAAAAGTCGTCGTGCACACCGCATGCGGACAGGTCGAGGATCTGCTTCCACAACTGCGCCATGTAGCGCTCAAACTCACTTCCCGGCCGCCCTTGTTGCCGGAATCCACCGGCTATCCGGGTCAGTTGTTCGCGATCGATGCCGCCCGATTCGGTGCGCGGTATGTCGTCCACCGTCAGCACCGCAACCGGCAGGCTGCGGCCGAAGTGGTCGCGCAACATGACGGGGCCCTGCGCAGCGCCGCCTGTTTCAGTTTCAAGGACCAGCGCTTCATCCACTGCAATGGCCGCATCTTGCAAGCCCGCGTGGCGCGCATGCTGCAGGTCGAGACCGATCGCCAGCACCGGCCGGGAAACGGATAGCGCGATGTCGAAGCTGGCGACGGCATATTCCGGCTCCAGCGAAAAGTACCCGGCCGCTTCCACCGTCGATACCGGCGCGCCGTTCTTGCTGAGGCCGGTATGGCGCCAGGATGAAAATCCCAGGTAACGGCAGCGCGTATTGCCATTGCCGGACGCCGCCAGTTGTTCCGCCATCGCCGCCTGCCAGGCGTTCGCGGCGGCATAAGCAGAGTCCTGCCGGCCCGCAACCATGCCGGCAACGGAGCCGACCAGGACCAGCCAGGCATCGGGATGCGCTTCGGCCAACTCCTGCAAGGCAAGGCTGCCCGCGACTTTCGCATGCATCATCTGCGCCAGCGTTGCCGCCGTTTCACGCCCCAATTCGGTCTGGCGGCCCTCGCCTGCCAGATGCAAAATGCCGTCCAGTCCGCACGACCAACGCGCGCGCGCCTGCGCCACGGCGGCACGCAAGGCCGCAGCGTCGGCCAAGGCGGCCACATCGGCGCTGACGTACAGCACGCGGCCGCTACGCTCCAGCTCCTGCAGCGCCGTCGCGCGCGCGGCGTCAAGCTGTGCCAGCCCGGTACGGCCGACAATCAATAACTTTGCCTCGTGACGATCGAGCAGATGCCGCGCCAGCAACAGTCCGACGCCGCCGAGTCCGCCGCTGATCAGATACAAGCCTCCGGAGCGCAATGCCGGGCGATCCGCCTTGGACAGCTCGACGTTGCGCCAGCGCCGCAGGTGGCGCACACCGTCGATGTAGGCCAGTTCGGTTTCGCGCAGGTCGTTTCGCGTATGGTTGCGCAGGTCGCCGAGTATCATGCCGGCGTCGCTGCCGAGGTCTTTGCCTGAAAACTGGATATGCACGCAATGCACGCCATCGATTTCCGCAGCCGCCGTCCGCAAAAAAGCGGCCGCCGCAGCATGATCGGCGGCATGGGCAGCCTCAGCGCCTCCGCATACGATCAATCTTGCCGGCCGGTTACCGCGCGCGGTCGCCGCCAGCGCCTGGCATAAGGACAGCAACCGGGGCAAGCGCGCCCAGCCGGGCAATACCAGAATGACGTCGGGCAATCCCTGCTGCGCCATCTGATTGAAAAGATGGCCCAGGAAAGACATCGGATCGACTGATTCTTCCAGCTCGAACTGCCGCCATTCGATATCGCCGGCTGCCTGCGCCAGAGCCGCCCGGATTGCGGCGTCGCCGGCGGTGGCATCTCCCAGTACGGCGATACTTTTCCCGTGCACGGATTCGCCTGCCGGGATAGCTAGCGGGCAAACTTTCCAGAACGGTTCTGAGAACCAGAGCGGGATCGTGCCGGCCGCCTCGAGCAGGCAGGCGGCGTGCTTGATCTCGGTATCGAACACACCGGCTTCCAGCTGACGCTTGAGCTCTATCCGCTGGACCTTGCCGGAATTGGTGCGCGGCAGGCGATCGGCCGGCACATGGATGAAATACGCCGGCATCAGCGACAGCTGCTTGCCCAGGCGCATGCGGATGTCTTGCATGACGCGCCTGAGAGCGTCGTCGTGCCCAGGGGACACATCGGCAACATGGAAAAACAAGGCCAACTGATCCGTCCGCGCAGCCGGCGCACGCACACCGACCGCCGCAATGCTGATGCGCTCCACGCCCTTCGTCTGCGCCACGACCTCTTCAATTTCGCTGCTGTAGAAATTGGCGCCGTTGACGATGATCATTTCCTTGATGCGCCCGACCACGAAGAGCTCGTCATTGCGGATGATGCCCATGTCGCCGGTGCGGAACCAGTTGCCGTGCATCGCTTCGGCCGTCAGGTCCTCGCGCCCGAAATATCCCATGAACAGGGAGTCGCCGGACAGCTCGACGGCGCCGATGATGCCTTCCGGGACTACTTCGCCATGCTGGTCGACGATACGATGCACGGCGCCGCAGATCGGCAGGCCGAGGGAAACCACTTCGCCGTTGCCCGGGGTCCACTGCGACATGCAGAATGCGCTGACGGTTTCCGTCATGCCGAACGACGGCCAGATTGCGCCGGCGGGCAATTTGTTTTGTGCAAAACGTGCGGTAAAAGCCGTCAGCACGCTATCGGAAACGGCCTCGCCGCCGTTGACGATCATGCGCAGGCTCGACAGATCCCAGTCGCGCGCCGCACCGGGCGCGGAAGCCGCTTGCTGCAACAGCTCGAACGCAAAGTTGGGAGTCCAGATCATGCAGACCCGATGCCGGTGCGCCAGATCCAGCCAGCGTACGGGCGCCTCCAGCACCGTGGCGGTGTCGACCTGTATCTGGTTCATGCCGAGCACCAGCGGCAAGATCGACAAGAAACCCAGCCCCCCGACATGGTCGAGCGGCATCCAGTTCATGGTCGTTGCTCCCGGCGTCAACGCCGCGCCGCGCTCGGCTGTGCCGGCTATCATCGCCAGCACATTGGCCTGGCTCAGCATGACGCCCTTGGGAAGACCGGTGCTGCCCGAGGTCATGAACAGCATGGACAAGGCATGCAGGTCGCTTGCCGGCGAAGGGATTGCGCTTTCGGCGCGGCAAAGTTCGGACGTATCCAGCAAGCTCATTCCACTCAGCGCATCCGCATCCAGCGACGCCAGCGCCTGCAAACTGGCCGGATCGGCGGCGATGAACGGCCGTCCCAGCACTTCCCAGGAGTCGCGCAGGCGTTTGAGCGATGCGCCGCCTGCTGCCGCAGCGGCAACTTTGAACGGCGCCGGCACAATGGCCCCGAGTATGCAGGCCCAGAACAGCGGCAGCAGGCTGCGGCTGTCTGCAGAATCGACAAGAACCACATCGCCGCTGCGAACGCCGCGTGCGCGCAAACCGCCCAATATCCGGCACGCCTGATCGAACAATTCTGTATAGCTGACCCGGATTTCGCTCATGTCGGCGGCAACATGGACGATGCCGAGTTCGGGATGCTGCGCCGCGCGCACCAATGCTTCGGCCAGATTGGCGGGCAATTGTGGCTGTTGTGGCTGCGCAGGAAGCGATCTGAGGCGGGAAACCGCCGGCTTGTCGGCAGCGCCGTTCGCCGGCGCCCGGGAAAGCAGAGTTTCCTGCACGGTGGAAGTCAGCAAAGGATAGTCCGGCAGGAGATCCGCCAGATGGATGCGCGTCCGCAACGGCGCAATCGGCCGATAGACCGCGGTCGGCGGCAACGAGGCCTGGCTCCAGGCCGGCAATGCGGCCAGGGCATTGTCATCCACGCCCCCGTCGGGCCGCAGCGGCAAAGCGTGCACGCGCACCAGCGCTACCGGCCCCGGATACCCCGAGTCCGCGATGGCGGCGTCCAAAGCCTTGCGCTGACCGCCGACGACATAGGCGACCAGGCCAACAGCCGCCTCCCCCTTCGTCGCTGCAGCGACGAGATGGACGGCCGAGACCGCCGGCACTGCCAGCAGCCGTGTCCTGAACGCTGCGATGATAGTGTTCCCCGGCACAATACGTTCCAGCATCCCGCTCCCCCTGAGCATTCCCGACTTAACATCGGCAAGCTTGTTTATTCCGGCAAACTATCCGCTTAACAAGCAAAGCCCCATCCTGCAAGGGTGATTTGATGTTGCCCTTATTTTCTATGACTCAACGCACCGTCATCCCGCCCTCATTATGAGGCGTGCCGACGTCATTGAATGCTTAAGTTTATCCTCGTAAAAATGAGGATATTTTCTGCTCGCAATATTGCCACCGAATCGCACCAAGAGTTGACTTCTTGTCTCAATTTTTCAAAATATATCCTGATAAATCAGATGTTTCCTGCATGATGCACCGCAATAAATGCGTATCTATTCGGAGGGACGTATCGCAGCAGATGAAGTGACGCAAAAAATGTTTTCACAAGGAAACTTCTACTGATTTCAGTTGGCATGCCTGCACCGTTGCATCCTGTCGGGAGCGATCGGAAATGCCGGGTTCAATGTGTGCGGGATGCATAGCAAATGGCAGCGCCGGATGGCTTCTCAGTGCCTCAGTGGGCACGCCGCAGGAATTGGTTACATCAGTGGAAGCCCCTTCGCGACGTTCGGAGCGGCTCGAAACAGACTTTTCGGAGCCACGTGAGGTAGTGACTCAAGCCAATACACGATTTGCATCACCGACTCCTTGCCTCTACGGATTCACTCATCATCCAACTCATCATCCAACTCACCATCATCCTTGCTATCCACCACCGGAGCCTCATCCTTGCTATCCAACTCCGGCGTCACTATTCTGCTAGCTAGTAACAGGGCTAATCTCCCCTTGTCTCCCTCCAGGTTTCTCTCTGTCATGTCCTTATCTCCCAGATCTTCCGCCTCGTTACATTTCTCCAGAATATATGCAAGGTCTTCGACGCTCGATAATGCTTCTCCTGCTTCCTCCCATCGGATGTGAGCAGCCGCCAGCGCTTTCGATCTTGGCGAGTCCGCTCCATGGAACTTTACTTTTTCAGCTTCTGTTTGCGCGTATTCTTTCTTTTGGGGATCACCTGATTGAACTCCCAAATTTGAGTGCATATCAGCAAATGAATCTTTGTTTGGCCACCTCTTAAAAAACAACTCTTTCAGCTCCTGCGGGAATCGAGGTTTTTTTATTGCAGCTTTGCATTCCTCATAAATGAGGAGTAAATGAGCACGTGGAATTTTATGACCAACATGCGCGTTCCCCATAGCGCTCACTATTTTTTGGGCACGGGCATGCCACTGCGGAGGTGCATCGTGATTGGTCCGTGCTCTCTTTTTCTTCTGCTCCTCGCCAACCGGCGATGACGATGAGGATGACGATGAAAGCGTACCCGAAGATAGAGATCTCTTACCTCTGTAGCCATGAGTATTAGAAATGACTGTCGAAGATGATGTGTCTTCAGTCCAACCGTCTCCCAATGTTCTAGAGGGCGCGGCAGGCTCACTAGCGACTGGAAGCATAGAACGCGAGCTTGGTACTGACACAACTAAATTACCTGACTCCATAGATATTGCTCTATCTGTAGAAGATGCTCGAGCGACCGAGGAAGAGGAAGAACTGTGAATAGCAGCCGGCGCACTAGTGACTGGAAGTTGAGAACTCAAGCTTGGCGCTAATACAGATTCAGTTAGCTGATCTTCATCTAACTGGCTTTGATCGTCAGGCTCTGTGGTAGAAATACTTATGCTGTTCTTAGCCTCTTTCCCCTTGCGCCTCCTGGATCGCCGGGAGCCAAAACTATTCCTATGCATTTTCTGTAAAACCAGATTTTCCTGGTACTCACCCGTCTCCGACGCCGCTCGCTGTACAGATGTTCCCATTGTCGTCACGGACATCGCCTTGAGTCCCATCGCATCAGCCTCTGCTTCAAGATGTCCGTCGTCGTTGACCTGCACGCCGGATTTCATCTGCAAGGTCGGCCTGACTCTGCCTTGCGCCTGCTGCACCACATGCCACGCTTCATGCGCCAAATGTTTTTCCTGACCGGGCGCGACATAGATATTGCTGCCTTGTGTATAGGCATGGGCATTGATGCGCGCCGGTTCTTGCGAGTTGTAGTGCACCTTGACGTTATCCATCGACATGCCTGATAACGCTTCAATGCCGCTCTTCAAAGTATCCGGCAGTCCGTTTTGGGATATCGCCTTGCGCTGCGTACTCACCACGCCGACCCGTGCGCTGTTGCTGCTCAATGCGGCAAACGGATGTCCGGGCGCACTTGTCGGATTGAACGGGGATTGCTGCGGCTCTGCGGCGCTGTGCGCTTGGTTGAGCCGTACTGCTTGTGCGGCATCCTGTTGTTGCGTCTGTTTCATGTTCTCTCCCGCATTTCGCTGCGTCTCTGGTGCATGCCTGCGTCGTCGGCAATGCTCAGTCGCTTCATCCGGCTTGAACGCTCAGGCGGGGCTCAAGCCTGAGCTGCGTCGATTCTTGCCATGCCAGTGCCGGTTCGTAGTGCGGATCGATCCGCAATGCCGCGTCGATGCATTGTGCGCTGGCCGGCAACTGCGCCAGCTGGGCATGACACATCGCCAGGTTGTACAAGGTGCCTGCATCGTCCCCGTATAAACGCAGCGAGTGTTCGAGATAGGTAATCGCTTCTGCATAATGGTCGATCTCGTACAGCAGGCTCGCCAGCGCAAAGGCCAGGTCGCGTTCTTCGCCCAGGGGGTAATAAACGTTCCAGACCGATTCAACCATACTGGCGATTTCATGCCTGAGCGGACCTTCCAACGTTGCCGCATGCCGCATGAACGCCTCGTAGCATCCCCAGAAATTGGCGGCATCCCAGCCGCTCATGCGCAGATAAGCCAGCAGTTGCGCCAGCGACAGGTGTTCTGCATTGCCCTGGATGAAACGCTTGAGGACAAAAAAATCATCCGGATTGATCCGGCACAGGTGATCTTCAAACGCTTGCCCGGTTTCCGCATACAGATGCAGGCTCGGCGTCGGCGCTGCCAGGCGTTCATCGAACAACATCACGCAAAATTGCAGGCTGTGTTGACGATGCGGCGGCATGAGGACGCGGCCACCCTGCTCCTGTACATAACGGCCGATCGCATGATAGTTGACCATCAGTGAAATGCTGCCGTGCGTGGCGATTTCCGGCGCGGAGGCTGCAGCGACATCCACTTCACGGCTGATGCCCTTGTCGGCGGAGATCAGCAACAGGCGGTTGTTGCTGATGTGACGCAGATGGTCGAGATAGCGCAAGGCCTGCGTGGGCAAGAGAACATGCGCCGCCGGCACGGTTTGCCGGTAAAAATCCAGCAAGCGGTTCAGCGCCGGCTCGGCATAGTAGGCGCTACCTTGCACCGGCACATTGACAAAGTCGGCTTGCACGCGCTCAAGCAAGCTGATGTCGTCAGGGTCGGATTCTGCGTTGGCGCTGTGCAGGCTGACCAGACTTTCGTAGAGCACGCCGTCTTCGACATAAAAAGCGTCCTGCTCAATGCTGTCGAACACATAGTTGGCCAGCACCACCAAGGGATTGCTGATTTGCCCTGCCGCCAACACCGTGCCTGAATGCAGCAGCATGATGTCTTTCTGCTGGCTCAGGTCTACCAGCGCAAAATCGAGCTGCCCCTGCGCCACAAACGCTTGCAGCGACGGATGCTGACGCCAGAACCGCAGATTTTTTTCTGAAAAATCACTCATGACGAACGTCACGCGCGTTTCGCTGTGCACCGATTGCGCCAGCATCGAAAAAAAATACGTCAGGAAGTGATAGGAAAATCGCCCCGAACCGGCGCCCAGTTCCAGCACATACAACGGCGCCTGCGGATCATGCGAGCCGTCGCGCAACACATCGCGCAGATAGCCGAATACCAGCTTGGCATACGCTTGCGCGATGAAGGTATTGCTGGTGACGTAATGCGGCACGATGCTCTGGCGCCAGGCATCGATGGTCTGTTCGCTGTAAAAACGCCGCTGCAGCCGCCATAGCATCGACGACGACAGCCGCTGATTTTTTTCCAGCGCGAACCGGGGCGCTTCAGCTACCTTCATGCCTGGCGGTGCTGATCCAGATCGACCACCGTGTCCTGCGGGTCATCGGCAGGATCGGCCAACAGCTCTTGCAGGACCGTGATCGCGCCCTGGATGCGCAACATGGTTTCCTGCAACTCGTTTTGCTCCGATTGCAATTCGTTCAAGCGGGTTTTGCCTTTTTCGAATTCAGATTGCAATACGTCAAGGCGGGCTTGTAATTTGGTATTCATTTTTGTTCCTATATCCATTTACGCACACTGGGATTATCTGTGAGTTTGCAGGCGCGTATCTCGTCTCTCGATGTTTTCCAATAGACGATGAGATTTCCCTCGCCTTCCGAATCTCCATTTTTTGAGCCGGGCTCAACAAAGAAGAAAAAATTTCCCCGTCCTTGAAGCTTTTCCTTAATCGTATCGCTGTTTGCTTTCTGATTTGAGAATGTCCCCGCTGAATGCACAACCAGGCCTTTGAACTTGCTTTCACCAGCGACGTCCAAGGTGTTGAGCGCGCTTTTTCCATGTACCTCCAGATTGCCGCTGCTCTCCCACTCCTTTCCGATGACGACCTTCTTCTTTTGCAGAAGGAACAGCATGTCTCCAAAAATATGCAAGGGCTGCCTTGCTTTTTCTTCGCTGTCGGGTATCTCTGCGCCCTCTAGTTTCATGGAGCCCCCGTGAGAAGTGAATTTCGCTCCGGGAACGATGAGTTCCTTTGTGACCGTCAATGCCCCCCGCATCGTGGTTATTCCTGTCACTTCCAGAGAACCAGCGGTAAGTTTCTGGGTGACATCAGCCACTCCCGTCACCGCCAGAGAACCGGCAGTGAGCTTCTGCGTGACATCAGCCACTCCCGTCACCGCCAGAGAACCGGCAGTGAGCTTCTGCGTGACATCAGCCACTCCCGTCACCGCCAGAGAGCCAGCAGTGAGCTTCTGTATGACATCGGCCACCCCCGTCACCGCCAGAGATCCAGCGGTGAGCTTCTGGGTGACATTCGCCACTCCCGTCACCGCCAGGGATCCAGCAGTGAGTTTCTGTGTGACATCGGCCACTCCTGTCACCGCCAGAGATCCAGCAGTGAGCTTCTGTGTGACATCAGCCACACCCGTCACCGCCAGAGAACCGGCGGTGAGTTTCTGTGTGACATCGGCCACACCCGTCACCGCCAGAGAACCGGCAGTGAGCTTCTGCGTGACATCGGCCACACCCGTCACCGCCAGAGAACCGGCAGTGAGCTTCTGCGTGACATCGGCCACACCCGTCACCGCCAGAGAGCCAGCGGTGAGCTTCTGTGTGACATCGGCCACACCCGTCACCGCCAGAGAGCCAGCAGTGAGCTTCTGGGTGACATTCGCCACTCCCGTCACCGCCAGGGATCCGGCAGTGAGTTTCTGTGTGACATCGGCCACTCCTGTCACCGCCAGAGAACCAGCAGTGAGCTTCTGGGTGACATTCGCCACTCCCGTCACCGCCAGGGATCCGGCAGTGAGTTTCTGTGTGACATCGGCCACTCCTGTCACCGCCAGAGAACCGGCGGTGAGCTTCTGGGTGACATTCAGCGATTCATTCAGGGAAACTTCTTTGTCGACTTTCAACACACCTTTCACATGCAAGCTTCCGGCCTTTCCCAATCCCCCTCCCGCATCATCTTTTTCGATGACCACGCCATTTCGGTTACTGATATAGAGCGTCTTTTGACCATGAAGATATAAGTCATTCGCGTGGCTATCGAAGATCACCCCGGAATTGCCGTCCCTGGTTTTAAGCTCTGCCCCGGCAAACCTGATTTCATCTTTGACTTTCAGGGAACCTTGAATATCAACGGCCTGCTTGACGTCAAGACCAGCCTCCAGGTACGTTTTCCCCTGCACCGTGAGCGACCCGCCTGCTCCCCACGCGGTGCTGACGACCATTCCCTTCTTATTCAAGATGTAGAGGTCTTCCTCGCCGGACAAATGCATGCGCTTTGATCGGCTGGAAAAAGTCACGCAGTCAGGCGTCTGCCTGTCCAGGTTGGGGCCGATATAAGCATTCGGCGTCCCTTTGTATTGCATGTCGATGTAGTGGCCCGGCTCTACAAGATTGATCGAGACGCCGTTGCCGACCTTGGTCAGCGAGATGTCGCGGACCAGCGTGTCCATATTGGAAAAACCGCCCTTGCTGCACTGAATTTTCGCCAATGTAATGAGAGGCGCCGGCAGCTGCGGCCTGACTTTCATCAGGCTGAACTGGATGGTATCTACGCGGCGGGTATAGCCTATCCAGGGCGATCCGTCGTTAGAGCCGGACTCACCGGAAGCCTGGGTTGGCACAGAATAGGTTTCCTTTTCATCTTCGACTTCCAATGCCTGCATGCACAGAAAATATTCTCCGTCTGTCTGCATCGGCAAATTCCATACGATGTCCTCGTCCAACCAGATCTCATGGCCGCGCACATCCATTGCGGCGCCAACGTGAATGCGAACGGCTTTTCCTCCGGCTCCTTCCAGCATGAGCGCAAAACCGCGCCGCACGCCATGGCTGAACAACTCCTGATTAAGCTGGCGCCGCCGCATCAGATGGTATTTCTGCTCAATTTCAAAGTCTTTGTCTTCGAGGAATTGCCCGGCAAAATATTCGACCCGAGGGTGTTTCATTTTGACGCGACCGGCACTGCTGATTTCAATACTCATTTGGATGCCTTGGGTTTAGTTTTACTGGCGTTTAAGGGGGCCTGGCCGAGCATCATGTTGCCAACCTTGATCTTGCCGTCTTCACGGCGGCCGACCTGGGCCGGACTGACAATTTTTGCACTTGGGCGAGGCTGAATCTGACCACCGGACCGGCTAAGATTCGCCACCTGAAAAGTCTGGAATTTGGTCTTTAATTCGTAATGCGTGTGGGCCGGCTTTTCGCGCTGTATCAATGCATGCGCAACACGGGTAAGGCGCTCCATTTCATTGACATCGCGCACGCTGTCGAGATTCAGTGAAACGATGAATCCATGCGCCTTCTCGTCTTGCCGGATGGCTGAGGGCTGGCCGGTGAATTGTTCCAACAGCGTCTTCATTCCCGCCAACGTGCCGCGCTGCTGATAGCGCGACATGGTCCGGGCCACGAAGATGCGGTATTGCTCCTCGTTGCCGGTCGGATAATCGGCATCGATCGTCAGGCCCAGCCAACCGGCCAGCCAGCGCAAGTCGTCAACCCTGGCCAGCGCCGGATCGATATGCGTGGCCAGCTCGTCGATTTTCACTTCGAGGCTTTTTTCCCGCGTCGCATCACGGCTTTTTGCCAGCAGAATATTTTCAAATGCCGCCAAGAAATCCGCCATGTCGGAATCTTCCCGGAACACAGACGGCAGGATGTTCAGCAAATCATTGGCGCGGGGATCGCTCATGTCACTGGCCCTGTTCGTTCGAGAAATGGCATAGCACTTTCATCTTGACGTATTCGTGGCTGGCCGGCATGACGCCATTGTCATTGGTCCGAAGCGGCTTGCCGTTCACGCTCAGCTTCAGGGCAGTGATGTAGTCCACTCCCTTGATTTGGCTGATCAGGGCATACAGCGTCGACTTGTAGACCTCCTTCCCGAGCGGCCAGCCCTGTTTCGCCGGACCGCCGGTTTCGATATGGAAATACGCCTCCAGGCGGGCGCTGACTTCATCGCGGACCATTTTCCCGTTATTGGCCCGATATTCTTCCAGGCATACCAGGGTGACCGATAAGGTCACAGGCAAAGCTTGCGCCGGCACGATATGCAGCGTCGGCGTCGCATTCACACCGAGGGGATCCGCATCAGTAGTCAATGCCGTGACCTGCTCATTGAGTGCCGACCGGAGCGTATCCGGCAGCTTGGCCACGACCAGTGTCACGTGCCCCAGCGTATCTTCCGTCAACACCACGCTGCCGTCATCTTGATATACGGCCTGGCAGCGCGGCAGGCAACGCGCCCGCACAGCGCCCGCATTGCAGGCCAGCCGCTCATAGTCGGCGGCAGTGATGGCGCGTTTCTCCACACGCATCTTGCGTATTGCATTTACCAGCGCATCGTCGATTTCCGATGGCGGCAAATCGCTGGACGGACCGGCATCGGCATCGGCAGGCGGCTCAATCCAGCGCAAAAATACGTTCTTGTGGGCGTTGGTAATGCGATTGGTGCGGTAGATCAGTTGTTCGGTGACGGCGGCAAACATCTCCAGTATGGTGATGCCCGGGTCCGATGGATTGTGATCGGTCCAGGACGGCGCCAGCGCGGGGATCATGTTGCGACCTTCATCCAACAGATCGGCAAACGTGCGGTCATCAAGATTGGGGAGTTCGATGGGCATGGTGCAAGCTCAATCAATGTTGATTTCATGGACGCCGGCGCAGACCAGAAAACGTCGGGTATCCTCGATTGTTTTCCGCTCTCCTTTGGCTGGCTTTAAATCGGCCAAGTTGAAATGTCGGACATGTTCGATGCCATCCAGGACCGCATAAAAATCCGATTCCTTCGGTGCGCGTCCCCACATCCAACCCTTGCCGCTGCGCCCGCCGGTCAGCGGGTGCAGATAGGTATCCAGGCGTTGCCTCACCTGCTGCTTGACGGTGTCGGCATAACGCGCCGATTCGATGGTCAGATTGACCTTGACATCCACCGGCAAATACAGCGGCCCGGTCACTTCTACGGCCGCCTCTACGCAGGCCCGGCTTCTCAGATAGTCGCGCACGCGCCGGATCAACTCCAGCGTCGGCAACGGCTGCGGCGCCGCGCTGTGGGGAACGATGATGACGCTGACTTTGCCGGCGCCCGACGCCTCCTGATTCCTTGGCAGCAGCATATAGGGGTTTTCCCGCAAATCGTGGAGCGGTACGCACTTGACGCGCGCCACTTCAGTACTGGCCTGTAGCGCCAGGTCTTCGTAGTCGTCCCGTGTTACCGCACGCTGCTGGTGTCGCAACGCGCGCGGCGCACGATCCAGCAATTGCTCCTGCGATTCGGCGTCGCTGCCGCCGCTGGCGGCGAAAAAATTGGTGACGCCGGCAATGTCGCGGGTGTTGGACACAGGAATCGTCAACAGTCCGGCCGCGACATTGCCGGATGTGCCGCCGCCGGCGCGATACCAGCTCAAGCGAACATTGCGCGCGCCTGGCGGCGGCACCATACCGCGCTTGCCATCGCCAAAACGCAACTCGCCGGTCTGATGGTCCAGCACATAATGGCGATCCCCTGGTCCGGAACCAAAGAAATCGGGGACTTCCTGCCAGACCACCCAGTTGGATTCCACAGCCGGCAACTGCGCCGTATTCCGGAGCGGCACTTCCAGCACTGCCACAATCGCATCCGGCAATATCGGCGTCTTCGTTGCAAAATAGCGCTGCTGGATCTGTCCGGCGCTGGAACCCAGCACTTCGCCGACGATCGTGGCAGCTTGCACTACCGGGACGCTGTTGAGTGCCACCCCCAGCAGTTGCGGCGGCGGTGCTTGCTGCGCGCCGCCAACGGTCAGCGTAAACCACCTGGCGCCCGGTTTGTCGCCGAGCTGCCAGTAGTCGATCGGCGGCGTCAGCAGTCGCACCACGCCGGAACGGGTCAGACCCGCGGTCTCATCCTCGACAGCGATGTCGAGCGGTTTCTGTGTCGCGCCGATGCCGGAAGCCACCGTCCAGCACAAGGGCTTACGGTCGTGCGACGCCGGCACGGTACCGGGATCGTACAGCGGGCTGTCCAGCCAGAAGTGGAGTTCGACCGGTTGTCCTTCCAGTGGAAGAACCCCATCCGCAAGCGCCAGTGTCAAGGTGTAGAAATTGTCGTCGGCGCGGTCGAAAATCGGTACGGGCTGCGGATGGCCCTCGCTGCTGAGTAGCGACGCCGGCATGGGCAGCGGATCGGGCGAGGTATCCGCCTGCATCGCCTGCAGGCGCAGATTGCTGAGCCAGACATCATGCTCGGTTTCGAAATTGCATCCCGGACTGGCGCCCTGCGCCATGGACTGCAAGCGCGTGCCGGCCGGCAGCAGGCGTCCGCGCGCGGCTGCGGCAAGCGTGAAGGTCACCACCGTACGCGCCGGTTGCGCCGGGATCAGCGTATTGCCCATGAGGTCCAGAAAGGCCAGCAGGCTCTTGTCGCGGTTGCGGTTGCTGCGATCAATGATGTGCTCGCAATACTGCGCAAAAATATGCACCAGCGCGTTGCAGGCTTCGCCGCCATAAGCTGCGTCGGTGGCATGCGGGTCGCTCCAGCCATACTCCTCGAGATTCTTGTAGAGCTCCTTGCGGGTCTCCGCGCGGATATCGGCGGCGCGGCGCGGGTCGAGCACGGGAGCGCGCGCGGCCATCACAGCTCTCCGGCAAGATAGAAGGGATAAACCAGATTGCCGCTGATGCCGGTCTGCTTGATGCGGTAGGCGATCGCCACCTCCAGCCCCCCCTCATCCGGCAGCACACTGGCCGTCACCGACAGCACGTCAATACGCGGCTCGTGGCGCTTCAATGTATCCCGCACCTGATGCTGGACCAGCATGGCGGTGGCCGTATTCATCGGTTCAAATACCAGCCGCTCCATGCCACCGCCAAAATCGGGACGCATGACGCGCTCGTTGTGCCCCGTGCCCAGGATCAGCAGGATGGACTGTTTGACGTGCTCGTCCGCCGTGTTCATGCCGAGGCTGCCGCCGTGCAGGCGCAGGGGAAAAGCGATGCCGCTTCCCAGCATTTGCGCCCCGCCAAAGAATGTTGTTGCCATATCTGTTTCCCTGAATATATGGTTGGCTATCAAGTTTGACCACTGTTGTCCAGGGGCGCCACCGTGTGCGGCATCGTCGCGGAAGCCCCCGTTCTCGCCACGGCAAGGCCATCGATGGTTACCGTACCGGCTCCTGCATCCACTACGCCCACTATCGCCGGAGTTACACCTTGCTGGCACGGCGCGCCACTGACGACAATGACTTTTCCACGGATGTTGACGCGCACAGAGGGCAACCCTGCCGCCCAGACCGACGTCTTGTACCCATCCGGTGACAACGGATCCGCAGGCGAGGCTGTCTTGCTATGAGGTGCGTCCTTCGGCGGCGCCAACGCCACCAGCACCTCCTTGCCCCCGGATAACACCTTCCCTTCAAGCGTTAGCGCGCCAGACAACTTCAATGTGCCGTCCAGATGCAATGTGCCCATGCAGCCTCAGCCTCCCGCCCCGGTAATCTGGTTGTCCTTGATGGTGGTGGTGGTATCGCCCTTGCCTATCTTCAGCGTGCCAGTCACATCCACGTCCCCCTCCAGCTTGATCTTGCCGGCGGTGACGACGACGGTATCGTCCTTGACCGACAAGCTGATGCACTGTTTTTTGGTGGCGATCTCAATTCGTTCGGTGCCGTCGTGGTCGAACAGCCTGATCTCGTTGCCGCCCCGGGTCCGTATCAGTTTGGTGTCGTTGTCGTCGGCGCCCTCCAGCTCCGGCGCTGCCGTCTTCCCGCTCAACAGGCTGCCGAGCAGCACAAACTCCACATCGGAACCGGTCACGCAGCCCAACAACACCTGATCGAGCCGCTCCGGCAAAAAAAACACGCCGCGTTGCGCGCCTGCCAGCGGCATCGCTACGCGGCAGTCGAAGATGCCGTTGAGCGCCGGGATGCGAACACGCAAACAGCCGTCATCATCGAGCTTGCTCGAATCAACCACGCCCACATACATTGCACCGCTGAGTTCATTCATACATGCAGACATAAAGTGAAGTGGGTTCGAAAACCATCCTTGTCGATCTGGTGGCGTACCGTTTGCACCAGATATTCGCCATCGAAACGGCCCATCTTTTCAAGCAAGGCCACGCTGCCCACACCCATCGCCGGGGTTCCGGTGGTGGTGCCCTCGATGCTCACCAACTGCCGCGCCATGCGACGCATTTCGACCTTGCTGCGACGTTCGGCTTCTTCCTGATCGCGCGCCGAGAAGCGACGCACCAGCGCTTCATGGTCCAGCCGATCGCGCGCTGCCGGCGACATGCTCCCGCGATAAGCGCGCAGGTCTTTGCCATCTTCGCGTGCATGCCGGATCTCAGCCGATTGGGTATCCCAGGCCAGTGTTTCGACCGCCGATACCTGGCCATTGGTGCTCAGGCGAATGGCAATCCGGAACAGATTGTTGCCGCCGCTCAGTACAACCTTCTCTTTGCCCGGCGTTTCACGGCAAAAATGCAATGTGCGTTCGCTTACCCAAAAGTCACAGCCGTATTCTTCTGCCAACTCATTCATGAACGCCAGATTGTTCTGGCCCGACTGAAAGCGCGGCCGCGGCCGCACTGCCGACATCTCCTGGCGGGTCCGGGCATCGACTGCCAGTGTCAGTGCGAGCGTTTCGGTGATGCTTTGGAGAATCTGAAAGTCGCTCCATTGCTCCTGATAGCGGGTGATCACATTGCCGGCCGCAGCGGTGCTCAGTGCGTCATGTCCTTCCACCACGATGCGCAGGCCGTCTTCTTCGTCCAGGTCGAGATTGATCGCGTTGATCGTGCCGCAAATAACCGTTGTCAGTTCTGCGTCCTCATTGCCGAGCGCGATCTCCAGCAGGTTGCCCTCGCAGAAGCGCCCCGTACCCGGCGCTATCATGCCGAACAGCGGATCATTGAGCTCCAGGCTGAAGCTGGCTTGCTGCTTGCTCGCCGAGACGACTGTGACGGCCGCGATGCAATCCCGCTCAGCCTGTTCCAGCGGCACACCGTTGCTGCTGACGCGCATCAACAGCGCGCTCGCACGCGACGAAACGGAAAAGTCTTCTGCACGCGGACTCAAGGCGCCTCCGGCAGATTCAATTCGATACCGGGCGATATCTTGCGCGGATTGTCGATGTCGTTGGCTTCGGCCAGCAGGCGCCACTTGGCCGGATCCTGGTAGCGTTGCGCAGCCAGGTCAGGCAGGCTTTGTCCAGGCGGCAGTCGTACGGTGCTTGGAGACGCAGCGTCGACCGTGGCGCCGGCCGTTTCCTGCCCTTTGAATTCGACCTGCATCCTGGCGCGCAGCGCCATGCCGACGCTGTTGAAATAGTCGAACTCGGAACGCACACTGATGAGGTGGCAGTTGAATTCCAGCGATCCCCACATCAGCCGCAGCCGCGACGGATTCTTGGTATTGGGAAGCGGCAGCATCAGATCTTCGATGACACGCGTATGTTGGCGCACGTCGGCGCCGGTATTGGTGGTGTCAAAGAAGAGCTCCATGCTCAAGCTGTCGGCGGTACCGCTGATGTACTTCACGGGCACCTTCTGCTTTTTCGGCATGCGCTCTTCCTTGTAATGAACCGAGCGCGACAGCGAGTAACTGGCTGGGTTGAACATCACATGAATGACATAATTGCCGGCGTCGACATTGACAATTGCCGCTTTTGTGAGCGTCATCAGTTGATCCCCTTTGCTTCACGCTCGCGGCGTTGTTCGCGCGCGATGATGCGCATGACTCGCTGCGCCACGTGTTCGATATCGTCGCGCAGCATCGGTGCGTCCGATGTGTTGCTTGCATTGCTTGCGCTGCCTGAATGCGTGGCGTCCGATGCAGGTCCGTGCAGCTGTCCGCGTTTATCACTCTGCTCACTCTGCTTCAGAGGCTGCGTCGCCGGGAGCGTTGCATCATGCCGGTGCGTGCGCGGCAGGTCAAAGTGCAAAGGCGGCGGTACTGTCGTGGGCATTGCGCTGCGCGTCTGGCTGTGCGACGTGTCATGCAGCCCGCGCGCGGCGTAGTCATACGTCAAATGCCCCGCAACCGGGGGCGCACTATCGGCCCGCGTTGTTTCAACATCCGGCAACGACACCGCCCATGCGGGTGTGGTTGGTCCGGGCGCGGCCACATGCTGCTCGGCCTTGTCCTGGCCAGGCCATGGCGTCGCCACGTGAGTTGCAGGCGGTCGAGCTTGTAGCGCTTGCATTACGCGTTTCCGCTGCGCAAGCACAAAAAAATCCAGCGACGGCTGCGATGGCGTTGCCTTTGCTGAAGATGCCGGCGCTTCATGCCTGGACGGATTGGTGGCGTAGGTCATGGCGACGGCATTGCCTGGCGCCCCTGATACAGCGGTCGCAATGACGCCATCCGTCACTTGCCGTGCGATCGTTTTCCCTGACGGCGCTGCAGAAGAAGAAGAAGAAGAAGAAGAAGAAGAAGAAGAAGAAGAAGAAGAAGAAGAAGAAGAAGAAGAAGAAGACGGCTTCGGCGCTTCATGGTGCAGTGAATTGCTGATGTAGGTCATGGCGACGGCATTGCCTGGCGCCCCTGATACAGGGGTCGCAATGGCGCCATCCGTCACTTGCCGTGCGATCGTTTTCCCTGACGGCACTGCAGAAGAAGACGGCTTCGGCGCTTCATGGTGTAGTGAATTGCTGATGTAGGTCATGGCGACGGCATTGCCTGGCGCCCCTGATACAGGGGTCGCAATGGCGCCATCTGTCACTTGCCGTGCGATCGTTTTCCCTGACGGCACTGCAGAAGAAGATGACTTCGGCACTTCATGGTGCCGCGAATTGCTGATGTGGGTCATGGCGACGGGGTTACTGATCGATCCTCGTGCAACTGCCGTTTCTTGTACCCTTGCCTGGCCTGGCGATGCAGGGGGCGCCGGCATTGCCGCTTCATGGCCTGCTACCTTGACAACATACGTCATGGCAGTTGTACGCGTCGCTCCGACCCGCTCTAATGGCACCTTGATTACGTCTGCCCCCTCCCCGCTTTCAATGCGCAGCACCGGCGCCTCCGCATAGCGGATCGTGCCTTGTTGCACAATGGTCCGTTCACTGATGTGCCAATGGACCAAGGTCTGCCCTCCCGGCGCCAATGCCCCGGCATGTGTCGTACCGGTACGCCGGGCGCGATCGGCTTGCTGCTGCGCCAGCGCCCGCCAATCCATCGCGCAGGACGACCAGATCCCCATGCTGCGGCGGACCACCTTGGCATGCAGCCCCGGACGGCGCGCCAATGCATCCAGCCATTGCCATGTCGCCAGGCGCAGGCCGCCGTGAGGACCTGCGACTGCCGTGCGGCGCGCACCCGGTTGCCACTGCAGCCGGCGCAGCCAGACCGCCCTGGCCTGCACGCCGGCAGGCCAGCCCGGGCGGAGCCCGTCTGCGGCAGGGGATGTAGATACGTTACTGCTCATGATCGATGTTTCATCTCAGTTGCCCGACAAGGCGCGATTGATCCGCGATACCTGTTCCACCCACTGACGCCGCTCGCCATGCTCCATCTGCATCAGGCGCTCCGGCGGCCAGTGGAAATGAAACGCAATGAAGGCTACCTCCTCGTGAATCCGGTCGACGGGGTAGCCTACGACTCCCCCACTCTTTCCGGCTCCACTGTAAAGGCGTGCCGGCAGCTGGGACACTCCACCCGCACCTGCAGCGACTCGGTGCTGTTGATGCGGTTGTAGAAATCCTGCAGATAGGCCAGGTCGGCGGCAAACATGCCCTCGATCACCTTGGGATTGATCGCATCCAGATCGCCCAGACGCACCACCACCCGCGCCAGCAGGATCAACACCAGGTAGGCTGGATTGCCCTGCACCCGGGGATCCTTTTGCGGCAGGATTTCATCGGCGGCAGTGGCCAGGCGCATCGTGCCGTGCCGATGCACGGTACCCGCCGCATCGACATAGCCCTTCGGCAGCAGGAACTCGAACTCTGTCGCAAAACTTTCCATGGTCAGGCCCTGACCATGCGTTCGCAACTGATCGTCAGGGTATCGATTGCCACGTCCTTGCCGGTGCCGGTCAGGTCAGGCGCCTTGTACTTGCTGGCCCAGGCGCTGAAAAAGTTCCAGCGGATCTTTTCCTGCCCCAGATCGTCGAGCAGGATGATCGAGCCGTTCTTGCGTTCCAGCTTGCCGTCGAGTGCGGTCGCATGCCAATCGTACAGCTCGCGCGAATCGGTGACGCCCCATTTCAGGGTGATGTCCGGATAGCTGCTCTTGCCCGGCAGTTTGCGTACGGTCGCCGCGTCCCCGCCTTCGCGGTATTCGACGACTTCGACGTCCGAGCCGAAGCCGCTGCAATCGGAAAAACCTGCTTGCGTCAAACCATCGATTTCGAGCAGGAATCGGAAATTCTTATATGGATCAGTTCTAGCCATGATGTTGTCCTAAGGAGTTGTCGGAGATTCAGCTGCCTGAAGTTTGTTGGATACGGAAGATGACGAATTCCGCCGGCTTGACGATCGCCACGCCGATCTCGACGATCAGTTGGCCTTGCTCGCGTGACGACGCAGGATTGGTCTCGGCATCGCACTTGATGAAGAAGGCTTGCTTGGCGGTCTCGCCGAACAAGGCGCCCGAGCGCCATTCATTGGTCAGGAAATCCGTCAGCGTGCGGATCACACGTTGCCACAACGCCGGCGTATGCGGTTCGAACACGACGAACTGGGTGCCGCTATCGATGGACTGACGCAGGTAGTTGAAGTAGCGGCGGGTGCTGATGTAACGGTATTCACCGTTTTGCGTGCCGACGGTACGCGCACCCCAGACGCGCAAGGCGCCGTTCAATTGCCGGATGGCATTGATGCCTGCAACGTTGAGGACATCTTGTTGCGCCTTGGTGATATTGTCGTTGAGCGCGGGGACGCCCAGCAATGCTTCATTCGCGGGTGCTTTATAAGCACCCCGTGCGACGTCGCTGCGAGCATAGATGCCGGCAATATGGCCGCTCGGCGGCACCACCACGATGCCATTGGTTTCTTTCATCATCGCTGCGGCCGGATCAAACACTTTCAACCACGGAAAATAGACGCCCGCATAGGTGCTGCTATCTGGCGCCGTAAGCGCGGCAACGTCGCTGTCCTTGTCAAGATCCAGAATGGCGAATCGCTGCAGCGCAGTGGCATGAGCGACGAGTTTAGTGTGATAAGTGGTATCGCCAGGAAAACTCACCGTCGATATATCGTCAAACGCCGCCAAGGCCGTCACCGCCTTGTCGATATTGCTGACGGCGGCAATGCGGACCACGTAACAATTGGTGCCGCCATTATTGAAAAAACCGTACACGGCGTGCGCCAGAATGCGCTGACCAGGATCAATGCTGCCGCTATCGGATCCAATTTTGACGTCGTTATCTTTGTCTTCAACGTCGCCATCCCCCCCAACGGCAACCTTGGTTTTAGCAGCAACTTTTGCTTCTTTTTCTGCCTTTGCAGCCTTTGCTTCTTTTGCTTCTTTTTCTGCCTTTGTCGCATAATCCGTACCGACAAAATCTCCAAACAGACGCACATAGTCAGCCCACGAAGAAATGCGATAAGCCATCCCATCCGTGGCGGCAAGCGTATGGGTAATCCATTTGACAGCATCGGCTTTAAGAAAGGGCAGCGAAATGCTGTCTGGCACCTCCCCGATAAAACCAGGTGTGCTGGTGCTGACGCCGGCGATTGGACGCGAGATCGGCGGTACTTCCTCGACATAAACTCCGGGTGAACTATAAGTGGGCATGATTTATTTCTCCTGAGGTGAGTTGCTACCGACGATTGTTCTTCCTGGTCGGGGGTTTCGGTTGAATGACCGGCGCATCCGTCATCGATTTGTTGATCACAATTTCCTTGCTGCTTACCAGCGGAGCCGACATCGACTCCGCCTTCGACACCATCGCCACGGTCGCGGTGAGCGTAAAGCTGGGCCGCAATTTTCCGCCCACCGCAGTCCAGAATTCAGACATGTTCTTGGTCAGGTCCGACTGCAACACGGCCAATTCGACGGCATATGGCTGTTCGTTCAGCCAGGCCCGGGTAGCAGTTGACAGTTTCGTTCCCGACAGCGTCGGCA
The DNA here is from genome assembly GCF_001189965.1 of Herbaspirillum rhizosphaerae. Taxonomy (GTDB): domain Bacteria; phylum Pseudomonadota; class Gammaproteobacteria; order Burkholderiales; family Burkholderiaceae_D; genus Herbaspirillum; species Herbaspirillum rhizosphaerae. The sequence continues at coordinate 76,781 of NZ_LFLU01000013.1, forward strand.
TCGCGGAGAACGCCAGCAGCGCCTGCGCCAGCAGATCGTGTTGATTGAGAATGGCGCTCTGTCCGGTCTGCCCTGATTCGATCCACGCAGTGACCAGATAAGAGCAGGCAATGCGCATCGGCGCTTGCATGATCGATACGGTCTTGCCGCCTGCATCCCGTTGAATCACCGGCTCGCTGCTTCTTAACTCGCTGCGTTCCCGCACGTCGAACAAAAACAGATTGATGCAGGTATTCCCGGGCTGATATGTCTCTGCGGGCCGGTCGAAGGTGACATCGGCTTTTCTGACCAGTGTCGGTGCACTGGCCAGATGCAAGACTTCGCTCAGGGCCCTGGTCAGGTTGTCGAACATCAGGCGTCCTTCCCGGTGTTGGCTGCTTTGGCCATGGAATTCGGACGCCCCAGTTTCTGGAACTCACGTTCCGCCGCACCGTGTATGTGTTCACGTTTGATGATGCCGCCGGTATCGTCGGCATGGTCGGCAGCGGCCAGAAACGCTGCCGCCAGGGCGACATTCTTTATATTGCCGCCGCTGAACTTCAGATCGCGCGCCAGTTCATCCTGATCGACGTCGTCCGCCAGACGAACATCTCCCGGCCATACCGACGACCAGATTTTTCGTCGCTGCGTTTCATCCGGAAACGGAAAATGCACGATGAACGCCAGCCGCCGGATAAAGGCTTCATCCAGGTTCTGACGCAGGTTGCTCGCCAGGATGGCGATGCCCTGGTATTGCTCCATCTTCTGCAGCAGGTAACTGATTTCCAGATTGGCATAGCGATCGTGGGAATCCTTGACCTCGGTGCGCTTGCCGAACAAGGCGTCGGCCTCATCGAAAAACAGCACGGCATTGGCTTGATCCGCAGCATTGAACAGCCGATCGAGATTCTTTTCGGTCTCACCGATGTATTTGCTGACGACGGCAGCGAGATCGATGCGATACAGATCCAGTCCCAGCGCTTGCGCGAGCACCTCGGCGGCCATGGTCTTGCCGGTGCCGGAGGGCCCGGCAAACAACACGGTGGTGCCGGTCCCGTAACCGATCTTGTTGGCAAATCCCCATCCATTGAGGACTTGATCCTGATGCAGAAAGCGGGACGAAATCTCATGCAATTGCGCCAACGCGTCGTCGGGCAAAATCAGATCGTCCCAGTTGCGTCGGGGCTCAATGCGCTGAGCCAATCCGGCGAAGACATGACGCGTTTGCAGGCGCGCAGCGGCAAACAACATGTGCTCGAACTCAGATGAACCAACGCCCGCCGCTCCCGTTAGACGCAGTTGATCTGCGGCAGTGCGAACCGCATCCCGGGTCTGGCCCATGCTCAGCTGAAATCGGGAAGCCAGGATCGGGGCAGCATCGGCAGACAATCCATGCCGGCTGAGTTGTTGCTGCCAGACCTGCTGCCGGTCGCGCCGGGTGAGTGCATGCAAGGCCACATTGAATACCCGGCTTCCGGGGATACTGAAATTGCGCGCTTCCGATCCGGTAAGAACGCATACCGCAATGGGATGCTCAAGGTGATCGAGCAGCGTACGCAAATCGACAACGGCATCGGGAGCATACAAAACGTCAATGCCGTCAAAGCAAATCATTGCTTCATGCATCCAGGCACAACGAAATGCCGCACCCAAGGTATGCGCGAACGTTCTCTCGCCCAGTGCAGCGGCTTTTGCCATGTCTTTCAGCAATGCCAGATCGAGGCGCAGCATTGGGCTACGGATATTGCTTGCCAGTGCCGCAGCCGCCGTTTGCAAGGCAAGCGCATCGGCGCCATGAAGATGGCAGCGCAGCGGTTCAGCGCCGGGAAGAGCCTCCCTGCCGATCCGCGACAAGACGTCAAACTTCGGCCCCCAGCCGGAATCATCCGCAAACACATCGACTGCATCGGCTGCATCGGCCGGGAGCAATTGGGCGCAGGCGCCAAGCCGCGCATCCATGCCGCTTTCTCCGAGCAGTGCCGCAAGAATTTGCGCATCGGGTTTCAATACCTGTACGGCGAGAGAAGGTGCGGCGTGCGGACTGTCCGGCAGCAATTGCAGCAAGCCATATCGCAACAGCGGCGCCGGGGAGATGAAACGCTTGCGCATGCTCAGCTTTTCTTCTGTATCGCGACACAACAGATTGAGGACGAGATCAACTGAAGGCCGTTTCCGGCTTACATCGTCTTGCAGAAAAGCGTACAGCCGTTCATAGCGAAGATCGAGCTCTGGAGCAGCGGCAATCAATATTGCAGCGACGTCGAACGGCGTTAATCCGACCGCCGCTGCAACACGGCTGAACTCTGCCGGCAAAGCAGCGTCGGGAAAACCGCCGGCATCCAGTCCGCCAAACAAAGGCGACCCGGACGGCTGCGCCAGCAAACGATCGACTTCGTCCGGTGTAACGTAAAGCCCCCGATAAGCGTCATTCATCGATTCAACGCCGACTGCTCTGCGCATGACATTCAAGGCCAGACGCAGGCGATCATCCAGCCAATTGAACCAGGGAGACAAGGGGTGATCGCTGTGGGAACGGACGGCATGCGACATCCGCTGCATGGGAGGAACGCGCAGCGCCTGCGCCTGCGACGAGCCAGCCTTGGGCATGAAAGGCCGGCGCGCCGGGATAGCGTTGTCGCCCCCAGTGACGGCATGCCGCAAGGCGCCACGCGTTTGCTCTTTCAGAGTGCGCGATTCCATGACAAAGACTGATTCCTATTGTTTTTGTATATCAGACTATCTGCCGCGCTCAAGCGTCCGGCCTTCCAGATATCATCTGTGACCCTGTTGGACAACTGGAAAATCGCGCGGCGAGAGCACTTGGCAAGCTCAAGCAAAAACAAATCACGAATCGACTGGATCAGGAAATATAAAGATATTCGCATTTGCAATGCGACCGGCGCCTGGACAATCAAAACAGTGCCTCAATTGCACGCCACACAGGGCAAGCCGTCAGGTAGCGTATCCCTTACCAATCAATCGATCATTTCGAGCGCAAGCTTATCGCCTTCACGCGAAGCGGCTATACCGTGCGTCTCACTTTTTAAAAAAGATCTTCTTGTTTAGAGAAAAATTGACGGCAAACGGAATACCCTGCTCGTAAGCATACGTAGCATCATGTTTTGATTTGCAGCGGAAACGGGCTATTGGACGGCACCCGGACCAGACCAATGCCTGAGATCGGTGCCTGACGACTCTTTTCATCGCCTGTGTGTGGATGAGAAATCGCCTTGCTGCGCCCGGAGAGCGATTGGCGGAGCGGAAAGCATTCGGCATGCAATCGCCGCGCGTTCTTTAGAAGCGTGCAAACGCACTCCTGAATTTATTCATTGGTGCGCTTGGTGCATGATCTGGCCCTTATGTTTTTGGCCACGGTGTTACTTTCCCGGCATCCAGAAGTGCCTCTGCACGTCACTCTTTGGCGCCGACCCGGGCTTTTCCAGCGTGTGATCGATATAACTACTGTGCATTCCTCTTTGCCGCATAGGTGTCTATCTTTCCAACCTTGAAACTGGGCGGCGCCATTCGCCAGTTTGCATATTCTTTTGAGCTGCCCTCATGCCAGTTTTCAGCTTGAAAACTGTTCGCCCAACTCAAAATCCTTTGAAAAACTCTTCCGCCTCAATCATGCTGTTATCGACCTCGTCGAATTTCCCCAGTAATTCTGCGACAGCAGCAGCATCATTCTGCCAGTCAATCAGTTCTCGGAAAGCGGTCGTTACCAATTGATGATGCAAACCGGAACTGCGAGCGGTACGATTCATCCAGGCCAACTCCAACTTCTCGCTACCAGCGGCATTGGAAGCGCCTTTGGACGCATTTTCCGAGCCGGCCATCGGCTTCAGATTGTCAACGTCGTGATAGTACATGCGTGCTGCGTACATCGTGTACTGGTTCCCGGCAGGATTGACATAGCCCGCATTTTTAAGCGTTGCCAAATCAGGCGGCGCATAAACAGTGCCTGGATTCTTGCCTAATTCCGTCTCAATGCTGTCCCACGGAACGACGTGATCAATTTGAATTGCATTCGTCGGCAGCACGACTTGCGACTCCCCGCTGGTCACTACGTGCCACATGTCGGTTTCCTTGTTATAGGAACCACCCCATTGATGTTCCACCATATTCGCTTTGAACTTGGTACTGAAATCAGCGGGTCGGCCACCGGCGTACAAAAGCTTTTTCGCATTCCCCTGAGCATTGTAGTAATTCTTTGTATCTGCCACCCCGTGTGGGGGAAGATGAAATTGAATCATCCGTTGTACCGGCCCTGAAATGGACGAGCTTCTGCTATCGGACGTCATGCCGCTCGCTTTTTTCTGGGCTGCTTTTTCCCCCATTTTGTCTGCTTCGTCCTCCAGCGCCTTATCGTCATTGATTGGGGTATTCTCCATCAATTGTCGCGTTGGTTTTACCCGTCCCTGCGCTTGTTGTACGACATGCCATGCTTCATGCGGAACATGCTGTTCTTGTCCCGGTGCAACGTGAATGTCGCTACCTTGGGCATATGCGTGCGCATTCATTTGCGCTGGCTGAGAGGAGTTGTAATGCACCCTCACGTGGTCCATGGACAAGCCTGACAGAGACTCGATGCCAGATTTCAGGCTATCGGACAAACCAGTCTTGTTCGACTGATCCGATCCTTTTGCCTCTCGTTGAGAGATCGCAGCGTCGATCAATTTTGCCTGCTTCGGCTCTTCCTCATCCATTTCGGTTTTACGCTGCAACAAGGAATCGCTTGCAAGATCCGTCAATGCTTTCTGTTGTATTGTGCGGCTGCTTTTATCAACGATATCCGTCAATTTCCGCTGGGCCAATGCTGCCGGTCGCAAATCGGCCAAATCGGAAGATTTACCCGTTGATCGAGATGTGCCGTCTCCAGCATGCTGATTTTCTGTCGATGCATACGTTTTCATGGAAGTCCCTCTCTTCATCGATCGTCATTGGATATTTTCTGAATCGCCCTGCAGTACCCCATCTTATGGCTGTTCATCCCGCTCTTTCAGCAAATACTGATACCACGCAACCAGCCCGACAATAAACAGCACCAGGAAAATCGGAATCATGTAGCCGCGCGCCAGCCATCGCAGGAACGGATCGCAAAACAGCAAGGCCATCGACAACAGCATCCACGCCGCCAGAACGACCAGTGCAGGCGCGTGGTGATAGCGCGCCATGGTTTCTCGCCACAGGCAGGAACAGTAATACAGTGCTGCGCAGCCGATCAACAGCATGAACACCAGCTTAGTCGCCAGCCGGAAAAGGTACAAGTTTTCGCACACCGTCTTGCACACCGGCGACGCCTCCACGCCCGGATCGGTCTGGTAGAAATCGGCCAGGCACTGGCTGACGTCGCGGCTGACATCGCATTGCTGCACTCCTGCCGTGCTCGGCAATACTGCATCGATCGGTTTTTCCTTGCCGGCGGCGGCAGCCGGCACGGTCATCGACATCGGCCAGAAACCGACGCCGCCGAAGTTGTCCTTGAAGTAGATGATGTCGTCCTGCAGTTGCTGCCAGTTGTCGTTGTCAAACGTAATCACCGGCACGACCTGGCGCAACAGCTTGGCGCGCTGCTCGCCGTGCAAAGCGCCTTCGATGCGCAAACGCAATTGCTTCTTGGAATCGGTGGTTTCTTCTTCCAGCAGCACCAGCAGGCGCGGCCGCAGATTCTGGTCGCGTTCCACTTTCGCCAGCAGATTGTTGTTGCGATTGGCCTCGGCGGTCGCGATCAGACCGTACAAATTGGCATAGTCGTAGACGCCGCTGCCCAGCGCGGTATGGCGCATCATCACGTTGATGGCGTCGCCGGCGCGGGCCTGCCGCAATCTGGTGCGCAGCGTATCGACAAACTTGTTGAACACGCCGACCGATACCTCATCGTCGGGATAGCCGTCGAAGAACAAGGTGACGCCGTCGCCATTGGTCGGCACGAAGCGTTCGCCGAACGGCAAATGGTTCGAGATGGTCGACGTCCAGCTGTGCATCTTGATCGACATCAGCTTGACGATGCTGGCCGTCAGGCGTTCGAACACCTGTTCCTTGCGGCCCTTGTCCATCTTGCTCCACGAGCGCCAGTCGTTGCGCTGGATGACCCAATCGATCGCCGTCTGGTGACGTTGGGCGATATTGACGAAATCGTTCTGCGTCAGGTCGCCGTTCTCGGCCGCCGCCACAAAATCGCGGCCGTCGTTGGCTTGCCGCAGCACGCCCGTGTCGTCGAAGGTCGGACCGTAATAGGCAATGCGCGACAAGGTGCTGAAGTCGACCTTCTGCGTCTTGCCGGCCAGCCAGAACGGATAAAAGCCGTAGACCTCCCCTACCAGCTCGTCCAGCACGCAACCGCAGCCGTTGCCGTCCCACAGCACATGTTTGTTGGGGTCGTAAGCCGGCCGCTTGCGTGCCGTGGCGCGAATGGAAGCGCGATATTTGATGTACAGGGCCTCGATCTGCTGCGGCATCGTCAGCGCGTCGATCATGCTGCAAGAGTCTTCTTTCCAGAGCTTGTTGAGCTGATCGAACAGACTTTGATCCTTGAGCACCGCTTCCAGTTGTCCCATTTGTTCGGCAGTGATCTTGCGACGATTGGCGGCATTGCCCGGCGTACCGCTCGGGCAGGCGCCGATGCCGTTGCGCAGGCGCGCCATGACGGCTTTGTCGAACAGCCACAGTTGCGGATACTCGAGGTCTTGCAGGCCCTTGAGCATGTCCAGTATCACCGGCGGCACCGGCTCGTTCTTGCGGTTGGCGCCGAGTTCAGCCAGGGCGCGCGCCGTCAGGATGTAGGAGGTGCTGGTCTCGGCCGCATTGACGATGTCCGGCATGTACTGGTCTATCGGCTCATTGACCTTGGCCGTGGCGTCGAGGATCGCCTCCGTGAAAAACGCCTGGCTGGGATAGGTGCCGGACAGTTTCTCCAACTCGTTGATGATCGAATCGGGCACCGTCTTGCCGTCCCGCAGCAGTTGCAGCGAACCCAGTGTGAGCCGGTAGCTTTGTTCCAGCGCCGCCTCCCGTGCAGCCGGCAAATAGGATTCAGCCTGCGGTCCCAGATCCTTGAGCGCGCCGAGCACGGCGGCGTCGAACAACGGCTGGTTCAGGTAGACCATGTCTTGCAGAGCCGACAATTTGGCGATCACTTGCGATTTTGACGCCAGCAGCTTGAGGTCCGTCGCGCTCAGGCTGTAGCTGTAGATGGTCAGCAAGGCGCGGTCCGAATCGGGACCGGGACGCCGGTTGTTGTCGGTTTCATAGTGATAGAGCCGCAGCATGGCGAGGATTTGCTCGTCGGTGCCGGCCAGGCGGATCTGGTAATAACGGGCCTTGTCTTCGTCGTCGAAACCGTCGATCCAGCGTCCCAGATCGGCGCTGATCAGATCCGCCTTCCATTCCGGATGGGCCTTGATCGTCGCCGCAAAATGGAGCAGCGCCGACACCGACGCATTGGTCAGGTTGCCGGACGGCTCCATCTTGAAGTCGAACCAGAAACGGTTCAGCCACGACAAGGTAATCGGTCCGACGATGTTGTCCGACAGCGGCAGCGTGCTCTCGCGATAAGCCTGCATGTAGGCCGGATCTTCCGAGTAGATTTCCAGCAACGCCTGCTGGATCTGCTTGCGCATGGCCGGAGTGAACTTCTTCAGGACGTCTTGCGACAACAGCAATGCGGCCGGACCGCCCTGCTCTTCGGGTTGGATGGCGACCTTGCTGACGATGGCTTGCGCCGCTTGCGGCGTCATGAGTTTATCGCCTGCAGCCCAGGCAGCTTGTGCTTTCACCTCCGTTTTTTCCTCCGATTCTGCCGGCGCTGCGCCTGGCGTTGTTGCCGTCGGTTTTAGCGCAGGCTTCGGCGGCGTTTTGAGCGCGCCGGCATCTGGAGCCGGAGCGACGACAGCGTCCGCTGCCGGAGCGGATTTGGCTGCAGGCGCAGCTCTCACTGGTCGCGGCGCCGATGCCGGCGCGATGACGAAGCTGTCATCCGCTGCCGTGGCGGATGTTCCTGCGGGAGCTTGCTCCGGCTCTTTTGCCGCCGGTGCGGCAATGACTTCAGGTACGGGCGCAAGCGGCAAGGACACAGGTGCGGCGGCAGTCGCAGGAACTGTCGCCGGCGCATCGCCGGCCGTCTCCGCCGCGATGCCGGACCACGCCGGCAGCAGCAGGCAAGCGCTAGTCAGAGCCACCCGCGCAATGGCTGCGAAGGCAGCCGTACTGGTCGAAGATGTCGTCATGTCAGATCGTTCGCCCTTCCTTGATGAATTCTTTCTTGATGCCGCGCAGCAGATCGTCCTTGCCGATGGTCTGGCGCCCTTGCCTTTCGGCGCGCATGGCGGCATAGCGCACGACGTTGATCAGCGCGCCGCCCGACAGGATGTTGTCTTCGGCCAGATCGTCCAGGTTGACGTCGTCGGCCAGATGACGGCGCTGCGGAAACAGGTTTTGCCACAGCCGCAAGCGTTGCAGGCCGTCCGGAATCGGGAAGTAAATCGCGGTCTGGAAGCGTCGTGCAAAGGCTTCGTCGATATTGCTTTTTAGATTGCTGGCCAAAATCACCACGCCGGGAAAATCCTCGATCCGTTGCAACAGATAGGCGATTTCCTGATTGGCGTGACGGTCGTTGGAGCTGCTGCCCTCGGTGCGCTTGCCGAACAAAGCATCGGCTTCGTCGAAGAACAGAATCCAGTTCTTGTTCTGCGCCTGATCGAATACATTGGCCATGTTCTTCTCGGTCTCGCCGATGTATTTGGAGACGATCTTGGACAAGTCGATCCGATAGACGTCGACTTCGGCAGCCTTACCCAGCAAGGTCGCCGTCAAGGTCTTGCCGGTTCCCGGCGGCCCGTAGAACAAGCTGCGATAGCCGGGCTTGACGCTCTTGTCGAGATGCCAGCGCTGCATCACTTCCGCCCCGCCCTTGAGCCAGATCCGGATGTTGTCGATTTCCTCCAGCACCTCAGGCGCCAGCACCAGATCCGACCAGTCCAGTTGCGTCGTGATCCGTTTCGCCGGGAAACCGGCGCTGTAGTCCGGCTTGTGTTGCTGACCTGAGGTGCAGCGATCCAGAAAATCGTTTTCCACGTTCAAGGCCGCGCTCAATGCCGGCTCCCCTTCGGCTTTTTGTTCCAGCCGCAGGATGGTGTGACGGGTAAAGAAATGCTCGGGATCGAATAGTTTCAAGACCTCGAAACGGCGCGCCAGATCGTCGCCGGCCAGGATGAATGCGGCCGTTTCGCAGGTCGGCATCAAGCCGGCGTGGTTCTTGCCTTTCCAGCCGCCGAATTCGGTATAGCTGCGCTCGGTATTCTTGTTGGCCGTAAACAGCAGATCGAGCGCCTGCGGCCGCACATGCGGCAATAGCGTCAGGATCAATACCAGTCGCTCATCGAAATTCATATCGTGCTCGCGCACGGCCATCGCAAACGGCGACGGATCCTGGCCGAGGTCCGGCGGCATGTGGCTGCGGATATCATGCGGACCGCCCTCGTGCATGAAGTAAGCATGAAAACGCGTAGCCAGCACGTCGCCGAACCAGGCGATTTCGCGCTCCAGGCTTGCTGCGTTGGCCTTCAATGCATCCATGCTGCTTTCCTTCCGACTTTATTTTTATGATCCATTGCCGCATTCAGATTCATTCACGTCCACTCAACCCATAATATTGTTTCCATCCACGGCAGGCGGATGGTGGAAATGCTCCATGGAAGCTTGTCCAGCAACATATCGAAGGTGCGTTTCGGAACCTGCAGGCGCCAGGCGTCTTCCTTGCGCGACAGATAGCCTTCGCGTTGCAAGAATGTTTCGCGCAATCCTTGAATCGAGGTATTGCCGATCGCGCTCCAATGCGAAATCATGACGGTCAGCAATTGTTCGACCAGTTCGCGCTCCTGCGGCGTGACTTCGATCTCCGCCACGATCGGCGCTTGCAACGGAATCCCGCACAACAACTTGTTGAGCGTCAGCTGGTATTCCGGCACGGCGGTCTGCTCGTTCACGGCAAACTCCAGCAGCCACGCTGCGCGCTGCGCTGCGACTTCGTCGACGAACTTGCCGTCGCGCGTCAGTTCGAGCACTTCCCAGGCGCGCGACAAAAACGGCCAGGTCAGCACCATGCCGGCGTTGGCGACATGCATGCCGGACGACATCTGCGGCGCTGCCTGGTCGCCGGCGGGTGCGGTTTGCAGCGTGCGATCGTTGCTCGTCTTTGCGTCCTCGTTGCTGCTGCCTCGCGCCCCGGCAAGACTGGCCGCAGTCGTCGTTGCGCGGATGTCCTTGTCGGAAGCGCCTCCCGTCTCCGCACGCGCGATGGGGCCTGCTGCGGCGCGCGGCAAAGCAACGGCAATTCCCATCTGGCTGCGCAGGTGCGATGTCAGCGCATGCGTGATGGGCAATCCGCTCTCCCGCGAGAGAAAACCGACAAGTTCGCTGGTGAAGCGTGCAGGTTCGAAAATCCGATCCGGCGCAAACAGATACGGCAGCAGAAAGCGCCATTCAAAACGCGCCATTTCCGTGGCGGACAATTGCCGGTTCTGTTCTGCAAAGATATCGGCGACGTCGCCCGCATAGCGGCGCATGCGTTGCACCTGCAGCGGCGAATACGGCGCCAGCGCCGGCAGTTTCTGCCAGGACGAAGCCGGCACCACCGCCAGCAAACGCGCTACGGCGTCAGGATGGCGCGACAATGTCGCCAGCATCGGCACAACTGCCTGCGCGGTGGCATCGATTGCCATCCGCAACCAGTCGGCCAGGCCGGCCGGCAATGCAATGCCCGTTCGAAAATCCGGTGAGAGCATGAAGTCGACATGCGCCAGGCTTTCCGAATCTCGCTGATCAGCAGTATTCGTTGCCGATTCTTGCAATTCCGGAGCGTCGTATTTTTCTTTGCTGCGGGGCTGCTTGTCTTCAGCCTTGTCAGCAGCAATACGCTCGCGATTGTTTTTGCTCGCTTCAGCGATCTCTTCAAGATCCAGCATCTGGTCGTGCAACAAGGCCTGAAGCACGGCATTGAAATAACGGGTGCGATCCGGCCCGGAAACCGACCGCGCCTGCGCCCTGATGGCCTGCAAGAAAATCCGGCGCTGCTGCCCGGCATCGTTCGCATCGTCCGCTCCGTGCACGACGATATATGCTTCAACCAGGCGCTCCAGATCGTCCGCCGCCCATGACGCATCGATGGCAACGGGATCGTCTTTGAGACGCGCGAAGCGTTGCAGCACATCGTCGCGTGCCGTCGCCGCCGGTTTTTCCGTTGCGGTCAGACGATGCTGATAATCCAGAATCGCACGGATGTCATCCTCGCGGTGACCCCGGACGGTCTCCGATTCCGTTGCGAGAAGTTCTCGTGCGTCGTTTTGTCGCGCAAGCTCGGAACGCCCGGACAAACCTGCCCAAGTCGCCAGCATCCGACGCTGCCAGGGCGAGCGGACCAATCCGGCATGTGCTGACAACGACGATGCCAGAGCATGGATTGAGCCGCCATCCATGGCAAGAATGCTTTCTGTCAACGACGAGCTGCCGACGGCACTCCCGTTATCACCGGCAATCTTCTCGCCATCCCTGCGTTCTTCCCCTCGCTGATCGCTCAGTAATCGCTGTTGCAAAGCGGCCTTCCAAAGTTGCCGCTTCCAGCCTGCGAGCATCTCCGGCGTGGGAAGTATCAGATCGTCTTGGTCTTCCGCTACAGACGACGCGTCTCCATCCGGCGCAGGCAGCGTTTGGGCGACGTCGGAAACCATCTCCAACGCTGCGGCCCATGTGGACTGGTCACGCAATTGCCGCCATGCCGACAAAGCTTCCGGAGCCAACAGAACCGCCATGTCGTACAACATGCTTTCCGGAAAAGACCAGACGATACGCTCCAGGATATCGTCACGAATACCGTAATGGCGCAAGGCTTCGCGCAGCAACGGCGCATGCTTGTGCAGCAAGATGTCCCAGTCGCCATATAGCGGCGCCGGATCGCCTTTCATCAAGGCTTTTGCCAGACGGCCGACCAGTTGCGCTTTGCCGCGTTCTTCGTCTATGTCGGTGTTGCCCGGCGCGGTTGCAGCGGTTGTAGCCGTTTCGGTCCCGGGTGGATAGTCGGGAATCGCCTGAGCCACGGTGTCGATCAGCGCGGCCGATACATCCACGGGAATTTCCTGCGACGCCGGCAACGGCAAGGCAAGATCTTCGGCAGCAGCGAATTCCTCCAGATCGACAATGCGATTCTGCGCCAACGCCTGCAAGACGTGCGCGTAGTAAGCACGGCGGTCCCGTGCAAGCGCGGCATGATCGTCGATGGCCTGCCGGAACGACGGTTCTCGCACCGCTTCATGCACCCATAGCGCCAATTGGTCCACGTCAAATGCCGGCATCTGCAAAAGCCCGGCGCCGCTGCGGATGGCATCGAACAAGGCTGTCAGCGACGGCATCGGCGATACTGCCGGCGGCGTTTGCAGTTGCGGTTCCTTTTTGGGCGGTTCTTCGGCCCTTGGCATCAACGCACGCTGCCGTTGCGGCGCCCTGTCGTGCACCAAGGCCATCACGTAAGCGTACAAGTCCTGGTCGGCGGCAGTTATCCCCGCGCCTCCCAGCGCAGCGGCGACATAGGCGGAGGCATCAAAGGATGCCGCTACGGCGGAACCTGCCATATTGGCCTGTTCCCGCGCAAGCCGGAAGAGATAGGCAACGGCGCCGCGCCACCAGCCGCGACGCCAATGGTTCCACCGGGCAGCGCCATCCACGTTCAAACGACTACGCAAACCTTCGTCATCCCATATGCGCGCCGTCAATGCTGCGGCTTCGTGCGACAACAAGGCTTCCATGTCGCGCAGCAGCGACAGCGGGAAAGTCGATGCCATCTTTTCGCGGATTTCCCCGTAGCCGCCGTAATGCAGGACTGCGGAACGCAGCAGATCCGGCTGATGTTCCTGAAACGCTCGCCAGTCGTCGTAGATATCGCCGGCGTTACCGCTCATCAACGCCGAAGTCACACGGCTGCGCATCGCCGCCATCGCCGACGGCGGCGCATGGGAATCGACGTCCGGCGCTATATCGATGGCAGATGACGGCGCGGCCACGGCAGATGGCAAAACGTCCCGTTCTCCCCGCATTCCCTCCATCACCATCAATGCGGTAGCCAGTCCGGCGGGATCGCCCAGGGCTGCGGCCGCCTCGCGTATCCGGGTCAAAACCGGTGCGGCCGGCGCGCTCGTTTGTTCTGCTGCCAGCACGGCAATCACCGTCTCGAGCATAGGCAAGAGCGCCGGCAACTGTATCGGCCGGGCAAGAACGGCGCCAAGGATGTACGCCCATGCAGCCGACAGTGCCTCCTGCGATGTCCGATCCGAAACGGACAGGCCTGCAAGTACGCGTTGCAAGGCTTCGAGCTGCGCCAGCAAGGGTTTTACATGATCCGGGGTAACGTGCCGCAGTATCGTCTGCAGCACGGCTGGCGATGATTGCCGCACCAGCCGCGTCAACAAGGCCTGATCGCCAGGATCTGCGGCCAATACGCGCCACTCCTCCGGCCAATCGTCCGTTGCATGAAGCGCCGCGGCCGTCGGCCTTCCTGGCGCCGCCGGCATGGCCGCCGCTTGTCCGGGTGTTTCGCCTCGCACTGTTCCGATCGCGCCTTTTGCCATTGAGAAAGCGCTGCCTTCGACGCCCTCCGCCGGAAAATTTGCGCTGGATATCCTGCGCAGCGCATGGACGACGTCGTTGTCGCTTGCGTCCCTGCCGTGACGGCTCGAGTTCGCTGCCAAAAGCCTGCTTGCGACAATCGCAAGGTCTTCACGCTGCCGCTCCGCGAGCCAGCGCAATGCGCGTCCGGTCAATGTGGACGCCGGCGCTTGCGCCGCCTCCTCTGTGCCATCCAGCGCGGCCGTCAACGCTGCCTCCCAGGCTGCGTGCAAGGCGCCGCTCCATACCGTGCGCGTCAGGGCAGCCTCTTGCAACAGTTCCTGCAAGGCCGCCAGTTGCGACAGCACCGCATCGGCATGGCCGGGGCGCATCCTGCGCAACAGCATTTCCAGCTGCGCAGGTGCAAACTGCCGCGCCAGCCGGGTCAGCATGACGGTGCGATACGGTGACGCGGCCAAGGCCTGCAAGAAAGCATCGGCATCGCGCGCCAATACGCGCGCGAGTGCGGTCGCGTGAGATGCCGGCGCTGCGGCGTCGACTTGCCACGCCATCGTGCCGTCGGCCAGAAACGCCAGCAGCACATCCACGTCCCCGCGACGGCGATTGATACGGCCGACCGGCGCGTCGCTTCCAGCCGCCGGCTCATCCTCGCCATGCAATGCCTGCTCCAGCGCCGTGCGCAACCTGTCAACCAAGGTTGCCGGCAAGTCCGCTTCGGTCACATCGCCGACGTCGACGACCAGATTGTCGATCTGCCAGACCACATCGTCGCCGCCGAACTGATCGAACACCGTTTCCATCAGCGGCAGCAATTTATCCACCACCATGCTGCGCAACTCCTCGGTGCGGGCAATGCCGATCGTCGGCGACTCGAACGCCAGATCGAACACTAACTCGCCGATGCGATGGGTAGCGGTCATGTCATCAGACCCAGTAAGCGGAGTTAAGCGCACTGCGCTGGCGCTGCAAAAACTTCACCACGCTCGCGGCAGCGCCGTCGAGCCGCTCCGGATCGGCGGTTTCGGCATGGCGGCGCAGTCTATCCAGCCACAGGCGATGGCGTTGCTCGAAATCGCGCATCGAGATGAAATCGAGCCAGTGAAATTCCGGATACAGATGCGCCGGCAAATTGCGGCAGACGGTTTCCTGCGCCAGATTCCGGAAATCGGGATCGCTGAATCGCGCCGACCAGCCCGGAAACACCACGCTGATGCGACTGGAGTAGAACTCGCCGTCGAACCGATCGCCGGCTTCGTCACCGTCGGCGCCGGCATCGCGCGGCCGCAGCAAAAGATGCTCGACCAGATAGAAACCTTCCGATCCGATATTCAGACGGCAGATAAAGCTGCGCAACTGCTGCACGTGACGATCGGCCTCGGCCAGATCCGGATAGTGCCCCAGCCGGACCACGCCAAGCTGCGCATCGTGGGTCTGGAAATGAACATGAATCGTCTCCCCGTGCTGTTCGAGGATATAGTTTTCCAGGCGCACGCCCTGAGTCAGCAGCGATGCAGGCAAGATCGCCCCACCTGGGGCATGGAATGCAGCGGACGCATCCGGCTTCCCTTCCGATGCGGGTTCGGTCCCGGCGTCGGCCTCATTCGCCTGCGCAGCAAGTTGCGTAAGATGACGCGCCGCGCCGGCGTAATGATCCGCCGACAGCCCGGCAGCGGCGCTCAGGCGCAAGCGGTATTTCAACAGTTCCTGGCTCAGCGGCGCGCCGCCCGGCGGTGCGCGCAGATCGAGCAGGATCGCAATCTTGGCGTGGACGCCCGACAAATTGGGGCTGTCGTCGTCGCGGCGCTTGCCTTTCGTATAATCGAAAGCCGTTGCACGGTCACGACTCAGGCCGGCGATATGGCGCAGGAAGGCCAGCTTGTTGTCGACCAGCCAGCGCGCCGAATGACGATCTTCGTAATAGTTGAAGCGACGCAGCGATTTTTGCGAAAACTCTTCCCCGTACATCGCCAGCAAGACATCGATAAGCCGGCTGCGGCGGTCTTCCGACTTGTCCATCCGCGCGACCATTTGCGACAGCATGCTCCCGATCTGCGGCAGCGTCCCCACATACAGACTTTCGATATGCGGTAACGCCTCGTCGTCCAGCACTTGCGAGAAATAAGTGTGCTGCACATCGTCGAGCGAAAACACTTGCGGAATCCCGTGCAGGTTTTCCAGATAGTTCGCCATCAGTTGTTCCGCCAGGAACAGGTAAGCCTTGAGCTGGTTGGCGCTGACCTTGTTCTTCAGCGGCGCCGATGCCGGCACGCCGAAACGGTTGATGCCGTAGATCGCCGGGAACTGATGCTGGATCGAATAGTAGTCGCGCAGCGAGCGTTGCACGCCCTCCGGAGCCGGGACGACCTGCTCCAGGGATTGCGGCGTATTGCGCACCGTGTCGAATTCGAAGCGCGCCTTGCGCAAGGCGATGCGGGCATCGTCCAGCACGATCAGGGCTTTCTCTTCCTGCAGATTGGTCGGCCGGTCGCGCTCCGCCCCGGTTGCCCCTGCTGCTGCCATCGGCGTATCGTAGTGCCCGACCGCACCGCTGGCGAAATGCAGGCGCAGGAAGGTGCTTTGCGGTTTATCCGGAAACCGCAGGCGCAGCACTTTGCCGTCCAGCCGGTCGAGTTGCACCGGCTGGCCGTTCTCATCGCACAGCGCCAGCCGTTGTACATGCGTGACGCCGTCGACCGCCTGCACCAGGGCAATCAGCCGGGCCATCGGAATCGTCGCGCCGGGCCGTTCGGCTCCGGTGGCGGCGATGCGACCATGCACCGTGAGCGGACCGCTGAACATCTCGTCCAAGGTGACGCCGCCATCGCGCGCATCGAGATAGCGTTCAACGCGGAAACCGGAAATCACCTGCTGTGCGCAACGGAAAAAGATGTCGGCAAAGATCGACGCCGGATCGCGCAAGCTGTGAATCTGGATGTCGCCGCACAAAAACACCGGCTGCGAACCGACAATGACGACCTCGTCGAGATCTTCGCCAAGATTGCGATGCGCGTTGTAGACCTCGATTACCTGTTGGGTCACACGTGCTTCGAGCCGGGCCTGTTCTTCCGGCTTGAGTTCATCCTGGATGCTTTCCCGGATTTTCAGCGAGATACGGTAAAGCCCGGCACAAGCCGCCGTCTGCTCGCGGATGAGCCAGACATCTTCGATTTCCGGAATACGGTCGTAGATGATCTTGCGGTAGTCGCTCGCGGTCAGCACCTGGCTCGGCAGAATGTCATCGGCCAGGTGCAAGGCGTGCCGCGTGAAGTCGATCTTGCCGAAGGGGCCGGCCAGATAATCTTCGGGCGCAAACTCGGAACGGTAGGCCAGATCGGTGATCCCGTAGCAAAGCTGCTCCAGAATGGTGACGCCGGGGTCGTGCAGGTTGTAGTCGGTCCATTTCTCGCCGCTGAGTTCCTGCAGCATGGCAATGCCCGCCTTTCTCAAGGCATCGAAATCGAGACCGTCCCGGTCGGGGACGATCTTTTCGATGTGTTCGGGCGTCTTCATCGTTTAGCGTTTCCCCGCCTTGCGGCCTGTTTTGGAAGCCTTGCCCGCAGCCGCGACCTGCTCTTGCAGTTGTTCCTGCAACTGCCGCTGCAACTCATGCACCAGCGCGTGAACCTGAACATACGGCAGCTTGCCCAGCGCATCGAGCATCAGCTTCAGTTCTGCAGCGCCGACCTGGCAGGCATAGGTTCCACCGGCTTGTGCAGCAACGTTGGCCTGGCGGTTGAGCTTGCCGATCAGTTCGTACACCAGTTTGAACGGGCACTCCGCCAGCGCCGTGATCACCAGGTTGCCCTGCTCTGCCGTCAGGGACAGCTGCAAGCTTTCCGTATCGCGTTTGCTCATGACTTCACCTTCGGCTCGGGATCGAGGGCGCACTCTTCCATCAGCGGATCGAACCACAGGTTGGTCAGGTAGTAGGAAACCCAGGTGCGGTCCTTGGCGTTGCGGCCGGCGTCGTAGGAACAACCGACCCGCATCTGCAGGATATAGGCATGCTTCGCGCCATCGGGATCGGGCACCCATTGCAATTGCAGGCGGTTGCATTTGCTGCCGAAATGCGCCTGCCGGTAATCGATCTCGCTTCTGCCGTTGAAGGCCATCATGGCGAACGCGTGCATCAGGGCATATTTCCCGGTGCCCGGCTTGCCGACGCCGGCGGTGATTTCAAATGCATTGCAGCCCTTGAGCGTGTCGGTAATATTGTGCCATTTGCCGTCGGCCGGCACGCTCAGACGGCCTGCGCGGCCGCGGCGACCGTCTGCGACGATGCGGCCCGCCATGTCGAGTTCAAAATCGCCTGCGCGCATCTCCCCCTCATGTTCGACTTTAAGCTGACGCAGCGTCAGCGCGCTGGCGTTGGCGGCGTTGCCGAACGCCAGGCCGCCTTCCGGGCCGTCCAGCTGAATCGACCAGATCGGGCTCTTGATGTCGATGTTCTGATAGAAGCTCAGCAGCTTCCCCTGATTCAGTTGCGATACCTTGAGACCGTCGGCGGCAGTCTTGTCGAAGCCTTCGTCGACGATGTTCAGCATCGAATCGATCAGTTCGGAAAATGCCGACGCCGACGGCATTTCGCCATCGTTGAACTTGCTCTTTAAGCTGTCGCGATTACGCCGCGCCATTGATTTGCTGGTCATTTTTTTCTTCCGAAATAATGAAGGTTGAACCGATTTCAAGGCGGCTGAGCGCCGTACGGACCGGATTGTGCGGCGACATGTCGTCGACCGCTTCGATGGCGTGCCGCGAAGCCGGAATGGCGATGCTCCACGGGTACAGCGGCGTGATGTCGGTACTGCCAGCATTGCCTGCGGCCGTGTCGAACAGCGCAAAACGCTGCGCATCGGATGAAGCGATGCGCAGCATGGAAAAGCCGGAAATGCTTTCCACATAAGGCAGCTCGCCGATAAAGGCCTCGATGTCATGTTGACGGATGCGCCAGCCGAAATGCGTGTGATAGCCGCGGCCGCTTTGCCACGGCGTCAGGAAATCCGAGATCGCGCGATTCAGCAGATTGATGTAATAGCCGTTGCCGAGACCGCCGGCGAACTTTACCGAGCAGCGCACCTGAATCTGTTCATAGACCGGATTTTCGACCGAGATGCGGCTCCACGGCGAGGCCAGTTCTTGCAGAAACTGGCGGATCTCTTGCATCAGATTGCCGTTGAGCATCGGCATCTGGTCCTGATGCCGGACCGCCGGCCAGTACGGCAACGGCACGACCAGCGCATGTCCGGGACGGATGCAGTCGTCCGGCCCCCGGTCGGTCGCCAGATTGGCGAAACATTTGACTTTGTACACTTCCGGAAAATATTGCAGGATCAGGGCTTCATAGTCGGCAGCCGAGATCGCCCGGTTCTTGTGGCGCAGCCGCTCGCTCACGCGAGTGCGCAATTGCGCGCGGGTTTCCGCCGTCCGGCCGCCGCCGGACGCAATCGGCTGCATGATGCCGGTAATCCCCGGCAAAGGCTTTTTACTCCTGCTGATGCTGGCGGCAGGCAACACCACCGGCACGTGCGGCGATACGTCGGGACCGCGCTGCACCCGCACCGCCTGGGTATAGACATCGTAGAGGCTGCAATACTTCTCCAGATCGCGGTCGGCGCTCACCCGCAGCCAGTAGCTGCCGCCCGGCATGACGCTGTTGGCATTGCCGATGTCGGACGGTAGCGACAAGGTGACGATGCCGGAGGTCATGAAATTCTGCGTGCCGTCGGAAATCACGCGACTCCGTGCGAGCGCTTTCCATTCATTGCCGGCAAGATAGAACCAGTGCAAGCCGGCGTCGATCGCCTCATTCGGCGGGCGGGCAGTGTCATCGATCTCCGGCAAGGGCAGAGAGTCTTCCCGCAACTGGAAGAACAAGGTCAGTACCCCGCCCGATTCGACCGCGTCGATACCGATATAAAGGTTGCCGGCAAAGTCGAAGCGCGGCAACAGCGCCGCCGCCGGGTAACTGGCGACGCTCAGCGTTTCCCAGCCGCTGGGATACAGATGGATGAACTGATCGGCATCTTCGCCGACCTCCCGGTCGATGCGATCGATGCGCACGGTGCTGGCGGCGCGATAGCTGATGGAAATCGAGTTGACCTGCGGCGTGTAGGGCGCATTCGGCACCGGCCGCTGGCGGCGCAAGCGCTTCATGCGGGCATTGTTGACCAGCGTCGACGACAGCACGTGCGGATATTGTTCATGGCCGAAGGCGAACACCGGCGACGCCAGCGTGAATTTGAAGAAACCGTTTTTGGCGCCCGGTCCGTAAGTCAGCGGCTTGCTTGCCGAAACGCCGTCGTCGGGCTCGAACAGATGGGTAATGCGCTTGCAATTCCAGACGATGCGGTTGTCGATGCATTCGCCGCGACCGGGCCGCACCTCGGTGCGGAACAACGGCACCGTCGGCCGCTCCTGCTCGCCGGCCGGCATCCATGCGCCCTTCCCCAGCACCGCCGCAGTCGCCAGGAAATCGTCGTTGGAAAGATTGACGTCATAGCCTTGATAATACGTCGCGAAGCCGCCGTTGACCTTGGGCAGATCGGCCCATTCCACCTCCACGCTGAACGCGGAAATGCGCTTGCCCGCCATTTCGGTGCTGCCCACCACCAGATAAC
This sequence comes from Herbaspirillum rhizosphaerae, assembly GCF_001189965.1. GTDB lineage: Bacteria > Pseudomonadota > Gammaproteobacteria > Burkholderiales > Burkholderiaceae_D > Herbaspirillum > Herbaspirillum rhizosphaerae. Next base: position 96,988 of record NZ_LFLU01000013.1, read on the forward strand.
TGCCCAACCTGGGCAGCGGCCCGAACGGCGCGAACGGCGCCGCCGCACTGAGCTGGCCGATATTGTTGTGCAGCACCAGATCGCGGCAACCGCTGACGTCGACATCGATTTGCGCGCCGTTGACGCGCAGGTCGCGCAGCAAACCGTAGGGATACAGATAGGCGCCAGGATTGATTTCAAAGCGGAGCATCGGCGTCGTCACGGCGAACTGCCCGTCATGCAGCGCAGCGTTGTAGGCCACCACCGACGGCGCTTGCGGCGGCAACTCGAAACTCAGCGTCAGGACATGGCCGTCGTAAGAAGGCAGATAGTCCGGCACCGCCAGCCAGCCGTGCTCGCCCGTAATCCCGATGCGGAAGATGCGGCGGAACACCTTCAGGAAAATGTCCTGCCTGCGGATCGCTTCCAGTGCATCATCGCCGGTGGCGCCGGCGGAGCCGGTCTCGCCACCGCCATCAAGTTCGCTTTCGGTACGCATCGCTGCAGCCACGCGGTCGAGCCGCTGCGCAAGCAGGTCGTCGTCGAACAACACCGTGACGCTGATCTTGCGCAGCCCCTCCTTGAGCAGCAATACCTTGCTGGCCAACGCAAAACCGATCCGCGCATCGGCATAGGCGACGGTCTGGCGACTGTTCTTCGGTGCGCCGAGAATGGGATAGGCATCCGGGCCTGTGCTGCCGTCGGCGTTCAGCGGCAAGGGATTGAACCAGGCGCTGGTCGGCCAGCTCCGCTCGCCGGATAGCGGCGCCCGGAACGGCGTCCCGTCGGCGCCGAGCAGCTTTTCCGGGGAACTGTAGCCATTGTGGTCGAAATACACGGTCTGCAATGCGACGATGCGTGCATCGCTGACCGCCAGATCGTTGTCCGACAGATAGACGATGTCGCGACTCTCCGCATCCAGCCCGGCCAGAAACTCGGTCTGCGCCGGCACCAGCGCGTTGCGCGTGGACGGATTCTTGCGAAACACCAGCCAGGTGCGATCAGGCACTGCCGGCAGCGGCACGCTGCCCAGCATCCTGTCGTAGTAGAAATCGAGATAGTTGCGGGTGAAACGGTTGAGCTTGCCCTTGAGTTTCTGAAACTGCTGCACGAAGGCGATCAGCATCGCGGTCGCGGGGTCATGCTGCTGGCTGTGAAGCGATGCCGGCAGGCGCGCCAGCGCTTCCTTGCGGATCATTTCGATGGCTTTAAGAAAAGCGTGGAAGTCAGTGCGCACCAAGGACTTGCTGAGCAAAGGCAGAGGCGATGCGGCATCCGCGCCGTCATCATGACCGAACCATATCGGATCAAGCTGTACATTGACGTCGCCCTGCTGCAATAGCGCCAGCAAGCCCGATTTGTCGGTACGCAGCTGCACGATCACGCTTTCGATCAGCAGGCGCAGCGACAGCGCGCTTTCGCTATGCGCATCCAGCAGCGCCACGTACCAGCCGTTGATCGTGTGCGCCAGCGTGGTCACCGGCAAGGCATGCAGATCCCAGCCGCGCGCCGCGGCGTTGACGGAGCCCCGACTGCCGCCGCCGATACCGGCTTGTTCCGGCGTGCTGCGCCACCAGTCGTCGAAATGCGTCGTCGCACCGGCCAGGTCCAAGGCCAGGATGCGGCTCATTACCACGGTTTCGTCGGCATGGAAGAACGGCGTCCAGTCGCCTTCCGGTTCATTGCTCGCATTGTGAAAACGCACCAGTGCGCCAAACTCCGTGACCATCGCCAGCAGATCCTGAAAGGACATCTCGTTGAGATCGAAATAGCCGTCCTGCAATGCGGGCAAAACGCGCATTGTCTGGCTGGTGCCATCCCGAATGATGAGCTGCTTCATCGTTCCGCCGTCATGTCCGCGCGGATGCCGGCAATACCGGCAACTGCGGCGTCGGCAGCAATGCCGCCGGCTGAGCGCGCGCCGTCTGCATGCTTACTTGTTGGGCACATTGGTGCCCTCCAGGAAGTAAAACGGATACACCATGTTGCTGCGCGTATTGGTGCCGCGGATGGTGTAGTCGATGCGGATATCCAGCCGCCCTTCGATGATGCCAGACTCGTCCATGACGATCGCATTGACCGAGATGCGCGGCTCGAAAAAAAGAATCGCGCGCTCAATGGCGTCGCGCATTTCGGTGACGACGCTCTCATTGACCTCGTCGAACACGTGGGCCTTGAGTCCGCAACCGAAGGTCGGCTGCATGATGCGCTCGCCCGGCGTGGTCGACAGGATGATGAACAGGCTCTCGTGGATATCCTGTTCCTCATCGACCATGGCGACGCTGCCGCGCGCGGCGCTATTGCCGAAGTGCGGCGGAAAACTCCAGCCGGTGCCGAGGAAGGATTTCTTGATGCTCACTGCAGCTCCTTGTCCTTTATCCCTTATCCGCCGATCATCACGGTCGGGCAGCCCATCACGATGCTGCCGCCGTGCGCGCAGGTGTCGCCGACGCGCGCGGCCGGCTTGCCGCCGATCATGACGGTGGCCGATCCCATGACGACCGAATCCGGCGGGCCGACGCAGACGCAATTGTCCGTCACCACCGATGCCGGCAATTTGCCGACCAGCACCGTCGGCACGCCCGGGCCGATAATCGGGCCGCCGACGTGCGGTATCGGCGCCGGGATGGCGGGTGTCTGCATCGGACAAGCATGCATGTCGGTGATCCTGGCGGCTAAGGGCATGACAGACTCCTGAAGGATGAACAGCGCATCAGTTGATCATCACCATCGCGCCCTTGACCGTGGTCTGGCCGCTGGCCGACAGCTCGGCGGTGGCGGATCCCTTGGCGACAAAACCGACGTTGGCGGTATTGTTGATATTCAATGCCTGATTCTTGATGTCGGCCTTGGCGGTACTCTCGATGTTGGCCACCGCAGAAACGGTGATCTTGCCCTTGGCGTTGATGACGATGTCCTTGGGACTGTCAAGCAAGATGCCGCTGGGGTTCATTTCGATCTTGTTGTTATTCTCGTCCGTCAGGCAGATCGACTTGGCGTCGTCGCTGAGCACGATGGAGTTGTTGGCCGGCGTGATGATGGTGACGACTTTCTTCTCGTCGTCAAAAATCACTTTCAGCAAGCCTTTGGTCCACAGCGCCTTGGTGTAATTGTCGGCGGTCAGTTCGTACGGCATCTTGCGCTGGCTGCTGTACAGACTGCCCAGCACCACCGGGTGCGACGGATCGTTGTTGAAATAACCGATCACCACTTCGTCGCCGATTTCCGGAATGAAAAAGGCACCGACGCCCGACGAGCCGTAAAAACTTGCCAGACGCGCCCAGACGCCCTCGGTTTCCGCCTGCAATACCGAAATCGCAACCTGAATCTTGTACTGCCCTTCGGGGTCGGCGTCGAGCTTCTTGACCACGCCGATCTGCAGGCCGGCCACTCCCGGCAGCAGCCCTGATGCCGGCGCGTCGTCGCCGCCGCGTTCTTCGGTGAACCATTCCGGCGCCATGCCGAACTCCACCTCGGTGATCCAGTTGCCGTTGCTGAGCTCATGATTCACGGCGCCGACAAACACGCTGCCGCTGAAGCGCTTGCCCACGCCGACCAGTTCAATCATCGCGCCCGGCTTGGCGAGCGCGCTGCCCTGAAATTTCATCTTGCCGCGGATCTTGGCCAGCGCCGACTTCATCTGGCGCGCCGATGCCCACGCTTTGATGTCGTCGGTTTCCAGCGGCACGGTAGTCTGCAAGCGGAATGTGGACGGCCCCGCCACCTTGGCCAGGGCCGATGCTTCCAGGTTGCCCTGGGTGTACAGCGCGGCCTGGCTGGCGGTCTGCTGCACCACCGCCTGCGTGGCCGGATCCCAGGCCGCGCCGACTACGCTTTGCAACTGGGTACGCGCATCGATGTCGGCCTGGAACGACATCAGGTCGGTGCCGTAAGTCACCTTCAGCACCGCAGCCACGCTGGTCTGCGGCGCCTTGACGATGATGCTGCTATCGTCCGGCACCACCAGAAAGCCGTTGGCCTCGGCGCGCGCGACAATGAAATCCCAGTCGCTGCTGTAGTACTGCACGATTTCCTTATGCTGCGTCGTCGTGGCGGTGACGTCGGCGCTGACGCCGCACGGCGACACCAATTGACTGATGATGTCGCTGTCCTTCATGTTGACGTAGTTGGCGTTCTTCCGGCCGATGGTCAGCGACACCGCCTTGTGCTTGCATTCGACATGCAACCGCGCTTCGTTCTTGCCGCTGATCTTGATGCCATGCCGCACCACCACGCCCTGAAAGATCGGTTTGGTCTGGCTGCCGTAACCGGCGCTGATGACGATCTGCTTGCCGGGTGCGAAGGTATCCGTATCGCTGACCGGGAAATCGTCGTCGGGCATGTCGCCGTCCATGATGCTGATGCGTGCGGTCGACACGCGGTTGACGGCCTTGGTGATCTCGACCGAGATGATGCCGATGGTGTCTTTAATGGGGGAACCATCGCTGGTAATCGTGAGTTTCAGAACGCCGCTGGCGTTAAGTGCCGGAGAATCTGCCATGACGTCACACCAGCGGAGGAAAACGCAGTATCAAGCCCGGCTCGAGATTGCGGAAATTGGTCAGGTTGTTGATGCGCGCCACTTCGCGGTAATAGGACGGATCGTTATAGATGCGATTGCACAGCAGCGGCAAGGTGTCGCCCATCGCCACTTCCACCAGATGACTCAGATCGGGCGAGCTCTGATTGGCGCGCAGGCTGCCTTCTTCATTGCTCATCCAGCCGGTGAAGCCGAGCGCTACCTTGGCCCGCAACGGCTCGCCGCTCGGCTTGAACATGGTGTAATCGATCGAGATCGATTCGACGCGGCCGAAGAAGATGAAGGTGCCCCACAGCAGCCGCACGTAGTTCGGCTCGTGCTTCTGGCCGTTGTAGTTGTAGATCACCGCCAGCAAGGCATTGACCTTGTCTGTCACGCTGGTCATGCCGACCAGCTCGACCACACCGGTGCCGTCCAGCACCAGGTTGTCCATGCTCAGCGTTTCCGGGCAGATGGCGCTGAATTTGGAGGCGGAACTGGACTGGCCCAGCGTCTTTTTCTTGTTGTAGTCGATGCTGAGCTGACGCTTGTAACTGGCCGGATTGATCATGACTTCAAACGCCGGCTTGCTGCTGTCGACACTGATCGTGCCATCGCTGCCGACGTTGCAGGCAGCGATGCCGAGTTTTTTCTTGAGTCCTGTGCTGATGGCCATCTAGCGCTCCCGCGACCGGCTCAGCAGGTCGAGCACCATGGCGCGGCATTCGGCCAGGATATCGTTGCGGGCGTCTTCGTCGAGCTGTGCGCCGGCGCAGGCGCTGCCGATCGCCGGCTTGTGGCCGGACGATGACGACGCCCCTGTTGCGCCGGTTTCGCCGGTTCCCTCGCCGCCTGCCCGCTGTATCACATTGGACCTGATGCTCAACTGCCTGATTTCGATGGACATGATTCTTATATCAACCTGTTCGAATAGGTATAACTCAGCACGATTTTCTCGATCGCCACTTCATTCTTGGTCGAATTGAAGTTTTCCACTTCCCACTTCACGGGGAAGGCATTGGCGAACGACCACGCCCGGATCGGCAGCTTCGATTCGTCGAGCAATTGCACGACGATCGGTTGCGCCACCACCGGAGTGATGAAATCCATCTCGAATACCGACCGGCACCAGATCACCAGCGGCGACGTCAGCGGCGCAATGCCGCGCTTGAGTTCGAGGTTGGGATGCTTGACGCCCTTGGGCAAGGTATGGACGTAACGATTCTCGCCGCCCTCGACGACGGTTTCCGTATCGACTTCCGCCGAAATGCCCGACACCTCCTGAAAAGAGGTGTCGGTCAGCCCCAGGGTGGCGGCGAACGCCACCTTGAAATGAAAGGCTGAAGGCGGATACACATCTGAAAACAAAGAAGACATCCGCTTGGCTCACGAGAATGCCGCAGTCGCGCGCAGGCGCACCTTAGCTGTTGGCGATAGTGAGACCTTCATGCACGATCTCGATGGTTTCGATGGCGACTTCGTTGCCTTCAGCCTTGAGATCGGTACCGGTGATCTTGGTCGGCCAGGCATTGGCCAGCGTCCACACCATGGTCGGCTTGCCGGCCTCGTCGAGCAGGCTGATGGTGACCGGTACGCGCTTGATGGTGTTCATCTTGATCTGGTTGAACCAGTCCCAGAACTTGTTATCGCCCTTGAAGATGCCCTTCTTCATGGTCACGTTGCCGACCTTCTTCATGCCCGGCATCTTGATGACCGAGAACTCCGGGCTGTCGCCGTGCCGGTATTTGATTTCTTCCGACTGGATGTCGAGACCGCTGACTTCCTGGAAGGACATGACCTGCGAGTCCCACTTCACCTGAAAATAGAATTTCGGAAGCGGCCACAGGGTGGTTGATTGTTTCGATCCGTCATCTGCCATCACAAACCTCGTCTAATGATTTTATTTAAAAAGCGGGATGTTAAAGATGCAAGCAGCATCAGGATTTCTGCATTTGCTGCTGGAACGTGATTTCGATGAACTCGGCCGGACGGCTGACTGCAACCAGCACGGAGACCTTCATCAGACCTTCCAGGATGTCGTCGGCAGTCATGGTTTCACCGAGACCGACGAATACGCTGAACGCATCGTCCGGGCTGGCGCCGGCCAGGCCGCCGCGCTTCCACACGCTGGTCAGGAAATTGCGCACCATGCTCTTGATGGTGACCCAGGTGTTGGCGGTATTGGGCTCGAATACGTAGGCCTTGCATGCCTGCTTGATCGACTCTTCGATCATGATCATGGTGCGGCGCACGCTGATGTAGCGCCAGTCCAGGCTGTTGCCGTCGAGCGTACGCGCGCCCCACACCAGCACACCCTCGCCGATGAAGGAACGGATCGCATTGATCGACTTGCCTGCGGTCGTGACGTTGAGATCTTCCTGTTCGTCGTTGGAGATGGCCACCGTAGGCGACACGACGCCGTTCATGCTGACGTTGGCAGGCGCCTTCCACACGCCGCGCGAGTTATCGACCATGGTGTACAGGCCGGCCATGCCGGCGCCTGGCGGCAGCAGGTTGAGCTTCTTCTGGATCGCGACGATGATCTGCGGATACAGGTTGCTGACGGCCAGCAAGGTCTTGTTGAGCGTCAAAATCTCGGTCACCGGATCCTTGGACTTACTGTGATCGGCGGTGATGCTCGCAAGCGCCGCGTTGAGCTGGTCGATCTTGACCTTCGCCGCAGGTGTCGGCTCCTTGGCGTCGATGATCGGCGACAACTCTTGCTTGAGCAGCGTGGTCAGGGCGTCGAGATTGCTGATCGAGGTGAAATCGATGTCTTTTTCCTTGACGATCGATGTGTTGACCCACGGATAGTAGGCGGTGCCGAAGTCGAGGAAATTGGTGCCGATCGCGTCGCGAAATTTCGCCACACAGTCGCCGGCTGGATCCTGCCGATCCTTGTAGCCGTCATAGACGTCCAGCAAGGCGACGCGGTTGCGCATCTTGAAGCCGCAATGCATCAGCGCGGCAGTCTGCACGTCGGTGCAATCCGCCAGCGACAGATGCACGGCGTCAGGCACCACGACCATGGTCGGTTCCTGTTCCTTGAGCAGGATATCGATGCCGCCCTTGATCTTGTCTGCGTCCAGATCGTCCTTATAGTTGCCGACCGAGACGATATAGCAAGGGCCGCCGCCGTTCTGGAAGAACAACAGCATGCTGTAGTACAGGATGTAAGCGGTCCCGTCCTGGGTGATGGAATATTCGACGCGTTTCTTGGTGGCGATATCGGTCACGGAAAAATCGGCAACGATGGCAGGCGATCCTTGCGCCGGCGTCACGGCGGTTTCCGCTGCTGCGCCCGCTGCCGCCGTGGAGGTTGCTTCGCCGGCAGCGCCGCTGGCATTATCGGCCGGCGCCGTCTGCGTTACCGGAACCGCCTTGATCGAAAAGGTGCTCTTCGGCGCGCTGCCGAAATAAGCATGGAATTCGGCCATCGACGTGATGCGCCAGGCTTTCCCGGCCAGCGAGGTGCCCTTGTTGTCGGCGAATTCGGTATAGCCGACAAAGGCGGGCACTGCCGTCGCGACTTCGACGACAGAGTTAGGAAAGGCGTTCTTCTCGACGACATAAACACCCGGTGTTTTGTATTGCGCCATAATTTCACCCTCAGTTATTGTTCAATTGATATAGATCTCTGAAACCAACGCTGCCCTGCTGCCAATCATCTCCTGCGTTACCTTGCTTACATCGGCATTGGGCAATCGCCGGATCACTACGCGCTCACCCATTCCACCCTGCTCCCGCAACTGAAACCGCTGCGGATATTTTTGCTGCATGTCGATTTCGCCGTCGCTCATGAACACCAGCGCGCGCCGGTTTCCCGGCAAGACTTCCGGCGCTGCGGCGATGAAGCGCACCGTTTCATCGAGATCGACCACGATCAGGTTTTCCGCATCGGCGCCGACATCGCTGATGAAGTAATATTTCCACACGCTTTTGCGTACAGAAAACCGCAGGTAATAGTCGACGCCGGCATTTGCATCTGCTCCCGCTTGATTACCCTCATCATTTTTTTCGTTCGTCTTCGCCTTCGCCTTCGCCGCAACGTGATCGGCCAGATCGATTTCCACCACCAGTACCGGCTTGCGCAACACATCGCGCGGATCGAGATGACGCGCCACCTGCGGCTCCGTCATGGCGTGCATCAGTTCGATATCGACAAATTCGTTCGCATGCAAACACAGCCTGTTGTCTCCCGATTCCGCGGTCACGGCTGCGCCGCTGCGCGCATACAAAATCTTCTCCTGCGATGAAACCAACGGCAGCGTGTATTGCGAAAACAGCGGATCCCGCGCATACCATTTGAACGTCAGCAAGGCCGTGCCCGGCGTGCAATCGTCCAGCAAAATACTGCGCCGCGCAGCCTCGCAAAATATCGCCACGCCATTGCGCTGCGGCCGCACCAGCAGGTCGCGCCGGCGAATCCAGTCCGCCGTCTCCGGCGTCGGCATACAAGTCAACGCCGTCGCCTGCCGCTCCCAGAAGGCGTGCTCGACATCAACGCTGAACAACGGCGCATAGAAAGACATGACGCACTCCGATGGCGACAAAAAAACCCAGCAAGTTTCAGTGATTGGCAGCCGATGCCGGCAAACGCACGGTCGGCACGCGCGCCACGATGTCGTCCGTATCGAACGCCACCATCCGCACCTTGTACAGCACCGACGGCAAATACTTGCCGCCCAGGAGCGTCCAGATATTGCTCAGTTCATGTATTTTCAGATTCTCGATATCGAGCACCAGCTTTTCAATGCGCGGATCCAATCCTGGCGTGACCTGGTGGTCGAACACCGGAAAGCGCTGAAAATAGGCGATTGCGCCGGAGATGAGTTTCAATGCTTCGGAATAATTGGCGCCGCTGAAATTGGCGGCGATCATGACATAGAGATTGAGGTAGAGCGGCGCGCTGCTGACAACGCTGCGCGCGGTGCCTGCTTCGCCAGAGCTTTGCTGGCGGTAAGGTACGGTATCTTTTTCGAGATTGGTGAGGAATACCACCAATTTGTTATTGGTGTTGGGTGCGGCATGCCCTTCGGCATCGACCAGTCCGGACATCAGCACGACGTCCTCCGTCAACGCATAGGCTTGCTTGAGAAACTGGTTGAGTTGGACAACCAGATGACTCACGGCGGCATTGATCATGTACCCGACACCTTTCGCAATGAAACTATTCTTTTTGTGTGAAGATTCAGCGGCGACTGCGGATGTTTCTTTTTATTTCCCTGTCCGTATTTCCTCTTTGAGATACGGTTTCCTGCTCATGATTTTTTTCAGTTTTGCAGCGGGACTCTATCATAAAAAAATCGTACTTTTGGGTATCTTTACAACATGGAAAACGAGATTTTTATTTATGACAATTCGATGACAACAACATACTCAGAAGATTTTTTCTCGACTATTTTCAATGTCCATTGATGCAAAAGAGGCTCACTTATCGGCTAACGCAGAAACGCATTTGGGAAAAATAAAATGCATTGCATATGCCTGAGCTTGGCTTAAGCATATGCGGCGCCAATGAAGATTTCGTCAATTGACTTTCCTTGTCGTTTCAGCGCTGTTGCGTTGTTGAATATAGCGATCGGGATGTTGCCGAATTCGATCTGTTGTTCCCGATCGCCAAGCGCAAGCAATTTCCGTGGACACCGAAGGCGGTCCTTCTCGCAAATATCAATTGAACAACCACTTCTGCGCCAGCCGCGTATAGCGCGGCATGATCACGTAAGTCATCAAGCCGACGATGATCGCAGCAGCAATCAGCTTGCCGATCAACTGATGTTGCAGGACCGGCGCCGCGTCGAATACCGGGCCGAGCAGCCATGGCAAGACCAGCGTCAGCGGATAAATCACCGACAAGGTCAGCAAGAACTGCTTCCAGGGCTTTGCACGCTTCTGTGCCTGGCCTGCCGGCGGCGTGAACCAGAACTCGAGGCCGGTGATGGTATCGACCGTCTCCGGCTGCTCCATCAAGGGCGCCGCTTCCTGAATCAAATCGCGTCTGGCGGACGATGCCAGCCACTGTTCCGCGTGTTCCAGCGTTTCAAACCGGATGGTGACCGTATAGCGGTTCGTGCCCGCCGGCGGCTTGATCACGGTGACGCCGCGATGGCCGGGCGCTTCGGCGGCGATGGGGAGGATGCGTTTAAGCCATTGCTCGTAACCGGACTGCGAACCGGTGCGAATGTCATGCTGGATGACGATCGTCACCATGTCGGGTTTCTGGTCATTGTTCATGCAGGCGGCTTTCTCAGGGTGAGTTTTTATTATGTCGATGCGCTCCATCGGGCATCCGGACAAGCACAACGATGTCGCATGCCTGCTGCGGTGTCAATCCGATTGAAGCGCCCTTCTTGTTCGTTGCCGCCACCGAAATAAAAAAACGCCCGATACATGCGCATCGGGCGTCGAGGTCAAAAGTGAGAATATTGCTTTCTCTTTCTTCCGTTTTTTTAAGCTCGGACCACGCGCTATGCCTGTTCCGCTTGCTCAGGCCTTTATTCTTGCAGAAAATTGCCGGCGGACTTGACCGCCTGTCTCACATTTTCAAAAAATATATTCCCCTTCGGGCGCAATCCTGTCCATCGCCGGATGGTCGGTCGTACGGAGTCGTCAGCGCTCGCCCAACAGGAAATTCCCGGCCGGGGCGCTACCGATTTCTGCAGCGTCGCCGCTTTCATCCTTCAGCGCAACGCCGGTCAGCTGACGCCGTCTTGCTTCAGACATCAGGTATTCCAGCTTGGCCGCCGCCGCCTCGTAAGCCAAGCCTTCAGGACGGACATTGGAAATGCAGTTGCGCTCTGCGTCCGCCATGCCGACACGCGGCATCCAGCTCAGATACAGTCCCATGCTGTCGGGCGAACTCAGGCCCGGACGTTCGCCGATCAGCACCGCCACCAGCTTCGCGCGCAACAGGCTGCCGACTTCGTCGCCGATCGCCACGCGCCCTTGCCGCACGATGGTGAGCGGCGCCTGCTTCCATCCCGATGCGCAAATGCGTTGCTGCAAGGCGGTCAGGAAAGGAACGGCGTTCCTGGCGATCGCCAGCGACGACAGGCCGTCCGCAATGACGATGGCCAGGTCGTGAAGGCAATCCTCGCCCTGCTCCGGCGCAGCAGACGCCAATTCACGACGCGATGCTTCACTCAGCCGCCGTCCCAGATCCGGGCGCTGCAGATACGTCAGCCGGTCGCCGGCGGCGCTGTCGAGGATGCGGCAAGCGGCTGCACCGGCGATGTCCGCATCCATCAGCCGTTGGCGCAATTGCTCTGCATCGAGTGCGAGATGCACCGCATCGCGCGCTTGCGCATGGGCGAGTTGAAATGCCAGTTGCGGCGCCGTCGGCAAGCTCACGCCGGCGCGTCCCAGCGCAATGCGCGCGGCGGTGAAGCGACGCAGCGCCTGCCAGGGATTGTCGATGACCGGAGATTTTTCGTTTGCCTTGTCGTTTGCCATGTCAGCCTCGTCAGTTGTCAGGACAGGCGTTGCAAGGCATCGCGAAAGGTCGGCGGCACCCCCTCGCCGAGGCGGAATTGCGCGTCGCTGCTGAAGATCTGCATGCGCTGCAGCCAGGCCTCGAATTCCGGCGCGGGCCTGAGGCCAAGCACCCGCCGTACATACAAGGCATCGTGGAAAGACGTGGTCTGGTAGTTCAGCATGATGTCGTCCGAACCCGGTATGCCCATGACGAAATTGCAGCCTGCCGTCGCCAGCAAGGTCAGCAGATTGTCCATGTCGTTCTGGTCGGCTTCGGCGTGATTGGTATAGCAGACGTCGCAGCCCATCGGCAGGCCCAGCAGCTTGGCGCAGAAATGGTCTTCCAGCCCGGCACGGATGATCTGCTTGCCGTCGTACAGGTATTCGGGACCGATGAATCCGACCACCGTGTTCACCAGCAGCGGCTTGAACTTGCGCGCTACCGCATAGGCGCGCGCCTCGCAGGTCTGCTGGTCGATGCCGTGATGCGCGCCCGCGGAGAGCGCGCTGCCCTGCCCGGTTTCGAAATACATGACGTTGTCGCCCACCGTACCGCGCCCCAGCGACAAGGCCGCGCTGCGCGACTCCGCCAGCAAAGCCAGGTCGATGCCGAAACCGCGATTGGCGGCCTCGGTCCCGGCAATCGACTGGAACACCAGATCGACCGGTGCGCCGCGTGCTATGGCGGCGATCGTATTGGTCACGTGCGTCAGCACGCAGGATTGCGTGGGGATTTCATAGCGCGCGATGATCTCGTCCATCATCGTCACCAGCCGGATCACCTGCGGCAGGTTGTCGGTGGCGGGATTGATGCCGAACACGGCGTCGCCGCTGCCGTACAGGAGTCCGTCCAGCAGGCTGGCGGCGATCCCGGTGGCGTCGTCGGTAGGATGATTCGGCTGCAGGCGGGTGGACAGCCGTCCCGGCAAGCCGATGGTGTTGCGAAAGGCGGTGACGACGCGGCATTTTTTTGCGACCAGGATCAGGTCCTGATTGCGCATGATCTTGCTGACCGCAGCGGCCATCTCGGGCGTGATGCCGGGCGCGACGGCGCGCAATGTCTCGCTGTCGACATCGTCGCCGAGCAGCCAGTTGCGAAAGTCGCCGACCGTCAGATGGCTGATCACGGCAAACGCTACAGCGTCATGGTCGTCCAGGATCAGGCGCGTGACCTCGTCCTCTTCGTAAGGCACCAGCGCCTGCTCGAGGAAAATCCGCAACGGCAGCGCTGCCAATGCCATCTGCGCCACCACGCGCTGCTCGGCGCTCTCCGCCGCCACGCCGGCCAGCAAGTCGCCGGAGCGCAGCGGCGTCGCCTTGGCCATCAGATCCGCAAGATCGCGAAACTGATAGGTAATGGGACCGACCGTATGGCTGAATTGATGCAGGGACATGGCTGACCTTTATCGGTGTCAGCGACCAATATAGCAAAGGAGCATCGCCTGCGGAATATAAATCGGCGCGCCGCAACGAATTGACGCGCGCTGCCGGGGACTGCATCGAAGAGCTGTCCGTGCCGACGCAATGCACGGACATTTTTGGTGAAGAACCGGATCGTTCCGGCTGCGCCTGCACCAGCCTGGCGCAGCCGGGTTCAGTCTGCCGGCTGAAGTTGAATCAAGCGCCGACCAGCTTCTTGAACGTCGCCAGCACGGCGTCGCCCTTGAACGGCTTGACGATCCAGCCCTTGATGCCGGCAGCCTTGCCGCGTTCTTTCATGATCGGCGAATTTTCGGTGGTCAGCATGATGATGTTGACGCTGGCGTTGCCGAGTTCGCTGCGGATTTTTTCAGCCATGGTCAGGCCGTCCATGTTGGGCATGTTGACGTCGGACACCACCAGCTTGATGGACGGGTCGCCCTTGAGCTTGGTCAGGCCGTCGCGGCCGTCCACGGCCAGCGCCACGTCCAGGCCGTTCTTCTTGAGGAAATCGCCCACTTCGGCGCGAACGGTGCTTGAGTCATCGACTACCAGGATTTGTGCCATGAGATTTTCTTTTGATAAGGGTGAATTTAAAACAGCTCGAGCTCGCCGGTATCGCTTCCCAGCTCATCGGCTGACACACTGAAGTCGATATCCGCATAGGCCGACACGCACAAGCTCACGTGAAACCGCGGAGAACCGTCCATATCGACGGCGAAATGCTGGATATGCTGGCTATTGAGTTTCTGCAGATACGCTGCGCAATTCTTGTCGATCACGTTCGGCGTCGACATGCCGATGTGCGGGAAGAAATTGCCCAGATCGCGGTTGAGGATCCCGCAGCACAGGTTGCCGCTTTCGGCGATGGCGTCCATGAAAGTCTGCTCGCTCATCTCTTCTTCCTCGATATTGTTGAGGCGCGCGAAATGGCCGCGTGTCGCCGCATCGGGAGAAAAGTAAAACATCACCATCAGGCGGAACAGATAGGACGACACCGTCAGTACCACCATCTGCTTTTCCGGGAAATCGACGGTCTCCGGCAGCGTCGAAATCTGCATCTCGACGCCCGACGGCGCCAGGCTGTTCTTCAGCGACTGCGTCAGCAGCAGATCGAAACCGTCTTTGGCGGATTGACTCAACATGATGGTCGCTCCTTACGCCGCCAGCGCTTCTTTGGTTTTCTTGTTGATCAGGTCGAGGCCGATGATGGCGCCGATGATCATCTTGCCGCCGGCCTGCAGATCCTGGAAGGTGGTGGTGGTGATCAGGTCGTTCTGGTACAGGTTGGCGCGGTAGCTCTTGGACAGTTTCTCGGCGCGCTGCGCCAGGTCGCGCACTTCCGACGCCACCACGGCAAAGCCGCGGCCGTGCGCGCCGGCGCGCGCTGCTTCGATGGAAGCGTTGAGCGCCACGATGATGACCTGGTTGACGATCAGCGCGAACTCGTCGTTCTTGCGGTGCATTTCACGGTTATGCGTGATCAGCACGTTCATGTCGTCGTGCCAGCGTTCGAAGGTGCGCATGAGGCCGAGCAGGTTGCCGATGGTTTCCTGCGAGGCGTCGCAGTTTTCCAGCACGCGCGCCATGCTTTCGGAATTGCGCGAACTGAGCTGGGCGACGACCTGCTCGGTCTCGCGCTGGGTATGCACCAGGCGCAGGTCGTTGTCGCGCCGTTGCGCTTCCAGTTCTTGCTGATGCGCGTCGATGTTCTGCTGTTGCTCCTGCAGCGTCGCCTCGACGTTGCGCTTGAGCGCTTCGACCTGCTCCAGGTCGACCATGCGCTTCATGCGCGCGCCCTGACGCTTGAGCAGCAAGCCCAGCGGCACCCCGGACAACAGCGCGCCCAGCACAACCAACAGAATCGAATTCACCATCATGAAACACATCCTTGCAATGAAACTACACAAGCCACCTGCTCTACTAACTAATTACGCAACCTGCGGATCGTTGCCCGCCGCCAGCGTGCCGACCGGCAGCGTCTGATCGTGTTCAGGCACCGGGTAAGCCACGTCGATGCCGTCGACTTCCACGGCAACGCTTTCCGGCAGCAGCACATTGACCTGGAATTGACGGAAGTCGGCGCCCTCGGCCTGGTCCAGGAACTGGATCTCGATGCTGCCGTGTTCGCGGGTGACAAAGTCCAGCACCGCGTCCATGCCGACGCCGCGTCCCGATACGTCGGTCACTTCGCTGCGGGTCGAGAAGCCGGGGCGCATGATCAGTTGCGCCAGTTCGGCATCGGTCATGACCTGGTCGGCGCTGATCAGGCTCTTTTCGATGCCTGTGCGGCGGATATGCGCCAGCGCCAGGCCGCGACCGTCGTCCGACAACGCCATGTGCAGCATGTTGTTCATCACGCCCATTTGCAGGCGGATCGTGCCGGCTTCCTGCTTGCCGCTGGCCAGACGTTCGTCCGGCGCTTCCAGGCCGTGGTCGACGGCGTTGCGGATCAGATGCATGAAGACATTTTTCAGCAGCGCCGACGAATGCGTGTGGATAACATAACCGTTGTCTTCGATCTCGACCACCGGCGCAGCCTTGCCCAGCTCAGTCGCCAATGCCGGCAGCGAATCGGTCACGCTGGCCAGCACTTCATTGATCGTTTCCGTGCCCAGCAGACGCAAGGTCTTGCGCACGGCATTACGGACCGCGACCAGTTCGTGCAGGTTGGCGGTGTTGACGGTTTCCAGGCGGTGCAGGCTTTCCAGGATGTGCTTGCGATCGATGGTCATGATGTGGCGTTCGACCGCGGCAGCCTGTTCCGGCGCAGCCTGGCGGCCCAACGTGACTTCGTTGATGCGGGCGTAGCGGTCGATGGCGACGCGCACCTTGGCCAGGTCCTGCAGCAGGTATTCCTGATCCCAGACGGCGCCGGTTTCCGGATGGCGCAGGTCGTCGTAATGCTCTTCAACGCTGTGCACCACGTTGCTCAGGTGCAGCAGGCCGTAAGTGCGGCCGTTGCCCTTGATCGTATGCATGTTGCGGAACAGCTTGGCGATGGCGAAGGCGGTGGCTTCCGGGTTCTGATGCACCAGTTGTTCGTTCTCGTCGAGGAAGCGGCGCGAGGTCACGATGAATTCCTGGAACTTCGGCGCGCTCACGGCCAGGATCTCGCCGATGATTTCCAGCTCGTTCTTTTGTTCGTTGGCTTCGGCAGCCAGCTTGCGCAACTCGGTCACGTCGCGTACGCACAGCATCAGGCGGATCACCTGGTCGGCGTCGTCGGTGATCGGCGACCAGCTCAGGTCGAGGATCTTGACGCGGCCGTCGGTCATCTTCTTCTCGACTTCGCCGACCATCAGGTGTTCGTTGAATTCGAAGTTCATCACGTCTTCGCCGATACAGGCGCCGCCGATGGCTTCAATCTGCGACAGCGTATCCGCACCCAGCGTGGTGCCGGTGAAGACCAGATCCATCAGGTCGCGGCCGGCGATGTCGGTAGTCTCGAACACGGTTTCAAGGAAGGCCGAATATTCCGGATGCACCTTGTTGCCGTCGACCACGGTCAAAATGCCTTGCGGGATGTTTTGCAGCATGGCTTGCATGTCGGCGGTCTTTTGCTTGACCTGGGCCGAGGCTTCCTGGATCTTCTCGATCATGCCGTTGAAGGCGACGATGGAGTGGCCGACTTCATCCATGCTGTGCACCGGCAGGCGGCGCGTGAAGTCCTGGTTGACGGCGATCTCGGTCATCATGGTCTGCATGCGGCTGATCGGGCCGGTGATCTGGCGATACAGCAGGAAGCCGATCAGGGTCAGCACCACCACGGCGACCGCCGTCACGATGGAGATCATGGTCGTGGTCGACGCCAGGTTCGCATTCAGCGCAGCGATGGCGGTGTCCTTGCTGCGGTTCTTTTCGATGCGCAGGGTATCGACCACGCCTTCCAGCTCGGCCTGGTATTGCACCACGCCGCCGAAGAACGAGGCTTGCGCCAGTGCTTCCTTGCCGGCCAGCTTGAACTTGGCGGTGTTGTCGATGGCGCCGAAGTAGTTGTCGAGGCTTTCCTTCGCTTGTTCGATCAGGCCTTTTTGCGCCTGGCTCACCGCCTGGCTGGCCTGGAATTCAAGCGCTTTTTCCAGCGTCGCCTTCTTGGCCGCCAGCTTTTCGTTTTCCTGACCGACCAGGTTGTTGTCGGTCTCGGTCACCATGACCATCGCGGCCAGTTGCACATCCTTCAGTTGCCCGACCAGATCGGACGAGGCCAGCACGCTGGGCACCACGCCTTCAGTGACCGACTTCACTTCCACGGCGCTGCCGCGGGACTGGAACACCGCATAACCGCCGATGGCGGAAATTGCAATGAACGTGAGAATGACGAGCAAGGTAATGCGCAGACGGATAGTCATGTGGAGTTTTCCCTGGTGGCGGTAGGCATGCGCGTGGTTTTGTTATCCGACCGGTCAACCACTCTCGACGCCGCAGCATTCTTGCACTCAAGTATTACTTCCGCATGACAACAAAATACCAAAAGGAAATAAGAAGGATAAATTTACTGCTTCAGTGCCGATGGAAAAAGCACGCACTGCATTAAATAATTCCACATGGAAACATGCTGAGCATTGATGGCTGAGGAAATCGTCGCCGGACACAGCGCCGACGAAAAAGCCGAAAGCGCGCTACCATGTTCGCTCCCCGCCATGACGCCATGGACAACACACCAGCAAGCCGAGAGCACATATCGCCCGGCCAGGAGACACGCATGCAAGCATCTTCACTACAACCGGCACCCCTGCCCTTCGCCCGCAGCGCCCGCCATCCCGGATCGCCGGATCCGGTTCGCATCGTCAGCCTTGCCGGCGATGCGGCCGCTGCCGGCTTTACCCTGCAAGCCGGCATGAACCTGCGCGACGCCATCAGTACGCCGCTGGCTGCTGCTGGCATCAGCGGCGCGACGGTGCGGTTCGAGAATCTGCGCGTGTCGCCGCATCATTTCCTGATGCCGGCCTTGTCGCATGACGGCAAGCACGCGGCGTTTTACAGCGCGCCGCATGAAGTCGCGGGCGGCGTTGTCATCGAACTGGCCTGCGCCACCTACGGCCGCCGCGACGGCGCCCCGTTCGTGCATTGCCACGCCATCTGGCGCGACGCCGACGGCAAGCGCCAGGGCGGCCACATGCTGATGGACCAGACCGTCGTCGCCGAGCCTGCTGTCGCACACGCCTGGGGCTTGCGCAACGCCACGATGGAAACGCGCTTCGACCCGGAAACCAATTTCACGCTGTTCCACCCTGCCGTGGTCGATCACGACGCCGCCGGCAAGACCGGCGGCCCACGCACGGTGCTGGCCCGTATTCGTCCGGATCAGGATCTGAACATGGCGATTGAAGAGGTCTGCCGCACGCACGGCATCCGCCGCGCCAGGGTGCGCGGCAGCGTCGGCAGCATTATCGGCGCCGAGTTCGAGGATGGACGTGTGGTGGAAGATCTCGCGACCGAGATCCTGGTGCGCAACGGCGAGGTGCGACCGACTGCTGACGGCCTGCGCTGCCATCTGGACATCGCGCTGATCGACCCGCGCGGCAATGTCTGCGAAGGCGTGCTGGCGCGCGGACGCAATCCGGTGCTGATCTGCTTCGAGCTGGTGCTGGAAGAACAACCGCACGACTAAGAGCCGCTAAGCCGCCATCGCCTCGCAGCTTTCGGCGCAGACGCGGCAGGCTTGCGCGCACTCTTCGCCGATTGCAGTGCCCATGCACTGATGCTCGCACTCGCGGCAAGCGTCGGCGCAAATCTCGCGCACCCGCCGGCTGTAAGGCGATTGCTCCAGTTGCAGGCTGGCCGACAAGGCGCACAAGTCGCTGCATTCCAGCAAGACCTGCGTGCTGGGCTCGACCTGCATTCCGCTGCGGCGGCGGCTCAGCGCCGCCAACACGCGCCGGCATGCCAGGTGGCATTGGGTACAGGCATCGATGCAGTTCTGCATCTGTTCTTTCATGTCGCCGTTGCCGTCTTTGGCCTGATTGTCTGCGAGCAGACGATGGATTTCGCGTTGGCCTGCGGTCAGTGCGCAGGCAGTGGATGTCGTCATTTGCAAATATCCTCCGTGGTTGATGCCGACAAGATCGTCGGCGCGTTGTTGACGGATGAAAGATGCGCAGTCCGGCTAAGCCCGGATGTTCTTGGCTGATTTGCTGCCGCTCTTGTTGCCGGCGTTGCCGGCGCGATGACTGTGGTGACTGTCGTGACTATGGGCGCGCGCCATGGCCATGGCGGTGCGCCAGGCCTTTTTTCGTCTGGAGAAGATTTTCACTGCATTCGCGGCCATGCCCAGCGGCGGCACGCGGTCGATGTATTCCTCGACGTAGCAAGCGAATTTGCGCTTGTCGAGCTTGAGCACGCACGGGATGAATTCAACCGCTTGCGCGGCGGCGATTTTCACGGTTGTCTTTCTCATGCTTCCTCCCGGACGAGAATGCACAAACAGTCACCAACACAGTAAAGGCAAAGTAAAAAAACGCCGTCAGGAGCGTTTCAATGGGGAACCGCATCCTGACGGCAGAGGGGGAACCCGATGAGCGGGGTCCCGTTATTGTTATGCGTGCTGCTTTGGCTTACTGCTTAATTCAGTACCGGCTGCATGACCTGCCTTATTTCTTGGCATCCAGCTTGGCCTTGAGGGCGTTGGCCATTTCCAGGTGATGCTCCAGGTTAGGCAAGGTCTTGGCCGCGAAATCCTTCACGTCCGGATCCTTGGCGTCGCTGGCGTTCTTGCGGAACAGCTTGACGGCATCCTTGTGCGCCGCCACGCCGATCATGCGCACGTATTGCTTGTCGAAGGTGGCGCCGTCCAGTTTTTCCAGCACCGCGATCTTGGCGCGTTGCGCCATGCTCGGTTCAGTCGGCGCTTCCACGTTCTTGCTGGCGGCCAGCTTCTTGAGGTTGTCGCCGACAGTGGTGTGTTCGTCGACCATCAGCGTCGCGAAATCCTTGACGTCGGGATTGGTGGTCTTTTCCAGCGCAATCTTGCTGGCCTTGACTTCGGCATTGCCGGCTTCCGCTGCGCTGTTGATGAAGCTCTTGTCGGCGCGCGGCAGGTCGTCGGCGCGCGCATGGCTAATCGCCAGCGCCAGGCCGGCCACGCTGATGGCGGTCAGGCCGAGGATCTTGAACATGGCACCGGAGCGGCGTGCCGTTTGCATGCGTAACTGTGGACGAAATTGCGGCTGCGACATGGTGATTCTCCTTATGAATGAAAGCGGGTCTGCGCCTTTGCCGGCTGAAACCGGACATTGCGGCAAACAACATGGTGTCAATGTAGTGCCGCAGCCGCCGCAAAGAAATCGGACATCGCCGCTGCTGCTTGTAAGAATCGAGGAGTGTTGAAGAATCCCGACGCCTTTGCGTGTTGCCGCGGCAAACCCTGCACGGTCGATTCCTACAGCGATTTACCGCAGTGGCCGATAGAGATTGCCGGTGGGCAGGCCTATGCTGAACGGCAGTTGTTCACAAAGCCCTGCACTACCGTCCATTCATCCGCCAGACCAAGGATTCCCATGTCAACCACCGTTGCCGAGATGCTCGTCGAAACCCTGCATCGCATCGGCGTACGCCAGATTTTCGGCGTCGTCGGCGATGCGCTCAATCCCCTGACCGAAGCCGTGCGTAAAGACAAACGCATCGAATGGATAGGCGTGCGTCATGAAGAAGGCGCAGCGCTGGCCGCCGCCGGGCAAGCCAAACTGACCGGCAAGCTGGCGGTCTGTTGCGGCACCACCGGCCCCGGCGCCAACCATCTGGTCGCCGGCCTGTACGAGGCGTGCAAGGACCATGCGCCGGTGCTGGCGATTTCCGGTGGTGTGCCGGCCAGCCGGCGTGGCATCGACTACCTGCAGGAAAACGTGCCCGACCTGCTGTTTCGCGACGTCGCCGCCTATACCCAAACCATCATCAATCCGGCACAGGCGGTGCAAGTCGTGCACCAGGCCATCGCGCAGGCCTACCATCAGCGCGGCGTGGCGCATATCAGCATCCCGGCCGATGTGATCGGCGGCAAGATCGCCACTGGCGCATCAGTAGTGAGCATCAACACCTTGCGTCCGCAACCCGAGGTCATGCCTCCCGAGAGCGAAATCGGCCAGGCCGCGCGACTGATCGATGCCGCCAGATCGGTCGCCATCTTCGTCGGCAACGGCGGCCGTTCCAGCATCCAGGAGATCGCCGCCCTCGCAGAGAAATTGCAGGCGCCGGTGATCCATACTTTCCGCGGCAAGGACATGCTGCCCTACGACCATCCGCACTGGATAGGCGGCGTCGGCCTGATCGGCGGCGCCCCCGGCATGGATGCGATGCGCGATGCCGAGCTGCTGCTGATGCTGGGCACCGACTACCCCTATTCCGAATTCCTGCCGACACGCACCCAGACCATCCAGATCGACGAGCGCGGTTTTGTGCTCGGCCGCCGCATGCCGGTCGATCTCGGCATCACCGGCTCGGTCGGACCGGCGGTGGCGCAACTGCTGCAACAGGTACACGGCAAGACCGATGCCGCCTTCCTGAACAAGGTCGGCGATCATCGTCACAACTGGAACATGACGCTCGACAAACACGCCGCCCCGCCGGCCAATCCCGAAAAAGGCCCGATCAAGCCTCAATATCTCGCGCGGCGCCTCAGCGATCGCGCCAATGAAGACGCCGTCTTCGTGGTCGACACCGGCGTGGTCACGCTCTGGTGCGGCAACTGGATCCGCCAGACCGGCAAGCAGCGTATCCTGGCCTCCTTCAACAACGCCGCTGTCGGCACCTCGCTCGGCCAGGGCAACGGCATCCAGGCGCTGGACCGTGAGCGGCAGGTGATCGTGGCGGTGGGCGACGGCGGCTTTACCATGCTGCTGGGCGAATTCATGACGGCGGTCGAACACAAGCTGCCGGTCAAGGTGGTGGTGTTCAACAACCGCGAATGGGGACTGGTCCATCTGGAAATGGAAGAAGCCGGCCTGCCCGCCTTTGAAGGATCGAACTTCCCCAACCTCGACTTCGCCATGTTCGCCACCGCCTGCGGGGCCGGCGGCTATACCGCGAAGACGCCGGCGGAACTGGAAGAAGCCATGGGCCCCTTCCTGGCGTCGCCAGGACCGGCCGTGCTCAACGTCTTCATCGACCCGTCCGAACTGCCGGTCATGCCCCACATCAAGCTCGACCAGATCTGGCACTTCGGCATGGCCAAGATCAAGGAAGCGATGATCTCCATGGGCGGAAATTAAGACTAAACTGCGCTTGTTCCAACTTCGCACGAGGAAAGCATGAAACTCAAAGGCTCCTGCCACTGCGGCGCCGTGACCTTCTCGCTCGACAGCGACACGCCCTATCCGTATCAGCGCTGCTATTGCTCGATCTGTCGCAAGACCCAGGGCGGCGGCGGTTATGCGGTCAATCTCGGCGGCGACTTCCACAGTCTCAAGGTCAAGGGGGCCGACGACGTCAGCGTCTATCACGCCCGCCTCAAACGCAAAGGCGAAAAGCGCATCCACACCAGCACCGCGCAGCGCCACTTTTGCCGCCTCTGCGGCAGCGCCCTGTGGCTGTACGACCCGACCTGGCCGGACCTGGTGCATCCCTTCGCCTCGGCCATCGATACACCCTTGCCGACGCCGCCCGAATACACGCACCTGCTGCTCGATGACAAGGCGCCGTGGGTGGAGGTCAAGGCCGGCCGCAAGGACAAGCAGTTCGGACAATTCCCAAAGGAGTCGCTGCTGGAATGGCACCAGCGGCTGGGTTTCGCCGCCGACGAT
The DNA here is from genome assembly GCF_001189965.1 of Herbaspirillum rhizosphaerae. Lineage (GTDB taxonomy): Bacteria > Pseudomonadota > Gammaproteobacteria > Burkholderiales > Burkholderiaceae_D > Herbaspirillum > Herbaspirillum rhizosphaerae. The sequence continues at coordinate 120,115 of NZ_LFLU01000013.1, forward strand.
TGAATCCCGGACCTGCACGTCGCCGCATCCGTCCTACAAGGCATTCAGGTCCTGTCCGATGCCTGCGCAGATGCGACGGCGTTAGGCTTCGCTATCGACTCACCCTTCAGGAACCCACCATGGACACCCATCCGAACGAAACGCAGGCGCGCGAACACTACGCCGAAGAAATGGTGCGCCGCTATCGAGAACTGCGCCGCTGGGCCGTGGAAAACTGGCCCAATACGAAACAGCCGCTGGTGCAATCCGATTTCGTCGCCAGCGACCGCGAACTGCTGTTGCTGCTGGGCGCGCGCCTGCATGCCGGAGAACCGCAAGCCGGGCCGGCCAACGCACAGTACGAAGACGTGACGCCCATGCCCTGGCCGTAATCCGGCCATGATCTGGCTATGATCCGGGCATGAATCCGCCGCAATCCGGCCGGATCAGATGCGCCCGGTGTAGGAGCGGTTGCCCTGCAAATCCACATAGCGCGGCGGCGTCAGCGGATCGAAATCGTCCCAGTCGCCGTGATCGATATGGCCTTCGCTGCGTTCGATATCGGCCGCCTTGAGCGAATGCAGCAAAGCGATCGCCTGGTTTTCCTGCGGCGTGTCTTCCACCTCGACCGCCACGCGCATGCCGGCCTTGCGCACTTCCACTTCCTGGGTATGGCGAAGGCCGCGATCGGTGTCGTCGGTGGCATTGAGCGAGCCGACCAGCGAACCCACATGGGCGCCGACCAGACCGCCCAGCGCAGGCCCGACAGGTCCGGTCACCGGCGCCGTGGCCGACCCTACCGTTGCGCCGACAATCGCGCCGGTAGCCGCCCCGGCGGCAACGCCGGCATCGGTGTCCTTGGCGCCAGGCGATTTGTCGCGGTCGCCGCCGACTGGATACAAATCATGCTGGCCGGCCGGATTGAGATAAAAAGTGGTGATGGCGTCGCGCGGATAACCGGCCTGCACCAGTTCGTCCACGGCGTATTCGGTTTCGTCCTGCAGTTGAAATCTGCCGACAATGATAGAGGACATGATATGAATCTCCTTCCGGTTAGAGGTCATCGAGAGTCCCATGGGGCTCGCCCCTGGTCTGCGCCTGGTCTCACTGAAGGCTATCGCGGCCTGCCGGATGGTGCGATAGGCGCGCCACGCATTTGCCTGTAGGACTTGGCGTTAATCCTCCGCGCCCGACGCTAGCGCGACAACACCAGCAAATCGACCGGAAAGGTCTGGAGCGCTTCGCCCACGGCAATACGCTGTTCGCGCACCGCGCCCCGGCCGCCCGACAGGATGCTTTGCCATTGGCCGTCGGTCCATTCCAGCGGCAGATGCACGCGGGTATCGCCCCAGCGCTGCGGCGGAATCAGCGGCACAGCAGATTGCAGCGATTGCGCCGAATGGCCGCCCGCGATCAGGCGTGCGGCATGCCGGCTGCACAAGATGACCACGGTGAGATCGCCGGTGCTGCGGGCGAAGGCCAGCAGATGCTGCTCAAGTTCTCCCGTTACCGTGAGCGGGATGTAGTCGGCACTGGTCAGCAGGATTTCGCGGCCGCTGCGAAAATGCAGCAGCGTCCGGATCAGCTGCTGCTTGCAGGCCCCGTCGCGCCAGCCTTCCAGGGTCAGCGCGTGCGCCTGCTCGCGCGCCATCAGCTCCTGCCGCCAGGCATAGTCCACCGGACGGCGGTTGTCCGGATCGACCAGGCTGAAATCCCAGAGCTCGCAGCCCTGGTACAAATCGGGAATGCCGGGCGCCGTCAGTTTCAGCATCGTCTGGCTGAGGCTGTTGAGCACGCCGGCGGCGGCGATTTCCTGCACGAAACTGCGCAGCGCCGGCAAAAAATGATTGTCCGCATCCAGCCGCAAAATACGTTGCAGAAAGCCCTCGCAATGAGCCTCGTAGGCAAGATCGGGAGCGTTCCAGTCGGTGCGCCGCTTGGCTTCGCGCAAGGCCTTGCGCTGCCACTCGGACACGCGCCCGACCAGCTCGCCAGACTGCAGGGCCTTGGTCTCTTCGGCCTGCTGCAAGGGCCAGACGCCGATCAGGGTCTGGTAAAGCATCAACTCATCCACCGCATCGATAGCCGTCTGCACGCGCGCAGCGTGGTTAAGCGCGCGCCAGCGCTGCAAGATCTGCTGCCAGTGCGCCGGCGCTTCGCTCAGCACCGCCAGCCGCATGCGGCTGTCCTCGCCGCGTTTATGATCGTGGGTCGCCGTCGCCAGCATGCTGCAAGGGAAATCGCGCTGGCGCCGCAGCACGTCGCGATGAAAATCCTCCACCGGCAACGCCAGTTGCGCCGGCTCCGAACCCACTTCATTACGCGAGAGCAGCCGGCCGTAGCGATAGAACGCCGTGTCCTCGGTGGACTTGGCCGTCAACGGCGGCGTCAACTGCTGGAAGCGCGTCAGCGAGCGCCAGTGCAACTGACTGTGGCGCTCGTCCTGCATTTCCAGTTGCGGCGAATCCGCCAGCCAGGCGCAGAGGGCGTCGAGTGTAGCCTGATCCGGCTTGCGCAGGCTGTCGCGAACGCGTGCGGCCGTGGTGCGGATCAGGAAGGCGTCGCGCTTGTCGCAGCCTTCGCGATCGCCATAGGTGCGGTAGACCGGAAAATATGCCAGCAGCTCCAGCATGCAGCGCCGTATCGACATCAGCGAGATGTCGCGCGTACCGACCGAGGAGCGCGCCAGCGCATGCAGCGCGGAGGTGAGCGCATTGAATTCGCTGGCGAAATTCTGGCTCAGCAGGCGACGTCTGGCCGCCAGCACGACGAAGCCGAAACCGTCCGGGTCGGCGCGGTATTCCTTCCAGATCGCATCGAGCACCGTCGCGCCCTGACCGTCATGCAATACACCGCTGACCTGATCCATGAAGTCGTAGCCGGTGGTGCCGTCCAGTCCCCAGCTGTTGCGCAGGTTTTCTTCGGCCGCCAGGATTTTCTCGGCGATGATGTAGGGATGCATATTTGCCCGCAGTCCTTGCAGGCGCCTGCGCAGCTGCTGCACATAGGCGGCCGGATCGGCCAGACCGTCGATATGATCGATGCGCACGCCGTCGATCAGGCCCTCGCCGTACAGACGGAACAGGGTTGCGTGCGTCGCCTCGAAGACCTCGTCCTGCTCTACCCGCATGCCGATCAGGTCGCCGATTTCAAAGAAGCGGCGCCAGTTGATTTCGTCGCCGGCATTGCGCCAGTCGCACAGGCGGTAGTGCTGGCGTTCCAGCAAGGCGTGCAAGGCCTGCATCCCGTGCGGCGTCGCGGCGGAGAAGTTGGCCAGCGCGGCGTGCACATCCGCCAGCGCTTCGGGATCTTCCACGGCCTTGCCCAGCACCTGCCAGGCATGGTCGGCGGCTACGCAACGCTCTTCCTGCACCGCTGCTTCCTGCACGCGGCGAAAGGCCGACACCGCCTCGCCCAGCCGCAGCGCATCGGCGGCGGACAGGATCTCGACGTAGTCTTCCGGCGCGACCGGCAGGCGGTTGCCGGGAATCTCGATATGCAGGCGTGCGGACGCCGGCTCGAAACCCAAACCGATTTCCCCGTCCCGCAACACCTGGCCGTACGCGCGGCCCAGCACCGGCAGCAAGACCTTGCCGTGCAAGGCCGGGTCGGCGCCCAGCCACTCGATGTCGAACCAGTTGGCGTAACGGCTGTGCCGGCCCCACAAGAGGACGTCGCACCACCAGGCGTTCTGCGCGCCGATCGCCATATGATTGGGCACGATGTCGACGATCAATCCCATGTGCCGGGCATGCAGCGCCTGCACCAGCCGGCGTAGCGCTTCTTCGCCGCCCAGCTCGGCATTCACGCGATCCGGATCGACGCCGTCGTAACCGTGCGTCGATCCGCTGCGGGCCGTCAGGATCGGCGAGGCATACACATGGCTGATGCCCAGCGCGGCGTAATAGTCGATCTGCGCCAGTGCATCGTCGAAGGTGAAGCCGCGGTGAAACTGCAGGCGGATGGTGGCCCGGATGGCGGTTGGCGGCGGACGGACGGCATTGGTGGCGCTGGTGTAATCGATGGTGGACATGGGATGATTATTTTTCTGCGCCGATGCGCTTGAGCAGGCGCATGCGCCGGCGGCATGTCGTCTGCTCCAGCAGGCTGTCCGCCGTCGCCGGCAAGCGGCGTTGCCAGTTGGGATGGACGGCGACGGTGCCGGGCAGATTGGGTTGTTCGTCGAGGCCGAGCAGATCTTCCACCGGCAGCAAGGCCAGCGGCGCCGGCGTATGTGCGATGTAGGCGGCGGCGCCGTCGACCACGGCTTCCGGCTGATCGTCGGCGGGTTGCCCGCCGCTCACGCAACCGGCGTCGAGCAAGGCTTGCCACAGCGAACTCCGGTCTTGCTTGCGGTCGTCAAGCGCCTGTGCTGCCGTGTCGCCCGGCATCAACAGGTCGAGTTCGGCGCGCCATTCAATGTCGCGGCCGCGCCACCAGCCTGCCACGGTCGGCAGATCGTGTGTGGACGTGGTGGCGATGGCATGCGCCGGCCACGCCTTGGGCGCCATGAACCGCCTTTGCTCCCGCTCAAACCAGAGCACGCCGATGCCAAGCAATCCGCTGTCCTTCAATTGCGCATCGAAACCTTCCGGCACGGTGCCGAGATCTTCGCCGATCACAATGGCGCGATGCCGCCACGACTCCAGCGCAATCAGGCGCAACAGATCCTGCGCCGGATAGCGCAGATAGGCGCCGTCATTGGCGTCGGCGCCTTCCGGCGTCAGCCACAGGCGCGTCAGCCCCATCACATGATCGATGCGCACGCCGCCGGCATGGGCAAACACGGAACGCAACATCGCGATGTAAGAACGGAATCCTTCAGCCCGCATCGCCAGCGGCGAAAACGCGCCTATGCCCCAGTTCTGTCCGCGGGTATTGAGCAAATCAGGCGGTGCGCCCACCGATAGGCCGGCAATCATTTCTGCGCTGTGGCTCCAGGCCTGGCTGCCGCCGTTGTCGGCGCCTACCGCCAGGTCGGCGATCAGGCCAACCGCCATGCCGCTGTCGCGCGCCGCCTGCTGGGCGTGCTGCAAACCGCGCGCCGCCTGCCACTGCAGAAAGATGTGGAAGTCGATCTCGCCGCCCTGCTCTTGCGCAAAGCGACGCATCTCCGCCGAATCGGGACGATGGCAGCGTTCCGGCCAGTGCCGCCAGTCGCTCGCGATGCCCGGCGTCCTGGCCGCCAGCGTGTGATGCAGCGCTTCGAACAATGCGTGGTCGGCCAGCGCCTGTCCGCCCTGCAGACGAAACGCGGCGAATTCGGCCGAAGGCGCGCCCTGCATGCGGAACATGCCATACAAGCGCCGCAACAGTTGCAGGCGATGACGCCCCGCTTCCGGCCAGTTGACCTGGGACGCCTGCTCCAGACGCAGTTGCAGCGCAGTCGCTTCCGGGCCTGCTTCCTGCAATGCCTGGCGCAGTGCATCGCGTCCCAGGATATTTGCAGGGTCGATGTGCAGCACATTGAGGAACAAGCGGCTCGAGGGCGAGTACGGGCTGAAGCGATGCGTGTCGGCGGCAAACATGGCGTGCACCGGCGAGATCGCCAGCGCGCTTGCGCCTTCCTTGCCGGCCTTCGCCGCCAGTTGCGCCAACCCGCCGAAGCTGCCGATGCCGCCGTCGTTGTCGCTGCGCAATCCGTAGAGTTGCAGCGCCAGCCCCCAACCGTGCCGGCCGGCGTCGCCCTTGTCGAGAAAGGCGTCCGCCACGCTGTAGCAACGCGGCGGCGCCACCGCCAATGTGACTTCGATGCCGGCCACCTGCAGCCGGTGATAACCGTAGCGGTCGATGGCGGCAATGGTCGGTGCTTCGCTGCCGTTACCGTCCTTGCCGGATATCTTGCGCGCCACGCGCTCGCCGGTCTCCAGAATAATCAGGCAGGATTGTCCTTGCAGGCCGCATTGGGCCGGCAAGACGATGTCCTTGCCGATTTCAGCAGTGATCAGCGGCGGCAGCGCGGCTGAGCGGTTGATCTCTTGCAGACGTGCGCGGCTTTCATCCGCTTGCCGGTGGCTGTCGCACGGCAGACCGAGCGTCGCCAGGATGGTGCGCAGCGATGCCGGCGATACCGTTTGCGGCTGGTCGTAGGCATCGATCCAGTTGACCGCGATGCCGGCCAGCGCCGCCAGGTTATAGACGGCCTGGTCGTAATCGCTGACGCTTGTCTCTTCAGGCCGGGTGTTCATCTTGCCGCCTCCATGATCACCAGGATGGAATGCGGCGGCAACACGCCGCCCGCCAGTGCATCGAGTACGCCGCCGCTATCGAACAGCACGTCGGCCCCGGCCGGCGTCGCAAGCGTATCCAGCGATTCGTTCACGGCCTGCTTGCCGAGATTGACCGTGATGCACAGCACCGTGGCATTGTTGAGCCGCCAGCGCGCATACACCGCAGCGGGGCCGATGGCTTGCGCATCCAGCGCAACGGCGCCGGGCAGGAAAGGCGTGATCGCTTCGCGCCGGATCATCAGCAGGCGGTAGCACCAGCCCATCCACTGCCCCGCGCTGCCGTCTTCTTCCGGCGCCACCGGTTCGGGAATCGACGCCATGAACGTGGAAAAACTGTTCGGATCCGGCAAGGCGTCGAGCGCTGCAGGATCGGAAAATTCCGGGAAGCGGGAAAACTCTTTGCGCCGTCCGGAGCGCACCGCCTCGGCGAGCTTGTCGTCGGCGTGGCTGGTGAAGTAGTAAAACGACTGCGCCGCGCCGTATTCCTCGCCCATGAACAGCATCGGGATTTGCGGCGACAACAGCAGCAAGGCCTGGGCCGCACGCAAGGCCGCCGGATCGGCCAGCGCCGTCAATCGTTCGCCGCGGGCCCGGTTGCCGATCTGGTCATGGTTTTGCAGGAACAGCACGAACGCCGTCGGCGGCAGCTCCACGCTGCTCTCGCCGCGCGTCTCGTTGTCGCGGTACGGCGACGGCTCGCCCTGATAGATGAAGCCTTCGCGCAGGCAGCGCGCCAGCTTCTCGGCCGGCTGGATCGCGTAGTCGGCGTAGTAACCGCCGGTCTCGCCGGTCAGCAGCACATGCAGGACGTGATGGCCGTCGTCGTTCCACTGCGCCTCGTACTTGCCGCCACGGCGCTTGCCGGCGCCGCCGTCGAGCAGCGACGCGGCATTGCCGTCATGCTCCAGCACCAGATGCACGTGGCGCTTTTCGAGGCCGATTTCCTGATCTTCCAGCGTGATCGCCGTGCGCACTTTTTCCGCCAGTGCACGCAGCCAGTTCTGGTCGCAGATGGCGTGCACGGCGTCCAGCCGCAAGCCGTCAAAACGATACTCCTGCAGCCAGTACAAGGCGTTCTGCGCAAAGAAGTCGGCGACCTCGGGACGATGGAAATCGATGGTCTGGCCCCAGGGCGTCGCGGTGTCGCTGCGGAAGAACGGCGCATAGCTGGCCAGATAGTTACCGTCCGGTCCGAAGTGGTTGTACACCACGTCGAGGAAGACCATCATGCCGAGATCGTGCGCGGTGTCGATCAACTGCTTCAACTGTTCCGGCGTGCCATAGCTGGCATCGGGCGCATACGGCAGCACGCCGTCGTAGCCCCAGTTGTAGGCGCCGGGGAATTCCGAGACCGGCATCAGCTCGACCGCCGTGATGCCGAGTTCGGCCAGCTCCGGCAGGCGCTGCATGACGCCGGCAAAGCCGCCCAGCGCGCCCACGTGCAGCTCGTACAGCACCGTCTCATGCCACGGGCGGCCGCGCCAGTCCAGCGTCTGCCATTCATAGGCCGAGGCGTCGATGACCACGCTGTCGGCATGCACGTCGCCGGCCTGGCAGCGCGACGCCGGATCGGGCACCTTGATCTCGCCATCGATCTGCGACATCAGCACATAGCGATACTGGGTCAGGGCCTCGCACTCGGTTTCGACTTCAAACCAGCCGTCTCCCGATTCCGAAGGCGCCATCGGCACCCGGCGCTGTCCATCGAGTTCAACCGCAGCCGTCTTGGCCAGCGGCGCCCACAGGCGAAAACGCGTGCGGCCGCTGCCCTGGTATTCGGCGCCGAACGGCAGCTTGTAGTGGAAGCGAACATTATTGGGATGAAGCGGAACCAGACTATTCATGATTGTTCCCTGCATGGGCGATTGGCGAATACCTGCACGCTGTGGGCCGCGACTTCAACACTGGTCCCGTTGTAAACATCAGCGGATGCCGCACCGTCGGGAATATTGCTGTCGATGAGCAGGTAGTGCGCATCCTCGGGACGCGGAAAAGTGAATTCGATGGCTTCGTGCCCTGCGTTGAAGAACATCAGGACGATGTCCGGCGACGGCGGCGCCTCCGTATCGGCTGCTTCGGTTGCGACATTGCCCGTGCCGGCGTACTGCAACGTCAGCGCGCGCGCCACCGGGTTTTGCCAGTCTTCGACGGAAATCGGCGTGGCGCGCTCGTCGAACCAGGCGACGTCGTGCAAGCCCTTGCTGATCTCGCGATGGCCGTGCAAAAAATGATCGCCCTGCAATACCGGAAAATCGCGCCGGATCGCAGTCAGGCGGCCCACGTAGGTGGTCAGCGCCACCGCCGCCTCGCTGCCGGCGGCGTTCCAGTCCACCCACGAGGTCTCATTGTCCTGGCAATAGGCATTGTTGTTGCCGTTCTGGCTGCGATGGAATTCGTCGCCTGCCAGCAGCATCGGCGTACCCTGCGCGAGAAAAACGCAGGTCAGCATCGAGCGCTGCACCGTCTCGCGCAATTGCAGGATGACGGCGTCGTCGGTCGCGCCTTCCACGCCCCAGTTGGCGCTGTAGTTGTCGTTATGGCCGTCGTTGCCGTTTTCGCCGTTGGCTTCGTTGTGCTTGGTCTCGTAACTGACCAGGTCGCGCAAAGTGAAGCCGTCATGCGAGGCGATGAAGTTGACCGAGGCCCACGGCTTGCGGTGATGATGGTCGAACAGATCCGACGAGCCCAGCATGCGTCCGGCGAACTCGCCGCGCAAGCCTTCGCCGCCGGCCCAGAAATGGCGTACGCCGTCGCGGAATTTGTCGTTCCATTCGGCAAAACGCGGCGGATGCTGGCCCAGCTGGTAACCGCCCGGGCCGATATCCCACGGTTCGGCAATGAGCTTGAGCTGCGACAGCACCGGGTCTTGCATCAGTGCGTCGAAGAAGCCGCTATGCGGATCGAAGCCGGTCGGTTCGCGCCCCAGCGTCGAGCACAGGTCGAAACGGAAGCCGTCGATGTCGAACGCCTGCGCCCAGTAGCGCAGCGAATCCAGCACCATCTGGATCACCCGCGGATGCGACATGTTGACGGTGTTGCCGCAGCCGGTATCGTTGATGTAATAGCGCTCCTGCCCGGGGATCAGCCGGTAATAGCTGGCATTGTCGAGACCGCGAAAACTCAGCGTCGGCCCCAGTTCGCTGCCGGAACAGGTGTGGTTGTAGACCACATCCAGGATCACCTCGATGCCGGCGGCGTGGAAATGCCGCACCGCCATGCGCACCTCGTTGAGGTCGCCGGTGGACAGGTAGCTCGGCTCCGGGGCGAAGAAGCCCAGCGTGCTGTAACCCCAGTAATTGCGCAGGTCGCGCTGCAGCAGGAAATTTTCCTGCAGGAAGGAATGCACCGGCATCAGCTCCAGCGTGGTGACGCCCAGTTTTTGCAGATGCGCAATGAAATCGGGATGCCCCAGCGCCGCAAAAGTGCCGCGCTCGTGCGGCATGACGCCTTCGCGCAGCATGGAAATGCCGCGCACATGCGCTTCGTAGATCACGGTCTTCGACCACGGCACGCGCGGACGCGGATAGTTCTGGCCGACCGGCATCTCTTCGATCACGACGCCCTTGGGCATGGCGGCGGCGCTGTCGCGGCGGTCGTAGCTGAGGTCGCCCTTGGGCGAATGCAGGCGATAGCCGAACAAGGCGTCGGTCCAGCGCACCTGCCCCACCAGCTTGCGCGCATAGGGATCGAGCAGCAGCTTGTTGGGATTGAAGCGGTGCCCCTTTTGCGGCTCGTACGGGCCGTAGGCGCGATAGCCGTAGACCAGTCCCGGCGAGGTGTCGGGCAGATAGCCATGCCACACCTCATCGGTGCATTCGGGCAGCATCAGGCGCTCGACTTCGCGGCGTCCGGTGGCGTCGAAAATGCACAATTCCATCTTGGTGGCATGCGCGGAAAACACGGCGAAGTTGATGCCGAGTCCGTCGAAACGGGCTCCCAGAGGATACGGCGCTCCGGCTTGCAGTTTTCTTGGCGTGATCAGTGTCATTGTTGTTGTCTCAGGTTAGCGGCGGCGCAGGATGATGGTGGAAAGCGGCGGCAAGGTCAGCAGGACGGACGCTGGATAACCGTGCCACTCCTCCTGCTGCGCAGTCACGTGCCCGGCATTGCCGAGATTGCTGCCGCCGTAGATGTCGGCGTCGGTGTTGAGAATTTCCTCCCACTCGTACTGATTGGCGGCACCGGGCGGCACACCGATGCGGTAGTTGTGGCGCAGCACCGGCGTCATGTTGACGACCACCAGCACGGTGGCGTCGCCTTCATCGCCATGGCGGAAGTAGGCAAACACGCTGTTGACGCTGTCGTTGCCGACCACCCAGGAAAAGCCTTCGGCACGCGTATCCCAGCGGTGCAGGGCCGGTACGTCGACATACAAGCGGTTGAGGTCGCGCACCAGGCGCTGGATGCTGCGGTGGCGCGGATCATCGAGCAACTCCCACTGCGGCGACTTGTCGTGGTCGAACTCATCGTACTGGCCGAACTCGCTGCCCATGAACAGCAGCTTCTTGCCCGGATGCGTCCACATGAAACCGAAATAGGCGCGCAGGTTGGCGAACTTCTGCCAGTAGTCGCCCGACATCTTGTTGAGCAGGGTGCGTTTGCCGTGCACCACCTCGTCGTGCGAAATCGGCAATACGAAGGATTCCGAAAACGCGTAAATCATGCCGAAGGTGAAATCGTGATGGTGGTAGCGGCGATAGATGCTGTCCTGCTCCACATAGCGCAAGGTGTCGTGCATCCAGCCCATGTTCCATTTATAGGAAAATCCCAGGCCGCCCTGCTCCACCGGCGCCGTCACGCCGGGCCAGGCGGTGGATTCTTCGGCGATCATCAGCGCGCCGGGACAGCGCTCGGCGACCGTCTGGTTCAGCTCACGCAGGAAGGCGACCGCCTCCAGGTTTTCGCGGCCGCCGTGGACGTTCGGCACCCATTCGCCGGCGTTGCGGCTGTAGTCGCGGTACAGCATCGAGGCGACAGCGTCGACGCGCAAGCCGTCGACGTGGAAATGCTCCAGCCACTCCAGCGCGCTGGCGATCAGGAAACCGCGCACTTCATGCCGGCCGAGGTTGTAGATCAGCGTATTCCAGTCCTGATGAAAACCCTCGCGCGGATCGCCGTGTTCGTACAGCGGCGTGCCGTCGAACAGCGCCAGGCCGTGCGGATCGGAAGGAAAATGGGCCGGCACCCAATCGAGGATCACGCCTATGCCTTCGCCATGGCAGGCGTCGACAAAACCGGCGAAATCCGCCGCAGAGCCGAAGCGCGCGCTGGGCGCAAACTGCGACAGCGGCTGATAGCCCCAGGAACCGCCGAAAGGATGTTCCATCACCGGCAACAGCTCGACATGGGTGAAGCCCATGCCCTTGACATAGGGAATCAGGCGTTCGGCCAGCTCGTTCCAGTCGAGGTTGCGGCCGTCTTCTTCAAGGATGCGCATCCACGATGCCGCGTGCACTTCATAGATGGACATCGGCGCCTGCGCCGACTGCCGCTCTGCACGCTGCCGCATCCAGGCTTCGTCGTGCCAGCGCCGGCCGCTGCGGTCGTCGATCACGCGCGAGGCGGTGGCCGGCGGCGCCTCGGTTGCACGCGCCATGGGATCGGCCTTGGCCGGCAGCACGCGGCCGTCGGGGCCGACGATTTCATATTTGTACAGCGCGCCGTCGCGCAGCCGCGGAATGAACAATTCCCAGACGCCGGCGCTCTGGCGCAGGCGCATCGGATGGCGGCGGCCGTCCCACTGGTTGAAGTCGCCGATCACGGAGACGCGGCGCGCATTCGGCGCCCACACGGCAAAGCGCACGCCGTCGACGTCGTCAATCGTGACTACCTGCGCGCCGAGGCAGCGCCCCAGCTGGCGATGGCGGCCTTCGCGAAGCAGGTGCAGGTCGAAATCGCTCAGTTGCAAGCCGAAGGCGTAGACGTCTTCCGTAATCTGCACCTCTTCCTTGCCGTCGGCGGCCGGCCACGCCACATGCAAGACATAGGGGATCTCGCGCCTGGCGGCATGGGCCGGCAACACGACTTCACCGTAGAAGATGCCGTTGCCCTTGTCACCGTCCTTGTCGCCGCCTTCCGCGCCCAGCTGTTGCAGGTTGCCCAGCAGGACGCCATGCGGATCGGGCTCGTCGGCCGGCCGTGAAAACACCTGCACCGCGCAGGCGCCGGGGTAATAGCAGCACAGCCGCAATGCCTGTTCATCCTGCGGCAACCTGGCGTAACGCGGCCCGAGCAGCGCAAACGGATCGCCCAGCGTGCCTTGCTGCAAGCTGGCAGCCAAGGCCAGGTCTGGTAAATGATCGCGGTCGGTGTCCATGGTGCTCATCAGTTGCGGCAATGCCATCGTTGCTCCCTTTTTTTGCTACTGCTTTTTACTATCCAATAATCGATTTGCGATGGTGTAGATGCCGTGCAGAGGCACGTGCATCCAGGCCGGCCGGTTGGCGGCTTCGTAGCAAATCTCGTAGGCTGCTTTTTCCAGGGTGAACAGATCGAGCAAGTCGTTCTGCGCCGACAGCGGCAGGCTTTGCGCCAATGTCGGATTGCCGACGCGATAACCTTCCAGGAAAGCGGCCTGGCATTCCGGTGCAAAGCGCTGCAAGACATGCTCCTTGTCGGCGCGGGCGGCTTCGTCCAGATCGCCCGGACCCATGTTGTGGCCGAAAGCCGCCGCATAGTCGAAGGAGCGCATCAGCCCGGCGACATCACGCAGCGGACTGCCTTTGGCGCGCCGTTCTTCCAGCGAGCGCGCCGGTTCGCCTTCGAAATCGATGATGAAGACGTCGTTGAACGCGATCAGCACCTGCCCCAGATGCAGGTCGCCGTGCAGGCGCATGCACAGCGAATTTTCGCCGGCCTGCGCCAGCTGCTCGATGCGTTTGAGCAAGGGTTCGCGTTGCGCCAGCAGACGCCCGACCTGGCGCGCTTCGTCGATGTTGACCCAGTCGTTCTTCTTGCGCAGGATCTCGCAGGCGGCATTGAGCTGCGCGGCGGCCGAGCGCGCCCACGATTGCCAGGTCGATGCGCGCACGGTTTCCGGTGCAAACGCGGGATCGTCGCTGGGCTTGCCAAGCAAGGTGTGCATCTCGCCCAGGCGTTGGCCCAGCAGGCGCGAAAAGGTGGCGAGTTCGGCCAGCGCGGTATTGGTGTTGCTGCGGTGGTGCTGGGCCGGATCGCCCGGAGCGTCGCTCTGGATCGCGCGCTCCAGCGTATCCATGGTCCATTGCCAGGCATCGCCCTGGTTGTCGACATAGCGTTGCAGCACGATCAGCGCATACGGCGTACCGTCTGCGCCTATGCGCGTGACTTCGCCCAGCGTGGCCGGGACGTTGGGGAAACCGTGGCCGGTCAGGTAGCGTCCCATCTCGATTTCCGGATGCACGCCCGGCTTGACCAGGCGCAGCACCTTCATGACCATGGCGTCGTTGATGACGACCGAACTGTTGGACTGCTCCTGCGCGACGCGGCGCAATTGCAGCGGCGCCTTGAGGACGGCGGCGTCGAAGGCGGCGGTCGGGACGAAGCGCAACTTGCCCTCGCCGGCCGGCACTTCGGCGTCTTCCGCCAGCAGTTCCAGCACGGTCATGATGAAAGAGTCGAGTGCAAACGCGTCGGTCAGGAAACCGACATGCCGGTTGCGCCGCACACGCGACAGCGCCAGCTGATGCGGCAAGGCCGAGACCGTGTCTTCCTCGCGGATGAAGCCCAGCGGCAGCAGGTAACGCTGCACCTGCCCGCCGGCGTGCACTTCGATCTCGCTCAGCACCACCGGCAGATTGCCGGGCACGTTCTTCGACATCGGCAGCGTGGTGGCGTCGACCATCTCGACCGCATCGATCTGTTGCTGCTTGCCGGCGTACCAGCGACGCTTGAGAAGGTAATGCGGCAGCACTTCGCGTTCCAGCACGGTGCGTGCCGGCGACTCCATGATTTCCCCGACGCCCTGGCGCAGCACCAGCGTCACATACTCGGGCAAAGGCTCGGGCGTAGCGGCGTACCAGGACGGCATGTTGGCCTCGGTCGCCAGCAGGAACCAGTAGAAGCCGAACGGCGGCAGCGTCAGCAGGTAGTTGAGCTTGCCGATCGGCGGGAACGCCGTGCCGCCCATCATCTCGATCGGGATGCGCTCGGCGAAGGCGGACAATTCCAGTTCGACCGCCTGCGCCGATTGCGACAGGTTGGCGACGCATAAAATGGTTTCTGTCGCGCCGCCTTTCTTGGGATCGCTGTACTCGCGCAGGTAGGCCAGGATCTTGCGGTTGCTCGGGTAAATCAGCTTCAGCGTGCCGCGGCCGAAGGCCTGGTGCAGCTTGCGCACATTGAGCAGCCGGCGCATCCAGTTGAGCATGGAGTGGCGGTCGTCGTTCTGTGCTTCGACGTTGATGGTCTGGTAGCCGTATTGCGGATCCATCAGCGGCGGCAGCACCAGTCGCGCCGGATCGGCCCGCGAGAAGCCGCCGTTGCGGTCCAGCGTCCATTGCATCGGCGTGCGCACGCCGTCGCGGTCGCCCAGATGGATGTTGTCGCCCATGCCGATTTCATCGCCGTAATAGATCACCGGCGTGCCGGGCATCGACAGCAGAAAACTGTTGAGCAGCTGGATGCGCCGCCAGTCGCGTTCCACCAGCGGCGCCAGCCGGCGACGGATACCGAGATTGAGGCGCGCGCGGCGGTCCGGCGCGTAGAAATTCCACAGATAGTCGCGCTCGGCGTCGGTGACCATTTCCAGCGTCAGCTCGTCGTGGTTGCGCAGAAAAATCGCCCACTGGCATTCGGCCGGAATATCCGGCGTCTGGCGCAGGATGTCGGTGATCGGAAAGCGATCCTGGCTGGCCAGCGCCATGTACATGCGCGGCATCAGCGGAAAGTGGAAAGCCATGTGGCATTCGTCGCTGTCGCCGAAATACTGCTGCACGTCTTCCGGCCACATGTTGGCTTCGGCCAGCAGCATGCGGTCGGGATATTTGCGGTCCATCTCGGCGCGGATGCGCTTGAGGATGGCGTGGGTCTCGGGCAGGTTTTCGTTGGAGGTGCCTTCGCGTTCGATCAGGTAAGGCACGGCATCCAGCCGCAGGCCGTCGATGCCGAGGTCGAGCCAGAACGACATGACGTTGAGCACGGCTTTGAGCACTTGCGGATTGTCGAAATTGAGGTCGGGCTGGTGCGAATAGAAGCGATGCCAGAAATAGGCCTTGGCGACCGGGTCCCAGGTCCAGTTGGATTTTTCGGTATCGAGGAAGATGATGCGCGTGCCGCTATAGCTCTTGTCGTTGTCCGACCAGACATAGAAGTTGCGCGCCACCGACCCGGCCCGCGCCTGCCGCGCGCGCTGGAACCAGGGATGCTGGTCCGAGGTGTGGTTGATGACCAGTTCGGTGATGATGCGCAGGCCGTGCTCGTGCGCGGCGGCGATGAAGCGTCGCACATCGCTCATGTTGCCGTAATCGGGATGGACGCCCTTGTAATCGGCGATGTCATAGCCGTCGTCGCGGCGCGGAGATGGATAGAACGGCAGCAGCCAGATGGTGTTGACGCCTAGACCCTTGATGTAATCGAGCTTCTTGATCAGGCCGGCGAAGTCGCCGATGCCGTCGTCGTTGGCGTCGAAATAGGACTTGACGTGGATCTGGTAAATGATCGCGTCCTTGTACCACAACGGATCGTCGGTGAAGCGCAGACCGGCCCGGCCGGCACGCGTGGCCTTGGCTTTTTCCGCCTTGCTGGTGCTTTGTTTGCGGCCTTTGCCGCCATCGTCTTTGCCGCTCTTGCCGCTTTTGTCGTCGCCGGCCGGCGGTTCGCGTTTGCGCAGGATGGCGCCGTCTGAAGGAATATCCATCTCAAGCCTCCCCTGCGCGAATGCGCCAGATGGCATACGGCCGCGTGTGCGGATCGAGGCGCACCGATTGCCGGCGGCCGCTCCAGGTGAAGCGCCGTTCGGTGACCAGATCCTCCACGTGCACACGACCGTCGTCGGCCAGGCCGAAACCCTCCAGCGGTAATTCGATGTCGCCCTGCTGCGGCTGAAACGGATCGAGACTGATGGCGACCAACACGACGTTGTCGCCGAAGCGGGCCGCCGCTCCCGATGTTGAAGACTTCATTGACGACTTCACTGAGGGCGGCGATGCACGGGTCGACTTGACGAAGTAAAGAATGTTGTCGTTCGTCACGGTCAGGAAGCGCACGCCGAGATGGGACTGCAGGGCGGGGTTCTCCGCGCGGATGTGGTTAAGTAACGTAATGTCCTCGATGATGTTGCCGGGCTGTTGCCAGTCCCAGGCGCGGATTTCGTACTTCTCGGAGTTGAGATATTCTTCCTTGCCGGGGATGGCTTGGGCTTCGCACAATTCGAAGCCGCTGTAGACGCCCCATAAGCCGGACAAGGTGGCTGCCAGTGCGGCGCGCATTTGAAAACCGGCCCGGCCGGAACGCTGCAGGAATTCGGGGTTGATATCCGGCGTATTGACAAAAAAGTGCGGCCGGAAAAAATCGCGCGGCTGATCAATGCCGTCGCTGTCGGCGGTCAGCTCGGTCAGGTAATCGATGAACTCCTGCTTGGTGTGACGCCAGGTGAAATAGGTATAAGACTGAGAGAATCCCACCTTGGCCAGGCGGTACATCGGCTTGGGCCGGGTGAAGGCTTCCGACAGGAAGATCACTTGCGGATAGCGGCTGCGCACCGCGCCGATCATCCACTCCCAGAACGGAAACGGCTTGGTGTGCGGATTGTCGACGCGAAACACGTTCACGCCCTGCTGCACCCAATAGATCACCACATCGCGCAAGGCCACCCACAGATCCGGAATCGCTTCGTCAGCGTAAAAGTCGACGTTGACGATGTCCTGATATTTCTTCGGCGGATTTTCGGCATAGCGCATCGAACCGTCGGGGCGCCAGGCAAACCAGCCGGGATGCTCGCGCAGCCAGGGATGATCCGGCGCGCACTGAATCGCGAAATCGAGCGCGAGCTCAAGGCCGTGTTCCTCGGCCGCGTCGCGCAGCCGCAGGAAGTCCTCCAGCGTGCCGAGCTGCGGATGAATGGCGTCATGGCCGCCTTCCGCGCTGCCGATCGCATACGGACTGCCGGGATCTTCCGGACCGGCGTCGAGTGCGTTGTTCTTGCCCTTGCGGTTCTTTTCTCCGATCGGATGAATCGGCGGGAAATACAAAGTGTCGAAACCCATGGCGCGAATGGCGGGCAGACGGGCAATGACGTCGTCGAAGTTGCCGTGCACGTCGGCGCGCCCGCTCTGTGAACGGGGGAACAGCTCGTACCAGCTGGCATAGGTAGCGGCGGCGCGTTCGGCTTCCAGCGGATATTCGGCGGCGCTACGCGCCAGAAAGGCGCGCGCGCCTGCCAGCGCGGTCAATTGTTCAATCAGCTGCGCAGTGTCGTCAGCGCACAATAAGGCCAGCCGTTCTGCTTCAGTGACCTCGGGCTTGCTGTCTTTGACATGATCTTTGCCGGCGCCGCGCTTCTTGGCAGAAGCCGGCGTCAGCGCTTTGAGCAAGGCAGCGCTGCGTTCCAGCACGGTGCCGTCGACGCCGTTTTCCAGCCCCTGCTCCACCAGTGCGGCGACCAGTATGCGGCCTTCTTCCAGCTCCAGCTGTACGTTCACGCCGGCGGCATGTTTCTTTTTCAGGCCGTCGCGATACGTCTCGAAGACGTCGCTCCAGGCTTCGATGCAAAAGTAGTGACGCCCCAGCCGCGTCAATGACAGCGTCGCTTGCCAGCGGTCGTTGCCGTGATGATGCATGGTAATCCGGCGCCATTGCTTCTCATCGGCGGCGCGCACCAGCACCGATGCGGCCAGGTGTTCGTGACCGTCCATGAAGATGTCGGCGCTGACGATGAAACGCTCGCCTACCGTGCGCTTGGCGGCAAACTTGCCGTCGTCGACGGCAGGCGCGATGTGTTCGATGACGATGCGCGCCGAGCGCACCTTGTCCGGCACCGGTTTCTTGCGGCGGCCGGGATCGCTGCCGACCGCAGGCGGCGCCTCCAAATCCAGCAGGCGCACCGCGCCGGGCGGCACCTGGCGGTCCTCGCCATGCCATTGCACGGCGCTGCCGGCCAGACGCTGCTGCCAGCCGGTGTCGCCAAGGTCGCTGATGCGGACGGCATGATCGAGTTGCGGATTGACGGCGATCAGTTGGCTGGCGTCGGCATCGCGGCGCTCGATGAACAATAGCGACGCATCAGGTGCGCTGAGGGGACGCAATGATGAACGCAAAAGAGGACTGCCGCTCTCGATACGGCGTTTGGCCATGGCGCGATTGGCTTCCAGCACGTCCTTGCTGAGATCGAACTCGGCATCGGCGCAGGCCTGTGCGTAGTCTTGCGGCGTGCTCAGGCGATTGGCGGCGCCGGCGTGACGGGCAACGCTGAGGGTATCGGTCAGGCCGAATTCAAAACCCATCGTCATCAGCCAGCCGGCGCCGCTGACGGTGGCGAAATGCAAAGCCCGCAGCGCGCCCAGACGACGTGCCTGCTTATCGCGAAAGCCATGGATGCGCGCCAGGCGCGGACCGAAAGGATCCTCTGGAAAAGCCAGCACCGGAGCAATCGCCGCCAGTTTGTCGTATTCGCGGAAATACCATGGCGCGCGGAAATCCCACCAGGCGCCGGAAGAAAACACGCCGTCGAAACCGCAACCGGCCATGTCGTCCAGCTGGCGATGCGTGCAGCCCGGCGTCCAGGCGAGGAAGTGGCAGCAGGAGCGCTGTTCGCGCGTCAGGTCGATGAGACGGCACCAGAATTGCGCCGGAAAGCTGGCCGGCTCGCGGCAGCAGAATCCGGCCACGCCGGCGTCGATCAGCACTGCCAGACGCGCATGCCACCACGCCAGCATCGCCTCGGCAACCTCGGGTACATCGAGGCGCGGCGTGTTGACCGGCAGGCCGGCGCCGGGATGACGCGGATCCGGCAAGACGTCGCGTCCCGGCGTGGATGCCGCCGACGACGAACCGGTCAGCGCGAACCATTCCGGATGCCGCAATACGGCGGCGTCATCGGCATGCACGCGGGTGAGCGACAAGTCGAGCAGCACGCGCAGCCGGTGTTCGGTGCAGAGATGCGCCAGCTGTTCCAGCTGCGCCAGGCTGCTCAGGCCGGAATCAGCCGGCGCAACGCCGCTTCCGGATTCAGATTCTGCAAGAAGATCGGCAACCAGATTGTCGCCGCACAGGAGGACATGATCGAAGCCCATGGCTGCGCAACGTTCGAGCAGATCGTTCCAGCCGGCGCGGGCCACCAGCGTCGGATCGATACAGTAGATGCGCGGCGAAAAATCCGCCATGACAGGGTTTTCCAATGATGACGCTCACTTTTTTCAAAACTACGCGGCCTGAATGGCGACCGCGGCAACATTGCCCGCGGTCTTCGGTTGCAATGCGGTGCGGAAAGCCGTCTTCGCTTCGCCGGCGGCGATTTCCTTGTAGGCGTCGATGTAGGCGGCGGCTGAGGTTTGCCAGTCGAAATCGGTCTGCATCGCATTGCGCTGCATGGCTTGCCATTCGCTGCGGCTGCCGTAGAGATCGAAGGCGCGCTGCACGGCGGCTTCCATGTCCTGCGCGGCTTCGCCGTCGAACAGCACGCCGCTGGCGCCTGGAGTAGCCGCGCCCTGCATGCCGGCATCGGCGATGGTGTCGGTCAGTCCGCCGACACGCGAAGCGATCGGGATCGTGCCGTAACGCATTGAGTACAACGGCGTCAGGCCGAAGGGTTCGAAGCGGCTGGCGTGCAGCAGCATGTCGCTGCCGGCATGCAAGGCGTGGGCGCGACGCTCGTCATAGCCGATGTGTACGCCCACGCGTCCCGGATAGCGCTGCGCCAGGTCGGCGAAGCCTTCTTCATAGCTGCGCTCGCCGCAGCCGAGCACGACCAGTTGCATGCGCTCGTGGCGATCGAGGATGGCCGGCAGGGCCTGCAAGGCGACGTCGGCCATCTTCTGGTGCGACATGCGGCTGCCGATACCGAGGATCGGTGCGAAGGGATCCACCGGCAGCAGGCCGAACATGGCTTGCAGGTCGGATTTGCAGATTACCTTGCCGCGCATCCGGTCGATGCTGAACGGCGCCCTGGACAAAGGATCGTTCTGCGGATCCCAGACATCGCTGTCGATGCCGTTAGGGATGGCGCGCAAGACATGGCGGCGTGCATTGAGTACGCCTTCCATGCCGTAGCCGAAACGCGGCGTGAGGATTTCTGCGGCGTAGGTCTTGCTCACGGTGGTGACGCAATCGGCGTGCTGGATGCCGGCCTTGAGGTAGCTGATCTTGCCCCAGTATTCCAGGCTGGCGATGCTGTCGGAGGGCATCTGCGCCAGACCGAGCTGAGCCGCGAGGTCGAAATGGTAGTTGCCCTGGAAGGCCAGGTTGTGGATCGTCAGCATGGAACCGATGTGGTGCAGGCCGGCGGTTTTCAACAGGAAGGGAATCAGGCCGGCGTGCCAGTCGTTGGCATGCACCACATGCGGCGCCGGCAGGCTGGTCTCGCCGGTGCAGATGGCGACGGCGGCGTGCGCCAGGTCGGAAAAGCAGATCGCGTTGTCGCAGAACTCCTGCCCGCTCTGATCGATGTAGGGATTGGCGCGGCGCTGGCTGAAGCGCTCGGTGTCGAGCAGCAGCACCGGCACATCGGTGCCTGGCATGACGCCTTGCAACAGGCGCCCGGGACCGCCCGGCAAAGGCCGCGGCAAGGCAACGGACGTCAAGGGCTGGCCGGATTGAGCGGCATGCGCTTCGGCGCCGGCAATGGCGGCGGCGTAACCGGGCATGAGGATGCTGGCGTCGATGTTGCACTTGCGCAGGCTGACCGCCAGCGCCGTGATGACGTCGGCGAGTCCGCCGGTTTTGACGAGAGGAACGGCTTCGGAACTGACTAAGAGGACGCGAGCTTGCAATTGATCACCCCGTTATTGTCTGCGTGGATTGGAAAGGTTTTTTCAGAAAGCAAAGCGAGGGGCATCAAGGTCCGGGTCATGTTTATTCTTTGCAGACTTTGCTCTGTAGCTTCTACGTTAGCCAATCATGTTGCAGTGAACCATCGGACAGCGGCGCATATCACTGTAGGATGCCTCCTACCGTCGTGTCCGCCGAAACCTCTTCGGTCAGTCGCCAATGCGGAAACCGAGTTTCAGCGTGACCTGAAAATGCGCGACCTTGCCCTCGTCGATATGGCCGCGCTGCTCGATGACTTCGAACCAGTCGAGATGCTTGAGCGTGTGCGAGGCGTCCCTGACGGCATTACGGATGGCGTCGTCGCTGCCCTGCTCCGAACTACCGACGACTTCGATGATCTTGTAGCTGTGGCTGCCGCGGGTCTGCGATGTGTTCATGGCGATCTCCTTGCTTTGGCGGACTGTCTATCCTGAACGGTGTTCAGGCTGGTTGTTCAGGCTAGACAGATGGCGCAGGAGAACCTATAAGCGCCTTGCTTAAAGCGCTGTAGGAGAGACTGGCGCTGCCGCTCGTCTTACAAGATGATGCGGCGCGCACTGATGGCTGCGGGACGGCGGGCGGATTAAGGTGATGTCGACACAGGCATTTCCGTCTTTCCCATTTCCCGTTACTTCAAGGAGAAGCACCATGACCAAGTCCAGCACAACGCAGGCAAACGCCGCCGGCAAACTGCCGCAACAGGCGCCGCAAGCCAATGCTGCGGAAGCGGAAGTCCAGCAGGCGCGTCATCGCACGGCGATCCGCATTGCCGGCATCGAAGGTGTGGATGGTTTCGCCGACATGGCCGACAGCAACGACGGCAAGCCGCATCCCGAGAAACGCTGATTCATGGGTTCTTGCCACTGCAGCGGCCCTTGCCGGGCGGCTGCAGTGCGCTTATTGGAAGGAGGAAACGATGTCTCACGCATCTCATCAGGAGCACGAACGGGCCCGCCGCGATCAGCGGCACGCCGATGTGCGCGACAAGCCGGAAGCGCCTTCCGGCCTGCAACCCGGCAGCAGACAGAAAGACATGGCAATCAAGGGCGCCGCGCCGGCAGCGCCGCCGCGCCATGAAGACGAAGCCTTCGGCGTATTTGACGGCAGCTCGCCGCAAAGCGACGGTTGAATCGGGGCTGCGGGTTTGTCCTTGCCCGCCCTCTTCTGCCTTGATTGCAAGGAACAGACGCAATGAATACATCCAAAGAAAAATCGGCCGCGCAGGAAATCCTGGGCGGCCGATTTTTTTGAGCTTTGCGTTTATTGCGTCAGTACTGGGCACGCCCCGGCAGAATGAAACTGAAGCGCGATCCGCGACCGATTTCGCTGTCGACTTTCAGGGTGCCGTCATGTGCTTCGACGAAGGTTTTGAAAATGGCCAGCCCCAGGCCGAGGCCGCCCTTGTCTTTGGTTTCCGACTCGAATTTTTCAAAAATCAATTCCAGCCGGTCTTTCGAAATGCCCATGCCGTTGTCGCTGACCCAGCATTCCACCCCGCCGCCGGTAATCGGCGCCGCGCCGATCACCACTTCGCCTTGCGGCGTGTGGGTGAGCGCATTGGCAATCAGATTTTGCATCATGCGGCGCAGAAGATCGGCGTCGGCATAGATCACCAGATCTTCCGGGACATCGTTGAGCAGCCGCGTGCTGCCGGTGCCGGCGACCGGATTCAGATCGTAGACCATGCTTTCCACCAGCGGCCACAGATCGATGTTGCGCCGCTCCAGCTTGACGCCGCTCTCGGTGCGCAGGTTGTCGTTTTCTTCAATGACTTTGGCCACCAGCGACGACATGCTTTGCACATTGCGCTGCAGGATCTTGATCATCCTGGCGGCGCGCTGGTCCACCGGCAAGGCCGTGAAGGAGGCTTCCAGAACCTTGGACGCCAGGGCGACCGCATTGAGCGGCGTACGCAGATCGTGCGCGATGAAGGAGAGATATTCTTCGCGGCGGCGCTGCACTTCCAGCGCGCGGTTGATCGAAAAAGTCTGCACCGCCAGCCCGATGGCGCTGTCGAACACCAGGTTCATGACATGGAAAGGCTTGCCCTGCAGATTGATCTGATGCTGGGTCGCCAGATCATGGACGCAGCCGCGCAGCAGGTTGTATTCGGCGACCACTTCTTCAATCATGTAGCCGTTGTGCAGGCGTTGCAGGCCATGTTCGGGCGGCGTGCCGTCGGCCAGCACCTCGGCGATGGATTCGTCCGAATTGCGCCGGAACGCCATGGCGATCTCGTCCAGCAGCGCCGGGACATGATCGTTGAGCGTGGGAATACTGAGATTCTGGGCCGACGGCAAGGCCCGCACCAGATTGCGCCAGCGCGTCAGGAGGCCTTCGCGGTTGCGTTCCACCAGATCTGCCAATGCCTGAAGCGTGTTGATACTGTTCTCCCTCTGTAGGTCGGTCACCGGGCGTCAATGCGCCAGGCCGCCGCCGCGTTGCAGCTCGCGGCTGATGCCGTCGAGGATATTCTGCAACTGGTCGATATCGTAGGGCTTGGGCAGCGAAAACGAGGCAGTGCCGACGTTCTTGCTGATCTGTGCGCCGTAGCCGGAGGCGAAAATGATTTTCAGCGCAGGAATGCGCACGTTGATCTGTTGCGCCAGCTCGATGCCGGACATGCCCGGCAGATTGACGTCGGTAAACAACACGTCGAAGGATTGCTGCTCCAGCGCGACGAGCGCCTGCTCGCCGCTGCCTACTCCTTCGGCGAAATGACCAAGCGCAGCGAGCAGTTCGCACACCAGCTGTTGCGAGTCGAGGTTGTCTTCCACCACGAGGATGTGCAGACCGGCGCTGTCTTCGGTTGCGGAAGGTGTCGATAAAGAGGTGGATAAGCTTGTCATCATTATTTGCCAGTGTTGTTGATTCAACATCGTGTTGTGTACCGTATGCATGCGCAGGGCAGTCGGCGCCGCTGTCGGATACACAGCATCGATAGTAATCCATCCCCGTCGCAAATTCACATGCCGGCGACAGAAAGACGGATTCTCGCCAAAACGCAGGAAACCTTTTCCATAGCGGCTTGGCGGCGGGACTTCAGATTGTCTTACAAGGGTTTCAGGAGTCATCTGACAGGGGTAAAAAGTCCCTCCTGCTACAGTAAGTCATCATAAAAAAGCGTTTTATTCTGACAACTCAAACGACATTAATGTGATGGATCAACACAAAAATAACCTCACTTCAGGTCGCCTTCCCGGTCATTCCGATCGCGCCGCAACCGGCATCGCAGGGCTGGACGCCGTGCTTGCAGGCGGCATCACCGCGCATCGGCTCTATCTCGTAGAAGGTACTCCCGGCACCGGCAAAACCACTTTCGGCCTGCAGTTTCTGCTTGAGGGGGCGGCCAAGGGTGAATCCGGACTCTATATCACGCTGTCGGAAACCGCATCCGAACTCAAGGCCGTGGCCGCTTCGCACGGCTGGTCGCTGGAGGGGCTGTCTCTGTTCGAGATGATCGACGAGGCAGACCTCAGTCCCGACTACCAGCAATCCATCTTGCATCCGTCCGAGGTCGAACTCGGGGAAACCATCCGGAGCGTGATGGTGCGCGTGAATGAACTGAAGCCGTCGCGGGTGATTTTCGACAGCCTGTCGGAAATGCGCCTGCTGGCGCAAAACCCGCTGCGCTACCGGCGCCAGATCCTGGCGCTGAAGCATTTCTTCGCGACCCGCAACTGTACTGTGCTGATGCTGGACGACCGCACCAGCGATCCCGGCGATCTGCAATTGCACAGCATTGCGCACGGCGTGATCACCCTCGAACAGCTTGCGCAGGAATTCGGCAGCGAACGCCGCCGCCTGCGCGTGGTCAAGATGCGCGGCATCAAATTCAGCGGCGGCTACCACGACTTCCTGCTGGAAACCGGCGGCATGCGCGTGTTCCCGCGGCTGGTGGCGGCCGACCACGCCATCGAATTCGAAGACGCCGTTGTCAGCACCGGTGTTACCGAGCTGGATACGCTGCTCGGCGGCGGCCTGGTGCGCGGCACCAATACATTGCTGAGCGGCCCCTCGGGCGTCGGCAAAACCACCACTTCGATCTGCTGCGTGCTGAGTGCGCTCAGGCGCGGCGAGCGTGCGGCTTACTATTTGTTCGACGAGGGCGTCGGCACCCTGCTGATCCGCTCGCGCGCACTGGGCATGGATATCGCGCCCTACATTGCCGACGGCAGCCTGACGCTGTATCAGATCAATCCGGCCGAAATGTCGCCTGGCGAATTCGCCAGCCGCATCCGCCAGGCCGTCGAGCAGGAGGACCGCACCTTCGTCGTCATCGACAGCCTCAACGCCTATCTGCAGGCGATGCCGGGCGAGAAATTCCTGCTGTTGCAGATGCACGAGGTCTTGACCTACCTCAGCCTGCAAGGGGTAACCGCCTTGCTGGTGCTGGGACAACACGGCCTGGTGGGCGAGATTCGTTCCGACGTGGACCTGAGCTATCTGAGCGACACGATCCTGATGTTCCGCTTCTTCGAGGCGCACGGCGACATCTCCACTGCGGTCTCGGTCATCAAGAGCCGCACCAATCATCATGCAAGAACGATTCACGAATTCCGTCTCAGCGCCAGCCATGGAGTCCAGATCGGTGAACCTTTGCAGGACTTCGAGGGCATCATGAGCGGCCTGCCGTCTTACCGCGGCAAGACGCCTATGCTGAACAATGCCGGTTAATTCCTCGCTTGAAGAACGCATCCTGATACTCGCTCCGCACGGTCGCGATGCAGAAGTGATTGCGCAGACGCTGTCGCGCGAGCGGCTGAGCTGCACCTCCTGCACCGATTACGCGACGCTGTTGGAAGAGCTCTCGCGCGGCGCCGGCGCGGCGCTGATCACGGAAGAGGCGCTGGTCGACATGGACTTCAGCATCCTTGAGCAATGGGTCGAGGCGCAGGAGTCCTGGTCGGATTTTCCTTTCGTCATTCTCAGCGCCCGCCAGCGCGGCCAGGATCGCCATCCATCGCTCGATGTGCTGGAGCGGCTGATCAACATGATCCTGCTGGAGCGTCCGGTCAATGCGGAAACGCTGCTGCGGGCCAGCGTCTCCGCATTGCGCGCGCGTCGCCGCCAATATCTCAGCCGCAGCCATCTGCACGAGCGCGCGCGGTCCGAAGAACACCTTCGCCTGGCGCTGCATGCCGGCCGCCTGGGCTCGTGGAGCCTGGAGCTGGAGACCTCGATCCTGATCGTCTCGGAAACCTGCAAGATACATTTCGGCATTGCGCCGGAGAGCGAATTCACCTATGACGATCTGCTGCAGGCCATCCATGCTGACGACCGCCAGCGCCATCTCGACGTCATCGAGGCGGCCGTCCTGTCGAAGGAAGATTTCGCCATCGAGTACAAGGTGGTCTGGCCCGATCAGTCGGTGCACTGGGTGCAGATTCGCGGCCAGACCATGCGCAACCGCGTCGGCGTGCCGGTGCGCATGGCCGGGGTATCGCTCGACATCAGCGAACGCCGCGAGGCCGAAAACCGCCTGCTGGAAAGCCAGAGCGCCCTGCAGCAGTTCAATGAAACGCTGGAAGTCCGCATCGAAGAACGCACCTCCGAGCTGGCTCAGGCCAATGACCGCCTGATGCGCGAGATGGCCGAGCGCGAGCGTACGCAGATCGCGCTGGTGCAGGCGCAAAAGATGGAAGCCGTCGGCCGCCTGACCGGCGGCATCGCGCACGATTTCAACAACCTGCTCAATGTCATCATCGGCAACGTCGACCTGATCGAACGGCTGTCGGGCGACGAGCGCATCAAGCGCATGGCCGGCGCGGCGCGCAACGCCACCAAGCGCGGCGCCAAGCTGACGGGACAGCTGCTGGCCTTCTCCCGCAACCAGAGCCTGGATCTGAAGCCGGTGGACATCGAATCGGTGATCGACGGCATGAAGGACCTGATCGCCGTCTCGGTCGGCGCCGGCATCCATGTGACGGTGGATATCGCCCCTGCTCTGCCGCGCGCCGTCGCCGACGCCAACCAGATCGAAATGGCGATTCTCAATCTTGCCATCAACGCCCGCGACGCCATGCCGGAAGGCGGCAACCTGCGCATCGAGGCGCGTCAGCGCGAAGCCTACGACGGCGTACTGAAGCGCGGCGAGTATGTCGTGATCGCCGTCAAAGACTCGGGATCGGGGATTACGCAAGACATCCTGAGCAAGGTGTTCGATCCCTTCTTCACCACCAAGTCCGTGGGCAAAGGCACCGGCCTCGGCCTGAGCCAGGTGTATGGCATCGCCGATCAGTCCGGCGGCATGGCGCGCATCGAAAGCACGGTCGGCAAAGGCACGACGGTGGAAGTCTGGCTGCCGGTAGCCGGCACGCGGCCGGTGCAGGAACAGTATCAGGAGCCGCTCGACCACGAACTGATGCCGAAGGAAAGCGGCAACATCCTGGTGATTGAAGACGATGACGAAGTCCGGCAGTTCATCGTCGAATGCCTGGAGATTCTGGGTTATACCGTGGAACAGGCGGAAAACGGTTGGTTCGGCCTGGAGAAGCTGCAGGCCGGGCGTTTCGATCTGCTGATCGTGGATTTTCTGATGCCGGGCATGAACGGTGCGGAAGTCATTGCGGCGGCCCGGGCGCGTCATCCCGACCTGCCTATCCTCATGGCGACGGGTTATGCCGACATGCAGGCGGTGGAAAAAGTGATTGCGCTGGAAGCCGTGCTGCGCAAGCCGTTCCAGATCTCGGAACTGGCCGGCAGCGTCAAGCGCGCGATGCATGCACAGGCGTTGCAGCAACCTCGGCGCTCGTCCGCCGAGCACCGTCCCTGATTACTTTACGCGCTGCTTTTCCAGCTTGCGCGCCAGCGTGCGCCGGTGCATGCCGAGACGGCGCGCGGTTTCGGAAATGTTGAAGTCGGTTTCCACCAGGACTTCGTGGATGCGTTCCCACTCCAGCGTCTTGATCGAGGTCGAGCGGCTGGTCAGTTCGATTTCCGTCGCGCCGGCAACATGGCCGAAGGCGGCTTCGATGTCGTCGGTGTTGGACGGCTTGGCGAGGTACTGGCAGGCGCCAAGCTTGATCGCTTCGACCGCGGTGCCGATGCTGGCGAAGCCGGTCAGCACCACGATCAGCATGTTTTCATCGTGCTGATGCAGCATCTGCACGCAGGCCAGGCCGGAGGTGCTGCCGTTGAGTTTGAGATCCACCACCGCATAGCCGGGATTGTGTTGCCTGAGTACGACTTCGGCCTCGTCCTGGCTGGCCGCCTGCAACACGCGATATCCGCGCCGCTCGAACGAACGACTCAGCGTGCGCGCAAACGCCTCGTCGTCTTCGATGATCAACAGCAGACGCTCAGTGGACATGTTGCGAATTCTCTTTCATGGATGATGATGGATTTTCTTGCGCTTCCAGCTCGTGCTCTGTCGCTGACGCGTCTGCCTCCAGGCTGATTGCCGACAAAGGCAGCGTCAGGCAAACCGTGGCGCCGGCGATGATACCGTCTTCTTCGCGATTGTGCGCGGTGACGGCGCCGCCCAGCTTGCGCGCGACATTGACGACAAAAAACAATCCCAACCCGCCGCCGGTCTTGCCCTTCGTCGATTGATACGGTTTGCCCAGCTGGTCCAGCATGCCCGGCATGAAACCGGGGCCGGTGTCGTCGACGGCGACCTTGAGTTCGTTGCCCTCGCGCGTGGCGGTGAAGCGCAGCCAGCGCGGCGAGGCTTCCAGCGCATTGTCGAGCACGTTGCAGATCATTTGCTTGAGCGCCGAGTCGAAGGCCACCGGCATATCTTGCTCAATGCGGTTTTCAAAATCGAAGGCGACGATGGGACGCGTGGCGCGGAATTCTTCCGCGATGTCGCTCAGGAAGGTATTGAGCGTGGTCTTGACCGAGGACTCGCCGCGCGCTTCGCCGGCCGACAGCAGCACGCCGCTGACGATGGTCTTGCAGCGCTGCAGTTGGATCTGCATCTCGCCGATTTCTTCCAGCAGTTCCGGATTGCTGCTGAATTCAGGCATGCGCCGCCAGTCGCCGAGGATCACCGACAAGGTCGCCAGCGGCGTGCCGAGTTCATGCGCGGCGCCGGAGGCCAGCAGGCCCATGCGCACAATGTGGTCCTCTTCCGCCGCGCGCTGGCGCAAGGCGGCCAGCTGGGCATCGCCGGCGCGGCGGATGCTGCTGATGCGCGTGATGAAGATGGCCAGCAAGGCGGCGATCAGGATGAAGCAGATCAGCATGCCTTCGACATACAGGCTGAAGACGCCGTTGCCGTGGTCCGGCGGCAGCGACAAGGGTATGAAGAATTGCGACAAGCCGGCAAAACACAGGCTGGTGATGACGACGATGGTCCAGGTCGACCAGGCCGCCAGCAGCACCGCGCTGATGATGATCTGCAGCAGGTACAGGAAGGCGAAGGGATTGGTGGCGCCGCCGCTCAGGTAAAGCTGGGCCGTCAGCGTGGCCACGTCGACCAGCAGGGCCAGGAACAGCTCGCGGTTGGTCACGAAGGGCCGCTCGTGCCAGCGCAGGTGGCTGGCGATGTTGAAGGCGATCAGGCAGGCCAGCACTTCCAGCATGTGCGGCAAGGGCAAATGAATGTCGAAACCGAAGATCACCACGATGATGGTGGTGATCTGCCCGAACACCGCGATCCAGCGCAACTGGATCAGTTGCAGCATGTTCTTGTGACCGGCGGCGCGGTCGGGGGCGTTGGCGGATTTTTCAGCGCCGAGCGGCGAGATATCGTCCGTCAGCGCATCTTGCTGATGGGAATGGATGTCGTGAGGGATGGTGAATTCTGTATTGTCAGCCTTGCTTGCCATTGTTGCTTTCCTGGTTCAGTCGGGCCGCGCGGCGGCGTTTTTCGTCGCGCATGACCCAGAAGCCGGCGCCGGCCGTCATCAGCGCCAGTCCGTACCAGGTGAGAGCATAAACCAAGTGGTTGTTGGGGAAAGCAATTACTGTCAGACCGCCGACAGGTTCGCCTGCAACAGCGCGCCCATCTTGCCGTGCGGAACCGGCGGAGCCGGCGTCGGCATCGATGAAATAAGGCGCGACATTGCCGAGCTTGCGCACTGCTGCGATGGCTTGCACGTCGCGCGAAAACCAGCGATCGGCGGCAGGATCGTTGTGGCGCAGGAAGCCGCCGCCCCGCTCGCTGATCCGCAGCAGCCCGGTCACGTCCGCAGGAGCGTCGCTTGCGCCCTCCTTCACGTCGCGCGTGCCCGTGGCGATATAGCCGCGATTGACCAGCGTGATCGTGCCGTCGGCGCTGCGCAGCGGCGTCAGCAGCCAGTAACCGCTGCCGTAGATGGTGACGGCCTGCACGCGCGCAGTCTGCTCATAGAGATAAGTGCCGGTCACGCGAACGTGAAGATATTCGTGCGAGTCGGCGGTGATCGCCGGCCAGTCAGCAGGCCCGGGTGCGGCAACGGGTGCGGCGTGCACACGGCGATCGACGCGTTCGATCAGATCCAGCTTCCAGAACAGGCGTTTGACCTGCCAGGTGCCGAGGGCGAGGAAACCGAGAAAAACGACGAGCATGCAAAGCGCAAGGAAAACGCGCAGCCCGGAAGACCGAGGGCGCGTTGCCGCTTCCGTTGTTGCAGAAGCTGCAGCGCGCCCTGGAGACTGACTATCTGTCACTGAAAGATGCCTGGAAGATGCAAATCAGCTGCAGGTCACTTCATGCCAGGCATGTTGTGTTGCATGTTTTGCATCGAACCCGGCACGGCTTCCTGGATCAGATCCTGGCTCATGCCAGGCATCATGTTGTGATTCAGGTGATACATGACCCACAGCGAACCGGCCAGCATGATGACCACGACCATGATCGTGAAGATCAGCGCCAGGATGGTCCAGCCGCCTTCGGACTTGGAGTTCATGTGCAGGAAATAAATCATGTGCACGACGATCTGCACCACTGCCAGGCCCAGCAGGACGAAACCTGCGGTGCTCGACTTCTCGATCACGTTGCCCATGACCAGCCAGAACGGAATCGCGGTCAGGATCACCGCCAGCACGAAGCCGATGGTGTAGCTCTTCAGGCTGCCGTGGTCGGCGGTGTGGTCGTGATGGTGGACGTCAAAACCGTCCTCATGGCCGTACTTCTCGGCGTGCGATGGGTGGGCTTGATGTTGTGGCGCGCTCATGGCAGGACTCCCATCAGATAAACAAAGGTGAAGACGCCGATCCAGACCACGTCCAAAAAGTGCCAGAACATCGAGAGGCACATCAGGCGACGGCCGTTTTCAGGTGTCAGACCATGCTTGTTGATCTGGAACATCAGCGTGATCAGCCAGACGATGCCGAAGCTGACGTGCAGACCGTGGGTTGCCACCAGTGCGAAGAACGAGGTCAGGAAGCCGCTGCGTTGCGGACCTGCGCCTTCGTGGATCAGATGGATGAACTCATACAGTTCCAGGTAGATGAAACCGGCGCCCAGCAAGCCGGTGACGGCGAGCCAGATCAGCGTGGTCTTGACCTTCTTCTTTGCCATTTCCAGCATGGCGAAGCCGTAGGTGATCGACGACAACAGCAGCAAGGAAGTATTGATCGCCACCAGCGGCAGATCGAACAGCTCGGCGCCGGTCGGGCCGCCCGCATAGTTGCGGCCCAGCACGGCGTAAGTGGCAAACAGGCAGGCGAAGATCAGGCAGTCGCTCATCAGGTACATCCAGAAACCCAGCAAAGTGCCGTTTTCCGGATGATGTTCCTTGACGTAGTAACGCGAACTTGGCGATGCGCCCATGGTTGCGGCGGAGGAATTAGAAATCTCAGACATGGCTATCCAGCAAGCGTGTGCGGTTGGCTTCAACACG
The DNA here is from genome assembly GCF_001189965.1 of Herbaspirillum rhizosphaerae. Lineage (GTDB taxonomy): Bacteria > Pseudomonadota > Gammaproteobacteria > Burkholderiales > Burkholderiaceae_D > Herbaspirillum > Herbaspirillum rhizosphaerae. The sequence continues at coordinate 152,036 of NZ_LFLU01000013.1, forward strand.
GACGACGTCGTCGGCCGGGATGTAGTAATCGCGTTTGTAATTGAAGGTATGTGTGATGATCGCGGCCATCAGGGCGATGAAGCCGGCGCCGGCCAGCAGCCACATTTGCCAGATCAGGCCAAAGCCGATCACTGCGCTCAATGCCGCAATGATGAAGCCTGCGCCAGTGTTCTTGGGCATGTGGATAGGCACGAAACCTTCCTGCGGACGGGTGTAGCCGTTGGCCTTCATGTCGGCCCAGGCGTCGTTGTCATGCACGCGCGGAGTGAACGCGAAGTTGTAGTCCGGCGGCGGCGACGAAGTCGACCATTCCAGGGTACGGGCGCCCCATGGATCGCCGGTGGTGTCGCGCAGCTTGTCGCGGCGCAGGTAGCTGACCACCAGCTGGATGATGAACGAACCGATGCCCAGTGCAATCAGGAAGGCGCCGAACGCAGCGATCTGGAACCAGATCTGCAGCGATGGATCTTCGAAGTGGCTCATGCGGCGGGTAACGCCCATGAAGCCCAGCACGTACAGCGGTGTGAACGCAACCCAGAAACCGATGCACCAGAACCAGAAGCTGCAACGGCCCCAGAAATCGTCCAGCTTGTAACCGAAAGCCTTCGGGAACCAGAAGTTGATACCGGCGAACATGCCGAACACCACGCCGCCGATGATCACGTTGTGGAAGTGAGCAATCAGGAACAGGCTGTTATGCAGCACGAAGTCGGCCGGCGGAACCGCCAGCATCACGCCGGTCATGCCGCCGATGACGAAGGTGATCATGAAGCCGATGGTCCACAGCATGGGCACTTCGAAACGGATGCGGCCGCGGTACATGGTGAACAGCCAGTTGAAAATCTTGGCGCCGGTCGGGATCGAGATGATCATCGTGGTGATGCCGAAGAACGAATTGACGCTCGCCCCGGAACCCATGGTGAAGAAGTGATGCAGCCAGACCAGGTAGGACAGGATGGTGATCACGACGGTCGCATACACCATCGAGGTGTAGCCGAACAGGCGCTTGCCGCTGAAGGTCGAGACGATTTCCGAGAAAATGCCGAAGGCCGGCAGGATCAGGATGTAAACCTCAGGGTGACCCCAGATCCAGATCAGGTTCACGTACATCATGGCGTTGCCGCCGAGATCGTTGGTGAAGAAGTTGGTGCCGAACACGCGGTCCAGCGACAGCATGCCCAGAACGGCGGTCAGGATCGGGAAAGCGGCGACGATCAGCACGTTGGTGCACAGTGCAGTCCAGGTGAAGACGGGCATCTTCATCATGTTCATGCCGGGCGCGCGCATCTTGACGATGGTGGCGATCAGGTTGATCCCTGACAGCAGCGTCCCTACCCCGGCAATCTGCAATGACCATATGTAATAGTCCACCCCCACATCAGGACTGCCGAGGATACCCGACAGCGGTGGATAGGCCAGCCAGCCGGTGCGGGCGAATTCGCCGACGAACAGCGAAGCCATGACCAGGCCGGCGCCGAATGTCGTCATCCAGAAGCTGAAGTTGTTCAGGAACGGGAACGCCACGTCGCGTGCGCCGATTTGCAGCGGCACGACGTAGTTCATCAGACCGGTCACCAGCGGCATCGCCACGAAGAAGATCATGATCACGCCGTGGGCGGTGAAGACCTGGTCGTAGTGATGCGGCGGCAGGAAGCCGGCCGAATCGCCGAAGGACAGCGCCTGTTGCGCGCGCATCATCAGCGCATCGGCGAAGCCGCGCAGCAGCATGACGATGCCGAGGATGACATACATGATGCCGATTTTCTTGTGGTCGATGCTGGTGATCCAGTCGCGCCACAAAGGACCCCACAGGCGGAAATAGGTAATGCCGCCGAGTACGGCGACGCCACCGATCAGCACGCCGATGAAGGTGATCAGCAGGATGGGTTCATGAAAGGGAATCGCTTCCCAGCTGAGACGGCCGAAGATCAGCTTGGTCATGTCAATTTGGTCTAGCATCGTTACTTTCCGCTGAAAAAGAAGGTCGCGACGCCATGCATTACATCCTGCACGGCGCCCCTGTCGGCTGCATGCACTACTGCCGCCGGCTGTTCTTTCGATTGATTATTCATGGTGGTGCTGGCTTGCCATCGGCACTGACGCCGGCATTGCAGCTGCAAGTTTGACGCCCGAGGCGTTCAGCGCGGACTTGTCAGCCTTGGCGCCTGCTTCTGATTCCGCTTCCTTCTTGGCGCCTTCCTTGACGTTGACGTCGGTCGCCATTTGCTTGTCCATGCAGACCTGGCCGGCTTCAACGCAGCGGTTCAGGATGGCGTGGTACAGCGTCGCATCGACCGCATTGTAATGACGCACCGGATCCTTGATGCTCGGCTTTTCCAGCGCGAGGTAGTCGTCACGCTTGAGTGCGCCGCCGGCGGCCTTGACCTTCTTGACCCACTCGTCGAAACCTTCGTTGCTCACGCCGTGGAACTTGAAGCGCATGTCCGAGAAACCGGCGCCGCTGTAGTTGGCCGAGAAACCTTCAAACTCGCCCGGCTTGTTGATCACCGCGTTGAGTTCGGTCTGCATGCCCGGCATGGCGTAGATCTGACCGGCCAGCGCAGGAATATAGAAGGAATTCATCACCGACGAAGCCGTGATCTTGAAATGCACCGGCACGTCAACCGGCGCAGCCAGTTCATTGACGGTAGCGATGCCTTGCTCCGGATAGATGAACAGCCACTTCCAGTCCAGCGCCACCACTTCAATGGTGATCGGCTTGACGTTCTCGGGAATCGGGCGTTGTGCATCAAGGCGCGACAGCTTGCGATAGGGATCCAGCGTATGGGTGCTGATCCAGGTCAACAGGCCCAGCGCAATGATGATCAGCAGCGGCGCACCCCAGATGATCAGCTCGAGCTGGGTCGAGTGATCCCAGTCCGGCTCGTAGCGCGCAGCGGTGTTGCTCTGGCGATAGCGCCATGCGAACAGGACGATCAGCGCAATCACCGGAATGATGATCAGCAGCATCAGCGCTGTCGAAATGAGGATAAGGCGACCTTGCTGGTTGGCGATGTCACCCGAAGGATTCAAGACGACCGTGTTGCAGCCAGCCAACAAAATTGCAGGCAGGAAAATGAATCCGCGGCGAATGAGGTGTGAGAACATGCAGGGAAAGTCCAATCGGAGCTATCAAATCATGCTAATGTACACTTACCGCTATGCATTGGCGATTGGACAATTTGTCCTACCTCGTTGTCCGATCCAATGGCAAAACGGGACTTAAACGGCGTTATAGACCGAACCAAGAAAGAGAGACAATGATCATGGCTAGCACTCATACTTCTCATAGCGAACTCCCTGGCAATTTTTCTACAAATACGCCTGACGGTGGTTCTCGACATGCCAAATCTGATCATCCAGGCAACCAGCATGCCGTTGCGCCAGGAGACATAGCGATCGGTGTGGTCATCGGAAGGGCTTCAGAATACTTTGATTTCTTCGTGTATGCCATAGCCTCGGTGTTGGTTTTTCCCACAGTGTTCTTTCCTTTTGAACAACGTCTTGAAGGCACGCTCTACGCTTTCGTCATCTTTTCCTTCGCTTTCATCGCGCGCCCGTTCGGCACAGTTATCTTCATGGCAATACAAAAAAAGGTCGGGCGCGAGGTCAAGCTGACCATGGCGCTCTTCCTGCTGGGCCTGTCCACGGCCGGCATCGCCTTCCTGCCGACTTACGACCATCTCGGCGTGACCGCGATCGTGCTGCTCGCGGTGCTGCGCATCGGCCAGGGCCTGGCGCTGGGCGGATCGTGGGACGGCTTGCCGTCGCTGCTGGCGCTGAACGTGCCGAAAAACAAGCGCGGCTGGTACGCCATGCTGGGTCAGCTCGGCGCGCCGGTGGGTTTCATCATCGCCGGCCTGGTGTTCGCCTACCTGATGGGCAACCTGACTTCGGAAGACTTCCTCGACTGGGGCTGGCGCTATCCGTTCTATGTGGCATTCGCCATCAACGTGGTGGCCTTGTTCGCCCGTCTGCGCCTGGTGGCTTCGGAAGAATATGCCAGCCTGCTGGAAGAGCGCGAACTGGAACCGACCAGCGTGGTTGAAATCGGCCGCTCGCAAGGCCGCAACCTGATCATCGGCGCACTGGCGGCATTGGCCAGCTACGCGCTGTTCCATCTGGTGTCGGTATTCCCGCTGTCGTGGATCTCGCTGTATTCGATGCGCTCGATCAGCGACTTCCTGATGGTGCAGGTGTTCGGCGCGGTGCTGATGATGGTCGGTATCGTCCTGTCCGGCCCGATTGCCGACCGCTTCGGCCGCCGCACCACACTGGGCGCGCTGGCGGTGCTGATTGCGGTGCTGAGCGGTTTCGTGCCGACGCTGATCAATGGCGGCGACACCGGTCAGGACATCTTCATCCTGGTCGGCTTCGCCCTGCTCGGTTTGTCGTATGGTCAGGCTGCCGGCGCCGTGACGGCCAACTTCCCTGCCAAGTATCGCTACACCGGCGCAGCGCTGACCTCCGATCTGGCATGGCTGGTTGGTGCAGGTTTTGCACCGCTGGTGGCGCTGGGCTTGTCGGCACACTTTGGCCTGGCATACGTCAGCATCTATCTGCTGTCGGGCGCGGTCTGCTCGCTGGCAGCGTTGAGCGTCAATCGCGCGCTGACATAATCAATCGATAAAGCATAAAAAACGGCCTGGTCTGCGAAAGCAGCCAGGCCGTTTTTCATTGGGGACAGCAGGCTTACGCCACCCGGCCCAGCAATTCTCCCTCTGCCTGCCGGTACAGCTTGTGCGCAGGCCGGGCCAGGCCGAGATTCTCGCGCAAGGTCTTGCCTTCATATTCGGTGCGGAACAAACCGCGTCGGCGCAGCTCCGGCAACACCAGCGCGACGAAATCGTCCAGCCCGCCCGGCAAGGTCGGCGGCATGATGTTGAAGCCGTCGGCGCCGCCCTTCAGGAACCATTCTTCCAGGCGGTCCACGATGCTCTCCGGCGTCCCGTGAATCGACCAATGGCCGCGCGCCGTCGCCACGCGCAGATAGAGTTGGCGGATGCTCAGGTTCTCGCGGCGCGCCAGCGCCGTCACCAGCTGGAAGCGGCTCTTGGTGCCGTTCGGCTCCTGCAGGTTCTCCGGCAACGGTCCGTCGAGCGGATAGCCGGACAAATCGATGCCGCCCAGATGCTGCTGCAACAGCGACAAGCCGACGGTCGGATGAATCAGCGATTGCAGCTCTTCGAATTTTTCCTGCGCCTCGCTCTCGCTGCGGCCCACCACCGGAAACACGCCCGGCATGATCTTCAACTCGTCCGGATGACGGCCGTATTTGTCGAGACGCCCTTTCAGGCTGCTGTAAAACTGTTGCGCATCCTGCAGCGATTGCTGCGCGGTGAAAATCACCTCAGCCGTGCGCGCCGCCAGCTCCTGCCCCGGCTCGGAAGACCCGGCCTGCACCACCACCGGATGCCCCTGCACGGGACGCGCCACGTTCAAGGGCCCGCGCACGGAAAAATGCTTGCCCTTGTGATTGATCGCATGCAGCTTATTGAAATCGAAATGCACGCCCTCGGCCTGATCGAAACGGAAGGCGTCATCCTCCCAACTGTCCCACAAGCCGTTCACGACATCGACGAACTCTTCCGCACGTTCATAACGGGCGCCATGTTCGGGATGCTTGTCGAGATTGAAGTTGTGCGCCTCCGATTCCGACCAGGAGGTCACCACGTTCCAGCCGGCGCGGCCGTTGCTCAGGTGATCGAGAGACGCAAATTTGCGCGCGACATGATACGGCTCGTTGTACGTGGTGGACACCGTCGCCACCAGGCCGATATGTTCCGTCACCTGCGACAACGCCGATAGCAAGGTCAACGGCTCGAAGGTCGCCGCACGCGAGGTCAGATGCAAGGTATCCGCATCGTGCGAGCGGATCGCTACGCCATCCGCCAGGAACAGCGCATCGAACTTGCCGCGCTCGGCAGTCTGCGCGATCTGCCGGTAATGCGCGATATTCTGCCCGGCATCGGCCTGCGCCCGGGGATGGCGCCAGCCGGCCACGTGATGGCCGGTCGCCTGCAAAAAGGCGCCGAGCTTCAATTGTTTTTTTTGCGAGCTCATGATGCCACCGCCGCAGAAACCGTCTCGGCAGAACGCGTCTTCTCAGGCGCGTTGCGCGCCACGCTGCGACGTCCGTCGACGCTGACCGGCACGTCGCCGGCGATTGTCACGCGACGGACCACGCGATGCTGATCGCCGTAGTCGTTGATCGCATAGTGCTGCGTCGCGCGGTTGTCCCAGATCGCCACATCGCTCGGCGACCAGCGCCAGCGCACCGTGTTCTCCAATCGCGTGACATAGCTGTCGAGCAGCTTCAGCAGATGCTCGGAGTCGGCAGTCGGATAACCCAGCAGCTTCTTGACGAAATGCCCCAGCACCAGCGTACGTTCGCCGGTTTCCGGATGCACCCGCACCACCGGATGCTCGGCTTCGTAGATGGTCGAGGTGAAGACTTCGCGATAGCGCTTCAGGCCCGTTTCGCTGGCATTGAAACGCGAGGCGTAGTCATAGTCGTTGGTATGCAAGGCCCACAGATTGTCGGCCAGCTGACGCAGCGCCGGCGGCAGGTCCAGGTAGGCTTGTGCGGTATTGGCCCAGACCGTATCGCCGCCGTAGGCAGGAATCTCCACCGCACGCAGAATCGATGCCTGCGGATATGCTACATCGAAGGTCACGTCGGTGTGCCAAGAATTTGCTCGGCCGCCATGCGCGGAATCCAGCTCCAGCAGATAACCCGTACCCTCGCGCACCGGCACCGTCGGATGCGCCACCGGGTCGCCGAACAAGGCCGCGAAAGCTTCCTGTCCCGCATCGTCAAAATGCTGCTGGCCGCGGAAGAACAAGACCTTGTACTTCAGCAGCGCCTGGCGAATGGCGCCAAAGGTCGTTGCGCCCAGATCGCCGGACAGGCGCACGTCGCGAATCTCCGCGCCGATACGGCCGGCGACGGGGTGCAAATCAAGCAATGCTTCTGACATCTTGTATCTCCTTGACTGAAATAACGCTGGCTAAGATGACGTCTTACGGTTGAGCGGCGGAAGACGGACGACAATTTTTTTGGCAGGCGACATTGGCGGTATCCGGACGGCTGTCGTTGATGAAACCGTCGCGATTCGGCATGCGCACTTTCGGCAAGGCCTGCGCATCGAGCACGGCGTTGTCGGCGACGATGCCGTTCAGGTTCAGCAGGTACGCCGTCACTGCATACACCTCGTCGGCACTCAGGCTCTGCGGTGCGTTGTAGGGCATCGCCCGGTTGATGAAATCAAACACGGTGGTCGCATAGGGCCAGAAGCTGCCGATGGTTTTCACCGGCTTGGCCGTCGCCAGCGAACCTTTGCCGCCGACCAGCTGATCAGCCAGCCCGCCTTCGCCCCTGGCGCCATGGCAAGCCGCGCATTGCTGCGCATAGACGCTGCGGCCGCGCTCCACACTGCCGCTGCCCTTCGGCAATCCTGCGCCATCCGCAGCGACGTCGATGTTCCATGCCGCCAGGTCGCGCTCGCCGGCGGCACGGCCGATGCGGTAGATCTGCGCCTGTGCAGCCGGCAGCGCGAACAGGATCGTGGCGCAGCAAGCCATCGCAAAAATGGAAAGCGACCTAAACCTGGACATTGGTGATAACTCCGTCGCTTGCCACTTTCCAGCTCTGTATGGCGTTGAAGTGATAATTCGATTCGACGCCGCGCGCCTCAACCAACTGGGTCGCCTTCGGTTGCACATAACCGGTTTCATCCACAGCCCTGCTTTGCAACACCGTCGGCGCGCCATCCCAGCGCCACGGAAAACGAAAGCGCGTCAACGCTCTATCCAATACCGGTTCCTGCAATTGCGCGGCATTCCAGCTGCGTCCGCCATCGGTCGACACGTCGACACGCTTGATGCGACCGCGCCCGGTCCAGGCCAGCCCGGATATTTCGTAAAAGCCCTTGTCCTTGAGCCGGTGATCGGGCGCCGGAAAAGTAATCACCGACTTGGTTTCCATCAGAAACGTGAACTGGCGCGCCGTACCGTCCGGCATCGAATCCGTGTACTTCGACGTCTCTTCGCGCGTCATGAAAGGCTCACGCCCGACCTTCAGGCGGCGCAACCATTTGACGCTCATGTTGCCCTCGAAACCGGGCAAAAAAAGACGCAGGGGATAACCATGCTCCGGTCTCAGGCGCTCGCCGTTCTGGGCATACACCAGCAAGGCGTCGTCCAGCGCCTTGCTCAACGGAATGCTGCGCGTCATGCCTGCCGAATCGCTGCCTTCCGCCAGAATCCACAAACCTTCCGGCTTGATACCGACTTCTTCCAGCACGACGGCCAACGGCACGCCGGTCCATTCGCAGCAAGACAGCAAGCCGTGGCTGAACTGCAGCGAGGCGGTGCCGGGACCTTTCCATTCGCGCCCGGTGTTGCCGGAACACTCCAGAAAATGGATGCGCGACACCGACGGCAAGCGCACCAGATCGTCCATCGTGAAAATCGTCGGCCGCTCCACCAGTCCATGCACTGCCAGGCGGTGCCGATCGGGATCGATCTGCGGTATGCCGGCGTGATGCCGCTCAAACACCAGACCGGTCGGCGTAATGATGCCGTGCAGATTCTGCAAAGGCGTCATCGATGAGTTCGCCCCCGGCAGCGGCGCTGCGCCACGCGAGCGGCGCACCACATTTTTTTCATACGGCGACGGCTGGCCGTAGGGATGCCACAACACCGGCTCGCCCGGCGTCTTGCTCCATGGCGCCACCTCCAGCGGTTCGGCGCGCGCTCCCGGCGCCAGCGCTGCGCCGACTAGCGCTCCGCCCAGGCTCGCGCCGCCGCGCAAAAAGCGCCTGCGTCCTGTTTCAGGACTTGTTTCGCTGCTCATGGCCGCATCGTCTCCGTCGGTTTCTTGTTATTTTCAAATCGCGAATTGCCACTGGCGAATCTGATCCGGATCGATAGGGTCGGCGCGCAAAGGAGGCTCCGCCAGGCTGGCGCTGTCGCCGGAAAACTCCTTGAGCACCTCTTGTTTGACTTCCGCAAAACCTGTCCCGGCACGCTCGCGCGGATGCGCCAGATCAACCGGCACGATGCGCCGGATACGTCCCGGCCGCGGCTCCATCACGACGACTTTATCGCCGAGATAAATGGCCTCTTCCACATCGTGCGTCACCAGAATCATGGTGATGCCCTCGGCCTGCCAGATGCGATGCAGTTCCTGTTGCAGATACGCGCGCGTCAATGCGTCGAGCGCGCCAAAAGGCTCATCCAGCAGCAGGATCTCCGGCTTGCTGACCAGGGCGCGCGCAATCGCCACACGCTGCGCCATGCCGCCCGACAGTTGATGCGGATAGGATTTTTCAAAGCCTTCCAAACCGACCAGAGCAATGTGCTCGCGCACGGCCTGGCGCTTCTGTCCCGGCGTCAGTTCGGCATTGAGCAAGCCCAGCTGGATGTTGTGCTCCACCGTCAGCCAGGGAAACAGCCGGTGTTCCTGAAACACGATGCCACGTCGCAGACTGGTGCCGACAATGCGCTCGCCGTCGAGCAGCACCTGCCCCTGATAATCCTCTTCAAGACCGACGATCAGGCGCAGCAAGGTCGACTTGCCGCAACCGCTGGAGCCCACGATGCTGACGAACTCGCCTGGTGTAATCGTGAGCGTCACGTCTTCCAGCACCGCCAGGTCGCCCTGTTTGACGGGATAGGATTTACTGAGATGCTGGATATCCAGCGTACCGGCCAATGACATCTTCACTCCTTAAAATTGCGCGACAGAGCGGCCGCGCCATGCCAGCAGACGACGCTCCAGGCGCGCCGCCAGCCAGTTCAGCGCAAAGCCGACAAAGCCGACCACGATCACGCCGAAAATCACCAGGTCCATCAGAAACAATTCGCGCCCGTCGATCATGGTGTTGCCGATGCCCTTGCCCGACACCAGCAGGTATTCCGCGCCCAGCGTCGCCAGCCACGCATAGATCAGCGCCAGATGAATGCCGGCCAGGATAGATGGCGACGCCGCCGGCAGGATCAGCTTGAACAGCCACTGGCGACGATTGAACTTCAACACGCGCGCCGCTTCGATCAGTTCGCCCGGCACGCTGCGTATGCCTTCAAAGGTATTGAGCACCACCGGGAAGAATGCCGCCAGCGACAGGAAGGCCACCTTCGCGGCATCGCCCAGGCCGAACCAGACCGACAGCAAGGGAATCCAGGCGAACAGGGAAATCTGCTTGAGCGTATGGAAGGTCGGGCCGATCATGCGTTCGAACAGGCGCGACAAACCGAACGCAATGCCGAACGCCAGCCCGCCGGCGACGCCGATGGCGAAACCGATGAGGTCGCGCCGCAGGCTGGCCGCGAGCGCGTCCCACAATTCTCCGCTGCGCACTTGTTCGACTGCGGTGTCCCACACCTTGTCGACCGGCACCAGCAAGGGCGAAGTCGTCCAGTGAAAACGGGCGGCCAGCCACCACAGCGCCAGCAGCACGATCGGCAAGACCCAGCCGCGCAAGACTTTCGGCACGGGATGTTTGTCTTCGGGATGCAAAAAGGACATGGCGATCTCCTGTCAGAATCCGCTGCGGCGCCAGCCGAGCAAGAGCACTTCAATCCGCGCCAGCACCTGATCCAGCGTGTAGCCCACCACCCCGACCACGACCACGGCCGCCATCACCACATCCAGCTGGAACAACTGGCGACCGAAAACGATCATGTAGCCCAAGCCTTCCGACGACGCCAGCAACTCCACCACTACCAGCGCCAGCCAGGCATGCGTAAAACCGTAGCGCACGCCGTTCCAGATCGGCGGCAGCGCTGCGGGGAAAATCACGCGCCACAGCAATTGCCAGCGCGAGAATTTCAGCACGCGCGCCACTTCGACATAGCGCGCCGGCACGTTCTCGATGCCCTTGTAGGTATTGAGTGCGATCGGCACCAGCGCCGCCTTGGAGATCAGGATGATCTTGAGCGCTTCGTCGATGCCCACCAGCAGCATCAGCAAGGGCAGCCAGCCCAGCACCGGCACCTGGCTGAAGGCCTTGAACAAGGGATAGACGTAATCCTTGAATACCGGCGACAAGCCCATCGCCACGCCGAGCAGCAAACCGCCGATCAGCCCGACGCCGAAGCCGAACAACACCCGCAGCAGACTGATCCTGAGGTTGTCGAACATTTCGCCCGACGCGACCAGATCGCCAAACGTCAGCAGCACCGACTGCGGCGACGGCAAGACCTGCGGCGCAACCCATTCGAACCGGGCCGCAACATACCAGAGCAGCAACAGAAACAAGGGAAACGGCAGCGCCAGCCAGCGCGGCGACCACTTGCTGTAGAAGCGCGCCTGCGGCAACGCAGACGCTGCCGCGGCATGAGCCGGTCTGGATGGCGCAGATGGTGAAGGTGGCGACAACTCCAGCGCTGCCTGCTGCGTACTCATGGCTCAGGTCCCCAGAATCTTGCCGTTGACCTGGAATACCGGCCAATAGGTTTCCAGGCGCAGTTCTTTCAGCGCCGCCTTCAGGTAGCTCTGATCGATCCATTGGTCGACATCGAACTTGGCGCGGCTCAGCTTGAGGCGATAGGCCTGCTCCACCGAGTCCTTGTAGCGCGCCACGAGAAAGGGATCGAAGTTGGGATTGATGCGCACGCGCAGCGGTTCGCCGTCGTAGTCTTCGCGCCAATGCTCGTAGGGCGTGCCGGCCTTGGCCCACAGGCGCAGGACCTCTTCGCGGTTGACTTCATCCGAGGCCCACTTCGAGGTCTTCACGAAAGTCTTGACCACGCGTGTAGTGATCGCAGGATATTTTTGCGCGAACTCTTCGGTCACCAGAACGTGCGACTGGGTGGTGAAAATCGGCGAGCCGCCCTTGCTGCTGTAGACGATGCGCGCGGCGTTCTTGTCGCGCAGGCGCAGCAGGTTGATATTGCCGAATGCGGCATCGATATCCTTGGTGCTCAAGGCCGCCAGCGTGGTCGCCTGATCGAGGTTGATGGCGCGCAGATCGCGCTCCTGCAGGCCGTTCGCTTCGAGCACGCGGTTGATCGGCAGTTGCGCGTTGGTGCCCTTGAAGATCGCCACGCGCTTGCCGCGCAAATCCTTGACCGACTGGATGGGAGAATCGGGCGGCACTGCAAGATAGATATTGGAACGCACACCGGTGGCGAGCACCAGCTTGGTCTTGAGGCCCGCCGACCTGGCGACGATAGCCGGCAGATCACCCTGGAATGCAAAGTCGAGCTGCTTGTTGGTCAGCGCTTCGTTGACGGCCGGTCCGGCGCCTTTGAAGAAGAACCACTCGACCTTGATGCCGTCGGCCTTGAACTCTTCTTCGACCCAGCCCTTGGCATTGGCGACGGCGGCCGAACTGCCTGAAAACTGCGGCGGATTACCGATGCCCGGCTGCGCCACGCCGATGCGTATGGTCGCCGGCTGATTCTCTGCGCGGGCTTGCAGACCCAGTAATGCAGCACCTGCGCCGACGCCGCCGGCGGCAAGATGCTTGAGCACGGTTCTGCGATCCAAAGTCATGGATTTCCCTTTCGTTACCTGATGATGCAAATGGCCGCCATCGCGGAGCAAAAATCTGCGATCAAGTATAGGTAAGGGAAAACTGGCGACAAACGAATGAATTCGTATGTCGTTATGCGAAACTTTTTATCACGATCTCATCGGTGCGTTGCGCGTCTGCGCATGCATGCGCATATCGCAAGAGAGGAAAAGCCGGTGCGCAGCAGGCAGATTATCGGCTGCGATCCGCCCGCGAGCGCATCACTGCTGCGCTGGCCTCGACGAATCCCGAGCCACCCGGGCCGGCGGTAATCCAGCGCGGATGAACGGCAATCTGATCGAGATAATGCACCACGGTGCTGACACCGACGGTATGCCGGAAAAATCCGAACATGGGCGCGTCATTGACGGAGTCGCCGCTGTACAGGACGGCATCGCGACCGGAGGCATCGTCGATGTCGACGCCGTAATATCCGGCAAGCACGCGGCGCGTCATCGATAGTTTGTCGTAGCCGCCGAGCCAGCCGAGGATCCAGAGATTGTTGATGGCGACGTCGGCGCCTTCGTTGCGTAGCGCAGCGACAATGCGTTCGCGCGTCTCCGCATTCCTGGGAATGAAAAAGGCGATGCTGGTCATGCGAAATGCTTGATCGTCGGCAACAGTTGCCTCGGGGATAGCCTTCTGGATGCGCGACACGATCGCCTGCAGCCGCATCGTACTCTCCATCCGGCCGAGATCATCGTGCCAAAACTGCCTGACGACGCCCTGTCCGTCTTCGCCACGGCGAAAAAACAAGCCGCCGTTTTCACCGATGACGCCGTCGATGGGCCACATGCGCGCCATCTGATCGCACCAGCCCGCGGGCGCTGCGGTGACCGGGATCACCCGTACGCCGTCGGCTTGCAAAGCTTCCAGCGCACCATAGGTCGCGGCGGCAAGCCGCCCGCCATGGGTCAAGGTTTCGTCCATGTCGGTAAGAACGACACGAACCGATTTGAATTCTTCTTTATCTGCGGTCGATAGCGCCTGCACAGGTCCCCCTCCTGTTAGATTCGCCCTGTAGTTATCGTGGGCGTCTAAGGGTACCTGTTTATTTGCCTTCCTGACAAGCGTTGCGTGCATCAGGATCAGGCGCAAAGCTAGTCCGGACGCGATCATTCGGGGCGCGCCAGATGCCATGCCGGCAGATCAATTGAGGTCACCAACGCGCCGTTGGCGATTGCGTTCGGTCAGCGATCCATCTTGAAACCGCCGACTATCGTCGCCAGCCGCGTCGCCTGATCCTGCAAAGACTGCGCAGCGGCGGCGGCCTGTTCCACCAGGGCCGCATTTTGCTGCGTGCCCTCGTCCATGTGCGTGATGGCGCGATTGATTTCTTCGATACCGGTGCTTTGCTCGGAGCTGGCATTGGCGATTTCGCTGACGATCGCGCTGACGTTCTTCACACTGGCCACGATTTCCACCATGGTCTGCCCGGCCTTCTCCACCAGATGGCCGCCGTCGGTCACCTTCGACACCGATGAATCGATCAGCACCTTGATCTCTTTGGCCGCCTGCGCACTGCGTTGCGCGAGGCTCCGCACTTCGCTCGCGACCACCGCAAAGCCGCGGCCTTGTTCGCCGGCGCGCGCTGCTTCAACGGCCGCATTCAAGGCGAGGATATTGGTCTGGAAGGCGATGCCGTCAATCACGCCGATGATATCGACGATCTGGCGCGACGACTGATTGATCGCTTCCATGGTGGCGACGACATTGCCGACCACTTCCCCGCCTTCCGCCGCGATGGCCGACGCCGCCAGCGCCAGCTCGTTGGCCTGGCGCGCATTGTCGGAATTCTGCTTGACGGTCGACGTCAGCTCTTCCATGGCGGAAGCGGTTTCTTCCAGCGCGCCGGCTTGCTGCTCGGTGCGGCCCGACAAGTCGAGGTTGCCGCTAGCGATCTCGGACGAGGATACTTTGACGGCATCGCTGGTGCGCCGGATCTCCTGCAGGATCGTCGTGATCTTTTGCACGAAGACGTTGAATGATCGGGCGATCTGGCTGACTTCATCCTTGCCGTCTTCCGGCAGGCGCATGGTCAGGTCGCCGTCGCCGGAACCGATGCTGTCCATGGCATTGCGCACCTGCGACAGGCGCTTGAATACGGCTTTGGTGATCATGCCCAGGATCAGCGCCGCCAACGCCGCCACCAGCACGATGGCAATCAGCGACGACTGCGTCGCGTGACGCATGCCGGCGTTGACGTCGGCCTTGTCGATCGCCACCAGCAAGGTCCATTCAGTGTCTTTCACGGGGATGGCCTGCACCAGCTTGGCGGCGCCGTTGAGCACGATCTCTCTTTTTGCGTCGTCACCGGCGAAGGCATTGAGACGCTCGGCCGTCAATTCAGGATTCCAGTCCTTGACCGGCTTGTTGATCCACTGCGCATCGGGATGCGCCAGCATCATGCCGTCGCGGTCGACCAGGAAGGCGAAGCTGGCCGGTGTCGGGTGCACCGCCTTGACCACATTGCTGACGCCGTCAAGAAACACCGCTGCCGCCACCACGCCCTGCAAGACGCCGTCTTTCTTCACCTGCGCGGTGAAAGACACCATCGGTTTCTTGGTGACGACATCGGTGTAAGGCTTGGTCACCACCGCCTTGCCGGCCTTGACCGATTGCTGATACCACGACCGTCCGGTCGGATCGTAACCGGGCGGCAATCCCTCGGCCGCCGAGGTGAAGGCGGTCTTGTCTTCCTTGCCGAAGGTGGTGACGTAGAACCCCCCGCTCTTTTGCAACTGCTTGATGACGAATACCGGATCCGCCTGCAACACCCCATCGGCCGCAGCCGCCGCCATGCTGGCCTTGGCCGCCACCCACTCGTTGATCGCCGAAGCATAACCGTCGGCGATGGAACGCGAACTCTGGTCGATGGCGAGGTCGTTGTCGGTCTTGACGATGACATACGACACTGCACCGACCACTCCCAGACTCGCAATGAGCAAGGCAATACTGAAAAACAAAATACGCGTTCTGATCGACGTAAACATGGTGACCCTTCCCTGGCTTTTTATAGGACTGCTATTACGTAAGGTGTTGTGAACTTCCTGCGGTCAGACAAACTTGCCAATCCGCCCAACCACCGCCTCCCGCACCGACCCGCTGGTGATAAAGGAATGCGCCACCTGAATATCGTTGTGGAACCAGCGATCGCCGTCCAGGCACGCCGGGATCTGCTTGCGGATTTCTTCGTACGCCGCTTGCGTGCCCTCGCCCAGCACGAAGTCTTTCAGCAACTCTTCGGTCATGGTCAGCCCCTGCGCCGCCAGCAGCATTTCCACGCCGACGATGTATTGGGTGTTGGCGACCACGGTGGCGGCCTTGCGGGCGCACCAGGTCGAGTTGGAGATGTGGTCTTCGCTGTTGCCCTTGGACGGGATGCTGTCGACGCTGCCCGGCATGGACAGGGTGCGGTTTTCCATGACC